>SHNE01000022.1 GCA_004295015.1 Bacteroidota bacterium | reverse complement strand
AAAGAATAATCAAGATGAAAAAAGTAAATGTTTCATCTTGATTTTTTTTTGAATCCCACCTGCTAAACAGGCAAGCTCCGGATCATACCATTCTGATTCAGGGCTTTTTCGCCGTAGTACAGGTATTCAATCCAAAAATGGTGTAAAGCGGACAAAATGATAAAACGCTTGTCAGTATAAACACCCCTGCCAACACCAGTAAAACATAAGCTAATGTACCACTCACTGTGCCGGTTGCGTAAAGAGCAATAAACATTAAAGCTATTATCACACGTACAACTTTATCTGTACCTCCCATATTTGTTTTCATGATTTTATATTTTTAAAAATTCTTATGAAAGATCCGAACTTAACGTAAATGATAAGCTGATGCCTGTCAGTCAAAACCATGATCTTTATCAATCTAATGTACAATGGTGAAAAACCGAAAAAAAAAACCGGCTCAAATGAGGATCAAAAATGCAAATATTGAAAAGGCTGACAAAGATCACCTTGTCATCCGACACAACTCAGCAGGTTATCCTGTTGCTTATTCTATTTTTATTTATATTTAAATAAATGAGCCAAAAGAAGTCATTAAACCTTGCTACTTTTCTACCTAAAGGAATGCATGCCTTCTTTGAGGAGGTCGGCGGCACATCCAGATTTGCAGCACGCTTTTTTCGTGAAATATGGTTTCCTCCCTACGAATTCAAGGAAGTTATCCGTCAATCATTTGAAATAGGGTATAAATCATTGCCTTTAGTTGGTATTACTTCATTCATCATTGGCCTGGTTTTAACCTTGCAATCGAGACCAACTCTCGCCGAATTTGGTGCAGAATCCTGGCTGCCGGCTATGGTAGGAGTATCAATTCTACGTGAAATCGGACCGGTTATTACAGCGCTAATTTGTGCAGGAAAAGTCGGATCCAGCATAGGTGCCGAACTGGGATCCATGAAAGTAACCGAGCAAATTGATGCCATGGAAGTAAGTGGGACAAATCCATTCAAATATATTGTAGTTAGCAGGATTGTAGCAACTACACTTATGATACCCTTGTTGGTAATTATAGGTGATGCAATTTCGCTATATGGCTCTTATCTGGCTATTAATATTAATGACAAAGTAACAATGACGCTTTACTTTCAACAAGTATTCGAAAAAGTGGAATTCAGTGATGTGATACCTTCAGTGATAAAATCATTCTTCTTCGGATTCTGTATCGGTTTGATCGGAACTTACAAAGGATACAATTCAAAAAAAGGAACTGAGGGAGTAGGACAATCGGCTAATTCATCGGTTGTTGTTTCTTCATTGTTAATCTTTATTCTTGATTTATTAGCTGTACAAATAACCGGTTTCTTCGGATATATATGAATTCTGAAAACGCATCCATCATCAAACCTGAATCTGAAAGCTTAAAAGGCTCATCGGGTGATTATGAAATTATCAAAATCACTGATCTGCGAAAAGCTTTTGGGACTAATCAGGTATTGCGAGGTTTTAATCTTAGCTTATATAAGGGAGAGAACGTCGTTATCCTTGGTAAATCAGGAAGCGGGAAATCAATTTTGATTAAATGTGTGGTTGGACTTATCAAGTATGATTCCGGCTCTTTGAAAGTGTATGGAAAAGAAATAAAAGATTTGTCGCAGAGTGAACTCGATGATCTCAGAGTGAAAATTGGTTTTGTATTTCAGAGTAGCGCCTTGTACGACAGTATGACCGTGAGAAAAAATCTGGAGTTCCCTTTAAGAAGGCACAATCTGCATTTCACTGCAAAAGATATAGAAGACAAAGTGAAAAACACTTTACAAGATGTTGGACTCCTTCATGCCATTGATCTGATGCCTTCAGAGCTTTCCGGTGGGATGCGAAAAAGAGTAGGCCTCGCAAGGGCATTGGTATTAAATCCCGACATTGTACTTTATGATGAACCCACAACCGGGCTGGATCCAATGACATCCAAAGAAATCACCAACCTGATGCTAAAGACACAGGAAAAATATAATACATCTTCAATAATTATATCGCACGATATGGATTGTGCAAAAAGAACCTCTAATCGTTTGGCTGTTCTTTCCGAAGGAATTTGCCATGCTGTTGGAAAATATTCCGAATTGGAAAAAAGTAAAGACGAAGTTGTAAACTCATTCTTTCTATAAATGAACCAAGAAACCAACCAACGAATTAAACTGGGCATATTTGTCACCACCGGCCTGCTATTACTTGTAGTAGGGCTATACTTTTTGGGTGACAAGAGTAATATGTTTTCCAAATCCATCAGAATTTACACTCATTTCGAAAATATCAATGGACTAAGGCCGGGCAACAATGTCAGATTATCAGGCATTGAGATTGGAACGGTTGAAAAGGTAGAAATAATTGACGCAAAGAAAATTTATGTTGAGATGAGTATTGAAGAAAAAATGAAAAGCTTTATCAAAATTAATTCGACAGCATCTTTAGGTACAGATGGGCTTATGGGGAACAGACTTATAAATATTGATCCGGGATCAGGTTCGTTTAAAACAATAGAAAATGGCGATGAAATTCCGAGCAAAGAATTGCTCAGCACCGATGAAATGATGATTACCCTTGACCGAACAAACAAGAATATATCTACTGTTTCGGAAGACCTCGTGAATATTACGGGTAATATTAATAAAAGCCGCGGCACACTATATTCTGTTTTACTCGACACTACATTGGCACCGGCACTCCGAAACAGCCTTAACAACATTTCTGACATAAGTGAAAACATCAAACTTTTCAGTGCCGATTTAATATCATTATCTGGTAATATTAAAGAAGGTAAAGGTGTATTGGGGGAATTAACTGAAGACAGCAGCCTGGCTCATACACAATTAAACGAAGCCCTGGAGAACATAGTAAAAGCCAGTCAGGAGCTATCAGGTTTTTCAAGCACACTTAAAAACACCATGGATTCAGTTCAGCAATCGAAAGGAAGTCTGTCAACAATTCTATATGACAAGACGATGGCAAACCAACTAAAATCATCGATGGCAAACATTGACTCAAGCACATCAAGATTTAATGAATTGATGAAAGCAGCAAGAAGTAATTTTTTATTTAGAAAATACTTTAAAAAACAAGAGAAAAAGCAATAACTTTATTTGATAAATTAATTGTTGTAGATTTGAAACAATGAATTTTTAACCATGTCAAATTCAAAAACCATGAGCTTTGTATCATCAGCCGCTTTTTGGGGAGTCCTTATAATTCTTTTTGGGCTTTCAATAATATTACGCGAGGTTTTTCATATTAACTTCCCCTTCTTTCGTGTCATCATCGGAATACTTTTAATCTTCTGGGGAATAAGAGTTATTACCGGTAGCAGCTGGAAAAACCGAACAGAAAAATCTGCAGTATTTTCATCAGCAGATATTCCTTACGACAATTCCCAAAAGGAGTATAACATTATTTTTGGACGTGGAAACATTGACCTTTTTAAATCAGAGTTGCCGGATAAGACCAGGAAGATTGAGGTGAATGTTGTTTTTGGTAACGGTAATTTAGTTCTGAACGATAGTATACCGGCACAGGTTGAAATGAATGCTGTCTTCGGAAGTGTGCGTTCAGACTCAGAAAAATCAGGTGGTTTTGGTTCTTCTGTTTACACCACATCGGCATTTAGGCAGAATGAGCCTTATTACAAAATCGAAGCAAATGCCGTCTTCGGAAGTTTAACCATTGAAAACAAGAAATGGTAAAGTCCGATTAAGGTTTTTCAATAAGTTTCAGAACTTCGAAACCTAATGCCTCAACGGATACAGATGAGTTTGAAAGGATCACTACTCCCCGCTTCTTAATTTCTTCAAAGGCAATAAACGAAGCAAAGCCTTCCGTTGATCCACCTTGCCAAATCGCCTTGGCACCTTCATCATTTATCCTTCTGATTTTCCAACCCATTGCAATTTCAATATCTTTAGAATCATTGTCTGTAAGAAGTATCCGTGGATTATGTGTGTAATCAAGTACATTTTTAAAAGCCGGATTGGTGTTTCCAAGATTTGCATCAAGAAATTTCATCATGTCTGAAATAGTTGAATTTAATCCACCCGCAGGGGCGAACAAATCATATTGACGACGTTTTGCTATTTTCAACGAAGCGGTGTAACCCGTCAATAATTTATTCTGTGAATCTTCCTTCCTGATGAACGAGCTTGAATTCATTCCAAGTGGTTGAAATATTCGTTTCGACAAAATGGAATCGAATGCAGAATCCTTGCGAAGAGAAATGATATGACCCAATAGTGCAACACCCAATTCAGAATAATTATAATCATAACTGATTGGTTCAACTAATCGAAAGTCCTTTAAAAAATCATACAGATTTTCTTTAGAATAATTCTGATAAATAGTCGTCTCACCTGTCAGGGACCGGACGTTATATGGAAAATCGGGTAATCCGGAAGTATGAGTTGCCAGGTAGCACAGAAGAATCGGCTGAGGAGTA
Organism: Bacteroidota bacterium; assembly: GCA_004295015.1. GTDB lineage: Bacteria > Bacteroidota > Bacteroidia > AKYH767-A > 2013-40CM-41-45 > QQVM01. The sequence goes on along the minus strand of SHNE01000022.1, from coordinate 170,791 downwards.
CTATTAATATCAGGCAGACAAACGTAAGGCGTAAAACGCATGGACGGATCAGTCTGGAGTCCGATCGAAACTCCGGCATCTTTTAATGGCTTGCAAATTATTTTCTGATAAACAGGAGACAGGACATCGAACGGAAGATATTTTTGAATAGGATCATCGTAACCGATTTCTCCTTTAAGCGCCATATCCGAAAATAAAATCGATGTAAATGTAGCAGACAAGGGCCCGAGTTCATATAGGCTTCCGGAATCAGCAATTGACTCCGGCTTTTTCTGTGAAGAGCCATAATAAAACACTCTTTCAATTCCTTCCTCATTAATTCCAATGACAAAACCGATGCCTTGCGTTTTGTCCAAGTGAATAGCTGCCAGACTATCGATTGACGATTTTAATGTAGAATCTGCAGTGCTAACTCCTGCAGTAAGCGACAAAAAAGGAAATGCTAAAAGGAGATAAATGCTACAGTTAATTATAATAAGTCTTTTCATGGCATATGGGTAAATTACAAATAAAATAAAGGACAAATTTATTAAATACTCATCCTTGTACAGTTTGACCATCCCGTTGAACGGCCAATAACTCTTCAATATCAGAAAGCAGTTTTCTTTCGGCTGTACCAATCCCTTTGTAGGCATTCGCTACTTTACGAATTAAACGAAGTCCTACTGCTTTAGACTTGTCACTTAGATGCCTGCTGTTCTCCATAATAAAAGCTCTGAACTCTGCAGCAGTTTGAGTAATCGAAACGGATTCCTTCTCTCTATTGTAATAACACAACTTCGTAAGCAATAAACCCTGCACTTCAGAATTTTTTTCAAAACCGGGATACTCATTTAAAATATCAATGATCTCTTTCATGAGAACATCCTCTTCCCTCTTCTGAATATCACCGTCCGCTTTAGAGAGTACGAATAAATACCTCCCAAGCTGTTCATAATATTGTCTGACTTTCATAAAAAATATTTATGGCAAAGGATCAAAACATGAAAATTTTAGCCATTAACATGAAATGCAATCAATGGTATTTCACTATGATAGGCCATTTTCTGTGTGATGGAACGCTTAAACAGTTTTTGAATAAAGGATCTTTTTCGCATTGTCATTGCGACAAGATCCGCTTGTACTTCTTCAAGGTAATGATTCATACCCTTGTACACATCCTTACTTTCTAAAAGTTTAAACGTAACATTTTTATACTTAGTATCTTCTTTGATTCTCTCCTTGAAACGTTCGATGGCATCAAACTCTAAGCTGCGTTCGAACTCACCCGAAGAAATATGGAGCAGAACCAAGTCAGCTGAATAGGGTCTGGCAAAATCTAACACATGCTCGATATAGTGAAAATCACCTTCAGCATAATTTGTTGCAAACACAATTTTTTTGAATGGTTTAAAATTACATTCAGCAGGTACGGTCATAACCGGACAATTTGCATTCTCCATTACCGCAGCTGATATGGTACCCACCAGCGCTTCTCGCAATCCCGATGCACCCTGTGTTCCCATGATAATCATTTCTACCTTGTGTTTATCCGCTGCAATTACTATCTCCTCTTCCGGATATCCCTGTTGAACCTGAGTTATGAATTCCGTTGAAGGATTCTCCTTTTTCAGCCTTGAGCATAATTTCTCCATAGCTTCTTCTGATGCTTGCCTAAGTTCAGCATCCTGAGGAACTGTCAGTGGGATGTCAGTACTGTAAACAGGAACAACGTATGAATGAAAAAGGATAATCCTTGCATTCATAGTCTTATTCAGACTCAAAGCATAATCAATTGCATGCTTTGCATTATCAGAAAAATCGGTAGGGACTAAATAGGTTCTCATGGTAGAAATTTTTACAGGTTAAAAAACACATCGAATTGCGACATTCATTATGATGATAATAAATAATGTCAAGGATTCAGAAGAGGTTAATTTGATTTAGAGAATAGCCGATCTTTTAGTATCTGTTCAACATTACTATATGTTGATACGCTTTAAGGGCGCCATTGTTAAGGAATACAACATCTCCCCTGTTCTTCAAAACCATTTCGATAATGTCATCGACGGCATCTTCAATTTTATTTCTTGCCTCACTGACACCATTATCCACTATAAGGGTATATCCGTCAGAGCCTAAGCGTGCAGACTCTTTGTAATCCTTTTCAACAAGAAGAGTACGACCTCTGGCCTCAGCTGCTGTTCTCCATACCTGAGCAATACCGGCCGAAATCTGATTTTTACCTGAGGCCTGTTCCAATTCTACAAGTGCATTTTTCTCTTCTTGCTCAATTAATTTCTGAAGTGAATTTTCAATCAGTTTTAAAATCTCATGCTTAGCGGCGCGCTCATAATTCCCTTCAATGTAATCCAGGATATTTTTTAAATTCTTACTTTTCTTCTTGAAGTATCCCAAAATTTTACTGTCGCCAAAGACGATGATAGGCATATTGAGTTCTTTCATTTCCTCATGAATTACAGAGTCGATGAAATGTATGAATTTATTGATATTGCTCTCATCATAAGCTTGCTTGTCAAGATAATCCCATCCGGGTAAACTATGTTGTGTTGTAACGTCTTTCACATTGTCAGGCATTCCTTCCATTTCAACTGAAACCAGGGACTTACCATAACCGAGCAATGTCTTCACTTCGTTTCTTGATATAAGAACCAAGAGGTATGAACGATTGATCTTTGCTGCATAAAGAAGGTCCCGAACCTCAAAAGAGTTATCGATAACCATTTTTTCAGTTACGGCAAAAGGCAGATGAAAAACTTTTTCAATTTTATCTGATATATATATAGCAATACCTGCGCCGGTAGATTTTAAATCGATGCCGTTTACAGCATGATGTAGTTTACTCATTAAACCTGCAGTTTTTTCAGAACTGTAATTCTCACTCAGCTGAGCTTCAACTTTTCTTACTATCTGTGCAACACGATCGCGAAAAGTATTGATTCCCGCCTCCGGAGTATGAGTAGGCAATAAAATGGAGATTGCAGGAAATGCTTTTACCCCAATTACAGATGCTTCGTTTTTTAATACGGTCATAGTTATATAATTTAAAGGATTTGAAATATTCCAATTGAATCACGGTCTCTGCTACAAAAAACTGTGCAGAATGTATCCAATCACACTGTAAAGGTAACACAAGAGCTATAATCCATTCATGACTCAAGTCAAATGACATCGTGACATATATCAGCAATTCTTTAATTCAAACCTGAAAAGCACCTAAGCAAGGTTATAAACTGCGGACACAATATTGCTCAACACTATTACAATGAAAAAACCATAAAAAAAAGGCAGTACGAATACTGCCTTTCAAAAAAACATTTTAATTATTAGTCTAAGAGAATTATTCCTTAGGCAATCTTTGTGCGTCGCGCAAAGCTGTAATTTGAGTGAATGATTGATTCAATGCTGCAAGTTCTGAGCTCAACTCTTCCGCAGACTTTTCTGCGTTAACAGAATTTACCAACTCTTCACATCGATCTGTAAACTCGCCCAATAAAGTCCGAAACTCAACATTGTCATTTGCGTCAGGATAATTTGATTTCGCCAGAAGAATAGAAAGATTTGATATTTCAGATGCGTGTTTCTGAATTGGCACTACATCGCCGGCCTGAGAAGCAGCATATGTTGAGGCCAACAAACTTTGCAGTGCATCATACTCTTTCCAATCTGACTGTACTGCTGCCGGTGCTTGAACTACTGTTGTAGCGTTTTTCTTGCCGGACTTGTTCTGAGCATTAACCGTACTTGTTGTAACAGCCACGATCACTAAGATTGATAAAAGTAGACTAGGGAGCTTTTTCATTTGAATCTGTTTAGATATGCAATTTCGACAATTTAATCAGAACTATCAAAATAATTCAAAAAAAAAGGAGGAAGAATGTGCATTTTAATACATTTTTGACCTGTTTCATGAGCTTGTCCTCCCAGAATGAGGGCCCTTATTCCCACAAAGAAAAAAAACCAAAAATCGAAAGACAAGCATGCATTGACATAGCATACATAAAAACGCAAGGCATTTCAGCCAGCTGTCAGCGCCATCAAGCAAAGGAATCTACCCTATTAGTGATTGGAAATGGCATAGTGTTAAAAATTATTATATCAGATATCAGATTTTATAATTACTTCTCACAAGCATTCCCTCATCCATTTTTTTTATTTGAGAGGGTGATAAAATATTCATTTAGGCTTAGCGTTTGTGAATTAATAATTGACATCAGTTCAATCACAAAAACTAACCTTATGCAAAAGATCATTTCAGTGCTTATGCTCTTGCTTCTGTCAAGTCCTATCACTTATGCAGGTATATGGGAGTTTACTAGAGATTCCGGGTCGGGTACTTTCTCACTTGGGACGCGAAACGCCTTAAGTTTATTCAATGATATTCCCGGAGAAAAGCCCGGAATTGGTATCGGTGGACAGACACGTGTGCAGTTTAGCGACAGAATAAATACCGAATGGTACCTTGATTACCTGACCTCTACTATCGGCACTCTGGGAATTCGAAATGATTATCATATAGGATGGTCGATGATGTATTACTTTAATAAAGACAAAGGTTTTGAAAATTTTCTGAAGCCATATCTCATTGCCGGACATTGTTTCGATAAGACAGAAGTGTTTGAAAGAAATAAGAAGTCTGGCGGAAAAAGTCGTTTGAGTATGGCTACTCAGGCGGGCTTGGGAAATCATTTTAATATCACATCCCAATTGGATTTCTCGATAAGTGCACAATACATGTTGCACTTCGGCAAGGAATTATACGCTTATGAACAGGAAGGTAAATTTATCATTAAAGAAGCCAGCCACAGTAAACCGGGCGGCCACCTGTTAACCGTATTCAGCATTAATTACAAGTTTGCCAAACTCTGGTAAATGGCGAAAACCGGCTAAGAAAGAGGAAAAAATCGTCAAAAATATTAACAAATCCACCTACATGAATATGTAGGTGGATTTGTTAATTGTATAGGTTAATTTTACTTAATATGTAGCATATTACAGTAATTTTGTAAATTCTATGGCGGTTCTAAGACTATATAGAAAAAATGCCACTTAAACATACTCATCCTTCCTTAAGCAGATTTTTTTTAACCTACATCAATTGTTTTTTATTGATTGTATCATTTGCTCCGGTCACGTCATCTAGCCAAGGCTATACTGACGAAAACATTTCATTGGCACAGGGATTGTCACAAAGCACGGTCTTTACTTTATCACAGGATTCAAAGGGTTTTATTTGGGCCGGAACTCAGGATGGGCTTAATAAATACGACGGACTGGAGTTTAAAACTTATTACAACATACCCTTTGATTCAAGCTCCTTGTCCTCGGCACATGTAACATCTATGCTACATGATTCTAGAGGAAGATTCTGGATTGGAACAGCTAATCACGGATTGAATTTATACATCCCTGAAAAAGACAAATTCAAATCATTTGTCTCCAAAACCGGATCAAAAAATACTTTATTAAGCAATACAATCCACATTATTTATGAAGGACCGGGCGGAACGATCTGGCTGGGCAGTGGAAATGGATTGCAAAGAATAATTACCGGATCCGATGCGAATGGCAATAATACAGTAGAATTTGAAACTGTTTTCAGAGATACAAGCCGTACTGCATTTTTTGCCATTTCTACGATTTATGAAAACACGAACGGAGAAGTTTGGATAGGAACTTATAGAGGACTGTTAAAATTATCTTTTCAAAACAATGATGCCTTTTTACCTGAAGGAGGAATCATCTATACTACGAACGATGGATTAAACTCCGACCTGGTAATGGCTTTTCAACGAGACCCGGAGGGAAATTACTGGATCGGAACCGGCAAAGGCCTTTGTGTTCTCAATGGTAAAAGCAACAAAATAAAACAAATCCCTTTCCCGAAAAGTAGTCACCTGATAACTATGGGGGAAGTGAATAATTTCTGTATCAGTTCGGATGGGACTCTTTGGATAGCATCCGGCCGGGGATTATATACTCTCAGTGCTGAAGAGGTGAAAAATGTTTTTGACAAAACACCTGAACTCCATCTATTCCGGTACAAAACAAAACAAATTAACAGCGGCGCCCTTTGTATCAGGGAAGACAAGATCAGTAAAGGAATTATGTGGGTTGGGACAGGCGCATCAGGAATTATAAAATTGAATTCCGATAAAGGAAAAAACATTTACACTAACCACTTAAGAGATGTTCTCCAAAGCGCATTTGTTTTTAGTATTGCCAAGGATAAAGAGGGAATAGTTTGGATTGGAACGACGGATGGTCTCGTTAGATTTGACAAATCAAAAAATGACTACCGCTTGTTTCAAAGTTCCCCTCATAGAGACAAGGGTTTGAGAAGTGACTACATCACCAATATAAAAATTGACAAAAACGATCAACTATGGATCGGCACTCAAAAAGGATTATACAGGGTAAAGAAACGAAATAGCGATAAACCTGGTTTTGAAATCACCACGCTCTTCTCAAAATCACAAGAGCTGATCATAAGAGACTTGGCATTTGACAAGAATGGGGATCTGATTGTTGTATTACCGGGTCGTGTTTTTCATTTAGCAATCAATACTGTTATTTCAACTCCAATTGTACAAGCTATTACCGAAGGAAATAAATTACCTCCCGGCTTCAGCTACATGTCAGCTTTAGTGGATGCTTCTAATAAATTATGGCTGGGAACGACGAAAGGCCTCTACATATATAATGCATCCTCAAATGGTCAGGGCTTTGACATTTCTGAATCTTTATTTTATGAACATCGGGAAAGTGACACAAACAGTCTTCGTTGCCATACCATAAATGAAATTTTTCAGGATAGCGAGGGCAGGACATGGCTTTGTACGCCGAATGGATTTATTAAGGCAGAACTGAATGGAAACAGAATGTCATTCAGAAACTACTCGACTGTCGATGGTTTGAAAAACAATGCTGTTTACGGGGTATTGGAAAACCCGCAAGATGGAGCTTTGTGGATGAGTACCAATGGCGGCCTTTCAAAATTTGACCCTGCGACAAGCAAATTCAGCAATTTCGATATTCATGATGGATTGCAAAGCAATGAGTTTAACGGAGGGGCATTTTTTCGTGCACCAGACAATGAATTTTTCTTCGGAGGCGTTGATGGTTACTCTTCTTTTTATCCAAGTGAAATACTTGAAGATACTGTCGCACCAAGGGTATACATTACAGGATTTTCTTTAACAGGAGAACAAAATACTCCGATGCAAATTGGAGAATCGAAGAGAATTGAATTAAAGTACAACCAAAATTCCTTTAATATCAATTTCATCGCATTGCAATACAGCAATCCTTCCCAAAATAAATATGCATACAGGCTCGAGGGATTCCAAAAAGAATGGACAAAAAATGACCATGGCAATCAAATAAATTTTTCACAATTACCCCCGGGAGAATACAGTTTCCAGGTAATAGGATGCAATTCCGATGGTGTGGTTAGTGCAAAAGCAGATACCTTGTCTATTATAATCCACCCGCCATTTTGGAACACCATATGGTTTTACGTATTGATAGCATTATTCATTTCACTTGTAGCCTGGTTATTACATGCCTACCTGCTTCGTATCAAGTTAAGGCAACTCGAGGAAATAGAAATTATTCGAAAAGAGACAGCTGCTGATTTCCACGATGAACTTGGACATAAGCTGACCACCATTTCTTGGTTCGGAGAAATTTTAAAAAAGAAAATTGGGCCGGACCAAAAAGAGCTGCGCCCGCACCTTGACAGAATAATAGATACAGCCGGAGGATTATATCATACAATGAGAGATATGGTATGGGCAATGGATCCGGGCCAGGATTCCATGAAAGATTTGTACAGGCAAATTCAGGAATTCGGAGAATCATTATTCGATCAAACAGGTGTAGAATTTAAAGCTACACAATTGAACGGAGAATTTACGGGACTAAGCATACCCCTGACACAAAAGAGGCATGTACTTCTCATCTTCAAGGAGGCAATGCACAACAGCTTCAAACATGCACAGAGCAAACAAGTGAAACTCGATTTATTCCGTGAGAATAATCACATCACCATTAAACTGGAAGATAATGGCAGAGGATTTAATCTGAACTGGACAGAAACCGGGAACGGCTTGAAGAACGTAAAAAAACGTGCCGATGCAATAGGCGGAAAATTAAATATTGTTTCAACCAATAGCGGCACTATGCTTGATCTGTAAGTTCCATTAAAATCTTAAACATATTATGATCACCCTTGCACTTGTTGACGACAACAATGACTTAAGAGAAGGTTTACAAATTACCATCAAAGATCATCCGGAAGAGTTCGAATGCCTGGGGGCTTTTTCAAATGCTGAAGATGCATTGAAAGCGATCCCGGATTTAAAACCACAGGTTGTATTGATGGACATCAAACTTCCGGGAATATCAGGCATTGACTGTGTGCGCAAATTGAAGGCAACACTTCCCGGACTTGACGTTATCATGCTCACCATTTTCGCAGAAGACAAAACAGTATTCGATTCTCTATGTGCCGGAGCTTGCGGCTATATTACCAAGAACGCCTCGCCAGACGAAATTCTTGACGCAGTAAGAGAAGTAAGACTCGGAGGTGCACCAATGAGTCCTCGTATTGCCCGGATGGTAGTAAAGTCCTTCAATAATTTTATGACTTCAGCTTTAACAGAAAGAGAAAAAGAAGTGCTTATGCTAATGAGCGGCGGCAACAGCTATAAGATGACTGCAGACCAATTACATATTTCACATGATACTGTTCGCTTTCATATAAAAAATATTTATAAGAAGCTTGAAGTTCACTCATTGCAGGAGGCATTTGCGAAGGTGAAGAAGCAGTTTTAGGGATTGGGGTTTTTAATTTATTTGCAAAACATTGGGAGAAGGAAGGAGAAGTGTGAAGTGTGAAAAGGAATTGTGATTTTTGATTTGCGATTTGCGATTTTTGATTTTTGATTTTTGATTTGCGAAGGCTGAAAAAACGCACTCAAACGCCAAACTCAAACTAAAATTACCCTGCCCAACCCTCCCTATCCAAACTCCTATACTGTATCGCCTCTGCCAAATGTTCAGTCTTGATATCATCACTTGCATTTAGATCGGCAATAGTTCTTGAGACTTTTAATATTCTATCATAAGCGCGGGCAGATAAGCCTAGGCGCTCCATGGCGGTTTTTAATAATTGTTTTCCTTCTTCGGAAATGATGCAAATCTCCTGCAACATTTTTGAACTCATCTGTGCGTTGCAGTAGACTCCTTCCTTTCCTGCATAGCGTTGGGCTTGTATTTCACGAGCAGCAACTACTCGCTTTCTTACATCATCGCTTTTCTCTGAAATTCTTTCTCTTGTCAGTTCACGAAATGGAACCGGTGTCACTTCAACATGAATATCAATTCTGTCGAGCAGTGGTCCGGATATTTTATTTAAATATTTCTGTACAATACCGGGACCGCAGACGCAATCTTTCTCGGGGTGGTTGTAGAAACCACAAGGGCAAGGATTCATAGATGATACCAGCATAAAACTGGCGGGGTACTCAATAGAAAATTTCGCACGGGAAATAGTTACCGTTCGTTCTTCGAGAGGCTGCCTCATTACTTCTAAAACTGTTCTTTTGAACTCGGGCAACTCATCCAAAAACAATACACCGTGATGGGCGAGAGAAATTTCTCCCGGCTGAGGGAAAGTTCCGCCGCCGACAAGTGCGACATCTGAAATTGTATGGTGCGGCGAACGAAAGGGTCTCACAGAAATCATGGAAGATTCCTTGCCAAGCTTGCCGGCTACCGAATGAATCTTCGTAGTTTCTAATGCTTCATTCAAGGTTAGCGGAGGAAGAATTGTTGGTAAGCGTTTCGCAAGCATAGTTTTTCCGGCACCGGGCGGACCGATGAGAATAATATTATGTCCGCCTGCCGCTGCAACTTCCATCGCTCTTTTAATATTCTCCTGTCCTTTTACGTCTGAGAAATCAAATTCAGACTTACCCTGTGATTCGCGGAAGATCGCTTCAGCATCAACTTTGACAGGAATCAAATCTCTTACTTCATTAAAGTAATCAACTACCTCCACTATATTTTCAACTCCATAAACATTCAGACCGTTAACAATTGCTGCTTCTTTTGCATTTTGCATTGGAAGAATAAATCCCTTGTAACCCTCATCCCTGGCCTGAATAGCGATGGGCAGTACACCTTTGATTGGCTGCAGACCACCGTCAAGCGATAATTCTCCCATGATAATATATTTATCGAGCTCATCCTGTTTTAATTGAGCGGACGCTGCTAGAATTCCCATGGCTATAGTAAGGTCATATGCAGAGCCTTCTTTGCGTACATCGGCGGGAGCCATATTTACTGTAATTTCCTGTCGTGGATATTTATAGCCACAGTTATTCAAAGCTGCTACGATTCGTTTCTGACTTTCCTTTACGGCACTATCAGGCAATCCAACTAAAATAAAATTTACTCCGCTGCTGAGGTTAACCTCTACGGTTATTGAAGTTGCCTGAACGCCATATACAGCACTCCCAAATGTTTTTACCAGCATAATTTGAACAATAGATTTCCAGGGCGCATTGCACCATATTTTTGTGAATAATAATTTGGGTTCAGAGAATGTACTCTCCGTTATATTCCGGTAAAATCTTTCGAACCGGAATTAAAAAGATTAGTAAATACTTGTCACTCTACATTCCCGACTCGATACTTTGAATCAATGAATGAATTACTTTAATATGTATCTCCTGTGCACGATCGGCATATTGAGATTTGGGAGCACGTATTTCCACATCACATAAAGATGCCATACTTCCACCGTCTTTACCGGTTAGCCCAACAACAAACATGTTTTTTTTCTTAGCCGCTTCTATGGCACGAATAATATTCTTTGAATTTCCACTTGTACTTATTGCTAACAAGACATCTCCTTCCCTACCAAGCGCATCAATATACCTTGAAAAAACATGGTCAAATCCGTAGTCGTTTCCGACGCATGTGATATGTGAAGGATCAGAAATTGAAACGGCGGCGAGTGCTTTCCTGTCATCACGAAAGCGGCCGCTAAGCTCCTCCGCAAAATGCATGGCGTCACACATGCTGCCACCATTTCCACATGAAATTATTTTACCACCGCTTTTTAATGAATCAATCATTAACTTTGCTGCATCAGCAATTTTATTTATATTTTTATCATCGGATAAAAAAACGTGCAAAAGCTCAGCTGCCTCTGCAAAATTTTTCTTTATCAGGTCCGTTTTATTCATATATTCTTTGTTTAAAACGTGAAGGTATGAAGATCATTTGTATTTTATATCAATTCTTATATTCATGCAATAATTATAGCATTCAATCTCCATCATTTATGAGACTTCTTCTGATTTCACTCTTATTTCTACCCTTTGCTTTGAACGCCCAAAGCTTTGAACGAGGCGATGTAATCTTCGGCGCAGGCATCAGCCTTGGAATATATGGCACCGAAGGCTTTGATCCGGAAACCAATATCAGAGAGACAGATGGGGCTCTTAATAGAATTATTCCACTTAGTATTGAATTTGGATTGACGAACAACATAGGCATCGGAGCTGAAGTACGTTTGAATAAATATGCAAGCAATAAAGATTCTGCTTCTGCAAAAAACAATGATTATAGTTTGATGCTTAACTATCATTTTTTCAGGACTAGCTTTTTCAACATGCAGCTCGGAATTAAATACGGACTTTCCACATTCAACTATACCAACAAAATAGATTTGGGAGAATTCAATGCGACGGGCCAGAATTTTCAGGCGATAATTGGCGCCAATTTTTTCCCGGGTGAACATATAGGCTTTAATATTAATGCCGGATTCAACTCTTTGACATATAAGGACGGAGAGATAAAAGATGTCCTGGGAAATAAATCTGATTATGAGCTACTGCTTAATGGTGGAAATATCGGCATTGGAGTCATGCTCAAATTTTAACGTGCCATCTTTCCTTTGACCTAAAACAGATTGTCCCAAAAAGAAACAGCGGTCCGAAGACCGCTGTTGGTGCTTAACCCAAAGCACATACAGGTTGTTTAACCAAAAACTAAACCATGAGCTGACAATTTAATCCGGTCCTTGTCCGTTTTCAAAAGTATTCAGTCCATTATGGAATCGGCTTGGTGAATGCCTGCTTTTGCTTTGTGAGTAATTCGGTGAATAAGAAAGACGAAACACAGGCGAAGCCCTAAAGGCAAAACTTACTTTCGTAGAATAAGGATCTATGAAAATATTAAGGAATTACTCGCTCAGCCATCTTAACACGCTGGGCATCGACGCAAAAGCAGCATTTTACGCTATCGTTCATTCAGTAGATGAACTTATGGCCTTAATCCAAAGTCGGGAAGTGCAAAATGGACCTATACTCATTTTGGGAGGAGGCAGCAATATCCTTTTAAGCAAGGATTTCCCTGGAATTGTTATCCACAATAGCCTCAAAGGACTAGAAATAGTAGATGAAACAGCAGATTGGAGTCTTGTGAGATCGGGAGCTGGAGAAGTCTGGCATGAATTCGTCTGTTTTGCCATCGATAAGGGCCTGGGTGGAGTAGAAAATCTCAGCCTTATTCCCGGTTACGTGGGCGCATCCCCTATCCAAAATATTGGAGCCTATGGTGTCGAGCTCAAAGATGTTTTTCATGAGCTTGAAGCCCTTGATCTTCGTGATGGCAGTTTAAAAACATTTAACCATAGCGAATGCAGGTTTGGATATCGGGACAGTATTTTTAAACATGAAGCAAAGGGAAAATACATCATCACTTCAGTGACCTTCAAGCTGAATAAAAAACCTACTCTCAACACAAGTTATGGTGCCATTGAAGAAGAGTTAAAGGTGATGGGAATAACATCTCCCGGAATAAAAGAAATTAGTCAGGCTGTCATAAATATTCGCCGTAGCAAACTTCCTGATCCGGCAGAAATAGGGAATGCAGGAAGTTTTTTTAAAAACCCGGAGGTTTCTGTAGAGCTTTATGAACGGATTAAAAAAGATAATCCTGAATTAGTGGCTTATAAAACAAGCGATCAGAAAATGAAGCTGGCTGCAGGATGGCTGATAGAACAATGTGGGTGGAAAGGGAAAGTCGTTAACAAAGTTGGTATGCACCGGAAACAGGCTCTGGTATTGGTGAATTACGGCGGCGCAAGCGGTCAAGAACTACTCAGTCATGCCAGAAAGGTTCAACAAAGCGTCAAAGAAAAATTTGGGGTTGAAATTGAAATGGAAGTGAATGTTATTTAGAAATTATGGAGTGAGGGAACCTCAGTGGCGGAATTATCTTAGAATGATCCGATGATTGCAGTTTATATACTACATTGTCTGAACTGGGATTTGTGAGATTTTTGGGATTCGTGGGATCATTAAAAAAACTGAGTGCAAGCAGCCTCTCGAAATTAATACAATTAAAAAAATCTGGAATAAATTTATCTTCTTCGCAGGATCCCAAGAAGGACAAAACAATTCTCAAAAATCCCACCAATCCCAAAAATCTCACAAATCCCAGTTCAGACAATTTTAATTCTTCACAAACCTCTTTACAACCTTCTCCCCTTTCGAAACAATCTCCAAAAAATAAACCCCGGGGACAAGTCTTGAAGTATTTACTTCAGAATACTCTCCCTGATTAATAAGAGTTATCGGAATACTCAATGCTTGCAACAAGGAATTATAAATAATAATTTCTGCACTCTGGTTTTGAGCAGTGCTTCGTACATACAATTTATCACGTACAGGATTTGGGAAAATGGTATAATCATCCTCGGTATCATTCGGAGGTTTCCTGATTCCTGTTGGTAAGCTATCACATACTGATGAACCTAAGGCACCGAGGTGATAGTTGGGATGGTTGGGGATAGTAGACCCATTAAATGCTGGAAGAGGGACACAATGTTGGCAAACGTCGCAAGCCGATCCAAGACTATCCGGATTATTAATTACATGTATGGAACGGACACCATTAGTACTGCTGATATAAATTTTATTATCTGGAGCTAGTTGGGCTAAAAAAAATGTAGTAGCAAAAGGAGGACTGGGAGAATAAAATGTGTCCCAAATTGCTACGGTTGTTTGAGTAGATGCAACATTCGATGCTGTTAAATCATATTGGTAAACATATGTGCTGGACGAAACATATAATACTTGAGAGTTTGCTGAAAATGCGACCCCACCACCCGCCGCACTGTCATTAATGCTCACGTGAATTGGATTGCTGAATATTCCCGAGCATCGGTCGAAGTCAAAAAGATGTAAATCATTTAATGGATCATATAATGCAAATTTACTGCCGTCTGGGGAAAAGCAAACCTGTCCTTGAGCCTTGAAAAGATCACCACCAGTTTTTTGAATTGCATGAAAGTGAATTCCATTCGGGTCCACGATATATAAATAATATTCATCGTTCTTCGCACCATGAAAAACAACCCACCAATCTCTTCCATTGGCATGTTTGGCTGCAGTGAGCCTACCATACATCAATGTATCAGCAACCAGTATGTTATTTTTACTCACTACCGCTCCAAGTCCACCATCTAAACTCATGTCTATTTCTGAATAATACATTTTGTAAGCATAAGCTACACTATCATCAACTGAACTATGAAACAAAAAATACTTCTCATCAGAATCCGGCCAAGGAATGGCCAATCCAGCTTGAGCAATAAACAATCCGGTAGGGCCAACATTAGTTGTATAATAACAGGGACTAAGATCAGTGCCATTCATCATCGGGGCATCCAATGCGTTGGCAATATAAACTCCATTTGTATAAAAAAGCACTTGGTCAAACTCATTGCAATAGGTCAAAGAGGTCATAGTAATGCGCATCGACCTCGGTGAAGAATATATATTCCTTGACCCGGAAGAAAAATCAATGTTAAACCTGGCTCCTCCTGCACCATAACCCATCATCCAAATATTATCTTGTCCTTGACCATTTGCGGTCAAGGACAAGATAATTAGGCAATAGGATAATTTGATCAACAAATTTCTCACAAGGCTAATATCAGAAAAATAACTCACACTATTAGTATTATCTTAGAATGACTAGCTTTTCCTGTTGAATAATTTCATTCTCTAAAACCATTTGAACAGTATAAATCCCATTCGCAAGCATTTGAATATTCAAATTTAAGTCATTTTTACTTCCCAATAGTAGATTTTGTTGTAAAGATTGGCCAAGACTATTCTGAATCAGTAAATATGCCTTTTGTTCTTCTCCAATCATATAATTGACATTCACTTGATCGTAAGCTGGATTTGGAAAAATTCGAAAAGTTGAGGTTACAAATTCATTTTTTTGTTGTCGATACATTATTCCTTGGTAAGGCAAATTATCGAATTATCATAGGTCTTTTCCGGATCGATAGTAGAATACATGGCACGAGCACGATAGACTGCCTTGCCACCGGAAAATGGACACTGTTCGGCCATTCTGAGATGGAAAATTGTCTGAACTGGGATTTGTGGGATGTGTTGGATTTTTGGAAAAGGGAAATTGACGTGTTTGTATTCGTTAATATAATTAATTGAATATTCTTTTTAAAAAATAATGCTTTTTTATTACCCTGCTTTTATTGTTTGTGAACAAACTTGATCTGATTTACATTGGTGTCATGATTAATATCAGATGAAACACGCAGAATTAACAAGAGAAATTATTGGACATGCAATGACCGTGCATAAAGCACTGGGAAATGGCTTTCAGGAATTGATTTATCAAAGGGCTTTGGAACTTGAAATTAATTTTCATCTTCTTGATTTTAAAAGGGAATTCGAAATGCCGATCTATTACAGAAAGAATCATATTGGAACACGCAGAGTTGATTTTTTGGGTTCAGGCATCATATCGGTTGAATTAAAAGCCCTCATCAATTTGGAACCGGTTCATTTTTCACAAGCCATAAATTACCTCGAAGCCTATAATCTCGAAATTGGACTACTGATAAATTTTGGTTCAAAAAGTCTGGAATTTCATCGATTCAAAAATTTAAAGTTCCTGGCTAATAAGTAAACCAAACAACATGGAATAATTTTTTCTTCCACCAAATAAGCGAGCCCTCAACGAATTCTCAAAAATCCCATGCATCCCAAAAATCCCAGTTCAGACAATATTATGCCATGCAATTCTATACTCCACCCGCTGCGTTCGATGCTCTCTGCTGCGAAGGATTTGCAGCAACGAAAGTTGTGTGTGCACTGTGTGGACAACACTGCTATCTTAGTCAACACTAATACCCGTCACTTCTCTAATTTTCTCAATAGTAATATTAAAATCAGATCTTAATCTGTTAGAGAGCGATGTGCAGTCCTCGCCGTTTGGTGCTTTACCTTTTAGCTCGATAATACGGCAGGTTTCAGCCAGCATATTTGCTCCAATATTTAAGGCAGAGCCCTTCAATTTATGGGCTTGCTGACTCATCTTATCCCATTCCTTCTTGGTACACAGGTCTTCGATATCAGAAATAATTTCCTTGCCCTGTTGAATAAACATACGGATAACTTCACCGAAGAAATCCATATCAGCACTTGCGGCCATTTCGCGCAGGCGATTCAACACTTTTTCATCAAGCAATACTTGCTTCTGGATTTGCTTGCTTTCACTGGTCTCTGTTGCCATTGTTTCTGCAGTTTTCTTATTTTGAGCTAAGCCCCACTTTCTTATCCGTTCAACGATTTCTTCAACCATAAATGGCTTGCTTATATAATCATCCATTCCGGCTTCAATACATTTGGCTTTATCACCTTCCAATGCAAAGGCCGTCATGGCGACTATAACCGGCTTTCTTGATGGATCAAATTTCTCAATGATATATCTTGTGGCTTCTAATCCATCCATCTCCGGCATCTGGACATCCATGAAGATGATGTCGAACTTTGCTTTCTTTATTTGTTCGATAACCTGGAGTCCGTTTGAAACGATCACAGGTTTATAACCCAATCCTTCAAAAATATTTTGTACCAACTTTTGGTTGATGAGATTATCTTCAGCAACCATAATTTTAACAGGAATTTCTTCTCCGAGCTTCTTCCCTACACTCTTCAATCCGACTTCATGCTGACTACGTTGATGTTCTTCAACAGAAAACACACCTATTAGAATATCAAGAACTTTTGATCTGTCTACGTTCTTTGGGATCACAGCTGAAACCAAGTCACTGGTATAATCATACATTACATCCTCCCCTGCTTCAGCATTGAAGAGTACGATTGGTAAATCTTCATGCGATTTCAATTCCCTAACACGTTCGGCAACTTCCATTGGTGCAGTACTTGTCATTTGCGCATCGATGAGAACCAAATTATACTCACTCTTGGCGCGAAGAAGGTCAAGTCCTGCTAACACTCCGTATTCAATACGCGGAACCATGTTCCATCGTTTAAAGTAGGCGTAGTAGATATCAGCTTCCGTCTTATCATCTGCAATCAGCAATACGTGAGAATTCACCAATCGGTTCGTTCCTGAGTTTATTTTTCCATGAACATCCTTTGACAGGGCTTTACGGGTCTTCATGGTAAACTGGAAATTGGAGCCTTTACCCTGTTCACTCTCCACCCATATCCTTCCGCCCATTAATTTCACCAGATTTCTGCAAATGGCCAGTCCTAAACCGGTACCCCCGTATGTTCTTGCAGTCGCTTTATCAGCCTGACTATAACTTTGGAACAATCGATTAATCCGATCAGATGGAATACCAATACCTGTATCGATCACCGAGAAATGTAATTCAATCTCTTCGTCAGAACCGGAATTCTTATTTACGGCTATGGTTATTTTACCGCTTGGAGTGAATTTAATTGCATTGCCAACAAGATTCATGAGAACCTGACGAAGACGAACGATATCGCCTTGAATATAGGTAGGTACGTCTTTTGCAATAGTGAATTGCAGCTTGAGTTTCTTCTCTATGGCCTTTGCTGCAAGCAAATCGAAGGTTTCTTCAATGCAACGGCGCAGCGCAAATGCCTTGTCTTCCAACTCCATTTTTTCTGACTCAATTTTGGAGAAGTCAAGAATATCGTTGATGACGGACAATAAGGCTTCCCCGCTTAGCAGCATGGACTCCACATAATCTTTTTGTTTAGGCGTAAGCGATGTGCTGCTCAGCAATCTTCCCATTCCAATAACGCCATTTAATGGCGTACGAATCTCATGACTCATTGTAGCAAGGAAACTTGATTTAGCTTCTGTAGCTGCCTCCGCCTGTTCCTTCTCCGACAATAAGGTTGTCTCTACTTTCTTTCGTTCGGATATGTTATGTCCGAAAATGGAAATACTGTTTACTCGTCCTGTCTCATCGCTGACGGGTGTCAGTATCAATTCTACATCAACTGCTTTCCCGGAAACAACCAATTTCTTCTCCCACACAAAATGCTCCCCCAGGAAAGCTCGTGTATGAATTTTTTTATACTCCTCCCGGAATGCTTCCGGAAGAATATCCAAGACATTAAATCCCGGCTCAACTACAATTCCTGTCAATGCAAACAAGAGGTCGCACAGGCGGGAGTTGATTAAAAGAATTGTATTGTGACGATCAACAGAAAGGATGGAATACTCTGCATTCTCCAACAATGATGAAAGTTTATCACGTTTATCGTACACAGATCGCTCTAGTCGTTTTTTGTGAGTGATGTTCTCAGCAGTAGTGATAACAAACTGCGGACTCCCTTTTTGATCGCGTGTTAATGACGATGAGGTACTTACCCAAATAACATCGCTGTTACGACGAACAAATCGCTTTTCCTTTTTCAATAAAGGAACATCTCCTCTGAATACCTGTGAAAGATTTTTCTTCTCTGCATCTCTGTCCTCCGGCAGTAAAATATCCAGGATACTTAGCTGCTTTAACTCATGTTCTGTATATCCCAACAAATCACAAAATGATTTATTGACGCGAACGAATTTATAATTTGTGCCTATGAATGACATTGACATTAATCCATCTTCAAATAAAGAAAGTAAAGGTTCCTCTGTTTTAATTTCGGCTTCCTTCTCAATTTTATCTCCAACAATTTCCTTATCCAACAAAAGAGACACGTCGGTAATCCTTACAGCTAAAATATTCTCTTCACCCTCTTCACGTCGGCTTGCCTGCATAAGGCCTTTAAAGATTTTGCCTTTAAAAGTCAGATAAGTTCCCAGTGCAGAAGCTTTTTTTGTACGATGAAGTTGCCGGCGAATTTCAAGACTTTGATCTGAAGTCCAGCCCTCGGCCATCAATGTATTCAAATCGATTCCAAGCAGTGATGCCTGATCATCGGATTCAAAGAGGGAGATGGCAGCTTGATTACAATCAATGCTCAGACCTGTACTCATGTTCACCAGGAATGTAGCATCGTCAAATTTCAGCAGCTCCGGTTTATCTTCAGCCGGTTCTTCCTCATCAGGCACTTCAACATCAACATTGGAAACCTTAAACCACATGTAGAGCAAAGTGAGGATTACAAAACCAAAAAGACTTAAGAGCAGAAAAAAAGTAAATTGTAATTGCAGAAGATAGTCCAGAATAAAAACAAGAGCATAGACAATACTCACCGCAAGAAGTAACAGTCGATACAAGATCTTCCTTCCTTCTTCCGAAATTTGTCGTGGAGCTTTTTTTCCTTTTGTTGTCAATTGAGCACTATTTATGCGTTTCCTTATATGGGTTCCGGTCGAAGATGTTTTATAGAAAAGCCCTAAATAAGAGGAAATATGCACCTTTTCATTACAAAGAGCCGAGTCATTTTTCGTAAAAAACACGGCAGGACAAAGGGCTATTTTGTATAGAATCCGGCTAAAAAGGAAACCCTTTCAGTTGCTTCCTGAAGATTTGGGGTACACAGCTTAAAAAAGTGTCTAAACAGCCCTATAATAATGAGTTTAGCCGACGATCGTGCTAGAGAGCAAAATAAATAATGAAAAAAGAATCGGATTTCTTACACTTTATTAAGTTCAGCTCGTGTGAAGTCTATTAGTTCACGGATGTAATTTTCAGAAAAATCAAATCGAATACCTGCAGCCTCATAGACTTCAGGAATGGATTTTGAATAACCCAAACTGAGGGCATCCATGTATTGTTTTACAGCTTTCTGAGGATCATTTTTATAGTTTCTCCAAACCGCAATGGCGCCAAGTTGAGCCATTCCGTATTCGATATAATAAAATGGCACTTCGAATAAATGAAGTTGTTTCTGCCACATGGCTTCCAAGGCAGCTTCATTTTCCGACCAATCAACAATTGTCGAACTGAACTTTTTATAAATCTCCAGCCAGGCTTTTGTTCTTTCCGAAATGCTATGCTGCGGATGTGTGTACAACCAATGTTGATATGCATCAATGCATGCTATCCAGGGAAGAGTTTCAAGAACTCCTTCAAGTTGTTCTCTTTTTGCACGACGTAATTCCTCTTCTTCAGAAAAGAAATGTTGCCAATGTTCCATGGAGATTAATTCCATACTCATCGATGCAAGTTCAGCAATCTCTGAAGGAATTTCTTTGAAGCCAATAAATTCCAAATCTCTCGTGAGCATTGAGTGGATGGCATGACCACCCTCATGAACCATTGTAGTTATATCTTTCAACGAACCGCTTGCATTCATGAAAATAAAAGGAACACCTGATTCATAGAGAGGGTAATTATAACCTCCGGGCGCTTTCCCAATGCGTGAATCAAGATCAATATAATTCATTGTCTTCAGCGTGGCTGCTACTTCTGCGAAGTATGGATGGATCTCACCGAAACATGCAATGGTTTTATTAATTAATTCTTCGCCACCCTTGAATGGTTTCATATCAGGTCTGCCCAATTCATCAACTTCAGTATCCCATGGCTTGAGTTTATCAAGCTTCATGTTTGCTTTGCGGGATGCCATCAGTTCATTCAAGACAGGAACTACTGCTTTGCTCACTGACTCATGAAAACGAAGACAATCATCTGCAGTGTAGTCGAACCTGTCAAGTTGAACGAACATGAAATCCCGGTAATTGGGAAAGCCGGCATTTTTTCCAACTTTATCACGCAAGGCAACGAGATCATTGAAAAGTTCATCTAATTTATCTCTGTCCTGAAGGCGACGAGAACTTACTTTACTATAAACTTCTTTACGCACATTTCTATCCGGACTTTTCAGGTAATTATACGCCTGCTGCAGAGTAATTGTCTTCCCTTCTACTTCCACTGTCATTGCACCGGAAATCTCAGCGAACTTTTGTTGCTTAACAGCAAGCTCAGCCTCGAGCGGAAT
Source organism: Bacteroidota bacterium (assembly GCA_004295015.1). Taxonomy (GTDB): domain Bacteria; phylum Bacteroidota; class Bacteroidia; order AKYH767-A; family 2013-40CM-41-45; genus QQVM01. The sequence goes on along the minus strand of SHNE01000022.1, from coordinate 149,552 downwards.
ATTCGCTTCACGAAATATGGTAATGGAGTTCTCCACCTGACGCAAATACAATTTGTAAGGTGAGCTAAGTTCTGTGACGAAAGGACAATTAAATAATTTCTTATTCAGCTTATCAGCGAAAGGTTCAATCTTTGGGTTAATCTCCTCAACAAAATGCGTATAGGTTTCCGTTCTTTTCTTATCGCTTGTATCACAGGTCATCCGAATGTATAGCCACCCTGCGTGTTCAGAGATAACAGCCTCTAATTCGCTTAAATCTGTTAACCACTGCTTCAGATCTTTCGCACTTTCGATTTGCCGGTTGCACAATTCAGTATAAAATGGTTCGAGGACAGACCATTCATCAAGATTAACATTATTCGGAATAAAATTCCGTTTCATTTTTTCGGGCACAGAAACTACCGTTGAATCTTGATTCATTTCAGGAAATTTTACTAAAGATTATAGACTTTGGGAGAAGAAATTTTAAACCTTTTTACGGGTTCGGGCAGATGAGCTTTTTGCAGCCATTTCTTTCGGGCCATGTGCCTCATGAATTTTATGGATAGGTTTTTCCTGATCCTGCTGACGAAGGACTTTGTCATCATCGGTTTCAACCTTGCTGAAATCAACTTTCCCGTTCAGCAAAAGATACCATGACAACATTTTCTTTATATCGGAATCGTACACCCGGGCTTCATCGTATTCAGGAACGACCGATTTGAAAAAATCGCGGAGCTTCTTAACATCACCTTTGACATCAATTGTATTATCTTTTCCGCTCTGCTGTATTTTTAAAAACACTTCATTCAGGGGCATTTCTTCGTCATTGGTATACACTCCAATATCTACCAAAGTCATAATCCTCTGGTTAGAGCTGATCATCGATCGTTTATTGTCAATAATGGATTCAACAATAAAACCGGTCTTATTATTACCAACTACTTTAAATAGTCCACTCATACCCGGCACTGAGATGATATCTTTTAATTCCATAATACTATATTTTTCAGGAAACAAAGATACAAAAGGAAACTGCAGAAATAAACCGGAATTATATTAGTTTATTCAAAACGCAGGTTCAGACTCCGAAGGAATAGGGTTTAAATATAAAAAATACATGATAAGACAGTGGTATCGAAATCCTCTGTTTTATTTAGCGTACTACTGTGAGAGACAATGTTTTGCGAAAATCTCCTGAGTTCAGGCTATAGTGATAGATCCCTGCCGGCAGGTCATTCAAATCGAAAACCGCTGAGTAGGTACCTCCATTTAGTTTTTCATCCACAAGAACTTTCATCTTTTTTCCCTGTGCATCATACAGGGTCAGATTGGTATGTGCAGTCTCCTTTATAGTGAACTGAATTCGGGAAATGCCACTAGCCGGATTGGGGTAATTTTGTTCGAGTGCATAACCGGTAGCCAATGAAATAGTTTCAATTCCAACAAACAAGCTGTCGTACTTAAACTGTGCAGCATCTGCACTCTCCTGAAGCATCGTAAGATTTTCTCCTCCTATTAATGCAAATGCAACCGATGCAGAACTTCCCGGCGAAAGAGTGAAAGGCCCGCTCGACACAACGTCAATTACATCATTTCCTGTAGGCCTCACAGCACCTGCATCAGTTCGTGAGGTCGAAATAGCTTCGTATTTTTCTGAATCACTAAAAGTTCCATCACTTAAATTCAAGCCTCCACCACCTGTCTCGTTATCAATTGCATAGTGAGTAAAACCTCCTGTATGCGAAAGCAATTTGATAGCAGCGTAAAGACCTCCGCCGTCTGTTGACCAAACATAACCCATGCGTCTCGCATTGTCAACGGATGCTTTATTGTTTGCAAAAGAATCAATGTCCCAGTCTGCACATAAGCCGGCATACAGAGCGTTTAAGGTATTCGTTCCTGTATTCTTAATAAGATAATCCACCATCACATATTTTCTGTCGGCTGCAGAAGTCCAGGCAAAAGCACGGTGTGTGATAAATAAATTTAATGGAGCCGGACTACTATAATCGGTAAAAGTACCATGTGCATCGAAATCTGAAATTAAGCCGGGTTCCTGTCCCAAGACTGCTGTATCAGCAGTTAAGTCTGCATCCGGAGAGCCTCCGCTTTTACGAACGTTGTCTGATACCTGTGTTCCTGTTGCCCCAATCATTAGTCCCATTTCATACAATAAAGTATTACTGCCCATATAGGTAAATCCAAGTCCTTGTGACCTCAATTCATCATTATAACCGATCACACCCTTACTTGTAATACTTGTTCCAATATCGTTGATGGCTATATTGATGTAATCAACATTCACCGTAATTCTGAAACCATACACATCAGACCATGATCCGTCGCGGACAGTGACACGTAAATCGACGATTGAATTTAGGGGAGCCAAGGGATCGACACGCAGAATAAATGGCAGGGAAAAATTCGAAATTGTATCCAGGGTGTTTAGCACTCCGACATTAAATGTGTTTGAAAGGATGGAAACGTAGGCTGAAGTAGTAGTTAGTGTACATGCAAGGTTTGCAGTAGGTCTCAACAAATTGTGAAGGGTAGCAACCAAATCCAATGTATCACCTGCAACAAACACCTGATCGTTCCTGTCTCTCGTTACCAATTGATCCACCGCCACTCCGGGCAATATGGAATCAGTCACGGCTTTAAACATATTCACACGACCTTTTCCCAATTTATATAAGTAGCCCGTGTTAACACCATAAATGTTATCACAAGTCACACGAAGTTGCTCCCCAATCTGCAAAGCATTCATGGCAGGAAACTTTGACTTTATCATAGCTGCACATCCTGCGGCAATGGGCGAAGCCATTGATGTTCCGCTGAGTGAGGAATAGTTATCGTCGATGATGGTAGAATAAATATTGGTTCCCGGTGCACATACATCTATGTCATAGCCAAAATTTGAGCCACTGTTCTTCGTGTCAGAAATACCTGTCCATGCAACAGAGGTCACATATTTATAGCTCGCCGGAAAATGTGAAGATTCCGTTCCATCATTACCTGCAGCCGCAACTACAAGTCTGTCTAAATCGAGGGTAACGTGATTAATAATATCCTGCTCAAACTGACTGGGTGTTCCACCGCGTCCCCATGAACAATTGATAATATCAGCACCATGTTCTGCAGCATAAATGATTCCGTCGTAACCATTATCTATAGAAGTGGTACTTGAATTCAGCGAGCTTTTTACGGGAAGAAATTTACAGTTAAAAGCAGGACCCGCAACACCAACTCCATTGTCAGTAACAGCGGCAGCGCAACCGGAAACATGCGAACCATGATTACTGTTTCCATTCATGGGGTTATTGTCGTTATCACTCACATCCCAACCTCTGAAATTATCAATGAAACCATCCAGATCATTATCCACGCCGTCAATCGGATCGGCATAATTGTATTTGATGTTTCCCTGAAGATCCGGGTGATCCCAGTCTGTTCCGCTATCAACAATTCCAATCACTACATTGGTATCACCTTTTGTAATATCCCAGGCAGCATAGGCACTTATAGACGTCAAAAAATATTGTGATCCTGTATTTGGGTCATTGGGATTAAAATTCTGGTAGTGTATAAACAAAGGTTCAGCATATTCAAGCATTCCACTGGAAAGAAGCGTGGCTATTGCCTTCTCTACCGGAATGGCAGAGGAATAATTCATCTCGTAAATTAAACTTAAATCCACTACCTGCTTACCGTGTTTATTCAAGGCAACAGTTGCTGATTCTGCACGGGGAAATTTTCTGACAAGCTCTGTGGATTTTATTTGCTGCATCGCTGTAATCATTCGTTGATCCTGAATACCAAGCTGATTGCATGCATTCCTGAATTCAGCCTTGACCTTCAGCACCAGTTTCCCGGGATGAATGGAGGCCCCTTTATAAAGCCCCTGTGCAGCCTTTGCATTACTTTTTTCAGGAGATGCTTTTACTGCATTACCGGCAAGCGAATAATAAGGAAGACACAAAGTCATTAGTCCGCATAAGAACAGGACTTTCAGCTTTTTCATCGTAGATAGAATATTTTAGGAAATGTTAACTGAGTGCAAGGTAAATTTTATTTCAATCAGACAATCGGACTCATGCTCTCAAAAAGGAGGAGGCTTTATCAGGTATTAAGATAAATTTTCATAGAATGGCAGTTCTTCCAGAAAATGATAACGCTCGTTCTGATGATCTAATTTACAACAATATGTGTTAAGGCCATTAGTAAGAACAAAATATTCTGCATTCAGCGATAAATTATACCTCGCAGCCTGATCGAAAACCTGCTGATTAATGAGGATTTCAGGAGATTTGCATTCCACCAATACTAATGGAAGGTGCTTTTTTGAATAGACTAAGATATCAAACCGTCTTTGTAATCGATTCACCATCACTGATTTCTCAACAGCGGTAAGCGAAACCGGAACGTGCTTATCGTGAATTAAATAGTGAATCATATGTTGCCTTACCCACTCTTCAGGACTCAATCGAACATACTTCTTACGAACAATGTCGAAAATTTTTACGCCTTGTATGCCGGATTCTTCAGCTTTCAGTGTAAACTTGTACTCAGGAAAATGTAGTTTTACCAATTCCACTTATTCATATTTTCAACGAATATATCGCATATGCTTAATAAAAAAGAAATTGTTGACAACTGGCTTCCAAGATACACCGGAACCAAGCTGGAAAATTTTGGCAAATACATTTTGCTCACAAATTTTAACCATTATGTAAACCTCTTCGCCGAATGGAATAAAGTTCCTGTAAACGGAACAGACAAACCCATGCCAAACGCGACATACAAAGGAATAACCATTATCAATTTTGGAATTGGAAGTCCCAATGCTGCTTTGATCATGGATCTTTTATCAGCCATTACCCCTAAAGCTGCTCTGTTTCTGGGAAAATGTGGTGGCTTGAAAAAGAAAAACAAAGTCGGAGATTTGATTCTTCCCATAGCTGCCATCAGAGGAGAAGGAACATCCAATGACTACCTGCCAAGTGAAGTTCCGGCCTTGCCTGCTTTCAGTTTACAAAAAGCGGTGTCGACCACGATCCGAAATCACAACAAGGATTATTGGACAGGATCGGTATTCACCACCAACAGACGTGTGTGGGAACATGATAAAGAATTTAAAAAATATCTGCAGGTCACCCGATCTATGGCCATTGATATGGAAACGGCATCAATTTTTATTGCAGGTTTTGCGAATAAAATTCCAACAGGGGCGCTGCTTCTTGTTTCTGATCAACCCATGATATCTACCGGCGTAAAAACTGCGGAAAGCGATAAGAAAGTTACAGCAAACTACGTGAATTCTCATTTGAAAATAGGAATTGACTCCCTCAATGAACTAATCAATAACGGCCATACCGTTAAGCATCTGAGATTCTGAGAAAACACGCTTGTCCATGACCTTTGAACAAATCATCGGCGATTTAAAAAAGAAGATTTATGCTCCGGTATATTTCCTCAGTGGTGAAGAGCCTTATTTCATAGATAAGATAGCTTCCTTCATTGAAGAAAATGTACTTTCTGAAAGCGAGAAGGAATTCAATGAAAGTATATTGTATGGAAAGGATTTGGATGTTCCTACATTAATAAGCTATGCGAAACGCTATCCGATGATGTCAAATTATCAGGTAGTTATTGTGAAGGAAGCCCATAGTATTAAAGGCCTGTTGGCAAAGGATAATCCGGAAAAGGAATCGAAAGATATCTTTATGGAATATTTGCAAAACCCTCTTCCAAGCACTTTGCTGGTTCTTTGCTATAAGTACAAAACCATCGATAAGCGCACAAAGCTTTACAAGTCGCTTCAGAAACAAGCCGTGTTGTTTGAGTCTAAGCGACTGTACGAAAATAAAATCCCTGGCTGGATAGAAGATTATGTTCAACGAAGAGGATTCACCATCGAACCAAAGGCTGTACAAATGATGGCGAATTACCTCGGTAGCGACTTAGGTAAAATTGAAAATGAATTTGGTAAACTCGAGCTGCATTTAAAGCCGGGCGACAGGGTTACAGTTGATCTGGTTCATAAGAATATCGACATCAGCAAGGAGTTCAATATTTTTGAATTGCAAGAAGCGCTTGGCAACAGAAATGTGTATAAGGCAAATCTTATCGTGCAATACTTTATTAAAAATCCAAAGAATAATCCGTTCATTATGACGGTAGCTCAACTTTACACTTTCTTTCTCAAAGTTCTGACCTATCACTCATTAAAAGATCGCTCTCGTCCAAGTGTTGCGAGTGCCCTGGGCGTAAACCCGTTTTTCGTCTCTGATTACGAAACGGCTGCACGAGCATATCCAAGGGACCATTGCATTCGAAACATCAGCATTATACGTGAGTACGACAACCGGAGTAAAGGAATCAAAAACGCCAGTGCCGAAGCCGGCGACCTTTTAAAAGAGCTTGTCTTTAAAATCGTTCACTGATGCTTCGTCTTATTTCGACTTATTCTCTATGAAATTTTTGCTGACCATAATTCATAATCCAATATGCCCCGTTTCTGGCTTGTAAAATCTGATCCCGACACTTACTCATTCCATGATCTCCTAACAGACGGAAGCACTTCCTGGGATGGAGTGAGAAATTATGCCGCAAGAAATTTCTTGAGAGAAATGAAAAAAGGCGACAAAGTTCTCGTTTATCATAGCGGAGGTGAATCTTGTGTCATTGGCTTAGCAACAGTATCCAAAGACCCTTATACTGATCCGACAGCAGATAATGACACCTGGGTGAGTGTTGAGTTAAAAGCAGGAAAAAAATTAAAGAAGCAGGTAACACTCGCTCAGATAAAACAAGAACCTTTCCTGAAAGACATCTCCTTAATTAAAATTTCCAGACTTTCTGTGATGCCTGTAAGCGATGAGCATTATGAAAAAATCATGGCGATGTCTCAATAAGGCTGAATAAAATGCCATCTCCTGAAAATTTAACATAAGAGCGAAGAGATTTTTTCTAAGATCATTCCTTTCAATTTTCTACATTTGCTGCCTTGTCTGTTATTTATGAAAAAGAACTTTCTCTTCACCTGCCTTCTATTGGTATTTTTAAGTAGTATCTCCTCGGCTCAAACCGGTGATATACGAGGTTTCATTTACGAAGAAGCCAGCTCTGAGCCGGCTATCTATACAAGTGTTTATCTGAAAGGCACTTCCTATGGAGCACAGACTAATTTGGATGGTTTCTTTTCGATCTCAAAAGTTCCTCCGGGAGAATATCAGCTCTTTGTCAGTTCAATCGGTTATGACTCGATTCAAATTCCGGTAAGCGTGAAGCCCGGGGCGCTAATCACACAAAAGTTATACCTTAAAAAATCCACGGTTGAAATCAGAGAGGTTCAGGTGTCGGCAGAAAGTGAAGAAAAGAAAACAGATGTCAGAATCTCTGTAAATAAAATTACACCCAAAGAAATCAGACAGGTTCCTACGATTGGTGGAGAGCCTGATCTTGCTCAGTATATGCAGGTAATTCCGGGAGTAATATTCTCCGGCGATCAGGGCGGACAATTGTATATACGTGGTGGAACCCCGATTCAAAATAAAGTTTTGCTGGATGGAATGATTATTTACAATCCCTTCCACTCTATTGGCTTATACTCGGTGATAGATGCAGATGCTATAAGAGGTGCCGATGTTTATACCGGAGGCTTTAATGTTGAATATGGCGACAGGGTTTCCTCTATCATGGATATCACCTCCCGTGATGGCAATAAGAAAAGACTGGCCGGGAAACTATCGGCCAATACTTTCACATCAAAATTGCTTTTAGAAGGCCCGCTTAAAAAACAGAAAGAAGGAAAAGATGGAAGCTCATCATTTCTACTGACAGGAAAAACATCTTATCTGGATCAAACATCAAAATCCCTTTACTCAAACCTAGACTCAGCCGGACTTCCATTCACATTCACGGATATTTATGGAAAGATATCCATGAATAGCGCTACCGGCAGCAAATGGAACATTTTTGGTTTTCGTTATACAGATGGTGTAGACTATGGTGAGATCGCTGATCTTGGATGGAAATCGAGCGGCATAGGAACCAATTTTGTGCTTGTCCCATCCGGCTCTTCTGTTCTCATCGAAGGAAATTTTGCTTATTCAGGATATAGAATCAATCTTGAAGAACAAGATGGGCGAGAGAGATTCAGTGAGATTGGCGGATTTAATGCAGGCTTGAATTTCTCCTACTTCCTCGGAAAGGACGAAATGACTTATGGAATTGAATTGCTTGGCTTCAAGACCGACTATAAATTCACAAATGTATACGGAGCTACGGCCGGACAAACAGAAAACACTACAGAGCTTGCAGCCTTTCTCAAGTATAAAAAAGTAACAGGAAAACTCGTTATAGAACCTGGACTTCGTGCAAACTACTACTCATCTCTGGCAGAATTTTCTCTTGAACCACGCCTGGGTGCCAAGTTCAATGTTACAGATCGCTTCAGACTAAAAACTGCCGGTGGCTTTTATAGTCAAAACCTGCTTGCAGCTACATCTGATCGTGATGTAGTAAATTTATTTTATGGATTCCTTAGCGGATCTGATGAGTTACCAGATGAATTTGATGGTGAAAAAGTTGATTCTAAATTACAAAAAGCCATGCACGCCATAGCAGGATTTGAATTGGATTTACCTTTCCATTTCACCCTGAATGTTGAGGGATACTTCAAGGACTTCACACAACTTCAAAACATCAACCGCGATAAAATTTATACGGATGACGCTGCACACAGTGAAAAACCCGATTACCAGAAAAAAGAATACATCATCGAAAGTGGAACTTCCAGAGGTGTAGATGTATTGTTAAAATACGATTACAAGAGGCTCTATGTTTGGATGGTCTATTCCCTGGGCTATGCGAAAAGGTATGATGGTCAACGAACCTATGTTCCGGGATTCGACAGACGCCACAATGTGAATGTTGTTGCTTCTTATAAATTCGGTAAGAATGGCAATTGGCAGGCTAGCGGAAGATTCAACTATGGCTCACCATTTCCTTTCACATTGACACAAAGCAATTTCGAACAAGTGAATTTCAATAATGGAACAGGGACAAATATTCTGAATCAAAATGGAAGCCTTGGCATTCAGTATGGAGAATTAAATAAAGGAAGACTTTCGGACTTTCATCGCCTTGATCTTTCTCTACAAAGAAATTTCAACTTCTCTAAAAATACCAGTCTTGAAATTACTGCCTCTTTAACCAATGTTTACGACAGAAAAAACATCTTTTATGTGAACAATGTTACGAGAGTAAAGGTGTACCAATTACCGGTACTTCCAAGCTTAGGTCTTGCATTGTCTTTCTGATAATGATTGAATGTTCCCGGTCAGATTCTGACTATGCCGCATGGAGACTCTCTATGATTTCGTCGTAAACAATTCCGTTGTGGCTGGCACTATACAGCACTTTTCCTTTGTGTAATACGATTAACTGCGGACTCTCATGCTGAACACCGGTTTGAATGGCTATGGCATCAGATAGTTGTCTGTATCGTATCAAATCCAAAAAATAAGGTGTTACTTTTTTCCCCGTCTCAGTCTCCCACTTTCTTTCCAGTCGCGATAAAGCGCCGGTGCTGATAGAACAACGCGTACTGTGCTTAAACAATAGAACAGGCTTGTCTTCTGATAATTTTATCGCAGCCTCCAATTCCGAAAGTTGATTAATGTAATTCCAATCCATATTATATTTCCTTGAAAGAGCTAACAAGCGGTTCTCGTATTTGTTTTAGTCAGGTATGTAGCATTAAAAACTCAAGCGACAATGCACGCCAAGGGCTTTTGACATAGGAAGCATGGAAAGTGAAGTGCTTTTTTTCTTACGACGGTACCTGACATCACTGTATTGAGGGAATGACTTATAATAATTATGCAATACCTGACGTCCGCAACCATAGCCTATCAAGGCTCCGGGAATGAGGTCAGAAGCCCAGTGTTCATGCTCAACCAAGCGTGTAACTGCAACAGTGGTAGCCAGCGAATAAGCCAGCCACTTCACCCATTTTCGATCGCTGTATCTCCCGGCAAATACTGTTGCAATAGAAAAAGCAGCGGCAGTATGACCGCTGGGAAATGCATCATAGGCACCAATTCCACGCGTGCCTCGTTCTGCTTTATTGAATTCTGCAAATGGACCGAACCAATGATCGCTGTTGTACACTTTATCACCATAGGTAGCACCAGGTCTCATTCTACCGGTAAGCGTTTTACCTACCCTTGCCCAGATCCCTGCAGACAAGGCACTCTGGCTAGCCAAAACAGTAGTATGCAAAAGCTTGTGGTTCTTCCATAACAAACTGTAAGTACCTGCTAATACCAGGAATGAATATCCATAGTAGTCGCCTATTTCGGTGACATGCGAACTTGAAACTTCCAACCAATGATGCTCGTCCTTCAAAGGGCGAAACTTTTTATCAATGTCTGCATCATAATAGTATAGGCTTGCCGTTAGTCCGGCAGCAGCCATTAAAAAATAAGCCTGGTTTTCCGACATTCGTGCAGGAGATTTAGCCTGACTCCACAAATTGTTGAGTAACATTGGTACATATCCCTTAGCTGAGCGAAAAGACCACAGCGAATCTTCCTTAAACAATTTCCGGAAATCATCGGACACGATGCTATCAACATTCTGCGAACTATTTGATAACTCAATGCTATCAGAAGCTGAACAAAACAGTGGCATCAATAAAATAATAATAAGAAGATAGTGCCTTTGCATAGAAGGGAATTCGTGGCTGCAAAATAATCATTAAGCAAGTTGCGATTGAGCAAGGCATAAAAATGAATCAACGCAGCATTCTTGATTAGTTTCATGCAAGCATTATCCATGCAAACTTTCCGTAAAATGATTTAAACCGAATGATTTAGGCCTCAAATTTCGGACTCTGAATATGCAATTTGGTATCTGTTATAAAATAAAAGAGGGCAATGAAAGTTTATTTCTCCAATCATTTTTTTCTCCAAGCGATTTTGGTACCTTTATGCCCCGTGTTGATGAATTTTCTTTTTGCAAAATTTAATCGGCATTTTTCTGAGTTTCAATTAACTATAAAAACAACACGGTGGCTGCAGCAAAATTTATTTTCGTGACAGGAGGAGTAACATCCTCACTTGGCAAAGGGATTATTTCGGCATCATTGGCTAAACTTCTGCAAGCCAGAGGCTATTCAGTGACCATTCAAAAACTTGATCCTTATATTAATGTGGATCCGGGAACTCTGAACCCTTATGAGCATGGGGAATGTTATGTGACGCATGACGGCGCAGAAACAGATCTTGATTTGGGACATTATGAGCGCTTCTTAAATGCTCCGACATCCCAGGCAAACAATGTAACCACCGGAAGAATTTATCAAACCGTTATTAACAAAGAGCGTGAAGGCGAATACCTCGGCAAGACCGTACAGATCATTCCACATATCACCGACGAAATTAAACGTCGCATCAAACTTTTAGGAGAAACCGGTGAGTTTGACATTGTCATTACCGAGATTGGAGGAACTGTAGGCGACATTGAATCACTGCCTTATGTCGAATCAGTACGTCAGTTAAAATGGGAATTGGGAAGTGCAGCACTGTCTATACATCTTACCTTGATTCCTTATCTGGCAGCAGCAGGAGAGCTTAAAACCAAGCCTACGCAGCATTCTGTGAAAGCTTTGCTTGAGTTAGGAGTGCAGCCCGATATACTGGCATGTCGTACAGAGAAACCTCTCTCAGCAGATTTGAAAAGAAAAATTGCCTTATTCTGCAATGTGAATGTGAATGCAGTAATCGAAGCCATAGATGCAGATAGCATTTATGATGTTCCATTACTCATGTACAAAGAGCAATTAGATAAAGTTGTGCTGGCCAAACTCAAATTACCCTTGCAACATGAGCCTGAGCTAAAACAATGGAAAGAATTTCTGGGAAAACTAAAAAATCCCATCAATCAGGTGCGTATCGGAATTGTCGGAAAATACATTGAGCTGAAGGATGCTTATAAATCCATAGCAGAATCGTTTATTCATGCAGGTGTTGCCAATGAATGCAAAGTGATTGTAGAATGGATACATTCTGAAAAAATTGACGAAACAAATGTTGCCTCAAAGTTAGGACATCTGCAGGGCGTGTTAGTTGCTCCGGGCTTTGGTGGAAGAGGGATTGAAGGAAAAATCAGTGCCATAAAATATGCGAGAGAAAACAACATTCCTTTTCTGGGAATCTGCTTAGGGATGCAATGTGCCGTGATTGAATTTGCCCGAAATGTCATAGGCTGGAAAGATGCTCACTCCACAGAAATGAGTCCCGAAACAAAACATGCTGTCATTGATTTTATGGAGGATCAGAAAAAAATCACGAAGAAAGGTGGGACTATGCGTCTGGGAGAATACCCATGCATTGTACAAAAGGGAACAAAAGCCTCCTCCGTTTATGGTAAACAAAAAATCGGAGAGCGCCATCGTCATCGCTATGAGTTCAATAATAAATTTTTAAAACAGTTTGAAGATGCAGGAATGATTGCATCAGGAATCAATCCGGATAATAACCTCGTAGAAATTGTTGAATTAAAAAACCATCCCTGGTTTATAGGCGTACAATTTCACCCGGAATACAAGAGCACCGTTGAAGCACCTCACCCTTTGTTTGTGCGCTTTGTAAAGGCTTCTATGGAAAAACAGGCCGGAGCTTAGTCTGCCTTTTGTTCCGATAAAAGCAAAAAAATTTAATTAGTAGTCGAAAATACTGACTTCAAACGTTCAGAAAAATGCTGCGTTTAGCCACGTCAAAATTTCTTTTTGACTGATGTATCATAAAAAAAAGAAACAGAAAAAAAATCGCAGAAGAAATCAGTCCTTTTTTAATCCTTGAATTCAAAAAAAACTTACTAACATTTCCTCCGGATTGACAATTTCGCTTGTCTGATTCGGTGATCTGCTGATAATTTATGAAGACAATTCAATATTAAATACCCGGATATTTGCCTTCAAAATTTTTTACCCAAAAAAACAGCCCATTCACCCTCGTTTAAGATTCATTCACAACAGGCCGAAATATAGTCCAACCTGTTGATAATCAAGGCCAATTTTTCTTGCTTTCTCCCTTAATTTTCTGTATGTTTGGTGTTCAAAAATCTGTCCATTCCGATCCTGAAAAATCGTTTGGCGTTTTCTCCTTTCAAAAGACAACCATGACTAAATTCTTACCCACTCACAACAACATTATCATGTGGAAAAAACCAATACTTAATAAAATTGTAGTAAGCCTTCTCTTTTGCCTCAGCTTTATCGGAACATCAGTTTTCGCTCAGGTTGGACGAGGGATTACATATACGGATAGTTATTTGTTTGGCCCATATCCGGCCCTCGGGCTTGCAACAGGAACAGCCTTTGCTGCTCTCACCGATGATGCAATTTCACCGGCCTACTCCACCGGAGTATTTACCGTAAGTTTTGGTGGAGTAAACTATTCATCCTTTCACATTTCTTCGAATGGCTTTATCATTCTTAGCAATGCTGCAGCCGGTTCAGCTGCACCAATAGGTTCTACGCCGGTAAACAATCTTGCAGCAATTCCTGCCGGAAGTGGACCTTTAATTGCTCCCTTATGGGATGACTTATCGGTCACGGGTGCCGCCTATAGGGTTGCAGGTACTGCAGCTTCAGGATTTTTAGCGGTTGAGTGGACCGGTATATCATGGGACAAAAATGCTGCCTCCCCTTACCTCGCAAAAATGCAGTTACGTATGTATTCTTCTGCACATACAACGCTTGCAGGACGGATACAATTTTATTATCAACCAATTGTTGCAACCTTACCTCAATCATATGGACCTTACTCAGGAACTTCCGGTGGGGCATCCATAGGTATTGCTGATGCATGTGGTGGCGATTATTATTCCGTTGGGCCTGCAACCATTTATGGTTCTAACTTACCAGCCTGGTCAAACGGAACGGCCTCAAAATCCATCAATACCAGTAATATAAGTAATCTTGGGGATGCAAATACGGTAGCTGTACAAGTTCAGACAGTTCAATTCGACAAAGCACCTCCTGCGAACGATCAATGTGCAGGCTTCCGCGATCTTGGAACAATTCCTGCCGGTGCCTGTACGCCAACTATAGGGACTCTTATAGGTGCCACCAATACAGGAACACCTGCCGGACCTTGTGATGCTGCAAATACCAATGATGTCTGGTTCAGAGTTACAAAGCCTGCCAACACAACCTCATTCAGAGTTACGACAGACTTTGCCGCATTTTGTAAAAGTGTTACCACCTCAGTAGAAGTATATACAGGAGTTTGCGGCACATTAACATCCATCGGATGTTCAACAAATGGTGGAACTATAAATGCCAATAACGCTATTGTTAATATCAGTGACCCGACCAACTCGTGTGCGGCCGTCAATTATTATATTCGTGTAGCCGGTGATGCCTCCGCACAGGGGGAATTTACCATTTGTGTAGAAAACTTCGCTGCTTCGAATTGTGGAAATGCTACTGTCATTCCAACCACACTTCCTCAAACCTATACCTGTCAAACGACATGCGGTTCCGTAAATGATTACAACTCCACGATGGGTTGTTTAAGCACTTACATGAACGGAGAAGATTTTGTTTATTCCTATACACCAACATCATTGGTGAACTCTTGTATTTCGATTTCAGTTTCCGGAACAGGTGCTTCATCAAATCCCGGGATTTTCGTTTTGAATAATTGTCCGAATGCAGGTGGTGTTGTATGTCTTGCATCAGCAACTTCAGCAGGACCAACGGTGTCAATTTCATCTGTAAGCTTAACCATAGGTACAACCTATTACATAGTAATTTCCAATAACAACACACCGGCATGTATTCCTTTTAACATCACAATCGCCAGTGCAGGTCTTGCTCCGGGCAACGATGACCCTTGTCAGGCCGGCGTACCTAATCTTACCGTAGGTGGTGCAACTTGTACCTGGACCAATGGTGGTTACTCGAGCAATTGTGCATCTGCTACTGCTGCAGTTCCGGCTCCCGGCTGTGGTAATTATAACGGTGGCGACATCTGGTTCAGATTTACCGTACCTGCAAGCGGAAACGTACTAATCGATACAAGACCCGGTGCCAGCAATCCAATGGGTGATGCTGCTATGGCAGCATATGCAGCCGGTGGTTGCGGTGGTCCATTCACATTGATTTCATGTGCTAGCGCAGGATCCAGTGCAAATGCACTTTATCCGCAATTATCATTGACAGGAAGAACACCCGGAGAAACAATATGGCTCCGTGTTTGGTCTGAAAATAATTCAAGTTCCGGTAGTATTGAATTTTGTTTATCCACCGCCTGTATTGCATACGATGAACCATGTGGCGCCACTCCGCTAACTGTTACAACAGGAGGTGTTCCGGTCTATTCAACCTTCACCAATGTATGTGCTACCACTTCAGTTGGTATGCCCGGTAATACCTGTGCAACCGCACCGAGAATTGATGTGTGGATCAGAATCATCGTTCCTCCATCAGGTGGAGTTACTATTACCGGATTGGTTGGTCCTACCGTCGGAGGAATGAGAGACCCTGTCTTACAAGTTTATCGTGGTACTTGTACTGCTTTGGTTCAAGTAGCATGTAATGATGATGCAGGTCCGGGACTTGCTCCGGAAATTACGCTTTGCGGTGGATTGACACCGGGCGAAACTCTATGGTTGCGTATATGGCCATACGGAACGACGCTTCCTGCCAATGAAGGAACTTTTGAATTGGCTGCATATGAAACCTCACCGGCCTCTGCACCAAATCCATACCAGCAGGATGAACCTTGTAACATTACAACGAATTTCCCTGTGACCAATGGTACATGTGTATCATATACCACACTTTCTCTTCGTTGCCAAACACCAACAGCTACTACGGCCGGTATACCTGCACCTGTAAACTGTGACCCTTTCTGGGCTCCGGGATTCGATCCAAGTAATGATACATGGGTAAGAATTCAGGTTCCGCCGGGAATTACTACTGCAAACTTCCTTACCGTTGCCGGAAGTGTAACAGACGACCAAATGGTTGTATACCGTGCAACAAATTGTTCAACACTCACTCAATTAGCTTGTGACGACCTGAGCGGTCCGGGATTGATGCCTTATATATCACTGGGCGGACTGATCCCGGGAGAATTCCTTTACATCCGTCACTACATCTGGCATGGAGGAACCACCAGAACGGGAGATTTCGGATTCTGTGTAGAGACACCTTGTAGCACTGCTGTTGTTAACGACAACCCATGTCAGGCAATTGCTTTAACGGTTAATACAGGATGCGTATATGCTCCGTATACAACTTCATGTGCCACCAATACGGTGCAAGGAGGAGTTCCGGCAACTGTAGCAACTTGTGGAAACTTTAACACAAGCAGTCGGGACGTATGGTTTACCATCACCGTTCCTGCAAGCGGTCAGATTTCAATAGACATGCGCAGTATAAATATACCGGATGCCTTAATGGCTGTTTATTCTGCACCAAATTGCAGCGGAACATTTACACAAATTGCATGTAATGATAATAGCAGTGTGAATCCTGCCATGCCATATTTATTACTCACCGGACAAACTCCGGGAGCAGTACTTTATGTGAGAGTCTGGGCTAAGAACGGCTTGAGTGGTGGATTTGAATTATGCGTAGTTGACCAGTGCCCAAGTGGTCCGCCTTCAAACGATCAACCTTGTAATGCTTTAGCACTAACATTGGGAACATCGTATAACGGATACAACTCTTGCAGTGACGGAACGAATGAACCTTATCCTCCTACAGGTGCAGGTGCTGCACCAGGTTGTTGGGCAAATCCGGGAGGCGCTGCAGACTTAAATACTGTATGGTATACCTTTACTGCTCCTCCATCAGGACAAGTAAGAATCAGAACCACCCTTGGTTCACTTACGAATACACAGATTGCACTTTATCAGGGATCGTTTTGTTTCTCCCTCACCCCATATGGAGGAACCAATTGTAATGATGATTATTCACAATGCGGTGTTACCACTACTGCATCCGAATTAATAGCTACCGGATTAACACCGGGTGTTGTATACTATGTAGTTGTTGACGGTCGAAATGGATTAACCGGAACTTTTGGAATTACGATTTATGACAATTCTCTTCCTGCAGTACCAATAGCACAGCAAGACTGTGTTCTGCCGACACAAATCTGTGCACAACAAACGACTTTCGGCGCTCCGGGCTTCCAGGGAGCCGGTAATATTTGTGACCTTGGTCCGGGTGGATCAGCTTATGGATGTGTTCCGGCAACAGGTGCAAGAGAAAACAATTCTGCATTTTTTACATTTACCATTGCTACAAACGGTGTCCTGTTCTTTGACATTACACCAACCAGTAATATCAACTACGACTGGGTACTTTGGAATATTAGCGGTCAGACTACGACTGCAGCCTGTGCAGCCATCATGGCTAATACACAAACCATTACATCTTGTAATTACAGTACCACCGGTGGAAGTACCGGTATGCAAAGTATCGGTTTATGTACCTTCTGTATGACAACAGACGGACCTTATTCAAGAGATATTATTGTTACAGCCGGAGAAACATATATGTTGATGATCAACAATACCTCCGGATTAACAGCAGGCTTTACCCTCGATTTTGGTCCATCATCTCCGGTATTATTTGGCTCACCTTCCGTTCTTAACTGGTCCGGTGGAGCTAACAGTGACTGGAGTAATGTGAATAACTGGGGAGGTTGCGGTTCGCCGAGCTGTGTAACAAACGCAAGTATTGCTGCCGGTCCGCTTAACCAACCTGTTATCACGGCAAACGAACAAGTAAAGGATATCAATATCACAGGGATTTTGACCATCGGTCCGGGAGTTACTCTTCAAATTTGTGGTAACTATACCAATACAGGTACGCTTAACGCTGACCCTACTTCTACTATAGAATTCATTGGAGGCGCCAATCAAACCATCAATGGAAATATTACGGGTGCCAGTCGATTCCCTAACCTTGTAATCAACAAGAGCGGAGGAAATGTCCAGATGAATGCTGACGTGGAAGTTGGAACGAATTTCACCACATCAAATGGAACAAGTGTGTTTAATTGTAATGGTTATACACTGAGTGTTGCGAGGAACTTCAATAATTTCAACGGAACATCTACTTTCCAATCACCTGCTGCTTCAAGGTTGCGTTTTATAGGTAACTCCCCGCAAACATTTACAAATATCAACAGCAATCTCACATTGAATCATGTGACGATGGCTCAAACAATAAACTCCTCAGTGACACTTTCTGCAGGTGCCTTTAACAACATGACTTTAGGAACAAGCGGAATATTGACACTTACTAACGGTAAAATAATCACCGGAGCAAATGAAGTTGTGATTACAAATACCGCAGGGGCTGCCGCAACGATTGGTGGTAACACTAGTTTCGTTGAAGGATGGTTACGTCGTTATTTCGGAACATCATTGGCCAGCTATGAATTCCCTGTTGGTGAAGCTACACAGGGTTGGGAAAGAGCTACGCTTGAATTCACGACCCCACCATCTGCACCTTATAACCTTGTTATGAGATTCCTTCGTTGGGGCGGTGCAAATCTTCCACTGGTAAATGGTCCATTCCCTCCTTACGAATGTGCCAACTATGACTGGAGTCAGCGTCCTGCTTTGAATCATGGATACTGGAATAGCATTTCAAGTACTGCAACACCAACCGGAGAGTATACGCTTACACTTTGGAATCGTACATACTCAAATTATGTAGGAACAGTAACGCCTGCATCGATCAGTCACCCATTAAGTGTGGCTCAAGGTGCCCCGGGCACGGTACTGACATTTGCCTCAACTACCACTCCGGGATTCCCTGCACTTGCTGTTGGAATGAATGTTTTAGGTTTCGCTATTCCAGCCGGAGCGACTATTGCAGCCATAACGCCAACGACTGTGACATTAAGTGTTCCAACAATGCTTGCACTTCCGATCGGAACCTTTATCAATTTCTTCTCACCGGGAGCAGCAGGTTCATTTGCCGCATTGACTGTGATGAAAGATGTTAATGGTACCGGAAGCTGGACTATGGAAGCGACTTGTCCTTGTAATCCTACATTCCCGCCTCCACCAAAACCAACATCAAGACGCTATGCATATAATGCTGCTACAAGTGGTTTCTTCAATTTTGCAACCGTTCAGTTTGGAACAGCCTTACCTATTGAGTTGATATCTTTCGATGCGAAGAACGTTGAAGGCGGAAACCTCTGTTCATGGGTAACTGCATCTGAAACCAATAACGACTATTTCATACTGGAAAGAAGCTTTGATGGAGAGAACTTCAGCAAGGTTGCTCAGATCAACGGATTTGGTGCAGGAACGACTACTGAGACAAGAGAGTACAGTTATACCGATACAGAGCCATGTGATGGCGTGGTATATTACAGACTCCAGCAAGTTGATATTGACGGGGCTAACAGTTATTCAGACATTGTTGCTTTGAATTGTCTTAAGTCAAAAGAAGCTTTATCTGTATTCCCAAATCCTGCCCGTGCGGTGATCAACTATTCTTTCTATGAAGAAGAAGAAGGTGTTATCAATGTGCAGATTTTGGACGTTTATGGCAAACTCGTGAGTTGGGAACGTAACAGCACACAGCGTGGCGCAAACAACATGCAAAGCAATGTAGAAAATCTGGCTCCGGGGGTATATTACCTCAAATTGGACAGAATGGATAAAAACAGCAATGTGCGCCAAATTCGATTTGTAAAGAACTAATTATCATTCAGAATTTTATAAAAAAAAAGCCGGGTTAATCCCGGCTTTTTTGGCATTATATGATCCGGTAAGGCACCTAATTTTTTTTATCTTTGCCCACCTTTTTAAAGAAACGAATGGACAAAAATTCGATTATAGGCCTTTCCATCATAGGGCTATTGATTGTGGGATACACAATTTACACTCAACCAAGCCAGGAACAAATTCAGGCTCTCAAAGAGCAAAGGGATTCTATTGCTGCGGCTCAGGCAAGTGCTAAAGCAAGTGCGGATGCATTGGCTTATTCAGATTCTGTAAAGGAAATCAAACCTGAAAATCCGGATACGGCAATTGCCGAAATAAGAGAGAAGAAAAACGAAGCTTACGGAGAGTTCTCCGCTGCGGCAGACGGTGTTGAACAAATCCTTAGTCTTGAAAATAATCTGGTTAAGATCAACATCTCTTCCCATGGAGGAACAATAAAAGGAATAGAGCTTAAGAATTACAAAACCTGGGATGGACGTCCGGTTGTGTTAATGTCGAGCGACTCCAGTATGTTCAATCTTAGCTTGTCGGCAGGAAATCGCATCATCAACACCAAAGATTTATACTTTCAGGCGTCAGGAAGAGTCGGAAATAAAAAGAATGTAAGTATGCGTCTCCCTGCAGGTGAAGGGAGATATATTGAGTATGTATACACATTGGCAGACGACTCATATCTTTTCGATTATAAAATAAATGTGGTGAGACTTCAGGATGTCATTGCACCAAATTCCTCTTATATAAATCTCGACTGGAAAGATTATATCACCCGAAAAGAAAACAGTCTTGATAATGAGCGTGCGTCTGCTACTATTTATTATCGCTTTGCTGATGATGATGTGGATTACCTGAGCGAAACCAGCGACGAAAAAGAGAGCCTTAAAACTAAGGTGAAGTGGATTGCATTCAAGCAGCACTTTTTCACAGTGGCACTGATCTCTGATCAGGAATTTGATTCACCAATTGTTGAGACTTTTACGGATAAGAACAGCGAATACGTTAAAAACATGTCTGCCTCTTTCTCCCTGCCTTATGACAGGAAGCCTGTGCAGACCTACGGAATGCGTTTTTATGCAGGACCGAATCACTACCAAACACTCAAGAAAATCGACAACCTGAATCTTGAAAAATTAATTCCATTGGGCTGGGGAATTTTCGGTTGGGTAAATAAATTTCTTGTCATTCCTACCTTTAACTTTCTCAATAGCTTTAATCTCAACTACGGGATAATTATTTTGCTTCTGACTATTCTTGTCAGAATCATCCTTCTTCCGCTTACATACGGGTCATTCAAGTCGCAAGCGAAAATGAAGGTACTCGCACCGGAGATGGCCGAAATCAATGAGAAGTTCAAGGACGATGCGATGAAGAAGCAACAGGAGACCATGGGCCTGTATAAAAAAGCCGGAGTAAACCCTCTTGGTGGATGTATTCCAGGATTGTTGCAGATGCCTATTCTCATTGCAATGTTCCGCTTCTTCCCTTCTTCCATAGAATTGCGGCAAGAGTCATTCTTATGGGCAACAGATTTATCCACCTTCGACAATATCCTTGATCTTCCCTTCAACATTCCATTTTATGGTGCACACGTGAGTTTATTCACCTTGTTGATGACAGCCTCAACGATCATTTACACCAAAGTGAATATGCAAATGACGGCAGCAACAAATCCGCAAATGAAATGGATGATGTACCTGATGCCGATTTTCTTCCTCGGATTCTTCAACAATTATTCTTCAGGATTAAGCTATTATTATTTCCTGAGCAATATGTTTGGATTCGGACAGCAGTACATTTTCAAAGCGTTTCTTGATGAAGATGCCATTCACAGACAAATTCAGGAGAATAAAAAGAAACCTGTTAAAAAATCGGGTTTCCAGCAGCGACTTGAAGACATGGCAAAACAAAGGGGAATACAGGCACCGAAAAAGAAATAGTTTTAGACCCCTATTGATCTTCTTTAACAGAATTAGTAATTTTAAGGAGAGAAAAAAAGAATTTATTTTAACATCGATAAAAACAAAAAAATGGCAGGCGATTTTCTTCCACTCTTAGGCACCGATCACATTGAATTCTGGGTAGGCAACGCTAAGCAGGCTGCATATTTTTACCAGCATGCATTTGGTTTTGAGTTAACAGCTTATTCCGGTCCGGAAACAGGCGTCAAAGACAGAGCATCTTATGTTTTAAAGCAAGGAAAAATCAGGTTTGTCCTTACGACCTCTTTGCTTCCCGATTCAGAAATTGCTGATCACGTTCGCAAACATGGAGATGGTGTAAAGGTATTGGCCTTGTGGGTAGATGATGTAGAGAAATCTTTTTATGAAACCATGTCGCGCGGCGCAAAGCAGCATACCGCTCCCCAAACTTTTAAGGATGAGTTTGGAGAAGTGAAGACAGCAAGCATCCACACATACGGAGACACCATACACACATTCGTTGAAAGGAAAAATTATACAGGCGCCTTCATGCCCGGATTTATTGCTGCCAAATCAAGCTTTCCTACTCAGAGTGTGGGGCTGGAAGTTATAGACCATTGCGTAGGTAATGTGGAACTTGGAAAAATGAACGAGTGGGTAAAATTCTATGAGGATGTATTAGGATTCAAAATGATCATCACCTTTGATGATAAAGATATTTCTACAGAATATTCGGCATTGATGAGCAAGGTTGTTTCTAATGGGAATGGTTATGTAAAATTTCCTATCAATGAACCGGCAGAAGGCAAGAAAAAAAGTCAGATTGATGAATACCTGGATTTTTACCGTGGTGCTGGTGTACAACACATTGCTGTTTTAACTGAAGACGTAATCAAAACAGTTACCGAACTGCAAAAAAGAGGCATAGACTTTTTACGTGTTCCATCAAGTTATTATGATGAACTCGAAGCACGCGTGGGTAAAATTGATGAAGACATTTCTTCTTTGAGTAAACTTGGAATCCTGGTTGACCGGGACGATGAAGGTTATCTTTTACAAATATTCACCAAGCCGGTGGAAGACAGACCAACAGTATTCTTCGAAATTATTCAGAGAAAAGGTGCAAAGTCGTTTGGAAAGGGCAATTTTAAAGCCTTGTTCGAAGCCATTGAAAGAGAGCAGGATTTACGGGGAAATCTTTGATCCGTTTCAAATTTTCTGCATATATTATGCTGATTATCAGCAAATTGATTCTTGTTTTCAATCATTTCAATTAATAATTCCTTCATCTGAATAACATCTGAGGTGTTACTTTTGTATAAATCCATAATTTTCAAATTCAGAATACCCATAATTGACCTATGAAGAAATTAACATCATTAGTCCGGAAGTTAAGTCTAGTATTTCTCCTCATCTCTTTATTTTCTACGTCATCTGCAGAGGCCAACAGTGGTTATGAAATTAAAGTGCGGATTAAAGGCCTATCGGATACCATCTGCTATCTTGGAAACCACTTTGGTGATAAGCAATATGTACGGGACACTGTTCGGGTGGATAAAGATGGCTGGGCATTATTTAAAGGTAAAGATTCTTTAGCGGGCGGTATTTATCTCGTAGTACTCCCCAGCAAAACATATTTTGAAATGATTGTGAATGAGCAGAAGTTCACACTTGAAACAGACACAGTAAACTTCATAAAAAACATGAAGATTACAGGCTCACTCGAAAACAAACTGTTCAACGAACACCAATTGTTCATCATTGATGCAAGTGCAAAAACACAAGGCATTAAAACACAACTGGAGGCAGCTAAAGACGACAAGCATAAAAGCGATTCTTTGCGGGCTGAACTAAACCAGGCAGACAAGGCTGTGAAGGAATATCGCTTTAAGATTATTAAAGATTATCCTAAAACTTTTATGGCTCAAATAATACGGGCTATGTCTGAGCCGGAAGTTCCGGAAGCACCTAAAGATGCGAATGGCGTCATAACAGATTCCACATTCCAATTCAGGTATTACAAGTCTCACTATTTTGACGATCTGGATTTCTCCGATGACCGACTTCTACGCACTCCGATTTTTTACAACAAAATAAAAACCTACACACAACAGCTTACTGTACCTCTCCCCGATTCAATCATTGTATCAGTAGATACAGTCATTCACAGATCAAGAGCAAATAAAGAAGTATTCAAATATTGTGTTGCCACGTTTGCAAACTACTATGAAACCTCGAAGATTATGGGTTATGATAAAATCTTCGTTCATATCGCAGAAAAATATTATTTAACGGACGAAGCCTTCTGGGCTGACTCGGCATTAAAGGCCAAGATTCATGAGCGTGTTGATAAAATCAAGCCGAATATTCTTGGAGAAAAAGCGTATAATTTAATTATGCCTGATACAGGGTTGGTGCTGCGTAACCTAAAAGATGTGAAAGCAGACTATACCATCCTGGTATTTTGGGACCCAACCTGCAGTCATTGTAAAATTGAAATACCTAAACTGTCTCAGTATTACGACAGCGCAAAAGCTGCCGGTATCAGCATTGAAGTCTTTTCAATAGGTATTGAATCTGATATTGATCTCTGGAAAAACTACATCAAGGAACATCATCTTAAATGGATAAATGTTTCCGACCTGTACAACAAAACGAATTTCAGAAATTACTACGACATCTATTCAACTCCTGTTATTTATTTGCTGGATGCAGAGAAACGCATTTTAGCAAAGCGTCTCGACACCGAGAAGGTGAAAGACTTTATAGAGCATAAGCTCAAGGAGAAAAAATCTGAGTGATTAAAGAAAATCAATTCTGACTAATCACTCCAACCTCGAAATCCATTGATTCCTTAGTTCCGGAAGCAAGGGTAATTTCCAGCTTATATTTTCCTTCAGGCAAATAATAATTACCATCATCCGATTTGCGAGGCAATTCGGTCGGATTCTTTGTTCGGCCTATTTTTTTAGACAATAGATTCGCTACCGTTTCTTCCATAGATAAAACAGGATGAAAATAATTTAATCCGGCTTCAGTAGTATCAGTTACAGTTTTAAGCAAGATACCATTCGAACTTAGAATGCGCACTGTTGATAGCCCCGGATTCTTAGAATAATAGGAACCGGACAACTCAGGGATCATAGGTTTAGAAAAGAAACCCGGATCTGCACCCCATGACTTACTGAATTTTGGCGCAGTAACTTCCAGTATTTTTAAATCCTTCCCTAGCAAAGAATCATTGATCTGTCGGATTTCTTTCAAGGAAGCCACGTAGAAGCTTCTGCCGTGTGTTCCTAAAACAATTTCTCCGTCGCGGGGATGGATAACTGCATCATGAACCGGAACACGAGGAAGGCCTCCATTCATGGCCATCCATGATTCACCTCTGTTTATTGAAACATAGAGACCATTGTCTGTCCCGACAAAAAGTAAATTCTCGTTTTCCGGATCTTCTCTGATCACATTCACCGGTTCTGCCGGTAATCCCATTGAAATATTTTTCCAGCTTGCTCCATAATTTTCAGAAACGAAAACGTAGGGCTCGAAATGATCGTTCCGGTAGCCATTCATGGAAAGATAAACTCGTCCTTCTGCTTTATTGGAAGCACTTACACGACTTACGTATAAATTTTTCGGTAAGGAGTCTGCAATGAAAGTCCACGAATAACCCACATCCTTCGAAACCCATAGCATGCCATCATCAGTTCCGGCATATACTAAGCCAAAACGCATGGGCGATTCAGCAATGGTTGTAAGAGTATTGTAAGGCACGTCACCTTTCATAGAATTTTTAGTCAGATCAGCTGACATGGTTTTCATTTCTTCTCCTTTCAAAAGTGAGCGATGAAAGTGGTTCGACCCGTAATATAATATATCCTGATTATGCTTCGAAAGACAAATCGGACTTTGCCAGTTGAAACGATAGTTATTTTCACCGATATTATTCCGCGGTTTTACAGACATCGATTCACCATCCACATTTTTATTCAGGCGATAATAGTATCCAAATTGAAAACCTGTGTAGACAGTTGCATTATCTCTCGTATCGACCTGCACCTGCATACCGTCACCTCCCATAATAAATTTGTATGGGTATACTCCATATTGCTGCCAGCTCACATCACTAACATTAGTGGAAGGACCGGTCCATACGCCATTATCTTGCAATCCTCCATATACATTATACGGTTTTGCCATATCGACCTCCACGCTGTAAAATTGTCCAACCGCAGGCGTATTAGCTTTAAACCATGATGCACCATCATCATATGAAATGTTCAAGCCTCCGTCGTTGCCGATGATCATGTGGCCATCACGTTTTGGACTCATCCAAACTGCATGGTGATCGCCATGAGTATTATCTCCATCAATTGATTTGAAAGTTTTACCTCCATCGGTCGACATCAATAATGGCAAACCGCAAACAGTAATTTTATTTGCATCGAAAGGAGAGACATTAATTTTACCGAAATAATAGCCATAGGTATAAAATAGGTTTTTGATATAATTCTCATGCGTTTTCTTCCATGTTTTCCCGGCATCATCACTTCGATAAACCTCTGCGCCAATTATTGGCGTGTCAAACAAAGAATTATTTGCATCATTGGAGTATTCGACAATATTATCAACCGAGATTGAATCGGTTTTAACAAGATCTTTAACTATTTCAATCGTATATTTTTCAGGGAAGTCGTTATCCCGCAAAAAAGATTCCAGTTTTTTATCATCAAGTTTCAGGAACTTCTCTTTAGACATTCCTTTTAAATCCTTGGAATCAATTTTCGAGCTGTCCCTCTCATCTGTATCATTCCTTTTATTTTGATTGTCAAGAATTACATACAAAATATTTGGATCAGCAGGTGATACAGTAAGGCCAATACGACCTATGCCTTCACCATCCGGAAATCCGGAACTTCCTCCGTTGAGTTTATTCCACTTCTCTCCTCCATCAAGTGATTGATAAATTCCTGAACCTACTCCCCCTTCAATTAAATTCCATGCGCGGCGCTCTCTGTACCACATGGCAGCATATAAAATATCGGGATTCCTGGAATTAATATCCATGTCCACTGCTCCTGTATTTTCATCTACAGCTAAAACAAGTTTCCATGTAGTTCCATTGTCAGTAGACTTATATACACCCCGCTCAGCATTGGCCGAATATAGATGTCCTAATACAGCAACCCATAACACACCCGGCTTCGTTGGATGCAAGATAATTCGGCCAATGTGATGTGATTCAATGAGGCCTTTATTGGTCCATGTTTTTCCGGTATCAGTACTGAGATATATTCCGGTACCCGCATAAGAACTTCGACTGCTATTTACTTCACCCGTTCCAACCCATATCGCACGCGTTTTCCAGTCGACCGCAATATCACCTATGGTAATGGCGTCTTCATTATCAAAGATCGGAACAAATGTTTGGCCATTATTTTTAGTGTGCCACAGTCCACCTGAAGCATAGGCCACATAAAATTCTGTCGGGTCCTCCGGGTTAACATCTAAGTCTACCACGCGCCCACTCATGATAGTCGGGCCGATATTACGAAACATGACATTCTTCACCAGAGAATTTTCTTCTAGTGCTTTTCTTTTGGCTAAACTCTTGAGTCGATCTGTACCCGAGGTATAGTCGATTGTCTGAGCAAAAATTTGATTGCTTCCGAAGAAAAATAAAACAAGTGTGAAAATTGCCGGTCGGCAATACTTTAAAGTACAAGGAGCTATGTTCATCCGGCTAATTTCAGAAGAAATGTGGAAGAAACAAGGGGGGAATTAGAGTAAAAATGGGAATTAACAAATAGTATAGGTGCATTTTGCTGAATAGACTCTTGCGATTAGGAGTCCTTTGTTGCGAAATAACATAACAGAATATGATCGCAGAGATCGGAGTCAAAAAAATTAATAAAGAAAACTATCCTCGTGGCTATTCAAGCACAAGATACCAGGGAATGACGGGGTGCTTCTTTTTTGGTCACAAAGCAGAAAAAGGGTTCAGATTTCATTCGGAAATCTAAACCTTTTTTCTGCTTTGTGTTGTTTTAATATATCAGACTTATACTTCTTTGCTCATCAGCTTGCCGAGGGCATTGTCGTATAAATCTTTTGCCTGGGCGATGGAGCCGAAATCTGATTCGTCGATGACAATTTCTCCGTCGGTTACGCTGCCCAGGTTTGAGAATTCTACATCGCTTGAGGCGAGTATGTTTACAAAATCATCCAGTTTATCAGGATGAACGGAAACGACAATTCTGCTTTGTGATTCACCAAAAAGGAAAGCATCGGCACGGCAGTCGAAGTCGGTCTCGATAGAAAAGCCAAGTCCGCGTGGCATGGCTGATTCTGTGAGGGTGACATACAATCCGCCATCGGAAACATCATGCGCTGATTGCACTAATCCTTTTTGAATCAGCTGCTTTATGATTTGCTGATTTTTATATTCAACATCCAAATCAAAATATGGCGCCGGCGACTTTTTTACTTTATTAAAAGAATAAAGATATTCAGAACAGGATATATCGTTTTTCGACTCACCTATCAGATAAATATAATCTCCACTTTGTTTGAAGTCGAGCGTCATACGGTTGGATTTGGAAGGAAGTATTCCAAGCATACCAATTGTTGGTGTTGGGAAAACCGGTCCTTCATCAGAGCTCTGATTATAAAAACTCACATTCCCGCCTGTTACCGGAGTTTGAAATTTGCGGCAAGCTTTTCCCATTCCTTTGATTGCCTGCACAAACTGCCAGTAAACTTCTGTATTATATGGATTTCCGAAATTCAGGCAATTGGTAATTGCTGAAGGTTCTCCTCCGCTACAAACTATATTTCTTGCTGCTTCTGCCACTGCAATAGCACAACCTTGCTCCGGGTCTGCATGAACATAGCGCGCATTACAATCAACTGTTAAAGCAAGTGCTTTATCTGTTCCCTTGATGTTGACAATGGCAGCATCTGAAGGAGCATTTGTGCTCATGTTTACTGTGCCAACCATTGAATCGTACTGTTTAGTAAGCCAATTTTTTGAGGCAATATTCGGATGTGATAAGAGAAAGTCTGCAGCTTGTTTGAGGTCTTCAGGTTCTGCTATTGAATCAATATTAAATCGTTTGTGCTCTTTGATATAGGAAGGAACTGTATACTCCCTGTTGTAAACAGGTGCACCACCACCAAGGACAAGAGAATCAGCATTCACATCAGCGACCAATTCTGCTCCCATGTAAAACTTAAGTTGAGTTCCGCTGGCCACTTGTCCGATTTGAACACAATTCAAATCCCATTTATCAAATACTTGTTGTACTTCCGCTTCTCTTCCTTTCTTCACCACAACAAGCATGCGCTCCTGAGATTCACTAAGCAGAATTTCCCATGCTAACATATTTTGCTGACGTGTCGGAACTTTATCGAGATGAATGACCATCCCGCATTTACCTTTGGCAGACATTTCTGAAGTAGAACAAATTATTCCTGCTGCACCCATATCCTGCATACCAACAACGGCACCGGTTTTAATGACTTCTAAACTGGCTTCAAGCAATAATTTTTCTGTGAACGGATCCCCAACCTGAACTGAAGGCAGGTCATCTGCAGAATCTTCGTGCAAATCACCCGAAGCAAAAGTTGCTCCGTGGATTCCATCTTTTCCGGTAGCCGAGCCCACTATGAAAACAGGATTACCCGGTCCATAAGAAATGGCGGAGATGGTTTTGCCTACTTCAACGATTCCTGCAGACATCGCATTCACAAGAGGATTAACATTATAGCAATCGTCGAAAAACAGTTCACCTCCTACAGTAGGAACGCCGAAAGCATTTCCATAGTCCCCTATACCTTTAACAACACCACGAAGCAGTGCCTTGGTTTTATCTGAGTTTGGATTCCCGAATCGCAAAGAATTCAGCTGAGCCACCGGACGAGCGCCCATGGTGAAAATATCCCTGTTTATACCACCAACACCTGTAGCTGCGCCCTGATAAGGCTCTATTGCAGAGGGATGATTATGGCTTTCAATCTTGAAGGCACAAGCTAATCCGTCACCGATATTAACCAAACCGGCATTTTCCTGTCCGGCTTCTGCAAGAATATGAAGTCCTTCTTTAGGTAAGGTTTTTAACCAGACGATAGAGTTTTTGTAGGAGCAATGTTCACTCCACATAACGCTGTAAATGCTTAGTTCTGTAAAGTTTGGCGATCTGCCCAGGTACTTTTTAATTTGTTCAAACTCCTCGGGGAGTAGTCCTAATTCTTTCGCGGTTTCCAGGCCGGCGGCCTGATCCATCACTTCTGACATGTGTCGGTATATAATTTATGTAAAACTGATTTTATGCGAAAGTAGGGATAATTTATTTCTCTACTTTTGAAGAATTGCAAATAAATAATTCTCCCAATACAAAGATAATTTAATTTTTCCGAGTAGAATTGGCTATGGAATGGATCCTGCTAACAGGCTATTTATTTTTATTTATTGCGCTCATTCTTAGAGCACCCGGACTCGGAGGGATTGGCATCCCCCGCTCCTGGTTCGTGATGGCCTTTTGCCTCAAAGTATTGGCAGGTATTTCGCTTGGACTTATATATACTTACTATTATCCTGACCGCGCTACTGCTGACACTTTTAAATTTTTTGACGACAGCAAAATCATGTTTGACACTTTGTTCAGCAAGCCTTTTGACTTTGTCAGGATGTTTACTGGAATTGGTGGTGATGCTCCTGAGCTGAGAAAATATTATGCTGAAATGAATTTCTGGCTTAACAGAGATGTGATGTTCAACGACAACAAAACCATCATCCGTCTAAATGTTTTCTTCCGCTTTTTTTCTCTTGGCTACTATTTTGTTCATGTGGTCTTTATCAATTTTATTTCGTTTATCGGATTGGCCTGCATTTTCAAAACCATGCGGAGTTATATCCCTTCTGCATCGAAACTGATTTTTTGTTCCATATTTTTATTCCCCTCTGTACTTTTTTGGGGATCAGGCCTGTTGAAAGATGGCTTATTACTCTTCGCCTTTGGAATAATGCTTTACACATTTAACAAACTTTTGACAAATCATTTTAAAACTAAATACATCTTTTTGTTTATCCTGAGTTTTATTCTGCTTGTATTTACCAAGCTGTATGTACTTATATCCATTTTCCCCGGAATAATAGCCTGGATACTATCACGAAAAAATACCGGATGGAAGGTAGCTCTTACATTCGTAGCTGCATATCTTATCTACTTCATTCTTGTTTTTAATATCCATTACATTTTTCCGGAATACAATGTCGCAGATATTATCTACTGGAAACAAAAAAACTTTAACAGCCTCGTAGAGCTAACCAAAGCGAAAAGCCTTATCGAAATCCCTCAACTAGACTATGGGCTGAAGAGTATTCTCATAAATTCCCCAACAGCTTTTTTCAATACTTTGTTAAGACCATTTCCCGGTGATGTTCAAGGAAATCCGTTCATCCTGTTTTCATTTATTGAAAACATACTAATTCTTCTCGTCATTGCTGCGACTATAGTATACAGAAAGAAGAACCTGGATCCTGTTCCTCCTATAATCCTATTCTCATTATTTTTTGTACTGCTTATGTTTGTCTTAGCAGGATTAATCACTCCTATTATAGGTGCTTTGGTTAGATACCGAGTTCCTGCCTTGCCTTTTCTCCTCTTTGTATTAATCAGCGGTATCGATCATGAAAGATTATTGGGCAGAATGGCTTTTTACAAAAGAAAAATTCTTCAAAAAAGAGTAGAAGATTAAGCATAAATTATTTTTATCTAAAACCGTACTAAGGGCAGAATTCTCTGAGGATATTTTAGACAAATCCATCTATTATCCATGGACTTAGTCATTTAATTCCAAATTGCTACATGACACAAGCCCCTTCGACTCACAATGTCCTTCTCAATTTTTTCTTAATAAAAAATTAAGCACGGTGTCCGACTACTGGCGAAAAAAAACAAGACCAATTGCCTTCTGGAGGCGGATAAAAACGCTGCCAGCAGCACATGCTGACGCTTTCCGGTAATTGGTCAGGCCAACACGTCCATCGAAATCTGGTCAGCATTTTTTTAAAAAATAATAGGTTCAGTCATCTATTTCCAGATTACCCAATCACACATGCTTCTACAACCCACAAACCCCTTCTCACTTTTTTCCTTGATGAAAAAAGTAAGCAAAAAAATCAAGACCAATTGACCCTGCCAGCCGCACATGCTGGCGCTTCCCGGCAATTGGTCAGGCCTACGCGCCCATCCAAATTGGGTATTCCAAAAGAAAATTCAATTTAAATACTGCTTTACAGAAGTCAAATTAGATTATCGGTCCTTGGATGTAATCTGATTTACGAACTAAATGATTAATCCCATTTGTCTATATGAATTCAAATATCTTTTTACATTTGTTTATTCCCATCCTCAACTCAATCAAATATGAATCTTTTCCGAAAAAAATCTGTCCATAAAATTCTTGAACAAGCTGCGGGCGGTGATTCGGGAGATCATCTTCCTTTGGCCAAACACCTTGGTGTAAGGGATCTTACTGCTTTTGGAATTGCAGCGATCATCGGAGCCGGAATTTTCAGTACGATAGGAAATGCCAGTGCAAGTGGTGGTCCGGGTGTTATCTTCCTCTTCATATTCACTGCCATAGCCTGTGGATTCGCGGCATTCGCCTATGCTGAGTTTGCCTCAATGGTTCCCGTTTCCGGTAGTGCTTATACCTACAGTTATGTTGCCTTCGGTGAAATCATTGCCTGGATTATCGGCTGGGCATTGATCATGGAATATGCCATTGGAAATATTACGGTAGCCATATCCTGGTCAGATTATCTTACCGGTTTACTTGCCAATAATCAAATTCATATTCCCGTATGGATGACCATGGATTTTCTCACTGCCATGAATGGGCATGAACAGGCTGAAGCCCTTCTTAACAGTGGTAAAATATTCGAAAACCTGAGCCCCACACTACAGGATTCATATATCGCATGGACAAATGCACCGGTGATTCTAGGAATTCATCTTGTTGCAGATATACCTGCCTTATTTATTATCATTCTGATTACATGGCTGGTATACCGAGGGATCAGGGAATCGAGGAATGCAAGCAATATCATGGTTGTGATAAAAGTATTAGTGGTCTTGCTGGTTATTATTGTTGGAGCATTTTATGTGAACACAGAAAACTGGGACCCCTTTATGCCTAATGGAGTTTCGGGAGTATTGAAAGGTGTTTCTGCCGTTTTCTTTGCATACATAGGTTTTGATGCCATAAGTACCACAGCCGAAGAATGTAAAAATCCACAGCGTGATTTACCCAGAGGAATGATGTGGGCAATAATAATTTGCACAGTACTGTATGTCGGCATAGCCCTGGTATTAACCGGCATGGTGAATTACTCAGAGTTGGCAGTCGGCGATCCCTTATCCTTTGTCTTTCAAAAGATCGGACTACATTGGTTTTCGGGCGTTGTCGCCTTGAGTGCAATTGTTGCCATGGCCAGTGTCCTGTTGGTGTTTGCTCTTGGCCAACCACGTATTTGGATGAGCATGAGCCGCGATGGTTTGCTTCCGAAAAAATTTGCGAAGATCCACCCAAAATATCGCACTCCCGGTTATGCAACCATTGTAACAGGAATTGTAACTGCTGTACCTGCACTTTTTATGAACTTAACATTGGTAACTGATTTGGTAAGCATCGGAACACTCTTCGCCTTCGTACTTGTTTGTGCAGGAGTTCTTAAATTACAGACTGTACCTGATGCACCAAGAGGGAAATTCCGCACACCATATATGAATGCGAAATATATTATGCCCTTGCTGATTGTCCTTGCGGGTGTATTGAGCTATACCTACAATAAAGAAAATGTTATCCGTTTTTTTAAAAATGATCCGGTGATGGTTGATGCGTCGACATTAATTGGAAATGCGGAGAAAGAAGAGCTCATTCTCATTAAAAATTATGTTGTGGAAAATGACGGAGCAGGTTTTGATAAAGCATCCAATGACTTAGAATCGTATTTAAGCAATCTCCCCCCTGACAACTACGAATTGCTTGTAAAAAGTCTGGACATCCCACAGAATAAAAAATTTGAGGAAGGATGGAATGTATTTAAACATAAAATTCCATTATGGATTTTCATGATCTGCAGTCTCGTACTTTCTTATTATGCATATACTAAAAACCTTTCTCTCATTCCATTGTTAGGCTTAATTTCCTGTCTTTATATGATGAGTGAATTGGGCATCTCAAATTGGATAGGCTTTGGAATATGGCTCTTGGTCGGACTCGTTATTTATTTTCTTTATTCGGTTAGGAAAAGTAAATTAAACGAAGCTGATATTTCCTGATATTAGGATTAACAGAAACTACTATGAACAACAGAAAAATAATTTTTATCACAGGCGCGACTGCCGGTTTTGGAAAAGCTATTGCTTATAAATTTGCAGCGCATGGCTGGGACATTATTATCAATGGGAGGCGTGAAGACAGGCTGAATCAGATTGAGGTCGATTTACGAGAGCAATTTGGAGTAAAAGTATTGTCTCTTCCATTCGATGTAAGAGACAGAGCTAAGGTGCAACAGAATATTCAATCACTTCCGCATGACTGGAAAGAGATTGATGTGTTGGTGAACAATGCAGGACTTGCATCCGGACTTTCAACCATACAAGAAGGAGACATTGATGATTGGGAAGTGATGATTGACACGAATGTAAAAGGCCTCTTGTATGTATCAAGACAAATAATGCCGATGATGATCAATCGAAAGCAGGGGCTCATCATCAATATCAGTTCTATTGCAGGAAAAGAAGCCTATGCCAGAGGAAATGTCTATTGCGCTACCAAACACGCTGTTGATGCCCTGACAAAAAGTATGCGCATTGATCTGCTCGAGCATGGAATAAAGGTGACATCCATCGATCCCGGCGCTGCAGAAACAGAATTTTCTTTAGTACGATTCAGAGGAGATGCAGAGCGCGCTAAAAAATCCTATTTGGGATATGAGCCCTTACATGCTGAAGACATCGCCGATATAGCCTATTTCGCTGCTACCAGACCTGCCCACGTAGTCTTGAACGATATTGTCGTTACGCCTTTGGCACAAGCAAACACCGCTTACATCGTCAAGAAAGAGAATTGAAACGGCTCAGCTGCCTTAGGCCGGAATTTTATCCCCGAAGGCTTAAATTTAATTGTCCTGGCCATTAAAATTCTAAAGCCTTATTTCAAAGAAAAACGGCTAGAAGGAAGCTTAATTGCTCTTAGCATTTCCCTAAAATTAATATTTTGACAATCTTGCAGAAGATTATGGGAAAGCGAAGATCCCCCTTTATTTACATTTTATCTGCTTTGTTAAGTGGCACATTATTGTGGCTGGCCTGGCCTGAGCGTGGCTTTAGTCCCCTGATATTCATAGCCTTTATTCCGCTTTTATGGCTTGAAGAAAAATTCCTCAGTCATGAAACGAAGCGACCCGGCTATAAAATGTTTGGTTATTACTACCTCAGCCTGCTCACTTGGAATGTCTTAACAACCTATTGGATTTGGTACGCTTCTGATGTTGGCAGCATCTTCGCTTTAGCAGCCAATGCTTTACTGATGTCACTCATCTGGCTGATTTATTTCACGACCAGAAAACGCTACGGAACCTTCATTGGCTATGTATCCCTCTTATCATACTGGATTGCCTTCGAATACCTTCATCTGAATTGGGAACTTTCCTGGCCTTGGCTTACCCTTGGAAATGTATTCGCACATAATCCTGAATGGATCCAATGGTATGAATTTACAGGAGTGCTTGGCGGCTCACTCTGGGTACTATTGATGAATATTATTTTGTACCAATTGATAAAGACTTTTTTTAAAAAAGACACTATACCAAAAATTTCACGCCTGAACACCCTGGTGCTGTCTTTGTTGATTGTCATGCTGTTTTTAGTTCCACTGCTTCTGTCAAAATTCATTTATGAGAGACGAAGTGACAAAGGAGATCCTGTAAAAGTTGTTGTTGTACAACCGAATATTGATCCTTACAATGAAAAATTTTCCGGACCGGCAGCGGATCAGCTCGCAAAGTTGTTAAGGCTGAGTGCCACAATGATAGACAGCAGCACCAATATTCTCATTGGACCGGAAACGGCACTTGCAGAAGGAATTTGGGAAGAAGAAATTTTTATTGATAAAAACATAAACACACTTCGTAATTTTAATGCAGCCTTTCCTCATTTGCAGATTCTTGTAGGATTATCATCCTATCATGCCTATGAGCCCGGAGAAAAAATACCTTTGTCCGCCCGAAAATTTAAGGATGCCGATCAATATTACGATGCATACAACACAGCCATGCTCTTAAATCATGGAGACAGTGTTCAGTTGTATCACAAATCAAAATTGGTTCCCGGTGTAGAGATGATGCCCTATCCACGCATTTTCGGATTTCTGGATAATTATACCATTGAACTGGGAGGCACATCCGGCAGTTTGGGTACGCAGGCAGAGAGAACGAATTTTATCACTTCTAACGGAACGAAAATAGCACCTGCTATTTGTTACGAATCCATTTATGGTGGCTTCATGTCAAATTACATTCGTGCCGGCGCACAGATGATTGCGGTAATCACCAATGATGGATGGTGGCGCGATACTCCGGGGTACAGACAGCATAAAGATTACGCCAGAATCCTCGCAGTACAATTCAGAAAAAGTGTGGCCCGTTCAGCAAATACAGGGATATCTTGTTTCATCAATCAACGAGGTGATATTATGCAAGAGACTAAATGGTGGGAAGAAGATGCCATCAGTCAAACCATTTACAAGAATAATATCATTACCTTCTACGCAAGGTATGGAGACTATATCGGTTTTATCGCTGCATTTATTTCTGTAAGCATGCTGTTGTTTATGGGTGCGAAGAGGACGTTGGGGTGGTAGATTTGCTTTCCTTAGTATAAATTATTTTTCATCAGATTACATTACAAACAAATTTCAAAACAATGAATTACGATATCGCCATAATTGGATCAGGGCCGGGAGGATATGTTGCTGCTATAAGATCTGCGCAACTTGGAATGAAAACAGCCATTATAGAGAAGTATCCGACATTAGGGGGAACTTGTCTTAATGTCGGCTGTATCCCCAGCAAAGCATTGCTCGACTCATCAGAACATTATTTCAATGCTTCACATAGTTTCAAAACCCATGGGATTGAACTAAAGGATTTGAAAGTTAATCTGTCACAGATGATTCTTCGGAAAGACGATGTGGTTAAACAAAATGTTGACGGGATAAATTTCCTGATGAAAAAAAACAAGATTGACGTCTACACAGGGCATGGTAGTTTTTTATCTGCTAATAAACTGAGCATACTTGGATCAGATGGCAAAAGCAAAGAAATCGAAAGCAAAAAATTCATTATAGCTACGGGATCAAAGCCTGCGGAGCTTAAGGGCATAGAAATTGACAAAACAAGAATCATCACTTCTACCGAGGCACTCAATCTGAAAGAAATTCCTAAACACTTAATCATTATAGGCGGCGGTGTT
The DNA here is from genome assembly GCA_004295015.1 of Bacteroidota bacterium. Taxonomy (GTDB): domain Bacteria; phylum Bacteroidota; class Bacteroidia; order AKYH767-A; family 2013-40CM-41-45; genus QQVM01. The sequence continues at coordinate 112,327 of SHNE01000022.1, read as the reverse complement.
ATTGGATTGGAACTAGGTTCAGTTTATGCAAGGATGGGATCTAAAGTATCCGTGGTAGAATTTACCGATTCCATCATTGGAACGATGGACAAATCACTTGGTAAAGAATTACAAAACAGTTTGAAAAAACTTGGTTTTGAATTTTTTCTTGGGCATAAGGTTACCTCTGCCAAAGTCAAAGGAAAAGAAGTTTTCGTGAGTGCTGAAGATCAATCCGGGAAGAAACTTGATTTGACCGGAGACTATTGTCTGCTGAGTGTGGGTCGTATACCTTATACTGATAAACTAGGACTTGAAAAAGCCGGGGTAAAAAAAGATGGGAGAGGAAGAATTGAAGTGAATGAAAACCTTGAAACAAATGTAAAAGGAATTTATGCTATCGGCGATGTAGTGCGTGGAGCCATGCTGGCGCATAAAGCTGAAGAAGAAGGTGTACTCGTAGCAGAATTGATTGCCGGACAGAAACCACATATTAATTATTTACTAATCCCGGGAGTTGTATACACCTGGCCGGAAGTTGCCGCTGTGGGTTACACAGAAGAAGAGCTGAAGTCGGCCGGAACGAAATACAAAAAGGGAATGTTTCCTTTCAAAGCAAGTGGCAGAGCAAGAGCAAGTATGGACACAGATGGCTTTGTGAAAGTTCTTGCAGACGAGGCAACAGATGAAATTCTCGGAGTACATATGATAGGCCCTCGTGTCGCAGACATGATCGCTGAGGCTGTTGTGGCCATGGAATACAGAGCATCTGCTGAAGACATCGCTCGTATGAGTCATGCTCACCCAACATATACGGAAGCTTTTAAAGAAGCCTGCATGGCTACTACTGCAAACAGGGCGATACATATGTAAGCAAGCGGAATGGACATAGCAGAAAGGGAATTTTCATCATGATAAAATTTGAAGAATATCAAAAAATGGCTTTATCATTAGCCGGGGCCACAGAGCAAGATCATTTTGATAATCCTTCTTTCAGAGTAAATAATAAAATCTTTGGAACATATTGGGAAAAAGATGATAAAGCCATGCTGAGACTTTCCCCGGAAGATCAAAGTGTATTTTGCGCTTATGATGAAAATATTTTTTATCCGGTTAAAGGCAAATGGGGACTGCAAGGCGCAACATTTGTCAACTTAAAATTAGTAAAGAAAAAAATGTTTAAAGATGCACTGAACTGCGCTTATAATTTCATGTCGAAAAAGTCTTCTCCAACAGCACCAAAGAAAAAACAATCAATTAGATAATGAGTCAGGAATTAAAAACAGGAATACTTCTCGTCAATCTGGGAACACCGGATAGTCCTTCTACCTCTGATGTACGGAAATACCTCAGGGAATTTCTAATGGACCCCAGAGTAATTGACATTCCATTCATCAATCGCTTTTTACTTATCAATTTAATCATTGCACCGTTGAGGGGACCAAAATCGGCCAAACTTTATAAAACTATTTGGAATGAAAAGGGTTCGCCCCTGCTCCATTATACAAGGAGACAGGCAGAATTACTTCAAACAAGTTTAGGATCAAATTATCAAGTTGAGTTTGCCATGCGTTATCAGAGTCCCTCTTTGGAAAGCGTGTTGGAAAAATTCAAGAAACCTGTTTACAAAAAAATTATTGTACTGCCACTTTTTCCGCAGTATGCTTCAGCCAGCACAGGAAGTGTACATGAAAAAGTGATGGATATAGTATCCGGCTGGCAGGTTGTGCCGGAAATAAAATTCATCAACAGCTTTTGTGATCATCCCGGTTTCATTCAAACATTCTCTAAAATTGGGAAGAGTTTATCACCGGAGAGTTTTGACCATATATTATTTAGTTTTCATGGACTACCGGAGCGACAAATTAAAAAGGCCGATGCTTTTGGAGAATGTCTGGGAAACTCTTGTTGCGAAACCTTCACTGAAAAGAATGCATACTGCTACAGAGCGCAGTGTTTTCAGACGGCAGGAAAAATTGCAGAGACTCTAAACATTCCAAAAGACAGATATACCATTTGTTTTCAAAGCAGGCTCGGTAAGGATCCATGGATTAAACCCTACTCCGATTTTGTTATTAAAGAAAGAGCTGAAAAAGGCGATAAGAAACTATTGGTCTTTGCACCAGCTTTCACCAGCGATTGCCTGGAGACGATCCACGAAATTGGCGTTGAATACCATGAACTTTTTCGTGAACACGGTGGTGATGAAGTACTACTCGTACCAAGCTTGAATGATGATGCTGATTGGATTGAAGCGATGAAAGATTTAGTTTTAAAATAAAGCCTCTACTCTATTTTTGCCACGAATGCACGAATAAAAATTGTTTTAATCACGCCTAAAAAACCGCAATTAACCGCCAGTACTTTATAAGTCGAGAGTATGATATAGAAAGCAAGAATATTCGTGCATGCATGAAAAAAAAATATAACATTTATCGACGTATGCCTAAGTATTTAAACCAGTATTATTACGGCATTTTCGTTCTACACGCTCATGCTTGTGAGATTAGGCCTAATTCTTAGCGCCTGCATATTTGTTAGGAATTTTGTATATTTGACAAAATAGTTTCCAATGACAGACTATAGAAAAATTATAGTTATTAATCCAGAAGTACGATTTGGTAAGCCCTGCATTCTCAATACGCGAATTTCAGTTTATGATGTGCTTAGCTGGCTGGCTAGCGGAATGACAACCAAGGAGATTCTCGAAGATTATTCCGAGTTGACCGAGAATGACATTCAGGCCTGTTTAGCCTATGCAGCTGACAGAGAGCATAGAACCAGGGTAGCTTAATGAAACTCCTTTTCGACCAAAATATTTCCTTTCGAATTATAAAGAGGCTTGAAAAATCTTTTCCGGAATCAGGACAGGTAAAAGTTCTTGGCTTAGAAAATTTTTCCGATATGCAAATTTGGAACTATGCTAAGGAGAACAGATTTTCTATAGTGACTTTTGATTCAGACTTTTTTGATATTGCAAATTTATTCGGCCATCCACCAAAAATTATTTGGTTGAGAATGGGGAATTATCGCACTAAGGAGATTGCTGAATTACTAATTTCTAAAAGCGAAATAATAATGGATTTTATTTCTAACCCGGCTTATAAAGAACTAGCCTGCATTGAAATTAGTGGATAGAACCAGTCTTAACATTGGGCCAACTAAAATGTCCAGGCCGGGGCTTGGCAACTCGTTCTGCTAATTATAAAATTATTGTATGAGTCGCCAAAGAAATTCGTAGCTTCGAATTCGGCCAAGCAATTAACCGGAACAATATTCAATTTACCAATGCAAGAACTGATATTAAAACGTTCTGTATTTACATCTAAATTTACCTTGCTTTAAATCTTTTGTATGAATACCAAATTCCCATAAAAAATATAATTTGCTTTAACAATTTACTCCATGGACAGGAAGAGCTTTCTACAATCCCTTTTACTCCTTCCCTTAACAGGTGCAGCTATGAACTTACAAGAATTTCAAAAAAGCAGTTCGACATTCAAAACGACTGAAAAGATGCCGGTTTTGTTTTACGGGCATGGAAGTCCGATGAATGCTATTGAGCAGAATACTTTCACCAGAGGCTGGCAGGAATCTATTAAAAACCTGCCCCTTCCTGCTGCCATTTTATGTATCTCAGCACACTGGGAAACGAGAGGAACTTTTGTGACGGCAATGAAACAACCCAGAACAATCCACGACTTTGGCGGATGTCCGGCAGCATTGTTTGCAGCACAATATCCCGCCCCCGGAAGCCCTGAGCTGGCAATGGAGACAAAAAAAATAGTTCAGCAAACAGAAATAGGACTCGATGATGGCTGGGGACTTGACCATGGTTGTTGGAGCGTAGTTAAACATCTTTATCCCGAAGCCAACATTCCGATTATCCAATTGAGCATTGACAGAACGCAATCTGCAAGCTATCATTATGAACTTGCAAAGGAATTATCCTCTCTGCGTAAGAAAGGAATTCTCATCCTAGGCAGCGGAAATATGGTACACAACCTTGGAAAAGTTGACTGGAGCAAACAAGACTCCGGTTTTGATTGGGCTGAAGAGGCCAGAAACGAAATGAAAAACCTAATCAATAAACGCGAGCACCGAAAACTCATCGATTACAAATCACTTGGTAGCGCATTCCAACTTTCTATACCAACTCCGGAACACTATTTACCCCTCCTCTACACCCTCGGTTTACAAGGCAAGGATGAAAAAATTAACTTTTTCAATGATAAAAGTGTAATGGGGTCGATTGCTATGACTAGTTTGCGGATTGGATAAGCCTACTAGAAAGCATAATCAATTTTATAAGCCTTCAGCTACCAGTCATCTTCAATCAGAATTTTCTGAATGAAAGATGCAACAGGTTAAAATATATCCAAAAAAGGCTAAAAAAAACGGCGATCAGCTTGTTACATGCATAAAACTATGCTGCAATCCCTGATAACAATTATAAACTAAAATATTCCTGCAGGTTTTCTTAGCACCTACTTTTTTAACCATATGAGCCGGGGCTGTGTTTCCCTGAGCGAGATGACATGCCAACCAAAGCGAAAAAGCTGAGGCACTTGGATACTCCCCTGTTAGATGCTTATAGCGAACTATTCCGATTTCCGGAGGCATGGCTAGTTCGATTTCTGTGTTAAAATTGTCTTGACGTCTGTCTCCATTTTCTCCGCTAATAAATACATCAACCTCTTCCAAGTTAATATTATTAGAGTAAATGAACTCTGCAAAACTTTCCTTTAGTTCTCTCTCATCAGTTGAAGTCAATACCGAAAGTGCGTGCATGCAAGCTAAAGAGTTCTCTTTTTGTCCGCCAACAAGAAACATTGCAGCGCCTTCACCTGCAATCGTGCCGGGCGTGTTCGCATTGAATAAAGCATCATTGGAAGTAAATTTCTCTTTAAAACATCCCAATAAAAAATCAATATTAAAATTATAATCAGAAATTTCATCGACACCACCGAGGAGGTAAGTCTTTGTCGGGTCTTCTATAGCATGCATCATTGCGTCCTGCAAAGCATTCTCAAAAGACAAACCTCTGTGTACATGAGTAATATTATAGCCTTTGTTTCCTGACATAAATGCAATCTGAGAAGCAATGGCATTGGTGGTACTTTGAACAAAATTTGTTGGTGTTAAAGTTCCTTCGTCGTAGTCAATAATCTGATTCAGAAATTTAATGCAATCCTCCATACCTCCGTTGGCAGTTCCCAAAATAATTCCGGCAAGTTGAGGAGAATCTTTAAGCAAGGGCAATGCGGCACCAACGCCCAATCGGACTGCTTTACCCATACGTCGCAATTGTCCGGGTGGAATACCTTCATAACCCGGCTCGATAGCACGCAACATATTCTCAAAAGAAGGCATTAAAATGCTGAGATCAACATTGTTGAAAGTGTTCTGAGGAGATATGCAGCTTGCTTTATGTATGTATAGCATCTTTCAGACTTTTGAAAATACCAATGATGTGCAATTACCACCGAAGCCAAAGGAGTTTGACATAACATGTTTCATATCCCTTTTTTCATATTCCTGCACAGGAATAAGTTTAGTTTCAGGAATCGGATCAGTAAATCTAAGATGCGGATATAACTCTGAATGATACAAACTTAATATAGAGAAAATCGCCTCAACAGCTCCGGCCGCACCTAAAGTATGTCCCGTATTTGACTTTGTTGAACTGAAAGGCGGAACTGTTCCAAACAATCGAAGCAATGCAACACTTTCCACCTGATCATTATTTTCAGTGGCTGTTCCATGAGCATTTATATAATCGATATCTTTTGTAGAAATCCCGGCAAGATCGAGAGCTCCTTTCATGGCATTGAAAGGTCCATCGCCTTGTTCAGATAAGGAGGATGGATGGAATGCATCATTTGCATTACAGTAACCACTCACTTCTGCATAAACATTCCTATTCTGAACTAAACTTTCCTTTTCAAGAATCAAAAAACCGGCGCCTTCACCAAGATTCAGGCCTTGGCGACTTTTATCAAAAGGCCTGCAAGCTTCTTTCGATAAAATGTGCAAGGAATTAAAACCATTGATGGTAAACTTAGCCAGACTATCAACTCCTCCAACAATAACACGATCGGCGAGTCCGTTTTTAATTAAACGTGATCCATACATGATGACATTAGCCGATGAAGAGCAGGCTGTATTAATTGTATTCGCAATCCCTTTCAAACCAAAATGTTTTTGTAAAAAAAGCGTAACAGAACCTGCATCATAAGAAGCGAGAAAAGGAGAGCCTTTCTCTTTGCTGTTTGAGTCTTTATATAATTCATCCGTGAGACACATCCCTCCCACCGTATTCGCCCCAACAATAGCCGTGCGCATTGATTTTACCTGAGAGGAATCCAGGCCGCTATCGAGAATGGCTTGTTTGCATGCGTGTAATGCCAGAAGGCTTGTCCTTGTTAAATCAGCTGAGTCAACAGAGAGAATTTCCTTGAGCTTCTCTGTCGCTATTTTAATTTCAGCAAAGGGTAAGGAATCGGCGTACTTCGATTTAAAAAGTTCGAGTGAGGTGATACCCGATTTACCGGAACACAATGAATTGCGGTTTTCTACAACTGAATCTCCGAGAGAGGTGATCAGTCCCATGCCGGTGACAAAGACTTTTGTCATGAAAATTACTTGGTGCGATTTTTTTCGATATAATCTACCATCGTATTTATATCAATAAATATTTTACGACCTTCTTTGGGATCAGTAATTTTTATTCCATACACACGATCCAACAAAACGATGAGCTCGATTGCATCAATGGAATCAAGACCGAGGCCTTCGCCAAATAAAGGTTCATCATCTTTTATATCAGAAGGATTTACAGAAATAAGATTTAAGAACTTCACGATATTCGCCTTCAACTCTTCTTTTAATACTGTGTTTTCCATAAAATGCTAATCAAATTAAATTATTCTTTTTTAATCCCGCGAAAGCGAGAATTTGCAATATAAAGGTGATTGCCAGCAAAGGTAAGAGGTTTCCCCAAACATCGGATAGTTTTCCGCCTTCAAGAAACAAACCATAGTAGGATTCGAGACTCCAATGCAGCGGAGAAATCGCCATGAATGAACGAAAAGCCTCCGGCATAGCGAAAGCGGGAACCAAAATGCCACCAATGGCGGCAAGAATTACAATGGAAACAGCACCGAATCCATTGGCCTGCTCCTGCGTTCTTGCATATACACCAATACAGATGGCATAGCTCACGGCACATAAGGCACTAATCAGGGAAACAAGAAATAAACCAAAGAGATCCTGAGGTAGATTGAGAGCCGGCAGTCCTATATGCGGAAAAAGCCAAACTCCGAGTGAGAAGATTACTAATACCTGTCCGAGACATACGCCTGTATACAAAATGAGTTTTGAGACAAGAGAAATCAGATAATTTGTCGGCAGTGTTTTTAAGCGAAGGTGACTGCCGCTCAGTTTTTCCTTAACAAGACTGCTGCCAAGGGAAATCACAATGAAAAACATGGCAAAGATTGTCCATGCAGGTATGTTATGCTGGGTGGCATTTGGAATAGTTTTAATTCCTCCTCTGGATACAGGAACTTCCAATACATCAATTCCGCTTTTGAAGATATCCTCATCAACCTGCTGAACATTTGCATCTTCATTCAGACTCTGATAAACGACTTTCAAAATCTGCTTAGTTTCCACCATCTTCAGTGCACTATGCAAGCCATTTTGAATATTCAATCGGTAATTGTCCTGGAGTACGGGATGATAATAAAGAATAACAGTGTCGGAAACTAAAGGCTGAGTTGACTTACTTTCCGGTGTTTCAAGAATCTGAAATGCTTTATTTGCAGTAATCACCGCTCTTTTAGAAACTCTTTCGCTGAAACCAATGGGAATAGTAATGGCAAGCAATGCATCCTCCTGATGCATTCGAGCTGCGAGATCAACAGGATTAACTGAATCCCGAAGCAAGTGAAGTTCAAACAAACCAATTTTATCCAGTGCATCTAAAAACTGTACAGCTGCTTCCCCATTATCCTGGTTCGAAATGAGTACCGGAACTTTATTATTGTTTACAATATCGAAAGCACTGTTCTGTATACTTGTAATTATCAGTACAAGAATAACAGGCATGATAAAAATAAAGGTAATCCCTACCTTATCTCTAAGGAGCAATAACAAATCTTTACGTAAAGTGGCATATAACTTGTACATCAGTCCCGGAAATCTTTACCTGTCAATTTTAAAAACAATTTTTCAAGATCCTGTTCTTTATTATCGTTCAACAATTGAAAAATAGAACCTGAAACAACAATCTTCCCTTCATCTATCAATGCAATTCTCTCACAAAGCTCTTCGGCTTCCTTCATTTGATGAGAGGTATAAAATAAAGTAATGCCATCGCGATTCAATTGCTTTAGATAGGCAATGATGGCATTGCGAGTCTGGACGTCCACTCCAACCGTGGGTTCATCCAAAAAAAGTATTTGCGGCTTGTGTATTACACCGATGGCGAGGTTTACTCTGCGTTTCATCCCACCGGAAAAAGTCTTTACTGCTTTGTCTTTTACTTCTGTCAATCCCAAAATATGAAGCAATTCCTTGGAACGTTTCATTATCCTATCCTGTTTTAAACCGTACCAAGCACCGAAAAAATTCAAATTTTCTACCGGGCTGAGTTCAGGATAAAAAGAAAAATCCTGCGGCACAAAACCAAATCGTTTTCTGTGTGAAATTTTACTTTCGGATAAATCAGTGTCGAAAAGCTTAATGGAACCTGACCCGGGCAATAGTAAACCACAAAGCAAGTGCATCAAAGTAGTTTTCCCTGCTCCGTTGGGTCCAAGTAAACCAAAACGTTCGCCTTTTCTTACTTCCAGGTGTAAGTCCTTTATAGAGGGAGCCGGACTTCCTTTATACTGAAAGCTAAGTTTATCAAGCTTTAATGCAGACTCTGCCTCTACTGCCATTTTATTTTCGACAAAGCAGTGAAGGCTTGTTTCTCCAGATCTGCTATTTGAAAAAGAAATTCACCCATGTCATTGAAATCTTCCTGTGTTTGCAAACGGCCTTTATAAATTCCGGCAGCTTGCACGGCAGCAGAACGCCATAAGTCACCCGCCTTTGTAAACTGTGTTGAGATTTCCAGTAACTTATCATTTGGAATAAAAGCATGAGCCTCTTGAAGAAAGGCGCCATAAATAAAACGGAATCCCCCTCCGCCGGTACCTATTTCTTCCTGCATACGAACAAGCTGTGCCAGATACATTCCGGCTTTTTGTTCACCGAGCTTATCTCTCCATTTAGTAATTTTCTTTCCGGTGAATTTAATGCCATTCACGCCGGCAAAATTTCCGGGGATATATAACATATCGCGAATGTTTCTGCGAATACCTGTTTTAATTCCCGACTGAATCTGTTCCCGACTAACAGACACATTTGATTTTGGATAGTATAATTGTCCGCGAGGCGCAAGAGCCCCTTTAGCAAAACGAACACGTTCAAGTTCATACTTGCTCAAGGATGTCGTTGTTTCCATCACCGGATCACTGATCAGGTAATTATCATCTTCCCTGCCAAAGACAACAAGATTGTGTGCGTTAAAATGAAAGCGGTATTCTTTGGGGAAATAACTCAAATAGTATACCCCAACCTGACAACCAACCGGTTTTCCTTCAGCGAGTCTTTCTTCAAGAAATTTCTCTGCTTTCTCTCTGGAGCTGAATTTTTTCCTGACGACAGGAATTCCAAGGGACTTACAGGTCCTTTTAAAAATATTTCCCGGCATGGTACGAAAAGCAAATGCAGGACCGTTATTTATTTTCAGAAGAGGAATGTATATGAAAAACAATCCTGAGCCAATACCAAAGGCCAGTGGCTCTGTGATTTGATCGACGCCATTAAATCGCAACAGGTTTTTCGTTACGCCATTTTCACAATGCGCGGCTTGTACGTGTTCAAAATCAATTTTCATGAACCTGCATTGTTTTTAACTCGTCAACAGTTACATTAAATGCTTCTGCGTATTTCTTTAATTTCTTTTCGGATAGCTTTTTAAATCCGGTCGCTGTCATGTGGCGTTTGATGCTCCATTTCCAAAAACCTGTATAGGCAGCTACGATGCCGATATCCATCAATCTTAATTCCATAAAGAATAGAACCGGACTGGCTTTCCCTTCCAGAACCTGCTTTCGTGCCTCATTAACTCTTGCCTCGATATCAGACCATGCCACGTCTAAGGCCGTTGTTTTAACATCCCATCCTGTGCTGAGTTCTGTAACATAATTTCCGTTTTCATCGACGGCGTAACATACCTCTCTTGTAAAATTCTCGAGTTTGCTAAAATCCTGAGGTACGTTTTTCTTTTCCATCTTAACAGACAGTTAAAAGCCCAAACATATAGGAGAAACGCGCGCTTTCAGGCACGGCCATTAAAATGCGATCGCCCCTTTTCAGGCGCTTGCTTTTGAAGAGTTCATCGATCATCAGATAAATCGATCCTGCACCCACGTTTCCAACCTGGCTAAGGTTGCTGAACCATCTTTCCTCAGGGATATTAAAACCATTCTTTAGCATGTTATCCAGAATTTTGGTTCTAAAAAACTCACTGGACATATGAGGTAAAAAATAATTAATGTCATCGGCCGTAATTCCGTGCTTGTCCAGAATCACTTTCATCTTATCAAAGCCAAGGGAAACGATATGCTGACTGAGTAATTTTACATCCTGCTTCATGCTGAGAATCGCATTGGTCATGATCTCGGCAGGAGAATAATCCATATAACTTTTCAAGCTACCATTATCCAATTTATCACCGGCCATGTACATGCAGGTTTCAACATCATTGGCAAATGAAACACCTTCAAGCCATTCTATTTTCAGGCTGATTCCGTCGTCGTTCTTTTTGTCAGACAATAAAAAAGCACCTGCTCCGTCGGACAACATCCAACGTAAAAAATCTTTTTCAAAACTTGTTATCGGATTGGCTTCGAGCAATTCAGAATTTTGTTCTTCAATCGCAAAAACATCCGACCTTAAAATTCTTGATGCCCTTTCTGAACCTGTGGATACAGCAGAACTTACATCACCGGATTTAATGGCCATATAGGCATACTTCAAGGCATGCATACCTGCGCAACAAGCACCCGATGGAGAAACCACTTCCGCATTTCCGGATTGAGGCAACCAGCCATGAACCATTGAAGCATGTGAAGGCAAAAACTGATCGGGTGTAGAAGTACCACAGGTGATTAACTGAAGATCCTTCATTTCTGAAGGCCGATCGCTAAAAAGACCCTGCACAGCAAGCGCAGCCATTTGAGAATTGGTGTGCGTTCCCTGACCTTTACGGTTAAGAGCATAAAACCTGCGCTTTATTCCGTTGTTTCTCAACACAATTCGCCTCGATTTGCTTGGCTTCCCATGAATGAGGCCCAAATAATCTTCCATCTCATCATTAGAGATAGGTTCGTTCGGCAGAAAATGCGAAGTTCGAACTATATAAACTTGATTTAAAGACATTTAACTAATTATTATTGTAAGCCCAGGTAGTAGTTTTTTCTCTTCCGGATGGATGCTACAAGAAAGGGCTTAAAAATAAGCATATAAACCGTCAAAACAATTGGTGCAATCACAAAAAGAGCAATGAACAGATAGTACTTGTAGAATATGAGCCAAAGACGACGATTTTTCTTTTTGATGATGAGGTTTGCCCATATAGAAAACAGCTTTCCTGCACGGGCTTCGATAAACATCAAATTAGACTTTACTTCTACTGCACCTTCCTTCACAAGATTCTTCTGAAGTGACTCCCATGTATTATTATGAAGTGACTCATTAACCATTTTGCCAAATTTATCCATTCCACTTATCAAATCATCATCAATGCCGGGTTTAGGAAATATTCCAAGGTAAGAATCTTTTCTACCGCTCAACATCCAATGCAAAATGGTCACCGCACTTACGAGGTTATTGTTCTTGTCGGTCAAAGCAATATTGCCAACCAAATGGGCGCCACAGTCCGTCAAAATCTTCTTTACCTTTTCCTGGGAGTTCAACCACATATTACGTGCACCAATGATGGTGACAATTGGAGTATCCTTCAATCTCTTTCTGAATTCTTCATTCGCTAAAATGGAAGTGGCAGGAATGCTGGGTGATAAAAACCAAGGTTGATAAGCGAATATTATCAAGTCGTACGACTCCTCTTTCGGTTGAAATGAATCTAATGCGGAAGGAATTCCTAAAACACTCTCCGGCATGGCATCAAAAAATCGCTCGTTCGTCCATGGAAAATCAAATTCTTTTTGCATGCGCACCTTGATTTTCTCCACAGCAGCAGCACTAAATCCTGCAGCGAAATTATCTACAATCTCAGTAAGTTGACCAGACTGAGAATAATGTACAATCAGAACTTTTTTATCAGGCATAAAATTATTCATTCAGATTAGCAAGTGTCAACACTTTAGAAGTACTCGCATATTTTCTTATTTCACTTTTCAAGAATTCATTCAGCTTTGGAAACTTTTGGATTATATACATTTTATCCTCTTCCAAATTATGATTATAGGCTAAAATTCCGGGAGCATTTTCCTGAATGATCAGGCGAAGAAAGCGATACTCCGCATTGATTGAATCCATGCTTATTGCCTTCTCCAGTGATTTCTTCCCTTCTTTAAAAGTGCTGAGTTTTTGAAGCGGTGAGCCAAGTATGCCCGCCAGTTTCATTCTCAATGCCCCAATATAGGCCATGGTATCTTTCGACGGAATATCTTTCATGTCATTGATCCGGCTTTCAATCCGAATCGCATCACCATGATTCAATATTTCATAGAGTTGAGCATGATAACTACGCTCATGGCCGATCTGTGCCGGAGCAATACTTGTGAAGCAAATAAATAAAATGAAGGCATAAAAACCTTTGAATCGCCGTCGAAATAATTTCATCTCCCCAATATTAGTAAATTTTCAAGAGAGAACAGTTTATTGTTGAGGATGAATCGTGCTAACTTTCAATACAGTAGGGATTTAAAGAAGAAAACATTTCAATGAAGAAAAATATAGGTCAGGATTGGCAATCAGGTTGATAAAAAATGTATCTTGATACACAGCAATTACGTCATTTAGCATTTTCATGAATTCAATAAATTAAATCGATCAAGGGCATTTTTTCAGAAGCCGGCACATTGATTTTTTTAGTTCGGTTTATTCATAAGAAGCATTTTTTTGATGAATATTTAAACATAGCATGGAAAAAATCTCCACCCGTCTGAATAAATTTGTTTCTGAAACCGGGTACTGTTCAAGAAGGGAAGCAGACAGACTGATTCAGGAAGGTAAAATTCTAGTCAACGGCTCTGTTGCTGAGTTAGGAACGAAAGTAACTGACACTGACGTCGTAACAGTTGATGGAAAAGTGATACAGGTTCAACATGACTTTGTTTACCTCGCCTTTCATAAACCGCCCGGCATCATTTGTACAACAGAGACAAATGTGCGGGACAATATTATCGACTATATTCAATACCCTAAACGCATTTTTCCTGTCGGTCGTTTAGATCGTGCATCTGAGGGACTAATATTTATGACGAGCGACGGAGACATCGTGAATAAAATTTTACGTGCCGGCAACAACCATGAAAAGGAATACATCGTGACGGTCGACAAGCCCATCACAGCAAAATTCATCAATGAGATGAGCAATGGAATTCCGATTCTTGATACGGTAACGAGAAATTGTTTTGTGGAAAAAACTACTAAACATGAATTCAGAATTATTCTGACACAAGGCCTCAACCGTCAGATACGAAGAATGTGCGACTATCTCGATTATCGGGTCGAAAGGCTGATCCGTACCAGGATAATGAATGTGACCCTCGAAAATCTTGAACCGGGCAAATACCGTGAATTGACTCAGGAAGAACTTCAAACAATCAACACCCTCGTATCAGATTCAAGTAAAACCGAAGAAGCCTCCAAATTCGATTGAATTTTTCTGCAATTTTGTCCTCAGATTTATCAGAAATTCACGGAAGCATTTATGCGTCAAACACTGACACGAGTAGTTGATTTAAAAAAAGACCTTCAGCTTATACATAAAAACATTCAAGACTATCCGGTATATACATTCCTGAACAGCAATTCTCAGGAACAAGGAAAGAAGGATGTCTATTCTAAGTATGATTTACTTGCAGGAATTGATGTAATCGACACTTTAAAGGTCGAGGGAAACTCTTTTGATGCCTTAGAAAATTTTCAGTCTGCACAAAAAGATTGGCTCTTTGGCTATTTAAGCTATGAGCTCAAAGATGAAGTTGAAAAGCTTCGTTCGGAAAACGCTGACAGAATTCATTTCCCTCCCATACATTTTTTCCGACCCAGGTATGTCCTCAGAGTTTCGGAAAACCGTCTCTCTCTTGATTTTTTACCCGAACATAATAGCAAGGCTGAAGCTCAAACATTCTTAGAAAAATTATTTCAGGAACATCCAATTGCTATGGAAAATAAATCTGCCATTTCAATTTCAGCAGTGGTAGATGAAAATAAATACCTTGATAATATCAAAAAGATTAAAGAACATATTCAACGTGGCGATATTTATGAGATGAACTATTGCACGGAGTTTTATGGTACTGCTAAAGACATCAATCCTGTGGAACTCTATGAAAGGATGAATGCTCTGTCACCAATGCCCTTTTCTGCATTTTATCGACTCAACGAATTCTATGCACTCTGTGCCAGTCCGGAAAGGTATCTGGCAAAGCGTGACAGAAAAATAATAAGTCAGCCCATCAAAGGAACAGCCCGAAGGGGCAAAACCGAATCTGAAGATAAAATTATTGCGGAAGCATTGTTCAATGACCCGAAAGAGCAGGCAGAAAATGTAATGATTGTCGATCTGGTTCGAAATGACCTGAGTCGTACGGCAATGAAAGGCACTGTGAAAGTTGAAGAATTATTTGGTATCTCAACGTTTCGAAGACTGCATCAGATGATTTCAACGGTTAGTTCAGAATTAAAACCGGAACTGCATCCGGTGGATGCAATAAGGACAAGCTTTCCGATGGGATCCATGACAGGCGCACCAAAGATCCGTGCGATGGAACTCATAGAAGAATTTGAAGAAAGCAAGCGTGGACTATACAGTGGATCTATCGGTTATTTTGATCCTGCCGGAGATTTTGATTTCAATGTGGTAATCCGCAGCATTCTTTACAATAAAAACAATTCAGTTTTATCGTTTATGGTAGGCAGTGCTATTACTATTAATGCAGACCCGGAAAAAGAGTACCACGAGTGCCTGCTTAAAGCCGAAAGCATGCAAGGCTCCTTCGCATTTTAGAAACACAGAGGGATTTACAAGTATGCAAGTCCTACTCAATTTCCAAAATAGACTGAAAACCCATGTGATTAGGATTCATGCATAGAAATTCTTCCGGCAAGATTTCGGTTAATTTCTTTCAAGCATTGCCAATTGAGCTTTCAAAATAGTACTTTTGTGATCTTATTCAGATTCTCAGCTTAGCTTTCGCTTTTGACACCAAAAAATACATAATGAAAAAATATATCCACCTGTTTATTCTGTTTGTTTTTGCAGCAAATATTTCAACTGCTCAAAACAGAAGCATAAATTTTAATCAAAGCTCATTCAAAGATCTTCTTGCTACGGCTAAAAAAGAAAACAAGATGATCTTTATCGATTGCTTTACTACATGGTGCGGACCGTGTAAATACATGTCAAAAAATATTTTTACGAATGATAGCGTGGCAGATTTCTACAATCAGAATTTTATCAATGCGAAAATAGACATGGAAAAAGGCGAAGGAATTGATATCGCCAAAAAATTCAAGGTTCAGAATTACCCAACGATGCTCTATTTAAAATCGGATGGCACAGAGTTACACAGAGTGTGCGGAAGCTCTGAAGCAAAGGAATTCATACAGCAAGGAAAGATTGCACTTGATCCTGACAAAAGACTGGCTGCGAGTACAGAAAAATTCAATGGAGGAAAAGTCAATGCCGACAAAGCTTCACAATACTTTTCTCTTCTCGATGAAGCATGCCTTTCTAAAAAAGATGCAGTCACTGATTATTTTAATACGGTAGATCCAAAGGAATTCAGCAACAAGGAAAACTGGGCCATTATAGAAAAACATGTGAATGATTACTACACGGAAACTTTTCAGATGTTTGAAGCGGAAAAAGAAAAATTCTCGGCCCTTTACACACCTGAGGCTATAAACGCAAAACTCCTGAAAATATATTCAGCCGGACTTTACACTGCTGTTGATATAAAGGACATGTCTGGCTATGAAACCATGAAAGGGAAATTAACTGCCACAAAGTCCAAAGAGGCCGACAAAATAATTCTTGAGGCAGATATCTACAAGGCAGAAAAACAGAATGACTGGAATGCTTATGCCCAAACAGTAATTGATTACATGTCAAAATACTCTCCTGAAGAAGCAAACGAACTAAACAATTATGCATGGACTTTCTATGAAAAAGTTGATGATGTTCTAATGCTGAACAAAGCAGAAGGCTGGGCAAAGACAGCGTGCGAGCTCGATAACACGTATGCAAACAACGATACCTATGCGGCAGTGCTGTATAAGCTGGGAAAGAAAAAAGAGGCAACCCTGGCTGCCAATAAAGCTATCGCTATAGCGAAAGAGAACCAGGAAGATTTTGAAGAAACAGAAGCCCTCCTGGTTAAAATCGCTGCGCTCCAATAAATCTATACATCTGTCGCCTGATCTTCAAGAATACAAAAAAATGCTTTCAAGATTCTTGCAATTCGGGAATGAACACGATCTCTTCGAGGGAGAAAATAAAATTCTTCTGGCTGTAAGTGGAGGACTTGATTCGATTGTAATGGTCGAATTGTTTTTAAGAGCCGGAATCCCCTTCTCTGTTGCACATTGCAATTTTAATTTACGAGGGAAGGAATCAGATGCTGATGCTGATTTTGTAAAAAAGCTGGCTCAAAAACATGGAATTAAATTTCATTTAAAGAAATTCAATATTGAGGCTTATTCTAAGAAGAATAAAGTATCCACACAGCTTGCAGCGAGGGAATTGAGATATACCTGGTTTAGCGAAATTCTTCAGAAAGAAAATTACCGGAGTCTGGCTACAGCACATCATTTAGATGACTCCATCGAAACTTTCTTTATTAATTTACTTCGTGGCACCGGTATCAAAGGCCTGACAGGCATTCCGATTAAGACCGATGAATATATTCGTCCGCTTTCCACTTTTTCAAGAAAGGAAATCCTTGCCTTCGCCAAAAAAGAAAAGTTAAAATGGAGGGAGGATTCATCGAATGCATCAGATGACTATTTCAGAAACAGAATCAGGCATAAGCTGATCCCGATTCTCGAAAATCTTCAGCCTGAATTTCAGTCTGTCATGCAGAAGAATTTTGAGAACCTCAGGCAATCAGCAGCCTTGCAAGCTGAATTGACAAGCAGCCTGACAACAAAATTTCTCATATCAACGGGGAAGAACAAGTGGAAATTAAATATCCCTTCACTAAAAAAAGAAAGCGAGGCGACTGCCAAACTTCAACTGATTCTGAATGCACTTGGGCTAAAATCCACGAATGTGGAAAGCATCATCGGCTCTAATAAGCCGGGTAAATTTTTCTACTCAGGAGGCCTTAGAATGCTACGGGACAGGAATGAACTCATCATTGAGCGCGGTTCAGAAGCAAGTTTAAAACCGGTATCCCTGACCGGATCGGATGAGGGCTTTCATTATGAAAACCTGCACATTCAGGTAAAAACCCTGAAGTTAATGCCTGGTCAGGATGTATCAAAAGAGCCTTCCATACAGCAACTGGACGCTAAGAAACTGAGCTTCCCCTTGCTCGTCCGCCCCTGGATGGCCGGGGACTTCTTCTACCCTTTGGGCATGAAGAACAAAAAGAAGGTCAGCGATTTCCTGATCGACAATAAAGTGAACCGTATTGACAAAGAGAATTGCCTCGTCCTCTTGTCAGGTACAGACATTGTTTGTATCTTAGGACATCGAATTGACGAGAGATATAAAGTTACCGAATCGACTCAATACATTTTTACCTTAACTATTAATAAACTTTAAAGTGAACCAAGAGCAACCACTATTTGAAGAGAAGCAATACCTGGGCTATAACTCCTTAAGCATGCTTCGTCGATTATCTTTGGCCTTGTTTTGCTTTGGCTTATACTGGTGGAAAATTCACAACGACAGAAACGGAGATCTTTTTTTCTGGCTTGGAATAAGTATTATCGTAATCTCAATTGTTCTCCTCTTCGTTCTGCATATTAAAATTCGTGTTTTCAAAAATTATATCGAGCTGGACGGTCTGTGGACTACGCGCCGGGTAAAAATTGACATTGGAAACATTGTAAAAATCGAGCGTAAAAAATACAGCAAATACCACCTGAACAATGCCGTTTTCAACTTACAGCTAAACGGCTTGATTCGATTTTATACCGGAGGAGATGAAGCGATCGAACTTACAAGTAAAGAAGGGACTCATACAAGGATTGGCACTCAGAAGCCTCTTGAACTGGAAAGAATTTTAAAGGAATTAACGCTCAGAGGCTCCATCTGAACAATTCGAAAATTTCATTTTGTTTCATCTCACAGGTAAATAGTTGATTTACATTTTAAACATTTGATCGATGGCCTGAAACAATTTACTGCCATGAATGTTTTCCACCTAAAAATCATTCAGCTATCCTCTTATTAACAACAATAAGTGAAGCGGTAATTCGTTTTCTAAGCAACTGCGAAAAACCCCGGCAAAAATTCTTATCCTAAAGAAAATTAACCCATCCATTTATGATTCAGGCCATAGCTGTACAAAAAGAAGACATTCCGGGATTAAAGTTCAGGAATATCAGTGCTGAAAAGGATGCAAACTTTCATAGCAATTTAAGATCCGATCTGCACCGGGCTCTTTTGCTTGGTAACGCTTCCCACCAAAAGGTTAAAATCATTTTCGAGACTTCAGAAGGCAGAATGGTTACAGATACAACGGTCTGGAATCTCACCGAAAATTATATTATCCTGAAAGGAAACGTAGACATTCCTATTCACTCTATTCTGGGAATAGATTTTTTCGAATAAATTACGGCATATTATTTTGTTACCGTAAAGCACCCTCCTCCGCAAAGGTTTTTTTTCAATAAACCTTTGGCATAGGCTCTTGCCACTTTTATCCCTTATTTACTAATCAAATTGATATCAGATTATTTTGGCTGCAATTGTTCTATCCGACAAATTACATTTATCTTTGCAGAAATTTTTTTAATAAACCTAAACTAAACCAACAGAATTATCATGAAAAAATATGCAATCTGGATTGTTCTTGGAATACTTGTCCTGTGGGGAATCAGTGCTTACAATGGCCTGGTAAGCTCACGCGAAAGTGTGAATAAATCATGGGCAAATGTCGAGAACCAATACCAGCGTCGTGCGGATCTTATTCCAAACCTGGTTAATGTTGTAAAAGGTGCTGCAGATTTTGAAAAGTCAACGCTCGAGGCAGTAATACAGGCAAGAGCCAGCGCAACGAGCATCAAACTTGATGCGAATGATCTCACACCTGAAAAACTTCAGCAATACCAGGCAGCGCAAGCTCAACTGGGAGGAGCCCTTAGTCGATTGTTAGCCGTGGCAGAAAATTATCCTCAGCTAAAAGCTATCCAGAATTTTCAGGAATTGCAGGCTCAGTTGGAAGGAACAGAAAACAGAATTAACGAGGCGCGCCGTCAGTACAATGAAGCGGCACAATCGTACAATACCAGCCGACTCAAATTTCCACGAGTGCTGATTGCAAATTTGCTTGGATTCAAAGACCGTCCTTACTTCGAGTCAGATAAGGGTAGTGAAAAAGCTCCTGAAGTTAAATTCTAATGAGCGCTGAAGGCAAGTTTACTGAAGAAGAAAGACTCCAAATCGAAGACGCCATTGCTGTCGCCGAAAAGAATACAAGCGGAGAAATAAGACTTTTTGTAGAAAGTGAGTGCGGTGAAAATGTTTTAGATCGCGCTGCATTTATATTCAAGGAACTCAAGATGCATAAGACAAAGGATCGCAATGGGGTCCTTTTTTATCTCGCTATTGATTCAAGGCAATTTGCCATCCTTGGAGATTCAGGCATAAATGCCAAAGTGAATACAGATTTCTGGTATGAAATTAAGATGGCAATGCAAAACCATTTTACTACCGGAAATTTTGTCGAAGGCCTAAAAAACGGCGTGCTTATGGCAGGAGAAGCATTGCAAAAGAATTTCCCTTATCAGAAGAATGACAAGAATGAATTGTCAAATGAAATTGTATTTGGCAAAAGCGATAAATCAGGCCAAAACAATTCAGGATCCTGAAGAAATTTAACATGAAAAATATTTTCCTCGTATTTTTTCTTTTCGTTCACACCGTTATAGGTGCTCAGGATTTCCCTGCGAAATCAGGAACGCTGGTGACAGATTTTACGAGCACCCTCAGCAGCCAGGAAATTTCAAGCCTGGAAAGCAAGCTCGTCGCTTTTAATGACAGCACCTCCACGCAGATTGCTGTGGTGATTATGCAGAGTACAGGATCTTATGAAATTTCTGAATATGCCGTGCAGCTTTATAACAAATGGGGAATCGGACAAAAGAAAAACAATAATGGCGTGCTTGTGCTTGTAGCCAAGGAAGACCGAAAAGTTTTCATCAATACCGGCTATGGAATTGAAGGCGTTCTGCCGGACGCTTTGTGCAAGCGAATAGTCGAACAGGATATCGTTCCAAATTTCAAGCAAGGGCAATTTTATCAGGGCATAGACCAGGCTGTAAATTCCATTATGGCACTGGTTAGTGGCGAATACAGTGCAGATGACTATGTAAAAAATACCAGGCAGGATGAAAAGCCACCCTTGTTTATGATATTCCTGATCTTAGTAGTTTTTTTAATTGTCATGTTTACCAAAGTTCGTAGCGTTAAACGTTATGCAAAAACAAACCATCTTGCCTTCTGGGCAGCATGGGCCTTACTGAACGCAGCTTCCAATCGTTCCCGCGGATCATGGGGAAATTTTTCAGGCGGTGGTGGCTTTGGAGGAGGCTTCGGTGGCGGCGGTGGCTTCGGCGGTTTTGGAGGAGGAAGTTCGGGCGGTGGCGGTGCCGGAGGGAGTTGGTAGAAAATAATATTGCTGCATGAACAAGACCATACTCTTCAATTGAAATATCGGTTTCTTTTTAAAATGGTGGTATTACATCTCTTCTCCATGTGAACCTGAAATATGAAAAACACCTTTCTTCTCCTCTTTGTATTCGCAACACTGATCATTTTTTCATGCAAAGAACGAAGCCAGAGAAACATCCCTTCCATCGGCTTCCTTGACTTGCTTCAAGACGAAACCCTTGAACAAGCACGTAAAGGATTCTTTGTCGCCCTGGATGAAGAAGGATTTAATCCAATGCATAAGACGATTGAAGTAATTTATCGCAATGCACAAAATGACCAAGCAACATTGGTTCAGGCTTGCGACTATCTGATTAGTCAACGTGTGGATTTAATTGCAAGCAACCCCACTCTCTCAACTATCACAGCAGTTCAGCGCACAGGTGACATTCCTGTTTTCATGATGGTATCGCCACGACCGGATATTGCCAGACTTACCGATAAAAAAGGTTATGCTCCTGCAAATCTGTTCGGTGTTTATGAGACATTGGAATATATTGACACCTCTGTGTTATTAATCAAAAATATCTTTCCTAAGATTAAAAAAATCGGCACTATATATAATCAAAGTGAGCCTCAATCCATGGATGCACTTGAAAGAATAGAAAGCATGTGCCTTTCCCTTGGAATTGAATTAGTGAAGTTGCCTGTAAACTCCAGCAATGAAACCCAACTTGTTGTTGCTGCTCTTCTCAACAAAAATATTGAAGCCTTCTTTGCCTTGCCTGACAATACAGTGTTCTCAAGCATGGAAGTGATAGTAAAGCTCTGTGACAAAGAAAAAATTCCGGTATTTAGCAGTGAAGAAGGATTAGTAAAACGAGGAGCCCTGGTAGCTTTTGGCGCTGATATGTACCAATGGGGCTATCAGTCAGGCCGACAAGCAGCACAATTTTTGAAAACCAAAAGCCTGAAGAATATACAACCGGAATTGGTCAAAGTCCGTCGCAGGGTTTACAACAGCCAAAAGGCAGAACTATTCGGCGTACAATTTGATTCCACTTTTGTGAAAGTAAATTAATAGCACAACCAGTGTATATTTAATTTCGTAATTTCGGATTTGCAATTTCTGAGCATCTGATCAGAAATTTTGTCCGAAAAAGCTCTAATGAATTTTTACCTCAGCGCCGTATTACTTGGACTCGGTTTCGCCTCACTTGCAATGGGGATTTTTATTACTATGCGGATTTTCAACATTCCGGATATCACCACCGATGGAAGCTTTACTCTCGGAGGAGCAATTACCGCAGTCATGGTTTCAAGTGGCTATTCTCCGGGCTTAACTTTACTCTTTGTTTTTGCAGCAGGAGCCTTGGCAGGAATTTGCACCGGACTCATCCACACTAAATTAAAAGTAAATGCATTGTTGGCCGGCATTTTGGTGATGACTGCCTTATACTCTGTGAACCTGGCCATCATGGGCAGGTCAAACATTCCATTAATAGATACAAGCTCCGTTTTTAATTTCACTGACTCATTCATGAGTGATACAAGTTCACAATTGCTGGTACTTATACTCTTTACAAGTCTCCTCTGGGCCATTATATCATGCTTGCTTAAAACTGATTTTGGTCTGGCCATGAGAGCAACGGGAAACAATGAACAAATGATTCGATCTCTGGGTGTAAATCCGCAAACACTGAAAATAGCCGGCATAGGACTGGCAAATGGACTCATCGCCCTGAGTGGTTTTTTAATTACACAGGTACAAGGATTCGCCGACATCAATATGGGCATTGGAATTGTAATTCTTGGACTTGGCTCCGTGATGATTGGAGAAATACTCTTAAATTTATTTAAAGTACGCTCCATAACAATTCACCTGCTCGGAGTTATTGCAGGCAGCATTCTGTTTCGATTGATCCTTGCTTTCGCATTAACCATAGGGATTGATGCCTTATACTTAAAATTAGTTGTTGCTGTCTTTGTGCTTATCGTTATCAGTATTCCCAATTTGAAAAAAAGCACATGATAGAACTGAAGAATATTAATTATACTTTTCAAAAGGGAACTGTGAACGAAACGAAAGCACTCTCCGAAATAAACCTGACTATTAAATCAGGAGAATTTGTGGTGCTCATCGGATCGAATGGCTCAGGGAAGTCAACTTTAATGAACAGCCTTGCCGATACAGTTATTCCGGACTCAGGAAAAATTTTAGTAGATGGAATTGATGCAACAAATCTACCCGAGCATAAGCGCTGTAAATGGATAGCACGATTATTTCAAAATCCTCTGTTAGGAACAGCACCTGATCTTTCGGTATTAGAAAACTTTCGTTTGGCGGCATTGCGCACGCAAAAAAAAGGACTACAAATTGGTACAGGTAAAAAATTCAGGGATGAAGTTGCGGATCATGTGGGTGCCCTGGGATTGGATCTTGAAAAAAAATTGGATCAGCCGGTTGGAACTTTAAGTGGCGGACAGAGACAAGCCATGACACTATCAATGGCTGTGATGGATGAAGCGAAAATCCTGTTGATGGATGAACCAACTGCAGCTTTAGACCCCAAAACGTCTGAAGTATTTATGAAACTCGCAAAACGTGTTATCGCGGAAAGAAGGTTGACATGCATACTTATCACCCATCAGCTAAAAGACGCTTTAAATTATGGCAATAGACTGATCCTATTGCGTGAAGGAAAGATTATACATGATATTCAGGGAGATAAAAAAGAGAAATTAACACAGAATGAGCTTTTCGTATGGTTCGGGGAGTGATTTTTTTCTAAATTCGTGCTGCTTAATCCAAACATTTTGCCGGTGAATTCGTTTTGAATGGGCATTTCCATCAAAATCCGGCGCAAGATCAAATGATGAAAAAACTCATCCTTCTTTTTGTATTGCTTTTTAGCTTTCAATCGTCCTTTTCGCAAATCTTAAACCCTGCAAAATGGACATTCAGAGTTGAAGAAAATGGCACTGATGAAGCCACACTCATCTTTAAAGTTAAATTAGACGAAGGCTGGCATATTTATTCCCAGTTTACCCCGGATGGCGGCCCCTTGCCGATGGTTTTCAAATTTGACGAAAGCAAATGTTACAAACTTAAGGGCAAAGTAGAGGAATCAAAACCACATCACGAATTTGATTCTACTTTTGGTGTAGAAGTCATTATTTTCCATAAGGAAGCTACCTTCAAACAAAAGGTAAAACTAAAAGATGGGGTTTGTGAGATAAAAGGAATAATCGAATATCAGGCCTGCCTTGAAGCATGCATTTTCCAGGAACAAGAGTTCAGCTTTAGCGTTGGAAAGACAGGAAAACTGGAAGAAAAATCCGGAACCAAGGAACAAACTCCTTCAACTGAATTGATAATTCCTGTTGAGACTTCTCAGGAAGACTCCGGCATAACAAAGCCGGGTGAAACTGCTTCATTAGATAAAACAGAAAGCAGTTTCTCATCCGATCCTCATACTAAACTTGAACCGGGCTGTGGTACTTCTGAAGAAGGAAGCAATGAAATGGATGCTACCATAATCGGAATATTTATCGCCGGAATGCTTGGCGGATTTCTTGCCCTTCTCACGCCATGTGTCTTTCCAATGATTCCGATGACGGTAAGTTTTTTTACCAAGAGAAGTGGCAACAGAAGAAAAGGAATACGTAATGCAGTAATTTATGCATTATCTATCATTGGAATATACGTCTCTTTAGGATTGCTCGTCACGGTGACATTTGGCAGCGACGCTTTGAATGAGTTGGCAAGCAATGTTTATTTCAACATGGCATTTTTTGTGATCTTCGTAATCTTTGCCATTTCATTCTTTGGAGCCTTCGAAATAACATTACCCAATTGGCTGATCAACAAAGCCGATGCAGCAAGCGATCGCGGTGGTCTC
Organism: Bacteroidota bacterium; assembly: GCA_004295015.1. GTDB lineage: Bacteria > Bacteroidota > Bacteroidia > AKYH767-A > 2013-40CM-41-45 > QQVM01. Next base: position 87,310 of record SHNE01000022.1, on the reverse strand, counting down.
ATCGGGATCTTTTTTATGGCTTTTACACTTTCTCTCGTTTCCTTTTCTTGCACAGGACCGATTATAGGAACATTGCTGGTGGAGGCAGCGCATGGAAGGAGTTACCTCGGACCTGTTGCCGGAATGACCGGCTTCTCCGTCGCCTTGGCCATACCCTTTGCATTGTTTGCCTTGTTCCCAAACTGGTTAAATTCATTGCCAAAATCGGGAGGCTGGCTCAATACCGTTAAGGTCTCCTTGGGATTTATTGAATTGGCATTAGCATTTAAATTTCTTTCCAATGTTGACCTCGCCTACCACTGGGGATTTTTAAAGCGTGAATTATTTGTCTCTATATGGGTGGTAATATTCGGCGCTCTCGGCTTCTACCTGCTTGGTAAAATACGATTATCACACGACAGCGAAACGACTCACCTCTCAGTAACACGATTAATCTTTGCATTGCTTTCTCTCACCTTTACCTTGTACTTATTACCAGGAGTTTGGGGTGCACCATTGAAAATGATCAGTGGCTTCCCTCCTCCCGAGTTTTACAAGGAATGGAAAACGGGAACCGAAAGTGAATGTCCGCACGACCTTACCTGTTTTCATGATTATGAAGAAGGGATGCGTTACGCAAAAGCACAAGGTAAACCCGTCATACTTGACTTCACCGGATGGAGCTGTGTAAATTGCAGGAAGATGGAAGACAATGTATGGAGCGACCCGAAGGTGCTCAAAAGATTATCTGAAGAATATGTTCTCATATCTCTGTATGTAGACGATAAAACCCCACTACCACTCGAAGAACAAATCGTTTCCCCGACGACAGGAAGAAAAATAAGAAGTACCGGCAACAAATGGAGCGATTTTCAAGCAAGAGTTTATAATACAAATTCCCAACCATATTATGTTTTATTGGATAATCAGGGAAAACTGTTGGCGGAACCCAAAGGCTATACCCCTGATGTAAAGGCTTATGTGGATTTTCTGGATGAGGGAACCTGCCGCTACAAAAAACGTAGCCGAAATTAAATCGATTTTCAATTTTCAGCTTCGCAATTTTCCATCAATTGCCTATTGAAATTCTTACATTTGCGACTCACCTGAGTCTATGCAGCGGAAATTTGTAACCAATCTCGCACTGGTTCTTTTACTAAACTTGCTCATCAAACCCTTTTGGATTTTGGGTATTGACAGAGCGGTGCAAAATGCTGTAGGCACTGAACAGTATGGCTTCTATTATGCCATTTTCAATTTCTCTTTCCTCCTGAACATTTTACTCGATCTTGGTATTACCAATTTCAATAATAAAAACATATCGCAAAACAATCACTTGCTAAGCAAACACTTTGCAAGTATTGTGATGTTAAGACTCTTGCTTGCTGCAATATTCGCTGTAGTTACTATTGTTGGCGGATTAATTATCGAGTATACAGTAGATATGATGAAAATGCTTGTTGCAGTTATCTTCAATCAGATATTGTTAAGCTTCATCATGTATTTAAGATCCAACCTGGCCGGGATGCATCTTTTTAAAACAGACAGCATCGTGTCTGTTCTCGACCGGCTCATCATGATTGTTATTTGTGGAGTATTGCTTCTCAATTATTCCGAAGCAGGCACTTTTCAAATACAATGGTTTGTATACGCTCAAACAGCTGCGTATCTGCTAACTGCGGCCATTACATTGGCAATTGTCATTGACAAAGCCAAAGTCCGCCGCTTCCACTGGCGCTGGCCGTTCTTCGTGATGATTCTTAAAAAGAGCTACCCTTATGCTGTTCTTGTTTTGTTGATGACATTTTACAATCGCATAGATGTCGTTATGCTCGAAAGAATGTTGCCCTTTCGAGTTGGGGCCAATGAGGCAGGAATTTATGCTTCCGCTTACCGCTTGCTCGACGCAGCCAATATGATTGCCTTATTGTTTGCAGGACTTCTGCTACCTATTTTCTCCAGCATGATAAAACTGAAGCAAAATGTTGAAGAAATAGTACGTCTCTCAGTTTCCTTGCTGGTGATTCCTGCATTTGTGGTAGCCTCTTGCTGCTACTTTTACAGCTATGAACTGATGGATCTGTTGTACAGTGGTGATCACATTGAAGAATCATCAGCTGTTTTCAAAATTCTGATGTCATGCTTTATCCCGGCCTCGGCCACCTACATTTTTGGAACCTTATTAACGGCAAATGGAAATTTAAAGCAGCTAAATCTCATGGCCAGCACCGGGATGCTCATTAACATTATTCTGAACCTGATTCTAATTCCGAAATTTTCGGCAGTAGGCGCAGCAATATCCAGTATCATCACACAATTATTTGCTGCGGGTACACAAATTTTTATGGTACAAAGAGCATTTCAATTCAGGATAAACGTTCCATTCATTACACGAACTATTTTATTTATTCTCGCCTGTGTAGCGGTGAACATGTATGTTTTAAATATTGAACTGTTCTGGATGTACCGATTTATGATTGCAGCAGGAATTTGTTTCATTTTAGCATTCTCATTGCGGCTTATCCATATCCGTAATCTATACCGTATCGTGAAGTATGACGAGGTTTAATTTAAAGGCTAATTTCAGCTTAAGGAATTGCCTTGAATGAACATCTCTTAAATCAAATTTGAACGCTTTTACTGAAAGGGTATTAAGGCAGGAATATTTTCACCTATTCAATTGAATGTCAAGCAATAATCATGGATTATGAGTCGGGAATTTATTTTCAGATTCCGATTCGTTTTCTACCTTTGATGCCCTTTAACCCCAATTAAGCAGCGCAGATGTTTCAGAAAGCCAGGGAAACCGTATACCTGGAATCCACAAGTGTATTTATGTTGATAGTTCGCTGGTGGAAACCTTTGCTGGTAGTAACACTGATTGCGGCCTTAGCATCATTGATTTTTTCCGGTCCGTCTTTTATTACTCCAAAATTCAGATCAACGGTGGTTTTTTTCCCTGCTGCCACCAATTCAATCAGCAAAGCGATTTTAGAATCTTCCGGCGCCGAGAATCAGGATATCCTTGCTTTTGGAGCAGAAAAACAAGCTGAACAAATGCTTCAGATTTTAAAGTCTGACGAAATTCGAAACAGCATTATTAAAAAGTTTGATTTGATCAATCACTATGAAATTGATCCGACAGAAGATTTTCCGCAAACCAGATTAAATGAAGAATTTCGTGACAACATAAACTTTTCAAGAACCGAGTTCATGTCTATTCGCATTGATGTGCTCGATCACAATCCGATTATTGCATCTGCTATAGCCAATGAGATCTATTCGCTTTTGGATACGATGAAAAGTAAAATCCAACACAGCAGGGCTAGTGCAGCCTTGCAAATTGTTGAACAAACCTACCAGGAAAAATTAGATGTAATTAAAATAAAAGAAGACTCATTAACCAAGCTGAGAAATTTTGGTGTGATGGATTTCAGCAATCAAAGTGCCATCTGGAGTGAGGAGTTTGCACGTGCTTTTTCAACTTACAACAATGAAGTGGCTGCTTTATCTGTTCTGAACAAATACTTAAAAGAAACGGATACAACTGTAATCAACACCAAGGCAAGGATTGAAGGTGCAAATGCACGTATGAAGCAATTGCAACCCCGTCTCGATCGTATGGCTGCTTTTGGAGGAGCTAGTGTATCGCTTAATGAAGAACTTACTCTCGACCGTAAGGAACTTTCGGTTCTGAAGGAACAATACAATCGCCTGAAGATTGATGCCAGACAAACCCTTTCACATACATTTATAGTAAACAAAGCTGAACCGGCAGAAAAAAAAGCCTACCCTACACGTTGGCTGATTGTTTTACTCAGCAGCACCGGCGCCTTTCTCCTTGCCTTGACAATATTGTTAACAAAGGAAAAATTAAAAGAAATTTAATACAATAAATCATATAAATAAAAAATGGAGAATTCGTTTTTTGATTCCAGAGAAATTATCAAGGCTTTAATCAAATGGAAAAAGCATTTGATAATTGTAGGACTAGTCAGTTTAGGCGCTTCGATTCTTTTTTCTTCCCCCTGGTTTATCGAGCCGAAATACAAATCATTCGCCCTCGTCTATCCATCCAACCTGATTGCATATAGTGATGAAAGTGCGACAGAACAGATGCTTCAGCTTGCACAGTCGTCAGATATCAGAAATTGGATTATCCAAAACTTTGACTTGTACAAGCATTATGACATTGACACAGTAAAGAACAAATATTTTCTTACTGACGTGATCAGAACTTATAATGAAAATGTCAATATCCGGAAAACGGAGTATGAGACAATGGAGATTACTGTATATGATAAGGATCCAAAAACTGCTTCCAGAATGGTTGACTCCCTCATTCATTATTTTGATGTGAAAGCCCGTCAGTTACAAGCGGAGAAGTCGTTGGAGGTAATGATAATTTCCAAGAATCAACTTGACGCAAAAAAACATCAGATGGATTCTATGGAAGCAAAGGTCAAGGAATACAGACTTGAATATGGATTACTTGAATACAAGGAACAAACGCGCGAGGCTACCAAAGGTTATTTAAAGGCGCTCCGCTCAGGTAACTCTGCAAGTGTTAAAGCAGCTGAAAATTTAATTACTGCACTCAAAGAAAAAGGTGGAGATTTTAATGCCATGTTTGAGAATTTATGGCGGGTACGCGGTGACTACAATGATCTCTTATTGGTTTATGAAAATGCTGAGAGAGACGTTTATAAGAAACTAACCTATGCTAACGTAGTTACAAGGCCGCAACCATCCGATAAGAAAGCATTTCCGGTGCGTTGGCTAATAGTTCTTGTATCAGTCGGCTCTTCCTTGTTGGTTGCCTTCATGACTTTGTTGATTTTCAATTCGAGAAAGAAAATCTGATTACAATCCTCAACTGAAACTCTTGCTGGACAGAATCGAACTTCGTTGGTTTTATGCAATTACCTTAACATTCTTAGGGCTGAGTATATATTTTCTGAGCCGTGAAATGTATTGGGTAGCTGCTACGCCTCTTGTATTGGGCATACTATATCTTTCCGTTTTTCGTATAGACATATTGCTGTATATCATTGCCTTTTCAACTCCTTTGGCAATAATCCTGAACGATAAATCCACCGGTCCCGCGCTGAGCATACCTTCAGAACCATTGCTTTTTGGAGTCATGCTGCTTTTTATTTTCAAGTTTATTTTTGAAGGTAATTTTGACAAAAAGATTCTCGGCCATCCTGTAAGCCTTGCTATTTTCTTTCACATAGGCTGGACTTTCTTTACGAGTCTGACCAGCAGTTATCCGGTTGTTTCATTAAAATATCTCGTTTCTCAACTGTGGTTTATTTTGCCTATGTATTTCCTGGGCACCCAGCTTTTCAAAGACAAAAAAAACATACACCGTTTTGTCTGGCTCTATGTATCTACCTTACTGATTGTTATCGTATATACCATTATAAGACATGCGCAGCACGGATGGACTCAAAAGGCAGCGCACTGGGTAATGATTCCATTTTACAACGACCATACTGCATACGCAGCGGTTATTGCCATATTCATTCCCATATTCCTCCTCTATTCCACAAACTGGAATTCAAATCTTCGCAATAGAAGCATCGCAATCATTGTTTTTATCACTCTTTTGACTGCAATCGTTTTGTCATATACGAGAGCAGCCTGGCTGAGTCTGGTCGTCGCTTTGTTAGTATACTTCATTTTCAGATTCAGGATCAAGTTTTATACGGTGGCAGTGATCGGTATCACCCTACTTACCTTGTTTCTAACCTTCAGGACTGATATCATGATCAGTCTGGAAAGAAACAATCAGGATTCAGCTACGGACATAAACAAACATTTGAAATCCATCTCGAATATTTCGACTGATGCTTCCAATCTGGAACGGATCAATCGCTGGAATTCTGCCTTACGGATGTTTGAACAAAGACCTTTCCTGGGCTGGGGGCCCGGTACTTATCAGTTTAATTATGCTCCTTTTCAAAAATCGAGTGAGATGACAATCATCTCAACGAATGCAGGAGACATGGGAAATGCTCACAGTGAATACATCGGACCTCTTGCGGAACAGGGAGTATTAGGGATGCTGGCTATGATTCTAATCATTGCCACATTCGTCTATACAGCCACGATGTTGTATTCAAAATCGAATAACGACCAGCTCAAACTGCTGACTCTGGCAATATTTCTTGGCCTTGTCACCTACTTCACACACGGCGTTCTAAATAATTTTCTGGATACCGACAAACTCGCTGTCCCTGTATGGGCTTTTATGGCAATGATCGTTGCATTGGACGTATACCACAGGGATGAAACTTACGGGAATAAAAAATTGAAACAATAATTTCAATATTAGCTTTCTGACTTTTCCGATTTTTCTGATAGGCTGAATTTCAATTCAAACCATAAGGCCACTATTTTGATTTAAAAAGAAAGCTGAGCAAAGTAATATCATCTGTAAAATCTCTGCTCTCTTTGAATGCCTTTAAGCTTGAAACCAGCTCTTCCTGCAAAAGTTTAATGTCCTTCATGTGCGTTCGGGCAGTTAAAAATTCTCTGAGACGATGCATGCCAAAATCTTCGTCTTTTGAATTCTCAGCATCCGTCACGCCATCGGTATAGCAATGCAGTTGGGCATTCTCCGGAATAAATACCTTACCCGCATTAACAAAAGGAAGCTGATCAAACATACCCAGTCCGGTGCTGCCTTCATTGAGCATGTAAACAACTTTCTCGTGAATAAGGAATGGAGGATTGTGCCCGGCATTAACATACTGCAATTCTTTGGTTCTGATATTATATCTACCAATAAAAAAAGTAATGAACTTCTCACCTTTAGCACTCGAGTAAACTTTAGTATTCAGCAGGCGAATGAGACTGGAGAGAGATGAAATATGATGCACGTGTGCATGAAGGTTGGCCTGAAAATTAGACATAAGAAGTGCAGCCGGAATTCCTTTTCCACTCACATCAGCCATACAAAATACGAACTCATCATCGTTTAGGGGAATGAAATCGTAATAATCACCACCCACTTCCTGATGAGGTAAATACGTTGCGTGCAGATCAAAATCTACTGTAGATGGCAAATCAACCGGGAACAAAAGGGTCTGCATTTGAGCTGCTAACTCGAGCTCCTTTCTAATGCCTGCCTGTCGTATTTTCTCTTGGGCAATGTTATTGTTTTCAATAGCTACAACAATTAAATTGGTAATTGTTTGTACAAAAGAAAGCAGTTCATTTTTATTCGGGATAACTGAATTTTCAAAACCACCAAGCAGTGCATAAGCAAGAATATGATCCTTGTGATAAACAGGAAGCATGGTGTCGAAGGTATTTATCCAAAGATCTTTTTCTGTTTCGAGGTTGTGTAATTTATTCAGCTCTTCCAACGTTTTCTCCAGATCAAATTCACGCATACCCTTATCCGTTCCGTAGGAAAGTGCACAACTCCATTCATTGACATGAATCAAAAGTGCCAGCTTTTCGACTTTAAGCTGGCTGTTAAGCACATGCTCATAAACATCCAGCATTTGCTTGGTAGAAAAATTGTAATTTATCGCTTTAGTAATCTGCAATAGCCAATGAAGCTGAAGCTTTTTCACATGCAATTCAGCCGAAATAGTTTCCGGGGTTCCGGTGATTTGTTTAGGAGCTGTTGCCAAGATTTTTCTACTTTTTTAGTTTTTCAATGATATCAGGAAGTTGTTTAATAAATGCCAACTCCTTCATCTTATCACGGGCATCTTGTGTAGGTGCTCCAAAATATGTCTTGCCGCCTTCTAAAGACTTCGGAACTCCTGATTTACCGAGGACCACTGCACCCTTACCTATAGTCAGATCTTTCTGAACACCTACTTGTCCCCACAGAATTACATCGTCTTCAATGATAACCACGCCTGCAATTCCTACTTGTCCGGCAAACAAACAATTCTTTCCAATTACAGTGTCATGCCCTATATGAACCATGTTATCCATTTTTGTACCGGCTCCAATAATTGTATCACCTGATACTCCTTTGTCGATCGTACAACAAGCTCCTATTTCGACTTTGTCATGAATAAGCACTCTACCGCAAGTAATCATTTTATCATAGCCTTCAGGCCGACGTTTAAAATAAAATGCATCAGCACCAATTACGGTATTGGCATGAATAATCACATCGTCACCAATTACAGTATGGTCGTAGATACTAACATTCGAATGTATGAGGCAGTTCTTTCCAATCGTGACATGATGCCCAACAAATGTTCCCGGCTGAATAATACTGCCCTCACCTATTCTGGCACCGGGACTTATCAGCTCATGGCTTCTTTCAAATACCCGGTACTTGCGAACAATCGTATTGTATGCAAGAAAAGGATCATCAGATAGCAAAAGTGATTTCCCTTCAGGAGCAGGCATTTCTTTATTTATAATAACAAAGGTAGCCATCGACTGAAGAGCCTTTGCATAATACTTAGGGTGGTCAACAAAAGTGATATCGCCTACTTCAACCTTATGTATTTCATTTATTCCGGAAACGAGAGCATTCCCGTGACCAATCACTCTGGATCCTGTCAATTCAGCCAGTGCATCCAGGCTTATTTCGTTCTGAAATTTCATTCCCGACAAAATTACTGTTTTTGTGTGTGAGGAAACATGGGAAGCGCCCAATCTGACTGCTTTTATCAACAAAAAAGAGTCAACAAGTAAAACAAATAAATATTCAGAAACTAAGGCTTTAAAGAGAGCAAGATGCTTATTTTCGTCATCAGAAACTCAGCCAATGATTATTGCCGTAAATACCCGCATGCTTCAATTAAATAAGATGGAAGGCATTGGCTATTTTGCCTTTGAGAGCTTCAAAAGGATAGTAAAACTGCACCCTGAGCATGAATTCGTATTTATCTTCGACAGGCCTTATGATTCTTCCTTTATTTTTTCAGATAATATTAAGGGGGTGTATTTGTCGCCCGCAGCACGACATCCGATCTTATGGTATATTTGGTATGAATGGTCTCTTGCCCGCTTTTTAAAAAAGTTAAAACCGGATATATTCGTTTCTCCTGACGGATACCTGCCATTGAGTATAAAGTCTAAAACGCTTGCAGTAATCCATGATATTAATTTTGAACATTATCCTGAAGATTTACCTTTCTTCAACAGAATATACTACAGGTATTTTTTCTCCAGGTTTGCAAAAAAAGCAACACGCATTTCTACAGTATCTGAATTTTCGAAAAAGGATATTTCTGAAACCTACAACATCTCTGATTCGAAAATAGATGTTGTATACAATGGTGCAGGGGAAGAATTCAAGCCTGTTTCTGAGAACAAAATGACAGAAATCAGAGCCCGATATAGCCTGGGAAAACCCTATTTTATTTTTATCGGATCACTACACCGTCGTAAAAATATTGCCAATTTACTCAAGGCCTTCGACATCTTTCAAAAGGACAGTGGTGCCGGATTCAAAATTCTCCTTGCAGGAACAAAGAGATGGTGGACTGAGGATATGGAACAGGCCTATCAAAACATGACCTATAAAGCAGATGTCATTTTCACCGGAAGAGTTTCAGATTCAGACTTGCAGGAATTGACAGCTTCAGCATTTGCATTAACCTACGTCTCCCTTTTCGAAGGATTTGGCATTCCAATTATTGAGGCATTCCGATGTGATGTGCCCGTGATTACTTCCAACACCACTTCAATGCCTGAAATAGCAGCAGATGCGGCTTATTTAGTGGATCCATTTTCTGTTGAAGAGATAGCAAAGGCAATGAAGGAGTTGTATCAAAATGAAGCATTAAAGAATAAGCTGATTGAAAAAGGGAGAACGCGCAAAATGTCTTTCAACTGGGATAAAACTGCGGAAGATCTCTGGCAAAGTATGATGAAGGCTTGTAAAAGTGAGTAGAGAAAACATCCGATAAAAACCTTTTTTAGATAATTATTTGTGAAATGAACCTTAAGGCCTATTTCCAAAAACTGAAAACCGAGGCAGGATGCGATGAAGCAGGCAGAGGCTGCTTAGCCGGGCCGGTATTTGCGGCGGCAGTTATTTTGCCCTCAAAGTTCGACTTGCCCTTTCTCAATGATTCGAAAAAACTCTCGGAAGACCGGCGTGAATTATTGAGGCCAATGATACAGGAACAGGCTATTGCATGGGCTGTTGCCTATGTTGATCATAAAGAAATTGACGAAATAAATATTTTAAATGCATCATTCCTTGCCATGCACAGGGCTTTGGATCAAATTGAAAAAACACCTCAACTTTTGCTGATCGACGGAAATCGCTTTAAGCAGTACAAAGACATACCGCATAAATGCATTATTGAAGGAGATTCAATATTCGCTTCAATTGCTGCAGCTTCAGTACTGGCAAAGACTTTTCGTGATGAATACATGCATAAGCTGCATAAGACTTATCCTCAGTACCACTGGAATCAAAACAAGGGTTATGGCACGATGAAACACCGACAGGCTATCTTAAATTTTGGCCCCAGCCCTATCCACAGAACAAGCTTTCGCCTCGTTCCGGAATGATTCTAAACTTTGAACAATTGACTGTCTATAATTAACTGAATTAATTAAAAAACAGACAGACTTCTTGATTTTCTTTACTTAGAATTAAGAATCAACTCTTGATTTAAGTGAATGACGAAATTTAATCTTAATTCATGAAGCGAATGCGATAAATCCGATTCATGAGAAGACTAAATATGCGTCAAAGAACACAACATTATTTTTATCCCGCCACCATTATCCTAAAGGACAATCATGCTGCTCTCAAAACAAGTAATTACATCATTAAAGTCATTTCTATTATTAACAGCCATCTTTATATCGGGTTGCATCAAATCTGATGACTTTGATTATGATAAAATCGCAGGAACAAACTGGGATCCCGACTTTGCTGTCCCATTGATTAACTCCTCGCTTGGTATGGAGAACTTAACAGGTTTTTCAAATTCAACAACAATTGGTGTTGACAGCAATGATTTGGTTCACCTGATTTACACTGCAAACATTTACTCGGTATACGGATATCAGTTCATGCCTCTTATTGATCAGAACAACAGTCAGACTATTACCCTAAGCCCAGTAGACAGCTCTACCTTATATCAATCAGGAACAATAACGAGAAACTTCAGTATTATTTTTCCTTTCGCGATGAGTAATGGCGAGCAACTCGACTCAATGTTATTAAGATTGGGCTCACTCACGGTTTCAATTCAGTCGCAGATCCCTCATAGCGGTACCGTTGCAATGACAATTCCGGATGCCACACTCAATGGAGTTGCTTATTCTCAAACAATCCCATTTACATATTCCGGCAGCACACCGGTGACAGCCGGCATTACAGATAATGTAGCAGGATATAAACTCAACTTCACAGGTAACGGATCCTATAATCAATTGAGAATAAATTATAGTGTCAGTATAAGTAATTCTTCTACATCTGCCCCTACGGCTAACAGAAACTTTACGATTAATACAGGTTTCAATTCACTGGCTATGGCAGAAGCATATGGCTACTTCGGACAAAGATCATTAAACATAACCGGTGATTCCTCAAGAATAGAATTATTCAACAATGCACTTTTTGGAAACATTTCATTCAAAGACCCTAAAATCACTTTTAATATTTCGAATTCATTTGGTTTTCCTGTTAATGCACAATTAAATTTATTCAACGCAATTTCCAATAATGGAACCACAACTCCAATCACCGGCTCCATTCCAAATCCTTTGCCGGTCTTAACTCCGGTTTCTCTTGGACAAATCGCCAAAAGCTCATTTTTCATTGATAAGACAAATAGCAATATTAGTACAGTGATGGATCAAAATCCGCGATTTATTGAATTTGATGTTGATGCCTTATCAAACAGTCCTACACCCGGCTATAACTTTATTTCAGACTCAAGCCTGTTCAGCGTTGATGCAGACGTAGATCTTCCAATGATAGGTTCGGCAAGTGGATTCACCATCAGCGACACAACAGACTTCGAGCTGGAGGACGTAAATGAAGTACAGAAAGCTACTTTCAGAATAAATGTAGAAAATGGTTTTCCTGCAGAAGCCTATGTTCAGGTTTATTTTGCTGATTCAAATTACGTTATAGTAGACAGTCTGCTTACTAACGCCTCTCAATTTGTTGTGGCCTCAGGTTTACTGGATGCAAACAACAGAGTAATTCTTCCGAACCGACAGATGCGTGATGAAGAATTTACTAAAACCAGGCTGGAAAGAATTTACACTGCCAGAAAATTAATTATTCTTTCCATTGTAAACACACAAAATGCTCCTATAGAACAAGTGCCAATATATTCATACTACAGGCTGAACATTAAGATCGGAGTTCGAGCTTTCTTAAATGTTGAACTTTAAACAAAAAGCCAGGTCAATAAAATTGCTATGAAAAAACTCCTACCACTCTTCATATTTTTAGCCTCGAGTCTGATCCTCTTTGCACAACAGGATTTGACGCTATACAATACGATTAATATAACCCAATCGTCCAGAGTAAATCCATCCCTAAAACCTGACTACAAATTCTATATAGGACTGCCTGTAATCTCATCCAACTATTTTTTATTAAGCAACAGTAGTTTTACCTACCACGATTTCTATAAAAAAAGATCCGACGACTCCGTAACGATTGACATTAATAATACGGTAAACAAATTACATAAAACGAACTTCCTGAAAACCTCTTTCAACACAGATCTGATTTCGTTCGGATTTAAAATGAAGAAAAATTATTTTACAGTAAATATTACGGAGCACATTAATTTTGCATTTCTTTATTCAAAGGACCTTATTAATTTGATAGATAAAGGAAACGGTCCTTACATCGGACAACAACTTGATTTCGTAAAAACAGGTTTTGATGCCACACATTATCGCGACTACAGCATCGGGTGGGCCTACGACCTAAATGAAAAATGGACAACCGGTATAAGAATAAAATATTTATATGGGATGGAGAACTATTCTTCTACCGCCGGAGACTTTGGGCTCTATACTGCTTCTGACGACTACAGTCTTGAGGTCCCAACCGATGTCGTAATCAATACCTCATCGCCCGACAACAGTGAAGAAGGATATGAGCAATTCGACACATCCGATTCTGGTGTACGGACAAAAAATATAAAAAAATATTTGTTTAGCAGAGCCAACAAAGGTTTTGCAGCAGATCTTGGCGCAACATACAGGTATAATGAAACCTGGAATTTCAGTGCCAGTATCATTGATCTGGGTTATATCAAATGGAAGGAAGATGTAAAAAATTTCAAAACTGTTGCAGGTAAATACGAGTTTTCCGGTGTGGATCTGATCAGATTCATTAATGATACAACTGCTAACCTCGAAGCAGTTCTGGATTCAATAGGAGAAACTTTTAAAACATCGGAAACCTCAGAAGGCTACACAACCTATTTGCCAACTCATGTGTATCTGGGAGCAAATTACATTATAAATGACAAGAGTTTTGCCGGGGCATTAGTACACACAGAATTTTTTAAAAAAACAATCCAGCCTTCCGTAACTTTGTCCTACAATCTGAAAGTAGGGAGACATCTCAGCACTTCCCTCTCATATTCATACCTCAATCACACTTTTGACAATGTAGGGGCAGGATTAGCCGTAAATGTTGGGGCACTTCAATTATATACAGTGACAGACAATATAATCGGATTGATTGCTCCATTGGATGCACGCAATTCACATATACATTTTGGATTTAATTTAATTTTTGGAAGGCCAAAGAAAGATCGCGACAAAGACAAAGTCACAGATAAAAAAGATAAGTGCCCTGATATTCCCGGCCTGGTAAAACTTGATGGTTGCCCGGACAAAGACGGTGACGGAGTTGCGGATAATGAAGATAAATGTCCGGATATTGCCGGATTGAAAGACAAACAAGGCTGCCCTGACACGGATGGAGATGGAATAATTGATATAGAAGATCAATGCCCTACAGATTCAGGATTAGTGATGTTCTTCGGATGTCCTGACACAGACATGGACTCTATACCGGATCCACAAGACAGTTGTATTACCGAAAAAGGATTAGCTATCAACAATGGTTGCCCTGACACAGATGGAGATGGACTGATAGATAAATTAGACAGCTGTGTGCTTGTGCCGGGCCCTTCATCCAACAATGGCTGTCCGGTCGTGGAAAAAGTCGAGGTAAAACCATCTAAGCCTGTGAAAATTCAACTAAGTAAAGAAGATCAGGCGATTATTAATAAGGTATTTAGCAATCTGGAATTCGAAAGTGGCAAATCAGTAATCCGCTCCACGAGCTATTTATCACTGGAGGAATTGATCAAGTTGCTCAACAGGAAGCCAACGTTCAGATTACTTATAGAAGGACACACAGACAATGTTGGCTCCGCTGCATTAAATATGCGCTTATCATTAAGTCGTGCTGAGGCAGTCAAAACTTACCTCAGCGACAGAGGAATTGATGGAGAAAGAATTATTGCAAAGGGGTATGGCCTTACTCAACCGGTAGCACCGAATACCACAGCACAAGGCCGCCAGAAAAACAGGAGAGTTGAATTTACGATCCTTGAATAGATTCAGGTCAGGAAGGACTAATAAAAAAAAGAGGGGAAGAAATAAATTCTTTCCCTCTTTTTTTTGTTTCTGAAAAATCCTAGTCTAGGAGTTTAACTGAAACAGAAAGGCAATAATTTACCATATGCTAATTGTAGCATTCCACAATTTTTTCAATTCAACTTCGGAACACTAAACTATAAATCCTTCTTCGAAAATATTTTCCTTGCCCGAAATAATGGAATAACAATCCATATTAAAAGGACACTCATCGAAAAAACTTGTCCGAATCCGGTACCGAAAAACTTTTGGTATAAAGCTCCCGTATATCCCATGAGTGCTGAGGTATCCAACTTTAACAAGATCAACACACGACCGATGTCAATAGGGTTCAGCGAGGTTAATACCAAGACAAGTTCTTCGAGCGGATAATCGCTGTAGTAATGTAAGATCAACAATACAACTCCATCGAATAAAACGGCAAAATAAAACCACAGCAATAAAGCTGACCCAATACCTTTAGCCTTATCCACACTTCGTACAGAAGTGAGAAATGCCAAAGCCGAAAAAATAAACGTAAGCATCAAACCAACCACTAATAAATAAAGAGCAGCTTCAGTTGGTTGCCATAAAAGAATGGGGATTCCAAGACCTATGAACAATGCCATGACAAGAGAACCCGCCAGGCCCAGGTATTCGCCAAAATAAATACTGTTACGGTCAACAGGTTGCGCCAGCAACATCTCAATAAATTCTCTGGAATTATAAAAATGAATTGTCCCGAACATAATACAAATCAAGGGGACAATAAGCAGAATCACATGCAGAAGGCTAACAAGTGTACTCGAATAATCCGAGCCAAGGTAAAAAAGACCGGAGCATAACAAGAAGAGCAATAGTGTATAGGCAAGTACCATCCTGCTCCTAACAATGTCATAGAGGACATATTTCAATACTTTAAACAATGCTTTGGCCCTCCATCATTATAGCTAATGCTTTTCCTAATCGGCTTTCGTTTGTATCCTTTTTTATTTCATCAACAGTTTTGTTTAACTGAATGCTTCCATCGACAATAAAAATTACTTTATCAGCCAGCTCCTCAACTTCTGTCATATTGTGAGATGTTATCAGGGTAAGTTTTCCATGTTGTTTTTCCTTAAGTACTTTGGATTTCAATCGCTCAGAGGAGATGGGATCAAGACCTGCTGTTGGCTCATCAAGGATTAATATTTCGGGATTAAATAAGTATGCAAGAGCGGCACTCACTTTCTGCCTCGTTCCGCCTGACAAATAGCCCATTCTCTTCTCCATCATACCTCCAAGAGAAAACGAATCAACGAGCTCCTCGTCAATCATTCCGGTGCCACCCCTCAAATCTTTCATCATCTGAAAGACCTGTTGAATCTTCATTTGCTCGGGGAAACGTCCGATCTGAGGCATGTATCCAAAATCCTTTCGATATGCCCATGTCCCGAGTACACTCTCCCCCTTTACAAAAACTTTACCCGAGTCCGGCAATACGAGTCCGAGTAAGCATTTGATGAGAGTTGTTTTCCCTGAACCATTTGGGCCTATTAAGCATATGACCTCCGCTGCATCGAAATTCAAATTAATGTTTTTCAATACATCCAGTTTCCCAAAGGACTTATTTAAATTTTCAATTTTAATCATAAATAAATGGCTTCATTTGCGGGGCGACATCCTTGAAGGCTTCAGGGGTAATCGTAGGCACTACCCGTTCTGTCTGATTAAGCAAATCAACAAAAAAACTATGTAACATCATCAGTGTATGAGGTGATTCTTCTGTAAGCTTCGAATAAAAGCTCACCGGATGAAATGGAATATCACCTGTTTTATCTTTATCCAAATCATAACCGGTGTACTGATCCCAGTAATTCCGATGAATATAGTTCATATTCCTGGTGGCATTGGTCGCCACATCGAAAGTATTGGCCATAAAATTATTTTCAGTAAGTGTATCCTCATAACAATCACCCAATATCCGTACTGCCCATCCATTGCGCCTGAACTCATTGTGCCTTACAATGGTATTATTGGAGCCTTCAATATACAAGCCGGTCGTATTCTTTGAAAAAAGATTATTCCTTATAATGCTATTGGATATATCCTTCAACAGGAGCCCGAAGGATGCACTTCCCCAGTTATCCTCAAATCGATTATTCTCCATCAAAACATTCCGTGTGTACATAACGGCCACTCCGGAACCATTTTCACGAAACACATTATACTTATAGACATCATCATCTGAAAACATAAAATGCAAACCGTAGCGGAGATTTTTCTCGCTCAGATTTCCGATGATTGAACTCTCCTTCACAAACTCAAAATAAATACCATCCCTGTGTCCACTGATATGATTATTGAGGATAGTATTATACTCCCCTTTCCAAAGATGAATACCATTTCCTGAGGAAGTTTCTGTTCTCGCAAAACCTTCTATTCTGTTATTTTGAATTCTGCAGTAACTCGAATTGGCAAGATAGACAGCAAAGTAATTATTATAAAAATAATTGTTTTCAATAACACAGGCATGTGCTTCATCCAGACGAATCCCTGCAATTTCCCGTATATCACTAAATCCGGAATTCTGAATTTTAAATCCACTTATATGGGTGCCTGAGGCATGTACAGTAATGACAGCAATTTTCGATTCACCATCCAAAACAGGAAGGCCAATACCTCTCAGAAAAATTCTCTTGTCAATAACTAAGGCCCCTTCTGAATAAAACCCACTGTTTACGATCACAGAATCTCCGGTATCACTTTGCTCCAGCGCTTCCCTGATAGTTCTATACATAAAACCTTTCCCTACACTCAGATTTTTAGCTTGACATACGACGGGAAGTAAGCTGAATAAAAAAGCTCCTAATAATCCTTTTAAATAAATGCTAAGGTATCTTCTCAACACAAATTTATTGCAATTGCCGGAATGCTTCGTCCCATGTCCAAATTTCACCTCCATAATTTGCAATATATTCATCAATTGTTTTCTTGTTTTGAACCGCCGTCAGATTCCCTCCCATCGGGCTGGGTAGTTTTTCACTATGCAAATAAAATGCTTTTTCTGCTTCAATAAACTCACCCGGTGCATTATGGTCGATCACTAGCAAAGCTTTGACCGGATACTGATCCAATGGAAACTTTTGAACGTGACCGATGAGACATTCTATGCTGTCAAACTTAAAGATCTTACCTTTAGATGTAATTAATTCGGCACCAAAGCGCTTGTCCATGATAGTCATTTTGCACAATTCACACAAATCCTTTCCAATTTCTATTGGCTTCGGAGAATGAGTGCAGGCTACAAATAGGAACGCAATGCTCAGTAGCCAAAAAATCTTGTTCTTTGCAAAATATATATTCTTCATGAGCTGACAGGCTTGTACTTATTTTCTCTTTTCTTTTTGCTCAGGAACAACTCGTCAACAAAGACCAAAAACGAAGTAGTACCGGCAACAACAATCAACCAGCCTCCTGTTGAAGGAAATGAACAGGCATAGAAATTGAGTAACTCCTGACAACCAATCAATGGTGGCTGGTAAGTCATGCCCGGTATTTTAATTGCGGCTCTAGGATCAAGATTATGTCCGTAGTCGTACTCCCATAAATAAAAGTCATACACACCGAGTGCAGAGATTATTAGGAAGGCAACGAACCAAGCGGCAAAAAGCCATTTTTTTCTTAGGGCTGACACAATCAACCCTGAAACAATTATTCCGATTACAATATATTTCATGTATCCAAACTCCGGGAACATTTCTTCGCTGATAGCTTTCATTCCGATGTAATGATTCAATCCGCTTATTGTTCCAACATCTCCGGATAACTTAGAAAGCCATATCTGCATACTCAAGCCTTCAGGGTATTGCGGAGCCTCCAGTATGATATCCCAAAGTGGAACGTACAAACTACCAATCATTAATAAAGACGCTAGTGCAATAAGTACTGCTGATCTCTTCTTCATTGTTAAAATTTAATTCGTCAATAAAATAAAACTAATTTTTCTTGTGTTGCCATATTGAGTCCATTGGACTCAGTAGCTGAATTGAACTATTAATTCATGAACTACAATAAAAGCAAACGGGGGAACAATGTCCCCCCGCTCACTCTCTCTCCTTTATTTGCCTGTCGAAAAGGTAATCGGGACTTTAGAGTTGGCAGGCGAAACCCTAAGGTATCCTTGCATCTCCTGATGCAATGCTGAGCAAAAGTCTGTACAATAGAATGGATAAATATCCGAAGTTTTAGGAATAAACTTAAGTGTTGCTGTTTCACCCGGCATCAGCAGCAGTTCAGCATTCGTTGAACCTTTGATTGCGAAGCCATGAGGAGTATCCCAGTCTTGCTCCAGATTGGTAACGTGGAAGAAAACAGTGTCCCCAACCACTACCCCTTCAATATTATCAGGATAAAAGTGTGAACGAATACTTGTCATGTAAACGTGAATCGCCTTTCCTTTTCTTTCTACTCTGGCATCTTTCTCAGACTTACAAGCATAAGGGTGCGTGTTATCTTCAAGCTTAAATACTTTTACCTGATGCTTCATGACAAGATCTGCCGGAATCCCTTGAGCATAATGCGGTTCTCCTACTGTAGGAAAATCGTTAAGAAGCTTCATCTTTTCTCCTGAAATATCAATAAGTTGTGCACTTTGATTCAATTCAGGACCGGTTAACAAGTAGCGATCTTTCGTAATTTTATTCATTGCCACAAGGTATTTAGGCCATGGAGTTTTTGAGTCCCCTCCAGGGATTGAAAGGTGACCGATAGAATAATAAGTAGGGATACGATCAACAACCTCCCAGGTACCTAGCTTCCACTTAACTACTTCTGAAGAAACGAACATTGAAGTATATGCATAGCCTTTACCATCAAACTCTGTATGAAGAGGACCAAGACCCGGCTTCTGTACTTCACCACCAATGACTGATTCATATTTCAATATTGGTAAACCATCAACTTCACCGATGAAATCCTTAGCAGCAATAGCAGCCTGCATTTTTGTAAATGAGAACACCGGAATAACGGTAGACAATTTACCTCCACCAACAATGTATTCACCTGTTGGGTCAACATCAGCTCCGTGCGGTGATTTAGGGCAAGGCATCAGGTAAATCATGTCCGGACAATCTTTAGGATAAAGCATTTTAGTAGAACGTCTGATTGTAGACGTAGCCATGTGCTTGTTATCGTCGTAACGGTTGCTATAGTATTCACCCGGAAAATCTTTAGCTTTACCTTCGGCCAGATACTTTTCAGCAAGCTTCCAGTTTACTGCAACAATAAAATCCTTGTCGTTCTGAGAAGCATTTGCTTCCAACAAAGTATGTGCTCTCTCAGAATTATAACAAGAGAAGAAAAACCATCCGGTTGATGGACCTTTACCACAGTGGCTGAGGTCAAAATCGAAACCGGGCATCATGATCTGAAAGGCAACATCCATATCACCCTTATCTTTATCGACTTTTACAAAAGTGATAGTACCTTTAAAATTTTCTTTATATGAAGAGATTGGAACATCTTTATTCCCTTCAATTGGTATACTGAAGCGAGTTCCTGCTACAACATACTCAGTATTTTCTGTTGCAAATGGGGAACTATGATTACCGCCACTGTTTGGAATCTCCAATATCTCTTCTGTTCGGAAGGTTGAGAGATTGATACGTGCAATACGCGGAGTATTGTTGGAGTTAATAAACAACCAGCGACCATCTGGAGAACCATCTGTCATAGATAGTTCCGGATGATGCGAGTCGTCCCAAGGCACAAAGCCGTGTGTACTTTGGAGCATTGGCTTGGTTTCTTCAGTGAAACCCCATCCGTTTTCGGCATTAACTGCAAAAACAGGAATCACTTTAAGGAGTCGGCATGAAGGTAAACCATACACGCCGATTTGCCCACTGAACCCGCCTGACATAAACTCATAATATTCATCAAGTTTTCCCGGTGCTACATATACTTTAGAAGCAGCATCACCGGATGTGACTTCCTTCTTTTCTCGTTTCCCACCGCAAGAGGCAAGTAAAACACTTGCTACAAGCAACAGGGCTATCGAAAATTTATTTGAAATTAAATTTTTCATAATTAATCCTCCTGATTTAAATTAGTTTTATGGATATAAATATTAATTATTGGTTGCGTCCATTTTGCGGAAATACTCATACATACTTCTAGCCTCCGGTTCTGTCACGTTCTGATTTGTCATTTGAGTCAGATAGGTCTCGAACAATCCTTTTGCCACCGGATCTCTTTGTGTCATTTCCTGTGGATTTAAAATCATATTCATTATCCACTCAGGCTTGCGTCTTTTTGTTACGCCGGCAAGACCCGGTCCAACATACTTGTCGGGGGCAAATTTATGACATGCTGTACATTTCGCCTCAAAGTGCTTTAAACCTTCTGCGGCTAATTGCTCGTCAATTTCTGCCGGGATGGTTACGCTTTTAACGGGACCGAATCCTAATCCGTCATCTTCCATTTCTTCGGCATCCTTCATTAAATTGCCACTCTCTGCCTCTGAGCCGGACTCGGCCTTTTTTTCTTCAGAAGAACATCCCTGAATCAGGATTGATGAAATTGCAAGAGACAACAAGACTAAAGTATACCTCAGCATCTGAACTAAATTATTTGTTTTAATCGCTTTCATTTTTATTTCTATTTGATAATTAAGTGTGAATTCTAGCTAATCAGAATTCTGATTTAATCGGAAAATCGAAATTCTTGCACCAAAAGTAAATTCTAAGTCAATACCCTATTATGATCAGCCTCATTTAAGAAACTGACATTAATCAGCTTCAATGAAACGAATCCATAGGCCATGACCGTATGAGATAAGCACTCTATTTATATAAAATATTGGTTTTATTCACTTTTTTTTACTATCTTAGCAATAATTGAAGGTGCTGAACTGTTTTTCTGCGACAAATCAGCATTCATTTAATTCATATCAATTACCATCAGATGAGTATGATAATTCAACATGGTAAATATTTGACAATGAATAATCGAAGCACCTATTTCAAAATTTCAGGTGATACAAGCCTCTTTTTATTTCTAATTTTTTCGAATAAACAATTATGAACCAAGAACGCAAGTTTCTTATTGCAGACGATCACACCGTAGTTCGCAAAGGACTCATACAAATATTAATGGACCAATTTCCGCTTGTAAGTTTCACGGAAGTAAATGATGGAAACGAACTGCTTCTGGAAGCCAGAAAAGGGAATTGGGATATTATTATTACAGATCTGTCTATGCCCGGCCGAAACGGCTTGGACACCTTAAAGCAATTACATACAGAAAAACCTTCCATTCCGGTTCTGGTGCTCAGCATTCATTCGGAAGATCAATATGCCGTTCGTGTGTTGAAAGCCGGTGCATCAGGTTATCTTACAAAGGAAAGCGCACCGGATGAATTGGTAAAAGCCGTCCTCCAAATTCTGAACGGACATAAATACATTAATACATCAGTTGCCGAAAAACTTTTGGACTCAATTGAAAAAGGTCATTCCGGAATGCCACACGAACAGCTTTCCGACAGAGAATTTGATGTACTAAGGTTGATAGCTTCAGGTAAATCGGTTACAGAAATTGCCGACAATCTTTCCTTGAGTGTAAATACCATCAGCACTTACAGGATGCGACTTTTGGAAAAGATGAGAATGAAATCAAGTGCTGAGCTTACACATTATGCCATCTCAAACCACTTGCTGGAATAGGCTATTTCTGCACTCGTTAAAGTAGTCTGAACTACCCTTAACTGATTCAATCCAAATCACAGATTTTTTATTTACTCCTAATCAGGAAGAATAATTTCCTGAGAGCTGTTTGCTTACAAACCATCTGCTCAACCATATGCCGAGCCAAGAAGAAAGTTTTGTAGTTAAAACAACTACAAGGATTTCAATAAACATTCAGAGCAATTTTTTCGTTTGACTTAAATGCAAAGCAAAATTATTATGTCCTTTGCAGCATCAAATTAATTATAATTGTATGGATGGGAAAAGAATAAAAGTAATGGTTGTTGAAGATTCTGCGCTCATTGTTCAACGACTTTATTCGATTCTCAGTGAAATCAAGTTCATCAAGTCAATCGCACACGCAAAGAACGGCGAAGAAGCAATGACTCTGATTAAATTGATAAATCCTGAATTAATGCTTCTGGATATTAAGATGCCCGGTATGAACGGCATAGAAGTACTCAAGCATGTAAAACAGGAATATCCTGATACCCGGGTGGTGATGCTCACCAATTATCCAAATATGCAATACAAGGAGCTGTGCATTGGACTAGGAGCTGATCATTTTCTTGACAAATCAACAGAGTTTGATCGAATCGGAGAAATTGTGAAAGGTATACAGGGTATTGTTTCTATAGACTAGTTCGGATTGTGCAGAAAAAATGTTCCTCTTTTTCATGATGGTTTTCCCGTGAAAAAATAAAGTCTATACCATACACATCAAAACTACTTCAAGGCCGAATTAATAATCTATTTAAAATTATAATATAAATTACAATTAATGAACAGCGAGACGGACAGTTCCGGATTTAAGGTAATGTTAATAGACGACACAGAAGTCGATGCCTATATCAGTAAAAGAATGTTGACTAAGTCAAACTTTTCCAGTGAAATTATGGAGTTTTATTCTGCAGAAAAAGCATTGGATTACTTACAGGAAAACAGTAAGAATTATGATGCTTTACCACAGATAATTTTTCTGGACATACACATGCCTGCAATGAACGGATTTGATTTTCTGGAGAAATTCCAATCCATAAAGTGCGAAATTCGCGATTTTTGCAAAGTTGTTATGCTTACCTCATCAGTCGATGAGAATGATGTGCAAGAGGCAAAAAAATATCCGGGCATCTTGAAATTTTTAATTAAACCACTTCAGCTCGACCAATTACAATCACTAAATAAAGAGCTGCTTGCAACCAATCAATAATTAGAAAGTATAAATGCCGTTAACCCCGGAGCTATTGTGAAAAAGATGCTCAAATTGCTCTATTAACCAGGATGCCATTTAGTACATTAGAAATCCGCTGCGACCGGAGTTTTGATGGGCACCTGGAGAGCACGGGGAAAAATAGCGGATATTCATATATCCACCGGTGTTATTACTTATCTAAAGAATGAACTCTGTACAAGGCGGTAACTTTTCAAAAAACTCATTCAGGTATTGCCTGTTTGGATTTATCATCGGGTTGGGATTTCCAATTGCAGGAACCTTATTTGGAATCCGGAATCTTCAGGGCGACATAGGCCTCGCGGAAATAATTCAACTGCACCTCTCAGTACCCCTATTACAAATAATTGATCTGACCCCGGCTGTATTAGCATTAGCCGGACTCATTCTAGGTTTAAAAACCGACCAGAGTCTTAACATTCTAAATGAAAAAAAGGATGAACGGTTTAAGATGCTGATCGAAAATGCTGCTGAAGTAATTTACATCACCGACTATAGAGGAAATTTCAATTATTTTAACAGACGAATTCAAACTGTATATGGATTTGATCCGGCAGAGCTCATAGGAACACATTTTACTTCTTTGATAGAACCGTCGATGATTAAAAAAGTTGCGGCATTTTACCTAAACCAATTTGACAAAAAAATTCCCGAAACTATATCAGACTTCCAGATTATTGACAAGCAAGGTAAAAAACGCTGGGTTGAACAAACAGTAATCCTGAACATGAATAATGATCGGGTCGAAGGATTTCAATGTGTAGTGAGGGATATAGATAATCGTATAGAGCAGGAACAGGAAATTTTAAAATTGAATGCACAATTAAACTCCAAGCTCAATGAACTGGAGAATGCTAACCAGGAACTGAGCGCCTTCAACCATACTGTTTCACATGACCTCCGCTCTCCTCTCAGAGGAATTTCAACGCTTGCTGAAATTCTGCAAATGGAATTTGGTTCGGACCTGCCGGAGGAGGCAAAAGGTCTTCTGTCGAGAATTGTAACGAGTACAATAAAAATTCATACTCTGGTCGAGGATTTACTGGAGTTTTCAAAGGTGGGAAGAATAGAAATGACCAAAGAAAACGTTTCCATGAAAGACCTTATCGACAAAATCGTTTTTGAACTTGTACCCAGAGATCCCGAGAACAAAACATCCGTGCAAATAGACAATTTGTCAGATTGTGTTTGTGACAAGCAACTAATTTATCAAGTATGGGTGAATTTTATTTCTAATGCGCTGAAATACTCAGCCAAAAAAGAAAATCCATTAATTCGGATCGGTAACTATTTTAAAAACAACGAACAGGTATACTATATCAAGGACAATGGAGCCGGCTTTGACATGGCTTATTATAAAAAACTTTTTGGTGTCTTCAGCAGACTTCACACTGAACAAGAGTTTATAGGCACAGGTGTTGGCTTAAGCATTGTGAAACGTATTGTAGAACGACATGGTGGAAATGTGTGGGCTGAAGGAAATCCGGGAATTGGAGCAACTTTCTTTTTCTCACTTCCGGTAATCTCTTTGAACGAAAAATCAAAACCATTAAGTAAAAATATTCCTGTATTCTATAGTTGATAGATTTACATGAAAATCCTCTACAGTGGCTTTGAATAATATGGTATCCAGTCTTGTGAGGCCCTGTCCTTTTGATTCCAGTATGCCAATGTAACTACATGCCCTTCCGGGGTTCGGAGTAACCTGCCAAAAATTGCATTTACTGCATTAAAGACAACATCGGTTACACCGACTGTAAAGCTCGTAGCTAGTGGCTCCACCTTAGGCCCATCCGTTTCAGTGTTCGGAGGTGCTACTGCTGTCTTTGCTGGCGGTGAAGGAATCATGATAACGGTAAATCCGTTAAACTCCAGCAGTTCCTTAAGAAAATTTGCCCGTTCAGAACTAACATTCTTTTCAACGATGGCACATTTTACACCATCGAGGTCATCAAACATATGATTTTGGTTTATGGCCATCTTCTCGTATTGCTATCGTTTATATTTATTTCAACCCAAAACTTAATGAAAGAATGTACTCATATAATCCAGTGGTAAATCCAAGGAGCAACATACCACCGAGACAAATGAGCATTGCAAGTCTGACTGATATTCCATAAGTCAGTTTCGGAATAGCAGAATCAGCCGGTTCCATGAATACAGCCCTTATCACACGCAGGTAGTAATAGAGGGAAACAACCATATTTAATGCAGCAAATATTATTAATGGCCAGTTCCCCGTTCCGGCTCCGGCACCCAATAAAAATAATTTTCCGAAAAATCCTGCTGTTGGAGGAATTCCTGCTAAAGAGAATAATGAAATTCCTAACAACCAACTCAAAGCCGGATTTGTTTTATACAAGCCATTATAGTCAGAAATACTTTCTTTTCCGGTCATGGCAGAAATGTGAGAGACTACTGCAAAGGCACCAAGATTGGAAAACACATAAATCAATACGAAATAAATGGACGAAGCCATGCCCTGTTCATTTCCGGCCGAAACTCCAATAAGGATATAGGCAACCTGGGCAATTGACGAAAAGGCCAGAAATCGCTTCATATTCGTTTGACGAAGCGCGAACAAATTACCAATGGTCATCGTGATAACTGTTGATACAACTAATACATCATACCATATACCTGACATGGAACCAAAGACAGTATAGAACACGGTTGACAAAACAAAAACCACGGTTCCTTTTGAGATTACAGATAGATAAGAAGTGACAGGAACAGGGGATCCTTCATATACATCTGCTGTCCAGAAATGGAATGGAGCCACAGATAGCTTAAATGCAAATCCTGTAAAAATAAATATGAATGCCAGGATTTGTAAAGGCATAGCAGATAACCGGCCGGCCATTTCCCCAAAATCAAGTGTGCCGGTGCTGCCGTAGATTAACGAAATTCCAAACAAAAGTATGCATGATGAAAATGCAGAAGACAAAATCATTTTCATGGCTGCTTCTCCGGATGCTTTCTTCTCCAAGTCAAAATTACATAAAGCTGCTAATGGTATTGCAGATAATTCCAAGGCCAAGTAGAACATTAACCAGTTAGCGCTCGACAAGAGGAAAAACATGCCGAGCATAGAACTTACTATCAACATATAAAATTCAGGAAGATGTTTATGCCTTCGCATCCATTCAGTAGATTGCAAATGAACAATGAGGATTGCAAAATTTAAAATGTTCTTTTCAAATGCAATTAATAAAGTGTTGCGAAACATTCCGTCAAAAAGAACACCTTCAGAATTCATCAACCAACCAATAATAAAATTCAAAACTAAAAGCCCATTCATTAATTGGATTAAGGTTTCGTTCTTCCACTCCCTTTCCCGGATCTTTAATACAAGAAACACCAGAAGAATTGCCAGAAGACAGAATTCATGCTTTAATACTGAAAAAAGTTCTGATGTAATCATATCCCTGATCTAATGCTATGCTTTTAATTTTTGAACGATTTCAATGGCACCAGGACCTACCAGATCCTTCAACCAGAATGGCAATAATCCCATAGCCAAAATTCCGGCAATCAGTAATACACCTGCAAGCCTTTCATTCCATGAAGCATCACCAAGCAAATTGTATTTGCTCTCTGTGATTGGACCCATGATGGCCTTTCCTGTTGCTCGAAGAATATACACTGCAGTAACCACAATAGACATACATGCAAGAATGGTGGCAATACGGTAAAATAATTCGACTCTTTCCCATGCGCCCACAAATACGGTCATCTCCGCCACAAATCCACTAAGCCCGGGAAGTCCGAGGGAACAAAGTCCGGCAATCACGAATACAGTACTAATAAATGGCATGACCTTGAGTAAGCCACCCAATTGTGCCACTTCGCGCGTATGCGTTCGCTCATATAACATCCCGATTGCGGCAAAGAACAAAGCCGTCATCAAACCATGCGAAACCATCTGAAGTACAGCACCTGTTACCGCAGTTGGAGTGAGCATCCCTATTCCTAATAACACAAAACCACAATGGCTCACGGAAGAATATGCATTCATATACTTTAAATCTGTTTGCATCAACGTAGCAAACGCTCCGTAGATTACAGCAATCGTTGCCAACAATACAATTATCCATGAATAATGAGCAGCGGCTTCCGGCATCAGGTAAGTTGCAACACGCAGGCAACCATAGCCTCCAAGCTTCATTGAAATGCCTGCAAGAAACATCGAGGCAGCTGTAGGTGCAGATGAGTGACCATCAGGTACCCATGTATGAAATGGAAATAAGGCAGTGAATATTCCGAATCCGACAAAAAGAAAAGGAAAGAAATACATCTGGATATCTATAGGAATTCCATTAGAAGCAATTTGAGTCAAATCGAATCCTCCTGTATTACTGTTTGCATGATAATACACTCCGAATAAACCTATCAACACAAGTGCTGAACCGGCCATCAGCATTAAGACCAGCTTGTTGGCGCTGTATATTTTCTTCCCACTCCCCCAAATGCCGATCAACAAAAACTTAGGAATTACAGCCACTTCCAGGAAAAAAAACATGAGGAAAAGATCCAATGAAATAAAAAAGCCATAAGCTCCGGCTCCCAAAAAAGTCAGAAGGAAGAAAAATTCTTTTTGCATTCTTTCTACCTTCCATGACATGAGAATTCCTGCCATAACAACAAATGCCGTGAGCAAAATCATAGCAACAGAAATTCCATCGACACCAACATGATAATTAATCTGGAAGGCCGGAAACCAGGCCGCCTTGTACTCAAACAGGAATTTACCCGCCTCTGCCATTGCACTTTCCTTCCAATAACTAAACAACAAGCCTAATGAAAGAATCAATTGCGCAACTGCACCTCCAAGTGCAAGCTTCTTGACAGAATCAGTCTTAACAAACAAAATCAGTATGCTTGTCAGCAAGGGAACCAATAATAACAATGAGAGATTCATCAATGAGAATTTAGGCTATTGAATAAATAAACAGAATTGCAAGCCCAATCGCGCCTCCAATAAAATAGTAAGCATAATGTTGCAGTTTGCCGGACTGTAATCCACTTATTGACAAAGAAAATACCTGAGCTGCTGCCGCAGCGGTATTCATCATTCCATCAACAATCGTTTTATCAAACCAAGCAGCCGGCCGGGCAATTAATTGAAAGACCAATTTCTTGGTGACGAACAAATAAATCTCGTCGATATAGAATTTCTTATTTATTGTCCTATATAAACTACCGGTTTTCTGCGAGACAGAAGCCGGTACGGTTGAAGGTTTTTTATAGTACCTCCAGGCAATTGCAATTCCTGAAACAGAAAGTAACACAGGAAGAATAGAAAACTCAAGATGTAAATGCGTTTCGAATGGAATTCCATCACTTGTTACGAAACTACTGAAAGGAATGAAACCTGAGAAAGCTGCGAAGACTGCCAGAATAAGGAGTGGTATCAACATGGATAAAGTTCCTTCATGCTTATGCTCATTTGCTGATACCTGCGGTTTATTCCAGAATATTGAAAAATACAATCTGAACATATAGAATGCAGTAAGCCCTGCAGTGATCAAGGCGATGATATAAATTGTATAATTTGAATTATAGGCCGAGAGCAATATTTCCTCCTTACTGAAGAAACCGGAAAACGGAGGAATACCGGCAATGGCCAAACAGGCAATTAAAAAAGTTGCTCCTGTAATGGGCAATGCTTTTCTTAATCCACCCATATCTTTCAAATCGTTGCTGTGTACATAATGAATGATCACCCCGGCTCCAAGAAACAGAAGAGCTTTAAACATTGCATGAGTAAAGAGGTGAAACATTGCGGCCATATAACCCAAGCCTTCTTCAGCTCCATACCCTGAAACACCTAGCGCAAACATCATATAACCAATTTGTGACATGGTAGAATAGGCAAGAACTCTTTTAATATCAGTTTGTGTACAAGCAATCAAGGCGGCGAACAAAGCTGAAATAATTCCTGTCCATGCGACCACATCCAAGGCTCCCGGACAAGCAAGTGAAAATATCGGGAACAATCTGGCTACCAAATAAACTCCTGCAACAACCATGGTGGCAGCGTGAATTAACGCAGAAACCGGAGTCGGACCTTCCATGGCATCAGGTAACCATATATGCAGTGGAAACATCGCTGATTTCCCTGCACCCCCAACAAAAATTAATACAAGTGCCCAGGTAAGAGCTGAAATCCCAAGAAATCCGGCAGCAGCTGCAGCCTGACTATACGTAGAGGCTGCGGGAACCAAACGTTCTGTGAGCGTTACAAAGTCAAATGATTTTCCATAATAAGATAAAATCAGAATACCGATAAGAAAGCCAAGGTCAGCAAAGCGTGTAACAATAAATGCTTTCTTACTGGCCGCGACTGCCGATGGTTTTTGATAATAATAACCGATTAATAAAAAGGATGATACTCCTACGAGTTCCCAGAAAATATACGTCTGAAAAATATTTGAAGACAAAACCAATCCAAGCATTGAGAAAGTAAAGAGAGAAAGGAAGGAATAATATGTTGCGAATCGCTCCTCCCCTTTCATATATCCCAAACTGAACACATGAACCATTAGCGATATAAATGTCACCACTACGATCATCATCATAGAGATCGGGTCAGCTAAAATTCCCATGTTGATGGAGAAGGATTCTGAAAACTGAAGCCAGGTGACCTGGAAGGGAATTAAGGTTTCATAGGCACCGGTGATACCTACAGAACCAAAAAAATAAGAATAAGCAGCTGACAAACTAAGTAAAAAAGAAACAAACAATGTCGCCGTTGCGAGCAAACCGCCCAGTGAACCCGGAAGCTTTCGCCCGAACAATCCGTTGATGAGAAAACTCAACAATGGAAGGAACAATAGAATAAGAATCACTCGTGTATCAGGCATATCTATTCAGTTCAGCATTTTTCCGGTCATTCATCAATAACGAAGCGAATCTGCATCCTCTACGTCAATTGATTGATGACTTCTGTATAAATTAATGATGATGGCAATAGCGACAGCCGCTTCTGCAGCAGCAATGGCAATAATAAATATGGAGAAAAATAATCCATCCAGATTTTCAGGATAGAGGTATTTATTAAAGGCGACAAAATTAATATTAACACTGTTGAGGATAAGTTCAATTGACATCAACAATGTCACGAGGTTTCTTCTGGTGAGGAAACCATATACCCCTATGAAAAAAAGGGCAGAACTCAGAAACAAGATGTGATTTAATCCGACCGGGCTCATGATCTTTCAGGGTTTTTAATTGCGATAACAATACAACCTATCATTGCTGATAAAAGCAAGATACTTACAACTTCAAAAGGCAAAGCAAAACCTCCCTCACCTGTATTAAGCATAGCATGTCCGATTGCTCTCACTCCTGTATCAGCAGCCTGAATTCCTGAACCTACAAATCCATGCTGAGAAATTTGTGTTGCCGTCAGAAGAAAACCGCAGATTACAGCCAGAGCTGCAAACAGTTTTCGGCTTTTCAGGGCGGCAGGCATATCCATTCCACTGGTCTGAGTCAGGAAAATCGAAAATATTATTAACACGACAATTCCACCCACATATACAATGATTTGAACAGCGGCAAGGAACTCATACTGCATCCAGAAATACAATCCTGCAATTCCTGTCAATGAAAACAAGAGATAGATGGCAGCTCTGAATATTTTTCTCGTACTCACAGCAAGCATGCCGGAACCAAGAATCAATGCTGCCAGGATATAAAAAATTACTGTTGTTGCATCCATCATTCTACTCCCTCCATTAGTTTCGAGCCAGGTGCGTTCAAAGTTTTGGTGAGCTTGCTTCTGTCATATACACTGTGCTCAAAGTTCTGAGCCATTTTAATAGCGTCAGTGGGACAAGCAACTATACATAAATTGCACATGGTGCATAGTTCAAGGTGATAGATAAATGTATTCAGGGCTTTCTTCTTCTTTCCCTCCTCATTCACATCAAATTGTGTGATAATCTTTATCGTTCCATTCGGACAAGCCAACTCGCAGGCTGTGCAACCTGTACAACGATGTTCATTATCCTCATTGTGCGTGAGAACTACTTCACCTCTGAAACGCTCAGGAAGATTTAACGTATCCCTGTTCTCAGGATAATTCTGCGTGATTATTTCTTTATGATGCGTGAAATAATAGCCCGTCAATTTCATCCCTTTCAAAAGAGAAGAAACCGCCCGGTATACTGTCCTTATATATTCTTTTATAAAACTCATAGCACCATCTCTTCAACTATAATACGACTTAAAAGTGCCATCCTAAAATGGCAATTATTGTCATAATTAATACATTGATCAAACTGATCGGCAATAAATACTTCCACTCAAGATTCAACAACTGATCTATTCTCAGCCGCGGGAAAGTCCAGCGAAACCACATGATAATAAATATCAGGAAGAATGTTTTCCCCATAAACCATATTGATGAAGGTATATAATCCATGATATGATTAAAAGCTGTCCAACTTCCAATATGAAATGGCAACCAACCACCAAGGAACAATGTAGCACCAATGGCGCAGGCAATAAATATATTTACGTATTCCGCCAGGAAAAATAAGGCGAAACGCATACCTGAATATTCTGTATGAAATCCGGCTGTAAGTTCTGATTCCGCTTCAGCCATATCAAAGGGAGCTCTGTTTGTTTCAGCGGTAACAGCAATAATAAAAATCACAAATGCAATGAGAGCCGGAACATGTCCCTTAAAAATCCACCATCCATTTTCCTGAGAAGCAATGATTTCAGAAAGCTGGAGACTCCCTGAAAGAATTACAATAGCGATAATAGATAAACCTGCAGATAATTCATAACTTACTATTTGAGCACCACTACGCATGGCACCAAGCAGCGAATATTTATTATTACTTGCCCAACCGGCCATTAATATTCCTATCACTGCAATTGACGAAATTGCAGAGATGTACAAGACGCCGATATTTACATCCCATATCTGAACATTTCTGGCAAACGGAATTGGCGCCATTAATAGCATGGCGCCGATCATCACAACAAATGGTGCGAGGTTAAAGAGAAA
Organism: Bacteroidota bacterium; assembly: GCA_004295015.1. Lineage (GTDB taxonomy): Bacteria > Bacteroidota > Bacteroidia > AKYH767-A > 2013-40CM-41-45 > QQVM01. The sequence goes on along the minus strand of SHNE01000022.1, from coordinate 54,780 downwards.
TTTATCAGCGCCTATAGGTGTGAGACCTTCTTTTAGCACCAACTTCAATGTATCAGCCAATGTTTGTGCAGTCCCCTTAAAGCCAACCCGATTCGGACCGACCCGAATCTGCATATAGGCAGAAACTTTTCTCTCCATAAACACAAGTACAAGTCCGAGGACAGCAAATAAGCTAATTACAAAAATCCCTACCAGAGCAAACTGTACGAGCACTGCAAAAAAGCCCGGCAAATTTGCGAAGAGGAAATCCTGAATCGAACCTGTGATACTTTCTATACTTAGCATATACGCTATAAATCTTTTATCTATCTGTCAATATCCGGAATAACCAAATCCAGCGTCCCCATGATGGCTACAAGATCACCTATTTTTGAGCCTCTGGCCATATGATCAAGAGCTGAAAGATTGCTAAAGCCGGGGGATCTGAATTTAATTCTGTAAGGTGTCATCCCTCCTTCTGAAATAATGTACACTCCCAACTCCCCTCTTGCGGTTTCAACGATAGAGTAATATTCTCCTTTGGGTAACTTCAATACCGCTTTTGTCTTTGCCTGAAACTCACCTTCGGGGATATTATCTATCAGTTGATCAATAATTGAAAGACTCTGGCGCATCTCTCCCATCCTCACCTGATACCTTGCAAATGAATCTCCGGCCTCCATCAACACCTCATCAAACTGCAATTTACCGTACACATCATATGGAAACAATTTTCTCACATCACAACTTACACCGGCAGCACGAGCTACAGGTCCGGTGCAACCATATGAAATCGCATCTTCCTTTGATATTATTCCAACATTTTTTGTACGTGCCTGAAAAATTACATTGCCTGTAAGTAATTCATCATACTCATCAAATTTAGAACGGAAGAATTGCACAAACTCCTTTACTTTTTTTTGAAAATCAGGATGCAGATCGTACATAACACCACCCGGAACCATATAATTCATGGTGAGTCTCGCACCACATGTTTCTTCCATGATGTCGTTAATCATTTCGCGCTCTCTGAAGGCATGAAAGAATGGTGTGATCGCCCCGATATCCATAGCCATAGCGCCCCACCATAATTGATGAGAAGCAAGCCGAGTAAGTTCACTCATCAACACTCTGATAACCTGGGCACGTTCAGGAATTTCAACCTGAAGCCCCTTCTCAACTGCATGCGCACAACCAAGATTATTTATGTGAGATGAAAGATAATCCATTCTTGAAGTCACATAAATAAATTGTCGGTATGACAAACTTTCGCACATCTTCTCGATTGACCGATGAATATAACCGAGGTGTGGCTCTACCTTTTTTACCGTTTCTCCATTCAAAGTAACCACAAGATGCAACACTCCATGTGTTGATGGATGTTGCGGCCCGATATTTATTATCAGATCTCCGTCCGTACTTGTACCTACCTCTTCTATCATTCTTCTATTTTATAAACATTCAGCGTCTATAGCTTAATCATATTTACAGGATCCTCGTAATCTTTTCTGAGTGGCCATCCCACCCAATCATCCGTTAGAAACAATCTACGGAGATCCGGATGATTTAAAAATTTAACACCAAATAAATCATACGCTTCACGCTCATGAAATTCTGCGGTTCGCCATACTCCTGACACACTTTCAATTTCGGGATTCTCTCTGTTCAGTTTTGACTTAACTACCAATGTATGCCCGTGTTTCGTAGATCGAAGATGATATACCATCGATAAATGTGCTTTCCAATCCACACATGTTACACAGAAAAGAAAATCGAATGAAAGTATAGGATTGTTTCGCAAAGTGCCGGCCAAACCAATCCAATCAACAGCTTCCACATTTGTGTGCAACCATTCGGCACCCTCCTCGAACGAAAGGGAAGGATGAAGTTGAAGCAGTTGTTCTTTAAGTTCTGATGAAGTCATTCCGGTTATTATAATTGTCTCAAATTAATCTACCCCTATTTGCCTCCACGAATTTTTTCCTGAAGAGATATAAGCGCATGCAATAAGGCTTCGGGTCGGGGCGGACAACCGGCAACATATACATCGACCGGAATAATGTGATCAGCACCTTTCACTACGGAATAGGTATTATAAAAGAATGGTCCGCCCGAAGTTGCACAGGCACCCATAGCAATTACATATTTTGGATCAGGCATCTGATCGTACAAACGTTTTAACACCGGCCCCATCTTATTGACGATTGTTCCGGCAATAATAATCACATCCGCTTGTCGTGGAGATGCCCTTGCCACTTCAAACCCAAAGCGTGACCAATCATATTTTGCAGATGCAGTGGACATCATTTCAATTGCGCAACAACTCGTACCAAAGACCAATGGCCAAAGTGAATTTGACCTGGCCCAATTAATTACGTCATCGAGTGCTGTGACTAAAATTCCACCGCCCGGTGTCGGATGAACTTCCCCCGGAAAAGTCTCAGGCTTTTTTGGTATTTCCTTTACATCCATTTTAATGCTCCTTTCCTGTGGGCGTAAAGAAATCCTAAAAATAATATAGATAGGAAAATCAGAATTTCAATCAATGCGGGCCAACCAACTTCCTTCACAACAACGGCCCACGGATAAAGAAATACCAGCTCGACATCAAATATCAGAAAAAGTAATGCGAACAGATAATATCCAACATTAAGTTGTATCCAGCTTTTTCCAACAGTAGGAACGCCACATTCGTAGGCCTCTCCTTTTTGAGGGTTGTAAGATTTCTTTATCAATACTTTTGACAAGAGAATACCGCCTGCCGAAAAGGCGATACCACAAAGTATTAACATAATCATTGAACCCGGTCCCATTGCTTAACTTTAGATTGAAGTATTGAACATTTTATTCTTTGAAGGTATTCTTCACAATTTAACAATTTCGTCAAATGCTTGAATCCTCCGGTCCTATATTACTGATAATTATCAGAATCAAACCTACGGCAATGTTTTGAAAAAACAAAGAAACGGAATGGTTTGACAACTAAACGGATAGCATTTTAAAAGGCAATGATTTGCCGGATTTCAAAGGTTTCAGACCCTTGCTGCAAGATGATTCAGAGCTAAAAAAATATTTTTTTTCAGTACAGTGATAAGAGTAAAAACAAGACTTTTCATGGAATAGTGAAAGTTTCCGGTCAAGCATTTTGATCTCTATGGCTGATAGCTTCAACATAAAATTATGCCTCCATTGCAAATTAGATTATCTCATATTCTTGGATTGATTATCTTTGGTGATTCTCCTTCATAATCAAAAACCAAATGATGTATAAAAGACTACCTGCCTTTCTGGCCTTAACTTTATTAAGCCTAAACGGATTTTCACAATGTCCGATCGGTGAAGTTGAAGTGAGTATCGATGTTGCAACGGACACCTATGCAAGAGAATGCTATTGGGAATTAGTTCCTGCCGTCAATTCCTGCGGTGCAGGAACCATATTTTCAGGAGGCAATTCTGCCGTAGGTTGTAACGGAGGAAGTCTTCAAAATAATCCCAGTGGAGGCTATCCTAACAATTCAATCATTCAAGAAGGTCCGTGGTGCCTCAGCCAAGGCGCCAACTACAAAATTATTTTTGTGGATGATTATGGCGACGGAGGCTTGACCTTCACCGTAAAAATTAATGGCTTTCCGGTCTATACCGGATTAACAGGCAGTGGCGCAAACGCAGGTACTCCTTTAATATTTACTGCTGAACCTCCTCCTGCCTTTGACATGTCATGTAGAGGAATCCAACTGGCAAGTTATGTGAACATTGGCAATGTTCCTGTAATTGCTGAGTTCTTCAATCGGGGAAGCGTAACTATTTCATCGATGGACGTGCATTATTCTATCGACAATGGAACAGCAATCAGTTCATCAGTCAGCGGACTTTCTTTAGCTCCGTTTACAGGATCAAATATTACTAATTCAATTGCATGGCCGGCCATGTCCAATGGCGTCTATACAATTAAGGTATGGGCAAGCAACCTGAATGGAAATGCCGATTTAAACAATAACAATGATACAGCTTACAGGACACTCACAGTAGGTCCCGGAATTCCAAATATAATTGATGATTACATAGGTGTTACTCCCATTCTGACAGTTATCGGAAATTCTGCAGACGGTGTCAGTGTTCCCCGTGATCTTGATTTCCATCCTGTACTTACACGAAATGAGTTATGGGTAATCAATAAGAGTACGGAAAACAGTGGTGGTGAAACAGTAAAATTCAGCAACGCCGGGCAAGCAGGACAAACTTCTCTGCTTCAGCAAGACGGAAATGCCTGGCACTTCATGTCCTTACCAACAGGAATTGCATTCAGTGATAATGAAAATTTTGCTACTTCTCCGGGAGTGTACGATGCTAACCATAATGGAGGTGCACCTTTTACCGGCCCTAGTCTTTGGTCGAGCAATGCTGCCATCTATGCTCAACCTTCAGGTGGTAATGGAAGCCATTTAGACATGTTGCATCAAACACCATATGGTATGGGAATATGTCATGAGGCAGATAATATTTTTTGGGTATTCGACCAGGATGGCGGGGATCCGGTACGCTACGATTTCAAAGAAGACCATGGCCCGGGTAACGATGATCACAGTGATGCAGTCATACGCCGTTACGAAGGCCTGGGCTTGCAAGGAGAACCGACATATCATGTTCCCAGTCATTTAGTGCTTGACAAAGAGAGCGGAATGTTATACATCGTTGATACAAATAATGACCGCATATTGAAAATGGACATACATAGCGGAAGTTTTGCAGCAAACCTAACTCAATATGAAGCGGTGGCGGAATACTCCAGCTATACCGGAGCCAGCTGGAGTGTATTTGCGAACACTGGACTGGTAACGCCAAGTGGAATAGACATTATTGAAGATCGCCTGATTGTTTCTGATTATGCAAGTGGTGACATTATTATTTATAGTACAGCCGGATCAACCGGTGTTGAATTAGGAAGAATTGTTACAGGAACGCCCGGAATAATGGGTATAAAAATTGGGCCTGATGGAAAAATATGGTATGTAAATGCTACTACCAATATAGTCGGCAGAATCGACGGGCTTTCTGTAGGAATAAAAAGCAATTCAAATGTATCAGCACTTGATGTTTTTCCAAACCCTGCAGGTAACATTGCCACACTCAGGTTGGATGCCCCATTAAGCGAGCCAGCTCAAGTATCCGTCATCAACATGACCGGTCAGCTTGTTTTGACGAGTGTAATGCATCGCGGCGAAAGCACATTGCAACTGAATACGGAAAACCTAACAGCAGGTATATATGCTATTAGACTTCTGGACGGAGTTGAAATTTCCAATACCCGTTTTGTGAAAAAATAAAAGATTTATAAATACCTACACAAAAGCTCCGCACAACAATTGTTCGGAGCTTTTCTTTTTAAAATGCTTTTATAGTAGTTAAAATCATTTTTAACATCATTTTAGCACAGGAAAACATAAGTGCTTTCCAATTGAAAATCCTATCTTTGTTTCATATCCGGATTTTATGTGTAGACTCCTCTCCTTCCTGCTCCTTTTTTTTATTACTTCAATAAAGCTTCAAGCACAGCAAGCCAATCTTGATGTTGCTGATATCCTCCTTCGGCTGAACAAACTCAATACACTTGGGTCGGTGCTGTATATTGCTGCTCACCCGGATGATGAAAATACACGTTTACTCTCCTACTATTCAGACGAGAAAAAATTCAGGACAGCCTATCTTTCAATGACACGAGGAGACGGCGGACAAAATCTTATTGGAACAGAACAAGGCGATTTACTGGGAGTGATAAGAACTCAAGAGTTGCTTGCCGCGCGAAGGATTGATGGCGCTGAACAATTTTTCACCCGTGCCATTGATTTCGGATACTCCAAAAACCCTGAAGAAACTTTCGGCATCTGGAATAAAGACTCAATACTTTCTGATGTTGTCTGGACCATACGAAAATTTCAACCTGATGTAATTGTTTTGCGCTTCCCGACAACAGGTGAAGGAGGACACGGCCACCATACTGCTTCCGCAATTCTTGGCCTGGAAGCATTTACTGCAGCTGCTGATCCTACAAAATTTTCGAATCAATTAAAGTATGTGAATACCTGGCAAGCCAAAAGAATTTTTTGGAATATGTTCAGAGTTAAAGACGAAGATGTTAAAGGCAAGGCTGATATCCTTCCTGTTGACATTGGTAAATACAATGAACTTTTGGGAAAATCCTATGGGGAGATGGCCTCAGAAAGCAGAAGCATGCACAAGAGTCAGGGTTTCGGAGCAGCAAAAAACAGAGGAAAACAAAATGACTACATAAAATTTTTAGCAGGGGATGCATTTGAAGGAGATGAATTTAGCGGTATACTAACAACCTGGAAGAGAGTTGCCGGATCATCAGACATTTCCATCAAACTATCTGAAGTCATAGAAAATTTTCAAGCACAAGATCCGTCCGCCAGCATCAGGGGATTGCTTGAAGTCAGGAATCTAATCAAGCAGGATATTAAAGATCAGTATTGGAAAAATCAAAAACTAAAAGAAACGGAAGAACTTATTCTTGCATGCTCCGGTTTTTTTATTGAAGCCAGCTCCGAAACATATTCTGTAGTTCCGGGCGACAGCTTAAACATTAACGCAAACCTTATCTTCAGAAGCAATGAGCCTTCTACACTATTAAGAGTACATACGCCCGGCTACGAAATGGACACAACGGTATCGCTGCTTTTGTCATTCAATGAAATGACCGGCATTAGCGGAAAAATCAGGATACCTGAAAACGAGCCCTGCACAAATCCATACTGGCTTGAAAAAAGAAATTCAATTGGTTTGTTCAACTCGAACGATCAAAAAATGATTGGGATACCCGAAACTGCAGCACCTCTACAAGTACAATTCGAAATAAAAATCGGCAATGATACAATCAGTGTACTAAGACCGGTGGTTTATAAATGGGTTGACCCGGTACGGGGAGAATTATACCGATCGATAGAATTTTTGCCCGCTGTAAGCATACACCCGGTAAATAAAACAAACCTCTTCTCAGACAACAGGGACCAGGATTTCAACATCTCACTAAGAGCCAACAAACCTGATGTGCAAGGCACAATTCAATTGGATCTTCCTCCGGGATGGAAGGCTCAACCGCTTAATTTCCCATTTGAACTAAAAGAAAAAAATGCTGAATCAAAATTCACATTTAGAATCTTCCCACCAAAAGAATATGGAAGTGGCACCCTTCACGCTAGCGTTAATATTAAAGGTAAAATTTCCGGCAAAACTATTACACGGATTGAACACGACCACATCCCAATCCAAACACTCGTTCAGGATGCCGAGGCTGAATTGATTCACATGGACTTGAGTACTCTTCCTCTTAAGGTAGCTTATATCGAAGGAGCAGGTGATAACATTCCACAGGCATTATCTCAAATTGGTTATCAGGTAAAGGTGCTTGATGATGAAATGTTAAGCCAAGGCGATCTTTCAGGTTACGATGTTATCATAACAGGAATTCGTCTTTACAACACGAATGACAGAATGAATGTTTATCAACCAAAACTTATGGAATATGTGAAAAACGGAGGGACACTATTGGTTCAATACAATACGAGTAATTTTTTAAGCAGCCTTAAAGCAGATTTAGGTCCCTACCCTTTCAAAATTACACGCGACAGAGTAACTGATGAGAATGCAGAAGTCAGGATTCTTAAGCCTGAGCACAAATTATTTAACCAACCAAATAAAATTCAAACAACGGATTTTAAAGATTGGATTCAGGAGAGAGGATTATATTTCGCGGGCGAATTCGATCCAAAATATGAAACACTTCTTTCAATGAACGATCAGGGTGAAAATCCGCAGGAAGGAGCGCTCATTTATTCAAGCTATGGAAAAGGGCATTACATTTATACAGGTCTTTCTTTTTTCAGAGAACTTCCTGCAGGAGTACCTGGTGCATTTCGGCTATTTGTTAATCTTATCTCTGCCGGATACCCTCAGCATGACTAATCCTTTGCATTAACTCAAGAACAAGTCGGACAGAAATTAAAACTGAACATTATCCTGTATGAATAAAGAAGAAACAAAGTCACATGAAGAAGATAATCCTCCCATACTAAAATCATGGAAGAATTTATACTTTGCAGTCATCGCCAACCTTATTCTGCTGATAGTCCTTTTCTACATTTTTAAAAAAATCTATTCATGAGCGCTCTGGATTGGATTGTCCTTTCCGGAACATTATTATTCATAGTTGTCTATGGAATCTGGAAAAGCCGTGGAAATAAAAACATAGAAGGTTACCTTCTTGCCAATAAAAGTATGCCCTGGTATATGGTCGGAATTTCCATCATGGCAACGCAAGCAAGTGCAATTACCTTCCTTTCCGCTCCCGGACAAGCATATACGGATGGCATGCGCTTCGTTCAGTTTTACTTCGGATTGCCACTGGCAATGATTGTTCTTAGCATCACTTTCGTTCCAATCTTCCACAGATTAAAAGTCTATACCGCTTATGAATTTCTTGAGAACCGATTCGACCTTAAGACAAGAGCACTCACAGCCTTCCTGTTTCTGATTCAAAGAGGTTTGGCATGCGGACTCACCATTTATGCTCCTTCAATAATCCTGTCAAGCATACTGGGATGGAATATTTATTGGACAAATATTATCATCGGGGGACTTGTTGTTACCTATACAGTAGCAGGCGGAACTAAAGCGGTAAGTATAACTCAGCTTCATCAAATGGCCGTGATTTTCATTGGAATGTTCCTTGCCGGCTATATGGTCGTACACTTAATACCCGACAACCTAACATTACACGAATCCCTCAAAGTTGCCGGCTCAATGGGAAAACTAAATGCTATTGATTTTACTTTTGATTTAAAAAATCAATACAATATCTGGTCAGGAATAATTGGCGGTTTTTTTCTGGCTCTTGCCTATTTCGGTACTGATCAAAGTCAGGTTGGAAGATATCTCAGTGGAAAAAGCGTCGGACAAAGCAGACTTGGATTACTTTTCAATGGTATAATAAAAATCCCAATGCAGTTTCTGATCCTTATGATTGGTGCATTGTTGTTTGTATTTTATCAATATCATCAACCGCCATTACACTTTAATCAGGTTGAGATGGGTAAAATGGCGAAAAGCAAGTACTCATCGGAATTTCAAAATTTAAATGTACAGTACCAGGATCTTTATGAACAAAAGAAGCTTCAACTGGATGGATTGACGAAAGCAATTCGTAGTGGTGATGAAGAGAGTCGTCATCAACTTGGGACGAGCATGCTGGCAAAGGAAGAACAGATGAAAGAAATCCGTACGGAAGCCATGGTGTTAATGAAAAAAAATGACCCTCTGGCAGAAACGAACGACACGAATTATATATTTCTGTCATTCGTGACTAAATACTTGCCTGCAGGATTAATAGGATTGCTTATTGCCGTAATATTTTCTGCTTCCATGTCATCAACAGCCTCAGAGCTGAATGCCCTCGCTTCGACTACAGTAATAGATATAGTAAAGAGATTTTCAAAAAAAGAAAAAAGCGAAAAAGAATATCTCGGAACTTCGAGATGGATAACCGTTTTCTGGGGCATGTATGCTATCATGGTGGCCATGTTCGCCAATCAATTGGGAAGTTTAATCGAAGCAGTAAACAAACTCGGCTCTCTCTTTTACGGAACTATACTCGGAATTTTTGTCGTTGCTTTTTATTTTAAAAAGATTAAAGGATCAAAAGTTTTTTATGCAGCGCTTACAGCGGAGGCATTTGTACTGTTAAGCTTTTGGCTTGATCTTACTGCCTTCTTATGGCTTAACGTTATTGGCTGTGTATTGGTTGTATTCTTCGCTTATCTCTTCCATTTAGCAGATCCGGGCAGATCAAAGATTTTACCTGATGCAAGGAGATAAATCAAAATAACCCGCTCAAGCCAGAAGCTGCAAAATAAAAATGCGGGAACAATTTCTGTTTCCGCATTTTTATTTTTTAAAGGATCAAGTCCCAGAAATAAACAATTACTGTTTAGGCCATTTGGCTATTGCTTCCTCAACCTGTGTCTTGAAGAAGAAACCTTCAACATTTTTATCTCCTAAAGTCTTTGCTTTAAGGGCCAGATCATAGGCTTCTTTATTCTTGTTCATCTTAGAAAGTATACTAGCTTTTACCCATACGTTGAACCAGTCTTCAGTAAGCTGAATCGATTGATTGGCATATTTTAAAGCTGTTTCATAATCTTTCTTCTCCAACATATACCTTGCAGCAGAGTTATAAGTTCTCCAGGTTCCACCCAGACTGCTTTTGATGTTCTCGAGTGCCTGCTCATCTGTTGCACATTCTACCGTGAAACCTACACGCACTTTGTCCCACTCAAGGCTAACTGTTCCTTTTGAATCATCGAAATCAACAATTTGAAAAGCCATACGCTCTCTCATCGGAGCAACTTCAGCTTTTGCTGTTAGTCTCACTGCATCTTCTGCCTGTTTATATTCTGAAGTAGATGCGTTCGCATTTTTATTAATGATAATCGTCCACTCGGTTTTTCCGGGAATTGTAAAAATGGAATAAGTACCCTTGCTTACTTTTGTTCCTGCAATGTTTACATCTTTGCTAAAAGTGATTTTAGTGGCGGAATTAGCACCGGTACGCCAGATGGCATCATAAGGAACAAGATCACCGAATATAGTCCGACCCTTAGCTCCAGGGCTGCTATACTCAATAGAAATATCAGTCAAACCAACTGTTTGACTTACACTTGCTTTTGGACTTGGCGCAGGCAATTGCAATTGCGCATAAGAACCAATAGAGAAAAACAAGAAAATTAAAATGGCTGAGCTTAAAGAATAGATATGTTTCATAATATAGTTTTTTGGTATGCCTACAAGGTAAGTTTTTAATGCGAAAAAATATTTACTTATTTCTAAAAACCCTCAAATCAAGGAATTAATTTTTGAAATTATAATAATTCAATCGGTTTTCCAATCTCTCCGGGAGTTTATAAATTAGAAGAGTTAAAATAGATTCAGATAGATGACTATGAACACAACCGGATTTCGCATGAAAAATATCCGAACAAAATCGTCGCAGATATCAAGCTTAATTCAGCATTTGCAATTCTTCTAATTATTCCTCAATCATTCGTTTATACAACACGCCTTTTTGTTTCGGCGTAACAAAAACCTCTTTGTAAAATGCCTTAAGCTGCTGATCAACCAATACAGTGCATGAATCGTTCAACTCATGCGGACGTTTCATTACAAGAATATAATCAATATCCAAACTTGTCTTTGCTTTGTATTTATTCAAATCAAGACATGGTCTGCTCCTTCCTCCAGCTATTAATCCTGTGCTTTCAGGGCTGCGATTTTCCTTCCACATTATTGGAAAATGAGCCTGCTTTGCTTCATAATTGTCGAGCAAAATAATATTTCGGTCACCGGCAATGTAACTTGAAACATTATCAAGCATCCAGTTATCGGAATAATTCAATGTGAGCAGATTACTCCCTTCATCTATTTTCTCCGCGCAAGTCGCATAATCGGCTGCATCATCAGACAAAGACTTCAATGCAGGAAAGCGTTGAACGAGCAATAATATTGAGGCAAGCACTGAAAGTAAGGATCCGACAGCAATGAACCTGGGTGGAGCATAGGCTACTATCCATACGATGAGGAACAAATAACTCATCAATGAAAAGCGAATGGCTACAATGCCTCCGGAAAAAATATCATCCGGAAGAATGAAATAAAAGAAAGTCATAAGGCAAAATAAAATAAACCAAGCGTCTGCAGAGGCAGGCATTTTTTCTTTTCTACTTCTCAAGACACGCCGGATGATTGCAGCCACAATCATGATAAGGTAGACAAAAAATAAAGGTTTGGAATAGACCTTTTCCAACTCGTAGTTCAACGAAATTATGGGACGAACATCAATAAAGAGTTGTAGTAAGGTATTAAAATCCGGGGCTTCAGTATCAGTCTTGGAGGCTTGGTTATAGGCAAAAACCAGGGTTAGTAAGATCGGAATCACAGACACTGAGAGTAGCCATCGTATTTCTTTCCACCATAGCGAAATTCCCGAAAGGCTTTTCTTTATTGATTTCTGATGCTTAAGAAGATGATTCCATGAAATAAGAACACCGAGTGAAAGGATGGCAAGAATAAAAACAAACAAATGGGAAAAATAAATCAAGATCATCCATACTGAAAACCAAAAATATTTTTTAGGAGTTCCGTCGGGTTCGGATTTTTGCCACAGATACAATACATAAAATAAGACACTGAGGCCAAGACAAAAACTAAATAAACCGGTTAATATTGAAAAGGCCTGTATGTATGGAAAGATTAAATAAGTACCTGCAAAACCATTAGGATTAACCGATAAAATCAAGGCTCGAAACGCAAGAGGAAAGCTTACAAAATAGATAGCAAGCAGCAGTCGCTCTGACAAGGCTGCATCCATTATCAGATTAAAAACACCTAGGAGAACGTGTGATATCCAATTGGGAAGAATCTGGGGGTTAAAATGAAAAAACTCAAAACCACCGGGATTCTGATCAAAGAGCATTCGGTGTATCAGATTGGCATTGTACACGTGAGCCGGACCATCGTGCGTCACAAAGTATGGCAGCATCAGAACCGGTAACAAATGAACCAGCACCAGAAGATAAAATAAATACTTCTCAAATTTCATGGAGCAATTTAAGAATCTATTACATACTATACACCCTGTTTATTCAAGCCGGGATAAAACCGGGCTAGAATCAGGGGATTAGATTCTAATTGAAAATTAGCTTCAATTAAACCATCCGAAAACTATCGAGTCTACTTCCAAATATGCACTGGAGTCTCCTCTTCCGATCAGATCTGAAATAAATAATTACAAGAAAGCACCGGAATAATCAATAAATTTCTGAAATTCGGATTCTGTATCAAGCCACGGATTCTGACTTTTGTCCTCAAAATCTTAACCACATCATTTGCCTGAAAGCATGCTAAGAAAATGTATTGTTGCACTAATTCCTTTTGTCTGTATTTTTTTCCTGACAAGCGAAAAAATGAGTGACGACGGAAGAGCAGGATACACCGGTTCTCCGGGCGAAAACGATTGCACTTCTTGTCATGGTTCTTTTCCTGTAAATACGGGTGGTGGTTCAATCAGTCTGCAAAACACAGGAATGCCTCTAAATGAATATATCGCAGGACAAACATATAACCTTAGTGTTACAGTTGCCCGTTCTACTAACAATTTATTTGGTTTTGCTTTCGAAGCTTTAACCAGCCTTAATGATAATGCCGGCACACTGAACATTACAGATGCAGCAGCCACACAAATTAAAACGAGAGTGGTAAATGCTGTCACCCGACGGAATGTTGTTCACCAACTTAATGCAGGAGCAATGAGTGGTTCCAAAACCTTCAATTTCAGCTGGACGGCACCCGCATCCGGAACCGGTCCTGTTGGCTTTTATTTTGCGGGAGTAGCAGCTGATGGAAACGGTAATGACAACAATGACTATGTATACAAATCAAGCATCACTATTAACGAGCAGGTTTGCACTGTTCCTGATCAGCCGTCCGGAATTTCAGGTAACACAGCCATTTGTTCCGGCTCCAACCACACTTACTCAGTCAGTCCTGTAGCAGGAGCAACAAGTTATACCTGGACAAATCCTTCAGGATGGCAAGGAACGTCAAGCACAAATACGATTTCACTTTTAGCCGGTAATGCTTCGGGTACACTTCCTGTGGTTGCAAACAATGCATGCGGAAGCAGTCAGTCAAGCTCGGTTTCACTTTTAGTTTCCAACATTCAAAGCGCATTTTCTAAAACAAACGTTTCATGTTTTGGCGGGTCAAATGGAATGGCAACAGTAAATGTAAGCGGCGGAATTACACCATACACCTATGTCTGGGCTGATTTTCCTTCCAACAACACCTCCACAATTAATAATTTACCTGTCGGAAATTATGCGCTTAGTATTTCAGATTCATTAAATTGTACCACGACAACTTCGGTTGCGATCTCTCAACCCTCGGTCGCTCTGACAGCAGATGCCGGCCTTGTACAAACCATTTGCGAAGGATCGAGCATACTTCTTGGAGGAAGCCAGAGCGCAAGCGGAGGAACAAGTCCATATTTATATAGCTGGTCACCTGGATCAGGCTTAAACTCAGCTACTGTATCAAATCCACTTGCAAACCCAATAGCGAGCACGAATTACTCATTGCTTGTGACTGATAACAATGGTTGTACATCAACAGACAACACTACAATCAACGTACTCCCTGCAGCAGAAGTCAGCATAAGTCTAATGAATGATACATTATTCGCATCAGGTGGCGGGCCATTTCAATGGTATGAGAACGGAGCCATTCTCAACGGAGACACCTTGCCATTTGTCGTTCCAAGTCTTAACCAAAGTTATTATGTCAGCACCACCTATAGCAATGGATGTATTATTCAATCATCGGCATTCTTTTACAGCACCATTTCAGTCAGTGAAAACGATGACGAATTGCACATTGAAATTTTCCCTAACCCTGTAAGAGATCATTTGACAATATCCATTCCTGCTGAATTATTGGGGTCTTATTTTGAGATTTTTAATTTGAGCGGACAAAAAGTGTTTGAAGAAATCCTTGGATCAACAACACTCCGTTCTAACCTGAACCATCTTACACATGGATTTTACATTGTTCGTATCAAAGAATCAGGAGCAGATAAATTCTTCCATAAAAAATTAGTTAAGCATTAAAAAAAACTAACCCTGAAAAAGAAAAAGCGACCCTATAACGACGTCACAATTTTTTTCAGTTTTTGACCAACGTTTTATTTCGCATGGTGAAGTTTCGTTGTCTTCGTTTTTACGCTTTTTTCGATGATTTATTTAATCAACTTATTTTCAGAAAACACCCTTTTTTGATTCCAAATCACTATATTTGAACTGATTTTCAGACTTTTATAAGCCTACAAAAAAAGTCTGCATCATTTAAAAATTTCTTCAAAAATTCGGTGCCCTCTACTCTTCTGAGTGCATCGTCGAAACACAAAAAAAAACTTAGTAACACAAATGACAACACACAAACTCTCCAATCGTATTTTGGTGCAAGTAAGCCTGCTTGTAAGTTTAATTCTCCTTACTTCACTTAGAGGTACATCACAGTCTCTTCAAATGACCGACTTCGTCCTCTTCGGAGGAAATGGAAGTACACCCGGCTGTACGAACCCAACATCTCCGGGAACAGCTGTTCAAATCGGTTCATCGTCGCTTGTCAACAGCGGTTTTGTTGGCAGCTACAATCTGGTTAAGACAACTGGACCTGTTATCATTCAAAATGATATTCATGGAAAAGGGAAAATTGAATTAGCTAATAGTAATAAAGTGTATGGGAAAATTTCCAGTTCCAACACTTCCAATGCAAGTGGGACAATCTTGCAGGTTGGATCAAACGCAATCCTGGGAGGAAACATAGATGTCAAGGGTAATATTAAGGTCAGCAGTGGTACCGTTAGCGGAAAAGTGACTCATCCGACCGGTACCACCTATTCAGGACCAAATCCGGCAGGAGGAAATGTTACCGGAACACCTAGCTTACCCGCTTTGCCAAGCCTTCCCCCAATTCTCAGTTTTCCGGCTGCAGGATCGACTAACTTTACTAATTCTGCCAGTATTACACCGGGCAATTATGGAAAGATCCAGCTCTCCGGCGGGAAAACGATTACCCTCCGCGGAACCGGAATTTATGTTTTCAGTTATATTAAAAACTCAGGCAATACAAATAATTTTGTCTTTGATTTTAACGGTGATCAGACCGGAACGATTAAAATTTATGTGCATGGCGATGTTGATTTAGGAAAAGTAAGTACAAGTATTATTAATGGTGGTAGCGCATCCAAAATCTTCACAGAAGTTCATGGGAATGGTTACGGGACAAATTACAGTACCTTTTCATTTATTGTAGCAAACGGAAGTTCTTCAAATTCCCGATCTAAATGGTCAGGTACGGTATGGGCGCCATATGCAGCTATTTTGATTGGATCCGGGTCAGGTTACAGCACACTCACAGGAGCCTTTTGGAGTGGGACTCAAGTCAATATTCAATGCAATGTCACTCTCATTCATGAGCCATTTCAATCCTGCACACCTCCGATTGCCAATGCGGGACAAGACCTGAACCTTACCTGTTCTTTGTCGCAAGTTCAATTGAATGGATCATCCAGCCCTTCAAATTTGCAATACAACTGGACAACATCTAATGGTCACATTGTATCCGGAGAAAATTCACTTACTCCACTAGTTGATGCTGCAGGCACCTATATCCTTAGCGTTACAAATCCATCCGGCGGCTGTAGCTCAACCGATACAGTGCAGGTCGGCCTCGATAATACTAATCCCACTGTAAGTGCCGGCCCTGATATGCAGCTAAGTTGTACACAAACCCTAACTCAGTTACAAGCTACATCATCGGCTCCAAACTCTCAATTCTCTTGGTATGAACAAGGAGGCGCTGCCGTTTTTTCAGGAGCAAACAGCTCAAGTGCTACAATAGTATCACCGGGAAATTACATAGTGACTGTTACCAATCTTTCAAATGGATGTTCCGCACAGGATTCGGCTTTAGCCATTTTAGTTCCTTGCATTCTTCCCTATTACCCACCGCCTGCCAATGGAAAACTTGATGACCTTATCGGTTCTGAATTAAATTCACTTTATACCCACTACAACAGTATCAATGATTCTGCAAATGAAATTTTCGTTTTGCAATCTGACAGTGTAATGGTTGAAGTAATTGCTATCGAAGGTCAGTATCAAACTTTGCTTGCTTTGTTGCAGACAGGAAATTATGGAATGACAGATCTCGTGGATAACGGACCTAACACATTAATTATAACCGGTAAATTCCCTATTGCAAACCTTTTAAAGCTCGACAGCATTCCTCAATACGTACGGTATGCAAGACCTGTCTATCCTGCACTTGCCACCAGTGGAATCGTACAATCTGCAGGAGACAGTGCAATGAATTCTCTATTCGCAAGAAACGGATTTAATGTTGGCGGTGAAGGAATAAAAATCGGAGTTATTTCAGACAGCTATAACACCATCAGCGGCAACCCTGCTTTCACCAATGTCATTAATGGCGACTTACCCGGAATAGGAAACCCGGACAATCCAAATCCGGTTTCTGTATTGCTTGACTACCCTTTTGGAAAAAGGACCGATGAAGGAAGAGCGATGTTACAGATCGTACATGATATTGCACCTAAATCCAGGCTCGCATTTCGTACCGGATTTATCAGCGCCGGCGATTTTGCAGAAGGCATTAAAAAACTTCAGAAGGATACCTGCGATATTATTATTGATGACGTAACGTATATCACTGAGCCATTCTTTCAGGATGGAGTTGTTGCCCAGGCAGCAGATCTTGTTACGAGTCAAGGAGTATCTTATTTTTCTGCAGCAGGTAACTATGGAAACAAATCCTATGCAAGTGTCTTCAATGCGGCACCTGCACCGGGTGCTTTGACAGGATCGGCGCACAATTTCGGTGGAGGTGATATTTATCAAAGCATATCACTTACACCCGGAACCTATACAATTGTACTACAATGGCTCGATTCAATTTATTCATTGGGCCAAACTCAGACAGGAACCAACAATGATCTTGATATTTATCTTACCTATGATAATGGAACTACACTTTTTGGTTTCAACAGAAACAATTTAGGCGGTGACCCGCTGGAAGTAATGCCTTTTACCGTTACAGCCAATGCTACTACAAACATTATGATTGTACGTGCTGCAGGAACGAATAATGTAAACTTCAAATATGTTGTTTTCAGAGGAGAGATCGCCATCAACGAATACACTTCAGGAAATTCAACGCTCGTTGGTCAGGCTAACTCAGCCGGAGCGATGGCAGTTGGAGCAGTGCTTTATTCGAACACTCCTGCATACGGAGTCAACCCTCCTACAGTGGCATCGTTTTCATCCATTGGAGGAACGCCTGTGAATGGCGTAGTGAGGAATAAGCCCGAATTCTGTGCACCAAACGGCGTGAATACAACTGTTGAACTTGGCGGCAGCAATATTGACGGTGATTTGTTCCCTAACTTTTTCGGAACTTCTGCAGCAGCACCTCACGCAGGTGCCGGAGCTGCCTTGCTCATGTCGGCAAAAAAGAAATTCTACAATCAGACTATCTCACCTGCCGATATCCGTTCGCTGCTGACAAGCACGGCCATCGATATGAATAGCCCGGGATTTGATTTTATCACAGGTTATGGTTTTGTTGACGTCGGTGCTGCTATGCAAACCTTTGCAGCGCCTACTCCTGAAATTTTGGACTTAGATGCTACAGACACAACCATACAACCGGGAACACAGCCATTAACGGTAGTTGTCCAGGGTAACTTTCTGACTACTCAGAGTGTAATTCTATTCAGAGGTGTTGAGTTAACCACCACCGTACTTAGTTCTTCACAGTTGTCTGCTGTCATTCCTACATTCACCGGTAATCCTCCGATTCAGGTTTATACACCACCTATCACTCCATCAATGAATGATGGTGGTTATTCTGATTCAATATTTTTCTTTACCCCGGTGAAAAAGAATATTGTGGTTGTTGCTGAAAACAAGTCTAAAAAATTCGGAGAAGCTTTACCTCAATTTACTGCAAGCATTGAAGTGGATGGAGTGCCTTACATGACTGCCGGCTACACCCTCGAACAACTGGGGCTCGACAGTCTGAACTTCTCTACACCGGCCACAGATCTTAGCAACGTAGGACTATATTTTATCAGACCATCTATCAGTGAATTGGATCCTACCAATGCGGATGATATCGCTCTGCTGGAAAGTTATACGTATACTTTCACCGACGGATTATTGAGCATTGATAAAATGCCGCTGCTTATCACTCCTAAAGATACGGTGATGACTTATGGCGACAAGATCGATGAGCTCGGGTTTGTTTATACATATGATGAGACAGAAATCAGTCCGGCCAACCGTACTGCATTTCTAAATTCATTGGAGACAGAGCATACTGCGGATATGGCCGATGCCATTGCACTGGTTGATGCAAGAGCAATAGTAAACGGACGTGCTATCGTAAATGCCGATCTTGAACACCTGAGCTTCCTGGTCAGTGCCCGCGCAATTGTAAATGCCAGAGCCATTGTAAATGGCAGACCGATTGTGAACGGAATCATCATGGACACCACACATCTTGTGGACGTTGCCGTCGAATCCATTTTCAACTATCAGTTAGATTCTGCCGCCTCTCCACTGGTGAATGCAAGGCCAATCGTAAATGCAAGAGCTATTGTAAATGCAAGAGCTATTGTGAATGGCAGAGCAATTGTTAACGGCCGTCCGATTGTTAATGGATCTCCTTTAGTGAACTCCACGGTCACAGACAACTCCAATGAAGATGCCGTCGTAATTATTGATGAAGAGGATGTTGATGCCCCTCCGGGAGATGAACTTGATGTGATCAAACCAATTAATATGATCACAGGAATTACTGCCGGTGTGCATACTATCGTGCCCGGCTCCTTGCTGTCAAACAATTTTGACATCACCTATGGATTAGGGCAACTGACAATTCTACCTGCTGTTCTCACACTCAAAGCAGACAGTGTGCAATCTGTTTATGGACAAACTCCTTCCTTCACTTCTACCCTTTCCGGATTGAAGTATGATGATGTATTGGATAGTGTTGTTGCATCCGATCCGGATTATACAGTGCTGGATAATTTGGATCAGACAATTCCCGCAAATAATATTCCTGCCGGAACATTCGACGTGAGACCATCTAATCTTGGATTGAAAATCCCATCGAACTATACAGTGCAGTATGAAGATGGAATAATTCAGGTTGGCAAGGCGACACTTTCAGCAACTGCTAATAACAAAACGAAAGTATACGGATCTGCAAATCCTGTCTTTGATGTAAGCTATTCCGGCTTTCAAAATGGAGACGACCCTTCGGATATCACAGAGCCTACCGGCAGCTCGATTGCAGACCAGACCTCAGCGGTGAATACTTATCCTATCATATTGAGTGGCGGTTCTTCAGATAATTACGATTTTGAATTACACGATGGAATATTAACAGTGACGAAGGCGACGCTTATTGCTACCGCTTCTAACAAAACAAAGGTGTATGGAGCTGCAATTCCATTGCTGACAGTATCTTATTCAGGTTTTGTAAATGGAGATTCAGAGAGCAATATCACAGAGCCAACAGCAAGCACAAGCGCCAACTCTTTATCGGTCGTAGGGAATTATCCGATAACGGTAAACGGTGGTACAGCTCTCAACTATACCATTACAAATGTTAATGGTACGCTCACAATTACAAAAGCAACGCTCACAGTCACTGCTGATACTAAATATATTTTTCAGGGATCATCAATACCAAGCAAAACTTCTACCATTACCGGATTTGTTCCCGGAGGGCAGAATACGATTGTGTGTCAACCTAGTTATACGGTAAGTCCAAATTGTGTAGGAGCTCCCGGCGTGTATACGATTACTCCTAAAAACCTTGTACTTAGTCAGCCCGGCAATTACCAGATAGTTTATGTTCCGGGTTATTTATACATCAATCCGAAAGGCAATGGCGCTAAAAAAGTAAAACCAATCTTGAATTGCGTAGACACTTTGGTGAACCATCCTTCAGGTTTCTCCTACCTCGCTCGCTTCTCCTATGAAAACGCGAACAGCACGCCTATTTATGTTCCGATTGGCGTTGACAATTCAATTAGCTCATTAGGTTTCTTTAGCGGCGTTCAACCAATTGTCTTTCTCCCTGGTGGCGGAAACTTTGAAATTTACTTTGATGGTCTAAAACTAACCTGGTCCGTAAAGACCTATCAGGGAAATCAAAAAACTGCTGCTGCTAGTGAAGCAAGTGTGAACTCGTCAAGATGTGCTGCACATCTCAGACTCATACAATCAGATGATCAAGAAAAGGTTCTTTCTGAGATAGAAGTATTTCCGAATCCGGTAAAAGACAAAATCACAATTGATGCAGGTCAAATCTTGCTCAACAAGGAAAATATTTCACTCATAGACCTATTAGGTAAGACTTATGCAGTTTCTGTGACACAGAAAAACGAAGGTTCCGTTTTTGAAATCGATATGTCAACATGCCGCGAAGGAATATATTTTATTCTGCTTAATACAGATCAGGATATACAGATATTCAAGGTGATAAAAGGCAACTAAGAGTTCAGGTTTAAATTTGTATAAAAGCGGATGAATGCAAATTCATTCGCTTTTATTTTTTCAAAATTTTCGTTCTCGTTAAGATCAGAAAACCAAAACATCGTGGTATGATTATTGGCATAGTCCAACTTTATACTATTTTAACACAGGCAAAGCAGGCTATAGCCTGCTATACAAAGACTGAAACCATATTTATATGGCACTGAACTTTACCATCTTAAACAAGTATTTTGACCTTATTCACCAATAAATACGACACATTAGCCAAAAAAAAATTATTAAATTATTCACACTTTTCAACAAGTCTATTCTCTTAATTAAATTATCACTAAATTTAAACCGAACTGACTCTAATTTTAATATAATCAGAAGTTTTGATTCCGGGGATTTTCTAAAGGAATCATTTCTGGAATTTTTTTTAATTACACCTGGTGATGCATTTACTCTTCTTAAGATTTACACATAAACACACAAACGGCTATGAATTTAACTTCTACGTTCAGAAACACGAATCAAATTAACTCCACCAGCAAAAACGCCAAACAGAAAAAAACAAATCAATCTCCTTTAAAATTGAAGCACGCATTGCGAGTGGTTCAATTATTTTTTCTTTTTATTCTGTTTAATTTAATTAACCCGCAGACAGGAAATTCTCAAGCTCTTCACTTTGATGGGATAGATGACGTTATCAATGGTCCGGTAGAGTTAATTCCTACGACAGGTGAATACACTGTCTCGATTTGGGCAAAGCAAGACAACTTTCAATCCGGACAACTCAAAACCCTCATATCCCAAGGCCGATTTTTTTACATTGGACAATTGTATACGGACACACTCAGAGTAGGAGATTATTGGTATAATACCGGTGTTGCCTGGCCGACAGATCTGAATTGGCATCATTATGCAGTAGTTCGAACAAATACAAATACCTTCCTCTATCTGGACGGGATTCTCCGTGCTACAGCCGGATTTGCCATTCCCAATCCAACCAATTCCGCACCTGCAAACCCGTTGGTAGCGCAACTTTTTATTGGCTCACAATGGGATGGATTTTTTGAACCCTTTGGCGGCTCTGTAGATGAATTAAGAATTTGGAGCAGAGCTCTTACACAGAGTGAAATCCAAAACACATTTAGTTGCGAAATAACAACCATCGAAAATAACCTCATAGCCAATTACCACTTCAACCAAGGTACGCCCTATGGAAACAACTCCGGTCTTAGCACATTAACTGATGCAAGCGGAAATGGAAATCAGATGAGCCTCACAAACTTTGCACTAACGGGCACTATATCCAATTGGGTAAACAACGGACCTGCATCCACGCCAGCAATACGATACTATGCAGATACAGACAATGACGGGTACGGGAATCTGTTCGCCCCAACTTTATCTTGTGCACCACTATCAGGTTATGTTTCTGACTCATCTGATTGTAATGATGGAAATGTCAACGTGCATCCATTAGCTATCGAAATTGTTAACGGAATTGATGATAACTGTAATGGAGTAGTTGACGAAATAGCAGGAAGTTTCAGAAGTGCAAACTCCGGCAACTGGGAAGCAGCGTCTACATGGCAGATTTACAACGGCTCCTCATGGGTCGCAGCAACCCATTCTCCTAATTTTTCCGATAACTCTATCACCATCCTCAACCCGTATACAGTTTCAATCAATGGTAATCTAACCATAGATGAAACAACAATTAATCCCGGAGGAGTGATCCAGGTTAATGCCGGTACTTTAACGATTGCAAATGGTCCCGGTGTAGACCTTCGCCAAAACGGGCAAATTGGATATTATGGAACCGCAACCTTTAACGTCACCAGCGGAGCTTTGGTCTCCGGCTCCGGCCCCATGTCTTATGTCCCGGCTTCATGTACCAACAATGGAACTATTGATTTGCCTTACATGGGTTTTTTCGGTTCTGTACCTCAAACACTTTACGGTACAGGTACAATCAGCACTCTTCTGATGTTTAATTTTGGTCCCGGGCTTACTCTTGGAGGTAATCAAACTATAACAACTTTGTTGAATTTCAACTATGGTACTCTCCATACCGGACCATATAAACTTATTATGGCACCCGGCTCATCGATACAAAATAATTCAGGACCTGCAGGATATGTAGACGGAAATCTGGAATTCTATTTTCCTGTTGGAACTACTACTCATTATTATCAGGTTGGTGATGCAAATGGACTTCGCTTTACTCAATTATCTTTAATTGATGTTACAGTTCCGGGTGCTGTTACCATTTCTACAAATGCCGGTAATCATCCCGACGTATTAACTTCCGGAATTGATCCTGCAAAGAATGTCAATCGTTATTGGAGATGCACATCTACAGCTTCGGGCTTTAGCAATGCATATCTTACTTTGAACTGGGATGCTGCGGAAAATGACACTTCAACTAACTTTAACAATTTCATTGCAAGAAAAACATTAAGCCCCTCCAACTGGACACCTGTTAATATACTTTCAAGAGGAAGCAATACGATTACATTGAACAACTTTTCTGATTTGGGTGATTTCCACATCGGAGAACCTGCATGTACCCCTTCAACCTGGTACCTTGATTCAGACGCTGATGGATTTGGAAATTTGACCGTGGATTCACTCTCATGCAACCAACCATCAGGTTATGTAGCTGATAATTCTGATTGCAATGATGCAATTGCAGGGATTTATCCGGGAGCGACTGAACTTATGGATGGATTGGATAACAATTGCGATGGCTTAGTTGACACATTGTTGGTTAATGCCAATGGAACGAATGGTGAGTATCCAAACATTAATGCAGCTCTAACTGATGCCGGTAATGGAGTAGTAATAAAAATATTTCCTAAATCCGGTGGATTTGCCTACTTAGAAACGATAAACGGTATTGCCTTGTCTGATATTAAGTTTATCAGTGGAACACCAGGAATCAAATATAAAATTAGTGGAAATATCAGTATGGGAACAGGATGGCAAATCCACGAAGCAGATATAAACGGTATTGTAACGAATTATGGTACATCTGCTCCTGGAGAACGATTGTCAAATTGCAAAGTGACCGGACAGGTTCATGGATCACCGAATAATATCAATTTTATTGTTGAAAACGACTCAATCTTCAGCAACGCTGCCGTAACCATGATGACGTTATATAGAGGAAGATGGACAGGCAATTACATTTCATCTTCAGTGGCAGGCTATTATGAAATCACTAACATCTTAAGCTCAAATTCCGCATCCAACGACATTGTCCTGGTACGAGGAAATCATTTTGATGTTCAAGGTGGTGGCAGAACAATTGGCTTTTGGAGCAATACTCAATATGTGGATGTATCAAATAATTTTCTGCGAACTCATGGCACTTCTAATGCAGTTTTGTATTTCCGGGACCTTAAACTAGGCAGCTCTCCGGGCAATTCCTCCATTAACAATACCATTCAGACTGATGGAGATTCACCCGGTTACTTTTTCCAAATCGGGTCTACGCACACTATTTCACTTTTAAACAATCTTCTTCTAAATTCCAGGTATACATTGTGGAATGTCGGTGATATTACATTTAGTCAATTTGCATATAATTATTCCAATTACGGAAATGCTAACGGTGCAGGTGCAGGCTTCGCCAATTTTAGCGCTGATACAACTAACACTGACCTTTCCAATTCAAGCATCAATTCAGCAGGAGTTTTATTAGCAGGCAGCGATGCAATCGATGGAGGCCATCCGGCTGTCCCTTATCTTGACATCAATGGAAGTCGAAATGATGCAGGAGCATTTGGCGGGCAAAATAGTTATGCTAATTATTTTCCGTCAGCGTGCATGGCACCTGATGTACCGACGGTTCAGGACACCTCTGTGTGTAGTGGCGGAACCGTAACACTTTCTATCAGCAGTGGCAATTTAAACAGTGCAACCAATTGGTATTGGTATACAGGGAATTGTGGAGGAACACCAATTGCATCCGGAACCTCTGCAAATGTAAGCCCAATCTCAACAACAACTTACTATGTAAGAGGGGAAGGCTCCTGCGTAACTCCGGGAATGTGCCAGGTTGTAACGGTTAGTGTAAATCAAAATCCTGTTATCGAACTCTTAGCATCAGAACCCGATTGTTATGGATATGTTTCGACAATCTATGTCAGTGCTGGCGGTGGTACAATGCCTTATTCAGGTACGGGACAATTTGTGCTCAATGGATTTGCCGGAAGCGATACGATTGTTGGCTATACTGTAACGGATTCACTCGGTTGTTCTGTTTCTGATTCACTCCTTATAAATCAGCCAAGCCTTGTCATTACAGGCACTGCAAATTCAACTAACGTTAGCTGCAATGGGTATGATGACGGACAAATAAATTTTAGTGGCATTTCAGGAGGAACTCCAAGGACAGATTTAATAAATTTCCCGACAGGATACGAATACTATTTGTATGGTCCGAATAGTCTGTACCTCACAAATAATTCAGGAGGATTTAATGGTTTGGCACCGGGCCAGTATTATGTAGGCGGAACAGATCAAAATGGCTGTGGCAGTGGCCTGCTGCCGGTGACTGTGTCAGAACCGGACCTTTTAGAGTTCATCTGCTCAACAGTAAGCGATGTGTCAATTTATGGAGGCAATGATGGCGAAGCTTTGGTTACAACCACAGGTGGCACCCCTCCATATAGTGGCGATGATGGGTCACACACAAATCTCTATGCCGGCACCTATTATTATTTCGTCAATGATGCGAATGGTTGCGGATCCTCATCAAATTCATGTTCCGTTACAATAAACCAGGCTCCATGTAATGTTACTGCCAGTGCTTCTATCATCGAGGAGCCAAGTTGCAATGGATATTACAATGGAGTAATAGAAGTAAATGCTTCAGGTGGAATTGCTCCCTACACCGGAACCGGCATGATTTATTCCTTGAATGCTGGCACGTACACGTTCTCTGTAGTAGATATTGTTGGATGCGAAGATACAGTGACGATAACGCTCACCCAGCCTGACCCCCTTCAGTTTAATTGCTCAACGGTTAATGATGTTTCAGTAAACGGAGGAAATGATGGAGTTGCCCTAGTCGTGACAAGCGGCGGCACTCCACCTTATTCCGGAGATGATGGTTTGCATTCAAATCTCAGTGCTGGTACATACTATTATTACGTCGATGATGCAAACGGTTGCGGATCCTCAAGCGCTGCTTGTTCAGTGACCATAAATGAACCTTCCTGTAATTTAATTGCATCTGTGACAGTTATTAATCATGTTAGTTGCCGGAATGGAAACAATGGTTCAATCAGTATAAATGCAAGTGGCGGAACCGCACCTTATACAGGAACCGGAATATTTAGCGGACTGAGTGCAGGTACTACTGTATATACTGTTGAAGATGCTTTGGGTTGTATTACAACAACTGCAGCGACTATTACAGAACCAGATTATCTGGATGCATTCGGATCGCAGGTTTCAGGTGTTAGTTGCAATGGTGCTTCCGATGGAGTTTCACTCGTAACTGCAAGCGGAGGAACTCCTCCCTATACAATCTTTGGTAACCCGCTAAGCGGATTATCAGCCGGTACATATTATTATAATGTTGAAGATGCGAATGGGTGTCAAACAACATGTGGGGCAACTATCACAGAGCCACAAACACTTTCAGCTTCCTGTACTGTAATTTCAAATGTGCTTTGCTTCGGTGAAAATACAGGATCCTACAGTGTTTCTGCCTCCGGTGGAACAGCCCCATATACAGGCACAGGAACATTTACCGGAATTTCTGCAGGCACTTATATAATTACCGTAACTGATGCGAATGGTTGTAGCGCTACCTGTAGCCTGACAATCACACAAGCTTCACAACTCACATTAACAGCAAACCCAACAGCACAAGATGTATGTATTGGAAGCACCGGAAGTGTAGCACTAACTCCTGCAGGAGGAACACCACCATACACTTTGGGAGGTGCTGCTACAACAGGTTTACTAACCGGATCTTATTTCTATTCTGTCACTGACATATCCGGTTGTATGGCAGTAACAACAGCAAACGTTACCGTAATTACCTGTATCGTTCCTGCTGTTACACCACCCGATAGCGGACACGTTGCAAATATTATTGGTTCAGAGCTTACATCTTTGTTTCAGAATGTTGATACAATAGCCCAAGACACTTTGAACGAAAACCTCCTCTTATTCAGGAGCGATAGTGTACTCATGGAATTTATTGCAATTGAAGGGATGCGTGATTCCTTGTATACATTATTGATTACACCTGATTACGGATTGACTGATACCGTCGACAACGGTCTTAGCTCCTTGATCATTACCGGAAAATATCCAATTAGAAATCTTGGAAAACTTGATAGTATCCCAACGCTATTGAACTTTGGAAGACCATATTATCCACCGGTGATTGGTTCCGGAGCAACAGGGCTGGCTTATAGTGATGGTGATGTTGCCATCCGCGGAGACAGAGCAAGAAGTTCATTCGGATTAAGTGGCGCCGGCGTAAAAGTTGGTGTTCTTTCAGACAGCTATAACACAATTATTGGAAATCCGGCATTGACAGACGTTGGCAACGGCGATTTGCCGGGAATCGGAAACCTGTTTGGCCATACAATCCCTGTTACTGTCAGAAAGGAATATCCTTTCGGATTAAGAACCGATGAAGGTCGGGCCATGCTGCAAATTGTGCACGACGTCGCACCGGATGCTGAGCTTGCATTTCGAACCGGCTTCATTAGTGCGGGTGACTTAGCAAATGGTATCAAGCAACTAAGTGAAGAGGATCTTTGTGACGTAATAGTTGATGATATCACATTTATCACAGAACCATTCTACCAAGATGGTGTCGTAGCTCAGGCTGTAAACTATGTCACAGACCTAGGAACTGCTTATTTCACTGCTGCAGGTAACTACGGAAAAAAATCATACGAAGGAACATTCCAACCGGCCCCAACTCCCCCTGGTGTATTTGGCGTTCCACATAATTTTGGTGGCGGCGATATTTATCAAAATCTCTCACTTGCTCGTGGAGCATATACTATTGTTTTGCAATGGGAAGATTCCTTGTATTCTTTGGGACAACTGCCTGGTGCAGCTACTGATTTAGATATTTATTTAGTTGATAATGGCGGAGTCGTACTCTTCGGTTTTAATCGAGATAACATCAACGGTGATCCGGTAGAAGTATTGTCATTTTCCGTTAGAGGGAACACAGATGCAAATATCATGATCACAAAAGTTGCCGGAAGCTCAAACGTAAAATTCAAGTATATTATTTTCCGTGGTGAAGGTGTAATTAATGAATACAATACTGAATCTTCAACCATTGTTGGACAAGCTAATGCTTCAGGAGCTATGACAGTAGGAGCAGCTTTATACCTGAATACACCTGCCTTCAACGACACCCTGGCTCAACCGACTATTGCTACTTTCTCTTCAATTGGAGGCGCTTTGATCAATGGTGTGAATAGGATGAAGCCGGACTTTGTAGGACCTAATGGAGGAAATACAACAGTTATGCTTGGCGGCCCAGATATCGACGGTGATTTATTACCTAACTTCTTCGGCACCTCTGCCGCGGCCCCTCACGCTGCTGCTGTAGCTGCATTGCTCATTGAAGGAAAGAGAAAATTCTCCAACCTTGAATTAACCCCGGAAGAAATCAGAACCATTCTCAAAACTACCACTCTTGAAATGGGACCTACAGTGGGATATGATGACAGCACCGGTTTCGGATTTATTCAAGCTGATGCTGCTCTGCAATCGTTTGCAATTGGTAAACCAATTATCAGTAGTTTAAATATTGTTGACACCACAATTATTGCAGGAACACAAAGCATGGATGTAAATGTTCACGGTCATTTTTACACGCCAACATCCGTAGTTCTCTTACGAGGTGATCCGCTTCCAACAACAATGATAAGTTCAACACAACTCTTGGCTTCTTTCCCTCCATTTATGGGTAACCCGCCGGTGCAAGTTTATACTCCTCCGGCCGCAATAAATATGAATGATGGTGGCCATTCAGATTCCGCATTCTTCTTCCCAAGCACTAAACACATGGTCATTGTTACAGCAAATGACACATCAAAAAGATTTGGTGAAACGCTTCCGGCTTTTTCTGTATCAGTAACAATTGACAGCATACCGCTTGCAAATACGGGTTTGACTATGTCTGATATTGGATTAGACACAATCTTTTTTCTTACCCCGGCTCACAGCCTGAGTAATGTTGGTTCGTATTTCATCCAACCTTCAATGCGCGTTTTGAATCCGGCTGACAGCATTGATGTCGGAATTCTTGAACAATATAATTTCAGTTTCGTCAACGCAATTTTGTCAATCGAAAAACTTCCTTTGGAAATTACACCAAATGATACCACCCTAACGGAAGGGCAAAAAATTAATGGATTCTCCTTTAGCTATAATTATGACGATTCGAAAATTGAACCGGCCATCCGCGCGATATTCCTCACTGACCTTGTTAACGAACATCAAGACAACCTTGCTGAGAATGCTACTGCCCTAGTCGATGCAAGAGCAATCGTTAATGGACGCGCCATCGTTAATGCAGATATAGAAACATTAAGCTTCATGGTAAGTGCAAGAGCTATTGTGAATGGAAGACCAATTGTAAATGCAAGAGCTATTGTCAACAACATAGTTGAATATGACACCACCAATATTATTGATGTAGCTGTTGAATCTATCTTTAACTATCAATTAAATCCTGACTCTGCACCTCTTGCGAACGCAAGGCCTATTGTAAATGCAAGAGCTATTGTAAATGCAAGAGCTATCGTGAACGGAAGGGCTATCGTCAATGGCCGGCCAATCGTTAATGCTCGGGCCATTGTGAATGGCAGAGCAATTGTCAATAGTGTTGACGTTGATGATCCTTCACATGATGACGTGCTTGTAATCATCGATGAAGAAGATGTAAATGCCCCTCCGGGAGATTCACTGGAAACGTTCTATTCAATTAATATGATCACCGGTACTACAGCCGGCGTACACAAGATTGTTCCGGGCGCATTGCTTTCAACAAATAATTTTGATATCACCTACGGTCTTGGTACACTGACCATGCTTCCGCCTGTTATCAACGTAACGGTTGAAGAGGCAAGTCCGATACAGTGTTTCAACGGAACGGGATGTGTTAATGTCACCGTAACCGGTGGAACTGCTCCTTATATCGGTACCGGAAATGTATGTGGAGTTGTGGCAGGCGTACAAACATTTACTGTAATTGATGATAATGGCAATATTGCCACAGGCACCTTCGAATTACTGGAACCAACTAAAGTAGAAGGTACAGCCAGCAGTACGAGTGAAATTTGCGGATTAGCGAATGCAACTGCTACGGTAAACCCTACCGGTGGATCTGCTCCTTATACGTACCTGTGGTCGAATGGACAAACTTTACAAACTGCTACCGGCTTGTCTGCAGGACCTTATTCCGCGACGATTACAGATGCAGCCGGATGTACCGGAGTTGTAAATGTAACCGTAAACGGATCCGGTGTTCCGCCTGATCCTGCAGGAGCAATTTTAGGACCTCCTGGAGCGTGTCGCAGTACCAGCGTCACTTATTCTATCGCTCCGGTCTCAGGTGCTACTTCATATGTATGGACAGTACCTGCAGGAGCTACAGGGTCTTCGACTACAACTTCAATTACACTCTCCTTCTCAAGCACCTTCAATGGTGGCTTCTTGAGTGTTCAGCCTGAAAACTTATGTGGTAGTGGTCAAATATCCAGCACAAATATCATCGTGCTTTCTCTTAGACCATCAAATCCGGGATTCATTGCCGGACCATCCATAGCATGCGGACCTGCCCTTCATACTTATTCAATTAGTCCGCTACAAAATGCGACCAGTTATACATGGACAGTAACCGGATCAGGTGCTACATTGCTAAGCGGGCAAGGTACCAATTCGATCGTGGTGAGTGTTAATGAAACATTTGGACAAGGACGAGTAATGGTTTATGCATCTAATTGCCTGGGAAGTACTTCAACAAGATCAATGACTATTACGGGACTTCCTGTAAATGGCAATGCAGTTAATGGACCTACTTACGTTTGTGCAGGAACCAATGGAGTAGTTTATTCAATGGCACCTGTTATCGGGACTGACACTTACAATTGGCAGGTAGTTAGCGGCAATGTGAGTGTTGCTTCGCAAAACGGTACAAGCGCAAGCTTCAATTTTGGACCATCGTTTACCAGTGGAGTGTTATCGATATCCACAAGTAATGCATGTGGAACATTTACTCGTGAATTTACAATCAGATCCATCCCCGGACAACCGGGAGGAATTACCGGACCATATACAGGATTATGTCTGACCAACGGTGTAACATACAGTATAGCTTCCGTAACCGGAGCTACAGGATATAACTGGACTGTACCTTCAGGCGTTAATATTATCTCAAACACAGGTACATCTATAACCGTAAACTATACTGCAGCCTTCACAGGTAATGGTACTATATGCGTAAGCGCAACCAATGCATGCGGAGCTTCCATATCACGTT
This sequence comes from Bacteroidota bacterium, assembly GCA_004295015.1. GTDB lineage: Bacteria > Bacteroidota > Bacteroidia > AKYH767-A > 2013-40CM-41-45 > QQVM01. Next base: position 23,061 of record SHNE01000022.1, on the reverse strand, counting down.
GCTTACCTGTCTCTGCATTACTTGTGGCTCCGGCAAGTCTTGATGGGCCGGCAACTTCTTGCAAGAGCCAAAGCTCTGTACTATATACAGCATCTACAGTACCCGGAACCATAACGTATCACTGGTATGCAACAAATGGAGTTATTCCTACACCTCAGGGAACAGGCACAACAGCCCTTGTTAACTTTAGTCCGGGAACTTCAAATTCAACAACACTAACTGTACGTGCAGAAAACCTTTGCGGTTTAAGTTTACCTAAAAACAAATCAGTTTCGGTAAATACTAACTGCCGCTTGGAAGCACCTGAAATGGATGAAGTAATGAGTTTCCAACTATATCCTAATCCAGCCACAAGAGATGCAGTGTTAAAATTTATCACAGGTACAAGCGATCAGGTGCTAATTGAAGTATATCAAATCAATGGATCCAGATCAGAAGTATTGTTCGACAGATTCGTTGAAGCAAATAGCGAACATAGCCTGAATATTGAATCTTCATTGTGGTCACCGGGAGTTTATTTCCTTGCAGTCACAATGGATGGAAAAAAATCGGTGCAAAAGTTTTTCGTCATACGAAAATAATAAACAGCGATTAACAAATAAAAAAAGAGGGTTTTATAACCCTCTTTTTTTTACATTGCATTTCTGTTCAGAAGACCTCGCATTATCCTTTAATTCAATTTTAAGGTCTATTATCTACTTTATCTGACTATGAAAAAACGGATCTTCCTCTTTATCCTAATATTTATCGGCAGGAATTTCACATATGCTCAAGAAGCTGAAATAGACAGTCTCCAGAAATTCATTACAACAGCAAAAGACGATTCAACAAAAGTAAAGGCGATTCTGGATCTGGCTAAAATATATTATGGTAGCGATCCCCAAAAATCCATTCGATTTGCACACCTGGCAAATGATCTGGCAATCAAAATTAATTACCTGAAAGGATCAGCAACCGCTTTAAAATCTGTTGGAATTGGATACTACCTACAAGGTAAATCATTCGAAACTCTGGAATACTGGGAACGGTCACTTGCACTTTTTGATTCTCTTGGTGATCAGGTAGGTGTGGCAAATATATTGAGTAATGAAGGTGCAGTATATTTTAATCAAGGGGATGACACTAAGGCATTGGATTTATATTTACAATCCCTGCAAGTCTCCGAAAAATTAGACGATACACTTCGTATCGTATCTGCACTTTCAAATATTGGAGGTGTTTATTCCAATAAAGAACTAACCTGGGATAAAGCACTGGAGTATTATTTTAGAGCCCTCCCTCTTATGGAAGCCTATTCCAAGCAGGACGAGCGGGAAACAAAAGACGCTCTTGGAACTATATGTATTAATATTGGAGAAATCTATTTCAGACAAGACACTGCCTACCTGGAAAAAAACCGAATCAAGAAGTCATATAATGACTTTCAAATTGACAGTATTGCCAACGAATCAGACAGCCTTTCATTATTCTATTTTGAAAAGGCCAGGAATTATTTTGTTGACAGTGAAGACCTACCGGCAGCCATGAATTGGATTGGCCGCATCTTCGCCCGGAGAAACGAATTTGACAAAGCCGTAAAATATCAAAACGAAGCATTCGAAATTGCTAAAAAACTTGAGACATTATTGGATATGACTCAGGCTAAATTAGGCATCGGAGACACCTATTTCAAACAAGGCGCTGCGAAACTTGCCATTAACTCATACAAAGAAGCAGAAAAACTTGCTATTGAAATGGGTGGAACTAACCTGGAATTAAAAAACACCTATGGCGGACTTGCACTTTCCTATGCGAAATTGGGTGATTATAAAAATGCATATAACTATCAAAAACTATTCACAGAAACAAAAGACAAGCTTTACGATATAGACACTGATAAAAAACTACAAGGACTTCAATTCACCTTCGACATCCAAAAGAAACAAGGTCAAATTGATCTTCTAACCAAAGACAAGGCATTGCAGGAACTTGACTTACAACGCCAAAAGGTAATTAAGAATGCAACAATCGGAGGCCTGTCTGTTGTCTGCATCTTTCTGGTCGTAGTGTTTTTCCAGAAAAAGAAAATCACAAAAGAAAAACAACGTAGCGATGAACTATTACTAAATATCCTGCCTTCAGAAACTGCAGAAGAACTTAAAGCTACAGGAAAAGCTAAAACAAAAAGCTTTGATCTTGTGAGTGTAATGTTCACCGACTTCAAAAACTTTACGCAGGCAAGTGAAAAACTTAGTCCTGAAGAATTGGTTCAGGAAATCAACTATTGCTATAGCGCCTTTGACAAAATCATCACAAAGTATGGTATTGAAAAAATAAAAACCATAGGTGACAGCTATATGTGTGCAGGGGGTTTACCGGTTAGCAATTCAACTCACGCCATTGATGTTGTGCAAGCAGGCCTGGAAATGCAGGAATTTATTGCCAAAAATAAAGCAGAACGTGAAGCAAAAGGACAACCATTCTTTGAACTTAGACTCGGCGTACATACAGGACCTGTGGTTGCAGGGATTGTTGGGATTAAAAAATTCGCCTACGACATTTGGGGCGACACAGTAAATACAGCTTCACGTATGGAATCAAGTGGAGAAGTTGGCCGGGTAAATATAAGTGGCCCGACATACGAATTCATTAAAGATAAATTTCAGTGTACACACAGAGGAAAAGTTAAAGCAAAAAACAAAGGCGAGATTGACATGTATTTTGTTGACGGAAATAAAAATTAAAACTCCGTTTACACAGAATTAAATTCATTCTTTCAAACTTTCTCTTATTTTTTCAAGGTGCTCAAGTTTTTTATCCCGACGCAATTCCTTGGCAGTTTTTGTAAAATATTTATGTGAACTAAGAAACTTTTCCTGAAAATGATTCCAGTCTTTTTCTGTTTTAAAACGACCTGCTTCATTGAGCTCACTCAGCAATGTTCTTCCAATTTCAAAAAAATCATCACGCCCTAAATAGTCGAGGTCAGCATCACAAATTATTTCCTCCAATAAACCGGCCGGTGCATGAGGGTATTTTGTGGCCATAATAATATGGCAAATTTTTTCAATCTCATTATAGCTGAAACCAAAAGCAGGCAATCGGTTATGTGCTATTTCACAACTCAATTTTTCGTGTTCCTTTGAATCAACAGTAAAACCTGAATCGTGATACAGGACCGCAATCCGGAGCAGCTCCAGGTCACTCTCGCTTACACCTTCCTTTTCGGCAATATATTCCGCTGCCTTTAATACATCCAATACATGACTATAACTGTGATAATAAAGAGTATCGGGGAGGCTCAATTTTAAATAATCAAGTATATCCGTTTTTGCTTTCTCGTATCTGTTCATTGTTATCAATGATCCTGAAAGTAATTCTAACTGTGCTTGCTTCATACAAATGATTTTTTTAACAGAAACAGATAGAACTATCTTCGATGATTTTTATAGAAATATATTAATTATAAGCTATATGTTTATTCACGAATGCAACATTTGATATTCAGAAACAACAATAATCAATACTTACTCACTATTTAATGCATTCCGAAGCACTTTCTCTCTCAGTACCTCCTGATCAAATGGTTTCATGAGGTAGTCATTCATACCAACAGATAAACATTTATCAATCTCTTCCTTGGTAACGTTTGCAGTCATGGCACAAATTCGAATATTTTTTTTATGCTCGTCTTTAAGCTTCCGAATTTCCTTAGTGGCTTCATAACCATCCATTACCGGCATTTGAATATCCATAAAAATAAAGCTGTAATCACTCGAGTTCAGCATGGCCAAGGCTTCTTTTCCATCAAGTGCCACATCCACCTGTAGATCCGGGAAAAGATCCAGAAGAGTATCTACTGCCACCATTTGATTGAATTCATTATCCTCTACCAGTAATATCTTCTTACCACTAAGTCTTTCATCTTCCCCAAGCTTCCCATTCACTTCTTCAAGCGGTTTTGTTCCTATTTTATACGGTATGGAAAAGTAAAATTCCGAACCTTTCCCAATGGTACTACGCACCTTTAATTCACCGCCGTGCATCTCTACCAGTTGCCGGGAAATCGTTAGCCCCAGTCCCGTTCCCCCAAATTTTCTGGTTGTCTCAGACGATGCCTGACCAAAACTTTCAAAAATAGTATCAAGTTTATCAGCAGGAATACCAATACCTGTATCTTTCAAACTAAACAACACCAAACAATTTTCCGGATCTTTGTTCACTACGCTGATGGACAAAGTAACACTTCCTTTCTCGGTAAATTTTATCGCATTCCCCGCAAGATTCATAATCACCTGTGTAATTCGTGTTTCATCGCCAAGAACATATTCAGGCACATCTTCGGCAATTTCGGCAAACATTTTAACACCCTTCTCCTCTGCTTTCAAACTAAGAATGGTTTGAATGTTTTGCGCAGTAGCAATGAGTGGGAAAGGAACAGACTCAAGTTCCATTTTACCGCTTTCTATTTTTGCCAGATCAAGAATATCATTTATAATAACGAGGAGATTAGCTCCGCTTTTCTTGATCACATTCAAATATTTTTCTTGCTGCTCATTTAGGGGACTCTTGATAAGTAAATTTGTCAAACCAACAATCGCATTCATTGGAGTGCGAATCTCATGACTCATGTTCGCTAAGAACTGCTGTCTGAACTTTTGTGTTTCGATCAGATTATCCCTGGTGACAGATAATTCATTGTTTGTAAACCTTAAAACTTCCATCGTTTCAAACAATTCTTTTGTCCGCTCGTTAACTAATTTCTCGAGTTTAGCCTCCCGCTCATGCGCCTCTTTTAAGGCCGCATCATTTGAATTTCTGAGGCGCTGGAAATTTATATTGAAAATATTAAAAACAAGTCTCGGATGTTTAACAGAGAGATTATAAAACTGATCCCTCTTGATTTCAATAGTAGAAACATCCGTTAATGTAACGGTCGTGGCAGTAGCAGAAGCATCAGCCAGAAAACTTTCTCCCATGATGGAGTAAGGCTCCAACTGAGCAAGCAATATATCTTCATTATAAATCCCTACTTTCCCTTTACGGATTATATACAATGCGTCCGGCACTTTTCCCTTTTCTATGAGAACTGCCCCGATTGGATAGTCTTTACTTTCTGAGCCTGAAAGAATTTCTTCGATAACGGCATCATCCAAACTCAGGAATAAACTACAGGCGTAAAGCCCGGGATCTTTTTGAATCATAAAAAGCTATACGAATGAAATAACGACCTCTCAACTCCAGAACCAAACGGAATTTTACAATTTAAGCTATCGCTTGCTTAAATCTACAAAGAGCCCGATTACCCTTTTAACCGTTTAAACGTGGAATTTGAACCTACAATATATACATATTCAACCTTAAGTCACAACAATAAATGGCCGGATTTATCAACCATTTGGCTAATAAAAAGAGAAAAATCAACGCTTTTCAACGAAAGCCAATACTCAGGAGACCGGTAAATTCTCTTCCTTCCGCAGACTTATGTCAAGGATGAATGTTCCGAAAGGTAACAAGGAAGCCAAAAAGGCTATTACACTTTTAAGGATTGACCATCCATTGCTCATTTTGACATTAACTAAGGCGAGGACATATAAGATAAACAATAGGCCATGAATCCATCCGATCACTTTTACATACTCAGGATGCCCGTACAAATATTTCAATGGCATTGCCATTAATAGAAGTATGAATGACACTCCCTCCATCAAGGCAATCATTCTAAACCTCCCCAGGGGAGTTTTGGAAAAACGAAAACTCATCACGAAATAGTATTGGAACTGTGAATGAAAAAGTATGACTCAGCTTTAAATGTCAGGCTGAAAATTAAATCAACAAGCTCCTATCGTGTAGCTACCAAATTAAATTTGATGGTGAACTCGTCGTAAATGACTTTATCGCCGATATCCTCAAAAAATGTTTTTGAACCATATCGTACATCAAACTTTGAACGGTCAACCACTGCAGAGCCAACACATGTAAGCTTATTACTTTGCATAATTAATGTAGCATTAAAACTAAGAGGATTCGTTTTATCCTTGATCGTCAGATTGCCGCTCACTTTGTGTGTTGCACCTTCCTCCACTGCCTTTAAGGGAACTATTGAAGTAATGACAAACTTTGACTTCGGAAATTTTGCAACATTAAAAAAGTCTTCTGACTTAAGATGATTGGTAAGTTTCGCATTCATCTTTTCGTCCTTCAGATCAGTATCTACAATTGAATTCATATCAATCTCCACAAATCCGGTAAGCTGTCCATGATTACTATTTATCTCACCGGCTGATAATTTAACGGTTCCTTCATGTTTCCCGGTAAACTTAGCAGCAAACCACTGGAGGCTACTATTTGAAACATCTACCTGGTAGACATCCACATGGAGATTTTCTGCAATCAGTCCTGCAGTACTTAAGAAGCATATAAAGGAAACAATAAGCAATGATTTTTTCATAAGTATACGTGTTGGGAGAGTTTATTTAAGCTACAAGAAACAAAAAAATATTCAAAACAAAAAATCCATTCCTGAAGACAATTGCCAAAATATAAGTAACAATTCCCTCAAAAGGACCTCACATCTGACCCCAAGAAAAAATTAGTTAAAACTTATATTAATACTCCGGGAATGGACAAACGCCTGATGACCCATATATCAAATTCATACACCAATTCAAAGCTCCCGCTGCCCCTAACATTTACTACTTCATCGGTTCCTTCAATAGTCAGGGAATTTGACAGAGTGAAAAAAAGCACTGATTCCTCTTCACCAATCTTTACTGAGTCAACTTCATAATCAACTAATTTTATATCACTATATGACTCCCTGAATTCATTTAGCTTTCTGATAATTTCAGACTGTTCAACGACTCCATTTAGCGTAAATATCTCATCTGCCAGGTAAAAATTTGAAGAATATATTTCCGGGTCCTTATCAAATAAACTGCTGACGAATTCCCTGCAAATGTTTCGGATATCGTAATCATGGTTCGGATGAAATTCTTCATATATAAACCAGTGAAACATCCCTTCAATCCTTATATCATCAACTTCTTCAAAGAACAATTCTTCAACTATAAATTGGTACAATATTAAATCATCAACGTCGCAAATTGTATCGATAACGACGTGACTATCGATCAAAATTTCTCTGATGTGCCCTAACTCATCTGCAACATTTAGTTCAGTGACATCACCGGGCCTTTTAAAATCAGGCCTTCCTATTAAGTCATAAATCTGAACCCGCTTACATTTCTTATGCGATTCTTCAAACTGTTTCACATGTTTAAGGAACTTGCTTTCAATCTCAGCCGGAATAGAATTCTCAGTCATGTCAATGAATTCTGCACCATGCTCGAGTTGCAATTTGATTTTCTCCAATTCATTTTCAAATTTGAGTTGTTCCATCGACTCCCTCAGGCTAATCTTTTTTTTCATACGTTTCATTTTTTCGAACCATTCCTGACAAACAAATTTTATTTCATCAAATTATGGCAGGACAAAATTAATAAGCAAAGACCGATTCGATGACCAGAAGAATATGGTTTTTAAATTGAAATGATTGAAAAAATTCTTAATTGAATGTTTAATTTAAAAAACTCAACTAACAAGAAAAAAGTCTGAACTGAGATTTTTGTGATTAGTGGGATTAGTGAGATAAAAAAAGAGAATATTGTAAGTTTGAGTTTCGATAGCCGAGTCTTAATTTTCTATGACTAATTTTCCCGAATAGGAACTTCGATTTGTTTGAACTTTGTAAAAATAGAAGCCGGCAAATAAATCATCGGTCATAATTATATTTGATCCTGTATGGATTTCCCGAGAGAAAATTCTTTTACCGGAAAGATCAAAAACACTAAGAAGGAATGGTTCCAAATTATAAATCAGATCGACGAAAACAGTAAATTGATTTATCGCAGGATTTGGAAAAACTTTGATCCCATCGTTTAATTGATGATCAGGTATATTATTTATTATAGATGTACAGGTAAAATACTGTAATTTATCAGAAGCGCCCGATTGATAATCATTTGTCGAAACGATCCATACAGTATCCTTGAATGAATACAAACTACAAACCGATTTGCCAAAGAGCAATGAATTGGTTGTATTAAATATTTTAAAATTCCCATTTTGAACGCGAGTAAGCCCGTTTCCTCCGCCACATACTTTACTTGAAGGAGCCCAAACAACATCTTTGTCATCTATTACAATCCTCCCCACACCATAAGGGGGAAGAACAGAGCTTCTATCCTGAAGTATTGGGTTACAGGATGAATCATAAATAAAATGATTGAACGGAACAGTAGTAGAATCCATCCAAATCTCCCATGTATTCCAATCGGTTCTAACAAGGCCTCGTACAGTATTGGGATTATAACATTTGTCAACAATTCCAAACCAGGCATAGCCCAGAGAATCGACTCGTACTTTTGATATATACTTAGCGTTAGGAACGCAAAAATCAAGGGGAGAATAAAAAGTCCAGTTAGTTCCATCAAATTTACCAATTTGATGTGAGTTTGTGCTATATGAATGAACGGAGAACCATAAAATACCATTTCTATCAATGGAAAGTTCTTGTATTGAATTTGAAGGAAGTGGAGAATTTAAACTATCAAAAGTTGTCCATGTACTTCCATCAAATTTAGTCAAAGCACCTCTCCGGTAATAAAAGTCGCCTTGCTCACCGGATCCAATCCAAATATTATTGAGACTATCAATGGCTATACTGCTGCAGTAATTAGCCGTCAATCCGGAGTTCGAGCTATTGTAAATAGTCCAAAATGTTCCATCAAATTTAGCAATACCGGCACTTGTTGCAAGCCAAATATTTTCATTTAAATCTCCGGTCATGTCCCACACGAAACCCGGCAGTTGAGAGTTTGTGGTTGTGTATGTTGTCCAGGAACTACGGTTGAACTTGTTTAATTCAAAACCATCTGAAAGCCAAATATTCGTATTCCCCACCCAGATAGCCCGAGTGTTATTAGGGAGAAAATGATTAATACTATTAATTTGACAAGGATCCGGAAATACATTTATCGTCAATGTTTCCGTTGCTGAAACCGGACCATTGGCTCCAATTATGCTAAATAAATATTGACCTGGGACACAATTTCCGGTGACTGACACCGTAAGAATTGCGCCATTTGTATAGGGATAAGTTAATACGCTTTGGTTAAAACTAATACTTAGTCCGTTACAATTTCCAGTAAGACAAGCATATGTCAAAATTACCTGCTGGTTAAATCCTCCAAAAGCCTGTATTGAAAGTGAAGTTGTATCAGATTCATTTACGATTATATTGAGACTTGAGCTGGACAAACTTAGATTGACACCTTGAGAATTCGCAGTTAGTACCGAAATCAAAAAATAAAAAAAGAGGATATATCTCTTCATAGATCAGATTTTAAATTTATTTCAATAAACGAATTAAAAAGGAAAGCTGCGCTCAAGCGATCATTGTTATTCAAATATAAAAACAAAATCTTATATCTCAATCGGCTAGGCCATGATACCAAAGTCAAATGGCGAACAAGTAGATAAAGCTTGTGCGATTCAGTATCAAAGCCGATAATTAGTAAGGCCAAAAAAAGTGTGAGTAAAAATCCAAGTCTCAAGGAATACAATTCCTCCACACTCAAACTCCACACTCACACTAACCTTAGTAGCCCGTACGAGAATCGAACTCGTGTTTCATCCGTGAAAGGGACGCGTCCTAACCCCTAGACGAACGGGCCATTTTTTGTATTGGGGAGCGCAAAGGTAACTTTTTTTTGAAAATCAGCAACACTATGCAGTTTTTTGAAAAAATTATGGCATTTCTATGCTGCCTGTATCTGCCTGAAAACGAAAGCCTAAGCGTTTTCCCGTGGCGATCTTTGTCAAAAGACTTGTTTCTAAGACTGCCTGAACCGAGATCGGTGTCAGTTGCTCGTATGGTGGAGTGTATGGATCGAAGTCAAGGGCATACAAAATTGAAGCCTCCAACACTTCCCTAAGCCGTTTCTTTTCCAGGATGTCATTTTGGAAATCATTGAAGAGAAAACCAAGCTGCTTCTTGCCTTCCACAAAGAAATGCTTCTGCCGGTTAATAAATATCCTCCCAATCAGATAACCTACATCATTCGTCCGGTTATACTTAAAGGAATCCGAAAGGAAATTATAAATATAAATCTTCCCGCAAAAAACACAGAGTGGATTCTTTTCTACATAGGAATTCTTCCATATTTCATGTGATTTATCAAATGTAAATACATTTGTATGCATCAGAAAAACCAAGGTGTCATCGGCAATAGTGAGCACAACTTCAAAATCACCCTTCTCCTGGTAAGACATCGGGATAACTTTTTTCAGCTTTGCCATCTCCAGCTGAAGGTCGGCTAACATTTCTTTCAGAATATCCTTCAAATCATCAAACACCTCATGAATCAAATCGGAAACTTCCTGCTTTAATGCAATTTTCTCCCGCAAAAGCTCGATGATTTTTTCTTTAGGTGTGGGCTCTGACATTTATTTGAATAATTGAATGGATTCAAAAAAGCAAATACAAATATACGAAGCATAGGTTTAATCTCGTTGACATCTAACGATCAATATGCCCTTGCAAAAACAACTCGCATCTCAGAAGGATTCCCTGTCTTAATGCATTTTCCACTTTCCTTTTTTGAATTCAATGGAATACATCGAATAGTAGCCTTTGTTTCTTCTTTTATTTTCTGCTCCGTCTCAGCAGTTCCATCCCAGTGGGCTAGAATAAATCCGCCTTCATCAAGCTTCTTTTTGAATTCTTCGTAGGTATCTACACGATGTGTATTATCATCACGAAAGGTTAATGCTTTTCTATAAAGATTATCCTGAATATGATCAAGCAAGTGAACTATCTTTAAAGTGAGATCCGTGATCTGCATCACCGACTTTTCCTTTGTGTCACGTCGTGCCACCTCAACAGTTCCGTTCTCCAAATCGCGGGGACCAATAGCTATTCGAACAGGAACACCTTTGAATTCGTACTCAGCAAATTTCCATCCCGGCTTGTGTGTATCCCGGTTATCATATTTAACGGAAATTCCTTTCTCACGAAGTTCTGCAGAAATTTTATCAGCTACTGCATTCAAGGCATTAAGCTGCTCTTCATTCTTGTAGATAGGAACGATGACAACCTGAATTGGGGCCAGCTTTGGTGGGAGAACCAATCCTTCATCATCACTGTGCGCCATGATAAGTGCTCCCATAAGTCTGGTAGAAACACCCCACGATGTTGCCCAAACAAAATCCTGCTTTCCTTCTTTGTTAGTAAACTTCACATCGAAAGCCTTTGCAAAATTTTGCCCGAGAAAATGTGATGTTCCTGCTTGCAATGCTTTTCCGTCTTGCATCAAAGCTTCTATACAATAGGTGTCCAGCGCACCGGCAAAACGTTCACTCGCCGTTTTCACTCCCTTCAATACCGGCATCGCCATGGAATTCTCTGCGAAGTCGGTATAGACATCCAGCATGCGTTTTGTCTCTTCGATAGCTTCCTCAGATGTAGCATGGGCTGTGTGCCCTTCCTGCCAAAGAAACTCCGCAGTTCTCAAAAACAATCTTGTCCGCATCTCCCAACGTACGACGTTCGCCCATTGGTTAATTAAAAGTGGAAGATCACGGTAAGATTGTATCCACCCTCTGTAAGTATGCCATATAATCGTTTCTGAAGTTGGACGAATAATCAACTCCTCTTCCAATTTTGCATCAGGGTCGACTTCCACACCGGAACCATCTTTTGCATTTCTAAGTCTATAATGAGTAACGATGGCACATTCTTTGGCAAAGCCTTCTACGTGAGATGCTTCTTTACTGAAAAAGGACTTAGGTATAAAAAGTGGAAAATATGCGTTTGAATGGCCTGTATCCTTAAATTTTTTATCCAAAATGGCCTGCATCTTTTCCCATATGGCATAACCGTAGGGTTTGATAACCATACAGCCTCTAACAGCCGAATTTTCAGCCAAATCGGCTTTAATTACCAGATCCTGGTACCATTGTGAATAGTTTTCTGCACGCGTTGGAAAGTCTTTGCCCATTTTAAATTACCTAAAAATACCGCTTTGGTACGGTGTTTGCTTTTTATGAAACAAAAGTAAGAATTTATCTCCCCTGAGAAAATAACATTCACACAAGCTTAAAATAAAGGAAAGGAAACATTATGAAAAAAATACACAGCCTTCTGCTCATTTCCGCCGCGCTCTTCTTAGCATCCTGCTCTTCAACATACAAGGCAGGAACAGCGGCACCGGATGATATTTATTATTCTTCCAGCGAACAGGGACAACCTGCTCCGGCAGTTGCAACCTATCCTTCTACTCCTCCGGCTCCTGCTCAGGATTACTCAACCAGCGGAAACAATTACGATCAGAATACAAACACACAAGATCAGGCTACGCAAACTTCGCCTTCTAATACCACTTCTGATTATTATCAGGATGAGCAGGGCAATACATACATAACAAACAATTATTACAACGACGATTACTACGACTATTCTTACTCATCCCGTATTCGTCGCTTTTACAGTCCTGCAATAGGATATAGTTATTATGATCCCTACTATACCAATTCATATTACTATGACTACTACCCTAGTTCATGGGGTGTGAGTATTTATTCTACCTATAACTGGTGGGCTCCTTCCTATTACTACAGCTCGCCATTTTGCTATGGAGGAATCGGAATCAGCATAGGTTATAGTCCAATCTTTACTCCTTGGTACTCGCCTTGGTATTATGACAGATTCTATCCGGGTGCTTACTATCATGGTTTTTACAGTCCTTATCACCATAGTTATAATTCAGGTTACTACAATGGCTATAACCATGGATACTACGATGGTTATTATGGACAAGGTTATACACCCTATTACTATAACAGCTATGATAACTCGAGCACCTATTATGGTCCACGTGGTGGAAGTTCCAGTAACAGTCCGCGTTCAGCAGCCCGCCAGAGCAGCTTGAGTCCTGTGTCGCTCGGAGAAAAATATCAAGTCGCCGTTAAGGATGGTCGCATCAACAGCATACAAACTCAGGAAAAAAGAAATACAGACACAAGAAACCAGAATGTCATTGGTGATTCACCTGCGAGAGGAAAATCCGGACAAACAAACCCTTCAGGAGAGACGCCTTCGACTACACCTCAAAGGAGTAATGAAATCAGGCAGACACCTAACAATAGCGGTGATACCAGGAGCAATACCGACAAATCGAACAATAGCGTACAGCCGGCAAATCCATCGGAAAGATCAAACCAGGGTGAGGTGAAGCCTGCTAACACAGGAAAACAAAACACTCCTGTTGAAACAACTCCTGCGCAAAGAGATAATAATTCAGTCACTCCTGCTCGTCAGAATACAAATCCGGGTTCTCGTGGTGTAACACCGACAGAAAACAAGGAATCCAAAGATGGAAGGAATACTGTACAGCCGATACAAAAAAGCAATCCTGCTCAAAGCCAACCAAGTCGTTCCAATACACCAGCGGAAACACAGCCATCACGTTCCAATCAACCGGTCAAACAAAATCCTGTGAGGACGCAACCGGTGACGCCGACCAAAAAATCTGACAGCGATTCCCCACGCAGAAATGAACCTCAGTCAAATAATAATACCGAATCGCCTGAGCAAGGAACAGATCAACTGATGAAGACAGAACCTGCACAGAATAATAACTCAAGGAGCATGAATACAGGAAAGGCAAATCAGTACCAGACTCCTACACGTGAACAGAGTCCCGCTAAAGTAATCAGTCCACGTCAGGAATCACGCACTCCTATGGTACAACCGCGCAATGAACCAAGACAGTACAAACAGGAAAATAAGAGCAGCACTCCTCAAAGAACATCCACGCCGGCTCCTTCGCGTCAGTCTTCCGGTGATAATAAGAAAAGCGGGAGTCCACGCAGATAAAAATTATTGTATTAACCAAAATTAATCCCCCGATGCCCGCATGATGGAGCAGTCTCTTTAAACATGCGGGCATTTTTCAGAAAAATAATTATGAAAAAGATACAAGCATTACTTTCTCTTTCTATTCTCTTAGGCTTTAACTATGCATCAGCACAAACTGATATTGATGCATTCCGATATTCCAGACTTTCAGTGGGCGGCACGGCACGTTCCGCCGCTTTGTCCGGCGCCTTTGGTGCATTGGGTGGAGATTTCTCCACGCTGGCTACAAACCCGGCGGGGATAGGAATATACCGCGGATCAGAATTCAGTCTAACTCCATCTATATATGTAAGCAATACCGATTCGAAATTTTTAAACTCTGCGCAAGAAGAGAGTAAATTTAATTTCAACTTTGGAAACATTGGATTTATCTACACGAAGAAGCTTACCAACGACCAAAGCATACCCGGCTGGAAGAGCTGGAACTTTGGTTTCGGATATAACCGGACAAGCAATTTTCATAGCAGAAGTTCTTTCGAAGGCTTCAATGAAAACAATTCAATTACCGATTATTTTGCTCAAAACGCTCAGGGAATTCCGGGAACAGAACTCGATCCATTCTATGAATATCTTGCATGGGATACTTACTTGATAAATGACGACTCACTGAACAATTACACAGCAGCAGCGCCAAACGGAAACGTTCTTCAACGAAGGAATGCAGAAAGCAGAGGCGCTATAGGTGAAGTGGATTTTACCTGGGGAGGAAACTACAGCAACAGGTTGTATATTGGTGGAACATTGGGCTTCTCATCGCTGCGTTACATTGAAGAAACCACCTTCGAAGAAACCGACAGGGATCAGCTGATTGACTCTCTTTCTTCTTTTGAATTCAGACAAAACCTTACTACCCGCGGTGTTGGTTTCAATTTTAAATTCGGATTAATTTACAGAGTCAATGAATGGGTGAGAGTTGGCGGATCAGTTCATACGCCGACCTGGTACAGCCTCAACGACAATTTTAGCAGTGAGATAAAATCACGTTTCGACAGTGGTGCCACGAGGCAGAGCGAAAATCTGGGAGAGTTCGATTATGAACTGACTACTCCTTTCAAAGCTACAGGAAGCATTGCTTTCGTTTTCGGGAAACATGGTTTGCTGAGTGCTGATTATGAATTCTCCGATTTAAGCGGATCGAGATTTGATTCTCCGGATGCAAGCTTCAATGAAAGCAATTCTCTCATAAGAAAAAAGTACCGTGAAAGTGGAATGCTTAGAGTTGGAACTGAATGGCGATTTGCCAATTTGAGTTTGCGTGGAGGAACGGCATTTACCAGTTCACCTATCGCACCTGCGTATAAAGTCTCAGGTTACGACTTTTCAGAAGTAAATTACAGCGCAGGTATTGGCATAAGAGATAATCATACCTTCCTTGATTTTGGTTATGTTTATCACCGAAGCAAAGAATACTTCCAGCCATATAGTTTGGCATCAGAGGAAGTTCCGGGGGTAACAAACACCATCACATCACATAATTTCATGGTGACTTTCGGCGTAAAATTCTGATAATTCCTGCAGCGAATTATTTTTTGCCGGGTGGTTTCAGGCGTTCGTTAATTCGATCAATTCCTGCCTGGGCTTTTTGATCGATGCTATTTTGGTATTCATGTCCGCGAAGACTGAGGCATTTTTTATAGTAGTCCAATGCAAGATTAAAATTCTCCCTTTCCTCATAGATCGCTCCCAGAAGCAAGGCGCTGTTTGCAGAAAAATAATATGACTGGCTGATACCATTCTTATACGTTTGTGTGTAGTATTGAATAGCCTTATCCATAATTCCAAGTTTCTCCATAATTCTACCGAGGCGATAAGTTACTTCAAGTTGATCTTTGAATCGTGGAAATGAATCAACGGGTTTACCGGCAATTTCAGCCCATGATTGTCGGTAATAGCCTCCATCAAAAAGGAGCCTGGCCCTGAGCAGGATAATGTTCGGAACCTCTCCTGAAACAGCTTCCTGATAGGCGTCTTTGTCTTCGTCAACATTCATCTCCCCCTTACTTAAGCATAGTTTTATGTAATAATCATATTTTAGCTTGTTGCCTCTGAGTAATTCTATCCAGGCAAGTTTTTGTGACACTGATTTCCGGTGATTGATGCCGGCAAAATTTTTCAGGAAAAATTTAAAATCCTCTTCTGCTCCTAAATCCAATTTACGCAAGCGTGCCAGTCCTCGTTTATAATTTAAATAATAAAAAGGAAAAGTTCCTTTATCAGAAGGCATGATTTCAAAAAGTGGAAGCGCTTCTTCGTTGCGCCCCCATTTCATTGCAATATTCGTGTAGCTATAGCGAAGCAGGGGATTACTTTTTGTAAATGGCATCATCAGATCCAACAATTCATCTGCTTCAATCTCATCCTGTGCAAATGCATTGTGAATGATACCAAGATAAAACAGGACTTCCTCACGGTAGCATTCGAATTCAGATCCATCCAACATTGCATATAAATCTTTCAACTCCTGAGTACCTCCTGACACGGTGCCTTCCATCCCTACCAGCTCTATGAGCCAACGGTATTCCTGGGGAACTGCACCCACCATGGTGTGTACGAATCCGTCCAGTTTGTTATTGAGTATAAACGAGGGAAAGATTAGTTGATTACGCTGAATCATTTTATAAGCCTTCCTGATTTCGGTGGCCCCGGCCAGGTATTCATGAAACTTGATTTTAAGCATGGCCTCCTGCAAAGTCATTTCGGCAAGTGCGTAAAGATGAAATGGCGAACTGCCTTCCTTTTCCTCTTTGGAGAGTAGTTTTATTCTCTCTGTGGAATTTGATTTAAACTGTTTGAACAGTTCCGCATCTTCTGTGATAAAGGCAATGAGGAAGTCGACATAATTTTCATACAGTACAGTGAGGTGATTTCCCGGATTACTCATCCGTTCCTTCTGCAGCAGATCTCGCCCTTCCGCCAGGCGGAGTCCAATAATTTTGGTATAGGCTGTACGTAATCTGGGATTCAGATCATAGTACCCTTGAGAGGAAAAACTGATAAAACATAAAATGATTAAAAGCCGGTATCTCACACACCGAAAATAAAAAAGGGATTTCAACATTTGAAATCCCTTTGAAATATTTATACAGATGACTTATTCTTAATTAACAAGCCCGACAATGCCTTATTCAGCCGGTACCTCGTCAGCAATTGTAGGATCTACAAGGATTCTTCCACAATGCTCACAGACGATGACTTTCTTATGCTGACGAATATCGAGCTGACGCTGTGGTGGGATTTTATTGAAACAACCACCGCAAGCATCCCTTTGAATGGCAACAACACCCAAACCATTACGCGCATTCTTTCTAACACGGGTATAGGCAGTAAGCAAGCGCTCATCAACGATGGTGCGGGCTTTCTCGGATATTTTCTGGAGCTGGTCTTCCTCTTTCTTCGTTTCCTCAATAATGCTTTCAAGCTCGGCCTGCTTCATTTTGAGAACTGCATTCTTCTCATCAAGCACCGACTGTGTCTCTTCCAGAACTGCATTTTTTGTGATCAGTTCAACAGAAAATTCCTTCGATCTTTTCTCAGCAAGCTGGATTTCGAGGTTCTGGAATTCAATCTCCTTATTAAGAGAATCGAATTCCCTGTTATTCTTTACTTTCTCCTGCTGTGATTCGTATTTTTTAATCTGTTCCTTGGAATCCTTCACCGTCTGGTGCTTTTTACTCACCTGATCGTTTAAGTAATTTATTTCTTCCTGGATATTTTCAACACGGGTTGTAAGACCAACAATTTCATCTTCAAGGTCTGTAACTTCCATTGGAAGCTCTCCTCTGATGGTACGAATTTTATCGATGTCAGAATCAATTTCCTGGAGGATATATAATGCCTTTAATTTTTCCTCAACCGAAAACTCGGCATGATCAAGATGCATGATTTCATTCAGCTTGGTCTCAAGTCTTTTTACATCGATGATCTTTTCGATCTTGCGCGGCTTAAATGTTACCGGCTCTTTTATTTTCAGTTTTGCCTTGCCTGCCTTGGCAAGACTTGCTTCCTTCTTTTTCTCAGCTGCCTTCGCAGCGGAAGTTTTTGTTGTCTTTGTTGTCTTTGTTGTCGGACTCATAGATGTTTTCGCTTTTTTAGCCGGAGCTTTAGCTGTTGTTTTTTCCGTTGTCTTAGCCGCTGTTTTTTTAACAGACTTCGCTTTAGATGTGACTTTTTTAGTAGGCATCTTTCCGGGTTTCTGATAATGTTTCGGATGAACCATCACCTTTCACTTGGCTCCGGATCATGTATAATGAACAGAATTTGTGATAACCTTTGTTAAACGGACGGCAAATGTAGGATTTTTTTTGGAAATAATGTCATTTAAGAGCTCCATTGTAAATTGTTCACTCTCATAATGGCCTACATCTGCGATAAGTAGGTGCCCATCGGCATCAAAAAACTGGTGGTACTTAAAATCAGCGCTTACAAAGGCATCAGCCTTGTTTTTTATTGCAGAATTCAAGAGAAAACTGCCTGATCCACCACAAATAGCCACTTTTCGGATATTTCTCCGAATTTCTCCGGAATGGCGTACACAGTCGGTTTTTAAGGCAGATTTGAGGAAAAGGAGGAATTCGCGTTCAGGCATTTCAGTTGGCAGTGTTCCTATTATTCCTGATCCTACTGACTGGAACGCGTTTTCCAGATTATATATATCGTATGCAACTTCCTCATAGGGATGTGTATTCAGCAAGGCTTTTATGAGAGCCGGCTCCTTCCAAAACTCATAAACAAGCTCAATTCTCTCTTCCGTTTCCCGGTGACGCTCCCCTACTTTTCCAAGGTATGGAGAGGAAGATGCGCCGGCTTTGAAAGTACCGGTGCCGATGATATTGAAACTACATTCTGAATAGTCACTAATCGTTCCGCCCCCTGCATTAAAGAGCGCATTACGAATCTCTTCCACCCTATCAAGAGGGCAATAAGTGACCAGTTTACGCAGAATACCGGTCTTGGGGCTTAATATTTCCAGATCCTTCAGCCCCAGCCTTTCTGCAATTTTCGCATTGACACCGGCGCGAACATTATCAAGGTTTGTGTGGGAAGCGTAAATGGCTATTTCGTTCTTAATCGCGTTAAGGACCACTCTTTCGATGTAATTCTTTCCTGTTATCTTTTTCAAACCTGAAAAAATTATCGGGTGATGCGCAAGGATCAGGTTACATCCGGTTTGTATGGCTTCATCCAAAACCGCTTCGGTACTATCAAGACAAATCATCACCCCTTTAATCTCCGTTTCAGGGTCTCCGATGATAAGACCTGCATTATCATACGATTCCTGCAGGACGGGTGGGGCAAAATTTTCGAGGTGTTCTGTTAATTCTTTTATTTTCATCGATAAATGGACTTTTAATCTTCCCTCAATACTACGGAAAAATTGCAATCACTCGAATTTTCGTAATTTGCACGATGCAAAATTTACGGCTGTTATTATGGCCGTTTTCCCTTATTTATGGCCTTGTTATCGCCGTGCGGAATTTTCTGTTCGATCGGGCTATTCTGAAATCGACTTCCTTTCGGATTCCCATCATTTCTGTTGGCAACCTGAGCACAGGTGGAACGGGAAAAACTCCGCATGTCGAATATCTTATAAGGCTTTTAAAGAATAGCAAAAAAGTATGCACCCTCAGCAGAGGCTATGGTAGAATGACCCGTGGATTCATGCTCGTAAATTCACCTGCTACGACGGCAATGATAGGTGACGAACCTATGCAGTACTATAGTAAATACAAAGATATTCAAGTGGCTGTTGGAGAGGACCGGGTGAGTGCAATAGAACATATCCTGAGAATTCCTTCCGCTCCTGAAGTCATATTAATGGATGACGCCTATCAACACAGAAAACTAAAGCCGGGTTTAAGTATCTTACTTATAGAATATGAAAATGTTTTCAAGCAAGACTTTCTGCTCCCGGCAGGGAATCTAAGGGAATGGTATGCAGGAAGGAAAAGGGCAGATATTATTGTGATTAGTAAATCTCCATCTATACTCGTGCCTATTGAAAGGAAACGGGTAATTGAGGAAATCAAACCTTATCCTCACCAGCAGGTATTCTTTTCTTATTACCGCTATGGTGATTTCAACAAAGTAATAGGTGGAGATGGCGGAATGCTGATGAGTGCAAAATATTATATGGACAAGAGATTCACCATATTGATGGTAACAGGAATTGCTAATCCATCAGGAATAATGGAGTATCTTCGCAGGCATACTGATAAACTTGAGACGCTCATTTTTCCTGATCATCATGAATTTTCAGAAAAAGACATTCGTAAAATCCAGGAAACTTATGATAACATTGCCAATGCCAGTAAAATAATTGTGACAACGGAGAAGGATGCCATGCGTCTACGCAATCCGGAAATAAACAGTCTTGTAAATCATTTACCCATATTTTACATTCCGATTGAAGTTGTCTTTCATCAGGATGAAGAAAAAGTTAATAAACTCATTTTAGACTATGTTAGAAAAAATTAAAACAACAGCAGATTTTTTAAAGAAGAACATCAAGTTTCAACCTGACTATGCCATCATTCTTGGAAGTGGTCTTGGAGGCCTGGTAAATGAAGTAGAGATAGCTCATTCGTTCGACTATACAGAAATTCCGAATTTTCCTGTGTCAACAGTAAAAGGACACACCGGCAAATTGATTTTCGGAACACTGGGTGGTAAAAATATCATGGCTTTGCAAGGACGTTTTCATTTCTATGAGGGATATTCAATGCAGGAAGTCACCTTTCCCATCCGCGTTATGATTGCCATGGGAGTTAAAGCCTTATTGTTGTCAAACGCCAGCGGAGGCATGAATCCCGCTTATGAAATCGGCGATATTGTAATTATTAACGACCATATCAATTTGTTGCCAAGCAATCCACTCATAGGTAAAAACTACGACGAACTTGGCCCGCGCTTTCCGGATATGAGTGAGCCTTATGATCCGATTATGATTTCAAAAGCTAAAGCAATTGCAGATAAACTTGGGCATCGTGCCCATCTTGGAGTTTATGCAGCCGTTTCCGGTCCATGCTTTGAAACACCTGCTGAGTACAGATATATCCGAACCATCGGCGCCGATATTGTTGGCATGTCAACGGTGCCTGAAGTTATTGTTGGCAGACATGCAAACATTCCATGTTTTGCAATTTCTATTGTAACAGATCTTGGAGGATTCGAAGAGGCGCAAAAGGTCAGCCATGAGGAAGTATTAAAAGTGGCAACAGCTGCCGAGGGAAAAATGACGGGCATCATCAAAGAATTGGTCAAATCCCTCTAAAGCTGCGCTGATTTGACTCCGGAATTGATTTTACGTTAAAATATATTCCGGCGTCTCGGTAAATTGTAAATTGCATTTGAATCAACAGAAATCAATTAATCAAATTAAGCAACGATGAAAAAAATTATCATTACGATAGCTGCTGTCTGTACACAGCTTCTTTCTTTCGCACAATTCGATCATCAGAATATCACTTTAATGAGTCAGTTTGACGACAGTACTGTCGCAGCTGAACCCGTTTATGGAATCCGATATCAGGCATGCTGGGGATGGGCTGATCTTGCCAGCCTTCGCGAATATGCCATCATAGGTTCCACCGCCGGAACCTATATTATAGAGGTTAGTAATCCGCTCGTTCCGGTCCTTAGAGACTATGTACCGGGAAAAAGCTCTGCACGCATCTGGCATGAATATAAAACTTATGCAAATTACCTGTACACAATAGCAGATGGTGGCAATAACACCTTTCAAATCGCCGACCTCAGCTATCTACCTGATTCCGTTCATCTAATTCATGACACCACCAGCATCATAGAAAGCGCTCACACGCTTTACATCGATGGCACACACATGTATGTAGCGAGTGTCAGCGCACCGGGACAAAGTTATTCCTCGATGAATGTGTACTCACTGCTTGATCCGGAGAATCCGGTCTTACTGAGAAGACTTGATCAGGATTATCCCTTTATCAGTCAGGTTCATGACATGTATGTTGTGAACGATACGGTCTATACATCATGTGGTTATGATGGCCTCTACATTTTTCACTTTGATGAAGCCAGCAATCAATTTATTCAACTGGGATCACTGACTACCTATCCTGATCAGGGCTATAATCACAGTAGCTTCTTATCAAAAGACCATAGCATATTATATATGTGCGATGAAGTTCCGGCAGGGATGGCTGTGAAAGTGGTAGACGTGACAGACATGCTTGCTCCTACAGTCGTTGACACCTTTTATTCAAATCCGGGCGCGACGCCACATAACCCTTATGTGCTTGATGATATCTTATACATGGCCTATTATCAGGATGGCGTTTACACTTATGATATCAGCACACCATCTGCTCCGGTAAAAAACGGGTTCTTCGATACACACCCACAAAATCCTCCGGGTACATATCCGGGTACACCTTACCAGGGCTGCTGGTCGGTTTATACTGATTTGCCGAGTGGAATATTACTTGCAAGCGATATGCAACTTGGACTTTTTGTTCTTGACATGTCATTACTCACAGGAAGAAATGACGGGCCACGTGAACTAAGCATGACCACGTATCCAAATCCGGCCAATTCAGAAATAAGAATAAAAAATTTCAGTTCAGAAAGTAAATCAGTTCAAACAAAACTGATTGACTTAAGTGGCAGAATAATTCAAAGTCAAGATTGGTCGGGCATTGAAGTTAATAATATTAAAATTGACACCCGTTCTTTACCTGAGGGATTTTATATACTACAAATCCAAAACGAATCGAAATCGTTCAGTCAAAAAGTGCAAATACAACGATAACGATAGAGCATAATCAAACAATTGAATTAAATATATTGTTCCACAAACGAAGCTCTAACTAATTTATAGAAGGAGTTTTTGGACTGAGATTAATGTGCCACGAATGCACGAATTAAATTTTACACAAACCTAACAAAGACTCTCAATACAAATTGAGTTTATATTATAATTGAAAAACAATAATTAAAAGATTATTCGTATTCTAAGATCTTCTAACTTCCAAATCAGGCTGCATTATACACATGATTTTTTACATATGGCTCTTGTCTTTTAACTACGGCAAACATTCTGTAAACTAATTTATTTCGTATAATATTTC
>SHNE01000035.1 GCA_004295015.1 Bacteroidota bacterium | reverse complement strand
CTGTGTGTCAAATTCAACAAAATTGCAAAGGCTTCAAAAAAGAAAAAGAAAAAGAAAAAAAAGAAAGCATAAAAAAGATGCTTTACAAAACCAAAGGTCTCGTAAAGCATCTTAACTATAATATTCGGCCAAACTTTTTAGTCTTTCAAACACTTCAAGACAAAGGTCTCCCCTTCTGAGAAAACTTTTAGAAAATAATAGCCTGAAACTATGCTTCTGATGTCAAGACGTTTGCCCAAATCTCCATTCACAGTCCCCTTCAGCACAAGGGCGCCGATTGAATTGTACATTTCCCATTCCATTCTACCTGTGTGTGGCAGATTTTCAAGAACAAGGTACTCTGATGCCGGAACAGGATAAATATTTATTTGATTCTTTGTTAAGTGGTCAATACTTAATGTCAATCGTTCTGCAAATTCAGAGGAGTTATTGTTCACATCTGTTTGCATAGCCGTGTAATCGTTCGGGTCGATAAGTGCGCCTAAATAAACCCAGTGACCTGAAGCATCGGCGGTAATTTGCGGAATTGAATAATCATAGCCTTGAGGATAAGTCGGGTCGAGGGTGATATCCTTAACAAGATCTATGGTGGCATTCGGAAGAGATGTACCCCATGTACTATCTGCATTGGATCCTTCAATGACAGGTGGAGCAATGTTTTGATTGGCTGCACCGGAAACATTTGTATTTAGATCCACAGTATATATATTATTTGCAATTGCATTTCTATACATCAGATTATTGTCACATGTACCCGTGCTCGCATTCATATATATTGGTCTCTGGCAATCTTCAATACTATTTTCAAGAAGCGAAGAGGCATTGCAATCCCCCAGGTATATTCCAATGTTAGCGTTGCGAATAGAAGCAAACTGAATCGTGAATGAGTCGGTGGAGTTCATATTATATCCGTTCTGAAGCTGCTGTAGATTTCCAAAAAGATCTTCCCCTGCGATATTGCCCGTTGCCATTAATCCGGAGGCATAGTAAGTTACAAAAGCTGCACTTGACCCGTAGAGATAATTGTTTTCAAACCTGCTTCCGGCTGAATTATAATATACCTGGATTCCTATATACTGTAAAGGCCAAACGAGACCACTTAAGGTCTGACCAATGATATTATTCGTCACCTCATAATAGCCGATCGTATCAGCGATATTCAAGGATATATCATTTCCGACTATGACGTTCTGTTCTCCGGAACCAAAACCACCAACCTGCATATTGCAAGTGATTCCACTTAGTCCATTAAAATTAAGAGCCGTATTATACTGGGTATTTAAGGGGTCATTCGGAATTGTATCATGGCCGCTTATGTCAGTTCCAAATTTATTTCCAAAAACGGTACCTGAACAGGAAACCAAAAGACATCCAACAGCACCATTACCTGAAACAACATTTCCTTGTGCACTATCCACACCGCCAAATACTAAATTCTGAACATACCTTAATGTAATTCCGTTATTCGTATTTCCTAAGGCAACAGTGCCGGTGGCATCAGTCCCTATTCTGTTCGATTGTATTGTCATAATACCGGAAGGAACTCCTGTTGATCCTAATATTACTCCTTCACTATTGGCTGCAATCACATTGTTTAATATTGATATATTTTGAAGTGCGTTATAACCATAAATGCCAATTCCGGAATTTGACTCTGCTACAGCGCCGTCACAATCACATCCAAAATAATTGGAATTAATTTCAACATTATCCGCATTTATCGTAATGGAATTTACATTGTTGGTAAATAAATTCATTTTTCCAGGTGCTCCGATTATGACATTTGACTCTGCAATACTTATGACCGTTGAGTTTGCGTTGGTAAAATTTTTAAACCACAATCCATAAACAGAAACATTCTGTGCATAGATTCCTAACAAACCTGAAACACCTGGATCGATAGCAGAGCCATCAATTACAATTTTAGGGCAATTTCCCGTGTATCCATTATCAGGTTGAGTGGTACCGTCAAGAACCAGGGCATCAGAAACCAGAATCGGAGTAATTAGGTTAAGCGGGATAATATGCGGAGGCATTCCAACTATATTAAACTCAATAGTGTCTGCACCGGCATTTAAATTGGCATTATCTATCGCTTCCAAAAGGGAGCCGGCGCCGCTTGCACTTAAACTTGTTACAGAGTAGGTTGAAGCATACATGAAGGTACTGAAGCAAACAAACAAAAAATAAAGTAGGAGTTTTTTCATGACAATTAATTTTATGGTTTAAGATTTATATAGAGAACGAAAGATTATATTTTTTCATACTATGAAGATACAATGGCATTTATTCCATTTATCCATAAAAAAGCACGATTGGCCAAATTTATTGAAGACAATCGTCTACAAACCTCTTGATACGGTAAACCAGACTTCCTTTTTCTTTAAATTTATAAAAAGCTAATTTAATCGCTTTGATCATCATTTCAATGGGCATGCGAAAGTTATTTTTCTTTGTAGTCCTTTTGTTTTATAGCCTGATAAATGTTTTTGCTCAACCGACAACATTTATGAAAACCTATATCAATGGAAATAGTGGCTATGCTGTACGTGAAATTAATGGCAATACCTATGTTGTAGCCGGTTGTACGGATTTCTATTACAATTTTCATTGGAATGGGATGTCGCCTATAGCCAATACAAATATTCTCTTATTCAAAACTAACAGTGACGGAATTTTAATATGGGAGAAAATTTTTCAGCTGGCACAATCCCGCAGTCTGGCTACATGGATGGAGCCAAGCAACGATGGAGGAATGATCATTGCCGGCAGAAGCAATAAAGACCTTGCATGGCCACCCGACAGCAATGATGTAGTAGTTATAAAATGTGATGCGGATGGGATAATACAATGGTCAAAGACATACGACAGCGGTAAAGATGAACTGGGCTTTTGCGTGCGCCAGACAATGGAAGGTGGCTATGCAATTTCTGCTTTTCATGATGCTATGCCGATGAGTTTGACAGGAATGACTTATGCGATGCTGATAAAAACAGATGCATCCGGAAATGTGGAATGGAATAAATCCTATGAACTTGCGGTTAGAGATCTAGACACCGGCGAAGGGCTTACCTGGGTTTTCTGTCAAACAGCCGACAGCGGCTACGTAATGACAGGAACCACGGTTGGAGCGCATCAGGCAGATCTTTACGTCATTCGTGTGAATAAAGCAGGTGATCTTATGTGGGCAAAATCGTACGAGCATGACAATAGCGTAAATCGTTTTTCGCTCGGCCTGGATGTGATTGAAAGCAGGAATAAGGAAATTATCATTGCGGGATCCATGGATAAAGATCATTCTCAAAATGAATATAACTATCCTCATATACTAAAACTAGATTCAACAGGCGGAATACTACGGGCTGCCATTTACAATTCCATTCCAACACAAGCATTTCAAAGTGGTTTCTCATCAGTAGTACAATGTCCGGATAACGGCTTCTTGTTTACAGGAATGGGTGGATATGGCGGATTTGGACAACAGGCTCAAATTCTTAAAACAGATTCCGCATTTAATATGGAATGGTCACGATCCTATACAAATGACGGACTTGCAACCATGGGCTCCCGTTCCGGCAGAAGAACTTCAGATGGATCATACATATTCACCGGCAAGAAATTTACTGAAGGTGCTGTTTTACTCAAGACCGATTTTATAGGGCTTGTTCCTTGTAAAAACCCTGCAGCCCTGATTGAAATAAGTCCAAGTATTCTTGTTGTCGACCGATACCCTGCAACGATTAATGGAATAGTATCTACAGATGTATTGTTCAATGTTATCCTAAGCTCTATAGATACAACAACAGAATGTCCGGTCATCATTTCGCATTTACCTGTTGAGTTAACATCTTTTATTGCCAAGGTAACCAAACAGGGGAATGTGTTAGTCAGCTGGGAGACCGCTTCAGAAATTAACAATGACTATTTCATTTTAGAAAAAAGTTATGAGGGGCTACTATTTACTCAGGTAACAACGATTAAGGGAGCAGGCAATTCAACAAATGCAAATGAATACTCCTTCCTCGACGAAAATAATTCTGCTTTCAGCATTATTTATTATAGATTGAAACAGGTTGACTATGACGGAAAGACCAATTTTTCTTCGATACTCACTGTAGCTGTTAAGCCTGATGAATTTAAACTATTGCATATTTTTTCAGATTCACAAAACAATAAAATCACCATACATCTGAATTCCGACATTTCTACTCAGTTGAAAATCTGTGTAACAGATATTCTAGGAAAAAAACAATTGGACGAGTCTGTCAGGGTGGAAAAAGGACAAAATTTTGTAAGGTTGGACGCAAAAAACCTTGAACGTGGAATTTATTTTTATGCACTGAATAATGGCAGGGAACAAATTTCAGGGAAAGCGCTTTTAAAATAAATAACATAGTTTGTTCGTGGCATCAAAAGCGGGTGCAGATTATTTTAATGTTTTTGTACTACATTTACTCTTAAACTAAAAGCACAATTTTCATGGCAACAACGAATAAAGGATTTTCCTGGATACCAAGAATATTGACAATGTTGATTATTCTTTTTATCAGCATGTTCGCTCTGGATGCATTTTCTCCGGAATTAAATTTATGGCAACAGCTCAGCGATTTTGTCATGCATCTCATTCCAAGTTTTCTGTTGGTGATACTCCTGATAATAGCCTGGAAAAGAGAATTAATAGGAGGTATTCTTTTCACTCTTCTAGGACTTATTATGAGTCCGTTTATTTATTCAATGAATTACGATCGAAATCACAATGTACTGATGAGTCTTGGAATAATTCTGGCCATTTGTCTTCCAATAATTGTTGCCGGGATACTATTCATCATTAGTTCAACAAAAAAGGAACAAGTTTTCCCTACAAGATAATTTTGAATTAATGAAGGACTCTCTTTTTAATTTCCTCCTGCTTGTTCATGTAACAGGCGGAACCATTAGCCTTTTAACCGGAACAATAAATTTGATTCGAAGAAAAGGAGATAAGGTTCACAAAAAGATTGGAAAAATTTTTACATATGCCATGCTTGCGACAGGCTTTTGTTCATTAGGCCTTTCAATTATTCACCCGAATTTCTTTTTATTTATTGTGGGGTCCTTTACAATTTATCTCGTTGGCACAGGAAGCAGGTACATTTACTTAAAGCTCCTGGGCATTAACCAAAAACCAACATTAATTGACTGGATTTTGACAATTACCATGCTACTTACGGGAAGTGTATTTCTTGTTTTGGGTCTTAAACAAGTTTTTCTTGCGCACTATTTTGGCTTCGTGTTGATCGTTTTTGGAATATTCAGCCTGCGCTTAGTCCAGTGGGATTTTATCAATTACCGTGGAAATGCCAAAGCAAAAAATTACTGGCTTCTTGCGCACATTCAACGTATGACAGGAGGGTATATCGCGGCATTCACAGCCTTTCTCGTAGTGAATGCGAACGATTGGCCATTGCCTGTTCCGTCTTTTGTCGTATGGCTGGCTCCCACGGCGATACTCACACCCCTCATTGTGAAATGGTCAAGGAAATATGATTGAAGAAAAAAGAAAAGATTGCACCTGGCAGCAATAACTAAAGCGGAATATTTCCGTGCTTCTTTCTTGGCAATTGGGCAACTTTGTTTTGAAGCATATTAAATGCTGCAATAAGTTTTTTACGAGTGTCTGCCGGACGAATTACTTCATCAATATAACCGTGCTCCGCTGCCTTGTATGGGTTCGCAAATAATTCAATGTACTCTGCTTCCTTCTCTTTCAATTTTGCTTCCGGATCTTTTGCGTCTGTAATTTCCTTCTTGAAAATAATTTCTGCTGCACCCTTCGCTCCCATCACTGCAATTTCGGCACTAGGCCAGGCGTAATTCATATCGGCTCCTATGTGCTTTGAATTCATCACGTCATATGCTCCTCCATAGGCTTTACGTGTGATCACCGTAACTCTTGGTACGGTAGCTTCACAAAATGCATACAATAATTTTGCGCCATTAGTAATGATTGCATTCCACTCCTGATCGGTTCCCGGTAAAAATCCCGGAACATCTTCAAACACCAATAATGGGATGTTGAAGCTGTCGCAAAAACGAACGAAACGAGCAGCCTTTGTTGAAGCATGAATATCCAGTACTCCTGCAAGGTGTGCAGGCTGGTTAGCTACTACGCCAATACTTTTTCCTGCCAGTCTTGCGAAACCGACAAGAATATTCTCGGCGAAATCTTTATGCACTTCCAGGAAGGAGTCTTCATCAACTATGCTGGAAATAACCTCATGCATATCATAAGGCTGATTCGGATTCTCCGGGATAAAAGTATTCAGAGCCGGTCTGCTCTCGTCAGCCATCTCATAAGCATATGAAGGAGCACTTTCTTCACAATTCTGTGGAATGTAGGACATCAGTTTCTTGATGAAGCGAATGCCTTCCATTTCATTCGTACAGGTAAAATGTGTAACACCCGATTTGGTAGCATGTGTAACCGCACCGCCCAATTCTTCAGAACTAACATCTTCATGTGTAACAGTCTTCACTACGTTCGGACCTGTAACAAACATATAAGAGGTGTTTTCCACCATCATAATAAAATCTGTAATGGCAGGAGAATAAACAGCGCCACCTGCACAAGGGCCCATGATAGCTGAAATCTGTGGAATCACTCCGGAAGCCATAGTATTTCTATAAAAAATATCAGCGTAACCACCCAGAGAAACAACACCTTCCTGAATGCGGGCTCCGCCCGAATCATTCAGCCCAATGACAGGGACTCCGTTTTGCATGGCCAAATCCATGATCCGGCAAATCTTTTGTGCATGCGTTTCAGACAAAGAGCCGCCGAAAACAGTAAAGTCCTGTGCGAAAACATAAGTCATTCTTCCATTGATTGTTCCATATCCTGTGATAACACCATCGCCAGGATATTTTTCTTTGTCCATCCCAAATTCAAAAGAGCGGTGGCTGACTAACATTCCAATTTCTTCGAAACTTCCTTCGTCCATTAAAAAATGAATCCTTTCACGGGCGGTAAGCTTCCCTTTTTTGTGTTGTGACTCAATACGTTTCTTCCCACCGCCGAGGCGAGCCTCTTCATTCTTTCTTTCGAGTTCCTTTAATTTATTGTCCATGGAAGATTTATTTGCCGCTAAAGTACGATTTTACCTTTCGATAATAACCAGGATATGACCTAAACATCAATACATTAAAGTTTCAGTCTTTTACAAAGAAATCCGGATTGGCATTGTTAGCACATTTCTGAATGTTCCTTCCTCAATGCTTATTCATTTTGAAGATTATAGGTAGTATTGAGGCCATTGCTTATTTTCGTTGCATGAAAGAAATTGTCGTAAGTGGAATAAGAAGCACAGGAAACCTGCATCTGGGAAATTATTTCGGAGCAATGAAAAATTTTATCCGTATGCAGGATGAATTCAATTGCTTTTTTTTCATAGCGGATTATCATTCTCTTACCACACATCCATCTCCGGCCGACTTCCACTTGAACGTTAAAAGTGTATTGGTTGAATATCTTGCCTGTGGACTGGATCCGGAAAAGTGTACGCTCTATATTCAGAGTGACCTTCCTGAAATTGCTGAATTATATCTCCTTCTTAATATGAACGCCTATGTTGGAGAACTTGAGCGTTGCACGTCATTCAAAGAAAAAATCCGCAAGCAGCCCGACAATATTAATGCAGGGTTACTGACCTACCCTACTTTAATGGCTGCAGACATATTAATTCACCGTGCAGTAAAGGTTCCGGTGGGAAAGGATCAGGAACAGCATTTAGAGATGGCAAGAACTTTTGGAAACCGTTTCAACAGAATGTATGAGACTGAACTATTCCCTGAACCTTATGCCTTTAATTTTGGAACACAGCTTGTAAAAATTCCCGGTCTAGATGGTTCAGGTAAAATGGGGAAAAGTGAAGGAGAAGGAAATGCAATTTTTCTTGCCGATGCTCCTGAGCTGATCCGAAAAAAGGTAATGCGAGCGGTAAGTGATAGCGGGCCTGCCGTTATGAATCAGGAAAAACCGGAAGTGATAAAAAATCTTTTCTCTCTCATGGAAGCGGTTTCGTCTGCCGAGACACTTGCTTTTTTTGAAGAACAATATAATGTAATGAAGATCCGCTACGGGGATATGAAAAAACAATTGGCTGAAGATATGATAGCCTTTACTGATCCTTTCAGGAAAAGAATTCTTGAACTTTCAAAGGATGAAAAAACTGTGCAACAAGTGGCCAGACGTGGTGCCGAGAAAGCCAGAGAAAGCGCTTCGAAGACCATTCGGGAGGCGAGAAACGCCATAGGTATCCGCCAAATTTAAAAAAATTTCAATTTTATATGTCTGTTTTTCAACTATTTAACTAAATGGTGTTAAATAGATGTTGTAACATATAATGTTATTACATATATTTGCAGGGTAAAATAAAACTATAAAAAATTACAACACATGAAAAAAATCTTAACATTTATCGGAGCCATCTTGGTTATGGCGAGTGCAAGCGCACAAAACTGGGAACTTGATAAGGCCCACACGAAAATCCGTTTTAGCGCAAAGTATTTGGTAATTTCTGACGTAGACGGAGAGTTTGAAAAATTCGACGGAAATTTTACTTCAGCAAAAGCAGACTGGACTGATCTTGCTGCAGATGTAACCGTTCAGGTTGCGAGTATTTCAACCGACAACGATATGCGCGACAAGCATTTGATGTCAGACGATTTTTTCAATGCTGAGAAATTTCCTACCATTACTTTTAAGAGTAAGTCAATAAAAAGTCTTGGTAATAATAAATACATGATCACCGGAGAGCTTACCATCCGTGATGTGACGAAGACTGTTGAATTCCCATTAGTATTTGGAGGTATTGTTATTGACCCATGGGGAAATACAAAAGCCGGCTTCAAAGCAACTGGAAAAATTGACAGAAAAGAATTCGGATTAAAGTACAAAGACGCAGCCGCAACCGGAGAAGCAGTTGTAGGGGACATCGTTGAATTTACGCTTGATGCTGTTTTAATTAAAAAATAATTATATTTTGTGTGTGTGAAATCCGGCATCACGCATAGCGGGGTGTCGGATTTATTTTAAAAAGAAAGACATGAAACTATTTATGGTATTGGCAACATTAAAGCCTGAAGTGGAGAAGGATCTTAGCAAATCCATTTCAATTCAAAAGGAAAAGGTGCAGGAACTAATGCACAAAGGAATTTTGAGAAGCTATTCACTTTCGGCTGATTTTGAAAAAGTATACATGGTTTTGGAAGCAGAATCTGAGGTAAAAGTGATTCAAACCCTTGCCGAGTTTCCAATGATTTCATTATTAAAATCAGAAATAACTCATCTGTGTTTCCACCGAAGCCATTCCGCAACACTTCTTCAACCCTCCTTAAATTAAAACATGAAATTCAAACAGAATATTATTGTTACAAATAACGGAGCTGAGTATGAAACGACCTCTTTCACCGGAACCCATACAATTACAGGAGATGAACCGGAAGAACTTGGCGGTACAGATAAAGGACCTACTGCACATCAATATTTATTAAGTGCATTGGGAATGTGTATTTCCATCACCCTAAGAATGTATGCTAACAGAAAAAAATGGGACTTGCAAAAAGTGACTGTTAATCTGAACATGGAAAAAAATCCGGAAGACAATGGTGAAAGCACTATCATCTATAAAAAAATTGACTTAGAGGGAAATCTGGATGATGATCAGTTAAAACGCCTTATGATAATTTCAGAAAAATGTCCGGTGCATAAAACCCTTCTTGGGACTATACATATTCGTGAACTTAACAATTAAAAACCCGGAACATGGCCACCAAAAAATATGTGAAAGACGATTTGACTGTAATTTGGAAACCTGATTTATGCATTCACTCTGCTAAATGTTTTCACGGATTGCCGCAAGTATTCAATCCATCTGCCAGGCCATGGGTTAGTCCTGCAGGGGCTTCCAAAGAGGAAATTATTACACAAATAAAAAAGTGTCCTTCGGGTGCTTTAAGTTATGAATTGAATTCCTCAACAAACGAAACTATGGAAAATCAAAACGATATCACCAGAATTACAGTCAGCAATAAAGGCCCTTACCTGGTAAAGGGAAAATTTGTTTTTGTCGATAAGGATGGAAAAGAGGAAGTGAAAGAAGGAAATATTGCATTATGCCGCTGCGGCGCTTCAGCAAATAAACCATTCTGTGACGGAAAACACAAGAGCACGAATGTTCTTGATGCCTAAACATTAATCTACCCAACAATAAAATAATGAATACTCTACTTCATCAGGCAAAAGATCGTGGCCATGCTGATCATGGATGGTTGAATGCTCACCATAGTTTTAGCTTTGCCCAGTGGTACGATCCCAATCGTCTTCAATTTGGAATGCTGCGCGTACTTAACGACGACATTGTCGCCGCCGGTGAAGGCTTTGGAATGCATCCTCACAATGACATGGAAATTATTACCATTATTCATTCCGGAGCTTTGGAACACAAGGATAATATGGGAAATGGTTCCGTTATCAAACCGGGTGACGTTCAGGTAATGAGTGCGGGAACAGGAGTGTACCATTCAGAGTTTAATCCATCCTCTGATGAGCCAACATCATTATTTCAGCTTTGGATTTTTCCAAAAGAAAAAGGAATAAAACCGGCTTATGATCAAAAAACATTTTCTCCTTCGGAAAGAAAAAATCAGATTAAAGCAGTTGCTTCAGGATTCAACAAAGGAGAGGAGTTGTACATCCATCAGAATGCAGTAATTTCTTTAGGCAATTTAAGCAAGGAAAGATCTGTCAAATATAATATTGCACAACCGGAAAACGGAGCATACATTATGGTCATCAATGGCCAAATAGAAATCGACGGGAAAATTCTTAACAAACGTGATGCCGTTGGAATCACAAACGCAAAGGAGATTGAAATCAATTCACTTGATGAATCAGATTTTATAATCGTTGACGTTCCAATGAATTGATCCTGTTGCTGCAGAACATTAATATACCGCTCATGAAACTGGAAGATGAAATAGTTCAACGTAAATTTCAAACTGAATCACATAAATTGGGTGTCAATATCATTTATACTTTCAACTGGTTAAATGCTTTTCAAACATCCTTACTTAGAAAGTACGACCTCACCCCGCAGCAATATAATGTGCTGAGAATACTTCGTGGCCAACACCCGGGCATTGCCAACATCAAACTCATTAAGGAAAGAATGCTGGACAAGATGAGCGATGCTTCACGCATTGTAGAAAAACTTCGAGGTAAAAATTTTCTTCGGAGGGAAATTTGTCCTGAAGACAGACGAGCTTGCAATGTGACAATAACCGATAAGGGATTAAGTCTCTTATCTGAAATTGATAAAGAGGACGTTACTTTTGAAAAACTTTTCAAGCACCTCAAGCCGGAGGATGTTAAAAAACTGAATGATTTACTCGATGAATTAAGAGGCTGATACCGCACATTTCTGTCTTAGCCTCCGTTTGCACTCATATATATAAGAGAGAGCTCTGATTCAATTTTTTCTTCATATCCGTGAATTCATTTGGCTTTTTTTAAAGAACGGCCTATTTACCCTATAAAGCTGCTTTTTGAAAGCCTTCAAAATAATTTTTTTCGCTCGGATTTTTTAAATTAATTTAGCCACAGCTTCTGATCATGTCAGCCATCGACGAACATATATGTGAATTGCTTTACGAACACGATTGCGTGATCGTACCTTCTTTGGGTGGCTTTCTTGCATCCAATGTTCAGGCGAAAATAAATACCGGGCAGCACAGCATTTTACCTCCTCGAAGAAAGATTGCCTTTAATATTTATCTCCGTCAGAACGATGGGCTTCTTGCCAATCACCTGGTGGAATATGAAAGAATATCTTATACAGAAGCCATTCGAAAAATTGAAGAATACGTTCAGGATTGCTTTAACAAACTCGATAAACACCGTAAGGTTATTGTAGAGAGAGTAGGGACCATTTATTACGACAAAGAACGACATCTGCTTTTCGAGCCTTTCCGTCAGACACAATTCAGAAAGGATTCATTTGGTTTAAGTTCAATTCAATTTCTGCCGGTAAAGCGTGATGATGCAGGTAACAGAATAGAACAGCAGCGCCGCGAACTCATGAAGCCCCGCCCTCCAGTAAAGGCAGGACGTGCCGGTGTCGTTGGTAAAAAATTCAATTATAAAACGCTCGGCCTTGTTGCCATTGCAGGCACACTCCTTTGGTTTTCCTTCAATTTATTTCTGCTCAAACCGGAAGGTGGTTTTCTGAGTTCTTTAAACCCATTCACCATAGATACCACTGTTCCGGAAAACACAGTTCCTGTTCAGGTAGAGACTAAAACGGAAGAAATTCTTCCGGAGACTCAAAAAACTGAAACCGTATTTGTGGCAAGTACCGAGCCCCTAAAACCTGAACCTGAAATCAGTACTCCTGTCAAAGAAGAAAGCCAGTCGCTTGCACTGAATGAAACAAAAAAAATAACTGAGCCTGCAAATGTCATCAGCTATGAAAAAGAGAGTTTTCACGTAATTGCCGGTGCATTTAAAATTTCTGAAAATGCCGATGCTTACATGCAAAGCTTGCAAAGCCGGGGTTTTTCAAAAACCCACATTATCCGTAAAGGTTTATTAAACTATGTAAGTTACTCTTCATTTTCCGATAGGGCCTCTGCCCTTGCCATGCTCGACAGCCTTCGTCAGCAAAAAATTGAGGGTTGGATTTGGCATAATTAAGGGTTTGATAACCCATATACACGGCTTTTCTTCTTATTTTTACATCGGAACAATTTATTTCCGCTTTTTATGAGTTCACTTCGTCAGGGCCTACATCAGAAATTACTACAAAAACTTTCTCCTCAGCAGATTCAGCTGATGAAACTGTTGCAAATTCCTGTTGCCAATCTTGAACAACGTATCAAAGAAGAACTCCAGGAAAATCCTGCATTGGAAGAAGGCCATGAAGAAGCCGAGGAGTATGATACACGTGAGGACGAAGAAATTTCACAGGACGATGATGAAGAGATTGCCGAACGGGAAGAAGATCTCAGCATCGATGAATACCTCAGTGACGATGATACACCCGACTATAAACTTTCTGCCAATAACAGCTCAGCTGACGATGAACGTAAGGAAACCCCTCTCGTTGTGCAGGGAAATTTTCAGGATTTACTCCTCTCTCAGATTTATCAGTTAGATCTCGACGACAAACAATTTCATATTGCCGAACAGTTAATTGGCAGTCTTGATGATGATGGATATTTACGTCGCGACCTTAAGGCAATTGTAGATGATCTGGCCTTCTCGCAAAACATAAGTACAACACTTGAAGAGTTGGAAAAAATTCTTGAAGGTGTTCAATCTTTTGACCCTCCGGGAATCGGAGCTAGGTCATTGCAGGAATGTTTACTTCTTCAGCTTAGGAGAAAAGGAAACAAACGACCTTCCATTCCTATCGCTGAAAAAATTCTGACAGACGGTTTTGACGAATTTTCGAAAAAGCATTATGATAAACTTGCGAAGGATCAGAACCTCAGCGAAGAAGAACTGAAAGCAGGTATTGCAGAAATTCTCAAGTTGAATCCAAGACCGGGAAACACGAGTAGCGCGAGTGCTCGTTCTATTCAACATATTATACCCGATTTCATCATCAGCAATATGGACGGGAAGCTTGAGCTCACACTCAACTCCCGCAATGCACCGGAACTAAGGATCAGCAGAGATTACAAAGAAATGCTGGATCATTATAGCAAGGACAAAAAAAACAGCAAGTCGAATAAAGATGCAATACAGTTTGTGAAATCGAAATTGGATTCTGCTAAATGGTTTATTGATGCCATGAAACAAAGGCAGCATACTTTGTTCGAAACAATGCGCACCATTATGGATTACCAATCTGAGTATTTCATGGAAGGCGATCAAAGGAAATTGAAGAAAATGGTTTTAAGGGATATCGCCGAACAGATCGGTATGGACATTTCAACCGTTTCCCGGGTAGCTAACAGCAAATATGTCCAGACGCCATTCGGCACTTTTCTTCTAAAGAGTTTTTTCTCTGAAGGATTGCAAACAGATAGTGGCGAAGAAGTTTCCAGCAAAGAGGTAAAACAAATTCTGACGGATACCATTGCAGCTGAAGATAAACGTAAACCGATGACAGATGATGCCTTGACAGCCATCCTCAACGAAAAAGGATACAATATTGCAAGACGAACCGTGGCAAAATACAGAGAGATGCTGGACATACCGGTTGCCCGCTTACGAAAGGAACTATGAACAATAATTTGGCGAGAATACTTTCCATCGTTCTCCATCCGGTATTGATGCCAAGTTATGCATTGTACTTTCTGCTCAACCACAGCAGTTATTTTGAGACGACAACTTCAGAGCATGAAAAATCGGCGCTCTACTCCATCATCTTGCTCAACACATTGGTACTACCCATTCTGATCTCATACATTCTTGTTCGTCGCGGCTGGATACACTCTTTTGAAATGGCTAAAAAAGAGGAACGTATAATTCCATACATCAGCAATGCAATTTTATTGGTGGTCGCTTATTACATGATGCGTAACCTGATGCTACCTAAAATATTTTACCTGATGATACTCGGTGCTGCAGCCGCAGTTGTTTTTGCGGTGATAATAAATCTCAAATGGAAAATCAGCATCCACATGATAGGCATCGGTGGTATCGTTGGGACCTTTTTTGGTCTATCAAACTTTATGGTTGTTGATCTGCGATTCCCGATCCTGATTACTATTCTTATTGCCGGACTTTTAGGCTCCGCAAGACTCAGTCTGGGAGCGCACACATCCATGCAAATTTATGCCGGGTTTCTTATTGGGTTCTTCTGTGAGTATCTAATTCTGAGCATCTGAAAATAAATGGAACGCAGATGACGCAGATTTGTTAAGATCAAATATGATTTAAAATTGTATATCGGTGACCATCAAAAAAATCTGAGTCATCTGCGTTCCATTCTTCAGTTAGCAAACTAGAGCGTCAGGTAGACGCCGACTGTATAAGGAATCAACTCAGGTCCTTTCCCAACCTTAAAAATCTCCACCAAAGAATAGTAGCCACCTATGGCCAGGTTACCGTAACCAAGGCGAGAAACCAATCCGTACTGGTACTTATTCAAATTTGCAATGCCTGATTGCTTATAAGTGCCGTCGTCATCTTTAAACTTAACATGACTTTGCAAAAGAATACCGCCTTTCAAGCCCAGACTAAACTTGAAGCGTTTTGATTTCTGATTTGGCGCTGTATGCAATCGAAGTTCGAGTTGAGCGTCGATAAAATTCAAGGAGATTTTATTGATACTATAATCAAGGCTGTCATGCAATTTTGTAAAATATGATTTCGAGCCATCAATGGTTGTATTCAGCATCGCATCACTATGTACATTCTGCGAACTGAAACCAAAACCAAGTCCAAATCCTAATTTACCTGAAGGGATCATTCTTTCTCCCATCATCATCAATCC
The DNA here is from genome assembly GCA_004295015.1 of Bacteroidota bacterium. Lineage (GTDB taxonomy): Bacteria > Bacteroidota > Bacteroidia > AKYH767-A > 2013-40CM-41-45 > QQVM01. The sequence goes on along the minus strand of SHNE01000035.1, from coordinate 189,987 downwards.
AAACTCTCTGGATTGTATAATATTTACATCCATTTGAGAAGGCGTCGTGACCCAATTGGTCAAACCAATAGAAAGTATAAGATTGTCCTGCATGGAGCCCACCTTTTTCAACGAAGGAGTTGAAGTCGGAGCCGTTTGAGCTAAAACACTGTTACATAAACCGATGATAAACAGGAAACTTAGAATGGACTTAGAATATTTCATAGCTGTAATTAGATAAACTGATAAATTATTTACTCAGTGAAGAATAAGGCTTGGTTGAATAAAGATAAAAAAAATGTCCGGACTTTAATTAAGCTGATTTATGGATTTCCCTGAAAGGAAGATAGTCAGCCCGATCCATTACACACAACAGTTAAACTTTAATTTTTCGCAAAGCTCTTTATGATCTTGATCGACTTCGAATTAATTTTAAAAAATAAGCTTAGGGTATAAGGCTGGCTATGAGAATAGACCGTAAGAGAAAAATATTAGTGCGATTTAATAAGCGGTTGAAAAAACATTTTAATATTGAGCGGTCAATGTGCTAAAGTCGAAGTCTGAGTCTGAGTCTGAGTAACAGAGTGAGTGAACAGTCAAATTCTGTTCAGTCACTCTGCTTACTCGCTCCTTGAACGTGGGCCCTGTTGGAATCGAACCAACCACCCACAGATTATGAGTCTGTTGCTCTAACCGAATGAGCTAAGGGCCCTTGAACTAATTTGCCTTGAAGCTATTAGCCCGATATGCTGATTAATAGTACTAAAAGGCGGACGAAGTTATATTTTTGCGGTCAAATTTGAAAACATGAAGGCAATAAGAAGTATAATATTTGACCTTGGAGGTGTGCTTTTTGACATTAATTACCAGAATATTATTGATTCCTTTAAGAAGCTTGGACTCGGCGACTTTGATGCCAAATACACGCAACTTAAACAGGATCACCTCTTTGACGAGCTGGAAACAGGTAACATTAGTGCTTCTGAATTCAGAAACAGGATACGCGAAATCGCCGGAAAGGACTTAAATGATGATGAAATTAATAATGCCTGGAACTCTATATTAATAGGCTTCCCTAAAAAAAACATAGACCTACTCGTTGGTTTGAAGGACAGTTATCGAATTTTCCTCTTGAGCAACACGAATGAAATCCACGAAAAAGCCTATAAGGCCATGCTTCGCAATCAGTACGGGAATGAAGTTCTGGATGAGCTTTTTGAAAAAATTTACTTATCCCACCGTGTTCATTTACGCAAACCCAACAAAGAGATTTTTCAATTGGTCATTGATGAAAATAATCTGAATGTGGAAGAGACTCTCTTTATAGATGATTCCCCACAACACATTGAAGGTGCAAAGCAAGTCGGACTCCAGGCCATCCTTTTGAAAAATGACAAATGGGTTGGAAATTTACTTAAAGAGGTTTTACCTTAAACACCGCTCTTTAGAATAAACAATTTTAATATGTCCGGTTTGCTAATCGCAGTCTTTGGTCAAGGCGGAGAAATTTGTGAATTCGTGGCAAATAAAAAAATCGCATCACACATACTTGATCTTCAATAATCTTGTTTAAGTATGAATCGATACTTATCTAATCTCCTGACAAAGTTCGACTAACACTCCGTTTGTACTTTTTGGATGCAGGAAACAAACCAGTTTATTGTCAGCGCCTCTTTTCGGCTCATCAGAAAGAAGCCGGAATCCTGAAGCCTCGAGTTGCTTCATCATTTCATGAATATTATCCACCTCAAAAGCTACATGATGAATCCCTTCACCCCGCTTCTCAATAAATTTTCCGATAGGGCCAGACGGGTCAGTACTTTCCAGAAGTTCCACTTTAGATTCGCCGACTTTAAAAAAGGATGTGTTTACTTTTTCGGATTCTACCATTTCCGATTTGTATGGATTTGTGCCTAACAGAAGTGCAAATAATTTATTTGCCTGCTCACAATCCTTGACAGCTATGCCAAGATGTTCTATGCGAAGTATCATGTTCTATTATTTTTATAAAGTATCCGGGCTATCCTCGGATTGTAATTGTTATATGCTTATGTTTTTGCCACGAAGGTGAATTGCTCTTGCGAAAATCATATCTGCTTTGTTAATCCCGGCATTAAAGATATAAATTGTAAAATGCTTATGATTCAATTACTGTACTGGGAAGAGTGACAAAGAATGTTGTTCCCTTACCAATTTCACTTTCGAATCGGATTTTCCCTTTCATCTTTTCCAAAGCATTTTTTACAATAAACAATCCCAAACCGGACCCGCTTGATTCCTGATTACCGCGATAAAACATTTCGAATACCCTTCCTTTAATATTCTCCGGGATTCCTTTGCCGTTGTCAGAAATTTCGGTGTAGACTACCTTATCTTTTTCCTGAATCTTTATCCGTATCCAGGGACTTTCGTGGTTACAATAATTAATGGCGTTATGAATGAGGTTCTGGAAGACGGAAAGAATAAGCACTTTGTCGGCCTGAACTTCTGTATGCTGGTCTATTTTCAACTCGAAGTTAATCCTTGCAAAATCCGGGACATGTTTCAATGATCCCAGAATTTCCTCAACGAGTCCCTTCATATTTATGACACTGATTTTGGTATTCCCTCTTCTTGTTCTTGCGAGTTCAATCAGGTCAAGCAAGGTTCGATCAAGACGCTTAACGCTTGTTTCGATCATGGAGAAATATCCTTCGAGGTCATTATTTTGATTTTCTAACCTGGCCAGGTTTACAATTCCCATGACACTTGCCAGCGGGCCTTTCAGATCATGAGAGGCCTTATAAAAAAAGGTGTCGAGTTCATGATTGGTTTCTATCAGTTCCCTTTCGGTTTTCTTACGTTCAGTGATATCTGTCTGAACACCCCAGGTTCTCAGAAGATATCCATTTTCAATTACACCAATATTATTATTGAGCATGTACCTTATATTACCGTCACGGTCCAACTCTTTTGATTCGGCACTGCTTATCCTGTAGTCATTTTTGATGAAGATGGTCATGAACTCCTTGGTCCGTTCTTCGTCAAAATTATTTTCTACATGATAGAACTCTCTTATTCGTTTACCAAGAAGTGAATCTGTTGAAGAATATCCGTACATCATGGCCATAAAATCATTGCACTCTGCAATAACGCCGGTATCAAGCAGCAGATCTACCTGTTCATCCAATGGCAGATCGATAGGAATTGGTTTTTTATATTCAGCCCGCCATATTCCGACTGCACTTTGTTCAATGAAGCTCCGGTATCCCTCTTCTTTATGCTTTAACAACTGCTGAGCCAGTTTTAATTTTGTGATATCAGAGAACACTAACATAAAGCCGGCTTTCGAACTGTCGTCACTTTGATACTTAGAGCCTTTCATTTGTACCCAAACAGATGATTTATTTTTATGGATGAGTTCACTCTCCACTTCAACAGATGTAGAATTCTTCAAATCATTAAAAAACTGTTGAATAACATCCTTCGCACCTTCATCCTTAGAAAGTTCCATCATTGAACGACCAAGCAGATCCTCCCTGTTAAAGCCGGTAATTTCACAAAAGCGATCATTGAGAAACTGAAATTCCAGTTTGTCATTAACATAAATGAGTCCATCGTTCATATTCTCCACCAAATCCAAATAGCGCATTTCCTGATTCTGGATCTCGGAATGATAGGCTTCCTTTTGTTGAAGAATCCGGTTTGAAATTAAGGCACCGGTATATAATGTAATGAGAGCAATGGTATGCTCCGGCTCCCATTCACCCATAGTGAGCATGAGAAAGAGCAAAATGGTGGTGATGGTGAAAATGAATATTAAACTCTTATAGAACCTGTCAAAAATCAGAGAAAAAGTAAAAATAGAAATGGAAAGCGGCAGGAGGAAATCAATTTCGAAATCCCTGGAAAAGGTGACATACACAGCCCAGAAGTGAAGTAGGAAAATGGATGCGTAGGTAATATTAGTAAAATGCTCCCGGTAAGGAAGACTATAAAAAGACAAAAAGTAATTTGAAGTAAGAATAATGGATACAAGCAAACCTGATACGAGAATGTAGCCATCATGATAAGCGAACTCAAAAATAAATCCCATTAAGGTGACTACAATGGCAGCCATCACGTTTAATGAGCGTAAATTTTTAAGCTCCGTAAATTTTAGTTTTTCTTTGAAAGCAATGTGCATGGTCGGTAATCCGGAAAATTTTATTGGAATTGGTGCTAATTAAGTAATCTCATGCAATCTTGCATTTGTGTTCGATCATCTCACTTACAAATCAAAGCCCGGATTTGCAGGCGAGGGATCGAATGAGCTTCAAAAGTATTAAAAATAAAGCCTGAGCGCTTAATCTGCTTGAAGAATCTAAACGGAATAAGAAATATGTAAAGAGACATCAGTGGATCTTCATGGTCATTCAAAATCCTTCTTTATGGCATTTAGATGGAGTATTTTCCTGTTCACGATCAGCCAATGAATGATGTCAACACGGAATTAATTCATGTGTTCAGCGCCGCATCTGATGACAGAGGCTTCCGATAAGCACAAGAAATTAATTCTTGTGCAGATAATTCGGAATTACAAAAGCATTGTCTCAGCAGCTGTCTGACATCATCCATGTATTGATTTGTTTGTCCGGATTAATCAATTCTATTTCGACTTGCGATCAATTCAACATGTGATATCATGAATTTATGGCATCGAAACAGAAATTATGGGACCTGAGATATGCAAATCAGGAAAAATATTTACCCAAAACGCAAAAATCAGATCGAGTCAAAGAACAAAATTGACATTTCTTCATTTTGAAGTGGACATGGTTATTAACAATTTTGATTTTGACCGATCACATCAACGCTTGCTATTTTTGTATAACAAATCATGTATACATAAAAAACAAATCTTTGCAACGCCTTTATTCATGCATGTTTCCGAAGATGTAATTTTTCTAATCGCAAAATATTTTTATGAAATGATGAATGATTTTTGTCTTTTCGAAATCAACAAACCATTGTTAAGAAAATATTTATACAAAACGGTGTAACCTTTTTTTATTTATTAAGTTTGACTAGTCATAACATTCAAAAACTAAAAACAATGGCAAAAGCAAAAAAAGCTGCTAAGAAAGCAACTAAAAAGAAAGCTACTAAGAAAAAAGCTACAAAGAAAAAAGCAGCTAAGAAGAAGAAGAAGTAATCTTCAAGCTTTCCGCTTTCACAGCGGTTCGCAAAAAGTCCCCCGGTTATTAATCGGGGGACTTTTGCATTTAAGCCATATTTATCTTTCATCATTTTATTATTCAATCAATAAAATCTTGAAATTTGTTTGATAAACGCAATTATTTTAGAGTTCTGAACCTTCACTGCAAACATTCACATGCAACATTGGTCCATCCAAAAGATCGTACTTGATTTAAAATACACCTGGAAGATTTCCCGAAATGCAACGGATCAGAAAACTAATCTGATCGTTGAGCTGAAAGAAGGAAGCTATTCAGGAAAAGGTGAAGCTGCTCCCAACATCAGGTATCAGGAAACTCCGGAACTTCTCTTGAATCAATTTGAACTGTTTGAAAGCAAAGTACCCGAACATTTTGCATCAGATGACGCCCTAAATGAATTTTTGAATGATATTCGACCGGCTAATGCACTTCGATTCGCTATCGAATCGGCATGGCATCATTTACAAGCCGCAAAAAACAAAGTCTCCGTTCCGAAACAATTAAATCTATCTGATCCCGGAAGCGTGGAGACTGCATACACCATTCCAATCATGGATCCATCAGTGCTCCGTGATTTCTATAAGCAGAACAAGCTTGACAGATTTCGATATCTGAAAGTAAAAATTAATACTGATGAAGGCTTTGAAGTCCTTCGTTACCTTTCTTCATTTAGCAGCCGGCAAATCCTTCTTGATCCGAATGAAGCGTTCAACGATGTTGAAGCCCTCATATACTTTCTGGAAAAAATAAAAAAGCTCAGGATCGAATTCGTGGAGCAACCGATGCCTGCAGGAATGGATGATGAGTACAAATATTTGAAAAAGTATTCCATATTCCCGCTTTTTGCCGATGAATCAATATTAGATGAAGCTGATTTTGGATATTTAAAGACGATGTTTCACGGCGTCAACGTGAAGCTGATGAAGGCAGGTGGATATCAAAATGCAATCAGCTTACTCCGGAAAGCAAGAGATAAAGGTCTTAAAACAATGATAGGCTGTATGGTTGAAACCAGCCTCGGAATTTCTTCCGGCATTCATTTGTGTTCATTAGCAGATTATGCGGACCTCGACAGCTTCCTTCTGGTTAAAGAGGAACCTTTTCGTTTGATTGAAGAGAAAGAAGGAACGATTCGGGTGATATAATACTGGAGAGAATCAGTTCCGGCTCTTTGGAGCAGTACTTACAACCTGAATAGACAATTCATTGAGCTGCTCTTCAGAAATGTTCGAAGGAGTATTGATCATCACATCTCGTCCGGCATTATTTTTAGGGAAAGCGATATAGTCGCGAATAGAATCAGATCCACCAAACAAAGAACATAGTCTGTCGAATCCGAATGCGACACCTCCATGAGGAGGTGCACCGTATTCAAAAGCATTCATCAAGAAACCAAATTGCGCCTGAGCGTCTTCCTTGCTGAATCCTAATGTCTCAAACATTTGCTGTTGCAATTCGTTATTATGAATACGGATCGAGCCTCCGCCAATTTCTACTCCATTGATGACAAGGTCATATGCATTAGCCCGAACTTTTCCGGGATCTGTTTTAAGCATACTTATATCTTCCGGTTTCGGAGATGTGAATGGATGATGCATAGCATGCCAGCGTTTGGTATCATCTGCCCATTCCAATAAAGGAAAATCAAGAACCCACAATGCTTTGAAGTCATCTTTCCCTCGGTAACCGAGCCGCTCTCCCATTTCCAAACGAAGTTCGCTCATGGCTTTTCTAATGAGAGCATCTCCACCGGCGAGTAATAATATCAAATCACCGGGAGCTGCATGCAACAATTCAGCCCATTGTTTAAGATCTTCCGGATTATAAAACTTATCGACGGATGATTTCACAGAGCCATCGGCATTTACCCTTGCATAAATCAATCCGGTGGCACCGAGCTGTGGGCGTTTTACCCATTCGGTTAATTCATCAAGTTGTTTTCTGGTATATTCAGCACATCCTTTGGCACAAATCCCCAATACTGTCTCTGCATCATCAAATACTTTAAAGTTTTTTCCTTTCACGAGCGAATTCATGTTCGTGAGTTTCATTTCGAAACGGATGTCGGGCTTGTCATTGCCATAATGCTCCATTGCTTCGGCATAAGTCATCCGTGGAATTCCTGACACGGCAATTCCTTTTACTTTCTTGAAAAGATGAGTGATTAAACCTTCGAAAGTCTGCAATACATCTTCCTGTTCAACGAAACTCATTTCACAATCGATTTGAGTGAACTCCGGCTGCCTGTCGGCCCGAAGATCTTCATCACGAAAACATTTAACGATCTGATAGTATTTATCCATTCCGGCCACCATCAGCAACTGCTTAAAGGTTTGAGGCGACTGAGGCAGAGCATAAAACTCACCCGGATTCATTCTGGAAGGAACAACAAAATCCCGGGCACCTTCGGGTGTGGATTTTATCAGGACAGGAGTTTCTATTTCAATAAAACCCTGCTCATTCAAATAATTTCTGGTGAGTCCGGCAATAGTTGCCCGGAGCAAGAGCGCATCTTTCACCGTTGAACGTCGTACATCCAAGTAACGGTACTTCATACGCAAGTCATCGCCTCCATCTGTATTTTCTTCGATGGTGAATGGCGGTGTTTTCGACTCGTTCAATATTTCCAGTGAAGAAACATTTATCTCTATGTCACCTGTAGGCATTTTAGCGTTTTTATTGCTGCGCTCTGTGACCACTCCTTTTATTTTTATGACGAATTCTCTTCCCAGCTTCCGGGCTTCTTCACAAAGGCTTTTATTTACTTCCATATTGAAAACCAACTGCGTCAATCCATATCGATCTCTCAGATCAATGAAAGTCATGCCACCCAGATCACGTGATCGCTGCATCCATCCACAAAGAGTCACTTCTTTGTTTACGTCTGCCATTCTTAATTCTCCACAAGTATGCGTCCTCAACATATCATCTTACATTTTGAAAAGCGAAGGTAAAAATATTTTAGCTCAGGGATGAGCCTTATTTAAGCCATAAACCAGAATCAGAAAGAATCAAACAGATAGAACAAATTTGATAAAAATTGAATCCTTACATTCGCCACATAGTTGCATGGAAACACAGAACAAAGCCATAGATCATGCCCGCTTTATGCGTGAAGCGATCAAAGAAGCCGAACGGGCTTTAGCATTAAATGAAGTACCTGTCGGTGCAGTGGTCGTTTGCCAGGGGCGGATTATTGGACGAGGGCATAATCTCACCCAACAGTTGAATGATGTTACAGCACATGCAGAAATGCAGGCCTTCACCGCAGCGGCAAATTTTTTGGGAGGAAAATACCTCCACGAATGCACCCTTTATGTAACTCTTGAGCCTTGTGTGATGTGTGCCGGCGCAAGTTACTGGACTCAAATAACTGAAATCGTTTACGGAGCAAGAGATGAGAAGCGGGGTTTTCTTCTGACTTCGAAATCCATCTTACATCCGAAGACAAAGCTTCTCGGAGGATTATTGGAGGAAGAATGTTCTTCCCTGTTAAAAGACTTTTTTAAGAAGAAGCGTTGATCTTTTCAAGATCTGCACGTAACAAATCGCGAAGTGCCGATTGTGTTAATGGCTTATCGAGCTGGCCAAAAACAAAAGGTTGCTCGAGTGCTTTTTCGAGATGTTCAGGTTTTTGAAAAACGGAGAGAATAATTATTTTTGATTTTTCTCGAATAGCTTCCGGCAAGGAAGCAAACTCACTGATAAAATCGTAACCGCTTTTTCCGGGAAGGTGCACATCAAGGAAAATCCAATCAGGTGCATCATCAGCATTTCGGCATTCATTCTGGAGATAATGCAGGGCCTCTTCCGCTGATCCTGTGACCATAATACTTTTAGAAAAAGATGTAAGCTCCATCAATCGGCGATTCACCAGGACGTCGATTTCGCTGTCGTCTATGAGAAGTACCTGTGTATTTGAAAAATTTTTATCAGTCATTTGATTAAAAAGGGAGGTGTTCAATGGCAAATATACTTATTATCCTATGGCCAGTCAATAGTAAAGTCTTCTGAAAGCCTTTATTTATAGGCCTTTCGAGTGGTTTACAAGACTAAAGGCGATGAAAACAACAATCGGATACCGGAAATTTATTAAACATTAATTGCTTCCAGGATCTCCTTCTTCAGGGGCTTGTTAAGGAATTTATAAACGTTTCTATCCTGGTTCGCTTTATTCAAATCCTTGAAACTTTCTGAAGTGGAGAGCATCACAACTTTACACTGTGCTTTGGCTGATTCAGGAAGTTTATTGAACTCTTCAAGGAAGCCAAAACCGTCCATATGCGGCATCATGATATCAAGAAAAATAATGTCGGGCAAAGAAGAAGTGTCAGCTGAATGCTTATTTAATTCTTCCAAGGCCGACTGTCCGGATGTGTGAATCAAAACCTTCTCTGCAAAGTTTTCACTTTCGATGAGTTTCTTGTTGATGAAATTGTCAAGTTCATTATCATCAATCAACATAGCAATCTTGTATCTGGAAGTTGGGCTCATATAAAATCAATTAAGCTGTAAAAATATAAATAAAGAATGAACCACATTCTTTTTATTAAGCCACAAAAAAAAAATAGCCAACACATGATGTTGACTATTTTTTTTGATACGCTAATTGATATTATCTCACAAGAGTGACTGATGCATTTCTGGCACTTTTCGCCAATCCATAGGCATAAACTTGAACAACATATGTTCCTTGCTCGGCCGGCTCTCCGCCATAGAGGCCATCCCATGTTTGTCGTGGATTGGTAGTCTCAAATATTTTCTCTCCCCATCTGTCAAAAATAAAGAGATGAAAATTTCTGATGCCTTCTCCTTTCACACCGAAGGTATCATTGATGCCATCTCCATTTGGAGTAAAAGCATTCGGAACATAAATGCTCACAGGAGGAATTACTTCAGCATAATTTGAAGTACTCGTGATCTGATTGTTTCCGTTCTTATAGGCAGTAACGCGATACACATTATTCTCTAATACGTCCTGCGCTACTAAGCTGTAAGTCCAGGTAAAAACAATAAGAAAAATAAAAAGTCTCTTTAATGTTGTGCGATGCATGTTGTGTGTTTCATTGATTACATGCAAAGTAGGCCTGAGCGGAGGCTTAGATATGCTCATTCAACAGAAGCTCTGACATTTGTAAGAATCTGAACTTTTAAGTAGGGTGATTGTTAAAAGCTTTGAAAATATTGCCTGAGCAAGCTTTAATTAGGGCAATGGGTTTGAGCCTACATTTTTAAGCGTAATTTTGTGTTAGAAAATCTTAAATAATCAGTAAAATGCCATATCCAGAATACATCTGCACGCCTATGCGTCAGGAATTAACAAGTGCCGGTTTCCAGGAATTAAAAACGGTGGAAGAAGTTGACAATACGATTCCGACGAGCAAAGGGACATTGCTCCTGGTTCTCAATTCAGTATGCGGTTGTGCAGCAGGAACTGCCCGTCCGGGTGTAAAGCTTTCTCTGCAACATTCAAAAAAACCGGGAAAGCTGACTACCGTTTTCGCAGGACAGGACCTTGAAGCTACGGCCGAGGCGAGAAAATTCACACTTCCTTATCCTCCATCTTCTCCGGCCATTGCTCTTTTTAAAGACGGCAAATTAGTTCATTTCCTTGAGCGTCATCATATTGAAGGTCGTTCTGCGGAGATGATAGCGGAGAATTTAACGGCTGCCTACGAGGAATTCTGTTAATTTTTCGGAACACGGATTCGTCCGAATGTCGAATGAAATGAGACAGGCTGATGATGCAGATTTTTTAAGATGGTCGCAGATTTAACCATTTAAAATCTTATTTGATCTTTTTGAATCTGCCTTATCAGCGTTCCACAGAGCCCCTTATTCATTAAAATACTCAGGGAATTTTTTAGCCAGGGGTTCTCTCATAACCTGATAAACCTTTGCTTTGAGGCTTTCCATGTCGGCTTCGGTCATTCCCTTGGTCGGAATCGGATCATGAATAATTACCCGGCACAAACCGGGGTGGCCGGTTCTTTTCAAAAAATCATCCGGTAAAATGACCCAATTATCTAAAAATGTGATCGGTACTACCGGCACCTGAGCCTGGATAGCCAGTCTGAATGGACCATTTTTAAATCGGCCGATACGCGGACCGTTGTGAAGAATGGTCCCTTCAGGAAAAAGCGTGATACTGATTCCTTTTTCCAAATCAGAAGCCGCCCTTAAAAAGGCCCTATGGGAGTCCATTTTACTTTTTCTGTTAACCGGGATATTCATTTCGTCGAAAAAACGACGAAAAAAGGGCACTCTTCTCAATTCAGCCTTTCCCATAGTATGAAAGTATAGAGGTATACTTATATATATGAGCATGATGTCGAGGTAGGAAGTATGGTTCGGACAGAAAACAAATGCTTCCCCTTTTTTTGGTTTGAAATTGCTGTCGATTCTGTAAAATATCAGAGCAGGCCAGAGAATAAAATGTGCCCAAACTTTCTTCAGTTTAAAAACCAATGGAAACCATTCATTTCTAAGGAGTAACACAGCAAAAAAGGGAAAGAAAAGAAAAAAAGTGATGACAGCGTTGATGAAATAAAAAGAACGCCAAAGCCATTGGAGCGGAAAAAACAGATATTTGAGGACTTTTTTCAAAATAAACAAGACGGCGAATGTAGTAAGAGGAATGCAAAATATGGCTTTTTTTAGCCGACATCAGTGTAATTATTTGATAACCATATATTTAATAGAGTCGTGGTAAATCCAATCCCCTATGACAAAAAGCAAGAGAGAGGAGGAAATTGATTGAGAAAATCGATAGAAAAGATTGATTCGAAGGCTTTTATTTCTACCTTTGTCGCCCTTAAAAATTAGGAGGATTTTCATGGGCGGCCAGAGAGAGTTTGTGATTAATTTCGGGAATCTGGGTGATGGTGAGCATGAATTTGAGTATCGCATAGAAGATTCGTTCTTTCAGAAATTCGAACATGCACGAATTCACCGGGGTGATGTAGAAGTTCTTGTTGTTGTAGAAAAGCAAGAGAACATGATACTTCTTGACTTCACGATGGAAGGCGCATTAACACTCGCCTGCGATCGTTGTCTGGAAGACCTCGAAGTAGAAATGGAAAGTTTCAACGAGCTGATTGTAAAATTCGGCGATGTGAAAGAGATGGAAGAAGTATCAGAAGATGTGATAATGCTTCCGGCGAAAGAAAACGAGATAGATATTTCGCGTTTTATTTACGAGTATATTATGCTTCTTATACCGATGCGCAATGTACATGAAGATGAAAACGGAAATCCTGCTTGTGATCCTGAAGTGCTGAAAGAGCTTGGTAAGCACGGAATCAACACCGATGGAGAACACCCGACAGATCCTCGTTGGGATATATTGAAAAACATAAACCTGAATTAATTTTTCAGGAAAGAAATTAAAAAGATAAATTAAAGACAGCAATAATAAAACAATACCATGCCAAATCCCAAACACCGACATTCGAAATCACGAAGAGATAAGAGAAGAACGCATTGGAAAGCAGAAGCTCCAACGGTAGCTACTGATCCGACAACCGGTCAACCTCATTTATATCACCGCGCACACTGGTACGAAGGTAAATTGTACTATAAAGGTTCCGTGGTGATGGAAAAAAATGCCAGCGCGTAAGCGTGATCAAAACATTGACATGAAGCAGTTGACAAAATCGGAACTCCGGTGGTCAGCTGCTTTTTGTTATTGTGTTAATTTGAATCAGCGTACAGAAATCATCAGAGCCTAACATGAAGATTGGTGTTGACATAATGGGTGGCGACTTTGCCCCTGAACAAACAACTCTTGGAGCGATTGCCGCGTGGCGGGAGTTACCCAAGGAAATCAAACTCGTGCTTTTCGGTAACCGTGACCTCATCCTGCCTTATTTTAAACAAGAAGGAATCAGTGAGGACGCAATGGAAATTGTTCATTGTCCGGGTGTGATATCAATGTCTGATCATCCCACAAAAGCATTCCAGCAAAAAACAGATTCAAGTATTGTTGTCGGATTCCAATGGCTGAAAGAAGGTCGTATTAACTCCTTTGCTTCTGCCGGAAATACAGGTGCCATGCTGATAGGTTCCATGTTTACCGTCAAACCTATTCCCGGAATACTACGTCCGGCTATAGGTTCTTTGTTGCCCAAAGAAGATGGTGGCTGGGGACTGATACTCGACGTTGGTGTTAATGCTGATTGTAAAGCGGAGGTTCTGCAGCAGTTTGCCATTCTGGGGTCGATCTATGCGGAAAACCTCCTGCACATTAAAAATCCACGGGTTGGCTTGATGAGTATCGGTGAAGAAGAAGAAAAGGGAAATCTTCTTGTGAAGGAAACACATCAACTCCTGAAAGGAAGCAAGGAAATTAATTTCATTGGTAATGTTGAAGGACGCGACCTTTTCAACAAGCAAGCTGATGTAATTGTTTGCGATGGGTTTACAGGTAACGTTATACTGAAACAGGCTGAATCATTTTACACAATGATTAAGCAAAGAAATATTAAAGACGCCTACTTCGATCGTTTTGACTATGAAGATTACGGTGGTACGCCAATTCTTGGAATAAATTCTGCCGTAATTATCGCACATGGAATAAGTAAAACCAAGGCCATTAAAAACATGATTTTACTCAGTCGTGAAGTTTGCGATGCAGGCCTTAGTGAAAAAATCGCGAAAGCGTTCAGCAAAGAGATTGTATCTTAAATGATACATGAATTCTTGCTGTTAATCTTCATAATCACATGCTGCTCAACCATTCGATTATGAAAACCGAATTTATCTTTTAACTTCGCTATTCAAATTTCAATCATGTCAAAAATAACAGCTGCTATTACTGCCGTTGGTGGTTACGTTCCCGAATTCGTTCTTAGCAATGGAGACCTTGAAAAAATGGTCGATACGAATGATGAGTGGATCACCACCCGTACCGGAGTAAAGGAACGAAGAATACTCAAAGGTGCCGGTAAAGGAACATCGGATCTTGCAGTTCCTGCAGTTTTAGAATTATGTAAGAAAAGAGGCATCGATCCTTCAGAGATCGACATGCTGATTTGTGCGACAACCACTCCCGACTATGTATTCCCCGCTACTGCTAATATTATCTGCGATAAAATCGGAGCGAAGAATTCCTTTGGCTTTGACATTTCCGCGGCTTGTTCGGGTTTTCTTTTTTCTCTTGTCACCGGTGCAAAATATATTGAGTCGGGTCAATACAAAAAAGTAGTAGTGGTTGGTGCAGATAAAATGTCTGCCATCGTCGACTATACAGACCGAACAACCTGTGTTTTATTCGGCGATGGCGCCGGTGCAGTATTACTCGAGCCAAATACAGAGGGATATGGTGTGCTGGATTCAATTTTAAAAAGTGATGGCTCAGGAGTGAAATACCTTCATCAGAAATCAGGCGGATCTGTGAGCCCTCCTTCACATAAAACCATTGATGCAAAAGAACATTTTGTTTTTCAGGATGGACAACCGGTTTTCAAAGCGGCCGTTGTGAATATGGCTCAGGTTTCTGCTGAAATCATGGAAAGAAATAAATTGAAAGCAGAAGACATTGCCTGGCTTGTTCCTCATCAGGCAAACAAGCGTATCATCGATGCTACTGCTAACCGTATGGGTGTTGACGATAGCAAGGTTATGCTCAACATTCACAAGTATGGAAATACCACCAGCGGAACGATCCCTCTTTGTTTGTGGGACTGGGAAAAAAAGCTCAAGAAAGGTGATAACCTCATCCTCGCCGCCTTCGGTGGTGGTTTTACCTGGGGAAGTATTTGGGTGAAGTGGGCTTATTAAGATTTATTTTCTAATTTCTTTTCGTTACGGAAAGTTGGTCATTCGCAAGGTCTCTGCGGGAAATGACAACAGTTTTTTATTAGCTCTCAAGTTAGTAATGACGGGAGGGTTATTTAATCACAAGGCCCCTTCGGGGTGACTTTTCTTTTTTACTTCTCAGGTCATTAATGACGGGTCGGCTTTTCAATCGCACGATCCCTGCGGGAATGATAACAGTTTTTTATTAGCTCTCAAGATATTAATGACGGGAGGGTTATTTAATCACAAGGCCTCTTCGGGTAATGACTTTTCTTTTTTACTTCTCAGGTCATTAATGGCAGGTCGGCTTTTCAATCGCACGGTCCCTGCGGGAATGATAACAGTTTTTTATTAGCTCTCAAGATATTAATGACGGGAGGGTTATTTAATCACAAGGCCCCTTCGGGGTGACTTGTTGGTGTCGCTATTATCAATCAAGGGTTGAGGCATGGATGCCGAAGGCATCTATGACTCAATTCTGTGTGATATGATAAGAAGGGAGACTGTCATCCCACGGGAATGTTATAGTCAATAGAAAAATACCAATCTATGTGTCGAATTTTTTTCGAAAAACGTGGGTTTTAGTCAATTTTGGTTTGAAAAGGCCGAAATTGGAGGTTGGGATTATACATATATATGTAAGAAAGCAGGAACTATTAGACTAACTCATTGTGGCTCATTACAGTTTAATCTTAGACAAACTGTAATCTCTAATCGATGAAAAATTTAAGCAAATGGATCATGATGATCCTTATCACGGTGTTCAGTGGGAACATCGCTTTGGCACAGATGGATAATCTTCCAAACCTGAGCGCTGAGTGGATGCGTACTGCTGCACGAAATGCATCAACAGATGCTGCGGATGCTGTGGTGTATAATCCTGCAGGAATCACTAAGCTTCCTAATGGCTTCCATGTTAATTTCAGCAATCAAACATTGTTTCGCAATCCATCCCACTCTTATGATCTGGGAATCGGACAAGGGACAAAGACCTATTCGCAAGATGGATCAGATCCATTCATTCCGAATTTGTACATGGCCTTCAAGAAAAACAACTGGGCATTGCATGCAGGAGTATTTATCGCAGGTGGTGGTGCAACGATGAACTATCCTACTGGATCAATTACTACAGACCTTATCGGTTTGCAGGCATTGATGTCGACAGGTGGAGCATATTCAGAAGTAAAGACTCCATCCTTAAAAGCAAGTTCAATGTATCTCACAACTACTGTTGGAGGAACTATACAGATGAGTAAGCATGTTGGCTTCTCTACTTCTATCCGCTATGTAAGCGCGAAGAATACTGCCAATGCAGGAATGACATTAACTTCTTCTCCTTTTGATTTGGATGATATGCCACTCGCCCTGGAAACAGAAGAGACAGCAACAGGAATGGGATTCGTGCTTGGACTAAACATCAGCGCGACAGACAAACTAAATATTTCCACACGCTATGAATCACAGGTGAACCTGGATTTCAAAACCAAACAAATCAAAGATGATTTTGGTGCAAGTGTAGATGGAGAATTAAATCGTCGTGATTTGCCTGCTGTTTTAGCATTCGGAATTGCTTACAGCTTCAGTGAGAAGTTCGGAGCTTTCGCTGACTACAATTATTACTTCCAGAAAAAATCAGACTGGGGAAGATCATCAGCAATCACAAAAGATCAACCATGGTCAGTGATGGCAGGAGATGCTTCGACAATTGCAGGAGGAATACAATACAAAATCTCTCCAATGTTTACCAGCAGTATTGGTGCGGGTTATACAAACTATGCATGGAAAGACAAGCCGGGATATTACACGCACCTGGGAGTATATGAAGTGATGCAGGATGATAACTACAACATCAATACCGGTTTTGCTATCAAAGCATCGAATGCTATTAAGGTGAATGTGGGTTATATGCATACCTTCTGGGCGAAAGATCAAAACATCCAAGCCCTGAATGCTGATCCTTTAGAGGTTGATGTAAAAGTGAACAATTCACTCGATGCATTTGCTCTAGGAATCGCGGTAAACTTCTAAGCCTAAAAGACATTTTTAACTGGCTTACAACTAGACAGATATAGGAAAATTTCCATTTGTTCTCTGAGACAGACAACAAATGGAACAAGAATGGGGGTTAGGCTTTGCTGCCGACCCCCATTTTCTTTTGTCCAAAACCCCTTTTAAGTCTTTTTTCTACAATTATTCGCTTTTTTAAAGCCAATATTCTGAAAACAACATATCTACCTATTCAAAGTTGAATGTTGGCACAAAGAATTTTGCTCTTTTTGAAATTTCATGTAGGTTTGAATTCTGTTCCCGGCCCAAGAAGCCTGCGCAGGACATAAAAAACCAAAATGAAAAGCAAAAAAGCACCTGCGGCCAAAGTAAAAGCCCAGCCAGTTCCTTCTTCCTCAATGAATCTTCCTGAAATAGAAAAACTTATAAAATTTGTACAAAGCAGTGGCGTAAGTGAAGTAAGTCTTGAACAAAAAGATTTTAAAATCACTATCAAGACAACACATGGCGCACATAGCATGCCTGCACAAGCACCTGTTCATCAGATGATGCATGCTCCTGTCACAGCCGCCCCGATGCAAATTGCACCGACACCTGCAGCAGCTGCCCCTGCAGTTACAGCAGCGCCTTCAGAAAGCCTGGCTTCCAGTGATGAAAGTAAATACATCACAATAAAATCGCCCATGATAGGAACTTTCTATCGTTCGTCGACACCGGAGAAGCCGGTATTTGTGAACGTAGGCGACGAGATAAAAGCAGGAAAAGTATTGTGCATCATCGAAGCGATGAAACTCTTCAACGAAATTGAATCAGAAGTAAGTGGTAAAATAGTAAAGGTATTGGTTGATAATTCTACTCCGGTAGAATACGATCAGCCCTTGTTCCTTATAGATCCAAGTTGATTCTTGTATTTTCTTCATTCTCTTTAGAGAATAAAAAAGGAACAGGCAAAAAGAATTTCGCTTCGGCGGATAAAATTTCAAATCAGTACCATGTTTAAAAAGATATTGATCGCTAACCGCGGTGAGATTGCTTTACGAATCATACGTACCTGTAAGGAGATGAACATCCAAACGGTGGCGGTATACAGTACGGCCGACAAAGAAAGTTTGCATGTACGTTTTGCTGATGAGGCAGTCTGTATAGGACCCCCGCCGAGTAAAGACTCTTATTTAAATATTTCGAGAATAATTGCCGCAGCGGAAATTACCAATGCCGATGCCATACATCCCGGTTACGGATTTCTTTCCGAGAATTCTAAGTTCAGCTCCATTTGTGCTGAGCATGGAATAAAATTTATTGGCGCCACTCCCTTTCAGATTGATCAGATGGGAGATAAATCCAATGCCAAGGAAACGATGAAGAAAGCGGGCGTTCCAACCATTCCCGGAACAGAAGGCTTATTGAAAGACCTGAAGAGCGGGATGAAAATTGCGAAGGAAGTTGGTTACCCTGTAATTCTGAAAGCTACTGCCGGTGGCGGAGGAAAAGGAATGCGCATAGTATGGAAAGCTGAAGAATTTGAAGAAGCATGGAACAATGCACGACAGGAAGCCAGTGCATCTTTTGGTAACGACGGTATGTACCTTGAGAAATACATCGAGGAACCAAGACATATAGAAATACAAATTGCCGGCGACCAGTTTGGAAAAGCCTGCCATCTGAGTGAGCGTGATTGTTCAGTACAAAGACGACACCAAAAGCTGATGGAAGAAACGCCATCACCCTTCATGACCGACGAACTGCGTGACCGCATGGGAGAAGCAGCAATTAAAGCAGCTCTTGCCGTGAAATACGAAGGCGTTGGAACGGTAGAATTTCTGGTAGACAAGCACCGCAATTTTTATTTCATGGAGATGAATACGCGTATACAAGTAGAACATCCAATCACCGAAGAAGTAATTAATTACGACCTCATCAAAGAACAAATTAAAATAGCAGCAGGTATTCCTATTACAGGAAAAAATTACTTCCCAAGCATGCATGCTATCGAATGCCGCATCAACGCCGAGGACCCATATAATAATTTCCGTCCATCACCGGGCCGCATCACTACACTCCACGTACCGGGAGGCCACGGCGTACGCGTTGACTCACACATCTACGCAGGCTATACCATCCCAAGCAATTACGACAGCATGGTAGCCAAGCTCATCACCATGGCCCAAACCCGCGAAGAAGCCATCAACACCATGGAACGCGCCCTCAGTGAATTTGTCATCGAAGGCGTAAAAACCACTATCCCCTTCCACCAACAGTTAATGCGCCACCCTGATTTCAGAAGCGGTAATTATACTACTAAGTTTTTGGAGGGGTTTAGGATGGATGAGGTGTGATTAATTATTTCTATTTTAATTAATATTCTCGGCATGAAATTCATGCAAAAATAAAATATGTTTAATATTTTCTGATTTTCGTCAGTTTAATTATATTTTGTAGCGTGATTGGGAAGCTGGGGTTATAACCGCAAACTCTTTCAAGCATACCGAATATGCATACAATTACATTGATTAATGTATTTGGATTGCATGAGTGCAGAAATTTATTGTTATGGGCAACCTTTCTGCACTAGCTGTTAAGCGATGAAACCAATTTTTACCTTTAGTTTTATTTTATTTTTTAAACTGATATTGTTTTCTAGTTATAATTCCTATTCTCAGAATGATTCAAGTAAAGCTAATCACAACCATATTATAGGAATTGGAGGTTATGTCTTTCGTAATGCTGCCTTGGTTTCATTTGAATATGGTAAGCGTACGAAAAATTGGAATGAGTTGACAATTCCGGTATATTTTACAAAGGAAGGGAGGCGGAAGGGAATTACAATTGCAGGTTCTTATCACATCGCTTTAGTAAAGAAACGAAGCCGGTTTAATTTCTTTATCAGCCCTGAATTAAATTTGGCTTATAGCTGGTATGAACGATTGAACACCGGAACAAATGTTAGCCGTTTTGGTTATTTCATTTGTTTCGGGCTTATTCCTCAAGTTAGATTGACTAACCGGATTGTGCTAGTTTATGAGTTTAAATTTGGCCATGGTTATTTATGGGCTAAAAATGATAAGTATAGTTTTAACAATGAAGTGATTTATACTGAGAGAGGATGGTATTTTAGATATTTACCTGCTTTTCGTTTGAAGTATTCCTTTTGAATAGCGGGGAGAAAAGGTGTGCCCATAACATTGGGTTAAATGAAATGGCTGGGATATTGCTTGGCGGCCGATCTGTTAATTTTTTAAATATATTGCTTTGGCCGCCAAAGAAAAGTTGTAGCTTCGAACTCCGCCACTTCATTAACCCGGAACGTTACCGATCATGCTATCGCGACAGTGCAACTATTAAACTGACAGATAAAAATTAAACAGACGAGCAACAAATTTTGACATTTAGACAACGACATACAACTAATTTGACTTCGGAACAGTTCGGACTAACGAGCCGACACTCAAACCAATGCTATAAAAAAATTAAAACACCGCCACCGCACAAAAATAAATTGAATTTCTATGCCAACGCCCAAAACACACTTTCATTTTTTTGCTGACACACTACCCCAACCCCCAAAAAAATGAAAGAGTGCTTTCTCCACCACTTTATTCCGCTTCGTAGCAAAATCTTTACTGAAAGAATGTTCAATATATTACACCACAAACAAAACTTACTTCTATCTTTGCAACAACTAAAAGCGGGGGCAACGCTATAAACACTGCACAAAAATTATGATACCAAATAAAGTCGGGCAAATAGCCAAGTTCCACACTCCAAATGAGGACGAAGACCCGAATCAACTTTATATTGTTTTGGAAATTAAAGGAGACGATGATTCAGCAAGAGTTGACATCAAAGCATTAAACACAGGACTTTCATTTCCACCAACCAGCACAGTAAGGTTAGATGATTTAGAAGTTGTGCCAGTTAATACTTCAGACCTCATTAGACACATAGTAATAATCAATAAGGCAGATTACTCACAGGTTTCAGGAAAAGTAATTGAAGTAAGCGAACAGGAAATAATGCTTGACTTAACCAAAGGAGTTAAAGGCGTTGAAACAAATGTTTGGGTAACGGTGCAAGACGAGAACGGCAAACAACACAAAGGAACTTTGTTTGTAAACTAAATTTCTATGACGAAAATTAAATCCAAACCAAAGCCGGAATACTTCCAAGATTACAGACAAAAGATTGGTGATAGTATTCGTGTATTCAGAGAAAAGAATGAATACAGCCAAGATGATTTGGCGGAAATAATGGAAGTCAGCAGAACAACAATTTCAAAAATAGAGAATGGAAAATTCGCTATCAGCATTGATTACATCGTGAAATTCGGGTGGTATCTTGATTTTGATTTTGTGTTAATGAAAAAAATTAAAACCGGAAATTCCAAATGAATTGAACAATGACTTATTTAGAATGGAACGAGCATATTGCCAAGCTATTTTTCAAACCTGACAACGCAGGCAAGGACATTCTGTTCTATTTGACGAGAGAAGATTTAATTAAGTATTCAAGAGCAAACTTTAACGGCACAACTGATGAAAACATTTGGGCTGACTTCATTCATGCAATCAAGTTTGACCAGCAAGAGGAAAATGATTTTGCCTTTCCCTATTCTCCAATTGCCAAACCACTTGAACTATTTCAAAGATGGAACAAGACAGACACACCGCCTTTCATTGCTTACTTAATTCTCTATGTTATTCCGTTGACAGAAACTTATGAGGAGAATTTTATTTCATCTGCCTATTACGGAAAAGTAAACGCATTCTTCAACAAGTATGGAATCCTAAATCAGTTTACTGAAAAAAAAATTTGGTGGAGAAACTTCCAAACCATTTCTCCATTGTTCACGGAACTTGAGGAATGGACAGTCATGACTAACAATTGCGACCTTGGAATTTTTGAACTGAAAAAATTTGGAAATGAAAATTGGGTTCATGTAGGCAAACCGCTTTCGCAATGTGTGTTTCCACCAAGAGCAATTAAACGATTGCCGGAACTATTTCTTCATGCCGGAATAATTCCCGATTCAACATACCAACCGACAGAGTTCAAAAAATATTTACTGCAATACGGTTCATCAATTTTGTTGTTGCCAAACAGTGTGATTGACATTATCCGAAAATATGAAACACACGACTTAGGACAATCAATTATTGACACAACAAAAAAGGCATACAAAAATTGGACTGGTGAATCACATTCAGTTGATGAAACCGGAGCAACAGCAAGAACAAAACGCAACGACATTTCTTCAAGAATCTTTTTGCAGTTGCAATTATTCAGCAACGAAGGAAGAATTGAATTTTCCTACCGGATGAAATCTGCAAATGAATTTGCAGAAGATTTATCTTTCAATGGTATTGAAATCAGAGAGGAGAAATTGGGTTACTCAAAAACTTTGAATTTACCTTTCAAAGAATCATTTCAACTCAAAGACGATTTCAATAAATGGGTTGCAAAATTTCCCGACAAAGATGTTCGCCTTTTTATCAGTGCAGGTTCACTTCAATTCAGCACAGACTATTGGATTGAGACAGACACACTCACAAAAGCAAATTGGATGTATATCCTTTGCAAAAATTCTTTACGTGATAAAATCTTGAGTTGGGGAAAAAATCAGTGCACAAAGTTTGAAGATGAAACTGATTTAGAGAATATGCCTGACGGCATATCTCTTTTCAGGTTTCTCAATCCAAGAGCGGGCATTGATGAAATTCCGGTTCTGACAATCATCAAGGAAAAATTTGTTCAGCTAACTTCTGCATTGGAATTTGATTTCAGAACTTTCACGAATGACTTTTTACCGGAAGTTGAAATTCTAAATTCAGATGGAACAGAAAAAATTTATCTCCAATACAAAAACAACGAAGAGAAATTTTTTCTAAAGAAAAATATTTCCAACAGCAACCGTTGGTTGCTGCCGGAAGACCTTTCGTTATTTTCTGATTTCAACATTAGAACAGACGAAGAAAAATTTGCAGGTAATGAAACAACTTACAAAGTAGTTTCTGCAAATGGTTCTGCATTACTACTTGACGGAAACAAACTGCCAAAGAGAAATTCATTTGGCAGAACTACCGACCAAGTTCTAACTCAATACTCATTCGGGAGCAACACGGTTGGAATTAACTTGATGAAGCAAATTCCATATCAGCAATTGTTCAGAGGGATAAATGCTGATTCCAGTCCGGGTATCACACAACACACATACACACACAGCGAGGGAAATATTTTTCTTTCATTCCTCACTTTGAAAGGAACAACAACAGCTAAAGATTTTTATGCGGCATTTGAATTTTTGCACTCAAAATATTTTGGGAACAAACCACACAGCACCAACTTCAATTATTCCAAAGTTAAAAAAGCATCACTAAATTTCTTTGACTACTTAGGATTTTTGGATTACGAATATGAAACAAAATCAATTGTGGTGAACCCACCACAACTGATTTTCATTCCGGCAAACAAGGGAAGAAAAGTTTTATTGATTGGTGGCAGAGATGAAACACTTGTGAATGCAATTATTGCAAAAGCACCAAAACACAATTTGCAAGTTGAAATCACAAAGCAATTTCAGTCAAACGAAGATTTGCTTTTGCCTGATGCGATTACAATAAAATCATTTGGAACAGCTAAGGAAGTATTCGGAGAAAGAAATCTGATTGCTTTTGCAAACGAAATCAAAATCAAATTCAGTTCAAACGATTTGGTGCAAGTTGGCTTACAACATTTTTGCGGCGACATTGACGAGTATGAAAAAGATTTGTATGCAACAAAAGAAACAACGCTGACTTATGAAGATTGGGCAAGGTATATTTTCAATCCCGACACCTTACAACTTGACAAATCATTTTCAGAAAACTTTGATAAAAGTTTTACAATGTTGGAATATCGGTTGAGACCTTGGGAGTTTCACCACCGACTTTGGGCAAACCAAAAGTGTTATGACATTGACAAAAATTGGGGGAAATATGTTGCTCTGAAACATCAAAAGAAACATGTTATTTTGTATGACCGGAACAAAGAGAAAGTTGCAGTCCCTCTTGAATTACCATTACCGAGATTATTAGCAGAATCAATTATGTTGCTTAGTGGATTAGCTCCGGTTTATTCTGAAATTGAAAACAAAGCATACAGAGTTTACGAGAACATTCCAAGTGTTTTCATTCAGAACTTATTTGATAAACTTAAACAGAAAACGATTGACTTTAATTTTTAATTCAGCACATGAAAGACCCGATTGGTTCATTTGAAATAATAAAAGAAAACTTTATCCGATATGTTGAAACAGCATTCGCGACAAGGTTTGAAGGCATTGAGAAAGAACGCTACGCTTTACTCAATTACGATAAAGTTCTTTACCGCAAACCGTGGATTGAACCTTTGCCGGATTATGTTTCAAGTAACAAACGAGTTCAAGATTTAACGCTTGAAGATTTGGGAAATGCCTTGACTGAAGCAGAAGCAAATACCTTTAAGGAACTTGTAGCAACTGGTTTGTTTCCATCATTCGCAAAACTGCATTCACACCAAGCAGAAATGTTGAAGGAAACATTGAGAGGAAATAATTGCATTATCACATCAGGAACGGGTTCAGGAAAAACGGAATCGTTTTTACTTCCACTGTTTGCACAGCTTTCAAAAGAACTTGCGAATTGGGAAACGCCAAATGCAAAACCGGCAAGTGTAAATATATGGTGGAAGTCAGCAGCAGAAAGAGGATTGACACCAACTCAAATTGTCAATCCAACTAATTTCACTTTAAGCAATGCAGCAAGACAAAGACAACATGAGAAAAGACCAGCCGGAGTAAGAGCATTGATTCTTTACCCGATGAATGCTTTGGTGGAAGACCAAATGAGCCGTTTGAGAAAAGCACTTGATTCAGACGACACACGAAATTGGTTAACGGCAAACACAAACGGAAATTCAATCTTCTTTGGCAGATACAACGGCAGTTCACCGATTGCCGGAGAATTAAGAAAAGTAAAAGACGATGGAACAGTTGCAGTCAACACGAAAAAAGTAAATCAACTCAAAGAGAGATTGAAGCAAGTTGAAGTTGATGCAACTAAAGTTGCAGAATACATTCAGCAAAACAATATCACAGGCAGCGAAGCAAAAGATTTGAAATCCTTTTTCCAACGACTTGACGGTTCTGAAATGCGTTGCAGATTTGATATGCAATTAGCACCACCGGACATTATGATTACCAACTATTCCATGTTAAGTATAATGTTGATGCGAACAGTTGATTCAGGAATTTTTGAACAAACAAAAAATTGGTTGGCTTGTGAAGATTTATTACCGGAACAAAGAGAGGCAGAAAAAAGAAACAGAGTTTTTCATTTAGTCATTGACGAGTTACACCTATACAGAGGCACACAAGGCACGGAGATAGCATACCTACTCAAACTTGTGCTTGACCGATTGGGCTTGCACCCACATCACGACCAATTACGCATACTTGCATCCAGTGCATCTCTTGAAGCAGGCGACCAAGACAGCGTAAAATTTTTGGAAGATTTTTTTGGTGTTGACAATACAGTTAAGCCATTCAAAATTATTGAAGGACACAATAACGAAGTTGAAACACTTTCATCTTCCGAAAGAAAACTTCCGGTAAATCCTTTCAAAGAAATTGCAGAAGCATACGACTTTGCTAAGAGTGAAATCACAAAACCAAATTTTATTTCCGCTTGCGAAAGTTCTGCAAACACAATTGCAACTGCGTTTGGAATTTCAGAAACAGGAAACGGAATTGAAAAATTGTTGAGAGTTATTTCCAATCCAACTTTGAAATTGAAAGAACGATTGTATTCGTCTTGTGCAGTAAGTGAAAACGGAAAGACAAACTACAAAGCAGTTTGTTCAATACATGCAAACGGTGATGATGGAATTGGAAATTATTTTTCTGAAACAATTTTTGAAACGGCAACATCGCAAGACGATTTACAAAATGCTTTGAGAGGTTTGCTAATCGCAAGAGCAATGTTTGATGAAACACAATTTGCAAACATTGACATTCCTGAAAATAGAAAGTTACCACGATTTAGATTCCACTACTTCTTTAGAAACATTGAGGGAATGTGGGCATCAGTGAAAGCAGATGATATTGACAATGCTGAATATGCGGACACAGAAAGAACAGCCGGAAAACTTTATTCAACGACAAGAATAAATTCAGAAGCCGGCAATAGAGTTTTAGAATTGCTCTATTGTGATAATTGCGGAACAACTTTGTTTGGTGGAAGCAGGCTGGTTACTACCAATGAATCAGGTAATGGCTCGTTTGAATTACTTCCCATCAGTCCGAATATTGAAGGCATACCGGAAAAGACACCTGCAAAACTTGTTGAGAAAAGAAGTTATCAAGAATATGCGGTTTTTTGGCCTTGTGGGAATCAAACCTATGACCCAACTAATTGCGAACCGCCAATCAATCAAAATAGATTTTGGAGACAAACAACAGCAAATGGATACGACCAAACCGATTATGAAGCAGAATGGATTGAGGCATCTTTAAATTGCATTTCAGGCGATATTGATTTTACTTATGGGAAGGCAGAGAACAACCCATCTCAATGGATAAGAGGATATTACTTTACGATAGTGCCAAGCAGTTCAAGCAACGATATTGCATTACCAAATGCAAGCGGTGATATAAGCTCAATTGAAACACACAGAGCATTGCCAAATGTTTGTCCATGTTGTGGCATTAACAATCAAAGACGAAACAACGCTTCACGAAAATCAAAGACAACTTCAATCAGAGGTTTCAGAACGGGTTTTGCCAAGACAACACAAATGTTTGCAAAGGAGTTGATGTATCAGTTACCCGACACTGAAGCGCAAAGAAAGTTGGTTGTATTTTCTGACAGTAGAGAAGATGCCGCACAGGTTGCAAACGGAATAGAAAGAAACCACTTCACAGATTTATTGAGGGAAATTTTAGTAGATGAGTTGCACAAAAAAGTTTTAGTAAAGCATCACATCTTAAACGCAATTGAAACAAATAATACAGCTAAAATTGACAGATACAGAATAGAAAACAATGCAGAACTTTTGGACATTGAAGGCCTGATTACTTTTTCAAATTTGCCAGGAGCAAATCCTTTAATTGTCGAACAGAGAAATAACGCCAACCATCAACTTGAAAAAATTCGTCAGAAGCTTTTTAGCATTCGAGAATTAGTTGACATTACAAACTCTGTAAATCTTGCACCGCTTATTCGTCACTTGATAAGTTTGGGAATAAACCCGGGTGGCAACGATATTACAATTCAAACGAGATTGTTGAACAACGATTTTGTTCCGTGGTATGACTTAATTGATTTCACAAATTTTCAATGGACAGCCGGAGCAGACCAAACTTTTATCAATGATTTAAAAGAAGGAACATTCAGCAATCTTGCTACAATGTTTTTTGGTTCACTTTTTTATTCGTTTGAATCTTCCGCTTTGGGTTTTGTAACTATCAATCCCCACTTGCAAAGCATCACTGATGCAGCAACCGCATTGACAATGACAAGAGATGAATTTTTGCAAACGCTAAATTCAACAGTAAGAATTTTGGGAGACAAGTTCAAGCACAATAAAAATGATGATGCAGACCCTTTCAACTTTGATGAATACAGCAGATTCCCAAGTCAGGTAAAAAGATATATCAGAGCAGTTGCAAACAGATTATCAAAAACAGAACCTGAATTAGGCACAGCAGTTTTCAATACTCTTTCAACAAGCGGACTTCTGCATGGAGTGAGAGGAGTAATCATTGAGGAATTATTTATCAAAGTTGCAACCGCTACAGACAGCGTTTGGACAAGCACAAGGGGAAGCAGACCACACTTGCATTTAAGCGGTGGCATTTGCACATATTCACTTTCACAACTGAACACACAACCGGACAAAATTTGCAATGACATCTGGGAGAAAAATTATTTATCATACAACGCAATCAAACAACAGCGAATCCCAATCCGTTTGCATTGCGAAGAACTCACAGGACAAACCGATAATCAGTTTGAAAGACAAAGACATTTTAGAAATATCATTTTGACTGATGAGGGAAACAAACAAGTAAAAGCAATTGACTTGTTGAGTGTAACAACAACTTTGGAAGTTGGTGTTGACATCGGAGCATTGCAAGCAGTGATGTTGGGAAATATGCCACCGCAAAGATTCAACTACCAACAAAGAGTTGGGCGGGCTGGACGTAGAGGACAAGCATATTCAATCATTCTAACTTTTTGCAGAGGTAGAAGCCATGACGAATTTTATTTTTCAAATCCTCATAAGATAACAGGCGATTCGCCACCTACTCCATTCTTGACGATGGGACAGGAAAGAATTTTCAAACGCCTTTTAGCAAAAGAGATTTTTCGAAAAGCATTTACAACCATTCCAACGAATGTTAACAATGATGAAGAAAAGCCAAGTGTTCACGGTGAGTTTGGTGCAATTGATAATTGGCTTACATACAAACCACAAATTGCAAATTGGATAAACACAAACAGACCGCAAGTTGAAGCAACTGTTGAAGCATTGATTACACCGGAGTTGAGACCGCAACGAAATGATTTTGTGAATTGGGTTTGCGATACAACAACCAACAACGGTTTAATTGAGAAATCGCAAAGCGTAATCAGCAACGAAGAAATTGCAACAACTGATGTTTCAGAAAAATTAGCAGAAGGTGGAATTCTCCCAATGTTCGGAATGCCAACCACTGTAAAAAATTTATATCACGGCATTGACAGAAACTTAGAACCGTTTGCAATTGACAGAGCACAGTCAATGGCAATTTATGAGTTTGCCCCTGGTGCACAGAAAACAAAAGATAAAGCGATTCATGCAGTAATTGGTTTCACCAGTGATATAATCAATACAAGAATCAGAGGGGTTGAAACAGTAACCAATGCAAGAACAAACAACAATCTTCCATTCTCTATGAACCGTTGGTTTGTGCGTTGCCGTTCATGTGGCTTATTCAAAACTTATTCTGAAACTGAAAAGACAACTCTTGAAGCAGCAAATCATTTTAATCGTGGAGTCAATGCCACACCAGTTTGTCCTGCTTGTGGCGAAACAAATTTGGATAAATATCAAAGACCGGAAATGTTGAAAGCACCGAGAGCATACCGAACAAATCTTTCAATGGGAAGTGATATGAAGGACGATTCAGAATTTCTTCTTTCACGACCACCAATTTTTGCAGAGAATGTTGAAGACCCAAACAATCCAAATGTTCCGGTGATTGTAAACAATGCAGAGTTGTTGATTACTGATAAAGATGTTACTTGGAGAGTGAACACCAATTCCGATAATTTCTTTACGGGAAGTTTAGCGAACACACAAAACTTTTTCCCTTTCTCACAGCCATTCAGATTTACTCAACAATGGATTGCACAAAGTGTAATTGACAACAACCAAGCAAATCCATTTAACGAAAACGGATACTCCTACAGAATTTATCCCGAAGCAGCACAAGAAAGAATTGCATTGGCAAGCAATAAGAAAACAGAGATATTCCGAATTGCACCAGTAAGAGTTCCATTAGACCTTAACCTGAATATGTTCTCAATGGATTTTGACCTGCCTTATGTGAAAGCACAGGCAAATGGAGTTCGGTCTGGTTATTATTCAGCAGCGTTTTTATTACAAAGAATTTTAGCTGACCAACTTGATGTTGACCCAACTGAAATTGAAATTGCAGACATTGTAAAAAGAGAGTTAGTTGAGAACTCAATAATCAAAAGGTATGTGTCAGAAATTATTTTGACAGATGAATTACCAAATGGTTCAGGGTTCGTAAGATTTCTTTACAACAGGTTTCCCGAATTATTGACAGAGGCAATGAATCCAACAGATGCACAATCTTATTTGGGAAAAATTCATTCAACAAATCATCAAGGAAATTGCAAAGATGCTTGCTACGAATGTTTAAAGGTTTTCCGCAACATGAATTATCACAGCTTGCTTGATTGGCGTTTGGGATTGTCAATGATGAGGGTTTTGAATGATGCTACTTACAAATGCGGAGCAGATGGAATCTTTAATCAACATGTTGAATTAAACGGTTGGCTTGAATTCGCAACAAGTTTAAGAAACGGTTTTGCCGAAAGTTTTGGAATGAGAACAGTTGATGAGGTTCAGGGTTTGCCAATTATTAAGTGGCATGCAAGGGATAAAAATGTAATCATGATTGTTCACCCGTTTTGGGATATGAAAAACGAAAGAGCAGACAATTGGATAAATGAAATTAAGAATGAGTTGCTAAGTTATACAAGAAGCAGAGGCGGAAAGTTGAGCATCGTTGACGCTTTCAATTTGCATCGCAGACCGGGTTGGTGTTATGAAAAATTAGTTAGAAACGGATGAATGTAATTGGCAACTTAACGTTTAAGAAAATCAGCAGAGTTTCTCCAAGCCAATTTCATTCAATGAAAAATTGTGCTTACAAATCTTTGCTGGCAGAAGCGTTTGAAAAAAAACCTTTGCTTCCAGTTTCACCCAATGCTTATTTGGGAACGGTGTTACATAAAATGTTAGAGTTGATTTCAAGAGGAGAAATAAAAAATGAAACGGAATTCAATTCAAAATTTGACAACGAAATTCTTTTGATGGAAAATGATTTAAAAGAGAAGGGTTATGATTTTTTTGTTCCACTTCAAATGAATGTGAGGGATTACGGAATGAAAAAAATCCAATTGAAAAAACATTTGAGAAGTGCAACAGCATCACCGAGAGAGCAGACCGGAATAAATTTCATTTCTGAAAAGTGGCTTGAATCAAAAGACAAATTAGTTGGTGGAAGAATGGACTTGATAATTGAAGAAGCAGACGAAACAGAAATTATTGATTTCAAAACCGGAGCAATTACAGAAGATGTTTTTGATGATAACGGAGAAACTTATTTAGAAGTGAAGAACGAATATCAAGAGCAGTTGAAACTTTACGCTTATCTATATTTTGATTGCAACGGAAAATTTCCAACGCAATTGAGTTTGGTTGATTTAGCAAAACAGAAATTCGATGTTGAGTTTACAGAGGAAGAATGTAAGGCAGTTTTTGAGGAAGCAAAAAGTTTATTGACTGAAACAAACAAGAGCATTGACACAGCGACATTCAAAGCAAACCCAAGTGAAGACAATTGTAAATTTTGTCTTTACAGACCAGCTTGCAAATTCTATTTACAATTTCTGACAACAGAAAATTATTTCAATGATGTGTGTGGTTTGGTTAAAGATGTTGTGAAGTATCAGAACGGAAATGTTTCAGTGTTTGTAGAAAAAGGAAACAACAAAATTTCAGTTACAGGTTTTGCAACGGACAAGTTTGAATATTTTAATAGTAACAGGAATAAGCAAATCAATCTTTTCAATTTGAGAAAGGAAGCAACCGAGTTTGTTTATTCAGCAACCAAGACGACAAAAATTTATGAGTAGTAATCACGAACATAAAATTCCTATCCTCTCTTTCTATTCAGGCGGGGGCTTTATGGACATGGGCTTTGAGCAAGCAGGTTTTGAAATTGTTTGGACAAATGAATTTGATAAAGATTTTGCAAAACTTCATGCAGCCGGAATTACTTCATGGAGAAAATCACAAGGCAATGGAATCAAAGCAGAAATCTTCAATACAAAATCCATTACAGAAGTTTCTTCAAACGAAATTATTTCAGAAGCATTTCCTAAAGGGAAACCGGAAAATTTTGGAATGATTGGTGGCCCTCCGTGTCAGGATTTTAGTATGAATGGAAGTTTGAAAGGTTTTGAAGGTGACAGAGGAAAACTCACTACACTTTACTTTGATAAGATTTTAGAATTGAAGCCTACATTTTTTGTAATGGAAAATGTAACCGGCTTGACAAAGAGAAAAGAAACGAAAGAATTTTTGCAAACGCTTTTGAAACGGGTTGAGAAAGAATATTTCGTTGACCATGAAAAATTAAATGCTTTAGAGTTTGGAGTTCCACAATTCAGAGAACGAATTTTCTTTGTAGGAATTAAGAAAACAAAACTTGATTCAAAAATTGTGAATCAAAGTCCATTTGGAAAATGGTTTCCATTTCCGGTAGATAAAAAATATAAAGATGCAGCGACCAAATACAGTTGGGCAACACCAGTTTCTTTTGGAAAGAGTTTGACAAAGCCAAAAGCTTTACCGCTTGAATTATGTGTTGAAAGTTGCTTAGTTCCACTGAGAGAAATAAATTCAACTGCAAACGCAAACGAGTTTTTTAACTTGTATGTAACTGACAAAGCATTGGATGCGATTGACGAAGGCGAAACAAACAGACCTTCATTCAAACGACTTCACCGTTTCAAATACAGCCCG
This sequence comes from Bacteroidota bacterium, assembly GCA_004295015.1. GTDB lineage: Bacteria > Bacteroidota > Bacteroidia > AKYH767-A > 2013-40CM-41-45 > QQVM01. The sequence goes on along the minus strand of SHNE01000035.1, from coordinate 157,666 downwards.
ACAGCTTGTTACGGCAACAACGAAGTTCATTTGCACCCATACAGACACAGGCGTTTGTCAGTCCGTGAGACATTGCGTATTCAAGGAGTGTCGGACACTTATGTTTTACCGGCAGAGTTGCCGCTATCAAAAAAGTTTAAGATGATTGGAAACGGAGTTCCAGTTCCTTTAGCAAAAGCTGTTGCGAAATCAGTATTAGATTTCCTTAAAACCAATGATGTAATTATAACAAGAAAGCGTGTTTGCTAATTTTCGCTTTATTCATATCAGATTAATTCTGAGTTATCTGGACTTAATCATTTTACACTTTGAAATCACAACTCTGTCCAACAAACTGTTCCTACTCAGCAGAATTTTAAATTAATATTTTAACCAAATGAGTATCCAACCATTTTACAGTTATACAACCATTATGTAAATTATTTTCTTTTCATAACTAATAATATTTATGTTTACATGATACAAATATATTAGCTTTAAAAATTACAAAATGGAGTTTAAATCTAGTATTTCTGACACCCACTGAGACAGATGTTTTGTCTTTAAAATAGCCCTTAATGTATAAAAGCTTCTCTTATAACCAATTAAAAAATTGTGACCTTATAGTTGATGCTTTATATGAGGGCGGCACAATTGGAAATGCAGGAGACGATCCAATCACTAAAATTCTCAAATGTGGAAATCAAGGAGGCTTTAGATATTCTGGCAACTTTGACCGCTTTGATTTCCCATATGTTGTGATCTATTCTAGTTTCGACGACTACGATTGGCCAGATTCAATAGATTTCCAAACTGGTATTCTTACTTATTATGGTGACAATAAAAAACCAGGACATCAACTTTTAGATACTCCCAGAAAAGGAAATATTATTCTTGAAAAATGCTTTAATTTTTTACACACAGGAGGTCAGAAGTGCATTAAACCTTTGTTAGTTTTTGGTAAGGGCACTAAAGGTCGTGATACAATATTTAGGGGGCTTGCTGTTCCCGGAGGCCTTGGCATTTCTTCTTTAGACGACTTGCAATCTGTATGGAAATTTAAAGAAAATCACAGATTTCAAAATTATAAAGCATTGTTTACAATTCTTGACATTCCAGTAATATCTCGGGCCTTTCTGAATCAACTAGAAGATGGAATAATTCAAGGGCCTCATACGCCAAAACCGTTAAATGATTTTTATGCTAAACTGAAATATACTCCGTTAATATCTGAAAAAAGCATTCCAATTAGACTCAGGCAAGAACAAATTCCAGGAACGAAGGAAGAACTTGACTTATTAAATTTAATATTAGATTATTTCAAACACGAGCCAATAAAGTTTGAATTATTAGCAGCTGACCTCACTAAAATGCTTTTAAAGGATGTTGTTGAAATAGATATAACAAGACCGTGGCGTGACGGTGGTAGAGATGCCATTGGTAAACTCCGGATTGGAAATCCAGAAGCATTTATTTTAGTAGATTTTGCAATGGAGGCAAAGTGCTATGATTATTTAAAAAGCTACGTTGGAGTAAGAGAGATTTCAAGATTAATTTCACGGATAAAACATCGAGAATTTGGAATATTGATAACAACCTCATATGTTCATAGCCAGGCCTATAATGAAGTGGTAGTCGATAAGCATCCAGTCATAATTGTTTCGGGAAGAGACATTGTTAGATTATTAAGGGAAAATGGACTGGGCAACAAAAAGAATCTACAAAGTTGGTTAAGTAAAAACATTCCGTTAACAATAAAAATATGATGATTAACTTGGACCTCGACTGTTTTTTTCTATTTTAACAATTTGTCAATAACCGCCAAATCATGAAATTAATATTGCTTTTATTCCTTTTCTCCCTGGCGCTCCATGCTAATTCACAAACTTCTGTCTACCACCCATTCCCTGATTCAAATGCTACCTGGTGTGTAGAGCAATCTGGTGGTGGTGGTCCATGTGTTTTTGTAAACACAATATACAGGCTTGAAAGAGACAGTACAATCAACGGAATGCAATATCGGCGCATGCTTCACTATTCACACATCGAAACAAGAGATTGTAGCACGAATCAACTGACTTTCTGGACATACAATTCAACTACATACTACATTCGGCAAGATACTAGTCTTAGAAAAATCTGGCTTTTGAACCTACAAACTCAGCAGGATGAAATAATGTATGACTTTAATTACATCGTAGGTGATACACTGAGTCATTTGAATACTTATTGGGGTGATAACTGTCACGATTGCGTTATTACATCCATAGACTCTGTGTTGATCGGCAGCGACTATCGAAAGCGCTTCAACTATCAACCATCGTGTTATTGGTATCCAACAGACACCTCCATGATAGAAGGAATAGGTGCAACACATGGGTTATTGTATGGCCCCTCCTGCTTTGAAAGCTCAAATTGGCTCAAAGAATTCAATCAGAACTCGATCAATCTTTACACTAATCCTTTTACTTCCTTCAGCTATCCCGCTTGTCAACAATTTGTGTCTGTCTCCGAAATCAATTTTTCAATTCCATCGAAAATTTATCCAAATCCTTTCAGTGATTATGCAACATTGGAAATTCCTGAATTATACGGGCCAAAAATTTTGCTGAATATTTTCAATTCAACAGGTGCCTTGGTGAGAAAGAAAATTATTTCCGAACAAAAAAGTCGTTTGGATAAACTTGGATTAAAATCAGGCTTCTACTTTTTTCAACTGCTGAATGACAAGGGAGAGACCGGGTCAGGGAATTTTGTTATTGAATGATGGATTCCTGTTCTGAGCAGAATGATTAGACAGGCAGACTTTGAACACAACATCCCCTCAATCGGGATTTCCAGGACTTGGCTGACCCGTAACATTAAAAAACCGACTTCCTTTAAGGTCTAACTTGAAAGCTTTGTTAATTTTTTAAAACGGCTTCAATTTATTATCATAGCTCTGTGAATTTAATTAGCTTTAGCTCGGAGATGATACACTTGCAATTTTTTTCTTGAGGGTAAAACAAAAAATCGCACCAGGATAAAACTAATTGTTCAATTTATTAATTCAATGCTATGAGCACGAAAACTAAAACATCAGTAAAATTAAAAGATGGAGATCAATGCACTGTTATTGCAGGAACACATGCCGGGAAATCCGGAATAGTAAGAGATATAAATACAAGCAAAACCGGACACATTACAATCACAGTGGTCCAAAAAAATGGAGTTCGCTTCAAGACGCTTGCTAAAAATGTACTAATTGATACCGGCTGCAAATCTTAAAAACTCTGTCCACGAAACTTTTATTAATGCATTTTTCTCTTTGCATCTATGCCGGTCAATCTTCAAGTGAAATTACCCCGGCACCTCTCTACGAAATCTTGTAAAAACCCTTCGCAGCCAAGAAGCTTCCGCCCTTGCCATAACTCAAGCCCTTCCGCAAAAAAGTAATAATTCGCACTTTTAATTTGGCTGATTTGTAATCGCCCGTACTAAAAGGTGCAGCCAAGGCGGAATGAACCAATATACAAGGCAGGCAGGCAAGCTTCTACATCTCCCAGAGACGGTATCTCATTTTTATTTCAGCTATAATAATTAACATGCAATAATTAATTCCTATTATTGTCAATGAAACCAATCAAACATTATCCTCAAATGAAAAATATACAACTAGCAGTTTTAACCTTTGTCTTCCTTGGCTTTTTCTCTTGTTCGAAAAATGACAATGACACAGTAAGCCCGACTCCTGCCCCTTCAACAACAATAGACGTGAATTCTCCCTGGCAGTATTCTATTAAGTTCGACGGAACCGCCTATTCTCATGTAGAAGGTGCGCAAGATTTCCAGGGATCCGTCGGCTGGAGCTCCAGCCTTGTAGGTGCTCCGGATCCAAGTTCAACAACATTTAGTTCCAGCCTGGATAATATAAATTCGAATGTTGAAGGTTTTGGCATAGAATTAGGAAGAGTATATTTCTTTGGAAATGAAGTTGACACTGCTGTATTTAAAGATTTTCTCCAAACTGGTCCACGTAATTATAGCGTTGATCCGGCAAACGGAGTAAGCGTTGGTTTCACAGACCCTTCCGGCACTTACTGGTCATCCAGCTTTGGAACTGCTAACCAAAGCGGAAGTCTATTTAGCATCACGGAATACAAAACTTTGGGAATGGTATTGTGGAGTTATCAGGTAAAAATCAAAGCCACCTTTAATTGCAAGGTTTATGACTTTGCAGGTAATGTTAAAACCATCACCGATGGAGTTTATGTCGGTGTTTTTGAAAACTACTACTAATCATTTTGATCGCCACACCGGGTGGAATCTTGTGCAGATACATTTCAACAGATTCCACCTGGTGTAGCGAATACATTTTGCTTCAATAAAATAGCAGGGGAAACTAATTCCGATAAAAACTTTTTGAGCATCAAGCCCCAAGCTTGCTGAATCCTTTGAAATGGTCAGGAATGAGCGGCAGCTGTTTTTAACAACTTCTTTTTACGTATACCTTTCTTCGGAATAGAAAAGAAAAATTCAGCACCTTTGCCTGCCTCTGAGTTTACTCCTATTATTCCTCCTTTCCCGGCAATAATTTTCTTTGCTATTGCAAGACCTGCACCGGAGCTTTCGAAGGCGTCGCGGGAATTGAGGGTTTGAAAAATGACAAATATCTTTTCCTGGAAATGCTTTTCTATTCCCGGGCCGTTGTCTTTAATATAAAACCTCCATTCCAAATCGTCCTCCTCAGACCAAAGTTCCATCTCAGCAATTTCCTTGTCATTAAAACGCGTAGCATTGTCTATGAGTATTTCGATGATCATTTGAAACGCATGTTCATCTGCATCGATCACAGGGAATAAATTGCGGAGTTTAAATTTACAGTTTCGTTTTATGTTATAGTTCTGAATAATCTTTTCGATGACTAATCCCGTCTGTACTTCAGTGTACAAAAACTCTTGCCTATCAGCCTTTGAATATTGCAATAAAGCATCAAGAAGTAAGTCCATTCGCTTCACACGACTTTTGATTGTTTGTAAATTTTGCTTAGTCGCTTCATTCATTACATCTGCCATATCCATCTCAATAAAATCGCTTAGTGTTCCGATGGCACGTAGCGGTGCCTTGAGATCGTGGGAGGCTACGGAAGCAAACTTATCTAATTCATGGTTTGATTTTTCTAAATCTTTCGTGTATTCTTCCAATAAATTATTGCTATGCTCCAATTGCTCTGCTTTGGTTTCAAGTTCAAATTTTGAATTCTCCAAAGTCTGAATAATTATATTTTTCCCGCTTTGCAGATAACTTCCCTGATAAGCAACCAGGAAAAAAGAAAATAATGCATTGAACAAAAAGTCTTCATTGATTAATCCCACATCATTCTTAAACATCGAAAAAGACGTCCAGTTAGTATAGGTTGAAATGAAATAAAAATAAACTACGTTCAGGGCAAATAGTGCAGTAAAATATTTTCCTCCTTTATTCCCAAGAAGCATAAAAGCATAAAGTATAATAACAGCATAATAAAGTATGCCTCCCGTTCTAATACCTCCGCAAGAGTAAGCCACAAGATGTAAGAGTGCGAATGCAGAAAGCAACATTACCAGATACGCTCTTGATATTTTTTTAACATCACGAATAGAAAAATAATTCGTCAACATCACCACCATCAATAACAATATTCCCCAGGGTAAAAATCCCGACTCAGGAATCGTAACCATCATTTTAATTGCTACTCCAACACAAACCAAGGATCCGGACAAAGTAAATATCCTGAAAAGAGAAAAGCGGTTCCTCCCGACTACATCTTCAGCAGGGATTAATTCCTGCAATTCATTCCTTAAAAAGAAGCTTCGGGGTGTAAACATAAACAGTCATCTTTTTACGAATTTACCTATGATATGTTGCCGAAAGGACCGACAAAACGGGGGATACTGTAAGATTTACACCCAAACTATCTCAAAGCTGATAACTCAGGCAAGAGGGAGGCAGGAATTTTCAATGAATGCTTTGAGGAACCTACCCTCACAAGAACCTTGAAATGTTGCGAATTTATTAAACCGACAAGCAAATTAATTTATAGGTTTAGATATCTTTTCCAGACTACCATTTCACACCTGACCATACTGTTCACTAAACCCTTCTCAATTTTTCTTTGATGAAAAATTAAGCACAGCGTCCGCCCATCGGCGGGAAAAAATCAAGACCAATTGCCTTCCGGAGGCGGATGAAAACCCTGCCAACCGCACATGCTGACGCTTCCAGCCTGTGCGGCTGACGAGGCCAGGCAATTGGTCGGGCCAACGCGCCCATCGAACTATGATATTCCAATAGAAAATTAAAGTTAAATATTGTTATGCAGCAGTTATATTAGATTATCAATCCTTGGATGTTGGCTGATTTACGAAAAAATGATTAAACCTATAAATATTAATTATACATTTATTATCACTTTAGTTCCTTGTTTCTTCAACCATCCAAAAGCAGAATTTTATGAAGCGCATTTTTTCAATAATATTTATCCTGGCTGTAAGTATAATTAACACATCCGGACAACCTAAGGCCATCCCTTTTCAGGGTGCTGCCAGAGATGCTTCAGGTGCCATGCTGAGCAACCGGACAATCTCATTACGCCTGAGTGTGCTTGACAGCGCATCGACAGGCACTATGATCTATTCGGAGACTCATTCGACAAGCACAAGCGCTTTGGGTTTGTTTACGGTAAATGTCGGAACAGGTAATCCATCCCTGGGTTCATTTGACATGATCGATTGGGGAAACAATGACAAGTATTTATCTGTAGAGCTCGACACAAACAATACAGCTTCGTATGTTTTGATGGGAATTACTCAAATGTTAAGTGTACCCTATGCTTTATATTCAAAATCATCGGGCACAAAGATTGGATTCAGGGCCAATATTATTCAGGCCACCATTCCCGCAAACACTACCAATAACCTTCAATTTGGAAGCATTGTTTTCAATGATGGAAACGGAATGGATTCCACTGGGTTTACAGCTCCCGAGTCGGGCCTTTATCATTTTAATGTGAGTGTTTATTGGAGTGCACTTCTGGCATGTACAAGCATTTCTACCTATCTGATAAAAGGAGCATCAATTGTAGATCGTCAGTTAGATTATTTCTGTAACGGTGCCGTAGTGAATTCTAAATTTTCCAATCAGATATACCTGCAGGCAGGAGAATCCATAAGAGTTCGCATGGTCCATAATCAAAACCCAAATGCTAATATAGCAGTTGGACAACCAAGTATTTTTTCCGGCTATAAAATTTACTGATATGAAAACTATCAAAGGAATCTTTCTTGTTTTCATTTTACAGATTACCGTTTCTCTGCAAAGCTACTCACAGCAAATAGTCAGAACGGCAATGGTTAGCAGCGGGGGTTTTTCTAATCTTCTGGATTATACTTTCGGTGAAACATTTACCACAACGATGATCAATGGCGACTATATTCTAACCTTAGGCATGCAGCAGATGGACCATTTACTAATCGGCACCTTCAAGGATGAAATCAGTCAAGATGCCATGAGTGCAATTGCATACCCCAATCCGACATCCGGCGAATTTATTTTGAAAATTAATTCAAGGAGGAAAAGTACTACTACTATCAAAATGTATAACTCATTAGGAAAGCAGGTATTTGTCAAAAACACCATCGTTGAAATGGGTACTTCTGAAATAAGGATAAACCCCGGCACCCTTTCATCAGGGATCTACTTCTTATCTATTATTTCCGGAAATAAGTATTCGCAGCTTCGGATACAAGTCAATTGAAAAACAAGACTGATTTCACCGGGTTAAAAATGATGCCGGAATTATTTTCAATAGGAAATTCACCTGATGCATCTCCCAAGTTTATAAAACGCATCCTTGGAAGCTTTTTCCCTCAAGCATCCCAATAAGCAAATCGACATCTCAGACATTTTACAACCATCAATGAATGATTAGCACTAAGTTTATGCAACAATTACCAGCCTAAATCGTAATGTTTCGAAAGGCATAAACAATGATAAATCTGCACTCGAACTTTCGCTATTTAGTACTAGGTATTCCTTTACTTTTCTATTCATGCAGCTCCCTTAACAAGCTCACTTTAACCGTAACGGAGCCTGCCCCTGTTAGTTTTTCACCGGCACTGAAGAGAGTTGGAATTATCAACAGAAGTTTGCCATCACTCAAAAATGAGCAGATTGATAATCTTGATAAAATACTTACGCTCGAAGGAAAAAATCTTGATAAGGATGGAGCTAGTGCGGCCGAGGCAGGTTTGCTTGAAGAGCTTCAAAGAAATCAGAATATTACTGAGGTGAAGATTATTGACAATGTTGATGTGAGTAGTTCTTCGCTTGGCATTTTTCCTACTCCATTGTCATGGCAAAAAATTGATGAACTGTGTTCTGCTAATAATGTTGATGCAATATTCTCTTTAGCCTTTTACGATACGGATACAAGAATTGATTATAAAACAGTGCCTGTTGAAATTGTTGGCCCCTTAGGAATTAAAGTTCCGGCATTGGAACATCATGCTACGGTTAACAGTCTGATTAAAACGGGCTGGCGTATTTATGATCCTAAGAGCAGGCAAATTGTTGATGAATATTCTAAAAATAAAAATGTAGTGTTGACCGGTGTTGGCATAAATCCTTTGAATGCTGTCAAAGCAGTGCTCGCCAAGAAGGAAAGCATTTTGAAAACCAGTCATGATATGGCTAGATCGTATGCACAAAGAATTCTCCCATACGACAGAAGGGTTTCCCGTGAATATTATGTGAGAGGGACAAATAATTTTAAAGTCGGACGAAGAAGAGCGCAAACAGGAGACTGGGACGGAGCTGCCATTCTCTGGAAACAAGAAACCACAAATCCGAAATTAAAAATTGCAGGCAGGGCCTATTATAACATGGCCATCATCAGCGAAATTAACGGTGATCTCGATGCCGCCATAGAATGGGCATCCAAAGCCTATACGGATTTCGAAAATAAAAATGCACTTCGTTATTTGAATGTGCTTAAAACGAGGGTTGAAAAGAATAGGGTGCTAGAGTATCAGGGCCACTAGCAAAATCCAGGTTAGCTATTTCAATGAGGTACAATTTAAGAATCAACTATAAAAGTCAAAGAAGTTGCTATAACACACTTATCAGTTTTGGGGGAATCGCACTTAGAAAATAAAAATGCTTTCACTCATATCGTATCAATGATATCCGCTTAATTCCCAATTCCGAACCGGCTTGATCACAAACCCTAAGCAGGTATAATCCGTCTACAAGATTTTCTCGTTCAAGTTCTATTTTAGTATTATTTGTCCGTATATTTCTAACAATTCGACCATTATAATCTATCATTTGAATATAATATTGATTTGAGGTAAAATTTGAAAAATCTACCCGGGCTTTTTTATCAAATGGGTTCGGATATATACTAATTGACTCCGGATTTTGCTCAATCCGGTTTGAACTGCTTACAGACAATGAGTCTTGAACAAGAAAACAATTTGTACATGTATAAAGCTGAGAAGAAATCTTCATGAGTAAAGAGTAGCTTCCTAAGCTAATCGCTGTATCGACAAAAAAATCTATCGAAACTTCCGTTGGAGAAATGATTGTCAGATTCTGAACAGGAATATGTATCACTTGAGGACCGTACAGTGAAACTTGTTCTATATTACCCCAGGCTTGTGCTCCGAAACTCAAGAGGCTATCCATTTGGATAAGTCCGGCTTGAATGGTATCACCTGGTTCAGCCTGTCCCGGATTGATACTATGAATTCTTCCGGGACTTCCGGTAAGTCCAAAATGAATTCCATAAATTATTACTCCATTGTTAACACAAAAAGAACTGGTCTGTACTGCAGTCGGAGAATACGCTTGAGCAGAGTCCTGAACATAGTGAGTGAAATAACAATCGTTATAATAAGTCGGAAAGCCAATAGGGTAATTAGTGAATTCTCCTGTTGGAACATCTATATATTGGACTACACTGTTACTGTTACCAATTGTTAAACTTAATGTTGAATTAGGCACGAATGGTTCCTCTGGCTGCCACATTCCATCTTCATCCAAGTCAAAGAACACCGAGCCATTTATTTGTCCGGCCCTTGGGGCTATGCTAAAACACGCACTACAAGTGTATTCAACACTGTCTACGTTTATATAAAAGTCATATGGTCCACTCTGGCTAAAAGCCGGAATTGAAAATGTAAGAAAGCAAATGTCATTGCCTCCGATACTAACTGAGTTAAAAACTAATGTATCTACACCACGCCAAAGATAAACACTACTAATATGTGATGACGTATTTATCACATTACTGGTTGTAAGAACCAAATTAGTTGTATGTCCTAAATATCCGAAGTTTGGTCCTATTGAAACAATCGTTTGAGCCTTTAAATAAGTGAGTGTTAAAAGGAGGAAAAATAATAAAAAAGCGTTTTTCATTAAATTGGATTGACAAAATGTAAAAAAATTGATCGAATGTACTCTCAAAGATAAGAAATATCCTGAAAGACAGCAGTAATTACTCAAAGAAATTCCAACCTGGGTATTCTTATGAAGATGCAAGTGGGTCTGCTTCGGAATTTCCGCTTTTTAATCGAAAATAAAACTATGGGGAGAAGTTTTAAAGGTGCGGGAGAATTTGGCGGACCAAAGCAGTAATCAATATAACACTAGTAAGATACTAAATTATTAATTTGGGGATTATATCGCCGATTTAAATGGCAGATTCCGGGAATCTTTTCCTATTTTTTTGCTAAGAATTTGCTCATTTAATTGCTTAGTATTTAATAATTATTTTCCTTTATGCCCGGTTTTACTCTATTTCTATTTTCGAATGTTCAAACTGTAAAAACCAAGCTACAACCATTAAATTATTTCTGATAAAGTAAAAGTGCCGATAACCATTTTTGCAATTCCTTAGCTAAAAATAACTTAAATCAAAACCCAAAAAATGAAAACAACTATTTACTCCCGCATCTCCTTGCCCTGTTTTTTCTTAATCTTAATCGGACTAATTACATCGACCTCCTATCAATCCTATGCCGGTCCAGGAGACATTAATACAAATTTCGGGCAACCTATATTAACCATAGGTGATTCGACAAGATTTAACAGCGATGTGAATGTGATCCATGTTCAGCCTGACCAAAAAATACTGGTAGGAGGAAACTTTACAACATATAATGGAGTGACACGTAATCGAATTTTAAGGCTCAACGCAGACGGAACTTTAGACACTCTCAGTTTTAATATGCTTGCAACCGGATTTCAAAGTAGTGTTCATTCTATAACTATGCAATCAGACGGAAAAATTTTGGTTGGTGGAGCTTTTACTACTTACAACAGCCAACCAAAGTCAAGAATAGTAAGATTAGAATATAATGGGGCCATTGATACAAGTTTTATTGTAGGAACCGGATTTAATAATGCGTCTTCGATAAATTCTATTGTAATTCAACCTGACGGAAAGATTTTAGCCGGAGGCACATTTACCTCCTACAATGGAACTACTGCAAATAGAATTGTAAGACTCAATCCAAACGGGAGCATAGATTCTACTTTCATTTCAGGTACCGGTTTCCCTGGAGAGGTTAAGTCAATATGCTATGACTCCTTGAATAATCAAATTTATGTAGCAGGACTCTTTACTTCATACAATGGAAATACGGTTGCAAAAAGAATTGTTAGGCTGGACGCAACAGGAACGATTGATGTTAGTTTCAATATTGGCACAGGGTTTAACGGTGGCATTAACAAACTTCTTTTTGATCAGGCTTCCGGTACTTTGGTAGCAGCAGGTGACTTCACCTCATACAATGGAACAACAGTGAACCGAATCACTCGCATACAAAACACGGGTGCATTGGATTTTGGATTCATCATAGGTAGTGGTTTTAATACCAGTGTTTGGGAATTAAAATTTGATGGGGCAGGGAACATAATTTGTGCTGGAAATTTTACAAGCTATAATGGAGTTAGCATTAACAGATTGTGTCGTCTCACAAATACCGGAATTCTTGACAATTCATTTGTTATTTTGGGCGGAGCAGACAATGACATCTTTACTGCTGCTGTACAAAATAATGGACATATTATTTTCGGAGGTCAGTTTACAAATTATAATAATACTTATCGCACGCGTATCGCAAGGATAAATCCTTATGGTGGTCTGGATAAATCATTTAACATACAATGGGGTTTTAATTCTAACACACATGTAATTAAGGAACAAACAGACGGCAAAATTATTATAGGTGGTGATTTTACCCGATATGACGGATCACTATCCAATTACATTGTCAGGTTAGATAACACAGGAAATATTGATACAACGTTTCACCCGGGTACAGGGGCAAACTGGACTGTCCGGACAGTGACTCTTGATACCATAAACAACAAATATTATATAGGCGGAGATTTTACCACCTTTGATGGAGTTTCCCGTAATCGTTTGGCTCGATTAAATTCAGATGGTTCATTAGATTTATCTTTTAGTATAGGAACAGGGTTTAACGGCTCAATCTATAGCATTGCATTGCAATCAAATGGGAAAGTGCTTGTTGGCGGTAGCTTTACATCATATGATGGGGTAACACGCAATAGAATATTACGATTGGAAAACAATGGAACACTAGACAATAGCTATAATATAGGCACAGGCTTTAATGGTCAGGTTTATGCTCTTGCTTTGCAATCCGACGGAAAAATAGTTGCGGGTGGTCAGTTTACTAATTTCAACAACACAGCCAGCAACTATATAAGCAGACTGGATACCAACGGAATTTTTGACAACAGTTTTATTACAGGAAATGGATTTAATACAAGTGTTAATGATTTACTGATTCAACCCGACAACAAAATACTTGTTTGTGGCGCCTTTACAAACTATAATTCCTCAACAGTTAGTCGTGGCATTGCCAGATTAGAATCAAATGGTAGTATTGATGGCCTATTTAATACAAATGCAGGTTCTGGTGCAGACTACTATGTAAATCGAATAGCATTAGCCAGAAATGGAAGGATTATCCTGGGAGGGAATTTCTCAACATTCAATGGATACGGAAGTAAAAACCTGGCTCTGCTTGATAATAATGGCACTATAAATAATCAATTTTCCATAGGTACAGGATTTAACTCTACCGTTATACCTGTTGAAATTCTGGATGATGAAAGCATTCTCGTGGGCGGGAATTTTACAAAATATAATTTGCACTTCATCAACTATTTGGTGAAAATTGATGGCGATCCGCTGACTGAGATTGCAGAAAGAAACCAACTTGTTGACTTCAGTCTTTATCCAAATCCTACATCATCGTCTATCACTTTTGAAATGAAGGAGAATATTAACGTAGACTCAAAAATAATTATCTCAAATATACTAGGCACAAAAGTGTTCGAATTGTCAGTTTCCGGGACAACAAAAACTCTTGATATCAGTACATTGTCAAATGGTATTTATTTCTTTGAACTGAAAAGTGCAAAAGGTAGCAGCACTAAAAAATTCATTAAACAGTAAAATAATTTAGGCTTGACAATTTTAAGGGGCGGAATCTAATGCGAAGTAAAAATTCGCATGAAGGTTTCGCCCTTCTTCTTTGCAATTTAAGCTGCGATAAATAAAACCCAATAGAGCCAAACCTGGCCTTTAAGTACCTCAGAAAACGATAGCTTTTTTATGCGCAGATTGAACAACACACAAAGCGCTGCCCTATTTATATTCTTCCGCAGAAGAAATATATTTCTTGTATATTCACAGGAAATATCATCTTATGAATAAAAGCTTACTACTGATACTGTATTTACTGACATATCAGAATTTTGCATTTTCTCAGAGCAGCACGGGCATTGATTCCTTACAGAATAAAATACAGGTTCTATCTAAGGAAAAATCGGTATTGGAAAATACACTAATCGAGATGGAAGAAGCTAACAGTTCCCGTAATCTTGGTTATTTTTTAGGAATGGCAGGAGCAATACTGGGATTTATTTTTATGACCTATGGATTTACTCATCAATACAGAAAAACTCAAATTGCCATCAAGAAACTTGAACTGGCAAATACTGAATTAAAAGACACGCAAGAGCAACTTGTCAAGAGTGAACAGCTGGCTGCCTTTGGAGTAATTTCAACCCGCTTATCACATGAAATTCTAAACCCGTTAAACTTCGTGAACAATTTTTCAGAGCTGAGTCAGGAAATGATTCAGGAAATCAACGAAGAAGAAAATAAAGAGCTTAGGCAAGAAAACATGAACCAACTTAGTCAGACGCTAGAAAAAATCAATGAACACGGGAAAAGGGCAACGTCTATCGTAAAGCAATTACAGGAACTAAGTGCAAAAGGAACGGCGCATGAATTTTTCGAGAAGTAAGCGGACCTGACTTATATCTGCATAAAACTCATTTAATATTTCCGTATGCTTTGCAGATCTTGAAAGGGAATAAAGACAGGATATCTGCTATTTCCAATGTGTTTCAATCCATTTAAGTTGCGCCTCCTCGCTGAGAAATGTCCAGGCAAGAATTCGGCTTACTTTGTTTCCCTGCTTCATTGAAATAGTTTGTACATCCATGGCTCCTGCACGTTTTAATTCTATGAAAGCATTTTTAAGACCCGACTGTTTTGATATCAGGGTTGAAAACCAATAAACATTTGCTGCGAATTGTTGGCTCTCTCTAATCATATGTTGAACAAAACGCTCTTCTCCCCCATTATACCATAACTCATTGTCTTGTCCACCAAAATTTAACACCGGCTTAGCACTTACTTTTTTCCTAAGATTATTAAGCTTTCGCATAGCTGAAGCGGCTGCATCCGATGCAGATGAATGAAAAGGCGGATTACATACTGTCAAATCAAAGCGCTCGTCTTCTTTGATTATTCCGGAAAAAATTTTCTTGGAATTATTTTGTAGCCTTAGCTCTATCTTTCTATCTAACACAGGATTCGACTTAACTATTTGTAGTGCATTTTTGAGAGAAACAGGATCGCTTTCAGACCCGATAAACGACCATCCATATTCTCTATTGCCAAGTATGGGATAAATACAATTTGCCCCTACACCAATATCCAAACAAACAATTCTTTTACCAAGCTCAGAATATTTATCGCTCTGTCCGGATACTTTGGCATACAGTAAATCTGCGATATGATGAATATAATCTGCCCTACCCGGAATAGGCGGGCATAAATAATCTTTCGGAATACTCCAGTTATCTATAGCATAGTATTGTTTCAACAATGCCTTGTTTAATGCTTCAACTGCCTCCGGGTTGAAAAAATCAATAGACTCATCCCGGTATTTGTTAAGATTAACAAATTGCCCTAACTCAGGTGAGCCGGCAATGAGTAGTTTGAAATCATATCTTTCTATATGTTTATTCCGTGGATGAAGTGCGGATTTAATTTTGGCATGCTCCCTCTCATTGAGCGCTCTTGGCTTTTTCACTTATCAACTTGCATTAATTATTGTTAGAATCCCCCTCCTGTTGCTTATTGCTCAAGTTAAATCAAATAAGTGAGTATTGCAATTGATGTTTAAAGCGAACCAATCTCCAGGTATATAAACCAATGTCGATAAGCGATTTTACATTGTTCCGCTTAATAGTCCAGCCGCCTGACCACCGTATGACGCAAGTGTTGTACACCACTATCGCTATCCCTAAAGAAAATGTTTTCTTAAATTTCCGAAATTTCAAAGCAAACTTCTTTAAAAACACTTCTGAATTCAGGAACTTTTAAAGATATGTCCAAGTCCAAATGACAAAACACTCTCAAATTCTACGATTCGTACTCAAGTCTCACCCGGACAATACAAGGTTTACTAAAAAATAAATCTTCTTATACCGCATGTAAAAACATACCTGAATGTTTTTATTTTTGCCCTTAAATCTAAATAATTCATCATCCAAACTATAAAATAAAATGAAAAGAAGTCTGCTTATATTACTTTTTATTATTCAAAGCATTTTCATCATCTCCGCCCAACAACTTCCGGAAACATGGGTTCGTCGCTACCAGGCACAGGGTAAGGCGGCAGACAGGATTGCAGCGATTAAGACAGATGCGACGGGGAATGTTTATGTAGCCGGTTATGCAGGAAATCACCATGGGGCTGCGGATGCCTTCGTCATGAAACGAAATCCGGCCGGGGATACGCTCTGGACATATTATTACGATGGAGGAAATAACGAAGAAGACTTTGCGACAGATCTGTTCGTAGATCTTTCCGGAAACTGCTACATCACCGGAAACTCTGTTGCTTCGACGACTTTTTTCAGAGAATGCTTTACAGCAAAAATTCTTTCTAATGGCCAACAGGACTGGGCAAGACGATACTCTCCGGGAGGCAATCAGGAAAGTTTTGGAAATGCCATTGCTGTAGACCCTTCAGGTAATGTATATGTGGCAGGCTATATTGATCCGAGTGCTGCGAGTACCGACTGGCTTGTTATAAAATACGATGCATCAGGAATTGAACAATGGACTGATGTATTCAATGGCCCGGATAATGGTGGCGATGAAGCTATGGATATTGTTATTGCTCCCAATGGAAATCCTACCGTCTGCGGATTTACCTATACACTCAATGCCAGTGGCGGAATAAATGCTCTGGTTAAACAATACAGTTCTACAGGTGCGACTGTTTGGACGGACACATGGTCAAACCCGGCAATCACCGGTGCAGACAAGGCATATAATCTGGCTTATACTTCAAGTGGTGATTTATTTGTCGGAGGCGAATCAGCAAATATTAACACGTCTAACCTTGATGCATTTGCGATGCGTTATGATGGAGCAGGAAATAGACAATGGGCATATATTTTTCCGGATCCTGTAGGAACAGTAGATGAATATCTTCGTCAGCTTGTTGTTGATGCTGTCGGAAATATATATTTCACAGGTACAAATTATCAGGATGCTTACGTCACACGAATCAACAATGACGGAACTCCGGGATGGCGAAAATTCTGGCGTGGCGAACTCAGCAATGGCAATGAAGTTTTTCATGCTGTTGCAGTAGACAATGGAGGAAATGTTTATGCTACCGGGAGGGGAGTTTATCCGGGCGATGACCATTACGGTAATGGAGGGAAACCCAATATGCTTATTGCCAAGTACAATGCGAACGGCGATTCATTGTGGACTTACCGATGTCTTGATACAGTAAATTGCTCTATGGGATTTGCAATCACATCTCATGATGGATTTATTTATGCAGGAGGGTTCACTACTGACACAGCCTATGTAAATGAAAATCTGTACACATTAATAATTGACACTGCAGGAAACCCGGTTGATGAATGGATTTACAATGGCAAAGGTGACGCCATAACCATGGGACAATTTGTACTAACCGACTCAGGTGATAATGTATATTGTGCTGCAACGATAGATCGGCTTGACAACAATGGAACAGATATAGCCATAATTAAATATGATCCTGCAGGTAATCTGTTGTGGGAAAAGTATTTTAGTTCTTTTGGATGGAATAATGACACACTTACTTCCATGAAGTTTAATCCTGCCGGCGAACTTATTCTTAGCTTCTCTTCTGATTCTGCAATGCTAAAAAATAATTATCGATTGGGTATGCTTAAAGTAAACCAGCAAGGAAATTTTATTGATACAAGCTGGTACAATAATCCGGCCCTCGGAAGCCTATTGACAAACTCAATGGACATACGCTATGATGGAAGTATCGCACTTGCCCTTAGTTCAAATCTGCACGGAGGTTTGATTATAAATTTTGATAATTCATTCAACCCTACCTGGCAGGCTAAATTTGATTCAACTCAATTTGCCATAACACGCGTCAATAGCCTTTCTTTCTTCCAAAATGGAAATTTACTTGTAGGCGGCTACTCTCAAACGGGTAGCGGATTTGCAGGTCTGATACAGAGCTATGACAGCATTGGCAATCAACTATGGTCTACGGCAATTGATTCTGCAGGCGCGAGCGATGATATCCGTGATGTTACAATAAGTAGTCTTGGTGAAGTAGCTTACACAGGATTATCCGGAGGTGCAAATTCGTATACAACTACCGTTGGTAAACTGAATGGGGCAAATGGCACTCCCATGTGGCATGAAACCTATAACCCCTCTACTGGCAGAGAGCAGGGTGTGAAAGTACGATTTACAGCAGCCGGAAATGTAATCTTAATCAGTCGTGGCTGGACAGGTTCGGTCGCCCGTTATTACACTGCTCAATATTCCGGAACCGGAATGTTTCAGTGGGCAAATGTATATAGCCAAACAGCAAGTGATCGGGAACCGATAGCACTTCTTGTTGAACCAAACAATCGTGTCGTCACGGCAGGCTGGGCAATCAATGGCTTTACTACAAACTATGATTATGTGCTTACTGGTTATGACGCATCAGGTGCTCTTGAATTTATTAATACATATACCGACACATTCCTTGTTTCAGCGAGTTGGGATCAGTTAAGAGATTTAACAAGAGACAGTCAGGGAAATTTTATTGTTACAGGTCAAAGCTCTCAAGAGTTTTATAATAACTTCCTTTACAAAATGCTCACAATAAAATACGGAGGAACGGTAGTTGGTCTTGATGAAATAGAAAAGCCTGTAAAGCAAAATACACTGGTCTACCCGAATCCTTCGCACAATGGAATTTTTACGCTACTTGATGCATCGCCGTTCAAGCCAATTTCAGCCAGAGTCTATGACATTCAGGGGCGTTTTATTAAAACAATCGACTCAAAAACAGAACAAATAAATTTGAGCAGCTGCTCACCCGGACTTTATATCCTCAGTATTGAAAGGGAAGATCATTCAGCTGATCGTATACGTTTAATTATAAATCAGACCGGAAATTAAAAACTTCATAGAGAATATTTTGGTCGATTTACCGTAAAAATAAACCGTATTTCAATTTTACTTAAGCATGATGGTAAAAATCTATTAATTAGACATAGATTTACAAGATGGAAGATCAGGAACCAAAACCGAAGAGAAGGGTCAGATACAAGGGCACACATCCTAAAACATTCAAAGAAAAATACAAAGAGCTCAACCCGGAGCAATATTCGGATGATGTAGAAAAAGTATTACAACAAGGCCGCACACCGGCAGGAATGCACCGTTCCATTTGTGTTGATGAAATTCTTGGCATTTTAAAAATAACTCCCGGACAGATTGGATTAGACGCAACACTTGGTTATGGAGGACATAGTCAGGAAATGATTAAGTGTTTAATCCCGGGCGGCAAGCTATATGCAATCGATGTTGATCCGATTGAAATGCCACGTACAAAAGACCGCTTGACGGCTTTGGGCTATGATGAAGATGTTCTGGAAATCCGACAAATGAACTTTTCTGAAATTGATGTTCTATCGGAAGAGTGCGGTCCTTTTAATTTTATTCTTGCAGATTTAGGTGTATCCTCTATGCAAATTGATAATCCTGACAGAGGATTTTCATTCAAAGTAGAAGGTCCTTTAGACTTAAGGCTGAACCCCTATCAAGGCAAGTCGGCTGCTCAGCTCTTGAAAAATATATCACAGGAAGAACTTGAATTGGTTCTATTCGAAAATGCGGACGAACCATTTTATGAACTTATCGCCAGGGCAATAAAATCAAATCTTTCGAAAGGGAATAAAATAATAACCACAACAGACTTAAAAGAGCTTATTAAAGAAACATTGAAATACCTCCCGGAAAATATACGCAATGAAGAAATTAAAAAATCCTGCCAGCGTTGTTTTCAGGCTCTAAGAATCGAAGTGAATAATGAATTCGAAGCCTTAGACAATTTTCTTTACAAACTTCCTGAAGCCCTTGCCCCGGGTGGGCGTGTTGCAATCCTTTCTTTTCATTCGGGTGAAGATCGTCGGGTAAAAAAATCTTTTAAGGGGCTTTTTCAATCCGGAGTATATTCTGAAATAGCACCGGATCCGGTTCGTGCCTCCCCTCAGGAATGCCATTCCAACCCAAGAGCGAAATCGGCGAAATTAAGATGGGCGATAAAATCCATGAACTGATTTTTACCCGGTATTGAAATATTAAATTCCGGTACTATTCTTAATATTTTCCAAGCGAATAAGAATCTCCAATTAAAATATAATTAATCTCTATTGCTTTAATGCGAAATTATAATTTTCTTTATTCCCCTTTTAACAGGATTAAACCTTTGATCAAAGACTGAACTTGTCAGAAAATTAAATAATTTAACGCTTTTAACATTGGAACTCTTCATCAAGATAAATTATTATTGAATCCTATTATTCCAACTTTATATATTTTTAAAACAAAACTCCAATGAAAAAAATCCTATTTGTATCTCTCTTCATCGCCCTGTGCTTCATGTCGAAAGCGCAAACGTCAAGCACAGATTTGTATGATTTACTGAAAATGCTTGTTCCTGACTCTGCTTCAACAACATTAACATGTGACTGGAAAAAAGGGAATTCTCCTGCAGGCCTGATTAAATGGGAGAGTGCGACACCCAAAAAAAATCAGGTTGAATATTTCAAAAATGGATCATTGATGATGGCAAATCACGGTCAAAAACCGGATGAAGCCAGCATTTATCTTTCAGGGCCTTCATTGAGCGGATATAGCGAAATTCAAATTTCGATGGATTCTCCTATGGAAGAAGATATGCACTCCTATAAAATGGAAAAATTACTGGGTAAAAAGCCGGCTAAAATAAAATTAATAAAGGAGGACGGCGGGGGTTTTCCCATGTATTATTATGAAGTGAAATTCCCGGGTAAAAAACCAGTCTGGTTTATACTGATGATGGATTACGGTGGAGCAAGAGGTGAGGAAAGTAATTCCTATTTGATGGTGACTTGCCTTTTTGATAAAAAGGAGTTTGAAAGAAGATCAAATTAATAAATAATTAATTCGAAGTTTGACATAGTCAATAAATTCTATTGAAATTTAAAAATGAACCTTTCCGGTGGAGTCCAGAACCCACTAATTAAAAACGGGGTGCACCTATGAGCCATGAACACGGGGAAAACAAAAATTATATTATGAAAATAAATCATTCGAAACACATCCTCGCGACTTGGGCAATTTGCATGCTGGCAACAAGTCTGTTTGCACAAGGCTCCTATGTAAATGCTAATATTGGTTATGGGTTTAAAGCCGGTTCGGCGAGCGCATACAACTATACATCTCCAAATGGCAGTAATACAACAGAACATGTAGCTTTCTCTTTTGGGAAGGGGCTGACGATGGCTGCGGCTTTTGGTTATATGTTTAACAAAAATGTAGGAGCTGAGCTTGGACTATCTTATCTCCTTGGAGGAAAAACCAAAGTAATTGACAGCTATTCTTCCGGTTCAGATGAATCAAGTCTTTCGGCAAAAATGCTGCGAATCAATCCGAGTATGATTATTTCATCCGGAATGGAAAGTATAAGCCCTTATGCAAAATTTGGCTTAATCATTGGCAAGGGTTCAATTAAAAGCGAGTACACCGAAAAAAACAACGGAGATGTCTACATCACGAAAGTAAAATACAATGGTGGTGTTGCGTTTGGCTTCTCCTCTGCAATCGGACTCATGTTCAAACTGAGTGAAAGTGTGGCCCTGCTTACGGAAGTAAACATGATCAATTTATCTTATGCTCCAACAAAAGGAGAAGTTACAGAGGCAACACTGAACGGAGCGGATCAATTGCCTTCAATGACCATAAGCCAAAAAAAGATCGAATTTGTTGACAGCCATGTCTCGACATCAAACTCTACCAGTTCAGTTCCTTCGGAACAGGTCAAATCAAAATACCCTTTTGGAAGTGTCGGGATTAATTTCGGACTAAGAATCAATCTCTAAAAAAGCTGAACAAACCCGGCTATAATTCGTTCAGACTTATAGCCGGGTTTATTACGAACCGAGTTTTATTGATGAAGCAATTTCGCTCCAAAGATGTACCATTTTGTTTATACGCTGCACTGAGCCTGTTTGCTACAATCTTCAGACCGGTATTACAAGATTCTTTTCTCCGGTAAGTTCCAAAAAACCGGAATCGCTTTAAACATGAGGAGCAAATTTTACTAATATTAAAATCCTAGAAAGTCATATATTGCAATAAATTCTTAGTTTCATTCTGATTATTTTTTTACTTTGATCCCCTGATGAAAATTATTTCTTCACATTCATGAATGATCTCAGATTTGATTCGTTCAATGTTATATCAAGGGTTTAGCGGCCATATCATTTAAATCACAATATGAAAAACAACAAAATTTCTTTAACACTGCTTATAGCCCTGGTAGGTGCAACAGTATTCTTCACAGGATGTTCGGATGAAGACGATCCGACACCTAAAGCGACAGCAAGTACTGAGCAGAAACTTTCCTTCCATTTACATACCATGGTAGGAAATACAGCAGCTGCTTATGGAGTAGATTTTCAGGATGCCGGTGGAAGAAAATTCAACCTTGGAGATTTTCAATATTATATTTCCAACATTGTGCTCATCAAAAGTAATGGAAGTGAACTTCCATTGAGTGGAAAAGTTGTTCTGGCAAACCCGGCACGCAGAGCATACGAACTGGGGATTGTACCCGTCGGAAACTACAATGGCTTTAAATTTATTTTAGGACTTGACTCTATAACTAATCATGGAGATCCTACACTTTACAATGCCGACCATCCACTGGCAATCCAGAGCCCGGGTGTTCATTGGACATGGAACAGCGGATACATCTTTATGAAGGTTGAAGGATTTGTAGACACCACACTTGCTGCCAATGGACCCGCTGATCTTGAATATTTTTACCATGTCGGAATGGATGCACAAAAGAGACTAATAGATTTCTCAACCTCTGCATTCACAGTCACAAGTGGACTGGACTATGAGATCGGCTTAGAATTTGACTTACTGGAGATCCTACATAACGTTGATATGCGAACTGAAAACGAAACGCATACATTTAACAATCTGCCATTGGCAGTAAAGATTGCCGACAATTGGCAAGGTGCATTTAGTATCGAATAATGCTTCCATTAAAAAACATTTTTTCAAAACGTATTTTAAACGAAGCAGCCCTCACTCGCAGAGGAGACTTTCGACTGAATGTAGTTTTGATGTTTATGCTTCTAAGCCTGGCTTCATCTTGTAAAAAAGATATGCCTATGGAGGATCCCGGAAGTGCAATCATTGAGCTTAATATTCCGAAAGGGTTTCCTTATCCGCTTATTCCTGCCGACAATCAACCAACACAAAACAGAATTGATTTAGGCAAAAAACTTTTTTTCGATCCAATTCTTTCGCGTGACAATACTATTTCATGCAGCAGTTGTCATCATACAGATAAAAAATTCACTGACGGACTACAGTTTAGTACTGGAATAGACAATAATCAAACAACGCGAAACTCGATGACGATTTTGAATACTGCTTACCAGCCTTATTTGTTTTGGGATGGCGGTGTTCCAAGTTTAGAGCAACAAGTTTTGGCACCAATTGAAAGTCACTTAGAAATGGATTTTGATGTGAATCAGGTTGTAAACCGTTTGATAAACCATGCTGAGTATCCTCAATTATTTCAAAATGCCTACCAACAAGGGCCAAGTGTTTACACCCTAACAAGAGCTATTGCCTGCTATGAAAGAACGCTTTTCACCGGCAAATCGCGCTACGATGAATACGTATATGAAAATAACACAAGTGCTCTAAGCCAGTCAGAAATCAATGGAATGAATCTTTTTATGGGTGAAAGAGGTGAATGCTTTCATTGTCATGGTGAATATAACTTTACTGATTACAACTTCAAAAATAACGGACTCTATTTGAATTACGCTGATAGTGGTCGTGCACGAATTACTCTTCGCCAGGTTGACGTAGGAAAATTCAAAGTTCCCTCTTTAAGAAACGTTGAATTCACAGCCCCTTATATGCATGATGGTAGTCTGGCCACCCTTGAAGAGGTTATTGACCACTATAGTAACGGCGGTGAGGCACATCCGAATAAAAGCGGATTGATTCAGCCTATTAATTTAACTAATCAGGAAAAACAGGATTTGCTAAACTTTTTAAAGGCACTTTCTGATCAGTAATTTTCTTCAAAGTTACAATATCAAACGTAATGGAATTATCGCCTAACATTCCTTTTCAACGTTGTTGACGCTTTAAGTTTGGTACTCCATTATCCACCGCATTCTGTTTTAACCGGACTCAATTCTTGTTTTATTATTAACACGCATTCTAATTTTTCGTCTTGGGGATGATTTATGTCAGTGTACTTCATTTCCCTAACAGTTAAATTTGTGTCAGGATGCGAATCCGCATTGATGGAATATCCAAGGGACAATTAAATTTAACAAGCATCAAAGAATCATTAAATATGATCAGGATCCTTCTAATTTTAATTATACTCAGTCACGGCTTCATACACCTTATTGGATTTGCCAAAGCATTTCAATTATCTGAAATCAAACAAATCACCCAGCATATTTCCAAGCCAATGGGCTTAATATGGCTAACAGCTTTTCTTGCATTTACATTGACAGCCATACTTTTCATTGGCAAAAATAAATATTGGTGGCTGGCCGGAATACTCTCTGTTTCAATTTCACAGTTTATAATAATTTATTTCTGGCATGATGCCAGGTATGGAACCATCGCCAATCTGATTATCCTTGCTGCTAGTCTGGCCGGCCTCGGCAACCTGAAATATTATCAGCAATATACTGCTGATGTTGAAAAAGCATTTGAACAGGAAACTGACT
Organism: Bacteroidota bacterium; assembly: GCA_004295015.1. Lineage (GTDB taxonomy): Bacteria > Bacteroidota > Bacteroidia > AKYH767-A > 2013-40CM-41-45 > QQVM01. The sequence continues at coordinate 132,979 of SHNE01000035.1, read as the reverse complement.
CTTCCATTTCTATTCTGACCGAAAGCGATATTGCTACTCTACCCGATCCGGTTAAAGATTATATCCGATATACAGGTAGTATCGGAAAACCCAAAGTCATAAATTTCAAGGTTGAATCCGAAGGACAAATTAGAAAAAATGAACAATCAGAATGGATGCCTTTTACAACGGAGCAGTATAATTTTATCAGCAAGCCCTACCGTTTGTACTATATGAATGCAAAGATGATGAATCTTCCGGTGGCAGGCTATCATAGTTACAAAGATGGAAAAGCGGTGATGGACATCAGATTATTTTCTGTGTTCAAAGTTCAGTACAAGGAAGGAGCAGAAATGGACAAGGCTGAGACTGTCACTTTTTTTAATGATATGTGTTGTATGGCACCTGCCAGTTTAATAGACAAAAGAATTAACTGGTTAAAAACAGAAGGAAGGAAAGTTCTGGCATCATTCACGCATAACAACACAACGATTCATGCCTGGCTTTTTTTCAATGAAAACTCAGAGCTTGTTAACTTTATTTCAGAAGACAGGTACGACTATGATGCAGGAAAGAATTTGCCATGGTCAACACCAATGAAAGACTACACCTATATTAATGGATACAGATTACCTGCTTATGCAGATGCAATTTATTCATACCCGGAAAAAGATTTATGTTATGGGAAGTTTAAAATTACAAATGTTGTATATAATTTAAAATCGCTCCAACAAGCTCCTCAATAATCCAAATACTCTCCATAAAGTTTTTGCACATAAGCCTGACCACGAAGCAACAACTCATCACTTCGTAATTTTGTTTCCGTGCTGTCAATAAGCAGGCCTTCGTTCGGATATAAGTAAACGAGGTACTCCCGGTCTTCCATCCAGCCAACGACAGATTCTATTTGATAATAGGCAAAATCGTTTACCGATGTTGAGAGTAAATTTTTACTCCAACTATAAGATTCTACAGGCATCTTTAGTTGCGAAAGCAAGGTTTGTGCAATATCATGATGACTTCCCAGCTTTGGAATTCGCATTCCTCTATATTCAGGCTTTATCACCTCACCATAAAAAACCAATGGAATATGTCTGGTCTCTGGCTGCAATTCACCTCTGTATTTAGGCAATCTGTGTCCATGATCCGCGACAATAATAAACAAAGTATTAGAGTACCACTTTTCATTGCTTACTGAATGGAGGTATGCGCCAAGACAAGAATCAGTATAGGCCGCAGCATTTCGAAAAAGATTTGCTTCTGAATTTCCTTTGAAGCGCTTCTCTCCCGGCACATCAAAAGGTTCATGGGTGCTTAATGTCATCATTACTGAAAAAAATGGCTGAGTCATTCCTTTCATATCTTTCTGCTGTTGAATAAAAAGCTGCTCATCATAAATTCCCCATTTGCCATGAGGTGTTTGAGATGGGAAACTTTTCTCATCAATGATTTTATCAAACCCCTGATTGAGCAGGTAAACATTCATGTTTGAAAAATTACTTTCTCCTCCATAATAAAAAGAAGTATGATAGCCTCTGGCCTTAAAGTCTTTGGGCAGAGAAGGCAGCAACTTAGATTTCTCCGTTGAACGCATAATACTATGATACGGTGTAGCCGGCCATCCGTTTAATATGGAAACAATTCCCTGATCGGTTCTGCCTCCACTTGAATAAATATTCCCGAATAGCAAGCCATTATTGCAAAGAGAATCTAAATAAGGAGAAACATCCTTCTCGCCGCCAAGAGAGCCTACTACGTCTGCAGTATGACTTTCCAATATGATCACAACAATATTCGGATTTATTGAAGATAATATCTGCGGTATTGAATCGGCTGAATGCCTATACAATTCATTTACCAAATCATCTGCAACAGCTTTCTCCATTTTATTAAATGGATTTGATTCTGTGAGTCCGGCATTTTGTACATCATACATTAAATGCCAGGCCGGATTAAATGCAGCTTGGTTTAAATAATTATTTGATGAATACGAAATAAGACTTTCATTTAAAGGAAGCATTTGCCATCCACCGCGAATGCCTGCAACAAGTATAAGCGGTAAAAAGAAAACTGCTGCAAGGTGTAATTTCCAGGAATACTTGTCTGTTCCATCTTTAGTGCTTTTGGCAATTTTTCGAAAGGCAAACCAGGTAAGAGAAATCAAAATAATCAAAATGACAATGACGGCGATAATCTGAAAACCTGTAAACGAATTAAGCATTTCCGCAGGATCAGCCAAATAGGTTAATGCACGATAGTTAAGCATATTGCCCCAAAAATGATACACCAGAACATTAGCAGCCAGAAGAATAGTAAGAATTAAAAGGATAACACGATGATATATGTCCAGCCTGTCATACATAAGCCGGATTGGTTTCCAGAAACTGAGGAGTAATAACAGAACCGGAATTAATAAAATATAACAGACAATCGAAAAGTCCATCCGCGCTCCATGCAGAAATGCAAGTGATGCTTCCAGGCCTGTAAATGGAGTCTGATGTTCGCTATTAAACATCAGAAAAATCAGCCTCCAGATTGCGAAGAAGAGCAAATAAAAACAGACCAGTCTGAATAAGGAATAAACTCTTTGTTTCAATTCAATGCAACGAAGACCAGTCGCAAAACTTCCCTGAATTAGGAAGCATAGCTGTTTCGCAATGCAAAGTTAAAAAAAGGAGGACTAAAAGGCCTATATTACTGAGGCACATTCCGGAATATGCCGATTGCTGATAAATTACTCTTCTTCCAGTAGAATATCTCCTGATTGAATAGTGCCGGCAGTTTCAAGTTTGACCTGATACTTTCCAAAAGGGAACAGACTGGAGTTTATTTTATAGTCATTTCTCCCCTGGTTAAGAGGAAGGTTCATAGAGTAAAGCTGCTGACCTTTTGTATCAAAAATACGAAGCATTGCGTTTTCTTTATTCTCACTAAAAAAGCTGAGGTCGATTTTATCTGATCCCTTCCCGGAAGACGCATGAAACATGCTTCCCTGTCCTTTTATATTCACCGCGATGGCTTGGGAGTAAGAATAATTTCCCTCGCTATCGGTTTGCTTTAGGCGATAATAATTTTTTTCGGGGTACGGGAATTCATCGCGGCTTGTATAACTTCTTTCCGTAGTAGATTTACCGGCACCTTCTACATTTGTTAGAGGAAGAAAATGTTGTCCGTCACGACTTTTTTCGATGGTGAAGTAATTATTATTGGATTCTTCGGATGTTACCCAGCTCAACAAAACATTTTTTCCATCGCTCTTTGCTTCCAGTGTGATAAGGTTTACAGGTATAATAGATTGTGAAGCCAACTCCAGCTTGAATTGGCAAGCAGTGCCGGCATAGCCATCCACAGAAATAAAATAGGTGTTTCCGGGAACTGGCGTCCATTGATGATAGTACTCCGGTTTTTGTCCGGGAGCCTGGCTAACAATAGTGTACTTATCAGAATTGTCGGGACAGGAAGATTGTGTAGTCCATAAATTTATTTGTAGTGCTTCATTTGAATTACACAATGGCTCGAAGATTCTGACATAAGCTGCCTGTCCGGATGGCCAGCCGGATGGGGCTGTCCATTTATACCAGGTATTATTCTCCAAAGAAGTATTGGAAGAAGGACCATCAGGAGTAGCACCTGCATTATTAAAAGTAGAAACGCTATTCATTTCTAAAGGAACAGCTTCGGTACAATTATTCCCCGATGCCTCATAAGCTTTGGTACTGGTAATGCACAAACTGATAGCCTCAGCTCTGGTTTGCGTGATCGCAGGTGATGCAAGTATAAAATAATCTTTACCTGCACTAAGTCCGGTAATTGTTGCAGATGTGTTTGCAGTTAATGTATAACAGGCAATTTCCTGAATAGAGGGATATGTTCCGGAATAAACTGTATAGTCTTTTGTATTGGAAGCTGCCGCACCTGATCCGATATATGCACTTCCATTATTGATGGTAAAATTATCTGCAGTGGCTCTGACTTTAATCCACAAAACAGATTGATATCGTTCATCGTCTTCACTACAGGCGGGATTCAATGAACTCGATTTTCCTCCCATGGTGTAATATGAAGAGCAATCTGCAGTCAGGCATTGCATTTGTCCTGTATAATGCGAGCCGACAGAATTTGAACAAGACGTGGAAGGAAATAATACCAATGATTTATCATAAGATGAACCATCCTGTGCCAGGGAAAAACTACAGGTAGCGCAAAAGAACAATAGAAGGTAAAAATATTTTTTCATCGGGATTGGCTGCTTGGTTTACTTGTTGGTGTGTAGACAATTTCTTTCAATGGTTTAAAATCTGCTTTCGCAATTGTTGCCCTCGAAGGAATACGTACTTTTGTATACTGTGTAAGAGGCAAAATTCGATCTTGCACATCATCACGGTAATTTTCAATCATAACCAGATAGTCTCTGGTAAATGGATCCCCTTTTTCGACAGGTATCACAACGAATTGGTATGTTCCCGGGGCGGCGGCTACGCCATCAGCTTTAATTTCATCCTGGCTGACCTTTTTTGGCACAGTATTCTGAGCCTTTAAATCCGTATTCCCTAGGAGTAGGATTAGAGCAGCAAAAAACCAATATTTAAGTTCTTCTTTCATCACACGAGTATACGTCAAGGGATACTGATTCGATGAACAGATTGAAGTGAAATCTTACAAAAAAAATGAAAGAATCCGGTTCAATTGAATTCAAAAATGCGGGGAAATTGGGAAGGGGGAATTATGACGAGTATATTTCGTCCAAATGGATTAAACGAAACAAGAAAACTGCTTGTCTGAAAAAATCAGTTTATCACTAGACGTTTTTTCATTTCTTTCAGGTCGGTTTCTAAAAACACGACAAACACGCCGGCATCTAATTCAGGAAGATCCAAATTTAATTTGTTCATGCCTTTTGCTGACTCGGTATTTATTGAATATACCAATTGGCCCTTCAGATCTAAGACCCTTATCCTTGTTGCGGAAGATTTTTGACAGTGGTAAACAAGAATAACATCGTCGGTTGCAGGATTAGGATAAATGGTGAACTCATCTTTCTGTTTTCTGAAGTCCACACTCACGACTTGAGAATTACTGCTGCGTCCATCATAATCGGTTTGCTTCAAACGATAATATGATATACCGCTTAGAGGACTTGCGTCGACTGTTTTATAATTTAAAGTATGTGACGAGTTACCTGCTGCATCAACAATTTGTATTGGTTGAAATTCATATGAGTCCGAACTTCTTTCAAGAATAAAATAATCGTTATTAATTTCCGTCGCTGTTGACCATTTGAGATCAACGACCTCGCCATTCGGTTCTGCTGTAAAGGAGAGAAGTTCAATTGGAAGTAATAAACAGTTCAGGCTGCTTCCTCCTGTCAGCATCCAATCCAAAGTAAAACCACTACCTCCCGGAGACCATTTATTTACCATTAGGTAGTATGTTTCTCCTGCCAGAACAGGTTTGGTATCGGTCCATGCATTTCCACAAACGTCTTCACTCAGGTCAGAGCCATTATTTGGCGTTCCACACACGGCTGTGTTCGTTGAAAGATTTAATGCATTATCCATTCCGGTATTTCCGGTATTAGCTGCAAAAGAACATCTGGTCGGAGTAGTAATTGCTCCGCAAGATGTGGCCTGGTATAAGGCAAAATCATAGTCATCACTTGCTACATTTGGAACAATGCGAAGACCTAAGGTGCCACTGTTTTGAATTAATATTTTATACCAGTTGCTATAATTTTCCGCCAAAACACATCCTCCACCTCCATCTGAAACAATACCCGGGCCGGTACTTGCATCAGTAAAACTTTGATCAGTACATATTGGTGTGAAGTCTGCGCAGTCGCTATTATCAGTACCTGTTGGTCCGTTTGCGCAAGGAACACAATCAAAAGTTGTGACCCAGCCAGGTAAATTCAGTGTATTGTCAGAATTAAATCTGAACGTGATACATCCACTTTGATCTGTGGAAGTATATGGACCCATTCCGGCTGCCATAGTAGCCTGGTATGAACTTGCGGTTCCGGACCAACTTGATCCTGCTCCGAACTCCGGACTATTTTGTGTCGGGCCATTGAGTACAGAAAGATAATCAAAGCCAGACTCGGTAGAAAACTGCCAAAAAGTTGCTCTCAAACAATTTCCTGCCTGATCGGGACAAAAAGTACGGTAGACATAATTAATATTGTTTGAATAATTTGATGCAACACCACCATTATCCGTATAAGTTCCTCCACAGGTAGCCACCATATTTGTACCAACATTTGAATTCTGCAATCCGATAGTTGGATGGGTGTAATTAACAGAACCGGGAGGGCTGGGACATACTTCACAGGAAATTGTTGCTGCCCATCCGCTGTTGACAGAAGCATTTCCATTGGAAACAAATCGAACCGTGATGCAACCCGTGCTTGATAATATAGTTCCGGGAGAAGGACCATTTTGATATGTTCCGATCTGCGGTGAAGAGGCGTTGGGTCCGTCATATATAGTCATGATATCACCAGACCTCAAGGCAAAACTTGTAAAAACCATTTTAAGGCAAGTCCCGGCATTGGAGCAAAATGTTTTGGTATAATTATCTGACTGGCCATAATTACCGGATGATCCTCCACTATCATAAAACAAACCGCTACAAGTGTTAACTGCAGTATTATTATTTAACAGGAAAGTGCTACCGCATGGAGTACATGAAATATTTGCTGACCAGCCTTGCCTGTTAGTACTTCCATTGGACACAAAGCGAAAAGTTAAACAACCAGAGGTTGAAGTAACCGTACCGGGACTTGTGCTTCCTGAAAAAGTTCCAATGAGTGGAGATGCAATTGTTGGCCCGTCATAAATATACAGAAAATCATTTCCGCCCTGGGTTCTAAAGGATGTGAAGGTAAATGAGATACAATTGGAACCTGTAGCACAAAATGTTTGAGTGACGTTAAGGTTATTTCCATAGTTCGATGCACCGCCTGGATCGTAAAATGTACCGCTACAAGTATTCACAGTTCCTGAGGTCATAGTATAGGTCTGTGCATGACTTGTCTCTTGTAGAAGCAAAAGAAAGAGCATCAACAAAAGAGGAAAGAAAGATTTGGCGGACACGTTCATCTGCGTTTTGAACAATAAAACTAGGGTATCCGGGGTGTTTCCGGAAAAGCAATCAATATAGTAAGGTATAGAGAAAATGATCCCATATCGATTTTAAGGGACAGATCTTCCTGAAAACTTGGTGAAAGCTCAAAATGCATTGGTGAAAATTGTAAAAAAATCTACTAAAAAATTACTAAACCAACACGGATTCATCTACCAAATGCCTTACAGCATTCTTGATAGCATCGGAATTAAAATGGCATTCATCATACAATTCCTTTTGCTCACCATGTTCAATAAATCTGTCAGGAATGCCGAGACGTAGCACTGTCGCATTGTAAGAATTATCAGCCATGAACTCGATTACCGCACTTCCAAAACCTCCCATCAAACATCCATCTTCAACGGTGAGAATTTTTTTATACTTCTTAAATACCTGGTGCAATAATTCTTCATCAATGGGTTTTACAAAACGCATATCAAAATGAGCAGGATTGATTCCTTCAGATTCCATTTCCTGACATGCCTGAACAGCAAAATTCCCCGGGTGACCAATGGTTAATATCGCGACTTCATCTCCATCACAAATTTTTCTGCCTTTTCCAATTTGAATTTCCTGAAAAGCTTTTCGCCAGTCGATAGTTACTCCATTTCCTCTCGGATAACGAATAGAGAACGGCGCATTAGTGCTTTCCAGCTGGGCAGTGAACATCAGATTTCTCAACTCGACTTCATCCATCGGTGCAGAGACAATCATATTAGGAATACAGCGGAAATAAGCGATATCAAATGCACCATGATGTGTTGGCCCGTCTGCTCCCGCAAGACCACCTCGATCAAGACAAAAAACTACATGAAGATTTTGCAATGCAACATCATGCACAACCTGGTCATAGCCCCGTTGCATGAATGAAGAATAAATATTGCAGAAAGGAATCATTCCCTGCGTTGCAAGTCCTGCAGAAAAAGTTACAGCGTGTTGTTCAGCAATTCCAACATCAAAAGCCCGCTCCGGAATTTCTTTCATCATAATATTGAGAGAGCAACCGGAAGGCATGGCGGGAGTAATTCCAACTATTTTAGGATTGAGTTTTGCAAGTTCGACAATGCTATGGCCAAAGACATCCTGGTACTTTGGAGCCTGTGGTCCTGACTTAGCAGGCTTTACAATTTCCCCGGAAATTTTATCGAACAATCCGGGTGCATGCCATTTGGTTTGATCCTTTTCTGCCAGATCATACCCTTTGCCTTTTACGGTAAGACAATGCAAAATTTTCGGACCGGGAATGTCTTTAAGATCATTCATCACTTTCACCAGGCGATTTACATCGTGGCCGTCAACAGGACCGAAATACCTGAAGCGAAGTGATTCGAAAAAATTACTTTGTTTAAGCAGAGAAGTTTTTATTGCATTCTCAACATTGGATGCAATTTCCTGAGCATTGGGACCAAAGCGGCTAATGACTCCAAGGAGTTTCCACACTTCATCTTTAACTTTATTATACGTATGTGATGTGGTAATATCTGTAAGGTATTCTTTAAGTGCACCAACATTGGGATCGATGCTCATGCAATTGTCATTCAAGACAACGAGTAAGTTGGAATTCTCTACTCCGCCATGATTTAATCCCTCAAAAGCAAGTCCGGCTGTCATAGCTCCATCCCCAATGACTGCAATATGCTGGCGTTCTTTTTCGCCTTTAATTCTGGAGGCAACAGCCATACCCAAGGCAGCAGAAATAGACGTGGAAGAATGCCCAACTCCAAAAGTATCATATTCACTTTCACTCCGCTTTGGGAATCCGCTAATACCTTTATAGATACGGTTGGTATGGAAACTATCCTTCCTGCCTGTCAGTATTTTATGTCCATAAGCCTGATGGCCAACATCCCAAACCAGCTGATCAAAGGGGGTATTGAAAACATAATGAAGTGCAACTGTAAGTTCAACGACCCCTAAGGAGGCGCCGAAATGACCACCATTAACTGACACAATATCAATGATATAGTCTCTCAGATCACTACAAACCCGTAGCAAATCTGATTCCGGGAGTTTTCGCAGATCTTCCGGCTTATTAATCAATTTCAATAAATCCCCCGGCTTATAATCCATCATATTTTTCCTTATACAAATATAGAAAGATTCATTGGAACGGAGGGCTCTATGGCATTATTCTCCTTCATTCAACAGAAATTTGGCACAAGCAGGAACAGGATTTTCAATGTTTTGTTCAATTCAATCGCTCGGTATTTGGCTAAGCCCCTATTAATTGTCATTTTTGCCGAATATTAATTAAGCTATGAAATCAAGACGGGTCGCAGACCTATTGCAGTCGACCGAAACAGGAATTGATGTTTTTTTAAAGGGATGGGTACGTACCCGCCGTGGAAACAAACAAATTGCCTTTATCGCCATCAATGATGGTTCGATTATACATTCTATTCAGGTAGTCGCTGAAATTGAAAAATTTGGTGACGAGCTAATGAAAAGCATTACGACCGGAGCTTGTATTGCGGTGAAAGGAAAATTAGTGGCATCTCAGGGGCAAGGCCAGAGTGTAGAAATTCAGGCCGGGAGCATTGAAGTGTTAGGGGGAGCCGATGAAACGTATCCTTTGCAAAAGAAAGGACATTCCCTTGAATTTCTACGGGAGATAGCACACCTCAGGCCACGCACAAATACATTTGGCGCAGTTTTACGGATGCGACATCATATGACTTTCGCTATTCATAAATATTTTAATGATCGCGGATTTTTTAATCTTCACTCTCCTATCATTACAGGTTCAGATGCAGAGGGTGCAGGAGAAATGTTCCAGGTAACCACACTGGATTTTGATAAACTTCCCCGCAATCCGGATGGGACGATAAATTATAAAGAAGATTTTTTTGGAAAGGCTACCAACCTTACAGTCTCCGGACAGCTTGAAGGAGAATTAGGTGCGATGGCATTGGGATTGGTCTACACCTTTGGTCCAACCTTCCGTGCAGAAAACTCCAACACGCCACGCCACCTCGCTGAATTCTGGATGATCGAACCGGAGATGGCTTTCTACAATCTGAAAGACAACATGGATCTGGCCGAAGACTTTTTAAAGTTTCTGATTTCTTATGCTCTCGAGCACTGCAAAGATGATCTGGAATTTCTGACCAATTTATATGACAAAGAATTATTGAATCGTCTTCAGTCGGTCGTAAGCCAGGATTTTAAAAGACTAACATATACCGAAGCAGTTGAGGTGCTTTCCTCTTCAAACAAAAAATTTGAATTCCCTGTTAGCTGGGGAACTGATTTACAAAAGGAGCATGAAAATTATCTTGTCGATCATTTTAAGCGACCGGTGATCTTATCAGATTATCCGAAGGAAATCAAATCGTTTTATATGAAGCAAAACGAAGACGGAAAAACGGTACGTGCCATGGATATTTTATTTCCCTGGATAGGAGAGATCATTGGTGGTTCACAACGTGAAGAAAACTTTGAAAAACTTCAGGCAAGAATCAAGGAAATGAAAATTCACGAAGAAGAACTTTGGTGGTATTTAGAAACGCGCAAATACGGAACCTGTGAACATTCCGGATTTGGTTTAGGCTTTGAACGATTAATGCTCTTTGTTACAGGAATGACAAACATCCGTGATGTGATCCCATTCCCCCGCACTCCGAAAAATGCGGAGTTTTAAAATAATACGCTTAGAATTTCAAACGTCCTGTTATTCCGAAATCCATCCACTCCGGACCGGGTTTCAAAATACTGTAAAATGGATTTGCATCTAAGGTAATGGTGAATGGAATTTTCCGTGTGTCATATTCCAATCCTATCATTGCATCGAAACCGGCTGCTATAGTCTGATCCTTATAATAGACAGGATTTCCTTCTTTAATGGTGTAGTAGTCATACTTAAAATAACTTGCATGACCACCAATTCCAAAAACGATATCGATTGGAATTCTGAGCAAGGAATTCATGATTGGAACTTGTTTCACGAAATAACCTTTAGCAATATACCCTCCTTTTGCTTCACGGGTTATTCCGGCCATCAATTGAAAACCGGTATTACCATTGGCATCTAAAAAATGCTTGACATCAACACCTGATGCAAATTTACCCACTCGTACTCCTACGCCGGTGGTATATTGTGCATTAACTACACAGACGTTCAGGAACAACAAAGAAATAATTAGAGAAATAAGTGTAAAGATTTTTTTCATGGAACTGATGTTGAATAATAATTTCAAACATACATGCTCATCTCATGACAAAAATTATAATTTGGAACTAAACCTTACAAAATTGACATTCCATTCACTATTGAATAATTTCTTCCTTTTTCGGTCATTTGATTCTATTCATCGGCAATAAATCAAAGAACAATCAATAAAAGACAGGGTTGCTTTTAAACCAAACAGTCCTTTTCAACATTTTACAGACATTTCTTTCAATTTGAATAAACAGAGTGGTTGATAATTCAGATGGAATAAACCAAATCGACTCCAATTTCTTTTCAATTTTACATGATCTATGAGTATCATTAACAGAAAGACAAGATTTTATTTTCTGTCATTTCTCAAACACGACTTCAAGGCAAGTATCACCGTTTTTTTTGTTGCGCTTCCTCTTTGTCTTGGAATAGCTCTTGCGTCGAATGCGCCTGTTTATTCGGGACTCATTGCCGGAGTCATAGGAGGCTTAGTTGTTACATTGTTTAGTAAGTCCCACTTGAGTGTGAGCGGACCCGCTGCCGGGCTCACTGCTATTTGCGCAACAGCCATTACTCAAATGGGAGGATTAGAAATGTTTTTTCTGTCTGTTGCTCTTGCCGGGGTCTTACAAATGGCCTTAGGATTATTGAAGCTTGGGGGCTTTACCCATTTTATTCCATCAACTGTAATAAAAGGGATGCTCTCAGCGATCGGAATCATTCTTATTTCAAAACAAATTCCTCCGCTTATCGGCTATGACAAGCCTGAATTCTGGACCAATGAACTTTTCAATATTCTTACTTTTAATCATGCCTTCAAAAATGTGAATGATTTGTATCATCATACATCTGCCGGAGCGGTATTAATCACACTAATTTCAATGTCATTTTTTATTTGGTGGAAAAGGACCTTGTCAAAAAAAATCTCCTTTATACCAGCTTCTTTCCTTGTCGTTTTTCTTGGCATTATTCTAAGTCAGGTTTTACATTTCTATTTTCCTTCCATTCAACTGTCTCCTTCCCAATTTGTAAACATACCCGAAGATATAAGCTCTCAAATTAAACTCCCGGACTTTAGTCTTCTCTTCAACAATGCTTCTATTTGGAAAACCGGAATGATCATTTGTTTTGTCGCATCTTTAGAAACATTACTAAGCCTGGCTGCTATTGACAAACTGGATCCATACAATAGAATCTCCCCACAAAACAATGAACTGATTGCACAGGGCACAGGAAATTTTTTAAGCGGATTAGTAGGAGGCTTGCCCATCACGGCTGTAATTGTGCGAAGCTCTGCGAATGCTGAAGCAAAAGCAAAAACCAAGCTCTCCGCCTTCTTTCACGGATTATGGATTCTGCTGGCGATAAGTTTTGCGATTCCTGTAATCAAACTTATACCATACTGCGTGTTGTCAGTTATTTTAGTTCGGACCGGCTATAACCTTGTGAAACCAACTATGATCCGGGCAATATACAAACAAGGGCGCGAGCAATTTTTACCCTTTCTTGTAACTGTAATAGCAATCCTATTTACAGATTTATTAGTTGGAGTGTTGATAGGAGTTATTCATGCTATCTATTATAGCATTAAACATACATACCTCGCAGGATATACCGTCTCTCAAAAATCAGAAGGCCATTCTGTTCAATTCACTATAAAGCTTGCCATGAATGTAAGTTTTCTCAGCAAAAAAAGATTTATTGAACTGCTCGATAAAATACCGGAGTATTCTATTGTTGTGATTGATGGATCAAGCAGTGATTATATTGACCGGGATGTACTTGAAATTTTCCAGGAATTTAAATCCAAGGCACATCAAAAACACATTGAGCTTAGTATGATTAAAATTCCCGAAGTAGAGATCATTGAATTACACTAAGACTCCAAAAACCTATTACACTATTTCAAATTCCTTGCTCGGAATAAACAACATGAAGCACCGTTTGTCCAACGGCCTTCAATGTTCCTTTGTCAATTACATCCATGTTATCTTCATGAGTATGCCAGTGAGCAGGGAAACCGGTTACGGATCCGGCATCACTGCCAATGATGTCGATACTAGGAATATTTATACGATTCACATAGACGTGATCATCGGTAATCCAACCACCATCCTGGAACAGAAAATAGGAAGAGTATCCTAAATTGACGCCGGTTTTCCATACTTTGTCAAGTATATGAGGGGCGAACTGTTTCGAGTTTCCTTCCAGGCGGAATTTAGAATTTCGTCCACCAACCATATCGAGAAGAATTCCATAATTTGCCAGATAACCCGGGACATGCAGGTTTTTCGTCCAATACTGTGTTCCGAGGCAGTATGAGTCTTCTGACTCTGCGCCTCCACCACTCTTTCCCCAGTCTTCCACGTCAAAGAAAATTATATCCACACCAACAGAAGGGCTCTGCAATGAAAACTGCCTGGCAATCTCAAGAAGCACAGCTACTCCACTTGCTCCGTCATCAGCCCCAAGGTTAGGTTCTGATTTTCTTTCAGACCCGTGATCAGCCCAGGGGCGGGTGTCCCAATGGGCAAAAAGAAGAATCCTGTTCTTGCTTTCAGGATTGAATGCAGCTATAATATTCTTCAAATCAAGATTAACTCCGTCGTAAGTGGAAACCTTTCCTTCTTGAACCATAACAGATGGTGTATACCTTTTTAGTATGTCCACCAGATAGTCAGCGCAGTTCTTATGTGCTGTTGTACCCGGAACACGAGGGCCAAAATCACATTGTGCCTTTACAAAAGCATAGGCAGTATCCTCATTGAAAACCGGAACTGTAATTACAGGTAGACTTTCGGATGCCGGAATTATAGTTTCAGATTGCTGCTTGTCCTTCTCCGAAGAACTGCAAGCACTTAGTACAAGAAAAAAAACAAGTGTCAGAATACTAAGAAGCCTTGAAGCTAACCGAGAAGTGAAATTCATACAATACCTACTATTAAATTATGTCATTGAGCACAGAATACAAGAATTAATCTTTTGTCCAGCTTACCGTTCCGTCTTTCTCATCCTTTATTTTAAAACCATAAGCCGCCAACTCATCTCTGATTTTGTCTGAAGTTGCAAAGTCCTTTTTCGACTTAGCATCGTTTCGTAACGACAGAATAAATTTCATCAGCTTATCCGTATCGGCACCGCTATCATTCGTCTCACGGATGAGTCCGAGTATACCGAATACAAAATCGTTAAATGTTTTTTTGAGTACATCTAGGTCATTCGCGCTTATTGTTTCTGTACCTGCATTTACAGAATTAATAATTCGTACCGCTTCAAAAAGATGTGCAATGGTGATCGCTGTATTCAAATCATCGGCCAGCGCATCATAACAAGCTTTTCTCCATGCAGGAATATCAGAGGTCGATTTCTCAGAAGCATGAAGTTTATTTAAAACCTCGGATGCATTCATCAGTTTAACCAAGCCTTTTTCGGCAGCTTTCAGCCCATCATTACTGAAATCAAGTGTGCTTCTGTAATGCGCCTGAAGAATAAAAAACCGGATGGTCATTGGAGAATATGCCTGTTCGAGTAATTTATGTTCTCCGGTAAACAGTTCTTCCAGATTAATAAAATTACCCAGCGATTTCCCCATCTTCTGACCGTTAATGGTGATCATATTATTATGAACCCAATAGCGAACAGGAGACTTTCCACAGGCGCCTTTCGACTGGGCTATTTCGCTCTCATGATGAGGAAAAAGAAGATCCATCCCTCCGCCATGTATGTCAAACGTTTCTCCCAGATATTTGGTACTCATTGCCGAACATTCAATATGCCAGCCGGGGAAACCTTCACTCCATGGAGAAGGCCAATGCATTATGTGTTCCGGCGCTGCTTTCTTCCATAAAGCAAAATCAGCAGGATTCTGTTTTTCCTCCTGTCCTTCCAACTCCCGACGCTCATTTCCCGCACCGGCGATAAGGTCTTCAATAATCCGTCCACTTAGTTTACCGTAATCATGCGACTTACTGTATTTCAACACATCAAAATACACAGAACCATTGGAGACATAAGCCCATCCATTATCCATGATTCTTTGTATCATCTCAATTTGTTCAATGATATGGCCGGATGCACGAGGCTCAATGCTTACATGGGTATTATTCAGGGCACGCATGGCTTCATGGAATTTATCGGTGTATAATTCCACGACCTCCATTGGCTCAAGTTTTTCGATGCGGGCCCGCTTAGCAATTTTATCTTCTCCCTCATCGGCATCATCAACGAGATGTCCGACATCCGTAATGTTCCGCACATATCTGACACGGTATCCGAGATGATTCAGAAAGCGATAGAGAACATCAAAAGTAATATATGGCCGTGCATGACCAAGATGCGGTGCTCCATAGACTGTTGGTCCGCATACATACATCCCGACAAAACCGGGAACAAGGGGGACGAACAATTCCTTTTTCCGCGATAAAGAATTGGTTAAATATATTTCATTCACCATATGGCTATTATTTTAAAAGAAGGTAGATGGATAAATACTTGTACAAAAGAATTTTTAGTGAGAGACCAAAGCATGTTGAATATGGTTATACATGTCTTCGGTCATTCTACACAAATCATATTCTGCTTTCCATCCCCAATCTTTAAATGCCACACTGTCATCAATACTTTGCGGCCATGAATCAGCATACTTCTGTCTAATATCTGGCGAATAATTAATTCGAAAATCCGGAATGTGCTTGCAGATCTCAGCAGCCAATTCCTCAGGACTGAAACTCATTCCCGCAACGTTATAGCTTGAACGCACACTAACTGTAGATGCATCAGCCTCCATCAAAGAAATCGTCGCACGCAAAGCATCCGGCATATACATCATTGGGAGAGTAGACTTCTCTGATAAAAAGGATGTGTACTTTTTATTACGAATAGCTTCATGAAAAATAGTTACAGCATAATCAGTTGTTCCGCCTCCCGGATCTGTCTTGTAACCAATCAGGCCCGGATAACGGATGCTTCTTACGTCTACACCAAAATGTGTGAAATAGTACTCGCACCAACGTTCACCGGCCAGCTTACTGATGCCATAGACGGTCGATGGTTCTGTTATGGTAAATTGAGGCGTTTGCTTTTTAGGTGTATTTGAACCAAATACGGCAATAGAACTCGGCCAGAATAATTTGAACTTTTCTTCCCTTGCCAATTCCAACAAGCCAAGTAAGCCTTCCATGTTAAGCTTCCATGCCGATTTTATTTTTTGTTCTGCAGTAGCAGATAATAAGGCAGCCAAAAGATAAACCTGTGACACATTATTCTTCCGAATCAACTCATGGACTTTAGGAAAATCCAGAACATCCAACTGAAAGAAAGGACCTCCGTTCTTCACCTCAGTGCTCGGTTCTTTAATATCCGTAGCAATGACATTGGAGGAACCATAAATCCGACGCAGCTCCTCCACCAATTCGGAACCGATTTGTCCATTTGCTCCTATCACAAGGATAGATTCTTGCTTAGCTGAAATCATGGCAACAAATGTACGGAAAAGCGAGTGTATGACAGAGCTCCAAAAGCTAAAATATTAACGATATCCTTAAAAATTAATAGCCTAAGCATTAAAACAGGCGGGATTATTTGATTGGCGGTATCGTATATTCGTAGCCAATGCCAAAACCTTACCTTCTTCTACTTATTCTGCTCCTCCTTCCATTGCTGCTCATCAATGTGAAGGAGAGTCATGACTGGGGTGACGACTTTGCGCAATACCTGATCCAGGCTAAAAATATTATTGAAGGGAAACCGCAAAAAAGTACGCTACTGCAATTTGATGAAAACTCCGGAAACTATGCTGTTAAAGCTTATCCTGTGGGATTTCCATTGCTGCTTTCTCCACTTGTGGCCATCAGCGGAATAAGCATAAAGCCGCTCTTAATTCTTGAAAGCGTATTGTTAATTTCTCTGACATTACTTTGTTTTTTATACTTCAAAACATTTTTTTCTCCCGGACTGTCTTTCCTCTTAAGTGTCTTCTTAGCCTATCATTTTCAAAGCCTGAATCTTAAAGCACAGGTACTTTCCGAAATCCCTTTTAGCTTGACTCTTGTTGCCATTGCACTTCTGTTTAATGCAGCGAAAACAAACATGCGGCTATGGTTCCTCTGTGCGATTCTGTGCGCAATACTTGCCTCCATTCGGATAGTTGGATTACTTATCATACCGGCCACCGGAGCCTATCTGCTCTATAATTATTTAAGCGGTAAAAACGAAGAAGGAAAAAAATTTAGTCTGAAGATATTTCTAATACTTAGCCTGGTTTCATCGGCATTTTTTCTGTTTCTCAACAGCATATTATTTGACTTTGACATCAGAGATTTTGGAGGATTCTATCAGGATGTATTGACCGGGCATCAATTTAGTTTAACTAAAAATCTTGCTATATACATTGAACAAATTGGCGCAGCCTTTGCACTGCCCGGATTACACATATCCATCTGGGGCATTATCAGCTCCTGCCTTGTACTTATAGGTTTTATCCGGACATTCTTAAAAAGGAATGGCATTGTGCAATGGTTTGTTGTTTTTTATTTGCTCATCCTTTGCTTATATCCTTATACATCCGGAGGTTTCAGGTTTTTATTTCCTGTTTTCCCATTTCTGATTATTTATTTTGTTGAAGGATTAAGTACTCTTATTAAAGTACTGAGCAAATCCTCCGAAAGAAAAATTATTTATGTGATTGTGTCCTTGTTATTGCTTCAGCAGCTTTTTAACCTTAAGCATACCTGGACTGAAAGATCTCAACTTAGCGAAGGACCACAAAGTCCTCATGCAGTGGAAATGTTTGATTACATCCGCCACAACACCGGTCCGACTGACCTACTCGTGTTTCCCCGGGCCAGGGCAATGGCTCTTTATACCGGACGGCCGGTTAGCTATCTTTTACAGCAGAAATCTGTGAGTGAAAACGCAGATTTATTCAACAGACTAAAGGTTCAATACCTGATACTTCCAAAGAAAAATGAGCAAAGCCCGCTTTTTGATGCAGCCTTATCGAAATATGTCAGTCTTTACACAACAAACCTTCAGACACAATGGGTGAACGAGGAATTCGTTGTGTATAAAGTGATTCCATAATGAACCTTGTTTATCCACATTCAAGGCTTATAATTCAATAATACTATCGCCATTGCCCAGCTGGTTTTTTATAATTTAACCGATTAATTCCTTGAAAAGGAAATCGCTGAACATTAATGATTGACAAGAACAAGCTTTTTAGATTCAACAGGGAAATTGACTGGACAGAAATTATTTTCATTCCACTTTTTTTCTCTTTATACCTTGTTTACCATTTCTTTCATGACTCCGGTTTTGAATTGGAAATGTTTAATGGGAGATCCATATCGATTGCGACCTACGAAGGCATCGATATTGCAAAACGGGTAAACACTTTTTACAATGGTTTCTTTGTCTTCGTGATCCTTACCTTTGCATTTACATATGTGATCGCACGTTTCAATTCGATATTCTCAGGTAAGGATTTGAAACTACTAAATTCTATTTCTGCTGCCGGAATTTGTCTTTTATTCTTTCAAGTCCTTGGCGGAAATATACAACCCAGCCTTCATCTGATCATCGCTATTCAATTGCTATTCATTGCTGGCATGGCGATGAAGTCTAAATGGAATTTCGATGACGGCGAAAACACCTATACGCCTTTGCTGGTGTGGATAATAAGTTTATCATTTAGCCTCTTCTTTCTGCAGGTTCAACTGTTTCAGTTGGCAGGGATAAATGGCAGTCAGTCATTACCCATTTTCGTATTCTCCTTTTCCGCAGTTTTATTATTGTTTTACTTCCTGACTCAACGCATAGAACCAATCAGTGCATCGTCTGTTGAAGGGAAAATACGTATAAGTGCTCCGCTGGCATTTATCCCGCTCTTAAGTGTTGTGAGCAATGAAATCTATATGATTTTAAACCAGCATCAAATACATCAGCTCGATATAAAATTCATATTTGGCAGCCTGTTAATGCTGTTGGTTATATGGATGGCATACAGAAGAAAAAAATGGAGAAAAGAAATTCAAACTAAGCCTTCAGATTTATTTTATTCTTTAAATCGTTCATGGTTTCCCATTCTTTGTGTTGGGATCGCTGCATTGGCAACATATAAACCAATTGTAGTACCCGGAATAGATTGGTTTGAAGACGCCAATCGAATCTTGCCTCTTCAACAGTTTCATGACTTTGGGAAGATTCCTTTTCTTGACACCTTCAGCTCACATGCTTTTTCTGACTTTGCTCCCGGAGCATTATTCTCTTTTTTAAATGGCTATAATCCACTTGGTGGCTTTGTCTACCAATTTATCATCCCGGTCATAGTCACCCTGGTTATCTACTACCTTGTTTTCAGGATCACTGAGAATGGCTTGATCGCTGCTTTCATAGCATTATTTTATCCTTACTCGGATTTCATTCTGCCGACTTATTACAATTTAATTCCGGTCAGCATTCTGGCACTGTTTAACCTTTACCGAAAACAGAGTACAGGTAACTATGTTGTTTATTTTCTGCTAATCGTTCTGATGATTTTTTGGAGAATTGATTTGGGCTCAGCCAATCTCGTTGCAGGTATTATCGGATTGCTTATTCTATGTTACGCCACTCCCGGATATAAAACTGATTCGAAAATGCTATGGAAAGGACTCGGATTAGTTTCAGCAGCATCCTTTATACTATTTCTTATAACTGCTATAACTTATCAAGGCAACTTGTTCCTGAGAATTTCAGAAGTTTTGGGATATATTTCATCTTTCCAGTCGTACGGACTAAAGGATTTATCTCCACAAAAAGACATAAAATACTATTCTCTCTATTTCGTATTACCAATTCTGGTATTTACTGCAGCAGCCTACGCTTTTTACAGATTAGTCAGCAACAAGGAAAACACAAAACAAAACAATAAGCTTGCATTAGCCATTCTATTTTTAAGCATTTTTTACTTTGCCAATTTTCAACGCGGTTTGGTCAGACATACTCTGGCAGAGCAATGGGATACG
Source organism: Bacteroidota bacterium (assembly GCA_004295015.1). Taxonomy (GTDB): domain Bacteria; phylum Bacteroidota; class Bacteroidia; order AKYH767-A; family 2013-40CM-41-45; genus QQVM01. The sequence continues at coordinate 112,714 of SHNE01000035.1, read as the reverse complement.
GCACTTACCTCCTATGGCTTTTTCATTCTCGCTTCAACAGTATTTTTCAATTCTCGTTTTCAAAAAAACAAAGCCCTTGGCTTTTTTGCTTTCACTTCACTCGCAACATTACTGGTTATTAACTATAAATTTAATTCTCCGGAACTCAGCCGAAGCAACACATACCTTTTTGCGAAACAGCAGGAAGCACAAGGATTATTTATTACTCCTGCTGCAGTTGTATTAAACAGAACACCTGAACAAGCAGGAACAGAACTTAAATACAAAGATCTTGATCAATTTCTAAAAAATAATTTTCCGGATTCGAGTACCTTCTTAGATTTCAGCAATAGCCCTATGCTGTACTACTATCTGCACCGGATCACGCCAAATTATTTTTGTCAGATTCCGCATACGGCACATAATGAGAAATTACAGAGAGATTTTTTAACTAATTTAAACAAGTATGATATACCTGTAGTTATATTTTCCAATGTTCCGGCCAGCTTTTGGGATTACCTTGACGGGATACCTAACACACTGAGGCACTACAGAATCAGTGAATACATTTACAAAAACTATAAGCCCTTCGCAATCATAAACAATCATTCAGTATGGCTAAAGCGAAACAGTAATCCTCCGGCTCTTGCATCTTCTTCTTTAATCTCACTGAATAATTTGAATGGATTAGATATTCGCGGAGGACAACAGCCTGACAGCATTAGCTTACAGGCAAATCCGGATGAAAACATCAGAGTAAAAAACATCATCAAATCGCCGGTCTTACTGAAAAAGAATAAAAAATACCATCTTAATATCTCCATTGTATCAGGAACACAGGGAATTTTTTCTGTAGTCACTACATACAGTGGACAGCACGGTTCTGAAACCAGAAAAACGGACATTCGAATACAAGGAGGTTACTCGGAGCCATTTATCATGCTTGAAACAAAAGAGGGCGAAGCATTCATTCAATCCCTGGAATTGCAACTCCCGCCTTCTGCCGCTTATTCCATCAACACAATTCAATTAAACGAAAGCGACTATTATCCTGACAGGGTTTCGATTCAGCCTGTAGAACATTCCTTAAAATTCATTCCGTATGTTTGGGGAAGTTTTGATGAAATCAGTGGAGAAAAAAGCAGTGGCGAAGAAATACTATTGCTGAACCAATCTTATACATTGGAAGCTGACAGGGAAACAAGGATCAACATTCCCACAAAAATGAATACAGGAGATGGCAATTATGTGATTTTAAGAGGACAGGCCGGGGGCGATAAGGATGTCGATGTTGTATTAAATTATGGCACAAAAAACAAAAAACAAGGCGGGTTTATATTTACTATGAAACATGGCCAGCAGCCTCAAAACTACAAAATCAGAATGAGCTCGCAATATAACTGGTCGTCAAATGAAGTAGAATGGATTTCTGTTTATTCAATTGGTTCTGCAATCCAACTGGAACATATTGAAATCGAAAAAGGAGACTGAAATTGAAAACAAAATCAAAAGTTTTACTTGATGAGTGGATCGGTCGTCTCGCCGTGAACATTTTGAATATTTTTGCGAGAATTCTGGGGAAAATCCTGGGCATTAATCATTCCTTTGATAAAATACCTGAACGGATAGTTGTGTGTAAGTTCCTGGGGATGGGTAGTATCATTCAAACGACACCACTGCTGCAAACATTACGGAAAAGTTTTCCCAGAGCACAAATATACTTTGTAACTGCAAAGGCAAATGAAGCGCTACTCAAAAAAACCCATTGCATCAATGAAGTATGGTGTATCGACGACAGAAATATTTCCGGTATTTTAAGCAGCACATGGAAACTGCTAAGAAAACTATGGAAGAAAAAGGCGGACCTTTACATTGACCTGGAGACCTATTCATATTACAGTACTGCCATCGCAACCTTAAGCTTAAGCAGGAACAGGCTGGGGTTTTACAGAGCCGAACGAAATATCCGGCTTGGTGTTTACACGCACATGATGTTTTTTAATCCTCGTGCACCAATCGCAGAATCTTACTTACAAATGGGCAGGCTTGTAGGTTGCCGGGAAATCGAAACCGGTTTATTCCCCTATAAAGTTAGCGATAAAGACAGGGAGAGCTGCATTAAAATCACGGGGGAGCTAAATCCGGATAACACAACACGTTATATTGTTATTAATCCAAATGCATCTGACTTACGCGTTGAACGACGCTGGCCACTTGAGAATTTTGCCTCTCTCATTTCGAGGCTCTCACATGAATTTCCTAAGCTAAATTTTTATCTCATTGGCTCAAAAAGCGAGTATGAATGGGTAGAAGAACTGAATCAAATGATTACGGACGGAGTGCGTGATAAAGTATTTAATACAGCGGGCAAATTTACTTTAGGAGAATTATTTGCACTGATATCCGGCGCAAGCCTGACCGTCACCAATGACACAGGTCCTATGCACATTTCATTCTCCTTAAAAAAACCTACGGTATGTTTATTCGGCCCGGCATCACCATCGCAATATGGCCAGAACCCCTATGCTTTTGGTCTATATAAAAATATTTACTGCTCCCCATGTGTACATGAGTTTCTTACTCCTCCATGCAAAGGAGATAATCAATGTATGAAATTAATCAGCGTTGAAGAAGTGGAACTGTTGACAAAGCGATTATTGCATGATGAATTTATATCTCCTCCGGAATTTCCGGCATTTCCTCAGCAATTCGCGCTCGCTAACGGATTGACAACGCTTGGACTAGTTGAAAGAAGCTAATGACCGTGATTCCTGTTTCTTGTTCCTGCTGTAAAAATACTGAAGCTACAGTTTTGTATTCAGGATTAAATTCTGTTTATACAAGCAAGCCATACTCTGTGGCTATTTGCACCCGTTGTAGTAACGGAATTACATACCCTACGGTAAACAAGGCTGAACTAAATCAAATTTACTCAGAGACTTATTTATATCCGGTTCATTTGCTCGCATTGGGTGAAAAAAAATACCGGGCAAGGGCCATGGCGAATTTCATCAAACAGAATTCTCCGGCAAACACACATCCAAAAGTTCTCGAAGTTGGTTGCATGTTTGGGTACCTCTTGCAATCACTACAGGAAGAATACAAAGTTAAAGGAATTGATATAGGCAGAGATGCTGTTAAATACTGCAGAAATCACGGCCTCGATGTGGATGACATGAGCATTGAAAATTTTATTGCCAACTCGAACGAAAAATTTGATGTCATCGTGCTTTCTCATGTACTTGAACATTTGCTGAAGCCCGACGAAGTAATGCTTGACTTGCAAAACCACCTTAATCCAGGCGGAATGATTTATATTCTTGTTCCAAATTACAAATCAATCAGTCCTAAAATTTTCGGCAAGTACTGGGGCTGGTGGCAGGTTCCTGTGCATATCAATCATTTCAATGAACAATCACTAAGCGAACTGGCAAATTCATCCGGTTACAAAAAAACTCATATACGCATCAAAGGTGGCGACAGCCTCATGCTACTTCTTAATTTTATCAATCTCTTTTCATTTAGAAACAACAATAAGGAACCCGGATTTTTTCAAAAAATGGTTATAGGATTCTTCACCAAAATTTTTCGCTATTGGTATTTGTTGGGGAATGAAGAACTGACGATTGTGCTCAAAAAAAAACAAATGAAGCGGTTTAATTAATTCCCGATCAGCTAAATTTAATTAGAAAAAATCCATTCCTTTAATTCAGGCCACCAAAACGGAGGATATGGCGTAGGCTCCAGAGCACCTACACAGAGCGATGGCACAAACAAATTAATAATCACTGCTGCCCATAGCAATCCCCTAAAAGTACGAGGACTTAGCGACTCTTTAAATCGCCACCCACTCAAAATAATCAGGGGGAAAGCCAGGCCACTGAGCCTGGAAATATCGTAAGCAATGAAAAACTGAGAGGCGACAAAAAAGAAGCAGGTAAGTATTAACACTATTTCATAATACCTTTTGTCTCTGATATTGATTAACAGCGCAACAAGTGGCAAGATCCAGCCCATTCTGAAAGCCTGAAAAATCCCCTCTGCGAGATGTTCTGATACATGATCCCATGTCCAACGTAAATTCTCTTGTGAAAAATAATAGCCGGTATCAAAGCCCACCTCGGTGATGGAGCCAAGCACAAATCTATAGGTTGCATACAAAATGATAGCCGGTATAAAGAGTAGAAATGTTTTTGCCAGCCTTTGAAAAGAAAAATCGTTCCCTAAGAGAAACAAATACAAAAACGGGAACAGAAATACTGTGTTGTCGTGATTAAAGATCATGAGTGCAAGGCAAGTCATCACAAGCACATTTCTTTCGCGATTGAATAGCAGAATTAAAAGTAAGATGTAAGAGACCGGATCGGTATAACCGGGAAAATACAATTGAAAAAAACTTAGCGTAGACAAAGAAAGAAGCATACCAATGCCAAGACTTTCAAGCGGACTGAATCCTTTGCGTCGGTGGAAAAAATAAACGAGCATATGAAATATTGCAAGGGCTGCCAGCATAAAATACTTGAACAGTGCTCCTTTCAAAAAGAGAAGGTAACCGAGCAAAGGTGAAAGAATCCTGTAACGAAGGCTACTTTCCACAGATAAATCAAAGGGAGCGAGAGACAATCTTGAAAAACCTTTACCATGAAAGAAAAGCTCCCAGCGAGGACTGGTAAACAAGGCTGCCAGGCCCAGCAAAATTAATCCGATCAATATACTACTCAGCTTTAGACCCAGTTTATCCTCCATAAGAAGACAAAATCGATCAATGCTTTGAAAAAAACGCCTCATAGAGAAATTCAACAGGATTATTATTCTTGAGCTTGGGACAAAATTCGTAATTTTATGCACTAATCGGGCAGGAGTTTGACAATATAATCACTCTTCTATCGTTGGCATCAAATCTCCACTTTTAATTTACCATGAAAAAAATCCTTACCGGAATTTGGCTTCTCATAAGTCTGGCCTTCATCAATAGCTTTTCGAGCTCTGCTCAAAATCCCGACATCTCAATTGGTCAATGGCGTGAGCACATTCCATTTAACATTGTGATCGGAGTCGCAGAAGTAGGAGAAACTGTTTACGCAGCCGGTCAGTACGGTATTTTTACGTATTCAAAAACCGATGGTGAGATTAATTTAGTTACCCGTCTGAGCGGCCTTTCGGATTATGAAATTTCCGGGATACGTGCCGATAAAAACAGCGGTATCGTTGTAGTAGCTTACATAACCTCTAATGTTGACCTTATTCTGCCTGACAAGACTATTATAAACCTTCCCGATATTAAACGAAAAAATATTGTTGGTGGAAAGCGAATCAATCATATACTTTTTGCCGGTGGTCATGCTTATTTATCCTGTGAGTTCGGGATTGTCGTAATAGACCTTTCCCGACGCGAAGTAAGTGATACTTATTACATCGGGCAAAATGGCCAAAACACAAATGTCAATGCACTGGCTTTTAATGGCACGCAGATGCTTGCAGTGACAGACAGCGGAATGTATATGGCCAATTACAATGACCCTAACATTTTCAATTATACTGCCTGGCATCGTGAAACAAATGTAGTTGCACCAAATGCTAATTACACTTCAGCTACCTCTTTGAACGGAAAGTTCTATGTCGTTAAAACCAATCCTGCATTTTCTCTTGACTCTGTGCTTGAATATAATTCCGGAGTATGGAGCTCATATTTTAACGATGATTATGAGGGTGGCCGTGTTGATTCTTACAATAACTTTCTCTTGTATAGAAATAATTTTAAAATATCAGCCCTTGACGCTTCCAAAAACGAAGTGTATCGGGTGGATGTTTCCATGTATTACAATGCAAGTATTATGAATGGCTTCGTTGATAATCAGGGAGTATTTTGGGTGGCCGATCAAAACAAAGGACTTATCAGAGTTTCCGTTTCCCCTTATTCTCTGCAGGAAATTGCACCCAACGGACCAAGATCTGCAGCCGTCTGGGCTATGGATAGCAGGCACGGTGATATTTGGGTGGCATCCGGAGCTTTGAAATTGGATGAAATAAACTACAGCCAAAAAAATGGATGGTACCTGTTCTCGGGAAACCAATGGAATACATATAACACGAGTAACGATAATACATACAATGCCCTGATTGCAGCGGGCAGTCCTGCTTTGATTTCTGTTGCAGTAGACCCTTCCGATCCTGATCATGCATTTTTCGCATGTTGGGGTGTCGGTGTAATGGAATGCAGAAAATCCGGTGGTATTGAAATTTATAAGAGATCAAACAGCACCTTGTTTGGTCGTACCGGATTAGAAGATTATATAATTGCCGGAGGAGTTACTTTCGATGAAAACAATAATCTTTGGGTAGGCGCAGGTGGAAACACTTCACCTATTTCAGTTCGTCGTCCCGATGGTAGCTGGCAATCATTTGTAATTCCGGTTGTGGATCTGGCCCGTTTCGCTGTGCTGCAAATATTAGTTGATGACCTCAATCAAAAATGGTTTATATTACGTGAAGGTGCCAGTCAGGGACAAGGCATCGGTGTTTTCAACGAGAACGATCCGGCAACAGCCGGCGATGATCAGTTTAGACGAATTACTGACGCAACCGGACAGGGAGCTCTGCCAAATATATTTGTGCGTTGTCTTGCCAAAGATAAAGATGGTGCCATCTGGATTGGAACAGACAAAGGTGTTTCTGTAATTTATAACCCGGGAAATGTTTTCTCAGGAAGCTCATTTGATTCACAACGCATCATTCTCGAACAAGATGGCATTGCACAATACTTACTGGAAACAGAAGCCGTTACCGCCATTACCATTGATGGGGCAAACCGAAAATGGTTTGGGACAACGAATGGAGGAGTATTCCTCATGTCATCCGACGGAACCAAGCAACTTTTAAATTTCAATACATCCAACTCTCCCCTGCCTTCAAATTATATCAGCAGCATTGCCATTGATGAAAAAAGCGGTGAAGTATTTTTTGGAACGGAAAAAGGTATTATATCATACCGGGGAGATGCAACTGAAGGCGGAGAAGTTTGCGATGACTACCTCGTTTTTCCTAATCCTGTAAAACACGATTATTACGGCCCGATTGCAATTCGCGGACTACTGGAAAATGCCGACGTAAAAATTACTGATGTTGCCGGTAACCTCGTTTATCATGCTATAGCAAATGGCGGGCAGGCTATATGGAACGGTAATAATTTCAGTGGTGAGCGAGTAAAAACAGGCGTCTATACTGTTTTTGTGAGCAATTCTGACGGAAGCCAAACCTGCGTCACGAAATTTTTAATGGCGAATTAATGCTGCACAAAACCCGTGGTATTATTTTTCACACGACGGATTTTTCCGAGACGAGTATTGTAGTAAAAATATATACTGAACTTTATGGTCTGCAGTCGTACATGGTGAACAGTGTGCGAAAAAAAAATGCAAAGTTCAGGCCTTCTGTTTTCCAGTCACTGAGCTTAGTGGAAATGGTCGTCTATCACAAAGAAAGAAGCGGATTGCAACGCATATCCGAAATCCGTCAGTCGCCCGTTTTGAAAAGCATTCCTTTCGATGTGTTAAAAAGCTCCATGACACTTTTTTTGAATGAGGTGCTCTACAAATCAATTCGTGAGGAAGAAGCAAATCCGCAGCTTTTTGATTTTCTTTTTCATTCCATTCAATGGCTCGATGTACATGAGCCCGCCAATCCGGACTTCCATCTTCTGTTTTTATTACAACTAAGTAAATACCTCGGCTTCTATCCTACTGATAATTTTTCAGAAAGCAACAACATTTTCAATCTTCAGGAAGGGAGCTTTCAATCAATCAGCCCTGCACATCCGTTCTTTCTTTCCGGTGCATTAAGCAAACATTTCTATGCAATCCTCTCCCACCTTCCCGATTTTTCGGTGAACCTGAAAATTCCTGCTAACGAAAAACGCGAACTGATTGAACGAATGCTTGAATTTTATCAGTTGCATATCTCCGGATTCGGAAATATTAAATCACATAAAGTTTTGGAACAGATCTGGAGCTGATAAGCCTAACTCTTCAAGGCTTCATTACCTCTTCAACCTCGGCTTTTGAAAAACGTTTCCGAATCCATCTTGGAAGCAGAATGGCTCCTATGAAAAGATATGGGTAATATGATACTAATCTCCATAGCAATCCAAGCGAAGCAGACAGTCCTTTCGGAATAAACTCTCCCAGAAAATCGGTAAACATAAATTCAGCCAGTCCGCTTCCTCCGGGAGTCGGGCTGAATAAAATTATTATTCCCATCACTACCTGGCGGGCAAATACGATGAACTGATCAACTGGCACATCATGAAAGGCAAAAATAAGGCAGTTTACAATAGTATATCTGGCTGTCCACGAAACAAAGGTACCACCAAAGGAATGAGTCCAGAATTTAGTGCTTTTGTTTTTTAACCCTTTAGAAGCAACGATCAATTGATTTCCTGTTTCGAGGGCTGATGGCTTCCATCGTTTTAATAATGGCAGTGAAAACATTTTAATCAGCAACCATTTTATAAAACGCGGATTGATAAACAAGGCGTATGCAACAAAAAGTTTATATGCCAGGATGATAAAATAAACTGCCCAAAAAGAATAGAAGAATCCTGTTCCAAAAGTTACCGGACTGATATTGTCGACATCTAGCGTTGAAAACAACCTCTCCCTGCCAACAGTAAAATAAACCAAGGGAGCCATGATGGCCAGGAAAACTCCATCCTGAAAAGAAGAGAGCATGATCGCGGTGATACTCCGACCCATGTTGATCTTTTCTTTATTCAAAATAAAAATGGCGAATATAAATCCGCCTCCCAGCATCCCGGGAGCCAGCGCTGAGGCGAACTCCCAGAGCATAATAACATTAAATGAATTTCTCCAGTTAAGTTGTCCGTCGGTGAGTGCCCGAATTCTGATCATGTAGGCACCGTCTCGTACCACCATCATTAACAAAGCCATCAGAATCCAAAAGGAACTGTTCCATGACCAGTTAATATTTTCAAAAGCTTCTTTGTCGAAATTTCTAAGGAGAAGAAATGTAGCTGCACCCAATCCAATTATGATCGGCAAGAAAATCCGGGAAGGCCGGAACGTATTTAATAGTTGCCTGCTATCGGGTTGCATAAAAGAAATAAAGGAATCACCGATCAGCTTTCGCTGAGCCAGAAATTATTGAATCCCATTCCCAATGTAATCCTGACGATCTGCTCTTGCAGAAGTTCAAGAATTCCTAGGAAGGTGAAAATTGCCTGAACCTTATTCTCACAAGTAAAAATAATATCTTGAAAGGGAACCTTATCGCGACCACGAAGCATCGTTCTCACACTCTCTTTTTGTTCGGCAATCGTATAAGGATACTGAACAATTTTATGGTGCACCTTATTTTTCTCCACTTCAAAACGCTTCATCACTTTATTGAAGGTATTGAGCAATTGATACAAAGAAAGATTAACCATTTCCTCGGCCTGAGAATTCTGCATGGCGATCTCTGCAAGCTCCCGCTGAATGTTTCCGCGTTGCGCTTTCATGCCACGGTCATCTTCCATCTCGCGCATCTCTTCACAAGCCTCTTTATATTGTTTATACAACAATAGTCTCTCAATTAAATCTTTTCTAGGATCAACTTCATTACCCTGATCATCGATTTCCGGACGAGGCAATAAAAGTCTCGCTTTGATGCGCATCAAAGTTGCGGCAACGAGTATAAATTCACTTGCAAGTTCAATATTGAGCTCCGTCATCTGATGGATATAATCCAAAAAGTCATTGGTGATCTTGGAGATCTCAATGTGATGGATATCTACCTCATCTCTTTCGATGAAGAATAGTAATAAGTCAAAAGGGCCTTCAAACTGCGGGAGTTTGATTTCAAATACTTTTTCCACGGGGATTGAATAGGCTTCAAACTTAGTCATTTTTTTCGGAAAAAGCCATGGATTAGGACTTGTTGAAAGGCCTGAAATACAAGGCACTGAGCATTAAAGAGTCAAATTCTAAGCACACAGAGGCGGGTGCCAGAAAATGCAGCTGCCTGATGCTTGTCCAATTTGATCAGTCTTAGTGGCGAACCAGGCTTTTGCTCCAGTAATCTTTACCCCGGAGGTACACATAATATATACCTCTGCTCAGGTTCTCGAGATTGATGGATGAAATCGAATGCGAACTAACATTTTCATCCACAAGAAGTCGGCCGGCAGCATCATAGACTTGCAAACTTGTAAAACCGGCGAAGCTATTCCATTCTAAATTATAAACGTTCAAGCCTGTGCTGGTATAAATCCTGACGAGTGGTGGAACAATTTCCTCGGCTACAGATACATTTCCGCATAATATATCCGATGAATCGATTACAGTGAAACAATAATAGGCAGATGCATTAGCAAAGTATGGGCAGTTATCATCACTAACTTTTGCAACGAAACAATGCGGATTTGTATTAACATCAGACAAGGTCGGCGTCCATATAAAATGTGCCGAATCTCTAGCACTTCCATAACTAACGAATGAAGCAGTATTAATTCCCCAGTTCCATTGAATATTGGTGTTTTGTCCGATATCAGGATCGCTGCTATAAATGCTAAAATCATAGCTTGTGCCAACACATAGTGTAGCATTAAAACCTGATGTTCCATTGAGTCCGCTTAATGTTGGCGGAATATTTGAACAATTAATTATCCTAAATTGAATATCGCGTTCAATTTGACCAATTAAAATTCCATTTCGGTACTCGCTTACCTGTATCGCATACACTGAAACATCCGGTTGTGTTGGATACGTACAGAATTCGCCTGTTAATGAATTCATTTGAGCAGGTGGAGATGAAAGTACCGGCTGTGTTCCTGAATAGGGAGGATTATATAAAAGGGTAAGTGTTGCTGTTGTCTTTGGTTCAATCAACCGGTAGCTGAGTGAATCGCCGTCTGCATCATAAGCCTCATTACTAAAACAACTTTTTTGTCCGACACAACCAAAGGGATATGGGTCATCAGTAAACACCGGTGAATTATTGCAAATTGCATCCTGATTATTGAGTAAACACTCTGTATATATGTTAGAGCTAGATGCTGTGTCTGATGTTGTGATTGCAACATTTCGACAACAAACACTTACTCCAAATCGCCAATCTGTACAAAGGCCGGGCAAGGTTAAAATGCCTGTATATACCCAAAGCTCAATGCCAGCATAGACGCCTCCGTTGCAAGATGTACTTGCAGATGGACAGGTAGTAGTAACAGGAAGTGGACTCCATGCTGTAGGGTCTAATATAAGGTTCACGGAAGGGTAACAGGAAGAAGTTGAAATCAGCGTTACATCCAATGGTGCAGAAATTCCAGTACAGTCTCTGTAAAATTTGTAGGTGACTTCAAATTGGTTTACTCCAGTACATATATAAGTAAGTTCTCCGCCTATTGTATGGCTCGCAGAAAGTTCCATTGGAATGATTGTGCACGCCAATAAAATAAATAAAAAAATACTCCGCATTTTTAAATAAAGGATTCCCATTAATTCTTAAATTTTAAATTGACACAAATCAGCGGCTGAAAACTCTTGAGACAATACAACTCTATCGTGCAAGTGTTTCTATTCTTTAACGAAAGACTTACACCAATTATCAAGACCATTCAAACAAATCAGATAAAGACCTCCTCGAAACCCTGCAATATCGATCTCCGTATTCATACCATCGATCTCATGATCATAAATAATTCTACCTGTGGAATCGTAGACTCTGCAATTGCTATAAACATTTTTTCCTGTCCACTCCAGCATGTATTTATTATCAACCCGGAAAGCTCTTACATCGGACTTTTTTCTTTGTTCCGGTATAGAACTCGTCAGACATCTGCTATCCGTTGAATCCAGCACATACATACAATAATTTGCACTGCTCTGATTTATATAAGGACAGTGATCATCATTTACGGTCGCTGAGAAACAATGTGGATTACTGAGTGCATCCCCAACAGATGGTGTCCAGGCAAATGTCGCCGAATCATGCATGCCTCCCCATGATATAAATTGAGCTCCGGGTATGCCATCATTCCAGCTGATGGTAGTTTGATCCATACTATCATTATCATCACTTAATATGTAAAATTCCGTGGGAATATTCGAACAGATATTCATACTTTTAATCGGTGTTCCGTTTATTCCTGTCAAAGACGGACTTGCATTAGTGCAGGCCCTTGTTTCGATTTGAATATCTCTTTCCACCTGGCCTATAAGAATTCCGTCACGGTACTCGCTGACTAAGAGACCATATGGACTAACCTCCGATGCGGTTGGTTTCATGCAAAAACTTCCATCCGCAGGATTAAACATCACGGGCGGTGAAGACGAAACAGGCTGGGAATTTGAATAAGGGAAATCATAAATAATCGAGTTTCCGGCAGCCGCCAATGGAGTGATGATCTGGTATCTCACAGAATCACCGTCGACATCAGATACTCCGTTATCGAAGCAGACAGTTTCACCGATGCAGGCATAAATAAATGGCCTGTTATTGAATCTGGGTGAATTATTACAAATACCATCCACATTATTCAACAAGGCAAAAACAAAGAGTTGATAGGTTGTTGGATTACTTACTGTTGTGATTCCACCATTCCTGCAACAAAGTCCGTATGAAAAAAGCCAGTCTGAACAAAGGCCGGGCAAAGTTACAACACCGGTATAAATCCATTCCTCAATTCCGGTATACGTTCCTCCATTGCAGGAGCTATTCAAAGAGGGACAAACCGTAGAAATTTGTGTGGGAGTTCCGGCAACAGGAATTAAATTGATACTTCCCCCGCTAAAACAAGCGGAGGAGTAATTGATCGGAACAGAACTTGGAGCAGCCGTACTGGAACAATCGCGGTAAAAAGCATATCTTAACCTGTACTGGTTCGAGCCAAGGCATTCATAAGTTAACTCCGCACCGACTGCATGGTTTGCTTGTGCACGCTCTGAATAAAATAATGAGGCAAAACAAAGCAATAAAAAAAGGAAATTGTATTTCAAGTGATAAATCATTTAGTCAATCCAAGAACCCTTACTTCATGAATCCTTATTATCTACCGGTCCAAATTTATATGCCAAATTACCTTTAAAGGTATGACTCAATTCATCAGAAAAAACCTTCGCATATAAAAAATTGAACGATGAACTGTTCAAAACAAAATCGGCCGGAAAAGAGTAATATTGCAGAATAAATCACATGAAAAAAATCTATCACCTCAGCACCTGCAGCACATGTCAGCGAATTTTAAAAGAATTAAAACCAGGGAAGGATGTCGAATTGCAGGATATTAAAACTGAGAAAATCACAGCAAAGCAATTGGACGAGATGCTTACAAGAGCAGGCAGCCATGAGGCCCTTTTCAGTCGTGTTGCCATGAAATACCGTAGTATGGGTTTGAATACAATGAAGCTGTCAGAGAAGGATTACAGGAAATATATACTCCAGGAATATACTTTTCTGAAACGCCCTGTGGTTTTGGTCGATGATCAACTATTTATCGGCAATTCCGCAAAAGTTGTGGCTGCTGCTAAAGTGGCACTGCATAAAAAATGACAGAACGCAATCAGGCTCATGCCTCCATTTTTTTTGCTAACCTGATTTACGGGGCCAACTTCAGCATTGCACGCATAGCCATGCCGCAATTTCTTAGTCCTTCAGGCTTTATTATGCTCAGAGTGATTTTTGCCACTCTGCTTTTTATCATTCTGGACAGGCTTTCTCCTTCAGTAAGACCTATTGAACGAAAAGATGTATTCCGCTTTATTCAGCTTGGCTTGTTTGGAGTTGCCATAAATCAGCTTTTGTTTTTCGAAGGACTCAGCCGAACATCCAACATTAATGCTGCTTTGATCATGACTTCAACTCCGATTCTTGTAACAGGTATGGCTTTTCTCCTGTTAAAAAACCGCCTGACTCCAATGCAGGGACTGGGTATTTTACTTGGACTCAGTGGAGCTGTTACACTTATTCTTCAGTATAAAACTGCCAGTGGTTCCCCTACCGCCCTCGGTGACTTAATGGTTTTGCTCAATGCTGCATCTTACGCCTTGTTCATGGTTAGAGCAAAACCTCTCATGAAAAAATATGGAACCATTCAGGTAATTAAATGGACTTTTATATTCGGAACATTATTCGTTATTCCTTTCGGTGCACCTGAATTGCAAAAAGTTCAATGGTCTGACTTTACAGCGGCAGCCTGGTTTTCGGTGGCTTTTGTCTTGCTTTTTACAACCTTTGCCGCCTATTTACTGAACACCTTTGGCCTAAAGCACCTGAGCCCTTCCGTGGTCAGTTACTATATTTATTTACAGCCCATCTTCGCCACACTCATTTCACGCTTCATCACTAATGAAATGGTCAGTTCTGTGCAGGTACTTGCCTGTATTCTGATTTTTGCAGGTGTCTACTGCGTAAACCGGCGTACACTTGTGAAGACCGAATCTTAAACTATTTTTGTCCTTTCTTTTCAATATATTCCTATGATTCGTTCCATGACAGGTTTCGGCACTGCAACTGCCACCTACCTAAACAAAAGCATCACGATTGAAGTTAAATCGGTGAATAGCAAGTTTTTTGACCTTACTCTCCGGCTTCCATCTATGTACAGGGAGAAAGAATATGAGCTTCGCAGTGATTTATCGAGGGCGATAGAGAGAGGAAAAGTGGATGTTTCCTTCAGTGTTGATTCACCCGAAGCCACAAAAAAGACCAGTATCAACGCTCCCCTTTTCAAAGCTTATTATGATGACCTGAAGAATATACAGCAACAATACAAGACAGGAGATTCTGATTTGATGAGGATCATTTTGAGTTTACCTGATGTGATGAGCAACGATAAGCAAGCTGTTACAGAAGAAGAATGGAAACAAGTCAAGAGCATTTTAGACTTAAGCCTGGAGGCATTCAACGAATTCAGACTTGCCGAAGGAGCTTCCATGCAAAAAGATCTGGAAGACAGGATAACTTCGATCACTGATAAATTAATTGAAGTTGAAAAATTTGAAGGTGGCAGAATCGAGCAGGTTCGAAAAAGACTTATGGGAAGTCTTGAAGAGTTCATCCAAACACAAAACATAGACAGGAATCGATTGGAACAGGAACTAATTTTCTTTGTTGAGAAATTTGATATATCCGAAGAAAAGGTGCGACTGAGAACACACTGCGAATATTTTCTGGAAACACTGAAATCCGATTCTTCTAATGGAAAAAAACTGGCATTCATTTCTCAGGAAATTGGTCGTGAAATAAACACCATCGGCTCCAAAGCAAATGATGCAGAAATGCAAAAAATTGTTGTCAACCTGAAAGACGAACTTGAAAAGGTGAAGGAATTATTGTTGAATGTTCTGTAATGGATATTACCGGTAAATTGCTTTTATTCTGTGGCCCCTCCGGCAGTGGCAAAACAACTCTTGTTCACCATCTGTTGAAGATTCATCCGCGCTTGAAGTTTTCCGTTTCCGCTACTACCCGGCCGATGAGAGAAACTGAAAAAAACGGAGTTGACTATCATTTTCTATCCGTTGATGAGTTCAAGAAGAAAATTGAAGCTAATGAATTTGTAGAATGGGAGGAAGTATACAAGGATCGTTTTTACGGAACTCTCAAATCTGAAATTGAAAAAATCTGGATGAACAACGGAATTGCCGTCTTTGACGTGGATGTTGAAGGGGGATTAAAAATGAAAAAAATATTTGGCGACAGATTGCTTTCTGTTTTTGTGATGCCGCCTTCCGTTGATGAACTTCATAATCGTTTGCGGACAAGAAATTCTGAAACTGCTGCTTCCTTTGAAGCACGAATTGCCAAATCCGAACACGAGCTTACTTATGCTTTTCGATTTGATCAGGTAATAAAAAATGATCAACTGGAAGATGCATTAGCCGATGCTGAAAGAATTATGGAAAAATTTCTCTACAATTCCTAAAAAGACAGAACAACATGAAAATCGGTTTATTCTTCGGGTCATTCAATCCAATTCACAACGGACACCTGATCATTGCCGGTTACCTTTCCGAGTTCAGCGATCTGGACCAGGTCTGGCTTATGGTCTCGCCTCACAATCCACACAAACTAAAAAGAACGCTTCTCCAGGACCACCACAGACTTGCTCTGGTGAAAATAGCTTTGGGAGACAATCGAAAAATAAAAGCAAGTGACATAGAATTCAAATTGGATAAACCCAGTTTTACCGTAGTCACTCTGGCTTATTTACATGAGAAGTTTCCTGAACATCAGTTTGCACTTATTCTGGGAAGCGATAACCTGGAAACATTTCACAAGTGGAAAAACTATGAGCAAATTCTTGAACACAATGAACTTTATGTATATCCGCGAAAAGGGTCGGAGGGAGGTCCGCTTCTTCAGCATCCGAAAGTAAAATTGATCGATGCGCCTTTGATGGAATTATCTTCAACTTTTATCCGTGATGCCATCAAGGCAAAAAAGGATGTCAGGTATATGCTCCCGGAATCAGCCTGGAATTATTTGGAAGAGATGAACTTCTACAAATAGTTTTAAAGGAATATCCAATAAAACTCTGCCTTGGCTTTTTTTGTCCGGCAAATCTGAAACAAGCCTTCTTTTAACGGAACGAATAATTTCTCTTAACTTTATCCCCATGAACGAAAAGCAAGAATTCGGAACAAGAGCCATCCACGCAGGGCAGGAGCCTGACCCAAGCACCGGGGCCATCATGACACCTATTTATCAGACTTCCACATATGTACAGGAAAGTCCCGGAAAAAACAAGGGATATTCTTATGCAAGAGGAAAAAATCCAACACGAATTGCACTCGAAAAATGTATCGCATCATTGGAAAATGCTAAGCATGGATTATGCTTTTCCAGCGGACAAGGAGCAGAAGATGCAATCATAAAACTTTTGCGCCCCGGCGATGAAGTGATAGCTACCGATGATTTATATGGTGGTTCATACCGGATGTTTACCAAAATATTTGAACCTTTTGGAATAACTTTTCGCTTTGTTAACATGCACGACATGGCTGAAATGAAAAAAGCCATCAATCCGAAAACCAAGATGATTTGGGTGGAAACTCCAACCAACCCTGTGATGAAAATTATTGACATCAGGGCATGTGCAGCTATTGCTAATGAACACAAGCTTCTCCTCGTTGTCGACAATACTTTTGCCTCGCCGTATCTTCAAAATCCTCTTGACCTGGGCGCTCATATCGTGACCCACTCAGCAACAAAATATCTCGGAGGACACTCAGATGTAATCCTCGGTGCTTTGTGTACAAACGACGATAAACTCCATGAAGATTTAGCTTTTATTGCCAATTCTTGTGGTGCTGTTCCGGGACCAATGGACAGCTTCCTTGTTCTCCGTGGATTGAAAACACTTCATGTCCGGATGGACAGACATTGCATCAATGGAAAAGCAGTAGCTGAATACCTGCGGGCGCATCCCAAAGTTGACAAAGTTTACTGGCCGGGCTTTACAGATCATCCAAATCATGCTGTGGCAAAGGCACAAATGAAAGATTTTGGAGGAATGATATCTTTCACTCTCAAAGGCAATTCGAAAGAAGAAGCTTTTGCTATGGCAAGTCGAACCAAGGTGTTTTCATTGGCAGAATCATTGGGTGGTGTTGAATCATTAATCGGACACCCGGCAAGCATGACACATGCATCCATTCCAAAAGAAACCCGTGAAAAAGCAGGCGTACTTGACTCATTATTGAGACTCAGTGTCGGAATTGAGGATGTTAAAGATTTGTTAGCGGACCTCAAGCAGGCGATTGGCTAATTAAAATCGTTCATTTCAGGATAAATTCATGCTTTTATCAATCAAAGTGATTAGGTCACTCGATTGTCAAAAGGCTATGCTGCTGGGAAAATTTTAAAAGTTTGAGTATCTTTGTATCTCATCGAAGGATCTAACCATCTGATAAAAACTACCTAATATTTCATGAAGAAAATACTACTCTTAGCGTTGCTGACTGCATTTTTCGGCAACACGGCAATGGCGCAGCAGGATTTACGTTGTCACACTGATGAAGTGAATCAGGAATTAATAAAAAACAATCCGGATATTCTCAGAGTGCGTCAACAGTTGGAAGACTTTACGGCTGACTATGTGAGAGATCAGGCCAACCAAAGACTCACGTCCTCAGGAACTCCACTGTACATTATCCCTGTGGTATTTCACATCCTCCACAATTATGGTCCGGAGAACATCTCTGACGCACAAGTTCTTGATGCTATTCGAGTAATCAACGATGACTATGCCAAGAGAAATGCAGATACATCTCAAATCATTCCTCCATTTTTATCCATTGCAACAGATGCTCAGATTGAGTTCCGACTTGCCAATATTGATCCTAATGGAAATTGCACCAATGGAATCGACAGGATTGTAACAAACCTTACCTATAATGCGAATGATGCGTCGAAATTAAATCCATGGCCTAATCAGAAATACATCAACATCTGGGTTGCACACACCCTCGAAAGAACCGGAGCTGCCGCTTACGCTTACCTCCCTTCTGCTTCTACCCCGGGAAATATTGATGGTATCCTTACCCGCCACAACTATACAGGCAGTATTGGAACGAGTTCTCCAAACAATAAACGTACTCTTACGCATGAACTTGGTCATGTATTAAACCTGCTCCATCCTTGGGGTGGCGGCAATGAAGTCGGCACTGTTTGTGGCGATGATTTTGTAAATGACACACCCATTACAAAAGGATTTAGCACTTGCCAGACTCAATCTTCTGCAGTCGTTTGCAATCCTCCAATCGTTGAGAACTACCAAAATTTTATGGATTATTCCTACTGTGATGTGATGTTCACCACGGATCAGAAAACCCGCATGTTTGCCGCTTTGAATTCAGGCTTATCCGGAAGAAACAATTTATGGACGAATTCCAATCTCATCGCAACCGGAACTGATGGCTCACCTATAAACATTTGCTCTCCTAATGCTGACTTCTCTTCAAACAGAAAAGAAATATGCGCAGGAAGAACAGTAACCTTCACAGACATTTCCTGGAACGGGAAAGCAACTTCATGGTATTGGGAATTTCCGGGTGGAACGCCGAGTACTTCTACAGATTCAATGCCTGTGGTTCAGTACACTACTGCGGGATTGTATGATGTATTATTTGTTCCGTCAAACGCAACAGGTACAGATAGTCTTAGCCGTGTCGGTTATGTACGTGTATCAGGAGCAGCTAATGATACCATCCCATACTTTGAAGACTTCGAAACAGCCGGATCATTCCCGGGAACAGATGGATATATTTACAATCCTGACAATGGTCAGACCTGGACAAGAATCACCGGCGTAGGATATAGCGGAACTTCATGTATCAGAATTAACAATTACATCAATTCAACCTATGCTGTTGATGAATGGACCATGCCTGCGATTGACATGTCGAATGTAATGGTGCCTGTTTATTTTAACTTCTACTATTCTCATGCTCAACGAAGCAGCACATCCGCTGATGATTTGGCATTGTTTGGAACAAGCAATTGTGGAGAGACCTGGAGCAGCCTTTGGTCTAATTACGGTTCCAGCTTGTCCACAGCAGGGGTGGTTTCTATCAGTTATACTCCCAACAATATCAATCAGTGGGCTCAGGTTTCAGTTGCTGCTCATACATATGCACAGAAAGCACGCGTTCGTTTCAAATTCAGAAATACAAGCGATCGTGGAAACAACATTTTTATAGATGATATAAACATTATCGGAAATCTGGTGAATGTTGATGAAGTGAGCGAAATTGATCTTGGATTCGCCCTCTACCCTAACCCGGCTGCAAGTGAAACAAAAGTTCAGTTTAAATTATCTAAGACACTTCCTGTCACTGTGCAGGTAACAGATCTTACCGGCAGACTTATTCAAACTGTCGTAAACGAAACCCTCACTTCAGGTCTTCATGAATTACCTGTTCGTATTGAAACTCCCGGAATATACCTTATCAACCTTATCGTGAATGGTAAATTTCATGCAAGGAAACTGGTGATTCCGGGCGAATAATTCTCTGAAAACTTAACCCCCGGTTTAAAACCGGGGGTTTTTTATATCCACGCATTCAACAATTTATTCATCGATGGAGCTTCTCAAGAATGAGAATGACTTGTAAGCTTCAGAGTTAAAAACCGCAACATAATTTTTTTAACCTCGTATTTTTGAAATAATCAAATAAATAATTGGGCATATCCTTTTTTTTTTGAAGATTTGCAGGGGTTCATATCTATATAATGTCATTTTACCGCTCAGCACTCCTTTTTCTCCCGTTTCTTTTGATTCAGTCAAGCGTATTCTCTCAGGAGGAGCCTGAATTCAAAAAGAATGCCTTTGCCATTGACATAACCCAAATGGCAAGCAATGAGATAAATCTCAATTACGAACACTTCTTCAGTTCCAGAAAAAGCCTGGAGTTATCAGCCGGATTGATTTATGTAAATGATGCACTTGAATCCCTCTCCGAAGGCTTAAGTAATTCCCACTATTTTTCTGAACATGGTTTTAGTTTTCGTGCTGCATTTAAATTATATAAAAGACCTGTGCCTGACTCAAAATGGAGAGATTACATTGCTCCGGCAATCATGTATAAATATCTTTACTTCAACAATCAGTGGTTTGAAAATGAAAAAGACTCAGCCGGTATAAAATTTACAGAGAGTTTGTTTCAGCATCGATACAGAAGTAAATTTGGTTTTGAATTCTTGTGGGGAAAGGTCTACAACTTCAACCAAACTTTTGCTTTGGAGTTATTTTATGGGGTAGGATTAAGAGCAACCACTTCCGTTAGGACAGACATCTACCGAAAAAATGAATTTGATACCACAGCGGTTACTACCCTCGACTTTGAAGACGAACGCTTTTTCATTCGCCCGGCTTTGAGAGCAGGTGCCAAATTCAGGATTTCATTTTAATTAATAATTGCCGGAATAACTCCTGACGTTTTCTCACCGGTGTCTCACTAAATATCGACTGTTCCTATCGAACCAAACGCACAGAAAACATTCAAATATAAAAGAGCCGTTTCATTTAGGATGAAACGGCTCTTTTATTACTATTCAATGTACTCTTTGTAACAGAGAAGTCCTTTCTCTGTATTCATTCCCGACGGATAATCCCTCTCGGGAGGAGAATACTGTGTAGGTTTGTAAAATTAATGTGCCTCCAACCAGTTTTTTCCGGAACCTATCCCTACTTCAATAGGTACCTTTAAAACAATGGCATTCTTCATCCTGTCTTCAACAAGTGCTTTCACTTCGTCCAGCTCCTCGAGGTGCGCATCAAAAATCAATTCGTCATGAACCTGCAGTAACATTTTGGATCGAAGTTTCTTTTTTTCAAGATCATCGGCTATCCTTATCATGGCAATTTTTATCATGTCAGCTGCACTTCCCTGAATCGGTGCATTGATGGCATTGCGTTCTGCAAAGCCTCTCACAGTAGCGTTGGCAGAGTTAATATCTCTTAAATACCTGCGCCTTCCCATGATCGTTTCAACAAAACCCTTCTTCTTTGCTTTTTCAATGCTCCTATCCATATAATCACGAACCCCGGGATACTGCTGAAAATAATTGTCGATGATCCCTTTAGCTTCTGTGCGCGATATATTCAGTCGGTCCGCCAACCCAAATGCAGAGATTCCATAGATAATTCCAAAGTTAACCATCTTCGCATTTCTCCTCATGTCCGCATCTACCTCCTTTATGGGTACACCATATACTTTTGCAGCTGTGGCAGCATGAATGTCCTCACCACTTCGAAAAGCATCAAGCATTCCTTCGTCCCCACTTAATTCCGCTATAATACGAAGCTCTATTTGTGAATAGTCAGCCGAAAGCAAGAGAAAATCTTTTCCTCTTGGAACAAATGCCTTCCGGATTTCTCTACCACGTTCTGTACGAATCGGTATATTTTGCAAATTGGGATTATCAGAACTTAATCGACCTGTAACAGCTACAATCTGGTTGTAAGACGTGTGAATCTTTCCGGTTTGCGGATTGACAAGATTCGGCAGCACGTCTACATAGGTGTTTTTCAACTTAACCAATTCACGGTAGTCAAGAATCTTTCTGACGATCGGGTGTTTGTTTTCGAGTTTACTCAGCACATCTTCGCCGGTAGAAAACTGGCCGGTTTTTGTTTTGGCCGGCTTGTCGATAATCTTCAGTTTATTGAACAATATCTCCCCAACTTGTTTAGGAGATGAGATATTAAAATCTTCTCCTGCCATCGTTTGGATTTCCTTTTCAACGCCGGCAATATCCCCTGCGAGCTCTTCAGATAAAACATTCAATGCTTTTTTATCCAGTGTAATTCCTTCTGCTTCCATAGCAGAAAGAACAGGCACTAAGGGCATTTCAACCTCATAAAATAATTTCTCTGCTCCTGAATTTTTTAACTTGGGTTCAAACACTTCATACAATTGCAAAGTAATATCTGCATCTTCGGCAGCATATTCAGAGATCACTTCGTATGGAACATCCCGCATACTTAACTGGTCTTTCCCTTTCTTTCCAATCAGATTTTCAATGGACACAGGTGAATAGTGTAGATAAGTTTCCGCCAAAACATTCATCGAATGTCGCATCTCCGGACGAATAAGAAAATGGGAAATCATCGTATCAAAAAAAGCTCCCTTGAATTCAATGCCGTATCTTTTTAAAACAGATAAATCGTATTTCAGATTCTGTGCAACTTTCACAATTCCGTCTTTCTTAAATACATCTTTGAATTCTTCGACAAGCTTCTTGGCCTCTTCCTGGTTTTCAGGAACCGGCACATAAAATGCCTCAGCACGTTTGGCAGCAAAAGACATTCCAACCAACTCGGCAGTATGACTGTCTAAGCCCGTGGTTTCTGTATCAAAACTGAAAACCTTTTGACTTAGTAAATAATCGATGAGCTTCTTCCGCTTTTCCCTGGTATCCACCAATTCATAACGATGTTCTACTTCAGAAATATTTTTTAACGATGAAACCGGAGGAGCTTCCGGCTCTTCCTGAAAAACTTCCTCTTCTTCGACCTCCTCAGTTCCAAACAATGTGGCCTGAGAAGAAATTAATTTGGCCGGCTTCGGAGAACTCTTTTTTACCGGCTCTGCTTCAGTAGCCGTAAGATTCAACTGATCTGCAAGCCGACGAAATTCAAGCTCTGAAAATAAGTTTGACAAAGCTTCTTTATCAGAATCCTGAGCTATCAACTCATCGAGCTTTACATCAAGAGGTACATCGGTGATGATGGTAGCAAGCCATTTTGACTGAATCGCTTTCTCTTTATTTGCTTCAACTTTTTCTTTAAGTTTTCCTTTCAGCTGATCAGTATTCTCTAAAAGGTTTTCCATCGAACCAAATTGCTTAATTAATGCAATAGCCGTCTTCTCTCCAACACCGGGGATACCCGGAATATTATCAACCTTATCTCCCATTAATCCGAGAATATCTTTCAACTGATCAACTCTTTCAATTTCCCATTTTGCACAAATCTCTTTTACCCCCATAACTTCAGCGCCAACCCCGCTTCTTGCCGGCTTGTAAATGAATGTATGCTCATCGACTAATTGTCCATAGTCCTTATCGGGAGTCATCATATAAGTTTCAAATCCCTCTTGCTCTGCACGGACAGCTAAAGTCCCGATCACGTCATCAGCTTCATAACCATCCACCGCCAAAACAGGAATGCGAAATGCCTCACACAATTGCACAACTATTGGAATAGCTGAGGCCAGATCCTCCGGTATTTCTTCCCGACCGGCCTTGTAATCGGAGAATTCCTCGTGACGTGAAGTCGGTGCAGCCGTATCAAAAACCACCGCGATATGACTAGGCTTTTCTTTTTTTAATACATCCAACAAAGTATTCGTGAAGCCAAAAACAGCTGAAGTGTTTTGCCCCTTTGAGTTTATCCTGTGATTATTACTAAAAGCAAAATAGGCACGGTAAATCAATGCCATTGCATCCAGTAAAAATAATTTCTTTTCGGAAGCCATATCGTATCTAATCTAAATGAGGAATGCAATTTACCAAAAATAGAGGACGGATTGAATTACTAAATCAAATTAACCAAGTACTCCAGAGACTCAAAACAGCTCTTTTAAAACACGGTTTGAAATTCGGCAGGTGGTCTGTCACAGAAACTTCATAAATAGCTATGCGGTAGCCACCTTACACCGATGATACTGTAATTTTACAAAAATTCAGAATCAATAAGCTAAATAATTAATACATTGTCCTATTGAAAATTTTACTCTGGTGAATTTTAATTAATTAATTCGTATCAACTATGAAAAAAACAATACTTTTTTATTCTATTATCTTCTTTGTATCTATTCAACTAAATGCACAATGTCCACCATCCACTTCTACCATAGATCTTGACATTGCCAATGTACGCGCACAACTACACAATGGTGGTGATATGTGGTGGGATCTTATTGGAAATGCAAGGTACGAAGTGCCAAAAGGTTCAGGAAAATATTCTCTCTTCGCCGGAGGCATTTGGATTGGCGGAATAGATGGAGGGGGCAATTTAAGAGTAGCTGCTCAAACATATCGTCAATCCGGAAACGATTTCTGGCCAGGTCCTATAGATACTATTAATGCAACGGTAAGCCCTGCTGTTTGCTCACAATACGATCGTTTCTGGAAAATCAACAAACAAGATGTTCTTGACTTCATCAATAGCAGCGCAGCTCCGACGGTAGACATGTCCACTTGGCCGGGAAACGGGAGCGCATTCAATGGGCAGGCTCATTATCTTGCCCCTTTTGAAGATGTAAATAATGACGGACATTATAATGTTGCCGATGGTGACTATCCAAAATTTGATGGCATCAATGGATCATTTACCTGCCACGGTTCCTTGCACGGAGACCAAAGCATTTGGTGGGTATTCAATGATGTGGGTAATATTCATACTGAAACAGGCTCGATGTTTTCAATCGGACTGGAAATACAATGTCAGGCTTTTGCATTCAACAGCAGCAATCAGGATATTGCAAATGCCACTTTCTATGAATATAAAATAATCAACCGTTCATCTCTTACTTTGAACGATAGCTACTTTGGATGTTGGACTGATGTTGATCTGGGAAATTACTTAGACGATTATGTGGGTTGTGATGTAGGAAGAAATATGGCTTATGCATACAACGGCGACAACAATGATGATGGATCTTATGGATATGGCAATTACCCGCCTGCAATTGGTATTGACATTTTCAACGGACCATTTGCCGATGCAGGCGACGGAATTGATAATAACAGGAATGGTGTGATTGATGAAGCGGGAGAACAGTGTCTCATGTCAAAGTTTATGTACTACGAAAACGATTTCACAAATATTGGCAATCCGTCTTTGGCACAACATTACTATGATTACATGCGCGGCATTTGGAAGGATGGGAGACAATTAACATATGGAGGCACAGGAAATAATTCCATCGGAACTACTTGCGATTTTATGTTTCCTGATAATTCAGATTCCATGCATTGGGGTACTGCAGGCCTTGATCCCGGATACAACTGGTCAGAAATAAATTCTACGCCGGGACAAACTAACGTTGCCGGTGACAGGAGATTTCTTCAATCCTCCGGGAAATTTACTATGCTTCCGGGTGCGGTGAATTATGTCAATGTTGGAGCCATCTGGGCGAGAGATTCTGCAGGCGGTCCCTTTTATTCCAGAAATGCACTGCGACGAGCAGATGACCTTATTCAAAATTTGGCAGACAATTGTTATGACCTGAATTTAGTAGGAATCCAATCTGTTGATTTTGAAAAAATGTTGGTCTTCCCAAATCCTGCTCATTCAACAATTAGCTTTGAACTTCCTTATGCTAACGGAAATAAATATTCAGTGAAGATTTACAACTCCCTCGGAAAGCTTGTAAAGACATTAAACGAATCAATCTTACGCAGCTTCCAAATCGACATCTCTGATTTAGCATTTGGAATATACGTCTACAATATCTCCTCTGATAAAGGCAATTCTTCAGCGGGGAAATTTATTAAGCGATAGGTGTTATTGGTTCTAAAAGCAAGAAATCTAAATACCACTGAAAGCTAATTTACTGCTAAATAATATGGGAAAGACAGAGAGGAATGAAATTACAATCAGCTTAGCTACTGCAGATCTCCCCAAATCACCTTACCTGTGCTAAGAGAAATATAACTTCTACTATCCTCCCTTTGCAACATTGCTACTTTGTCAAAAAGAATTTCTATTCTGTCAAATTCACAGGCAGTCAATAGGCCGCCAGACTTAGAAGCAAGACCAAACATTCCATGTTGAACAAGTAAAAAGTTCTCCCCGCTTCTGCTGATATCATCAAATGCAGGTGCTAAGAGCCAGGCACCTTCGGTATTTATTATACCGTATCCATTTTCAGATTTAACAATAGCAGTTCCCCCCTGAAATGGATTTGCATCTTTGAAAGTGCAGGAAATTCTTAAGCGCCCGCTATAATCTACATAACCCCATTTTTTGTTTTTTTGAACAGGGATCAATCCTTCATTCGGCCTGTCTGTATTTTCATATCCGGGAAACTCAATTTTCCTTCCCAAAGTATCAAGAACAACATTCTTTCCTTTTGTCGATAGAACAACAAAGCCATTGATAAAAATAGCTGAGCTCAATAAATTTTCTGTATAACGATATACAGGCGAGATCACTATCTCAACGTGTGTATTGATAAAACCACATTTCCCATTCTTTGCGATTAATGCACGACCATTGTGAAAATCTCCAACACCATCGTACTCGATAGGGAGCACTACTTCACCAACTCTGTTAATCAATCCCCACTTATCATTAAGGCCGACTTTTAATAATTCAGATGAGGCCCATGATAAATTCTCATAAATCGCTTCGACAACCATATTGCCCTGAGCACTGATTAGTCCGAATAATTCATCTATACCAACAATTGCAAAACCGTCACGAAAATCGGAGGCAATATCAAAATCCAGTTTGGTTAATGCTTGTCCGGTCTTGTGTACATATCCTGCCTTATCATTTTTAACCACAACACAAATATCTTCGACGGGCTCGGTTATTTCATCGTATTCCACCGGAACAAGAAACTCTCCACTCTTATTTATTAATCCGGATTTATTTCCCTTGCTTACTACTGCGCTATTGTTTTTAAAAGCTTCAGCATCGTCCCACATAAAAGGTATCATCACCTTACCGCTTTTATTTACGTATCCATATTTCCCATCTTTAGAAACAGCCGCCAGGCCTTCTGAGAAATAATTAACTTCATCATAAACGGCCGGAATCATTTCTGCACCGCTTTCATTGATAAATCCCCAATGAGAATTATTATTAAATGGAAGGAACAAAGAAGTTTGGCGCAAATAATCATTTTCCAATTCATCCATAAATGGATAGTTTGGATAATCAAATTTGAATTGCAAATAAGTTTGCTCATCATAATCTTGCATACTTATTCTGTAGATTTCCCGCCACGCCTCACGAACATACCTGTTGTCTGGATAGCGGCTGATAAATGCTTTATACTCCGCAAGTATTCCCTGTGAAGTCGACAAGCTGTAAATCATTCTTTCTGCCTGCATTTTATAAGGGCTCTCCGGATAGAGAGATAAAAATCGCTCATAAGCACCTAGCTGTTGACTTTGCGTTTCTTCTTCAAAAACCCTTTCATAAAATCTGTTCTGTGCATCTTTGAATTCTTCTGCCTCAGGATAGCTTTGAAGAAAATGTGAATATGCCACAGAAGTATTGGCATTTTTCGCAATCTGAAATGCAATTGAATTTCGCAGGTTTGTTGCTTCATCTTTTTTCCCGCAAAATGCAAATGCCATTAAATAATGGTCGAGTTTTTCAAGAGATGCGCTCTGTTCAGCACTACTGAATGCCAAGGTGCAAATGCTGTCTTTTAACTGATTGATGCTTTCAGCTCTCACTCCATATTCCAAATATTCCTGCTTTGTTTTTTCTTTCAGAAGTATAAATACTGAATCACTAATCAATATAAATTGACGTGCTGAATCAAGATTGTAAAATGGATTGTCGTTT
Organism: Bacteroidota bacterium; assembly: GCA_004295015.1. Classification (GTDB taxonomy): domain Bacteria; phylum Bacteroidota; class Bacteroidia; order AKYH767-A; family 2013-40CM-41-45; genus QQVM01. The sequence continues at coordinate 84,708 of SHNE01000035.1, read as the reverse complement.
GAAGAATGAATTCTGGCAAGGCCAAAGCCTGCAGCAGCAGCATCCTTTTTCATCGATTTTAAAAAAAGCTCCCGTGCATTAAAATAATCATAAACCCTTAAGCGCTCAAAAGCCTTGTCCAGATTTCCGGCAAAAATTTGCAAGCTTTGGAAAAGGATAAACAAAAAAACTATTACACTGCGTTGCGTCATTATTTTCATTTTCGATTGCGACAAATATATAGCATCCATTGCTCAGAAAACAATAAAAATTCAGCAGCAGGTTAAAGGAACATGATCACAAATCCAAAATTCAGCAGAAAAACCAAGTAGATTATAGTCTGAATGAAGCTAAACCAAATTCATAATTTAGGATTAAAGGGCGCTTTAACCTATCTTTGAATCTTAAATACACTTTGCACTTGACATTCGATGATTTTAATTTTTACCCTTCCTTACTTGAAGGGCTTGATGCAATGGGCTTCTCACAGCCTACCCCCATCCAGGAACAAGTAATTCCGGTTATCCTAAAAGGGGCTGACCTCATTGCCTGTGCACAAACAGGGACAGGAAAAACGGCAGCTTATCTCCTTCCTACATTGCATCGAATTGCCATTGATAAAATCCCTCATACTTCAGCACTCATCGTTGCGCCCACAAGAGAATTGGCGCAACAGATAGATAATGCCTTCCAGGGCTTCGCTTATTTTACCCATGCGAGTTCGATTGCTGTCTATGGAGGAAGCGACGGGCAGGTTTTTGAACGTGAAAAAAAAGCATTGGGTGAAGGCACTTCAGTAGTCATTGCCACACCGGGAAGACTCCTCAGTCATCTTAATAATGGCTATGTAAAGTTCGACAAGCTTGATGTATTGATATTGGATGAAGCGGATAAAATGCTCGACATGGGTTTTTATGAGGACATTCTTCGCATCATTCGCTACCTGCCACAACGCAGGCAAAACCTGCTTTTCAGTGCTACCATGCCATCAAAAATGCGTGAGCTGGCAAAAAGAATTTTACATAATCCCACAGAAGTAAATATTGCTATCAGCAAACCTGCTGCAGGAATTCTTCAAAATGCCTACCTCGTTTACGACACGCAAAAAATTCCGCTTACCCGTGATATTCTGATTGAAAAAAATCTTGACAGTGTACTAATCTTCGCCTCTACAAAATCAGGAGTAAAAGCTTTAGAGAAGGAATTACTTAGAATGAAACTTTCGGCAAAGGCCATTCATAGTGACCTTACACAATCTGAAAGAGAGAATGTGCTGCTTAGCTTTAGAAACAGGAATACGAAAATTCTTGTTGCGACAGATATTCTTTCCCGCGGCATCGACATAGAAAATATCGGACTCGTTATTAATTACGATGTTCCAGGTGATGCTGAAGATTATGTTCACCGGGTCGGACGAACCGCCCGTGCTGCTTCAACAGGCGAGGCCATCACATTAATAAATGAAAAAGATCAGCGCCGCTTTTCACAGATAGAGGAACTCATTGAAAAAGTGGTTCCAAAACTTCCTTTACCTGCAGCCTTAGGTGAAGGCCCTGAATGGCAACCCCAAAAAAAGCATTTTTCCTCTCATAAATCCGGATCCGGACGACCCTTTCATAAACGCAACTCCAACAGTAAGAAAGGCCCCGGTAAAGGGAAGGGACAAAGTGGCCCTGCAAAAAAATAATTCTAGAGTTTAAAATCACCTTTTATTAAATCAGCTGCAATCTTAGCTGAAAGCAGACACAATGGAATTCCTGAACCGGGATGAACACTGCCTCCACAAAAATAAAGGCCCTCAATTCTTTTGCTAAAATTTGGGTGCCGGAGAAATGCCGAAAACATACCGTTGCTGCTGTTTCCATAAACTGAACCTTTCCAGGAGCCCGTGTGGGATTCAATAGTTTTCGGATTAAGCACTTCTTCCACTTCAATAAGCTTTCCTATATCTTCTCCAACCAGTGTGCTCAACTTTTTTATCACGACAGTTCTGGCTAAGGAAACAAGATCTTCCCAGTTTTGACCGTCCTCATAAGGAGCCGAAATCATTGCGAACAAATTGGATTTTCCTTGCGGTGCGTCAGCAGAATAGTTAGAGGATGAATTGTAGAAATAAACGTTCGGGTCTTCAGAAATTGTCTTACGATTAAAAATTGCATCGTACTCTTCACGATCATTTTCACCAAAACATGTATTGTGTAAACCAATTTGGGGAAATTTTTTATTAATGCCCCAGAGAAAAACAATCACAGAACTTGATCTCGGTTGGCTCAAAATAAACTCGGGTTTTATCTTTCCGGGCAATAGTTTCTCATAAGCCAGGTGAATATCGGCATTGCAAATAACACAAGCACTTTCTTTAAATCCATCAGACGTTTGAATACCCTTCACTTTCTTCCCTTCTACTATAATTTCCTTTACTGCTACTCCGGAAAATATTTCTACGCCACACTCTCCGGCCAATTTTACCAATGCTTCTACAATTTTATACATGCCTCCAACAGGAAAATACGCACCTTCATTTATTTCAAAATGATTAATTATATTTAATGTGGCAGGTGCCTCAAACGGATTAGAGCCTATGTAACTGGCATAGCGGTCAAAAATCTGAACAAGGCGTTTATCATTAAGCCTCTTGCTGTTATAACTATGCATTGTTTGAAATGCTCTTACCCTGTTAAACTGCAGTACGCCTCGAAGCGTAGGCCAGTTAAAATAATTTTTTGTTTTGTGTAAGGAGCGCTCAAGAAATACTTCGCGTGTAACTCTGTATATTTTTTTTGAATCATTTAAAACCCGGCTCACATTCCCGACCGGCTCATCTGACTTTTCCCTTATTTCCTGTTCCATTCTGGCAGGATCAGCAAAAGAGTTGATAGTGGTCCCATCAGGAAAATAAAAATTAAATAATCGATCAAGTTTTTCGAATTGAATATAATTATCCGGATTCTTGCCATGTATCAGAAAAAGCTCCATGATGTAGTCCGGCTTCGTCAATACGGAGGGTCCGATATCAAACCGATAACCGGCCAGTTTTTTTTCTGCAATTTTTCCACCCAAGGTTGAATTTGCTTCAAACAGCTTCACATGCATTCCCATGGAAGACAGGCGAATGGCCGCAGCCAGACCGGCAATCCCGGAACCGATAACCAAACAAGTACTTGATTTTAACCCCTTCCCCATTCTAAATTAATCGGACCTTATATCAGATATCACGCTGTAAATCTATTAAAAGGATTTTCTTTAATCGCAATTCAGCACAAATGAATTTTCCGCTTCGGGGCTTTGTGAAAATATCAATTCATTGAAACAGAATCTATTTGAACCATTACTATCTTCTGTTCCAAACATATCCTGACATTGAAAGGCCATATGTCTTTAAATGTTAATTTTGACAAAATATTATTTCTAATGGCCCATCAGTTGAATGCTTCTGCAATCAGGAAGGAAATGCTTTTATTTCTTAAAGACAGTCATGGTCTTTCTGAACAGGTTTTTTCCGCAGAAAAATCACTGAAAGATTTTGGAATAGACTCCTTCAAAATCATTGAACTGATCCTCTTTGTTGAAAATAAATTCAATATTTCATTCCCTGAAACCTCATACACCGCTGAAAATTTGAAGAGTGTAGATTCAATAATAGCCTGCATGTTCCAATTTCATGACGAGTCCTCACAGTAAAAACCGGATTCTATGAATGGTGCAGATCGTTTTCAGCTAAGTCTCGATAATTCCGGCCGAAAAAAAAATGGAATCGGTAATGTGGTTAGAACGCATATATGTGTTCAAGGGATGATTCCAGCTGAAGTTATTAAATCCAGAATATTTCAAAATACTGCCGTCAAATTTCTGAACAGTATCAATCCAAAAAGGAAATGGTTTTCAACAAAATATTACTGGACTAAATCATCAAGGCAAAAGACAGACGAAGTTCTGAGTCTGCATACCGTCGACGAGCCAACACCAATAATTGAAAAGTTGCTAAAGCATGACTGTGATTTTTTGCAAAACAAACAAATTCATATTGATGTCGTGTATGAGAAAAAAGAGAGAACCCATGTAATACTGACTGTAAATCACTCTTTACTGGACTATACCGGTATTGAACTACTTCTCCAATCGATTTCCACAAATGAAATGATTTCAGATCTTGAAAAGAAAACCAATAAACCAAATTCATTCATTAAAAAATTTATTGAAACAGTTCAGGTGACATTCTTTGTTGCTGCCCGATCAGGTTGGGCGATTCAAGCCTTGAAGAAATCTGACTCCCCGGCAATTCCGGCAAGTCAATCTATTCTGTTATTGAACTCAGAATGGCCTGATTCAAGGCACAAACACAAAGGACTTGCCCTCTATTTGGCAGGCGTCTGCAAATCATTAAATGACCATCCACATCTCTTAGAAAAACCGGGCTTAGACATGTTTGTACCCACTCCGCTCGACAGAAGAACAGCCGAACTAAAAAACACATTGCTTTCAAATCATTTGTCTTTTCTTTTTTTTAAAATACAATCTAAGGATCTGGTGGATGTGGAAAAAACCAGAAAACTATTATTGCAGCAAATTCTGCTTCAGGCGAAAAGAAATATTCCGGCAAAATTTCAGTCTCTTATGAATCTTTTCTCCTATTTACCAGCCTGGATATATGATGCATTTATAAATCTTCCATCCAAAGGGAAAAGTTCTACTTTTGCCTTTTCCGCATTACCCAAGTCCTTTTTAGCCAATGGTAGTTTTATGGATTACAAAGTATTAGACTATACTCATTACCCGCCATTTCTTTCCCCTCCCGCTTTGAATGTAGTATTTGAAGAGGTCAATGACGGTTTAAAAATTACAACAGCTTATGACCAAAAAAGAATCAGTCAGAAAGAACTAAACTCTTTATTGCTCGATATAAAAAATAACCTCACAAGAAATTGAAGAGAAGACCGGAAACTGATGTTCTTATCATTGGTGCAGGTGCAGCCGGAATTGGTGCTGCAGTCGGCGCTGCAGATTGTGGAGCAAAGGTAACCCTTATCGAAAAATTAAACTATCCGGGAGGAAGAGCCACAGCCTCTGCCGTTGGAACAGTTTGCGGAACTTATTTCAGAGGCGAGCAGGCGAAATTTCTGATGAGTGGCTTTCCAAAAGATTTTGCACAGAAACTTATCGTACCCGGTAAAAATGATCCTGTACCTTTCGCTGATAAATTATGGTTTATTCCATGCCTTCCTTCAGACTTTGAAGCAACGGCAAATTTTTTTCTTAAAAAAAATAATATTCAGACAATTTTTAATTCCGAATTAAAAAGTATCAATATTAATAATTCTGAAATTAATCATGCCGAGGTTAAAACAGCAACCGAGGTATTATCCATTTCCCCCGGGACTGTCATCGATTGCTCCGGTATCGGGGCAACAATTCCTCTTTCTAATCATTCTTGTTTACCTCAAGAGGAAAAACAACAGGCTTCAGCTATGGTGTTTTGTTTGGATGATGTAGTTACCGACGATGAATTTAAATTGCATCACATCCTTCTCAAATACATCACCCATCATATCCAACAAGGAATTATTCCTGAACACTATAATCTCATTAGCATCATTCCTTCATCCATTCGTGATCAGTCACTACTACTGAAGGTTGGAATTCCATGGAACGCAAAAGAGAATTCCAATCCCCCTGAAAAAAAAGCAATAGATTTTATTCATGATGTTTATCTGTATCTTCAGGCCTCGGTTCCTCCATTCAAAGACTCCCGCATATCATGGATAGCAAAGGAAATGGGACAACGCACAGGAATAAGACCAAAATGCAGACAGGTCCTGAATGAACATGAGGTCCTCTCCTGTTTAAAATCAAAAGAAACAATTTGTAATGGCGGCTGGCCAATCGAATTCTGGGAAACCGGAAATAAAAAAGTGGAGATGACTTATTTTTCTGAATACGATAATTACTCCATTCCTGCAGGCTCTCTGATATCGGATGAAATAAAGAATTTGTTTTTCGCAGGGAAGCTAATCTCAGCTACCGAAAAAGCTATCGCAAGTGCCAGAGTCATCGGAACCTGCCTGGGGACAGGTTATGCCGCAGGAGTTTTAGCTGCCTATAAATCCCAAAACAAACCGGAAGCCGATGCCATTCATTTTATTCAATCGACTATATTATCATCACAGTAATGAGTTTCAAAACAATTGATCTGCTCAAAGATGCTGCACAAAAATGGCCCGAATCAAATGCCCTTTTTGACGGTGATGTTGAAATCACTTATGACGCTCTCTACAACGAAACCGAAAAGCTTACTCAAATACTTTCTACTTATATTAAGGAATCTGGACAAGGCATAGCTTTAGTGACAGGTAACAACAAACATTTTATCACCGGACTCTTTGCTTCCTCGGCATCCGGCTTTGTAGTTATGCCCGTATGGCACGGACTCAATTCAAAAGAAATTGAAGAAAGTTTAACGCCGGCATCCATAAATTTATTGTTGATTGAAAAATCAATGAGCATCGAATTTCCCGGTATGCATCGACGAGGACACATAGATGAATTCTTTGATCTGATTATTTTTCCAAATATTCCTTCCGAAAATATTACACAAAAATTTCCGGATGCCGCCTTTATCAGACCAAGTTCCGGAACAACAGGTAGTTCGAAAGGCGTCGTAATTTCTCATCAGGCAGTAAAGGACAGAATTGAAGCGGCAAATACCGGACTTAAACTGGGTAGCACAGACCTGGTTCTATGGGTATTGCCAATGGCTTTTCACTTTATTGTATCAATATGCCTGTACATTCGAAACGGCGCTGCGCTGATAATCAGTAATGATTTTTATGCAGAAACTATTATCCGGCTATCAAATAAGCACAAAGCAACATTGCTTTATGCTTCCCCTTTGCATTATCGTCTGCTGGCATCATATAAAGGAGAATCAAAATTCAATACCCTTAAAAAAGCAATATGTACCTCCGCAGGAATTGAGAATGAAACAATAAAAACCTTTGCTGAAAAATATAATCTTCCGTTAAGCCAGGCTTATGGAATAATTGAAATTGGTTTGCCTCTCATCAACAATAATAAAGACGCTGCAAAACCGTATAGTGTCGGACAAGCATTGAAAAATTATGAGCTTGCCGTCTTTGACAATGAAATGAAACAATTGGCACCAAATTCTGAAGGTGTATTTGCGATTAAAGGACCGGGAATGTTTTCAGGATACCTCTGGCCATTTCAAAAAGCAGAAAATTTATTGTACAAATCGTGGTTCCTTACAGGCGATATTGCCAGAATAGATGAAGAAGGATTCGTTACTATTTCAGGGAGAGAAAAATCAGTCATCAATGTTTCCGGGAATAAAGTTTTTCCGGAAGAAGTAGAAAGCGTAATCAGACTCTACCCTGCCGTTTCAGATGTCCGTGTTTATAGTGGGCAACACAAACTCACAGGACAAATCGTAGAGGCAGAAGTTGTATTGAAAAAAGATTTCACTGCATCCGGCACAGAAATCATTTCATTCTGCAGAGAACATCTTTCCGGCATCAAAATACCTCAGCGCATCACTTTTGTAAGTCAAATTGAAAAAACAAAAACCGGTAAAACCGTCAGAGCTTGATCTCAACAGAATAAGCAAACGCATCGAATGCAAATTTCCAATGCGAAGAGACTTTTTCTTTGTCTATAGCACTGAGTTCAAATTTATTTCTTTCGTAATTCTTATAATCATTCAATTCTCCGGCAATATATTCCTTTGCTTTAGAAAACTCACCCAGGCCCAACTTGGCATACAACTTCTCCATTTCTGTCAGTGGATCTGCTACAAACTCTTCATACCGAATCTCAACAAGTTTGTTCGGTGGAATAAGCTCCTTATCCTTCAAATATTTTTTCAATAAAACTTTATAGCCTTCCAGAACAAAAGCTTCCACTTCTTCCTGCTTTACATGTTGAAAAGAAAAAAGTGGCAGGATTTTTTTATACAAATGCACATTACTTTGATAAACATCAAAAGGATTTCTGGAAATGTGCACAAATCTGGCTTCAGGATATAATTCCAGAAGCTGCTTAATTCGTCCTGTATTACCCGGACTCTTCATGAGCAGGTTTTTTCCGGGATTAACGTAGCTTAGCTTTCTCAAAAAATAATCATAATTAAATTTCCAATTTTGTTCGTCTGAAGATTTTCCCCCTTCAAAACAAACATACCTTTTCAAGTTCTTTAAAAAACGACGTGGAAAATAATATCCCGCTACAAGACTTTCTGAACCTGATAATGCCATAGCAAACTCTTCCTCCTTGGGTAATTCCGTGCCCATTTTTAAATTATCCATTGGACGATTTCCCGGCAAAGCTCTTGAAAGTATGGCTGAAAATATTTTTGTTCCGCTTAGAAACAAATGAGGTACCATTGCCTGAACGGTAGTACAATATCCAAAGGCAGGATCCTTACTTATCAAATAATGCAAAAAGGTAGTTCCGCTACGGGGATGTCCAAGAATAAAAACCGGAGGAAGTACCTTTACTTTTCTTACTCTTTTATTATACCTAAGCCATTCATAGCATCTGAAAGGACCGGCAAGAACAATCGTGATTGTGATAAATAGTACCTTAGGAATAAAAGCAAAATCAACCGCAAATCCATTCTGTGACAAGGTTCTGAACCAGGCAGAAAAACCGGAACCATGCGCAGGATGTGTATAGACTGACAAATAAGTCCTTAGTCCGAATTTCAATTTTTTTTCTCAAAACTACATAGAAAAGCTGTATCACAACAATTTCTTATTGCCTGTTATATAGTCTTTATCCATCAACATTGGTTTAATAAATTATCCGGCTGAATCAATTAACATCGTAGCAATCATTATTTTTGCCTGACGTGAAAAAATTCTTGTGCCTCCTTATTTTATTTGTCATCCGGCTTTCCATCGACGGATTGGCACAAAGTTCACACATCCGGGGCAGAGTACTCAGCGAACAAAACGACGAGGCCATTCCTTTTGCAAATGTTTTAATCAAAGGAAGCAGCCAGGGAGCTTCATGCGACAGTCTCGGGAAATTCAAACTCAGCGGTACCGGGAGACCTGATACAATTCTGGTTTCAGCAATGGGTTATCATTCCCTGGCAGTTCCTGTTTCTCCTTTATCAGATCAAACGCTCATTATTCGGCTTGTTCCAACTGAATATACGTTGAGTGAAGTAACAATCCGACCGGGCGAAAATCCGGCCTTTGAAATTCTCAGGAAAGTTATTGCCAATAAACCCCAAAATAATCCGGATGAATTACAAGCCTATGAATATAATGCCTATCACAAAGTAGAATTTGATCTCAATCATTTTACCGAAAAGATCAAGCAGAATATTTTCCTGCGTTCATTCAATTTTATTTTTGACAATACAGACACTACAGCGGATGGTGTAACCTATCTCCCGATATTATTTAATGAGTCGGCCTCGGACATCTACTATAGAAAGAGTCCGAAATTAAAAAGAGAAATTGTTCTTGGAAGAAGATCAGTTGGACTTAAGGGCCCAAAAATCTTGCAATTTGTGCAAGACATGTATCTGCACCCGAACATTTACGACAACTATGTATTTATTCTGGATAAGAATTTTCCAAGTCCTTTAAATGATAATTATAAAGCCAATTATAAATTTTATCTGATCGACAGCTTGTATCTTGGCAAGGACAGATGCTATTACATTCAATTCTCCCCACGCGTTAAGCAGGATATTGCATTCAGCGGGGAAATGTATATCGAGGATTCAACATATTCTGTCAAGCGAATAGATTTACAGTTCAGCATTGAAGCAAATGTAAACTTTGTAAGAAATTACTGGATCAGACAGGAGTACGAGAAGGTTGATGGTATTCACAACATGATTGTTAAAAGTCAGGTTATTGCAGATTTTACCGTTGCAGAAAATTCCAAAGAGCTTACCGGTTTTTTTGGAAGAAAAACCTCTTCATTCCGCAACTATATTATTAATCAACCTAGAGATGATTCTTTTTACAAAGGACTGGAGATCGTAAGCTTCCACGACAGCAGCGCCATCCGAACAGATGATTACTGGTTCGAAACAAGAAAAGATAGCCTGACCAGACAAGAACAATCTGTCTTCAGCATGATTGATACGCTAAATAAAAATCCTAAATTCAACCTTCTAAAAACCTCAGTAAATACTCTCACAACCGGATGGCTTCCATTATATAAAATTGGTATTGGCAATCTTTATACTTTTTACAGTTACAATAATGTTGAAAGATCAAGGGTGAAGTTTGGATTCAGGATCGGTAAAAATTCAAATGACCGGTTTCATCTTAAAACATATGTGGCTTATGGGACCTATGATGAACGCTTCAAATATTTTACTGAAGCAAGCGGGATACTTTCCAGGCAAGGAAGTAAAAAAAATCTCATAGGGGCATCAGTAAAAAGAGATGCAATCCAACCGGGGAGAAGTGAAAACATGTTTACGCTGGATCATATTTTCAATTCCTTCACTAGCACTGCTGCCACGAATTTCAGGATCTATTCAGAAGAACAAAATATTTACCTGGAAAGACAATGGCTTACCGGCTTATCGTCCCGGTTAACATATTTCAGAACGAAGTGGCAGCCATTTGGTGCTTATAAATACTGGCAAATTAATGGAGATGGAAGCTTGAACACTCTTGCTGCTATAAAAAATTCGGGTTTTCAACTCTCCTCGCGCTTTGCTTATGGAGAAAGAAATTTAACAGCTAAATATGGCGATGGATTGGAATCATTGTACTTCCCAAAATATCCGGTGATTAGTATAGATTATATTAAAAATGTGAAAGAACTTTTCAATTCAGATTATGATTTTCAAAAATTGAGAATCAGAATCGAACAAAAATTGCGGCTGAAAAAAGCCGGCTATTCACTTATAAGAATTGAAGCGGGAAAAATCTGGGGAGAGGCCGACTGGCCATTGCTTGAAACTCCCTATGCCAATCAGGTAATATTCAATGATGAAACGGCATTCAACCTGATGAACTATATGGAGTTTGTTTCTGATCAATTTGTTAGAATCATGATTGAACAGCATTTCGAAGGACTTGTTTTTAACCGTATTCCCGGAATAAATCAGCTGAAATGGAGGGAATTTATTTTCGCTAAAATGTATGCGGGTTCTTTAAATCCTCAAAATCTGAATAGTTCCATTATAAAACCCTACGGCATTGGTGCTTTGTCCGAGCCTTATTCTGAGCTTGGGTTCGGTATTGAAAATATCTTCAAGATTTCAAGAGTAGATTTTATCTGGCGAATGAATTATACCGAAAAGCCCGGGATCTACTATTTCATGGTAAAACCATCCTTCTTTTTCAAATTCTAGCACTTTTTCAGTGCTAAACTGAAATTCTTGCTTAATTTTGTGTGCCGGGAAGATAAACTCAGTTATCTTAAATGAAAAAAAGACAAAGTATTACTCTATTTCTAAGCCTACTGGTCCTTTCTTTCTGTCTTTCGCCATTAACATCAGAATGTCAAAGCCTGAGTATAGATCAAGTGCGTTCAGCTTTTTCGCAAGCTATACATGATGAAATAGCTTGTGACAATTTATGCACGCGAATGGATGCCGCACCGAACATTAATGACCCTGTATGGATGGCATACAAAGCAACACTTACCATAACCAAAGCAAAGTACACCTTGAACCCTTTAAGTAAGTATCAGTATTTCAAAGAAGGCAAAGCGCTACTAGATAATTGTGTACTGTCAGCACCAGATAATATTGAAATTCGCTTTCTGCGATTTACCGTACAAGATCACAGTCCTTCATTTCTCGGCTACAACAAAGAACTTAGCGCTGATAAACAATATATCCTGTCAAACCTTGAGGCGATTCCTTTTCCTAAGCTAAAAAAATCAATCATCAATTACATAGGTATATGTGACAGATTTTCCGAGGCCGAGAAAAAATGGGCTGCAAATTTGTTAATCTCCTGATAATATACATGTCGGACATTATAATTAATATTTTAATTCTGCTTGGAAGCTTTATTGCCATGGAAGGGGTAGCATGGACTTCTCACAAATTTTTAATGCATGGTTTTTTGTGGAAGATTCATAAAGATCACCATACCGGAACGAAAAATTTTTTTCAACGCAACGATTTATTTTTTTTCATATTCGCTATCCCGAGTTGGTTATTTATGATGTTTGGTATTATGGCAGGATGCGACTATCGTATGTGGATCGGAATAGGGATTGCAATTTACGGAATCGCATACTTTTTAGTTCATGAAGTAATCATCCATCAACGATTGAAGTTTCTAAAGAGAAGCAATAACAGATATATCACTGCCGTGAGAAAAGCGCACAAAGCCCATCATAAACACCTCGGAAAAGAAGATGGAGAATGCTTTGGAATGCTGCTTGTTCCGTTTAAATACTTCAAAAAAAATCGAAATACGGCAAATTAGCATTGCGTCCGGGAAAAATAAAACTTTTATAATTATTTTTTGTTTCAGCAAATGATATAACCATTCTTCACGTTAATCATTATGCTCAGATCTGTTTCCACTTTCTTTCTTCTTATTATCATAGTTTCTATCTCGTCATGTGCTTTTACAAACCGCACCAGCAGAGATTTTTTAGTGGAATCCATGGATGAACCATATGATATTGTTGTGGTCCCTGGTGTCCCTTTGGAAGGCGACAGCTGGAGCCAAACGATGAAAGCAAGAGTATATTGGTCTAAGTACTTGTTTGATGCCGGCATTGCCAAAAACATCATGTACTCCGGATCATCAGTCTACACTCCATACTATGAAGCAAAAGTCATGGCCATGTTTGCAGAAGCCATTGGGATTCCAAAACAAAATATTTTTGTCGAAACAAAGGCCGAACACAGCACAGAAAATATTTACTACTCCTATAAAAAAGCAAAGTTAATCGGCTTTAAAAGAATCGCTCTTGCTTCAGATCCATTTCAAACCAAATTGCTTAAAAGATTTACCAGAAAAAAAGTTAGTGAACACATAGGATTAATCCCGATTGTACTGGACACGCTCCGGGCTATGGAGCCTGTAATGATTGATCCGAAACTTGATTTTACCGAAGCCTTCAATAAAAATTTTGTTTCTCTCGTAGAGCGTGAAACTTTTTGGGAGCGCCTTAGAGGTACAAGAGGATTGAAGCTGGACGAAACAGCATATCAATAGTTTTTCAAATTGTCATTCTTCGACAACTATTTTCATCGGCCAATTTCTATTTAAACCAATTTATCATCCAATTAATAAAAAGCCCGGGAGCGGCTAAAACTTTAACTCCTTCGATGCCCGAAAAACTCAGGTTTGCTTGTATAAACTGGAGCTTTACCACAAGCAATTAAAAAACGTTAAACCATCGAATTGAAACACCCGGAATCTTTTTATTTCATAATTATTTTAGATTAAATTATCTCTATATTAAATTAATTCTCTTGCTCTATCGTTAAAAAGCGTTTACCTTCGTACATAAGCATTAATCCACACGAAGCGTGTTTGCACTACAATCATTTCTCATTTTGCAAATAACAGATGCACATACGCAACCTATCTGCGCTCTAATCTTTTTTTATGCCTAAGAATAAAGATGCCTATACCCGCTATCGCCTGATTGATGAAGCGCTGAAAAACAAACAAAAGCCTTATCCTCCGCTTTCTGAACTTGCGGATAAGTGTGGAAACATGCTGGGAAAAAGAATATCGGAATCAACAATACAAAAAGACATTTATGCCATGCGTTTTGACGAAGGCTTAAATTTCTTCGCGCCCATAGACTACCACAAAGCCCAAAAAGGTTATTATTATACCGATCCGCAATACTCCATTTCTAAGCTTCCCTTAAAACAAGAAGATCTGTATGCCTTAGAATTTGCTGCAGGTATGCTCAGGCAATTCAAGGACTTCCCGATTCTTCAGGAGTTTGACAATACAATAGGACGACTCCTTCAGGCAGTTCAAATCAGTCGCTCCTTATATGGTACAGAAATTACCGATATTATTCAAGTTGAAAAACCTTCACACTCGGAAGGAACAAACCATCTGGAAAAAATTCTGAAGGCAATTACTGATCCTGTAGAAATTATTTTTTATTACCATAATTTCAGTAAAGCCAAAACGAGTCAACATAAAATTCAGCCCTATCTTGTTCGTGAATACAGAAATCGTTGGTACCTCACGGGATATTCGCCAACACATGAGCGAATCCTTACTTTTGGTCTCGATCGCATTAGCAATCTGCATGTAACCCGAACTCCCTTTACAAAAAAATCCGACTTCGACGCCAGGAAGTTCTTTTACCATTCCTTTGGCATAACAGTGAACGATTTAGTTCCGGTGAAAGTAGAATTGTCCTTCACACCCCTGGAAGGCCTTTACATTAAAGCGCAACCAATTCACCATACACAAAAAATTATCAAAGACAATAAAAAGGAATTTCGAATTAGCATCAATGTAATTCCTTCGCATGAATTAAGCATGCAACTTTTAAGCTATGGGGAAAACGTAAAAATTATTAAACCATTACAATTGAAAAACGAAATTCAGGATACATTGAAAAAGGCTTTGAAAAATTATTCGAAATAATTTCTCACCCATTTTGCAACTTTTGTTTCTTCACAAGTCAGTTATACCTGTTTTTTACGTTACTTGATAAACTACCCTAACGCATATAGGTTGCGTACTTCTGCATTATCTTTGAAGTCAAACATTTTAGTTTATGCGCCATATTCTATCTAAGTCCACTTTTCTATACGGAACACAATGTCTTAAAAGACTTTATTTTAATAAATTCAGAAGAGATCTAAGATTAGAGGTTTCTGAAATGCAGCAGGCTGTTTTTGACAGAGGGACTTCTGTTGGTCAGCTAGCCCGCGAATTATTCCCGGGGGGAACAGATGCTTCACCCGAAACTCCATTCGAGTACCAGAAATCCGTTAAGCTAACCAAAGACCTCATTGATCAAGGCGTAAAAATAATTTATGAGGCAGCCTTTCAGTATCAGGGAGTGCTGGCAGCAGTAGACATTCTTGTGAAAAAAAATGGCAAGTGGAAGGCATACGAGGTAAAGAGCTCAACAAGTGTCAAGGATGTAAATATCCTCGATGCAGCCTTACAATATCATGTTATCACCAAATCAGAAATAGAGCTCGCAGATATATTTATTGTTCATCTGAACAATGAATACGTTCGAAAAAAAAACCTGGTACTTGAAGAATTATTCTTCATGGAATCTGTAAAAGACGAAGCCGTCGATCAGCAATCTTTTATAAAAAATAAAATATCTGAATTAAAATTATTGATTGAATCAAAGAAGGAACCAAAAATTGGTATTGGCACCCATTGTTTCGAGCCTTATTCATGTGAATTTATGCATCATTGCTGGAAGCATATTCCGGAGCCTTCCGTGTTTTCAATTTCGGGACTTCGTTCAAATAAAAAATTTGAACTTTATGAAAACGGAATCCTCCGTTTCGAAGATCTTACTGAAGAAATTGTTCTCAATGAGTACCAATCGATGCAAGTTGAGTGTCATTTAAACGGGAAAACCAATATTGACTCAGTATCTGTCAGAAATTTTCTGAAAGAATTCTCATATCCTCTTTACTTCATGGACTTCGAAACATTTCAGCCCGCAGTCCCATTGTATCCCAAAAGCAAACCATACCAACAAATTGCTTTTCAATATTCCCTGCACTATAAAAAATCCAAATCGGCTTCATTAAAACACACCGAGTTTTTAGCCCCGATCACAGGTGATCCACGCATTCCATTCATTGAGCAATTATTGGAAGACACCGGATCTTCAGGAAGTATTCTTGCATACAATGTCAGCTTTGAACGCTCAATACTTGAGTCAATTGCCAGGGACTTCCCTAAATATAAAAACGAAATAGAAGATCGATGTGAGCGCCTGATAGACCTTATGCCTCCTTTCAGAAAAGGCTGGTATTATAAACCTGAGATGAATGGTTCTTATTCGATCAAACAAGTGTTGCCGGCAGTCGTTCCTGAAATGAACTACGACGCACTGGAAATTGCTGATGGCGGTTCAGCAAGCCTTGCTTTTGAACAATTGATCTATGATAAGAATGCCGATGTCGATGCAATAAGAAAACAACTTTTGGCCTATTGCAAAATGGATACGCTGGCAATGGTACGATTACTGGAAGCTCTCGAAAAAATATAATCCTTTCAGATCATTTTAAAGCTGAAAAATTATTCGCTTGCTTAATCTGTTTTAACCATCAACATTGCCTTCGAAAAATCTTTGGTTCGGATTTCCACCAGATATATTCCTGTTGCCAAATTTTTTCCGGCATGAATAGTTCCATTCCGATTCTCGATTATCTCTAACAGACGTCCTGTCTGATCGTATACAAATAAGCTCAGCATCTCTTCACTCTCCAATTGAAAGGTCGTACTGAACGGATTAGGATAGAGCATAAAATCTTTCCTCGCTGATCCAACTTCATCTAGACCGGTACAAATATCAATAGTTACTTCAACGGTATCCTTTCCGACACAACCATAAATACTGGATACACTGACTCTGAATGAAAATGTCCCGGTGCCTCTGCCCGTTGTATCTACTGTGATTGTCTGAGAATTCGATCCGGTATTCCATGCATAACTGCTAAATCCCGGTCCTGCATTCAATACAATATTCATATCCATACAAATTGTCGAATCGGGGCCCAAATTCACCACAGGAACCGGACGAACATTTATACTTTGGGAAGCAGTAGCCGAACATGAATTAGAATCTGTCACTGTATAATTGATAGTGAAAGTCCCTGGTCCCGCAATACCTGTATAGAAGGTTGTTCCTGCAACAGCAGTCCCACTATAGATCCCCCCGGAAGGCATGCCACTTGTCAGGCTTACCGGTCCGGTGTTAGCGCACACATCATTAAAGGTACCTATAGAAACCGTTGGTGCCGGATTTACAGTGATAGAGGAGCTGGCGCTGTTCACACAGCCATTTGCGTTTGTATAAGTATATACTATAACGTGACTCCCTGTGTCTGCTACTGAAGGTGAAAAAACATTTGAACTTACCCCATCTCCGCTGAAAACACCACCCAGTGGATTTCCTCCACTTAAAGTAAATGATGCTGCACTCAGACAAACCTCGCTAAACGGATTAAGTGTAACGGCAGGCAGACCACCTACCTGTATAGTGGCTGTTGCAGAATCGGAACATCCTTGAGCATTGGTGAAGCGATAAGAAATTGTATGTGTTCCTACACCGGCAACTGAGGGATCAAAATTTCCTGCAGAGACACCTGTACCACTATACAAGCCTCCACTTGGACTGCCGCCTGTCAATGGGAAGGCTGCTGTGTTTATACAAACTACATTAAAGCTGGCCAAGGTTACAGTAGGTGCGGGATTAACCACAATCGAGGAAGTTGCGGAACTTGAACAACCATGAGAATCGGAATAATTATACGTTACTGTATGTGTGCCGACACCGGCTGCTGCAGGATCGAAAACGCCGGCGGTGATTCCCGGACCGCTGTACGTTCCTCCGCTGGGATTTCCTCCACTCAAGGTAACTTCTCCGGCATTAAAACAACGACTTGGAAAGTTCGAAAGGGTAACTGTCGGCAAGCCATAAACCGTAATAGTCTTTGTTGCTGCCGAAGAACATCCTTGCGCATTGGTATAGGTATATGTAATTGTATGGAATCCTGTGCCCGCCGCCGACGGATCAAACATACCTCCGCTTACACCGGGGCCGCTATAAACACCGCCCGAAGGTGAACCGCCGGTCAAGACTCTGTCATTGTCGTCTATACAAGAACTCGGTTGATTTGCCAATGTGACCGTAGGCCGGGGATTGACAGTAAGTGTAATTCGTTCATATGCCTGACATCCTGATAGGTCTGTACCCAGCACAGAATATCGTGTCGTTGCCGATGGAGAAGCGGTCACGGACGGACCGCTTGTGCCTGACAAGCCACTAGGCGGTGACCAGGTGTAACTGTTGGCTCCGGATGCATCAAGTGTAACCGAAGCACCATTACACAAAATTGTATCAGAGGCTACAATTTGAATACTCACACCAAAAGGAATCGTATCTGCTTCAGGATATATTGAAGTAAGATAATCACTGCTCCCACCGGTTCCGTTATATTCGAATATTGCAAAGTAGTAAGTCTTATTAGCGTTAAGCGTTGTGACTGTCACATTGTTACCGGTAGCACTATAAACTACATAATTGTTGTTGCCAAGATTTGATCCTGAACCAAAAATACTACCTGCAACATAACTCACTCCATCAACAGGGAAACTACTTACCGGAACACCCACTGAACCCACGACAAGTCGTCTAAATCCATCCCCCTGAACCCAACTTATATCTACTTCATTACAGCTGGTAACACTAAAAGTTATGAGGGATGATGGAGTGAGGGGCTCAATAGCAAGCGTTCTGACCGGAATGCTGAAGCTTAGCAAAAAAAACAAAGACACTATTGGTAAAACAGAAACCTTAAATGGAAAGTTGGTGGTTTTCATGCAGCGTGGTATGGTTAGTATGGTGTAGCGTAGAGCTTCTTACTATTTTGAGAGAAGAATGTTCCGTTTTCATTCAATGTGAAAACATGAACAAAAATAACATGTTTATTTATCATTGGCTTTTCAAGACCAAAAATTATTTGGGATGCTCAACAGGTGTTTTAACTCTGCTGAGCATGAACATTATGAAATATACGATTTATCCATCTTCTAATCAAACCTGCCAATAAAAATTCACTAATACCCTCGGATGGTAGAGAAATTACGTCCGAATGAACTTCAATTGTCCCGGCTTTTTCTAAATTGGATTCTAGCTACCTAGGCAGCAATGGACATCAGTTCTACGATATTCAAGGGCTTCTTAAGGTAATTCAAAACATAGGGATTTCGAATGGCCCGGTAATAATCAATCAGGTCTGTGGAAGAACTCAGCATGATTATACTTGTTTGATGACGTATTGAATTGTCCAGCTTGTCAAAAAGTTTCAAAAATCCGAAACCATCCACATCAGGCATTTTGATATCCAGAAAAATTAAATCAGGCCTTTTTCCATGGAAACTATACTCATTCTTTAGGTACTCGATACCCTGCAGTGCTGAAGTCACACTGGAAACACTCGAAGCAAAATTGTTTTGGAGTATGATTGAACGATTAATCAGATTGTCTGACTCACTATCATCGATCAACAAAACACTTTTATAAACCAAATGATCTTTAAAAAACATTTCCGGGCAGAATTAAAACCTTTAATAAATAATATAGGCGAAATTAAAGGCACACGGTGCCCATTTCATTGTAGAACTTACAATTTATCAACAAAACACTTCTAATAATTGACTGTAAAAAAATTGAACGAAATGGCCATTAAAAAATTGCTGCTCGCTTTGTTAATATTTTAAAATGCAGATAAAAAAAGAGGTGCATCAAACAGCACCTCTTCGTTCAACTATAGTATGGATGTATCTGCATTTCCTTTTCGGGAAAATATATTTCAATCAGTATCTGATCTTCCATTAAGCTTGTTCAAGCACTTCGATCTTTTCAATCTCATCGCCCTGCCGAATCTGATCTATAACCTCCAGCCCTTCGATCACCTTGCCAAAGCAGGTGTGCTTCCTGTCCAAATGAGCTGTGTTGGTACGACTATGACAGATGAAAAACTGCGACCCCCCGGTATCTTTTCCGGCATGAGCCATAGACAACACACCACGGTCATGGCGCTGATTCTCTCCATCCAACTCACATTTTATTTTGTATCCCGGACCACCAGTCCCGGTACCTTGTGGACAGCCTCCCTGAATCACGAAGTCAGGAATTACCCGGTGAAAGGTTAAGCCATTATAAAATCCCTTCTGAATCAGATCTACAAAATTCTTTACTGTGCCGGGAGCATCTTTTTCATAGAGTTCAATTTTCATCAACCCTTTACTGGTATGCATTATCGCTGTTTTCATCCTGAAATTGTGTTTAATTTTAAGAATGCGAAGTTAATGAATTTGAAGGCATTTCCCTTTATGGATGAAGAATTACCTTGTATTTTGAAGCCATTTTCTCAATTTGCTCTTTTGATATACCATGAATATTCTCGGAACCATGCCTGTTCTCCACAGTAATCACAAACACCCTATAACCATATTCCTTTGCAAGAAGAAAATAAGGACTCATTTCCCATTCTAAGGTGAAAGTATTATCTACCAGCACTTTCTCCACTTTTTCTTGCATGCTCAATTCCGTGTTCCTTTCACATGCTGCATAAGCTAAATGATTTGCCTTATGATCGAAACAATAGCTTCCGCTTTCGACATCAGTGAAATAATCATCAATGGAGAAAACCGGATACTTCGCATTTTCAGACAGTAGTCTGGCAAGACTCGTTTTCCCGGAACCCGGAAGTCCTCTTATCAAAATGAGCGATCGTTCCTGCATATATATCTGACCTTTGAGTGTAAATGATAATTGAAAAAAGCAAGAAAAAGAATTTGATGCCTCAATTCATGTTTATTAAAATCCTTTTTGCATAAAAGACAATATAATAAATAAACCGTAACGCTTCCGGTCAAAGAGCCCGAAAAGATATTACGGTTTACTTAATGCTCTAAAAGCTGAAATTACCTGGTATAATTTATAGCCATGGTTTTTACCTCTTTTCCATCATAGGTCATGTACATTTCAAAAAGATGGTGGGCGTCATCCACGAACTTATAAACGGAACGGGTCTTGACCATTTTACCTGACATAGGATCCATGGTGTCACCTTTAAAAGTAATGGACTTTGTTTTAGGATCATAAGTTCCTTCTGAATAGGATACGCCTGTTCCCATATTATCTATCCATGTATTAATAAATACTTTCTTCAAATTATCATAGCCTATCAGACCCTTGCCTTCAAATGGCATACCCATCACCGAACCCTCAAAAGTCGATTGTTGGTAACGACCTCCAAGAATCATTTCGTTTTTACAACTGGCCGTCGATTTCTCAGAAGGCGCTCCTGGCGCTGACCAAAATTCCATCTCAGCTTTCCAGTCACCATCCGCCTCAGCCAGCATTCTATGCATATCGCCAACAGCCATGTACTTTTCCCATGCAGCTCCTTCAGCACTAGCTGCCGCATTTTGCGCACCGACAGCCTCTTCAGCTTTCTCTTGCGCAATTACATTGGTCACTGATAACAAGAACATCATCATCAGCAGGTTTGTGAAAATTTTTTTCATGTGTTTGTGTGTTTTAGGTTAGGCATACAAATTAGGAAAAAGCATAAAATACTACAATAAGGACATTTCGGCTCGCAAATAATAGATTGATAATCAACTGTATATAACTATTAATTTTTATGCTTCAGGAGAAGCTTTGGCTAAGAGCAGTATCCGTTTGTCATTTAATTCAACTTGTACTATAGCGGGAATTCCTGAAACCAGGGACCAAAAAAATTAATTCAATTTGATGAATCGATGTGTGTTTTGCGCCCCTGACAGTCGGTTGATGTATTGAACAAAATAAACACCTGCAGCAATGTCGCCTAATTCAATTTCAAAATCTCGTGAGTGGTCTTGAACCAGGTATTGCTTCAGCAGGATGCCACTCATAGAGAAAAGCTTTATGTCAGCATTACCTTGCACTTCATTCCCAAAATTCAAATGAACAATGTCTCCTGAAGGATTGGGGTATAGGCTAAACAACTTCGTCCCAACTGTAGAAATTCCTGTAAAGATAAGGTCGTTCACAAAAATCGGTATGTTCACCTGACTCATACCATTCACATTTGTCTGAAAACTCAGCCACCCGCGCAAAGAGTCTGTTGTAGTGGAGAAATACCGAATGTCTAAAGTAAGCGCCTCGCCCGGATTCAGAGTTGTATCATTTCCTGAACTTTGGAAAGAAAGCTTTCCGGGATGAGATAAACTAAACTGACTAAAAGTGATGGCTGTATTTCCCTTATTCACAAGCACCAATCGAAAATCAGTATTGCTGTTTGATGGAACCGTTCCGTAAACCAAGGTATCCTGGGTGATATCAAGCGAGCTTAGCTGCGGAGCAATCGATAAAGTTGACAAAGAGGTGATTCTATCTATGAATTGGGGGTAGTCTATAAATGGATTTCTATTATTCTGAAATGAAAAAATATCATTGTTTCGTTTTATATCTATGGCATCCGGGGAATAGGTGCTGTGCCAATTGCGTAAAATACTTTCCTGTGAATTCAAAAAATTAGAATAGTTTTCATACCGCAGAACAAAGTAAAACATCGCCCGTGCGGATCTCCCTTTTTGTATGTCACGTGGCTCAAAAATAGTTCCGTTAGATTTAGACCCCCCACCGGTCCAGCTTGGATTAGTTACAACTCCGAAAGGATTATCTGCTCGATTGCTGTTAGAGACATCATCCGTCGGAAACAAATGATGCAAATCGGATTTCATTGGCTCAAGACTGGTAAATAAAGACTGAGGAAATGTATGCTCCGTATTAAACAGAAAAGTATTCTGTGCATCTGTGCGGGAAGTATAGCCAACTGCAAGCTGTCCGGTGTAAATACTTTCCAGTGTGTTTTGAGAAGCCCCCTGGCCGTTGACAGCCTGATTGTCTATAACCATAAACATTTCATCACGCGCCGGGCCATAAATAAGCGACACATATCCATTCGTGATAATAGTATGCAAACTGCTTTTTAAATTTTCTTCTGCCAGATCCTGTGTATTGGAGTAATAAGCCTTGGAGTATGTTCCCTGACCAATCAAATCAACTCGCACACTTCCACGTAAGCCATCATTAAAAATAACCATTTCAGAATTGTGGCTGATATTGTGCCGTGGACTAAACCACACATCAAGCGTAGCTGAAGCTCCGGGAGCAATCGTGAAGGAAGAACTGCTTACAGAAAATGCAGCGGCGCCATAAGTATTGTAAAACCGGACATCGGTCACTTCGACGCTTCGACTCATATTATTGGTCAAAATAACCGAACGCATGCTACTGCTGAGCTCATTGGTCGTTCCGAAATTTAACTGACTCACATTGGCAGTCAAGCCCTGCCCAAAAACTTTAGTAGAAAAGAAGGAAAAACTTAATAACAGTAAGATACTGCTGCAACAATTCGAAATGGTCCTGCCTTTTATCATCGATTTTAGTTCAATAACCCGTGAATTCCTTACCTGCTTTGGTTTGGGGCTGTCAAAGATAGCTAAGATAGGCGGGTTTTGAAACAATCTCTGGAGGCCTTAACACAATCAATTTTTATCTTTGAATCAAACCCTTTAATTCCCTCCCTATGTCACTAAGTCATCCACTTGGAAGATCAGAATTCGGCAAAAAAGAAAATACCGGTAAGCTGATTCCACATTCAGAGGCAATAGATCTTTTAAATTCCTGGGTGAAAAACGAAAGACTGCGCTTGCACATGCATCAGGTTGCTCATCTGATGAAATGCTGGGCAGAAGAAAAAGAATACCTGAATGAACAAGAGGTGGCGATGTGGAATCTTGCCGGTTTACTTCATGATGCAGATTGGGATCAATGGCCAGAACAACATTGTAAAAAAATCATTGAAGAATTGGAAAAGCGAAATGTAGACCCTTCAGTAATACATGCTATTGCTTCTCACGGCCCTTCATACTTCGGCGTTATTCCTGAAACGAAAATGGATAAAATGCTTTATGCCTTCGACGAGCTTTCCGGATTTATTCATGCCTATTCTCTCATGAGACCTGAAGCTTATCAAGGCATGGAATTAAAAGGAGTAAAGAAAAGGCTGAAAGATAAAACCTTCGCCGCCGGAGTTTCCAGAGAAGATGTTGCAGATGCCTGCACCCGTGCTGAATTTTCTTTGGAGGATCTGATTGGGTTTATTATCCCAAGACAAGGTAATTTCACAGAAAAATTTACCGGATAAGTTTTTCTAAAGGAAAGTTCACTGATAACACAAATCACAAAAAAATCAATACGCTACGTTTCTTTACTTCTTACCCATATAATCCTGCCAACTCTTAACTTTATACACATCATCTCCGAAGTAACGCAAAATATCATATAAAGAAGATGGAGCTAAATAAAAAGGAATCCCGTCGATTATATCCATTTTTTCATCCAAAATAATTAGCGATGGCAAAGCAAAATTATTTCTGCAAAGTGCCAATGCGAGCTGATGAAAAGGTCCTTGTGCTGTTTTATTGTTTACAAAAACATTTCCCTTAAATGTGATTGAATCTGTTATATCAACATTGAAATCAACCAGATTAAACTTTTCCTCCAAATATGAATGTAACAAGGTATCAGAAAAACTTGTCCTCTTCATCACTTTACAGGCATTACACCATTCTGTATTAATAAATACAATTGTTTTTTTATTGTGTAATGCTTTCGAAGAAAAAAACTGTTCGGGTTTTTCCCACTTTACCGAATCATTCCTCCCGATGTTACTCGAATCATAAAAGGCCTGTTCGTAACGCATTCTGAATTCATCAAGGGTGGCATTTCTATTTACATTCTCTACCGTGAAAACAAGTATCGGTTCAATTTTTTTATCGTCAAGAAAACCACTCGCTACCATACTCAAACCGAATTCTTTTTTTTCCTTATTATAATTATTCAGAAACATAGTTGTCGGATACATGAGTTTTCCCTGTAACAACTGAACTGCCAATTCATGGGGAGCCTTTGGCTCAGGCGAACTCGGTTTGTATTCTTTCCCAAGGTAGATCACGGTGTCTTTACCCTCTGCATTAAATTTAATCGGATAAAAATTACTATTGATGTATTGAGCCAAACCTGGATTGGCATAAGTCGTTTTCATCATATGCTTACACCATCCACACCAATCGGTATAAAAATCAAGGATAACAGGCTTAGGTGATTTTTCAAGCAAAGACATTCCTTCTTCCAAACTCAACCATTTGACGAGGCTGCCTTCCTTATCCGGTACCTGAGCATAGCCCACATGACTCAACAACAATAAGAAGCAAAAAAATACTTTTCTCATTTATAACAATTGTGACACAAATATAGGACGAAAGATGAAAATAATAGTAAAATTTCAACGAATTAAAGGCTTTGTTAAAATTTGAAGAGAGATGAACCTAAGCTATAAACTAACGTACAAATTGATTGTCGTCTGATAAAATAATCAATTTCAAAACTCTCTCTTTTAAACCCTAAAACAAACCATTATGGAAATGAATTTTGTCGTTATCCTGCTTACTTCCCTTGTACCAATGGTCATGGGATTTATCTGGTACAATCCTAAAACACTCGGCGCTGCCTGGATGCAAGCTGCAGGAGTGACGGAAGAAAAAATGAAAGGCGCAAATATGGGTCTGATCTTCGGACTTTCCTTTCTTTTCAGCGTAATGCTTGCAATGGCTGTGAATGGACTTGTGATTCATCAGAATCATATGTACTCAATACTGCTTAACGAGCCGGGCTTCGGTGATCCGAATAGCGAATTAGGTCAGTACATCGCTGCATTCATGGAGAAATACGGAAATAATTTCCGCACTTTTAAACATGGTGCTCTTCATGGTTTCTTGGGAGGACTATTTTTCGCCTTTCCGATTTTAGCAACGAATGCCATGTTTGAACGCAAAGGTTGGAAATACATCTGGATCAATACCGGCTATTGGACTATCACACTAACTCTAATGGGCGGCATTCTTTGTGCCTATAATAGGTAATTAAAATTCTACTGAAAAAAGCCGGCCTCATCGTCGGCTTTTTTTATGCTTGCACTTTTCATTCAGTACCTTTGCGATAATTATGCATTCCCTTTTACCCATCTATAAAGTCGTTCCGCAACTCAAGGCAGCACTTGCAGCTCACAATACAGTAATTCTGCAGGCAGATCCGGGTGCAGGAAAAAGTACGGTTCTTCCTTTATTACTTCTCGAAGAACCCTGGTTGCAGAATAAAAAAATAATTATGCTTGAACCCCGGCGTTTAGCTGCCAAAGCAATTGCCTGGAGGTTGGCTGAACAAATCAATGAAGAAGCCGGCGAAACTTTTGGATACCGTGTACGCTTTGAATCAAGAATAGGGAAAAACACAAGAGTTGAAGTAGTGACCGAGGGTATCCTTACCCGAATGCTGCAACATGATAACTCACTCGAACATGTCGGCCTGCTTATCTTCGATGAATTTCA
Organism: Bacteroidota bacterium; assembly: GCA_004295015.1. Lineage (GTDB taxonomy): Bacteria > Bacteroidota > Bacteroidia > AKYH767-A > 2013-40CM-41-45 > QQVM01. Next base: position 58,576 of record SHNE01000035.1, on the reverse strand, counting down.
CGAAAGAAGCCTCAACGCAGATCTTGCCCTGGCCTTATGCAGGGAATCGCAACAGATCCTTCGAAATGACCTTCGGATACTTATCATGTCGGCAACTCTCGACGGAGAAAACCTGTCCGCTTTGCTCGATAATGCACCCCTTATCCTGAGTGAAGGAAGACAATTTCCGGTGACTTGTATCTATTCAGAATTCAATACAAATATTTCAATTGCGCAGAACACGACGAGCATTGTACTCAAAGCTATTCGGGAACAAGAAGGTGATATCCTTGTTTTTCTTCCTGGCTCAGGTGATATACACAGGCTTGCTGACGCCTTAAATGATTATGCTGCAGAACTAAGTATTCATCCTTTATATGGCGACTTGCCACACCAACAACAACAAGAAGCCCTACTTCCACATCCCAAAGGAAAGCGAAAAATTATTCTCGCCACTTCAATTGCCGAAACAAGTTTAACAATAGAAGGAGTGAAAGTGGTTGTCGATAGCGGCTATTCCCGCGTGGCGAAATTTGATCCTCGTACAGGAATGACAAAGCTTGAAACGATCAGGTCTACATTCGACACTGCAAAGCAAAGAGCGGGACGTGCAGGCCGTTTGTCTCCCGGAGTTTGTTATCGCATCTGGTCCGAATCAACCAATCACCATCTCATCGAACACAACCAACCGGAAATTCTTCAAGCTGACCTTAGTCCACTTATTCTCGAACTCTCAAACTGGGGTCAGGATGATCCCGGCAAATTAACCTGGTTGACCCCTCCGCCACAAGCTGCAGTGAATCAAGGGAAAGAGCTTCTAGAAAGTTTAGATGCAATCAAAGATGGTCGAATCACAGCACACGGAAAAAATATCCTTGAGATTCCGACACATCCAAGAATTGCTCATCTGCTTTTTTACGGACTTGAAAATAATATTGGATCATTGGCTGCTGATGTAGCGGCAATATTAGAAGAAAGAGATCCTCTTTCGAAAGAGGCAGGGACCGACATTTCATTAAGGCTTAAAGCCCTTCACAACAAACGAAATAAACTTCGTGTCATAGCAGACATTAATGTTCTTGATCGAATTGAACGTATAGCAAAACAGTGGCGAAGTATTTTAAAAATAAAGGAAAGCAATGATTCCTTCGATCATTTTCTTCCGGGAAATCTGATCTCTCTGGCTTACCCGGGAAGAATTGCAAAAAAAGAAAGGAACACAAACCGGTACCGACTGGCCAACGGAAGAGTCGCCGTTCTTCCTGAACATGATCCATTATCTCACGAAGAATGGATTGCAATAGCCCAACTTGATGCAGGAACCAAAGAAGGAAAAATATTTCTCGCAGCATCATTCGACCCTACGGATATTCTGCTCAAAGCAAAGGTGGAAGAAGTACTTGAATGGGATGATAGAGAAGGATCCATCAAAGCAAATATAGAATGGCGGATTGGAAAATTAGTTGCTCAACGCAAGCCAATAACTCAACCTTCACAGGAAAATATTTCTGCTTTGTTATGTGAGGTAATTAAAAAAGAAGGCTTGAAATTGTTTGACTGGACGAATTCATCTGAACAGTTTCGTGCAAGAGTGTTAAGTCTGAATAAATGGAGACCCGACTTGAACTTGCCACTTTTCACGGACGATTATCTGCTCGAAACCCTTGAGGTGTGGGCTGCCCCATTTCTTGAAAAGCTCCGCAGAAGAGAGGACTTCAAAAAACTGAATTTATTGCAAATGATTCAGTCTGTTTTTACCTGGGATCAATTGCAAACAATTAATAAATACGCTCCTGAAAAAATTTCCGTACCCAGCGGTTCTGAAATCTCATTAACTTATTCAAACGACGGAAGCACTCCTGTTCTCGCTGTTCGCCTGCAGGAGGTATTCGGATTAACTGACACCCCAACCATTAACGAAGGGAAAACACAAGTCCTCCTGCATTTACTGTCTCCGGGATATAAACCTGTACAAGTCACTCAAGACTTAAGAAGTTTCTGGTCCAATACTTATCCTGATGTCCGGAAAGAACTTCGTGTCAGGTACCAAAAGCATTCCTGGCCTGAAGACCCCTGGACAGCCGTAGCAATCAGAGGGGCAAAAAAAAGAATCCGATAATTTATCCCTGATTATACCCGGTCTCCCCACTCTTTCTTTTCCTCATCTGACCACAAAGCCGGAAAAAATTTCCTTTGCTGAAATTTTGGATGCAGATATTTTTTCCACTCAGAGCCACCCGTTGCTGCCTGATTTTCTCCTTTGCTGTCAAGATAATGACGGGCTGTTCCAAGATGTATCAATGGCCATTCAATATTATACAAGCGGTCAAACTCCTTGCACGACGCATTAAGCTCTTCAGAAGGATTTTTATACTTCAAAATAATATCTTCAATTGTTTTTCCCTGCATTTTATTCGCCAATGAAATAAATCCTTCCAGATACTTCTCTTCAAACTGACGAAGGGTTAAGGTTTTCTCTCCGGTTTTTCTGTTTAGTCCCGCATCTTTCCAATATATATTCTCGAAATACTCCTCAGTTGAAGGAGTTTTAGTCAACCGCTTTTTGCCCTCTTCATTCATAAGATTCTCCAGTCGTGTACAATAGATTTCTATGTACCTGAATTGAGCGCTTTGAAATCCGCTGGCCGGAGCAAGAGTAGAACGAAAAGTGTTATAGTCTTCATAACTCATGCCATCCCGCATAACAGAAAAGGAGGTCATAAGCATATTAGTATACCGGTTTAATCGTTTTATTTTAGTAATGATAAAGTCCTCCGGAGGTGAAACAGCCTCTACAATTTGCTTAATCTCGTGCAACATCAATTTTAAAACCAATTCAATGACCTGATGATACATGATAAAGATCTCTTCATCTTTAAAATCTGTACGGGGCTTTTGCAAAGAAAGCAAAGTATCCACCTCGACATAATCCCAATAGTTCAATGGTTTTGCCTGCAGCAATCCTTTTAAATAGGTATCGGGATTCTCTCCATTACTTTTATATTTTTCATTGATTGATCTGATAATCTCTTCTTGTGACATGTTGATTTATATTAAATATAAATTAGTGGACCGGTAATTCATTTTACATTGGAGTAACTGAGGGGTTGTTTCTATAATATTCAATTTTACTCAGAAACATTTTTGCCATTTTTCCTGAACGCAATTTTGCCTCATTCGCTTTATCGCCTGTAAATAATTCATCAATAGTCTGATAAAACAAATGTAACCATTGCTCAAAATGTTCTACCCCTATAGGCAACTTTGCATGCGGTAAAAACGGACTCCCGAAATACGTATGATCTTCCAGTAAAACCGTTTGCCAGAATCGATACATTTTTTCAAGATGCACTGGCCAACGATCCTGAATTACTCCATTAAAGATGTGACCTAACAATTGATCTTCCCTGATCTTACTATAAAAAGTGTCGACCAGTAACTTAATGTCTTCGAGATTTAGAATTTCTTTTTTTGTCATGGGTAAGGTTAAATCATTGCACTGATACAGGAAACCGACCCCTGCTTGGAGTACGACTGTGACCGGATAAAAAGGTATGTCCTTTCTTTAACTCTTTTGATAATTGAAACAGGCTGGTCTTTTCCAGCATTCTCCGCAAATCATCTCTGATCTTTTTAAATTTATCGTGCACCGGGCAGGGGAATTTCTCCGAACATTCTTTCAAACCTAAGCCACATCCTTTATAAATACTATCTCCGTCAACAGCACTTACAATATCACTCAGGAATACTTTGTAAGTCTTATCAGCTTCAATACTAAAACCTCCCTTAGGTCCTTTTAGTGATTGAATAATACCATTCTTAACAAGTGTTTGTAATATTTTGGCTGTAAAAGCCTCGGGTGAATTTATTTCAGCCGAGATATCCTGCAAATTTACCCGCTTCCCTTCAAGAGACTGAACAGCGATATAAACCGATGCCCGGATTGCATATTCACACGCCTTTGAAAACATACCTCTTCTTTGCCGCAAAGATAGATAAATTTTATATTCGGATATAATTGTCCGAATATAAAATTCAGTGAGGAATCTTCATTCTCACTATACATATATTGAAAATTTGACAGAAAATTATTTTGGAAAACAAACAGACACCTGTTCCACAGTAAATCCTATAGATTGATAAATGTTTGTAGGAAACGAAAAATAAATATTCCTTTTGTGCAGCTTTTTACTTGATCAAAAACTCTTGCAAAAATAATACTATCGCCCCATAAGTAAACTCCCTGTTTACCTTCTTTCCCAAACCATGACCTTCGTCTTTAGCCATGACGTACCAAACAGGATTCCCTTTGGCTTTCAATGCTTCTACAATTTGTTCCGATTCACTCAAGGGAACCCGGGGATCATTTTTTCCCTGGTATACAAACAATGGTTTGGTAAAACGATCGAGATTATTCAGCGGTGCAATTTTCTGCAAAAACTTTTCCATTTCAGGATCGCGCTCGTCTCCATATTCTACTCTGCGTAAGTCCTGTCGGTAAGAACTTGTATTTTTCAAAAATGTATAAAAATTACTGCTTCCGAAAAGATCTACACCACAACGGATACGATTACCTAATTCAGTCATACACATTAAAACCATACCTCCACCGTAAGAACCGCCCATCACGGCGATACGACTCGTATCCAAATCCGGTTGAGTTGCTATCCAGTTAAGCAGATATTCTATATCCTTCACCGAATTCATTCGAAGGAAACCATTATCAAGCTGAGTAAATGTTTTTCCATAACCGGTTGACCCACGAACGTTTGGTACAATTACCGCTATTCCCAAATTCTTTAAATAAAACTGTGTTTGAGAACTGAATGTTGGTGTAGACTGAGACTCCGGTCCGCCGTGAATTGAAATCAGTACGGGAATCTTTTTCCCTTCTGTCTTCTTAGGTTTATAAATCAAAGCAGGAATTTGTCTTGGCTTGCCATCCAAAGAATCAAAACTGTTATAATAAAAAGGGCGACAAGCAACAAAATCGTTTCTGTTGAGATCGCCATTTTCACTGTCGGTCCACCGGGTTGATTTTCCCGAAGCAATGTCATACACATAAACATCTCCGCTCATATTGGAAGCCTGTAAATTATACACCAATTGCTTTGAGTCCGGGCTGAATGAAAAATTGCCGACAATTCCTTCAGGGAAACCAGCCAACTTTTTAAACAAATACGTTTTGGGGTCCATACTAAACATTTCAGAGTAGCCATTTTTATTCAATCTGAAAATCATTTTCGATCGGTCACGATTATAGGTAACACCTTGAATGTTCCACCCCATATCAACCATAGACCAGGTATATTCTTTCTTGGCCAAATCAAAATAACGTAAGTACGAGAACTCTCTATCCTCATCATTCACAATGAACAAACCCTTTCCATCGGCATCAAAAAAAGCTTCTGTAAAGGCTACATCTTTGCTGCTGTCATTTAACAAAGTCAACTGACGGCTGGCAAGATCAAATAAATAAATATTCGATTTGGTGACTGAAATATACTCACTGATGATGAGTTGTTTTTCATCCCGACTCCAGTTTGACAAACCCCAACCGCCACCGGTTCGCTGTAAAATCATTTCTGCTTTTTCGGGCTTGTCCGGATCACACAAATAAAAATCCATGTCAGCGGCACTTCTTCTGTTATTCGAATAAATAATTCTTTTTCCGGAATGACTCCAACCCAGGGAAGCATGGCGTGATGTGCCATCTGTCAATAATTTATGCTCCGACTTATCCAGGTCAAAATAATAATACTGGAACTTCTCATTCCCTCCAACATCCTTGCTGTAAATAAAACCGTTCCTCGTACTATCAGGACATACAGATCCCCAATTCAGGGGCTCTTTTTCAAATGTTATTTGCTTTCGGTATCCTAATGGCTCACGGACCAGATGAATTTGATTGGTTTCAGCAAAACGGGTAACGATGAGCATCCCCTTTTCTTTCTTCAGCCAACCACTCAAAGAAGCTGTGCGAATATTATTGTAACGATCGAGCTCAGCCTGCAATGAATCCGGCAGGGCCGGAACATTTTCGGTAACGAGGTTTCCCACCTCCACCCTCTGTGCTATAGAAAGTGCGGGAAACAATAAGAGAAGGAGAAGAACTTTTTTCATATTCACAGGCTTGCTTTGGTTTTTGTGTGCGGGTAAATATCTGAAATTAATCTCAGCCCACACTATTTGTTTAAAAGTGAAACTATCCTTTTAACATCCCGTAACAATCCTCAAAACCAAACCATCATGAATAGAGAAATACTTACCCGAGTTGCCTTCGCATTATTGGCAATTACCTGGATCATCGGATTAACCTGCGTCTAACTCCGATTCCCTAAAGAAATTATGGCAGCCCTCGGCTGCCTTTTTTGTTTTATTTCCGTTACATTTGCGTCACAATACATTTCATCCAATGGAGCATTGTTCTCAGGGATGTCCTTCGATACAGTATGATGACACAACTATTCAGCGCACTTTTCTTCTATCTGTTCCTGATTCCGGTTTCTCTTCTGCCTTTTCCTGTTATGTACGCCCTTTCTGATTTCACCTTTTTAATTATCTATTACGTTTTTCCATACCGCAAGAAAGTAGTGATGAAAAATTTACGCAATTCCCTTCCTGATAAAACTGAAGCGGAACTAAAAATTATTTGCAGGAATTTTTACAAGCATTTCTGCGATATTATTTTTGAAAGCCTGAAAACGTTCACTGCATCATCAGAAGCCTTATTAAAACGCGTAGAGTTGAAAAACGTAGCTTTGCTGGAAGAATATTATAAAAAAGGAAAGAGTCTCATCCTGGTGACAGGACATTATGGAAATTGGGAATGGCCGGCAATGACATTACCCTACCACAGTTCGCATACAGGCACAGGTATCTACCAAAAACTTTCAAATCCATTCTTCGACAAAAAACTTCGGAGTACCAGAGCCCGCTTTGGAATGAAACTCATGTCAACAAAAGAAGTGGCAACGTTTTTTGAAGAGCATACAAATACCCTCTGCACTTACGGTTTTATCAATGACCAAAGTCCGTCTGATCCAAAAAAAGGACACTGGATGAAATTTCTCAACCAGGACACTTCCACGTTTTTAGGTGTAGAAAAATATGCAGTGAAGTATAATTACCCTGTAATCTATGGGGTAATAAAGAAAATAAAAAGAGGCCACTATCTTTTGGACTATCGTTTAGTAAGTGACAACCCTGCTACTGCGAGACCATTTGAAATAACAGAAACCTGTACGCGAATTAATGAAGCATCAATTCTTGCTGACCCACAGTATTGGCTATGGACGCATAAACGCTGGAAGCATAAAAAACCTTCCTGATTTATTTATCTCCCGATAAAAATCTTTTTCGTCACTTTACCTTCCCGACAATGTAGTTCCAGAAAATAAAGTCCGGACACGGCATTTGCCGGACTTAATATTTCCGCAATCCTTCCATTGATTATTTCCAATCCAATCTCTTTACCTACAACATCCTTCCAAATAATTTTCTCCAGATGAATCGAGGAAGAATAGTTAATACTGATTCTGTCTCTTGCAGGTACAGGGTAAATAGAAAAGTCCTTTTGTGAGATTTCCGGGACTGAAATCAAACTGCAATTCATTGGCGGATTATTTCCGCTGGAAAGTATTACTCCCGAAAAGAAGGCCGCCAAATTCGAAGATCGCATTGTGACATTGTCAATCGAATGGCCGTTAGCAAAGCAGTCATTCATGTAATTGTAGTTCGATACTATCTCCGTTAAATAGAGGGGAGACTGGCTACCCATAGCGACCAGATGATTATAGATACTCTTCGAACCATAAGCAAATGGCATGTTCGGATAAGGCTGGCAAACATTCGTTGGAGCAAAACACTCCCAGTTGATCCTCCCCAAAATCCGGTTGTATTGATAATCAACAACAACATCTGAGCCCTGATGGAACTGGTAGATCGCAGGTTTGTCAGTGGAATTATTCAACAGACTTAAGTCAAGCATGCCTCCGTAAAAATTTGCAACACCCTTTATCTTTGAATTTCCGGACTGAACATTCAAATCTCCGTCTATACTTCCAAGATCAGGCCTGTCTAAACTAAAACTGTCCGGCAAACAAGTTAAGAGATCAGGATCGGGAGTAGCTGAAGGGTTTAAGGAAAAGCAATCTGCCGGCTTCTGAACTTCGTCACGCAAATAAGCAGCAGCCAATACAATAAATCCACCGGCACTTTCTCCGGCTAAATACACATTGTTAATGTCTGTTGAATCTACCTGAGCCCTTCCTTTCATGAACCTGACTGCAGCTTTAGTATCCTGCATTCCTCTGTAAATGGCTCTGATTATTTCGCTGCTATCGGTAATGTATGCACATGGAGCAGAAATGCTCGTGTTGCATGCCCAATACATTGAATAATTCGAAATTACATGCATACCTAAACGGTAATTGATAGCTGCAACCACATATCCTTTTTTTGCAAAGTCCTCAGCAAGAAATTCTATGTTAGGATCATTCTTACTGCCGGCAATCCAGGAGCCGCCATGAACCAGAATCAAAATGGGTTTTTGACAATTGCTATCGCCGATTGGCTTGTAAATATCAAGCAATAAAGTATCTGGTTGAGCGGCAAAATTTGTATCAATCCCATAAACGATATCGGAATTCGTCAGGGCCGAAGAATAACTATTTTGCGTGTAAGGAAACTGAGCCGAAGAAAGTATGGAAAAGATAGAAAACAGAATGGTTGTTAATGTCAATTTCATGTGAGATAGATGTTCATTTTGCATACAGAATTATGCTTCATTAAGAAATTTTGGGGCCTTTTTTGAATGCCTGAATTCTAATGAATAAATGTAGCAAACTCATTCGAAAATCTCCCCTATCTCAAAAAGAAATATCTACCTTCGTCGGAAATGTCCTTCGGAAAGGGGCATCAATTGCGAACTCCATACCATGAAACACTTATACTACTTCTTTATATTTTCCTTTTTTCTTTTACAATTTAATGGCTTGAATGCTCAGGTAACCGTACCCGAAAGAAGTCCCATTGCATTTACGGTACGAGGCGGATTAATTTCCAACAATGGAGATCTCGCTTCTCAAATCAGATTGAAAACTGATTATGATAATACCTGGGCCGTGAACACCTATTATGCAACTGCCGCCGAAGCTGTATTGGGTATAGACGTGATTCGTTTACGCACAACCGACATCGTCCTTCACATTTCTGCTCTCGGTGCAGAACCCGAACTTCGTGCTAAAAGTCCCACCGGTGATCATAAAGTAGCCGACTCCCAATTAGGAATCGCACGTGCTTCTATTACCTTTTCGTTTAACAACGATAACTATAAGATGTTCGGAATGCCATGGCATACAAACCATGAGGCAATCCTTGGTATCACCGGTTCATTTATGTATTCAACAAATTTTGAGCTGAGTAATTTTGCAAAAGACACACTGGGTATTAGCAATATCAAAGGAGACCAGGCAGTAAAATCTCTGGGAATTACATTCGGATGGAACTGGCGAATTCTGGACTCAGGCTGGGTTATCGGGTTGAACGGATCAATCCTTTGGTTTGCCGATGAGAATCCTTTGTTAAGGTTTGAAACCGGAGAGGCATCACTTTATAATCCGGCTAAGCTGACTTTTGCGCCACGGATACTTCAGGCGGGAATTGGTTATCACTTTTAATCTTCTGGGCGGTCTTTTTTACGCGCCCACTTTCTTTTAGCTTCCTTTTTTTTATCGGGAATGATTTTCTCTTTGAATCTCCCATCATAATAGCCTTGTTGGAGAGCTATTTTCCTTTGTAGTTTTTTTGCTACATCAATTGCTTTTTGTTTTTTACTACGGGCCATTTTAAATAAATTAACAGCAGCAATATTCCATTTGTGCCGGTCTCCTGTAAAAATTACTCGGTGTACATCCCGAATAATCGTGTCTTAAAGGTACTGAAAAGCCCTTGAATGCTGCTTCAGCTAAAAATCTTAGAGAATATGCCCTTTGTCCTTGCTATTTATCCGGAAAATCCCTTATTTTTAGGTTGAATTTTGTAAGAATGGAATATCTCTTTTTTCTAACGCCTAAATCCAAACTTTATGAAAGTCTACGACGATAAACACATCAAAAACGTGGTGCTTGTTGGCGCCTCGAAATCCGGCAAGACCACGCTGGCGGAAGCGATGCTCTTTGAAGCCGGACTCATCAACCGCCGAGGAACTGTGGAGGAAAAAAATACCGTTTCCGATTACCACGATATCGAACATGAACGAGGGAGTTCCGTTTATGCAACGACACTACACACAGAATGGAAAGATTATAAAATAAACATTATTGACACCCCCGGTCTCGATGACTTTATCGGCGAAGTCATTTCTTCTTTACGCGTAGCAGACACAGCTGTGATGATGCTCAATGCAGAGAATGGTGTAGAAGTTGGCACAGAACTCATTTGGAATTATGTCGAAAAATTTCAGAAGCCAATTATTTTCGCTGTCAATCATCTCGATCATTCAAAGGCCGACTTTGAAAATACCATTGAAATGGCAAAGCAACGATTTGGAAAAGCCATTACAGTAATGCAATATCCTGTTGAGCAAGGAGAAGCTTTTGATTCGATTATCGATCTGCTGAAAATGGTTATGTATAAATTTCCTCCGCAAGGTGGCAAACCTGAAAAGCTGCCAATCCCTGCATCGGAAATGGAAACAGCAAATAAACTGCATAATGAATTGGTGGAAAGAGCTGCAGAGAATGATGAAAAACTCATGGAGCTTTATTTTGAAAAAGGAACACTTGATGAGGATGAATTACGCAGGGGGTTAAAACTCGGGATGCTTCACCATGATGTGTATCCTGTTTTCTGCCTGTCAGCCAAAAAGGATATGGGATCAGGAAGGCTCATGGGATTTATTGACAATGTTGCGCCTTCCGCTACCGAGCTGCTGCCTGAAAAACTAACAGACGGCTCCGAACTTCCCTGTGATCCAAAAGGCCCACCGGTAATTTTTGTTTTCAAAACTATCATAGAACCGCACCTGGGAAAACTTTCCTTCTTCAAAGTGATGTCAGGAGAAGTGCAGGCTGGTATGGATTTGGAAAATTCTATCACAGGCCAGACTGAAAGACTCAACCAGTTATTTATCATGGATGGCAAAAACAGAAATCCGATAAATAAGTTTTCAGCAGGAGATATTGGTGCCACACTAAAATTAAAAGACACTCAAACCAATCAGACCCTTTGCGGAAACGGAAAAGAATATATTGTTGAACCGATTCATTTCCCGGAACCTCGTATCCGAGTCGCCATCGAAGCAAAAAATAAAACCGATGATGAAAAGCTTGGAAGTGTATTGAGTGAAATTCATCAGGAAGATCCTACACTCAGCATTGAATTTTCTAGAGAGTTAAAACAAATTATTCTTAATGCACAGGGTGAACTTCACCTGAATGTGATGAAATGGAAACTTGAAAAAATTTATCATCTCGATGTTGAATTTTCTAAACCTCGGATTCCGTACCGGGAAACAATCCAAAAATTATCCAGTGCATCCTATAAACACAAAAAACAAAGTGGTGGTGCCGGACAGTTTGGCGAAGTGTATATGAAAATTGAACCATACTATGCCGGAATGCCTGAGCCAAACGGACACAGCATCCGACATAAAGAAGAGATCGAATTACCATGGGGTGGCAAATTGGTATTTTACAATTGTATCGTAGGTGGCGTCATTGACCAGCGCTTCATTCCTTCCATTCAAAAAGGAGTAATGGAAAAAATGCAGGAAGGTCCGCTCACCGGTTCTTATGTGCGTGATGTACGCGTAATTGTTTACGATGGCAAAATGCATCCGGTTGATTCAAATGATATATCCTTTAAAATTGCCGGCATGATGGCATTTAAGGAAGCCTTCCATCAGGCAGATCCAAAAATTCTCGAACCAATTTATGATGTAGAGGTAATGGTCCCTGAAGAACTTATGGGAGATGTCGTAACAGATTTACAAACCCGCAGATCAATTATCATGGGCATGGATGCCAAGGGTAATTACCAGGTAATAAAAGCACGTACACCCCTGGCTGAGTTGGATAAATATTCCACTTCGCTTCGATCAATCACACAGGGAAGAGGCAGCTATACCGGGAAATTTGTTGACTATAGTCCGGTTCCGGGTGAAATTCAAAAGAAGCTTGCAGAATCATATAAAAAAGAGGAAGAACATTAAGCTCAGTGAGCTTCTTTATCCTGTCCAATTCAGTCCTCGATGATTTCACGGGGAGGAGGATTAGTTTGTACTATAGCGAAGGAATATGCCAGCCCTGATTCAAATTTAAGCGTAAGATTGGCAAAATTTTGATTGTTTAAATTAATCATCTGAATATCAGTTGTTTTAGTGATATTTTAATTACCTTTAAACGTTTTAAATAATCATTTGTATTTTTGGAACAAGCCACAGCCAGGATAAAATAAGCCATTTTGCAAAAAATGGACCTTTTTTATCAGAAAAATTAAACTTTCTGTAAGAAAAATCGTATTATTTTATCCCTGATTAAGCTCCTGCCACCGAAGCTTTACCAAGGTTTACCGGATAAAAATTCACCGGCTTAATTTTCGGATCTTCAGACCAATGCCTTCGCCAACATTATGGTAAATTTCACCATAATTACATAATACTTGCCTTAAAATCAGTTATTTTTACAACGTTCTCCAATCACATAACCAAATCACATGAAGAAATTAATTTCTTTCTTATCACTAGTCGTTCTAATTGCCCTCAGCTACAACTCTAAGGCACAAATTGTCTTCACCAAAGAATATGGCGGATCCGGAAATGAAGACGGACGTTGGGTGGAACAACTACCCGATAGTGGTTTTATAATGATAGGCCGTTCTGACACATACAGTAATGGCCAATCAGATATGTGGGTCGTGAGAACCGATGCCTCAGGAAATGTGTTGTGGACCAAATCATACGGCGGAACACAGTTCGATTTTGGGAATATGATACGCCTGACTTCAGACGGAGGATTTATCATGTGCGGCTTTACTAACACCTATGGTGTAGGTGGAAATGATGCGTGGCTTGTAAAAACTGACGGGCTGGGAAACATCCAATGGCAAAAAACTTTTGGTAACCAATACACACAGGAATTTGAGGCTGTCATTCAAACCAGCGATGGAGGTTATGCTGCAGTAGGTGTAACGAATCAACCCGGAGGTGCTACTCCTGCAGATTTTTATCTGGTAAGGGTTGCAGCAAACGGGGATAGTATATTCTCTAAAAGCATTGGAGGCGGCTCCGGGGAAATAGGAAACTCTATTCAACAAACCCCTGACGGCGGTTTCATTCTTGCCGGTCAATCGTATTCTTATGCTGGTATTGATGGAGATTTCTATGCCGTGAAAACGGATGGTAATGGCGTCGTACAGTGGTTTAAAAACTACGCTAATCCGGGACTACAGGAATGTCATTACATTCAAAATGTACCCGGAGGCGGATTCATCATGGTTGGTGACGCCGATGATCTTCCAAACGGACTTGGAGATACTGATGTATGGTTGATTCGAACAGATGAATTTGGTGATACTCTTTGGACAAGAACATTAGGAGGATCAAAAAAAGATGGTGGAAAAACAGTAGAGAATACTGCCGATGGCGGATTCTTTCTTGTTGGTATCACCAGAAGTTTTAACCTCATCAACCCGAACTACTATCTGGTAAAAACAGATTTTTCCGGCAATATCGAATGGCAAAATTCTTCGCATGGAACTTCACATCATGACCATGCATATAACGGTATCCAAACTTCCGATGGCGGCTATGCAGCATTTGGCTATTTCCGTAACTCCAGCAACACGGCAAATTACGCTTTGGTAAAATTAGCACCTACCGGCGGTGTCACAAAAGATGTTGCTATTGATGACATCTCACTCCCCGGTGCAACAATTTGCCGTAGTCTCAACATCCCTGTTTCAATTAACCTTTCCAATTATGGTAATACAAATGAAGTAAACATTGCCTTGTCTTTGGTGGTAAAAAACGGATCTACAATTATCAAGACAATTCAGGATACGCTGAACAGCGCTTTGCTTCCTTCCTTTTCAGCGAACCTCGTTTTCAACGAAACTATAGAATTTCCGAGCACAGGAACCTATGATCTGGTAGCAGCCATATCTCACAGAGTAAATGATATTTCCTATTCAAACGATACGAGCTATCTGACCATAGAAGTTGTCAATCCTGTTCAGGACCCAACAACAACTTCAGGAGTGAGTTGTACAAGCGGACAAGTCTCACTTCAAGCTAGCCCTGCCGCTCCGGAAGATTCATTGTTTTGGTATGATGCACCGAGTGGAGGAAATCTGGTTTACATGGGCACTAACTACACAAGCCCAAATTTGACATCCAGTACTTCTTATCATGTTGAAGCTCTTCGTGGAAAAGGAAATAGGGCCGGCCGAACCGATAACACAGCAGGTGGGGGCTCTACCAGCACCAGCGGATACTTGAAATTCGACAGTCGAATTAACTGGACACTGGTGTCTGTGAAGGTGTATGCAACTACAGCGGGTAACCGAACCATTGAATTCAGAAACTCTTCAGGAACAGTACTTCAGTCGAAAACAGTAAATGTGCCTATTGGTGAATCCCGTGTATATTTAAATTTTAGTATCCCTCCGGGAAATGATTATCGCCTGGGATTAGGTTCAGGAAGCGGCGCATTATTCCGCAACAGTTCCGGTAATACTTATCCTTACGCTGTTTCTAAAGTTCTTGAAATTTATGGTTCCAGTGGTGGAACAAGCAGCTACTATTATTTTTACGATTGGGAAGTGTTTGTACCTTATCAGTTTTGCAAAAGTAACCGCATTCCTGTTCAAGCCTTAATCGGCACCGGGGCAGCAACTGCCTTGGATAAAAATCGTTGTGGTACCGGTACGGTTACACTCACCGCTAACTCATCTCAGTCCTTATCCTGGTATGCTGCCGCAACTGGAGGATCATCACTGGCCAGCGGAACATCATTCACAACTCCATCAATTTCTTCAACCACTCCATATTATTTGGAAGTAGGCTCTTGTCCCAACAGAATAGAAGTGCAGGCAATTGTCAACAATACCTCAACCGCACCGGTTGGATCAAACGTGATTCACTGTGGTCCTGGAACCGTAGCACTCAGTGCAACAGCGAGCGATCCGATTTCATGGTATGACGCTACAAGCAATGGCCTGCTGCTCGGAACGGGCAATTCGTTTACCACACCATATCTGAATGCCACAACAACATATTATGCAGTCGCAGGAACATTTTGCCCAAGCACTCCCGTCGGAATTGATGCAATAATAAACAGTGCCTCTCCGCCTACCGTAACTTCTCAAAGTGCATGTGGACCCGCTTCCGTTACATTATCTGCTTCTTCTCCAAGTCCGATAGAGTGGTACAACGCCTCAACTGGCGGAACACTCATCGGAACAGGACCAACTTATTTGACTCCTGTCCTTGCTGTGACAACTACCTACTATGCACAAGCAGTAAATGCATGTGCCAGTTCAAGGGTACCTGTAACCGCAACCATAACGATCGTTGATCCGCCTGCTCCAAGTAATGCAGCCCGATGCGGAACCGGTACTGTTGTAATCTCTGCTACTTCAACAAGTCCAATATCATGGTGGACTGCCTCAACAGGAGGTATACAGGTCGGATCCGGAATTAATTACACCACGCCTGTGATCAGTTCAACAACCACGTATTATGCACAAGCCTCTCAGTCGGGTTGTAACAGCTCAAGGGTTGCAGTCATTGCACAAATTAATGTGACCGCCCCACCAACAGTAAGTACGGGTTCTAACTGTGGACCGGGAACTGTCACACTCACTGCAACTTCTTCAGACACCATTTCCTGGTATGCAGCAGCAAGCGGAGGAACAGCTCTTGGAACAGGAACAAGCTTCATTACTCCCTCGATCAACACTACCACCACCTATTATGCACAAGCCGGTACAAGCTGTTTGAGTGCACGTGTCCCGGTTGATGCCATCATAGCAACTACATCTGCAGACCCTGCTGTAACTCCTGGTAATCGCTGTGGAAATGGCACAGTTGATCTGAGCGCCACATCGCCTGATCCGGTTTCCTGGTATGATGCTCCTAACGGAACTTTACTGGGAACAGGTTACAGTTTTACGACACCTTCCATCTCAACAGGAACTACTTATTATGCTGTTGCCGGTATTTCCGGTTGCTTGAGCAATTTTGTTCCGGTGCTTGCATCCGTGAACCCACGACCTAATACACCAACAGTAACAAGTGCATCCAGTTGCGGACCTGCTCAGCTCACGCTTTCTGCAAATGCTTCAAATAGTATTAGCTGGTTCACTGCTCCAAGTGGAGGTACAGCTGTTGCTACCGGCAGCACTTACCAGAATACATTTACCACTACGACTACATTTTATGTAGAGGCCCATGATGGAACCTGCCCAAGTTTGAGAACTCCTGTTACTGCCACCATACACACTGCACCGTCGGTAGTTCTTGGCCCTGATACAATCGGGATCGTTTCAGGACAAACACTGACCTTGAATGCAGGTTCAGGTTACACTTCTTATTTATGGAGTACGAATGCAACTACACAGACCATTAATGTTTCAACACCTTCTACGGTTTATGTTTCAGTCGTTGATGCAAACAACTGTCAGGGGTCGGACACCATAGTAATTACACTCATCACAAGCGTTAACCCGATATTAAACGAAACCGATATTGAATTATTCCCGAACCCTTCTAACGGTAATTTTGAACTTAGCATCAAACAAGTTAAGAGCAAAATTGAATTACGTGTAATGAATATACTTGGTAAAGACGTCTGGACTGACTCGTTTAGCGGGACCGGTATTTATCGAAACAGCATAGATCTTTCTTCCGCTGCAAAAGGAGTGTATTTTTTACAGGTAAGGACGAGTAACGGAACCGTGAGTAAAAGAATTTTACTCCAATAATAAATATAAAGTCATTTCAAACAAACCTGCATAGATCTATGCAGGTTTGTTTGTGT
Organism: Bacteroidota bacterium; assembly: GCA_004295015.1. Classification (GTDB taxonomy): domain Bacteria; phylum Bacteroidota; class Bacteroidia; order AKYH767-A; family 2013-40CM-41-45; genus QQVM01. The sequence continues at coordinate 41,555 of SHNE01000035.1, read as the reverse complement.
TAATCTGTTTTTAAAATGAAAAAAACTACCCTTGTAAAATCTCTTTGCCTGGCCTTTTTACTGTTTTCTTATTCCGGTTTCTCCCAGGTAACATGGGAAAAATTGTTTAGCAAGAAAAGTACCGACGTATTTCGATGTGTTATTGAAGTACCTGCCGGCGGTTACATGATTGCCGGATATACTGCTGATTCAACAGCCAATGACAGTGACGCATATGCTGTGCGAATGACAACTGCGGGCGATACATTGTGGAAGAAACGCATCAATGGCTCAGGAAGCAGAAAGGATCTTTTTTACAAAGTCATTAACACTGCGGATGGTGGCTTTGCTTTTTGTGGTTATTCTACAAATAACGGGGCAGGAAATGATGATGTTTATTTCTTGAAAATGGATGGCAGTGGTGTCATTCAATGGTCTAACTATTGGGGTGGACCTGCGAAAGACAGAGGTCAGGATATCATTCAAACCGCGGATGGTGGGTATGCAATAACCGGATACAGTACCTCTCCCCCGGCTTCTTATTATGATGCTTTCATTCTACGTATCAATAGTGCAGGCGATACTTTGTGGAGCAAATTCTACGGAGGAGGCGGCTTTGAAGATGCAAACTCCATCGTTTTATTACCTGATGACGGGTTTATTATAGGAGGACAGGGAACAAATGGTTCGAATGGGCTGGATTTGTATTTAGTCAGAGCAAACTCCATCGGCGATACATTATGGACCAGAAAATTTGGTACCACAGCAACAGATAATATTGAAAATATACTTCGTCTGGCTGATGGATCATTTATTCTTGCAGGTGGCACTGATGGACCGGGTTTGGGTGGCAACGATGGTCTCTTGGTAAAAACAGACAGTGGCGGTGCAGCTATCTGGTCAAAAATTTACGGAGGCAATTCTCAGGATGATTTTCATCAGGCCTTCGAGACTACCGATAATGGATTTATTCTAAGTGGAACAAGCAGAAGCTCCGGTGCACTCGAACCAAATATGTGGTTGGTGAAAACTGATTCGTCAGGAGACTCAGTCTGGACTAAAACATATGGCGGAGATAATCATGACCATGGTTACGGTGCTGTTCAAACCCTCGACGGAGGATATATTTTTGTTGGCTACTCCAGTAGTTTCGGTTTTGATGCAGAAGATGCATATGTTGTCAAAACAAATTCTCTGGGCGAAGTCAGCAATTATCTCACATACATTACTGTCACTGATCTTACTCGTCCGCTCCCACCGGTCTGTGCATCAAATAATGTGCAGGTAAGAGTTGTGGTTAGAAATTTTGGACGTGACACAGTACCGGCAGTTCCCGTGAGCATTCAAATCACCGGACCTATTACACAAACTATCAATGAAACTTATAACGGAAACGTTTATCCGGGTGATCTCGATACGCTGGCCTTTTCAACGCTTATTGACATGAGCACCCCGGGGCAGTATACATTTACATGTACCAGTGCAGTTTTTAATAATGTATGTCCTCAGAAAAATGTTTACACCGAAACTATCACAGTATATGCCTCTCCAACATTAAGCCTGGGTCCTGACACTATTAGCATCCCAACCGGCCAGACTGCCACCTTGGATGCAGGCCCCGGTTTTTCCTCCTACCTATGGTCTACCGGAGCAAGCTCTCAAACGGTTACAATAAGTTCAACATCATCTGTGTTTGTAACCGCTACTGATGCCAATGGTTGTAAGGCAAGTGATACTGTTTTTGTAAATGTTCTCGTTGGGATAGACGATATTAACAGCGAAGTCAAAGTAGAAGTCTTTCCAAATCCATCAACAGGAAAGTTTGAAATTAGCCTTGATAAAGCAAATACTGTTCTGAGCCTTCGTGTTTTTGACCTCTTAGGTAAAGAAGTCTTTTCTGATTTTACCACAAAGGAATCTGCACACAGGCATTCACTCGACCTCAGTTCAGCCACAAAAGGAAGCTATTTCCTAAGGTTACAATTTCAAGATGGATTTGTAACCAAAAGGCTCTTTTTTCAGTAAAAGGATAATTGTCTTACCAGCAATTTTTAATCAATTATGCTTATGTCATAATTGATTGAATTGCTATACCATTTTCTCCATGAATAAATCTAGTCTACTTAATCTTCTCCTCAGCGGATTTTTTTTGTTTTCCAACATGGCTTTCTCCCAGGTTACATGGGAAAAATTATTCAGCAAGAAAAGCACCGTTTCATTCAGAAATGTTTTGGAAGTTCCTTCAGGAGGCTACCTGGTTGTAGGTTATACCGCCGATTCTACAATCAATGATACAGACGCTTATGTTGTCCGAATGACAACTGCCGGAGATACTCTATGGACAAGAAAAATAAATGGTCCCAATAATGGGAAAGATTTATTCTACAGAGCTATCAATACCGGTGATGGCGGCTTTGCCTTTTGTGGCTATTCTACAAATAATGGTATTGGAAATGACGATGCATTCATCTTAAAAATGAATTCAGCAGGCACGGTGCAATGGAGTAAATATTGGGGAGGATCAGGTAAGGAAAGAGCTCAGGATATCGTTCAAACAGCTGATGGGGGCTTTGCTATTGGTGGATATACCACTTCGGCACCGGCGGCTTATTATGACGCCTTTATCGTTCGCTTCAATAGCTCCGGCGATACTCTTTGGTCTAAACGTTACGGCACCGGTGGCTTCGATGATGCAAATACGATTGTCCTTTTACCTGATCAGGGATTTTTACTTGGAGGTCAAAGCACAAACGGTTCATCCGGTCTTGATATGTATCTGGTTAGGGTGAGGTCAAATGGTGATACGCTATGGACAAAAAAATTCGGAACTTCAGGAACAGATAATATAGAACATATCATCAGGCAAAGTGACGGAAGCTTCATCCTTGCAGGAGGTACTGATGGTCCAGGATTAGGTGGTAATGATGGTTACGCTGTAAAGACTGATTCAGGTGGTACGGTACTTTGGTCAAAATTTTATGGAGGAAATTCTCAGGACGACTTCCATCAGGTTTACAAAACGCTGGATGGTGGTTTCATATTTAGTGGTACCAGCAGAAGTTCGGGTGCGGCCGGGCCGAATATGTGGATGATGAAAACGAACTCTTCCGGTGACTCAACCTGGAGCAGAACTTATGGTGGAGATAATCACGACCATGGTTACAGTGCAGTGCAAACAACAGATGGCGGTTATATTTTATGCGGGTATTCCTCCAGCTTCGGATTTAATGCAGAAGAAGCATACCTGGTAAAAACCAATGGTTCCGGAAATATCTCCGATTACCTGACTTATATAACAGTAGCAGCATTGACACAACCTTTGAATGGATCATGTGTAAATAATAATGTGCAACTGAAAGTTGTTGTTAGAAATTTTGGAAGAGACACCGTTCCAAACGTTCCTGTGAGTATTCAGATAACCGGCCCTATTACTCAAACCCTCAATCAAACTTATTCCGGAAGTGTTCCACCCGGAGAACTCGATACGCTCACATTTTCTACAGCTGTAAATTTAAGTGTTCCGGGCCTATACACGTTTAGCTGCACGAGTTTGAATGTCAATGACGTTTTTCCGGCGAACAATAGTTTAATCAATACCCTAAGCATCATTGATTACTCAATGCCTCCGACTTCCACTACAGACGGCTTCCGTTGCGGGACCGGATCAGTCGCTTTGTCGGCGAGTTCAGGTGACAGTGTTTTCTGGTACAATGCTTCCACCGGAGGAAGCCTGGTTGGTATGGGAGCAAGTTTGAACACTCCACTGATAAGTACAACAACCACTTATTACGCTCAGGCAGGATTTAATTGTCCCAGCTCTCGCGTGCCTGTAGTTGCAAATATTTTATCCACTCCAACAGCTCCCGTTACCGTCTCTGATCAACGTTGTGGCACAGGCACAGTTACTTTGAGCGCTTCCGCATCTGATCCTGTGAGGTGGTTTAATTCCTCTACCGGAGGTACTCAACTTGGAAATGGAAATACGTTCACAACGCCAAGCATAAGTGCAACAACAGTATATTATGCCGAGGCTTTCAATGCCGGTTGCGGTAGTATCAGAACAAGCGCAACGGCAACTATCAATCCGGTTTCTGCAAATCCTGTAGTCACACATTCTTCCAGGTGTGATAGTGGCCCCATAACCCTTAACGCAACTGCTGCTGATCCAATTTTCTGGTTTGACGCAGCTGTTGGGGGAAACCTTGTTGGCACCGGCAATTCGTATACTACACCATCATTAACTGTTACTACAACCTACTATGCAGAGGCGTCCGCAGGCAATTGTCCGAGCAATCGCATAGCTGCCATAGCAGGAATTACCTCTCAGGTTCCTGACCCGGTCGTAAGTCCGGGTTCACGTTGTGGTTCAGGAACTGTGAGCCTGAGTGCAAGTTCCAATGATATTCTTATCTGGTATGCAAATTCAAGCGGTGGATCTCAATTGGGAAGTGGCTCTACATTTGTAACACCATTTATCACAACGACAACAACTTATTATGTCATTGCAACAAATGGTGCATGCCCGAGCAATTATGTTCCTGTACAGGCAGTGATTCATCCTAACTTTTCAGTGAGCCTGGGTCCGGATACTGCTTTGGTTTCCGGTTCAACTTACATACTTGATCCGGGTGCAGGATTTTCGTCTTACAGCTGGACCGGTGGAGATAGTTCACAAACTCTTTCAGTGAACAACAGCGGAACCTATTGCGTTACTGTCAGCAATGCTAATGGATGTACAAGCTCTGATTGTGTGAATATTCAATTTAGTATTGGAATCGAAAATCCTGAAATAAAATCAGGATTCAGCATATATCCGAATCCATTTAATGAAATGATTTCACTTCTGTTCGAAGAGGAAATTTCCAAAGCAAGGTATCAACTATTTTCTGTAGACGGACGATTAATTCTGGAAAAAGATTTAGAAAATATCAGTTCGAAAACGGCAGTGCCGATTAACACCTCTGAATTATCCGGTGGTATTTATTTTCTCAATGTAAGTACTAAGGATTGGAGTATCAGCCGACGAATTCTCCGCAGATGATTTAAGGCAGTTGTTAAAAAGTAGGAATTAGACGAAGCTTATTTTTTACACCTGCACTCCGGCTAATAAGGATTCGAAAATTATTTTCCCATCCGTATTTCCCAATTCTTTATCTGCCGCACGTTCAGGATGTGGCATCATGCCAAAAACATTTTTCGCTTCATTGCAAATACCTGCAATATTATTCAAAGACCCATTTGGGTTGGAAGATGGATTGACATTTCCTGATTCATCACAATAACGAAAAAGTATCTGTTCGTTTTCATTCATTGATTTTATTGTATCAGAATCGGCATAATAATTTCCCTGGCCATGAGCAATTGGTATTTTCAATACTTTATCAGATGCTATCATGGAGGTTAACAATGAATTCTGATGTTCTGCACGCACGAAAACATTGCTGCATAAAAACTGATGATCAGGATTGTGGAGCAGTGCCCCCGGGAGTAAACCGGCTTCGCATAAAATCTGAAACCCATTACAAACACCAAAAACATAGCCACCCTTATTTGCAAATTCAACTACCTCCTTCATTATTGGAGAAAAACGGGCAATGGCTCCCGAGCGAAGGTAGTCGCCATATGAAAAGCCTCCCGGAAGAATGATAAGATCACAACCCTGCAAATCGTGGTCTTTATGCCAGAGCTTTACAACTTGCTGGCGCATCTTTGCCTTTAAGACATAGACCATGTCTTCATCACAATTCGATCCCGGAAATACAACGACCCCTATTTTCATGGCACAAAGATAATAAATAACAAATTCATAGGTTTAAGCGATTCCCAAATATTAATGCCTCTTACATTCTAGCGGCTTGGAATTTTACTTGTTGAATTCCTATCAGCTGATCATAATAAAAAAGGTCCACAAATAATCTGTGGACCTTCCTAAACTCCTAAAACAATAACAATTAACCCTTTTTATAACTATCCAGTTTTTTCATGAGTTCTTTTCTGGCATTGTGGATTCTCACTTTTACGGTTCCCAAAGGAATCTGAAGAAAACTGGCTATCTCTTCATACTTATATCCACGATAACTCATCATGAATGGTGTTTTTAAATTCTCATTTAAGCCGGCCAATGCGATCGTAATCTCTTTCATGATCAGGTTTCCTTCACCGTCATTTCGATGGGTGACAGAAGACGAATTAATAAAATACTGGTTGTCAGTTGGGTCATTAAAAATATTTGACTTTACCGCTCGTCTGTATTTATTGATAAAGATGTTCTTCATAATGGTGTACAACCAACCTTTAAGATTGGTCCCTTCCTGAAACTTTTCCTCATTCACAAATGCCTTCAACATAGTTTCCTGAACCAAATCATTCGCATCATCCATATCATGAGTAAGCTTCAATGCATATGCTCTCAGAGGACGCGATTCATCCGAGACTTTATATTTAAACTCTTTATTCTCTTTAAGAAGATTTTGCTTTTTCATGGTTTGCTCCTTTCGTTTAAAATTCCTTATTAAAATTATTTTTCTTTCCCTCTTTTATTGTCACAGAAGAATCATTTCCACAACAAACATTCCGCTTAATAACTCTAATAATACATGTTAAATTGCGGGTGTTTTAACAGCTTAAGAGGTATTTAAATTAATTAACGGTATGATTGCCTAAAGATTGTGCAATAATCACACCAAAGAAATAGTATACAGATGTTGTCATGTAAGAAAAAGAAAGAATGCCCTTTTAAGGCGATAATTGAACTTGCTCTGCAGTGAGAATCATAGAGTGTTAAAATAATTTAACATTGCAACAGATGATTATTCCGGCAGATCCGACGCAAGCAATAAATGATTGAAAATATTCGGGGATTTCCTTGTATTAAAATAAGGCTAACAATTAACACAAAGTTTACACTAGGAATAAAATCTCCTTGTAAGCACCTTCTGAAATTCTCTGTTAAGCACAAGTTCGGCGAGAGTTGACGAGAAACTACTTCCTTCGGAATTTTTTAATGTATCGCTCAATAGTCTTTCGTCAAGGTCAATCCTGTACAATAAACTTTGAAACTGAGACAAGTTATTTCGAAACAAGTCATACAAAACAGGCTCGATTTGATTCTTTAATTCTTCATAGGCTGTCAACTCGTTGCCACTAAAAGTGACCTCGAATCCTGCAACATTGAAATCCTTGATTAGTTGGGCAGCTGTTTCCCTGATTATCGCAAAATCATGCCGATATTTTTCAAGGTATTCCTGCATGTGTTATTTAATAATATCCTCGGAAAAATCGATTCTCAATCTTTTTACCGGCTTGTTTTCTATCAGGTGTTCCAGTATGATTTCTTCAACATCACTTTCCTGAACTGATCCATAAAAAACGCCTTCAGGATATACTACCATGGATGGGCCATGTTCACAAACATCAAGGCAACCCGATTTCTGCGCACGGATTTTATCACTTAGGCCTTTCTCCTTCAGAGACTTTTTAAATGCACTTACTAAGGCCAATCCGCAAGCTTCACCACAGGATTTTTTTGCATCTGCAGGTCTTTGGTTAGTGCAGATGAACACATGTTTTTGAAATTTCATAAAACAAAGATACAATGAATAATAAAAGAAATTCGTCCGGAATTTTAAACAAAAAAAGGGACCACGAAATCGTGATCCCTTTAAAGATATTGTTAAGTCAATTTACATTTTAATAATTTTCTGAACGGTAGTCGCTCCGTCTATGCTAAGCTTTACGAAGTAAACTCCATTGCCGGCATTATCAAATGAATAATTGTGCTTCCCTGCAGTCTGATTCTCATCCAGGATGAATGTTTTAACTGTCTCACCAATGATATTGATTACTTCCAAAGAAACTGATGAAGAGTTTTTCAGATTGTATTCGATATTGGTTGAGTTTGAGAATGGGTTAGGGTAAACACTAAAGTTTGATTTGTTTGTCAGATTGTTAACTGATGTACCAAGTGCAACGAACACAGCATAGTCTTCAACTTGACCATAGTTCAAATCCAGACATGGTGTTGGAACAGGATTACCGCTGAAGTCTGATGCAACGCGTAAGCGAAGAGGCTGACCTATTACGGCAGAGGAAGGAACAGTGAAATTACCAAGATGATTAGTCAATGCAGAATCTGCAAAGATTAGTTCACCTGTTGGATCAAGGGTTCCATCATCATTCCAATCAACCCAAACCCTGACAAATTCATAATATGTCAAACCTGTTGTAATTGAAATAGGGTAAGTATCATCCATGTATAAGGTCATGAAATCTGTACAAGTATAATCCTGATAACCTTCAATGGCATCAAAAGTTGTATTGTTTATACGTCCAGGGTGTGTACCTATATTAATATTGGTAACACCAATACCGCAACAGAAAGCCTGAGTAACAGGATAACAAGTAGTAGGAGTCGGGCCGGTAATTACTGCCAGAACAGTTTTAGTAATTGAGTCACAACCATCATTGTTACACGCTACAAGCTTCACGTCAAATGAACCATTGGCAGCATATTGATACGTAGGGTTAGCAAGAGTTGAAGTTCCATTATTATCACCAAAATCCCAGAAATAGGAAGTAGGAGTATTGATCGATGTTGAGGTAAATACAAACTGACCTGTACAAGTGTTGGATGTATCGGAAAAATCAATACATGGATTATTTGCCACTACAAGAGAGCAGGCAACCACCTTGTTTGGCGTTAGTGGATCGTTCGAAGAAATATTAAGATTTGCAGCATAAGTTCCTCCGGTGAGTGTGCCACTATTGAAAGTCAAGGTAATTGTATTTGTGCCCGCCGGTACAATTGTTCCGGATGTAGGAGAAGCAGATACCCAACCCGGCGTTGCGCCCAAAGTGTAAGTTAAGTCAACACCGCCGGCATTATCGATAACAAATGTTGCAGTAGTGGTATTACCACAAGCCTGAAGACTTTTTGTGAGTGAGTTAGGATTAGTAACTATTGCAGGAGCCGGAGTAGTCGTACCGGACACACATACAACAGTATCTATATCATTATTCATGATCTCAATGAATCCGTTGAATGATCCTACGGTCGCAGAATTAAATCTCACCGTCACAGTCATGAAACCACCGGGAAGCACATAGCTGTCAGGTGATGTTGCCGTGAATTGTGGAGCCGTAGAGGAGAAACTGGAGATATGCAATGTATCACAACCGGTATTCTGAATGTCGAATGTAGATGTGCCGGATGTGTGTTGCATGATCGTTCCAAAATCCAAACAAGTATCTGTCAAAGCAATTGCAGGGTCACCGGCAACTGTAAGAGTACAAGGTACAAGCACTGTTGGATTCAATGGGTCGTTACTGGAAACTGCGATGTTAGAAATATACGTTCCCGCAGCCAGTCCGGTAGTTTGGAATGTTACTGTCACATTTGAAGTACCGACAGCTGTAACTGTATCAGAAGTCTGACTCAGTGAAATCCATGATGCGAGTCCGTTCTGTCCACCCCATGCAATTGAGTTTGCAATTGCTTGTGAGCTGTTTGTACCTGTTGTGTAGTAGTCAAAACCAAGGAATATGGCTTTACCTGAACCAAAAGGGCGATAAGTAATGATGTCACTACCTGCATCACCAACAATTAATGTTTTGTCAACATTGGTGATATTGTAGGCAAATGTAGCGCTTGGAGCAGTGAAGGTTGCCGCAAGTCCCTGAGCCAATGGATGCGTAGGATCCAGTACAGTAACCGTATTGGCTGCTGAGTTATCAAAATATGTTCCGGAGAAAACTCCTGTGTTAAACATACAATCTGCTCCGGAAGAAAATGCTCCGCACCATACAACACTTCCACCATTATTTAAAAAGGTACGAATAACAGGTCCTAAGTTGGTCCAAACCGCCGGGTCTCCTAATTCCTGCTCAGGAATTAAAAGAACATTCTTACCTGTCAACAAACCTTGTAATGTACCGGGACTTGTTGTTGCAGTAGTTGTTAGTGTATAGCTTGTGAAATACTGATTGATTGCTGCAATCGTATTCGGAAATTCCGAAAACAAATCTGTTCCATAGGACATAGCCAACACACGGATCGAAGAATTCGTGGATCCATCTGTACTGTATACCAGTTGTCCGCCTCCATTGTTTGTTACTCCGAGAGTGAACGAGACAACATCACCGCACATAACGTTTGCCACTAATGAATCAGGGGAGACACTTATTTGCGGTGCGGCTTGTACTGTAATTGTTGAAGTAATCGTATCGGAATCGACGCAGGAAAATGCAACAAGAGTTACTGTATATGTTCCAGGCATGCTATAAGCGTGCACAGGATTCTGACTGCGGGCAGTATCACCATCACCGAAATCCCAAAGCCAGTTTACAGGGCCGCCGGAACTTAAATCAGTAAACTGAACATCGACGAGCAGAGGAGGGTTAGTATTTCCAATTCCAATCGCAGCGGTAGGTGTAATGCTTGGAGCAATCACCGATGACCATGTACAGGCAAAACCACTATCAACTATTGACACGTCCGACCTCCAGATAATTAACATGCTTCCGGAAACAGCAGTAACGGGAGCAGGAATTGTTGTTCCGGCATAGTTCATCAGCTGTAAACCGGCTGTTGTTGTTCCGTCATAAACTGTAAAGAAGTCATAGCCGGATTCAGTTGCGAATTTTTGAAAATTCAAGGTAATACTTGTTGCACAAGGAGGGCTAATCAACAAAGTGCAATTTTCATTCACAACGTACACATCATTCGGACCCCCGGAATCATAAAGAGTTCCTATTGAATCTTGCGTAGTTGAAACGGAGCACATGTTGTATGTACCTTGTGCACTTGCGGAAAGCTGAACCGTCAGCATAACAGAAAGGACAGCAAACACGTTAAGTAATAGTTTTTTCATAGCGGTCAGGGTAATTTTTTTGTATTTCCAAATGTAGGATATTTTTTTCAAATATCCACCCGACTTACTTTCAGAAAAAGAACAAAATTACCCTCGTCAGACAGACGATTTTTACCAATTTTTTCGGCTATTTGGCGGACTAAAAGCCAACATTTGTCCTGAAAAGCTTAATAGCAATGGCCAATAAAACGATTCCGAAGACTTTACGAAGAATGCTGATACCAGCGGTCCCCAGCACCTTTTCGAGCCTGTGCAGATTCCTTAACACAATATACACGATGAAAAGGTTGAGAATAATACCAATAATAATTGTCGGAATATCATATTCTGCACGTAAGGACAAAAGAGTTGTCATCGTACCGGTACCGGCAAGTAAAGGGAATGCAACAGGTACAATAGAAGCAGTCGATGGAATTTCATCTTTGTAAAGCCTGATTCCCAAAATCATTTCCAATGCAAGAAAGAAAATTACCAATGACCCGGCAATGGCGAAAGATTGTATGTCAACTCCTAAAAAGCTAAGCAGTGTTTCTCCGAGAAACAGGAAACTAATCATAATCACCATGGATACCAAAGTTGCCTGGCCGGACTTGATATGACCGACGCGTTTTTTTACCTCAAGCAAAACCGGGATTGAACCAACTACATCAATAACCGCAAAAAGGATCATGGTTACTGTTAAAATATATCGGATATTTAATTCCATAAATTTGAGAATATAGAAAATTAGATTTACGGAAATTTACGGGGCTATTGCCCAGGTTCAAAATAAAAAACAACAATAACTGATCAATGATCAGAACAATGGGCTGCGGGCCCCTGTAATTCTGTTAGCCATTAAGAGCTTCCGCTCCGGCAACGATCTCAAGAATTTCATTGGTAATCGCAGCCTGTCTTGCTTTGTTATAAGACAATCGAAGATCACGTAATAATTCACCTGCATTATCAGTAGCCTTACTCATAGCCGTCATCCTTGCTCCATGTTCAGAAGCATTGGAATCAAGAACAGCTTTGTAAATTTGAACACGAATTGATTTTGGCATTAATTCTAAAACCAATTGTTCTTTCCCGGGTTCAAAAATATAATCGTTTTGTACCTTAACTTCTGTTTTTACAGCGGGTGCGACAGGTAAAACCTGTTCGATGGTAACATATTGCACCGCTGCATTTTTAAACTGATTGTATATTAGATCAACTCTGTCGTAATCTCCTTTTTTAAACTTATCCATTACTTCATCAGCGACCGCAGCCACTGATTCGAAGTCAAGGTTATTATAAAGACCATTGTGATTACCTCCATAAACAGAGGGTGTTTTGCTAAAAAAATCACTGGCCTTTTTTCCGATACATAAAACTTTCACATTGCCTTCTTTAACCTGAGCGGCATAATTTTCGCGAAGTAATTTGTTTGTTGCGCGAATAATTCCGGCATTAAAAGCCCCGCATAAACCACGATTTGAGTTAACAGCAATGATCAATACTTTATTCACAGGACGAGCTTTAGTAAGTTCACCACCAACACCCCCTTCAAGTGATCCTGAAATATTCTCCATGATATCACGAAGCTTACCGGCATAAGGACGCATCATGGTGATTGCGTCCTGAGCACGACGTAATTTAGCAGCGCTCACCATTTTCATTGCTTTGGTGATTTGCTGAGTAGAATTAACAGAGCTGATTCTATTACGTACTTCCTTTAAATTTGCCATGGCACTTATTATCTAAAACTACTTACAGGATCAGATTTAACTAATCCTGTAAGAAGATTTTCAATTTATTTTGTTTTATACTTTGGGCTCAATTCTCCGGCAACTTTTTCCAGAACGGAGGTGATGCTATCATCAAACTTTCCGCTGCGTAAAGCGTCTAAGGTTCCACGATGTTGAGCGTCAAGAATTCCGAGAAACTCCACTTCAAATTCTTTCACTCTTGGAACAGGAACATCACGCAGAAGTCCTTTCGTTCCACAATAAATAATTGCCGTTTGCTTTTCAACAGACATTGGAGAATACTGTCCTTGTTTCAAAATTTCTACGTTACGAACTCCTTTATCAAGCGTAGCTTTTGTTGTTGCATCCAGGTCCGAACCAAACTTAGAGAAGGCTTCAAGTTCACGATATTGAGCCTGGTCCAACTTCAAAGTACCTGCAACTTTCTTCATTGACTTAATCTGAGCATTACCACCTACACGTGATACCGAAATACCAACGTTAATTGCAGGACGTACACCTGCATTAAAGAGGTTTGCTTCGAGGAAGATCTGTCCGTCTGTGATAGAAATTACGTTAGTAGGAATGTAAGCCGATACGTCACCTGCCTGAGTTTCAATAATCGGAAGTGCCGTAAGAGAACCTCCGCCTTTAACTTTACCCTTAAGGGCATCAGGAAGATCATTCATTTGCGCGGCAATTTCATCAGAGTTGATGATTTTTGCAGCGCGCTCAAGTAAACGTGAGTGCAGATAAAATACGTCTCCGGGATATGCTTCACGACCGGGAGGACGGCGTAATAAAAGTGAAACTTCACGGTAGGCAACTGCCTGCTTAGAAAGATCATCATAAACGATCAATGCAGGACGACCTGTATCTCGGAAAAATTCACCAATCGCAGCACCTGCCATAGGAGCAAAGAATTGCATTGGTGCCGGAGTTGAAGCTGTTGCTGCCACAATAACTGTATAGGCCATCGCTCCGGCCTCTGTCAAGGTCTTTTGAATCTGTGCAACCGTAGATCCTTTTTGACCAACGGCAACATAAATACAAAATACAGGTTCGCCTTTATCGTAAAATTCTTTTTGGTTGATGATCGTATCAATTGCAACGGCTGTTTTACCGGTCTGACGGTCACCAATAATTAATTCACGCTGACCTCTTCCGATTGGGATCATCGCATCGATGGCTTTGATACCGGTTTGCAAAGGTTCAGTTACCGGCTGACGATAGATTACACCCGGAGCTTTTCTTTCAATTGGCATTTCGAAAAGTTCACCTTTGATAGGGCCTTTTCCGTCGATCTGCTCTCCTAAGGTGTTCACCACACGGCCAAGCATTCCTTCACCAACTTTTATGGAACCAATTTTTCCGGTACGCTTTACAACGTCACCTTCTTTAATATCGTTTGAAGCTCCAAGCAATACAGCTCCTACGTTATCTTCCTCAAGGTTCAGAACGATTCCCTGCAAGCCATTTGAAAATTCAATCAGCTCACCCGACTGTACTTTGTTGAGTCCATAAATACGGGCAATACCGTCTCCAACCTGGAGAACTGTTCCTACTTCTTCGAGTTCCTTTTCTGTCTTAAAGCCGGCAAGTTGCTGGCGCAATATTGCGGAAACTTCATCGGGTCTTACTTCAGCCATTTTATATTTTATTTAATATTGTTTATTCTTAAGTTTATAGAATCACAAGGATCCTAAATTAATTTCTTGCGATGTATGGGTTTGTTGAAAACTGACGGGCTAATTTTCGTAAATCTGATAATATGCTTGCATCGTATTGCTTATCACCTACGCGAAGTATAAATCCACCAATCAGATCCTTGTCAATTTTCTCATGCAATTCGATTTCTGAATTGTTAGAGTCTTTAAGCATTTCGAAAACTTTGGCACGTAATGAATCATCAAGTCCTGAAGCAGAACTGATTTCAGCAGTAAGAATTCCATTAAGAACTTTGAATTGTTCTGTGTAAGCTTTTGCGATGTCAAACAGAAACTTCTCACGACCTTTATGGGTGACAATTTCGAAGAAGCTCAGGGAAAGCTTGTTCATCTTCTGGCTAAACAATGCCTTTAGAATAGCCAGTTTTTTATCAGAAGGAACAATAGGATTTCTAAACAGAACAGGCAATTCACGATTCTCATTACAAACGGAAGCAAACAACTTCATATCCTCATTGACCTCTTTTAAAACGCCCATTTCTTTGGCGAGGCCCAGGAGGGATTTTGCATAACGTTTAGCGACAACTGTATCTAACATGAATATTTTTTTGAATAAAAATTTTCTGAATGCTTAAATTAATTCAGGTTAATGTCATCCATCAAGGTCTTCATGAGAGATCTTTGTTTCTCATCACGACTAAGTTCCTGGCGAAGGATTTTTTCAGCAATTTCAATAGACATGCTTGCAACTGAATTTTTCAATTCGGTGATTGCCGCCATCTTTTGATTATTGATAGCTTCTTGAGCTTGTGCGATCAGCTTGCTTCCTTCAGTCTGTGCTTTCAGTTTAGCTTCAGCGATAATTGCATCTTTTGCATCACGGGCCTCTTTCAGCATCAAATCTCTTTCTGCACGTGCCTGACGTAAAAGAATTTCACTGTCATCTTTCAATGCAGCCATTTCTTCTTTTGCTTTTTTGGCAGCATTTAATGCTTCAGCAATGGATTGCTCACGCTCTTTCAATGATTTGAGAATCATTGGCCATGCAAATTTTCCCAGAATAAAGAGGACGCACAAAAATGAAATTGACATCCAAAATATCAGGCCTATTTCCGGTTTAATTAGTTCCATGGTATATATATTTTAATCTTTTGATTTTAATTTTTTTCTGAAACAAGGATGAGGTACAGCCAACCGCTATACCTTATCCTGTTTAAAGCATTAGCTCTTGAAGGTAACCAATAGGCCGACTACCATCGCGAAGAAGGCAGCACCTTCAACGAGAGCGGCAGTAAGAATCATGTTCGCGCGAATATCGCCTGATACTTCAGGCTGACGTGCGATAGCTTCCAATGCGGAGCCACCGATACGGCCGATACCAACGCCAGCACCAAGTGCAGCGAGACCAGCGCCTAAAGCAGCGACCCCGTAACCGAGACCTAAATTGCCTGCTTCCAGAAGAATTGAAGATAACATAGTGTATATATTTAAGGGTTAATAAAAATTCAATTAGATAATGGCTGCTTCAGCAACATGGGCATGAGTTCCTTCTTCTTCATGATCGTGATGATGCTCTTCTACTGCTGCACCGAAGTAGATGGCAGAAAGGAGAGTAAATACGTATGCCTGAAGAAAGGCGACAAGCAACTCAAGCATTGTCATGAATACAACGAATGCAACAGATAAGATTGATACTCCCCATCCTAAACCGGTACTCATTTCACCAAAGATGAAAATCAAACTGAAGAATGAGAGGGCGATGATATGACCGGCAGTGATGTTTGCAAAGAGTCGAATCATCAGTACGAAAGGACGAAGAAATATTCCTAAAATTTCGATAGGAGTAAGCAGGAAGAGAACCCAAACAGGAACACCCGGCATCGCAAAGATGTGATGCCAGTAATTTTTATTTGCGACGAATAAGGTTATGAGGAAAGTAAAAACGGCGAGTGTTAAAGTAACTGCTATATTTCCTGTAAGATTTGCTCCTCCGGGTAAAATCGGCACAAGACCAAGAAGGTTATTTATCCATATAAAGAAAAACACCGTGAGCAGAAAAGGCATGAACTTCATGTATTTCTTTTCGCCTATGCTTGGGCGGGCAATCTCATCGCGTACAAATAAAATCAAAGGCTCCATAAAGGATTGCATTCCTTTTGGTGCTTGTCCCTTTCTTTTTGAGTACGATTTTGCAACTGATAAAAACATCCAAAGCATTAATGCGATGCTGAATAATAATGCCGCAACATTCTTTGTGATGGAGAAATCATAAAACTCATGACCATCTTCTGCTACTAATTTATTTTTTTCATTCAGCGAATATCCTTCCCATGATGCATGCCCGTGTTCAAAACGCGACGATGAAAATATTTCCAGACCACGTGAAGGGGAATAAATGATTATTGGCAAAGGCATTGAAACATGGCCAAACAAATGCCAGTCATGAGAATCCCCGATATGTTCCATAATTGAAGCACCCGGATCGAATTTTTTTTCAGCATGAGGCGCCTCCCCTGCTTCAGCATGTACCTCAGCTTGTTCAGCATGCATTTCTTCACTTGCTATTCCTGTTCCCGAGAAAACGAACAGAAATAAAATCACAAGAATCCACTTCATCTTAGAAACTCCCACATTATGAATCAGTTGCAACATATCGCCGATGGTCTTTTTTAAAGAGAGCGCAAAAGTACTACTTTGGCTCATATGAACAAAGAATGCTCACAAAATTGAACTTGACAGGGCAAATGTTATATCCTGATTTTCAGCATGGTAGTACTACAGAGGGAAATTTATTTATGAGCAGTTATTTCGGCCTGAAAAAAAAGAACGCCTGAAGTTAAAGGGAGATCGGTTTTAAATCGGAGTAGCGGAAAATAATCATCATGGCAGTCTTGCTAAAACCTGAGGATTTCACCCGGTTTTTCAAATCTCAGCTTAGTAAAATCCTGAAAATCAAGCCTAACATATGTATCCCTTTGCTTGTTCTTAAAGGACATGAAACTGTTTGGCCCTAAGCAATGGGCTCGCTTCGTTAAAACTCGGCTCCGAAAACAATGTGTACAGTAAGTTATATTTCTATAAAAGGTAAGCGCTTCCTCACTTCGAACAGAGATGAACACATTTCTCGTCCGTCTTCGCTCAAGCCAAATGAAGAAATTGTAAATAACTGCAGGGTACTTTTTCCAAAAGATCCCAAGGCCGGAGGGACCTGGTTTGCGGTGAATGAGAACGGCGTTACCGGTGTTTTGCTGAACGGGGCTTTCCAAAGTCATGTTCCAGAAGCAAACTATCGGTTGAGTCGCGGGTTGGTTTTATTGAACATCATAAGTAACGCCGCACCCGCTTTCCACTTTGAAAGAATACAATTACATTCTATCGAGCCTTTTACCATAATCCTCCTTGAGCATTCACAATTATTAGAACTAAGATGGGACGGGATGAATAAATACAGGAAGGAATTAAATCCTGACGAAAACTATATATGGTCCAGTGTAAGTTTGTATGATTTGGACACTATAGTGAAAAGGGAAAATCATTTTAATGCTTTCATTTCAAATCAATCTGAATTGAACGAAAAAAGTATAATTGATTTTCATCACAGTGACCAGAGCGACAGTGAGAATGGATTCATCATGAACAGAAACAACCTGTTAAAAACATTCAGTATCACTCAAACAGTTCATGACGCTTCTACTATTAAAATGAATCATTATGATTTATTAAAAGAAGAGCTACACACCATCCTCATCTCACCAAACACACTAATTGATCAGAGTCAATGAGCTCTTTTCGCTTCAGATTCTGCTAAGTATTTCTTAGTAAATAGAAATTGAGGGTAGAAATCAACATGCTTAAGATGCCAATCTTTTCAGCCATAAAATTGCATTCCATCCAGTGAATTCAAATATTCTTCAGAGAATTCCGCACCCAGGCCGGGTTTGTCAGGCACACTGATCAGGCCATTTTTTCCATACGCGATTCCTCCAAGAACATTGTCCTTTATAAACATCAAAGGAGTATCGAAATCAATAAAAGGAATTTCCTTACAACAAAGTGCTACATGTGCAGCTGCAGTAAAACCAAGTCTCGACTCAAGAAAGCCGCCGATTTGCAATGGCATATTCACAGCCTCTGCTTTCTGAACAATTTTTAATGCCTTAGAAATTCCCGATGATTTCCCGAGTTTAATATTAAATGAATCACAAGCCTTAAGTTCGATTAGTTTCTCAGCATCGTGTTCATCGAAACAGGTTTCATCAGCCATAATTGGAATAGGGCTTTTCAATCGGAGATCGGGTAAATCTCTGTAGGCTCTTCGGGCAATAGGCTCTTCGCAATGTTGAATAGAAAATTTTTGCATTGCCTCTAAAATCTCCAGTGCTTCGAAACTTTGCCATCCCTGATTGGCATCAATGCGAATCGGAATATCCATTCCGACTTTCTCTCGAATGGCTTTCATGCGGGCAAGGTCCTGCTCCTTCCCTTCTCCCAGCTTAACTTTAATCACCTGAAATCCTGCCTCAACGATTCGTTGTGCATCTTCGGCCATCTTCTCAATCGGCCCAAGACTGACCGTATAATCAGTCTGAAGAACTCTGTTCTGCTTTGCACCAAGAAATTTATAAAGAGGAAGACCGGCATGCTGAGCGGCAAGGTCATGAAGCGCGATATTGATTGCACTCTTTATACTTGTGTTTCCAAAGATAAACTTGTCCATCAAGATGGAGCATTCATTTATCTCAAGAGGATTCTTTCCTTTTAAGATTTCCGATAAATCACCACCAACTGAAAAACATGTTTCAATGGTTTCTCCGTGAATGGTTCGGAAAGGACTTGCTTCGCCAAAACCTTTACGTCCTGTGCTGTCATGAATGACGACAATAATATTCTCGGCAAAGTCGAGCCTCCCCAATGAAATGATAAAACTCTCTTTCAGAGGTATTGAGGATTTATACAATCCAATTTGCTTAATATAGGGAGAAGACATCCTAAATGATTTTCAGCGATTCTGTATTCAGGAAATCAGCTTGTACGAAACTGTTTCCATGCAAGCGCGACCTCGAAAGCTGTGAAGATAATGTAGAAGACAAGGAAGCTGCTGATGACTCGGATTGCATCCTCTTTATTAAACAAAGCATAGATGATAATAACACCCATATGCAACAACAATTTAAAAGTTGTCGTTGCCATATAATATCGAATAAAAACCTGGGTTCTTCCTTTGGCTGAACGAACAAGTCCATAATGGAATGCCAATGTCACGAAAATAAAATACAGTAACAGCATCCATGTTACTGAGTCAACCAGTTCGGCAGAAATAAATTTTCCGGTGATAAAAATTCCAAGAGCCATTAGGGCTGAAAGCAAGGCCAGGAAAATGATATATTTTTTCATACAACTTCAGGAACAAAAAACCCCTCGCAATATACGAGGGGTTCTTCAATATTATTTCTTTAAAAAATCTTTTATACTAAGGTAGATGGCAATTGCAACAGAAGACAAGCTGAGTACAAGTGTAAAAACAGGAATTTTAAGTTCAAGGTATTTATCCAAATAATAACCGCCAAAAACTCCCAAGCCTATGATGACGAGCATTTGAGTACCCATCGATGCATAGCGCATGTAAGAATAATCAGGCTGTTTTTTCTTTGGCGTTTTCGGAAGGTTTGTCTGCATCTTTGATATCCTTAATAACAGGACCCATGTTGCAAGAACCTGTGAATGTTGCCCCTACTTCAACTACGAGTTTCCCGGTAACAATATCACCAATGATTTTCGCAGAAGATTTAAGGAATAACAATTCTGAAACACTCATCTTACCTTTTACTGTTCCGGAAAGATCCGAACTCTGACAAGTAACATCTCCGTCGACAGTTCCAGTGGAACCTACTACTACTTTTGCCTTGGAAATTACTTTACCATGAACGGTACCATCAATGCGGATGTCGCCATTTGAACGAATGTCTCCCTCGATCACCGTTCCTGCACCGATCAAATTGATCGATGAATTTGAGTTGTCCTGACCTTTAGTCATACTAACAGAACCCTTTTTTTCTTTGTTGTTGAACATTTCTTTCTACTGTTGAAAATTAATGAAAATCCCCTCTGAATTCCCTTGCTAATTTAAAAAGGAACACAAAGTTAACAGAATATTTATCTGAACCAAAGTTGAGTTTTCAACTTCCAATGATTGGTCTATTTATCTGTTAACCAAAGCCATATACGCTAATTTCCGGATTTTGTTAATTGCCATGAACAGCAAAAATAAAATCTTAGAATTTACCTTAAAAATAAGGTGTTTGGGGTATGACTATGTTAAAAAGGCAGGTGATACCTTACAAAAATTGTTAATAAACCTGGTCTGATTTTATATTGTGCTGATTTACAATACCATTGAACTCGTTAAAATCAGCGGTAAAAAGAGCGGTAGAAATCGTCGTAATCTTCCGTTTTTTTCTCCCTTATCAAGGCCGGAAAATTATTAACAGAAATCACATATTGGCGATAGGCATTAGGGTTTGTATTGCCATAAACCTCATCATGACTATATATATGTTTACTGTATTCCAGTGCCTCCTTTTTATCTTTGAAAGATTTGATCATCACCAACTTATTACGATGATCAAACATAAGATCGGAAATGCCATAATTTTTCATTCCGTAATTCTTTGAATTAAAGTCTGACAGTTTAGTCTTCAATTTAAGTCCATCGACCTCACCTCCAACAGCCTGAAAAATCACTATCACGTAGTGAGTAGTATCCGGTATGTAATTGTACAGCTTTACATTGGCCAAGGAGTCTATCGGTTGGGGCACCGGAACTGAACCGGTGCTGCTGTCAGTATTCTTCGCCTCCGGATTCATAGCCCTGATATAATCAAGGATATTCTGTGCTTCGTCTTTCACAGGATCACTTGAATAATTCCGGATGATATCCTGCAGAGAAGCTTCAAACATAGCCAATGGCTGAGTTCGACCAACAGATAAGGTTCTGAGCATATCAAACTTCGGTGTCAAAGGGTTCTGTGGAAATTGTATATCTGCCTGAGCTTTGCGCTGCATCACAGTTGCATATTCAGCATTGAGGTATTTATGATATGTCTCCTCGTAGAACAATTCAAGATTCGATTTTTTTCCTGCGAGGTCCTGTGCGTAGTTTGGATTACGGATAATCTCAGCGTATTCAGTTGCAGAATAATTGGTAAGAATAAGATTTTTATACACTTCAGCCTTAGCAGAATTTCCCTGTTGGTTATATATCCTGTACAATTGATAGTAGGATTGCACTTCGTATCTGTTTGAAGGATATTTTCTGAGAAGTGTTTCAAACATTTCGGCTGAAGCCTGCAGATCATTCAGTTGTTCCCTGTAGATCATGGCAGCATTATAATAGGCATCAACAATTTTGGTGGTAGATTTTTCAAGTTCTTCAGGACTTGAAGGAACACCTTTTAACATATGCTCTCTTTTCTTCTGAGCTGCAAGAACAGGGTCTTTAATTTCCTCTTCGGTTAGTGCCAGGGTGTCTTTCTCTGATTCCTCAAGATCAGATGCAAAGCTACTGGCCTTTGTACTCCTTCTCCAGTTATCTTCCAGCTTTCTGTCGCCCCATTTTTTTACAAACTCATTAAATCCGAAACTTATCGCCTGTGGATTATAGAAATACCAGCTCGATCCTCCGGCGCGGTTAAAAGTATTTGCTTCAGCAATTTTTCCCGGTTCAAAAATTTTATTGACTTGTTGTTCTGCTTCCAGTTGCTTTTGAGCAACAAGCTCCAGTGAATCAGCTTCCAGCTTTTTATTGATCAAAGTATTCAGTTGTTCAGGTGACATTTTGCTTAGCGTCTGCAAGCTGTCTTCAACGGCAATCGTATTAAGGTATTTAACTAATCTGGTGAGGCTATTCCTGAGCGTCAGAATATCAGTATAATCAGGATGATCATTGCTTAAATTGGTGATTGTGCTGTCGTAATACAGTTGCGCATTTTTATAATCCGGTCGGGCGAAATAAATTTTAGCTAAAGCCAGATAGGATATTGCCTTCTGATTTTGATTGCCTTTGCTAAGCTGAATGGATTTGTTGAGGAGCATCATCTCCTCCTCTTCTTTTCCTTCTTTTTGCGCGAGTCCGGCAAGGGCGTAATAAATCTGATCGAGGTATTCGATGTTTTTAGGATCCTTCTCCATTTTCAACAACTCCTTCCTCACCGTTTCTCCCCCTTTACCTCCGCCATCAGAGCAGCGGGCTCTGTTGATGCGCGCATTAAAATCCATTTCATAAGGTGGATTCATTTTTATCACCTTAGTATAGAGGTCAAAGGCTTTTTTATACTCTGTCTGTTGCTGATAAAGCTGTGCGAGAATAAACATAAAACGAATACGGTCCTTTCGTTTTGGAGCAAGCTTATAGGCAATTTCCAGATGCTCAATAGTCTTTTCATTATTCCGGGTCTGCTGGTGGAAATCGGCGTTCACTGCAGCAAGCTCCCATCTTTTCTTGGCAGGAAAATCTTTTTGATTTCTGAGATAATCCAATTTGTCTTCTGCCTCACGCAACATCGTCAGTTGCAGGTAGCACTTGGCAAGCCACATGGAGCCCAGGTGACGTGTGGGAGATTTTTTATAGGTAATTTCTACGTACTGAAATGCTTCAATCGCCTCGAAATACTGGTGTTTATAGAAAAGTGCCTGTCCGTATAAAAGCCAGTTATCATCGATCCATTTTTCAGAATCGGGTTTTTCATTTCCTCTTTTATCAAGAATGGTATGCCTTTGGATAACGGTACCCAGTCTTTTCATGGCATCATCCATCTGAGGATAAATGGCTTTGGATTTTTCAGCATTTGCATATTGAAAGACTGAAAGTGTACGATCATATTTATTTTCGTGCGATTCTGCCAATCGTTCTACCCCTTCATCGACTTTTAAGCCGGCATTATAATAGCCATTGTAGTGAGCCGACAGGTTATGAAAACGGCGGTTCACCCAGGTATCCTTCGTATTGGAGCAGGAAGTCCATACAAGGGAAATCAAAACGAAAAGGGAGCCTAAGGCCAGAGCCCGGCGCAGAAAACGGAAGGAAATCATCAATTGTACAATAACTCTGATTCTGCTGATTTATTTTAGTTGAAAGCGGATGCAAGATAAGACTATTCCCTGAGCATAATATGGTATAATCAGGGAAAATCTGCAGACCTTTGTGATTGAAAGCGAATTGACGTAGGTTTGAAAACCTTTTGAAAAATGGCAGAAAAGAAAAATAAAAAATGGTTTCGCAGGCTCAAAAGCCGCTATCGCCTCGTTGTGATGAACGATGAGACCTATGAAGAGAAGGCCTCCTTTAATTTGCGACCGCTGAATGTCTTCGTAACGCTCGGCCTGAGTATTATTCTTCTGGTTATTCTGACAACATTTTTAATTGCTTTTACGGCTTTAAGGGAATATATCCCCGGTTATGCCGATTTGAAAACACAGAGAAGGGTATTCAATCTCGTACTTCGAACGGATTCCATGGAAAAAGCCCTGGCAGCGCGGGACTTATACATTGCCAACATCCGCAATGTGATTAATGGAACAGCCGGGCTTGATAATATTAATGAAATAATAGGTGATCCTGCAAAATACGACACCATTCACAAGCTCAGAAAATCGCAGGAAGACAGTTTGCTCAGAGCTGAGATTGAATCAAGAGATCAATACTCTCTTTCTATAGGAGACAATGGCTCACTGGTTAACTCGATTCGGAGCTTTCTTTTCTTCCCGCCACTCAAAGGAACGGTGAGCAATCGATTTGATCCTGTGACAAGACATTATGGTACCGATATAGTTTCTAAACCGGATGAAGTCATCAAGGCAACGCTGGACGGTACTGTATTACTGGCAAATTTCACCTCTGAAACCGGTTGGGTTATTGGAATTCAACATTCCAATAACTTATTCTCATGGTATAAACATAATTCAGCCCTTCTGAAAAAAGTTGGGGACTTTGTGAAAGCGGGTGAGGTTATTGCTGTGATAGGAAATTCAGGAGAATTGAGCAGCGGGCCTCATTTGCATTTTGAACTTTGGTTTAACGGCTCTGCTGTTGATCCGCAGAAGTATGTTTCCTTTTGAATTGAAGTCAGTCAAATCCCGGACTTCATCATGCGGCTTACATTATACAAAGGCTGTTTAATACCAATTGTTTATCAAAATAAACTCATTGTCCGCTAGCAGCCGGCATTTATTCATAGCGAAATACGATATTACTAGTAAATTAGCCCTCTCAAATTTCTCAATATTAGCTTAAAATAAGGCATGGGTCTTTTATCCTTTGTAAGTAAAGCTTTTGCCGCCAGGATAGCACAAAAAACCAAGTCCTGGAGTATGAATCCTGTTGAAACGCAGGACCGGGTTTTTAAATATTTAATCAAAACAGCGAGAGATACAGCCTTCGGACAAGATCATCGCTTTCGGTCCATCAGCAATTATGAGGAGTTCAAAATTCATGTACCTGTCAGAGACTATGAAGGATTAAAACCTTACATAGATCGAATGATCGCCGGAGAAAATGATGTGCTCTGGAAAGGAAAGCCATTGTATTTGTCAAAAACTTCCGGCACTACATCGGGAGTTAAGTATATTCCTATTACTAAAGAGTCGATACCAAATCATATTGGTTCGACGCGAAATGCATTGCTGAGTTATATACATGAAACCGGTAATGCGGATTTCCTTAATGGAAAACTGATTTTTATATCGGGAAGTCCTGCTCTTGATACGAGTAAACAAATTCCAATTGGTCGTTTATCGGGGATTGTTAATCACCATGTTCCTGCTTATCTCAAACGCAATCAGCTTCCAAGTTTTGAAACAAACTGTATTGAAGATTGGGAAAATAAAATTGATGCTATTGTAAATGAAACCCTGCCTCAGGACATGAGTTTCATTAGCGGAATACCTCCCTGGGTTCAGATGTATTTTGATAAGTTAAGCGAAAGAACCGGCAAAAAGATCAAAGATATTTTTCCGAATTTTAATTTGTTCGTCTATGGAGGAGTAAATTACGAACCCTACAGAAATAAACTTGAGCAGAGCATCGGTAAAAAAGTCGACTCTATTGAACTCTATCCGACAAGTGAAGGATTCATCGCCTATCAGGATTCACAAAAAGATAAGTCCCTCTTATTACTTCTCGACACAGGAATTTTTTATGAGTTTATTCCGGCTGCGGAATTCTTCAATCCCAATCCAAAGAGGATTTCCATCAAGGATGTGGAACCGGGCATCAACTACGTCTTGATCCTCAATACCAATGCAGGTTTATGGGCTTATAATTTAGGAGACACCATTAAGTTTGTGTCAAAAAATCCTTACAAGTTTCTCATTACCGGACGGATAAAACATTTTATTTCTGCTTTCGGCGAGCACGTCATTGCTGAGGAAGTGGAGCGGGCGCTTGCTGAAGCTTCCATGGAACAACATGCAGAGATTGTTGAGTTTACCGTGGCACCGGAAGTTACACCTAAGGAAGGGCTACCATACCATGAATGGTTTATTGAATTTCACAAAAAGCCGGGTGATATTGACAAGTTTCAGAAAATTCTCGATGCCAGCATGCAAAGGCAAAATACATACTACCATGATCTTATCACGGGCCATATTTTACAGCCACTGAAATTACGAATTCTTGAAAAAGATACATTCATCAATTATATGCGTTCTGAAGGAAAACTCGGCGGACAAAACAAGGTACCACGACTTTCGAATGACCGGGAAATTGCAGACAAACTAAATCTCCGCGTTCAATAATTATATCATATCCTATGCCGGGTCATCCGGACCTGTTCGCTTAAGCAATAAGAGATGTCGGAAAAAAAACATATAGCAATCCTGGGAAGTGCCGGTTCCATTGGCACACAAACACTGGATGTAGTAAGGGGGCAGCGTTCACATTTTGAAGTTGAAGTACTCAGCACCTTTAATAATGCCGATGTGCTTATTCGACAAGCGCAGGAATTCACTCCTAATGCAGTAGTCATCGGAGATGAAAAAAAATACAATTATGTGCGAGAAGCCTTATCTGATCTTCCTGTAAAAGTCTATGCAGGCGAAGAGGCGCTCGCTCAGGTGGTTGAGATGGATGATATCGACATTGTTCTAACTGCAATGGTAGGTTACTCCGGATTGAAACCAACATTGAATGCAATTCGCGCAGGCAAACAAATAGCGCTTGCGAATAAGGAGACTTTGGTTGTAGCGGGAGAACTGGTAACAAGACTGGCAAGGGAGAAAGCGGTAAATATTTATCCCATAGATTCCGAGCATAGCGCTATTTTTCAGTGTATGGCAGGCGAATGGGAAAACCCCATCGAAAAAATTTATTTAACAGCATCAGGTGGGCCTTTCCGTGGTCGTGACAAAGCTTTTTTAAAATCGGTCCGCAAAGAACAAGCCTTGAAACATCCCAACTGGGATATGGGAGCCAAGATTACCATTGATTCGGCAAGCCTGATGAATAAAGGGCTTGAAATGATAGAAGCGCGCTGGTTATTTAATTTACAACCTGATCAGATTGATGTGATCGTACACCCGCAAAGCATCATTCATAGCATAGTGCAATTTGAAGACGGATCCATGAAGGCACAAATGGGATTACCCGATATGAAGCTTCCGATTCAATATGCCCTTGCCTATCCTAAAAGATTAAAATCGGATTTTCCACGATTTAATTTTGCAGAATATCCTTCTTTAAGTTTTGAGAAGGCAGATACAGATACTTTTCGTAATTTGGAATTAGCCATTCATGCCATGAGACAGGGAGGCAACAAAGCATGCATTTTAAATGCTGCCAATGAAATTGCTGTGGAAGCTTTTCTCAAGGATCAGATTGGTTTTTTGGAAATGAGTGAAATGATCGAAGCCTGTCTCGAAAAAATATCATTCATTGCCTCACCAAGCTATGAAGATTATGTAAAAACCGACACTGAGACGAGAATGCTGGCAAAAGAGCTTCTCCCTGTCTAGGTTTTCTTTACTGCATGACTTTTGGGGATTACACTTCAGGATTTTACGGATAGGGGAAAATCCCCGATTTTTTACCGATTAATATGGTCTGTTCGCCAATATTCTCCAGCATATCTTAATATTTTAATATCTTCGTATTAGCAATTGGCAAGATTTTCCGAGGTACTGCACTTGGTCCATTTCAGGAATAAAATATGAGGGAATTAAGCTGTTTCCGCAACGATGAATTTATCGGGGAACGAAAATTAATTTGGTGCAATCGAAGAATCTTTCTTCTTTTATTTCTGTTCCTTGCTTTTTTAAAACCTGAGTCGAGAGGCCAATCCCAAGACACCATCGTTTTTTTAAGTTACAATCTTCTCAATTACCCGAGTGCCGGAGGGAGTTATGCGGCTGATACCACGGCCCGTCATCCTCACTATCGAACCATTATGAATGCGGTGAATCCTGACATCCTTGTTGTTCAGGAAATGAATTCGCAAACAGGAATGAACAAGTTTCTTTCTGACGTACTTAATTCATCAGGTAATACCTATTCTAAAGGACCTTTTATAGATGGTTATGATACTGACAATGGCATATTCTATAAAACTGATAAATTTCATGCAGTTAGCAATACTGCAATTGCAACTGAATTAAGGGATATAAATATGTTCAAGCTGGTTCATACACTTTCCGGTGATACCATCAGAATTTTCTCTCTACATCTAAAAGCCAGCAGCGGATCGAGTAATGAGGCTCAACGAGGAAGAGAAGTTGACAGTTTGAGAAAGGTAACTAACGCCCTTGCAGCAGGTACTAATTTTATTGTCTGTGGCGATTTTAATATTTATGGTTCAACTGAAACAGCCTATCAAAAATTACTGGCTGTTACAGGAGGTAATGAGGGTCAATTAATCGATCCGATAAGTCTGACCGGAAACTGGAATCAATTTGCCTATCGTGCATATCATACGCAATCGCCCCGTGTCCGTGCTTTTGGCGGAGGATCTACCGGCGGTATGGATGATCGCTTTGATCTTATTCTGTATTCCAAAGCTATAAGCCTGAGTGGCGGAATGAAATATGTTTCTAATTCCCAAATCCCATACGGGAACGACGGAAACCTTTATAATGATTCGATCAATAAACCATCAAACAGCGCCGTCTCGCCGGCTATTGCCAATGCACTACACTACGCATCTGATCATATTCCGGTAAAAGCCAAGTTCACGATGGAATACAACACAGGATCTGTCCCAACAGACTTTGGCCCCACTGCCTTGTTAGATCCTGTAAGTCCGATGTGTGCGAATGCTAATCAAGGCATGTCTTTACGCATTAAAAATTTCGGAGCATTGCCTGTTGACTTATCAACCAATAGTCTGAGTGTAAATTTAA
Source organism: Bacteroidota bacterium (assembly GCA_004295015.1). Lineage (GTDB taxonomy): Bacteria > Bacteroidota > Bacteroidia > AKYH767-A > 2013-40CM-41-45 > QQVM01. The sequence continues at coordinate 12,947 of SHNE01000035.1, read as the reverse complement.
AAGTCACCACCCCATCCGCCGGCGTGCAGGTTTTCACGGAGACAATTAATAGCGGAACCATTAATGCAGGAGCATTTCTTACGGTTAACTTTGGTTCGCTCATTGATATGAGTCTCGCCGGTAATTATTCATTTATTGGTTACACGTCACAGGCAAACGATGCGAATCACGCGAATGATACGCTCCAGGCAGTAACGATCACGGTGAGCTCTACGGCCACAGCGAGTATAAGCCCTGCCGGTCCGATTAATATGTGTGTCGGTGACTCTGCTTACTTAAGTTCAAGCTCAGGTATATCATACCTGTGGTCAAATGGATCGACCACACAAAATATATACGTGACAGATACAGGAAGCTATTCTGTGCAGGTTACGATTGCAGGCGGTTGCAGCTCCTCCTCCAATAGTGTACATGTAGGATTCACACCTGCTCCTCTGAATGGAATTGTGTTCTATGAAAGTTTGGGCACGGTTGGAGGGACCACCTCAATTGCCTCACATGAAACAGCGAATGGTTTCGACAATGATGCATATACGATGTCAGGAACCGCAGACCTGAGGGTGACTACGCCATCCGGTGTTTATGGAGGGGCCTCTGGTTCAACCAATGCATTCTTCACTACTTCAGGAAGGATATTCAGAATTGATGGAATCAATACTTCGGGATACAGTAATTTGTCACTGTCTCATGGGATTCATAAAAGTTCTACTGCAGCTGATGGCACAGAACTGCTTGTAGAATACAGTACCAATGGAGTTGATTTCACTGCCTTGTCAGCAAGTCCACTTAATACCGGTTCAGGTACAGCTGTCTGGCAGTACAGAACAATGAGCGGAACAATTCCTTCGGTACCAAACTTATCGATTCAATTCAGGCATTCCTCCGGATCGGTTCAATACAGAATTGATGACATCACACTTTCCGGAACCAGCGGCGGGGCAATGATTAGTGCAAGTGGACCAACAAGTTTTTGTTTAGGGGATTCGGTTGTATTGACAGCGAATTCGGGAAATTCATATTATTGGAATAACGGAGCCACTACTCAGAGTATAACGGCAAGTAGCAGCGGATCGTATTTCGCAAGAGTAGATTGTTTTAACACTGACACAGTAAGCGTTCTCGTTTCAAATTGCCAGAATGTGACTTTGAATTTAAGAGCATTCATTCAAGGCTATTACATAGGAAACCAAATGATGACTGCGGTAGTAAATCCTGTTTTGTATCCTACTCTTTGTGACAGTATAACTGTCGAGCTTGCGAATGAAAATCCACCTTACAATATACTGTATACTGTCAAGTCAGTTTTGGCGACAGACGGTACCGGAAATTTTTCCTTCCCCCCATCTGTACTGAACCAGTCATTTTACATTGTTGCAAAACATCGTAACGCGCTTGAAACATGGAGCTCTGTTCCTGTTGCTTTCAACTCTACATCGGTATTATATGATTTCTCCACGACTGCAGGCAAGGCATATGGAAACAATCTTGCCAATATGGACGGTGAATTTTGTTTTTATAGTGGAGACGTTTCAGATGGAATAACACCGGGCACACAAGACGGAATCATTAACAAGGATGACAATGACAGTCTTGAAAATTCACTGAGTCTTTTTACCACCGGCTATTCGGTTTATGATCTCACCGGTGATGGTTTGGTTGAATCAGCTGATTTCAGTTTGATAGGTACCAATATCAATCAGGGAATTTCTGTTATGCGTCCATGATTCTTTTAGGACGAGTAAATCTCATCCTAAAAGAATAAACAATTCTTGCTTTTCTAAATCAGCGGTTAAAAAGAATTGACCCTACATCAAATCCACATTGTTTTCTACGTATACTAATCTTTGAAAAGAGTAGTTTCACACTATGAAAAACCTGAAACTACTCTGCTTAATCTTCCTGCTTATTTTCTGCAGAACCAATCCTTTAAAAGCTCAAAAACTTGAGAGCCCTGAAAGCAGTCAGGCTGCCATGGTTATGCAACGCATTGGACTTACCGATATCACTATAGCCTATCACAGTCCCCTCGCTAAAAAGCGGGAGATATGGGATGTTATTGTTCCTTATGGTGAGGTATGGCGAGCAGGTGCCAATGAAAATACCCGTATTAGTTTCAGCACAAACCTGAAGATTGGAGGGCAAGCAATTGCATCGGGTACCTATGGATTACACATGATCCCGGGAAAAGATAAATGGACGATAATTTTTTCAAAGAACTCTACATCGTGGGGAAGCTTCTTCTATGATAAATCAGAAGACGCTCTTCGCATTGAGGCAACACCCGTTATTGTAGAATATCAGGATTGGTTATCTTATGCTTTCACGGAACTACAGAGCAACTCATGCAAGATAAATTTACGATGGGAAAAAATAAGTGTCTCTTTCAAAATTGAAGCAGACGTACAAGAAATTGTATACAATAGCATGAAAGAAGAGCTGCGAGGGAATGATGGTTTCACGTGGGAAGCGCCCTTACAGGCTGCACGCTATTGCTTCACAAATCAGATTCATTTAGATCAAGGGAAAAAATGGCTGGAGCAATCGATCAGAACTCAGGAAAACAGTGCCAACTGCTTTACGATGGCAAAGTACCTGGAAAAGGAAGGAAAAATCAAAGAGGCAGGAGAAATGAAGGAGAAGGCGAAAAAGCTGGCCAATGAAGCTGAATTAAATGCGCATGGATACGCCCTTCTTGCCGAAAAAAATATTTCAGAAGCCATATCTGTATTCATTCTGAATGTGAAACGGTATCCTGATTCATGGAATGTGTATGATAGCCTGGGCGAAGCTTATGATATAGACGGAAATAAAAAAGAAGCCTTGAAATATTATCGTCTGGCCCTTTCTAAATCTCCTGAAAGTCAAAAAGCCAGAATAGAGCCCATCATTAAAAAGTTAGAGAGCAATTAAATCAATGCTGTTTCTGAATGAATATCTTTGTCTAAGAATTTTTTCAGAAAAACCCCATTGATTTGAAAGCTGCAAGCATACAAGAAATAAAATCCGCCATCAACGAACTTGATTCAAAAAAGTTAAGAGAAGTATGTTTGCGACTTGCCAAACATAAAAAAGAAAACAAAGAACTTCTCAGTTACCTGCTTTTTGAAAGCGACAATGAAGAAGAATTTATTCAACAGGTAAAGGCGGATATGGAAATTCAGTTTCAGGAAGTAAATACCTCCAATTTGTATTTTGCAAAGAAGACCTTCCGAAAAATATTGCGCAGCACAAACAAACACATTCGTTTTATTGGCAGTAAGGCTGCCGAGGCAGAACTTTTAATTTGCTACTGTCAGCTTATTAAAAAATCCGGTATAGCCATAAAGGACAGTGTGGTATTGATGAATCTGTACAAACAACAGCAGAAAAAAATCGCTGCTGCGGTTGCTACTTTGCACGAAGACCTCCAATTTGACTTCCAAAAGAATATTGAAGCCCTTTAATCCAAGGAAGGGCCTAAAAACCAGCCCCTTTTTTGAAGATAAAATGACAATTGAACTTGCTTCACTTGCGTTTTTTACGGATATTGTCGGGTCTTTAACCAACCAAGAAAGCTAAGAAAATCATGAAAAAACTACTACTACTATTGACAATTTTCCTTTATGCATCAGCCAGCCAGGCTCAATCCGGCGGTCCTGATGGATTTGGATATGAGTGGCGTGACAGCAATCACCCGCAAGGTCCTGCTTATAACTGGATCGATATCACAACTTTACCGGCTGCGGTACAAGTTACCGGACTTACGGACGATAATACTTCCTCATTGTTTTCAATGGGTTTTCAGTTTCCGTATTACTGGTATACAATCACTGACTACAAGGTAGGGGCAAACGGCTACATCATTTTTAATAATGGTATTTGCAATTCTCCCTTCCCGACAATTCCTGCAGCAGGCGGTCCGAATGATTACATAGCAGCGATGGCAAGTGACCTGAACTTTTTAGGAACCGGAAACAATGCAGAATGCTGGACATGGTCAAACCAAACAGATTCTGTAATTATCTCCTATATTAATGTTCCATTCTGGTTCAATAATACAACCACTCCTTATGTTGGATTGAACACTTTTCAGATGATCCTTACTTCTGTTGACAGTTCAATTACCTTTCAATACATGTTACAGCAAGGAACTTCAGCTGCAACAGCAGATTTCGTTACTATCGGAATTGAAAACAACACAGGTGCAATCGGATTACAGCATTCAACAGGCGTTTACCCTCCTGTGAACTATGCCGTTAAATTCTACTATCCTGCAACAAGTTTATTAAGCATTCCTGATGCCTCTGCACAATACAATGTGAATGAAACAAGTGGCGGAATCTTTTTATCAAAAGATGGAGATCCTTTCTACATGAATTCAAGAGTAAAAAACACAGGTAATGATACAGCTGCTCCATTCAATGTAAACTTGAGAATACTAAGTGATCTTGGAATTACGGTTGTTCAGGAGAACATCCTTACTGATACTTTGCTTCCGGGTGATGGACAGGATATGGTTGCTACACTTCCATTCAATCCAAACACTGCCGGAACATATACTTTCCGCACGACGACTTCGTTAAGCGGTGATGTAACAATCACCAATAACGAAAGATTGTCTGAAGTGATTGTTGTTGATACAACGGTTGTTGACATTGCATTAAGCTATACCGGAAATGCACCTGTACCTGCAAATGCCAGTATTTCCTGGAGCGGTGGTAATTCGGGTGTTGGAGTTGAAATCGTTCCTCCTTTCTACCCTTGCTTTATCCGTAAGCTGGAATACTTCATCGTGGCCAACACGGATAACACCGGATTTTATTCATTAATGTATGATAATACCGGTCCTGATAATGGTCCGGGTACATTGCTCGATTCTACTTATTTGGATGGGCAGTCACAAGTCATTCCGGGAATCTGGAATACGGTGACGCTTCCTACACCTATTCGCGTTGACAGTGGATCTGTTTTCATCGAGTGGAGAATGGAAGGAGCAAATATTGCTTTGGGAACAGACAATACACCTCCAATCGGAAATCGTTCATACGAAATTTTGGGAGGCTGGTCTGTGTATCGTTCGCGTGAAACAGAAGATCCAATGATCCGTGCACAAGTTGCCACAACCGCTACGGCAGGAATTACAAGCACTGTGACAGAGAATTTTGTTGGAGAATTTTATCCATCACCTGCCAGTTCACGTATTGCATTAGATCTTTCTCTTGAAAATGCAAACAAAGCTGTTCAGTTCAACGTGTTTAACATACAGGGAAAAATGGTTCAAAGCAGTTCCAAAAATGTTAACGGAACACAACGAGTTGTGTTGGATGTTTCTGCTCTGAGTCCGGGTGTCTACATTTGCAACATCATCGCAGGAGACAGCCGATACAACCGCAAATTCATCATTCAATAAATCAAAACAACATCCTTTTGAGGATGAATCCTACTAAAAAGCCGGCCTTCGAGCCGGCTTTTTTTGTTTAAGATTTCAGGAATGGGGCTTGAATCATTTGTACACCGGATCGGTCACATAGGCCATTCATTCGAAAATCAGTGCTGTAAATGAGAAAACAGGAAGAATCACAGGTTTTATCAGTTATTGCTATCTGAAAAAAAACGAATCATCTTTATCAAATTAAAAAATCAATGATTAGATTTACCGTTAGATGAAAATGAGGATTTATCTCTTCTTATGTTGTATGGGGCTGGCATTCCTTTCCTGTACCAAAACGGAGCTGGAGACAGTGCCCGACAATGTCGCACCTCCTGATCCGACCATAGAAACAGTTACTATAGAAAACTATGTAACCCGAACTTACATTCTTACACTCGGCCGAGAACCCAATACAACAGAATTTAATGCAGCGACAAGTCTGCTCATCAGCGGAGGATTAGACAGCACATCACGCGCACAGTTTCTGAACAGCGTTTTTAGTAATCCTGCTTATTTACCGCAGGTTTATGCCAAAAATAAAATAGACCTTCTGAATAACAGCGACACTTCCGAGTTTACTAACTGGATTGCAATTTGGAATTTTCTGTTGTCTGATACCTCAAACAGTTTTTTGTTTCCCTATCTCAATTATGAAATAATCAGGATGACATCATTGCAAGCTGCATTTTCTCAATTCATTACCGGAGCAATCGGTCTCGATGAATTACACAGGAGAATGTGCAACAATTACATTTACGATCAGATCAATATGGGATCGGCGAATTTTGTGATCAGTACCTTTCAGCATTTACTGAACAGGAATCCGACGAATGCAGAACAAAGTGCCGGGATCTCTATGGTTGACGGTGGAAATGCTATTCTTCTTTTGGAAGCCGGATCATCCAAAAATGAATACCTCCATATACTGACACACAGTAATAATTACTATGAGGCACAGGTTGTTTTACTCTATCAGAAGTACCTGAATCGTGCTCCAAACACACAAGAGATGAATGCGGCTACCCTCAAGTATTCGGGTAGCAACGACTATACACTTGTGCAAAAAGATCTTCTGGCTTCTAACGAATTCATTGGGATATGATGAGAAAAGCTCTCGTTTACATATTTATCATTAGTCTGTTCTTTTCCTGTACAACGGAGAAAGAAGTAGAATATGAAGTTGATCCGGTTTCTGTTTCATCGGGAGGTGGAGATAAAAATAATCAGAAATCAACCACAGAATTTATATCTATTGCCTATGCCGATTTATTCAATACAGAAATTTCGCAAACAAGATTGGTAAACTTAAGCATTGCCTATTCCTCCTTCGGCGACCTCCGCGTAATAGAAGACAGGATTATCAGGAATTTTTTGAACGACACCAGTGCTATTATCCCAACAAGCATTTCAGTAAGTGGCGATACGGTTGCATTCATTACAAATTCCTATAAAAAATTCTTTAACCGGGAAGCTACTGCCTTTGAAAAATACCAATGGCTTCAACTTATACGCAATAATCCATCAACGAGTCCTCTTATCGTTTACTATAGTTTAATGACTTCCGATGAATACCGTTTCTATTAATTCAAATTAGCGAAAGACAAAATGAAACGACGTGACTTTTTAAAAAAATCAACCATTGCAACTGTCGGTGCCTTTGCGGCTCCGTACATCTTGCCTTCAGGAAGGTTGTTTGCCGCAACCGGTATGCGTCGTGTAAACCACGTGGTGTTTTGCCTCTATGCAGGAGGTGTTCGAAACCTTGAGTCGGTTCATATGAACGATGGGAATTTGATGCGCAATATGTTCAATGGTGGAGGAAGTATTTCTGCTGATATTGCCGGAGGAATGGAATCATTACCTGCGTCGCCACTTGCTATGCCATTGCAGAACTACGGAACATTATTCAAAGAATTCCGCTATGCCTCCGGCCCAACCGGACATTACAACGGACATACCGTTGCACTCACCGGAAATTATGTAGATGTAGACCTGAACATTCGCGAACATCCAAGCAAGCCAACCATTTTTGAATATTACAGAAAGCATAACAGTCCGCAGCAAAGTGCTATGAATTCCTGGTGGATTGCCAATACACTCGGACCTTATCCTGCCTTGAATTATTCCAAAGCTTCGGGTTATGGAGCAAATTATGGAGCCAATTTCATTGCCCCAACATCGCTGATCAGTCCGCAGGGATATGATGTATTGGGTAATCCAAGAAATTTTAGCAGCGCAGAACAAGCGGCTGCAAATAATATGCGTCAGTTTGTAAACGGAATGTTTAATCATTCTTATGCTGATGGTTCTGCAGGTGTTGTAAACACGGAAGCAGACAGTGTACTCTTGCAGCAATTTATTACAAGTCTTTATGCGAATGCACAAAACGCTTCCTGGCTGAATGCCTGGGGAGCCGGTTTGCAAGTCATGAATAACGACATGTACAATATTCTCTTTGCAGAAGAAGTGATACGCACCTTCAAACCTGAATTATTGGTGGTAAACATGCAAGACGTTGATGTTTGCCATTTTAATTTCACCAGCTACGCAAACAATTTACGCAAAGCTGATTTTGCTGTAGCTCAGCTTTGGAAGACTATACAATCAACACCCGGAATGGCAGATGATACCGTGCTGATCATTGCACCTGAACACGGAAGAAATTTTCAGACCAATACTTCTGTTGATGCCTTTGGAAGAAATGCCTTGGATCATACTGCACCAAATGATCCGAATTTCTCCGGCGACCCTAACCTGAAAATGGCAAGAGATATTTTCTGTATGGTAGTAGGTCCACCCGCAGTTGTTCGACAAAACCAGGTAATAAGCAATGTATCCGGAGAAAGTACAGAGATTGTTCCTGCCATTGCGGAGTTATTAGGATTTGAAACGGCAATATCCGGAAGGTTTGGGCTCAAACCATGGACCTCATGTGATCTTCAAGCAGCATTCGTATGAGAACTAACACGCTCTTGCATAGTCTACTGTTTAGCACAATTTGCATGGTGCTCTTGCTTGCCTCCTGCAGCAAGGAAGACACACCCGAAAATCCTTATGATGATGTTGACTATTCAACACCGGGAAATAATCTCAATGAACCTGATCCAAATTCCATTGCCGGTCTGCATAAAAATATTTTTTTTCCTAAGTGCGCCAACCCCGGTTGTCATGATGGCACATTTGAGCCCGACTACCGCACCATTGAATCCTCTTATGCCACGCTTGTATATCAACCGGTAAATAAGCTCACACTTGACTCTGTAAAAATATATAGCCATAGAGTTATACCAAACAATGTTACTGATTCCTGGCTCATAGAGCGACTTGTTACTTCAACAACGGAGTATATGCCTTCCAATGCCACACGACTTACGGCTGCCGAAATCGATCATGTTAAAAACTGGATAAACGGAGGATGTAAGGATTTAAATGGTAATGTGGCCGTAAAACCAAATCTTCAGCCAACAATTATCGGATATGTAGCCGTTGACTCTGTTTTTGTGCAACTGGACACGAACAGGCTCAATGATATCCCTGTCAATCCATTTGTTCTGAATAATGGAATGAATATAACCATGGCAATACTGGCAACTGATACCGCTGATGGATTAAGTGCTACCGATCCGGCCAATTTCACTGTTAAAAAAATTAAATTCAGCACCGATAAAAATGATTTCTCTGGAGCCATCACCTATTCAGCGTCCAGCTACCTCGCACAATACAAGGCATGGCTGGTATCTGTTCCTATTAGCTCATGGCCTGTAGGGACTACGGTTTATTTCAGAATTTATGTAAACGACGGTCAGCATACAACGGATTCAGAATTTCCACGGTTTGAAACGCTGGATTATTATAAAACCCTTTACGCGTTTTATGTTCAGTAAACGCCAATGCACTATGACAGTATCTAACTTTTCTCACAATCTATCATCGGCTGGAAGGGCTGTATTTTCTTCTGTAAAAAAGTATAGCGCAGTTTTTATTATCGGACTTCTCATCACAAGCATTTCTTCCTGTAAAAAAGATGTTGAAGCCCTGGACATCATTCCTGCTATTGAAGTATTGAGCATTAGTCCGGCTGTAGCCAATGAATACAGCGACGAAATCATCATACGATTAAGTTATACTGATGGTGATGGAGACCTGGGCGAAAACAGTGCGACTGTAAAAAACTGTTTTGTGACTGACGACAGAATAGGAGTGACATCTTCCTACCGTATTAAACAATTAGCTCCGGATGGAGCTTCCATTCCGATAAAAGGAGAATTGGAAATTAATATAGGAGGACAAGGAATTACAAACGGAGCCTCACAACAAAATGTATCTTTTTCAATTTATATCGTTGACCGGGCCGGGCATAGCAGTAATGTAGTGAGCTCCGGCTCGCTTACTATACGCAAGCCCTGATTATTTTATTTTTTCGGTATTCATCCTAGTCTCAAAATTATGTTGGATTTTTCCTAAAAACATCCATATTAACCTGCGTTCAGGGAATTTGTGTAATTAGGAACAGGTCTTTTTTGTACCTTTGCAATCTGAACAAATAACGAATTTCTGCGTTAAAGGCAGTCTACAATTAAATCCTCCACATGTCAGGACTCATCATGGCGGCTCAGTTGATACTGGGCTTAGCAATATTGGTAACACTTCACGAACTCGGTCACTACCTGGCGGCTCGTGCTTTTGGTATACGCGTAGAGAAATTTTATCTCTTCTTTGACGCCTGGGGTTTTAAGTTCTTCTCCTTTCGTCGTGGCGATACCGAATATGGAATGGGATGGTTACCACTGGGTGGCTATGTGAAAATTTCCGGTATGATCGATGAGAGTATGGACAAGGAAGCCATGAAGCAACCTGCTCAGGACTGGGAGTTCCGATCGAAACCTGCATGGCAACGATTGATTGTGATGATTGCCGGCGTGGTGATGAATGTTGTTTTAGGTATAGTCATCTATGCATTGGTTCTGTACAATTACGACAAGCAATATTTATCGAACAAGTCTGTTGAAGATGGAATTTATGCATTTGATTTAGGTAAGCAAGTTGGTTTAGAAACCGGCGACAAGGTCATTGCCATCGACGGAAAAGCTTTTGAACGATTTGACGATCTTCTTTCATCACGTGTAATCTTTGGTTCTACACTTACAGTGGAAAGAAATGGGCGTACGCTTGATGTAATTATTCCGGAGGACTTTTACCGTAAAGCAATTGAAGCAGGGAGAGGAAATTTTATCGGAACCTACCGCTCGAATTTAGTTATCGACAGCATTATGCCGGGTAAGGCGGCTGAATCAGCCGGCTTGAAAAAAGGAGATCATATCTACGCAGTGAATGGTGTACGCACATTTTCCATGGATGCGTTCCGGGATATCCTATTAGAGAATAAATCAAAACCTGTTACACTGGATATTAAGCGCGGTGATGTGAGCATGCAAATTCAACCGGTCATTGGCGACTCAGGCATTTTAGGAGTTGGTCACCACAGCGACCTGGGCGACTATCCACGAACTGCTTACACGATTGGCAGTTCTATCAGCTTTGGCGCTTCAGATGCTATGGAAGCCATCACTTCGAATATGAAAGGACTCAAGCAGATTTTTATAGGTAAAGAAAAAGCAAGTGAATCATTACAAGGGCCTATAGGAATTGCGACGATTTATGGTGGAGTGTGGGACTGGCGCCGTTTCTGGACAATCACCGGATTGCTTTCCATGGTTCTTGCTTTCATGAATATATTGCCAATACCTGCACTGGATGGTGGTCACGTTTTATTTCTGACTATTGAAGCTGTTACACGCAGGAAACTGAGCGATAAATTCCTCGAACGTGCACAAGTTGCAGGAATGGTGATTTTACTTTCTCTAATGGTCTTTACTATCGGGAATGATATCTGGAAACATATTATCAATTGATGAATTCGATAGGCTTCATCCTGTCACATTAAATAAAATTTTTAGGTTTAGTCATCTAGTTCCAGATTACCATATCACATACGACTATACTGTTCACAATCCCCTTCTCACTTTTTTCCTTGATGAAAAAAGTAAGCAAAAAAATCAAGACCAATTGCCCTCCGAAGGCGGATAAAAACCCTGCCAGCCGCACATGCTGACGCTTCCCGGCAATTGGTCGGGCTAACGCGCCCATCGAAATAAGGTTTGCCAATAGAAAATTTAAATTAAATATTATTGTACAGAAGATAAATTAGATAAACAATCCTTGGATGTTAACTGATTTACGAAAAAATGACTAATCCTAAAAATTTTTAAACGATCTGTTTATGCAGATCGTTTTTTTTTATGGCCTTTCGGATGGGATTTTGCTCTTTCGAAAATCTTTTATGGATGAATAAAACATTTTTAAAGCATTCTCGTATGTCTTAGACCAAAACCAAAAACCATGCGTTCCAGTCTAAGTGCTATTCTCTTTATTCTTTTACTCCTTGTCTCCAAATCAAGCTTAAGTTCAGATCTCGATTCAAACAGCACGAACCCTCCTCCTTCGAATCTTTCATTCCTGGTGGTACCTTATAAGCCGATGATGCATCTTTCGGATGCCGACAATGATATCTCTCGCTATTCTGAGTTGAATCCACATGAGGTGCGTGAGCAATTAAGAATTGGACTATTAAAAAATATTAATTCAAAATTGGTTATCGAATACGAGGCAAAAATTCCTGATCAGGATTTTGTGCATAATGATGATCGTGATATGGATCTCATTTATAATTCATTGTCCTTTTCTGAAGATACCGTTTTCCCTCTCAAAGCAAATGCAAAACGTGATAGTTTGAAGTGGAAGAAAAATCTTTTTAACTCAAAGGAGAACGAGGCAAAGAACAAAGACAAGTCATACATCAATGTTTCCTTTTATGATCAGTTGCTCTTGCCTGATTTAGCAAGAAAATACAGTGCCGATTACTTTGTTTTTCTCAATGAGCTGGACATAAAAACCAATTTCGCCGATTGCCTTGATCTTGCGCTGAAAATTTATCAGCGGGAACTAAAAGTTCACTACTCTATTTTCGATCGCTCGGGTAAGCAGGTTTATGGTGATGTGGCCGTGGTAAAGTTTCCTTCGAATTCAAATGATGTGAATGAAATCATTGCTATGAATTTCCCGGGAATCTCCGATCAAATTATTGCTTCGGTAAAAAAAGTGAGCGCACCAAAGGCGGTAGCGGTTCAGTAAAGATTTTAATCACTATTACAATGTGTATGCAAGGCGTATTGCAAGCTTCCCTGGTGTGCATTGTGATTCCTACTTTGTGATTTCTTTGTGCTAAGATTTTAAACTCTGCTATTTTTTAATCACTAAATACACGGAGAATGTATGGCGAATTGCAAACTTTCTTGTTGTTCAATGTGATTTTTACACTGTCGCCATCGGGGAGAAGCTTAAGCACAGTTTTTTCAAGCAAGAGTTTTTTAAGGTGTCTCATTTCAATGGTTTTTTGTCATTGAAATCACAAGATCCTAAAGGATGACTTGTGCTCCTTCATTCAATCTCAAAAAGTGGGGAAAGCAGGGAAGATTCC
>SHNE01000049.1 GCA_004295015.1 Bacteroidota bacterium | reverse complement strand
CTTTCTTTACCAACGGACTCTGCTGTCTGGCATTACTCGTACGAGGACCATGGGGGAATTACTATTCCTGTCAACTATACGATTGTTGGAAACACGTCACTGAACAGCATCTCATATAAATTAATATCAACTGATTTCAGCTCACTTTATTTAATGAGACAAGACTCCATCGGAAAGGTATATGCCAGATTTAACCGTCCATCTGATTGGTCTTGCACAGATACAACGGAACTCCTGTTATATGATTTTAATATGCTATTGAACGATTCTGTGTATATTAAAAACTGTTACGGCGATTCCACTTTATGTATTCTGACGACTGTTGACTCCATCCTGACCAGTACCGGCTTAAAGAAACGAATGATTTTTACCGTTGCCGCAACCTGGATAACTTGTCACACGGGAATTGAAATGGTTTGGATTGAAGGCATTGGAAATATCAGTGATCTTTTTTACAACTTGACCTTCCCTATACAAGTTTGCCTGTCCAATTACAGGTTTTTAAGTCTGGATTCACTTGGAACTAATATTAGCATCTTGCCAAATACAATAAATAAAAATACAACGAAAGAAATTGGGATTTGGCTTGACAACAATTTAGTTCTTCATTCGAGTGCTCTAATTAATAGAATAGAAATTTTAGACATCATTGGAAGGAAAATAGGAATAATAGAAAATTTGAATAGTTTCAGTTTCAATCTATCTGAGTCAACCCATCCATTTACAGGAAACTATTTCATCAAGTGTTTCTTAAGCAATGGAGAAGTTAAAATAGTAAGGTCACTATTTATAAAGTAATTTTTTACTCGTATTAAATGTCATTTAAAGCATGTGGGGAGAAATTACTGCTGTTTAATCAGAGCCTCCACTGCCAACCTATACGAATCCAGACCAAAACCGGTTATTACACCTTTACAATTTTTTGCCAATAAAGAGGCATGCCTGTATTCTTCCCTTGCATGAATATTCGAGATATGAACTTCGATAACAGGAATATTAATTGCAGCAATTGCATCAGATATTGAAACCGATGTGTGCGTATAGCCACCGGCATTCAAAATCACAGCATCCATTTTATTCATCGAGGAATGAAGTTCATTGATAATTTCGCCTTCGACATTACTTTGAAAAAAAGCAAACTCAACTTGAGGAAAAGATTGCCTTAAGCGGATCAGGTATGAGTCAAAACTCTCAGCACCATATACTCCCGGCTCCCTCATACCCAATAGATTCAGGTTCGGACCGTTTATTATTAGAAGCTTCATATTAACCAGTTAAATCGCTGAAGAAGCCCAAAAATACTCACAATTATCCAATTACTAATGTGGAAAAGTTTTATTCGTATTGGTCAATATAGAGGTAGAATTTGACACTTTTGAGACCTTGCCCTACAAGCGCACATGAGTTGGAAAGCATACATAAGCGGCTTCAAATCGTATCTTAAACTGGAACGTTCCCTATCGGAAAATTCAGTACAAGCATATCTGCACGATATAGCTCTGCTTGACCGATTTCTTCTTTTCAAAGAACTCAAACGCAGTCCGGCAGAAATCCGACTTGATGAATTACAAGCTTTTATCCAATGGATTAATGAAATAGGTTTGGGCGCAAGAAGTCAAGCCAGAATTATCAGTGGTATAAAAGGTTTCTTTAAGTATTGCTTATTGGAAAACATACTCAGCAATGACCCATCGCAACTATTGGAAACCCCAAGACTTGGCAGAAAGCTACCGGACACTTTGAGTATTGATGATATCAATCAGCTTATCGAAGCCATCGATCTGAGTAAACCTGAAGGTACTCGCAATAAAGCTATCCTTGAGACACTTTACAGCTGTGGTTTACGCGTAAGCGAACTTGTTAATCTGAAACTAAGCAACCTCCATATGGAAATTGGTTTCGTCAAAGTGACAGGCAAGGGAAACAAGGAAAGATTGGTTCCAATGGGTAGCGTGGCCGCCAAATACATTAAAATTTATTTGAAAGAGATACGTAACCATCAAAAAGTCGTCTCCGGTGCCGAAGATGTCGTATTTTTAAACAAGAGAGGAAACCGACTCACTCGTGTGATGATCTTTACTATCATTAAGCAACTTTCTCAAAAAATAAATCTCAAAAAATCAATAAGTCCGCATACATTCAGGCATTCTTTCGCCACTCATTTAATTGAAGGTGGTGCAGATCTGCGTGCTGTCCAGGAGATGCTTGGACACGAATCAATAACAACGACTGAAATATATACGCACTTAGACAGGGATTTCTTAAGACAATCAATCATTCAACATCATCCCAGAGCATGATCTTTTTTTCAAAAATTCTATTGTGGTTCCGGGCTTGCCTGAAGTATAAGTACGGTCAGAGATTGTACTTAAACATTATTCCGGTCACAATTATGCTTCTGGTCTTCTCATTTATATTTAGCATGAAAGCCATTCAACCTGAGAACCCGATTGATAAATTCTATTACGGTGATACCATTAAATTTTCCGGATTCGACTGGGTAATAAAGGATTCAAAAAACAAATTAACCGGCCCCGGTAAAAATTATTTTTCCAACTCCACAGAAAATGTTTGGGTCGACAGCCTTGGAAAATTGCATTTGAAAATAACACAACGAAACGAGAAATGGTATGCCTCTGAAGTACGCCTGACTCAAAGTCTGGGTTATGGGAAATACATTTTTTACCTCGACCCTCTTCCCCAAGAATTAGACAAGGATATGGTCATAGGTTTGTTTATGTACGATGCACATGACACGAGCAATTTTCACAAAGAACTGGATATTGAATTTTCGAAGTGGGGAGAAAAGAAAAATGCGAATTCCCAATATGTAATTCAACCGTATGAAAACACTCCACATCGTTTTCAATCTGATTTGAATTATCCTTCCAAACAAACTATCGCAGTCAGGAAAAGGAAAATAGATTTTAGTTCAGTCTACACGGATGAAAGGCCAACAGACACCACAGATCAGCTAATTCAAAAATGGAAGTATAAACCTGAAAATGTTTACCGTACGGGAGATGAAAAAGTGAGTATTAATGTTTGGCTTTATAAGGCAAGTGAGACGGCCAGTCTCAAGGATGTAGAAGTAATCATTTCAAAATTTGAATTTGTTCCTTTTAAATTTGAGAAACATAAGCCTGTTTGGCCAAAAATTAAAATATTTAATAAATCCAAAAACAAATCGTGAAAGCGGTAAGTGCAATTTTTCTGTTAATAATTTCCAATTTTTTCATGGTATTTGCCTGGTATGGACACCTTCAATTTAAAAAATGGAATATCTTTCAGGGCAAGAGCATATTTTACATTATACTATTAAGCTGGCTTCTTGCTTTCTTTGAATATGTCTTTCAGGTACCGGGGAACAGAATCGGACATCAGTCAAATGGCGGTCCATTTGATTTGTTCCAACTCAAGGTAATACAAGAGGTGATAACTTTAGTTGTCTTTTCCTTTTGTGCAATCTATATATTCAAAACTGACAAATTTCATTGGAACTATCTGGTGGCCTTTTTCTTCCTAATACTGGCAGTATTCTTCGTTTTTAAAAAATGGTAGTCAGTAAAATGAAAAAGAATCAAAATCCGCTTAATCACACACACATTCAGACTTAGCCTACGGATATCCGGACTAACATCCGCACTATGGAAGAATAAGGAAGAGCTAATGTATCTAAATAGAGAAATCGATTATCTTTGAAAAAATAATTCAGACTTATGAGTGATATTGAATTTAACAAAAATGAAGATGCCATGCGTCAGTTGGTAGATCAGCTAAAGCATAAAAAGAAACTGATCTCTGAAGGTGGAGGAAAAAAGAATGCACAAAAGCAACATGATCAAGGAAAATTATTAGCCCGTGAAAGGGTCGAATACTTGATCGATAAGAAATCCAATTTCATAGAAATTGGCGAATTTGCTGCAGAAGGAATGTACGAAGAGTATGGTGGTTGCCCTGCAGCAGGTGTCGTGGTTGGGATAGGCTACGTATCAGGCAGACAATGCATGATTGTAGCTAATGATGCAACTGTTAAAGCAGGCGCCTGGTTTCCTATGAGTGGAAAGAAAAATCTTAGGGCTCAGGAAATAGCCATGGAAAATCGACTTCCGATAATTTATTTGGTAGATAGTGCCGGAGTTTTTCTGCCAATGCAGGATGAAATCTTTCCGGACAAAGAACACTTTGGAAGAATTTTTCGGAACAATGCCATCATGTCTTCCATGGGCATAATTCAGGTCGCTGCAATAATGGGCAGTTGTGTTGCCGGAGGTGCATACCTACCAATCATGAGTGATGAGGCTATGATTGTAGATAAAACCGGTTCAATTTTTCTTGCAGGTTCCTATTTGGTTAAAGCTGCAATTGGTGAAGATGTGGATAACGAAACCCTCGGAGGTGCAACCACACAATCTGAAATTTCAGGTGTTACAGACAACAAATTTCCAAATGATAAGGCTGCGCTGGATCATATAAAAAATATATTCAGCAAGCTCGGTTCGTATGAAAAAGCCGGATTTAACAGAGAGAAGCCTGCTGCTCCTGTAAAAAATCCTAAAGATCTCTACGGGCTCGTACCGAACGATGCAAGCAAGCAGTACGATATGCATGAAGTAATCTATCGACTGGTAGACAAAGGTGAGTTTGATGAGTATAAAGATAAATTTGGACAAAGTATCATTTGTGGCATTGCCCGTATAGATGGTTGGGCTGTAGGTATTGTCGCCAATCAACGTAAAGTTGTAAAGACAAAGAAAGGCGAAATGAGATTCGGTGGAGTAATCTACTCTGATTCTGCCGACAAGGCAGCCCGTTTTATCATGAACTGTAATCAACGCAGACTTCCACTGGTCTTTCTACAGGACGTTACCGGATTTATGGTAGGTTCCCGAAGCGAACATGGTGGAATAATTAAAGATGGTGCCAAAATGGTTAATGCAATGGCAAATTCTGTTGTACCAAAATTCACCATTGTTATCGGTAATTCATACGGTGCAGGAAATTATGCCATGTGTGGAAAAGCCTATGATCCGAGACTCATCGTTGGCTGGCCCACTGCACAAATCGGAGTTATGGGTGGATCACAGGCCGCCAAAACATTGCTCCAAATTCAGGTGAGTGGATTAAAAGCTAAAGGAAAAGTTATTACACCTGAAGAAGAAGCGGCCCTCCTGAAAAAGATCACAGATCGATACAACGAACAAATCAATCCGTATTACGCCGCTGCCAGATTATGGATAGACGCTGTAATTGACCCCCTCGATACAAGGAAATGGATCTCCATGGGAATTGAAGCTGCCGACCATGCTCCAATCAATAAAGCATATAATGTAGGAGTTATACAGACCTAGAGAAGTATTTTTTCTTTGTCTGATTAACTTAGAATATCATTATCCATCGAAATTCGCACCAAGACTAAAACCTTTATCATGGCACTAATCGACAAAATTAATCTCGTCAAAGAATTCCACGAAACTTTTAAACTTGAATTCCATGAGCAACCTACCGCTGATGTCTCAGAAAAAATTATTGCTTTGCGTCATAAATTAATGGCCGAAGAAAATGATGAGTACCTGGAAGCTTGTGAAAAGAAAGACCTTACGCTCATTGCCGACGCACTGGGAGATAAGATGTACATCCTTTTCGGAACAATCATTGCTCATGGCTTGCAACATAAAATTGAAGAAGTTTTTGATGAGATTCACCGCAGTAACATGAGCAAGCTGGATGAAAACAATCAACCCATTTACAGGGAAGATGGTAAGATCATGAAGAGCGACCTTTACTTTACTCCGGATATCAGGCAGGTTTTACTTCGTTGAACGTATCAGGAAAATAACATTTGCATAAATATTCTAATTTCCCTTTAGTGGAAATCCTTGGGCTGATGAATTATTTCCCCAACAATGCATAAGTGAATTTCAATTTTCCCTTTGTAAGTTATTTTAATGATTAGATAGAAACATACGTCTAATGCAGCCCTTTTGACTTTTTTTTAGTCGTCTGGAGGATTATTCCATGTAAGAATTTGCCGTTTTTTCTTCTAACAAAGCAAGCTGATAAGAATATAAATATTCACGCTTTGTTCCGTTCCGGATCAGGGCTAAATTTCTTTCCAGATGAAAAAGTCAATTCGAATAAAATTAAATCAAAAACCTGACTTCAGGTTTGCCATCGCTACGATGTTTCTATTCAGCGTACTGTTTGGAATATTCTCCGTTTTCTTTCAAATGGCTCCAATACCGGAAAGCAATGCCAATCCGGCCGATGAATCTATTTCAAGCGGATCATTCATTATCAATATGGGTGTAAGTCCCCAAACTAACGCAAATGCATTGCAACCCTATGGAATGATCTATGATCTGATTCGAAATTATGATGTACCGGTCAAATGGGCTATCAAGGCAAGCAAGGTTAAGGATGGCACCGACTTCACATACAATTCAGTAAGCTATAAAAGTGGTGCATTTATAGTTCCGGCTGCATTTATTAGTCCGACGGTTGCATCACGTATCTCCTATTGGCAATCACAAGGAGTTAGTGGCTCTTATACTAATTCATCACTTACCGTTCCTGTTTTTACTACGCTAACATCGTTCCCGCTTGTAATGATTGATTCCTTATCATCAAATCAAAACATTATTGAAACGTATTATTCGAATGCCTCCATTCCGTCTTCAGCCTATTCAATAGGAACACCCGCAGGACTTACTCAATGTTTTGATGTGTGGACAAACCCTCATGGCGATCCTGCATGGTCAACACATAACTACCTGTACAATTTTGTGACAGTACAGAAATCCTGGATCTGGGCCCAATGCCATTCTGTAAGTATGATGGAATATTGCAAAAGTGGATCAATGCAACTAAACTTTTTAAGTTCAAATGGATTGAAATGCTGGGGTTCCGGAAAATGTGGAACAAATCCTGAAAGTCATGTTAAATCAGCAAGTTCACCATTCACCTATAATAATCCGACTGACCCGGTAATGCAATTTGTGGGAAATGCTCACGGTGCTTCCTCCGCAGGATCTGAGCAATGGTATCAACCACTTTCAACCGGACAATGGAATGCAAACACCCGAAGAGGAATCAGCACAGGCAGCGGGAGTTCACCGAAGGAAGGAACTGTACTGGTATATGGTCCTGCCTTCAATGACCCATCGAATGGATGGGTTATGTATCAAGGCGGACATGATTTGAATGCCGGAGGTAGTGCTACAGAAAGAGTGGCTGCACAGAGAGCCTACTTTAATTTTATTCTGCTGGCCGGAACCTATAAAAAAGTAAATGTTACAGCTTCTTTGCCGGCGAGCATGAATGTTGGACAAACTGCAACAGCAAGTTCTGTCGCGAATTCCGGAACTCCGCCCTATTCTTATCAATGGACCAGTAGTCTCGGTGGAAATTTTCTGAATCCGAACGACTCAGTAACTACATATACCGCTCCGGCCATTTTAACAGATACTGTCGATGTTGTGAAAATAAAAGTCACGGATCAATGTGGCAGAGCAAACTTTTACTATCAATTCGTCAATATCGGCTCATCTCCTCTACCCGTTGAATTACTTAACTTCAGCGGATCTAAAAAAAATGACCTCGTAAGGCTTGACTGGTCAACAGCATCTGAAATTAACAATGACTATTTTTCCATCGAAAGATCCGTAAAGGGAGAATATTGGAATCTACTCGGCAGAGTAAAGGGTAGCGGAAATTCATCAATGACCTTAGAGTACAGTTTTCTGGACAGAGAACCATTAAAAGAAATTACCTATTACCGATTATCACAAACAGACTTTGATGGATCAACAAGATATTTTCAAACAATTCGAATTAATCCTGCTAAAAAACATGATTCAAAATCGAATCCACTCAACATATCACCAAACCCATTTAGTGATGTCTTTAGTTTCGAATTTAATTCGGAAATAAACGAATCGATTGACTTGACTTTGTTCTCAACAGATGGAGAATTAATTCTTACTAAATCCTATACAGTCCGAAAAGGAAGCAACAAACTCTTCTTCTCAGACCAAGGATCATTGGAAGCAGGATTATACTTTATTGCCGTTAAAAGCCAAAGCGGAATTTTACTTTCATCAAAACTGGTGAAGAGATAATTATACTCTGTATAATCTTCGTTGAGTTATATCAATTCGTATTTTCTCCCGTTAAGGTTTTAAATCTGAAACACCTTACAAATGAAAATGCGTAAGGTTTTTGCCCCTTTTTCATAACTTTTCGCAGCTGAAAGTATATAATGGAAGTCAGGACTGAATCTCATTCAGTTCTTGAACAAATATTTTTTGCTGATGAAAAATTCATTAAAACTAAAGCTAAACCAAAAGCCGGATTTTCGATTTGTAATCGGATCGATGTTTGCATTGAGTCTGGCTTTCGGAATTTTCTCCGTAATTATACACATGGGATCAGTTAATGAGGTCAAAGCAGCCACAGGGAAAGAAACATTTTCTCCCGGCTCCTTAATAATTAATTTGGAAGAAAATCCTCACACCTCATCAAAAACAATTAAAGCATTTGGGATGATTTATGATTTAATCCGGAACCACGATGTACCGATTAAGTGGATCATGGCCCGTCCAGATGAAAACAGTCAAGATGAATTCAATTTCAATTCTGTGGTATACCGAAAGGGTGCCTTCATCATTTCTGCAAGATTTATCACAAAAAGTGTCAGCGAACGAATATCCTATTGGCAATCACAAGGTGTAATTTCTGAGTTCAGCTCAATTCCCCTAACTGTATATGTAGACGAGACACTTACCTCCTTTCCCGGAATCCTAATTGATCCCAATTCACCGGAGTACCCGACAATTGAAAGTTACTATTCCGGTGCAATGATCCCTTCCGACGCCTATAAGAAAGGAAATGTATCATTGCAAGCGAACAAATCCGGAAAGGAGATAAATCCTCCCACCTCTGCGAGTGGATTCTTTAAGAACATTCTCGAAGCTAACCTCAGTAGTCAGATAAATTTGATGGCAAGTATCCCATCTTCACTTAAAGTTGGTCAATATTCCACCGTTCATTGCATCAGCAAGGCCGGAACTGCTCCCTATATCTATCACTGGAGTAGCATGCTGGGAGGCACATTCCAAAATCCGAACGACTCATCCACAAATTATTCATCTCCACCGGTAAGCAGGGATACAATAGATGTTGTGCGCGTTAGAGTGACAGATAGTAATGGGAAGACAAATTTCCAATATCGATTGGTTGAAATAAAATCTGCCACCTTACCTGTTAATCTTCTGAGTTTTACAGCCAATAAAAAAGACGGCCTTGTAGTATTAAACTGGTCTACAGCTTCGGAGCTTGATAATGATTTTTTCTCTATTGAAAGATCTGTAGATGGAAAAACCTGGTCTACCATTGGAAAACTTAAAGGAAAAGGAAACACATCTGCCATCCAAAACTATTTATTCACGGATAAAGAACCAATGAAAGAGCTCAGTTATTATCGATTATCACAAACCGACAATCAGGGTAAATCCGAAGGCTTCCGTGTTCTGAGACTTAATCCGGTAAAAGGGATTTCTCAGAAATCCAATTTATTAAATGTTAATCCAAATCCATTTAGCGAATCCTTCAGTTTTGAAATTCAATCGCAGAAAAGTGAATCCGCAGAGATGTCGCTTTTCACTGCCCAGGGAGATGTAATTTTGAAACGCACCTATGCGATACGGAACGGAAGCAATAAGCTTTTCTTTTCGAATAATGGGCTACTCAGCGAAGGCACTTATTACATTGCCGTGAAAAGCGAAAGTGGAAAATTGTTCTCCTCGAAAATCGTAAAGCAGTAATCCTTTCCTTCCCTTATTTCTGATTTGATAAGCACGATCATTGATCGTGCTTTTGCTTTTTTATCTGATCCTTCAGGAAAAATCATCGCTAAAAATGTATCAAAATTGTTACATTTACGGCATCAATTCAGTCATTCATTTATCTATGATCAAGATCACCTTTCCCGACAAAAACGTACGGGAATACCCTCAAGGCACTACTGCTCACGAAATTGCGAAAAGTATCAGCGAAGGATTAGCAAGAAATGTTTATGCAGCCAAAGTCAATGGAGAGGTTTGGGATTCAAGCCGGCCCATCCAAGCAGATGCCACCCTTCAATTGCTAACCTGGGAAGACAAAGAAGGAAAAAGTACGATGTGGCATTCTTCGGCACATCTTATGGCTGAGGCTCTCGAGATCTTTTATCCCGGGGTAAAATTCGGAATCGGCCCTCCTGTTGAAAATGGTTTTTATTATGATATCGATTTAGGCGGCCAAACGATTTCCTCAGACGACTTCAAGAAGATTGAAGACAAAATGCTTGAATTAGCTAAGCAGGGAAATGCCTATACCCGGAAAGAAATAAGCAAAAAAGACGCAATAGATTTCTTTACACAGAAAGGAGATGAATACAAACTTGATCTCATTAAAGATCTTGAAGATGGTAGCATCACCTTGTACGAGCAAGGAAACTTTGTTGACTTGTGTCGTGGCCCTCATATTCCAAATACAAGCCTGATAAAAGCTGTCAAGCTTACTAATATTGCCGGTGCCTATTGGCGTGGTGATGAAAAAAATAAACAGCTGACCCGTGTATACGGAATCACTTTCCCTAAGAAAAGTCAGTTGGATGAGTATGTCCTCATGCTCGAAGAAGCCAAGAAGCGCGACCATAGAAAAATCGGCAAGGAGATGGAGATATTCACTTTCGACGATGATGTTGGCCCCGGTCTTCCACTTTGGCTTCCCAATGGAGCGGTACTCATTGAGCAATTAGAAAAACTGGCTAAGGATAACGAACGAAAAGCCGGATATCAAAGAGTTCGCACCCCACATATTGCGAAGGAGTCAATGTATTTGACAAGCGGTCACCTTCCTTATTACGAAGACAGTATGTTTCCACCAATGATTTTTGATGGAGAGAAATACTATCTCAAGGCGATGAACTGTCCGCATCATCATAAAATCTTTAAGGAACTTAATCCAAGTTACAAGGATTTACCGGTCCGTCTGGCTGAATATGGAACCTGCTATCGCTATGAACAAAGCGGTGAATTATTCGGCCTGATGCGCGTGCGGGCATTACAGATGAACGATGCCCATATTTACTGTACCAAAGAGCAATTCGCCGATGAATTCAGGGCAGTAAATGAAATGTATCTCAAGTATTTTAAAATATTTAATATTGAAAAATACGTGATGCGTTTTTCAACTCATGCACCGGAAAAGTTAGGAAAGAAATATGTCGATGAACCCGAACTTTGGCTCGAGACAGAGGATATGGTTCGCAAAGTTCTGATCGAATCAAATATTCCTTATGTGGAGGTACCGGACGAAGGCGCATTCTACGGTCCGAAGATTGATGTTCAGGTTTGGAGTGCGATAGGACGTGAATTTACTTTGGCAACAAATCAGGTAGACTTTGCCGTTCCGGGGCGATTTGGGCTAACCTATCGGAATGCTCAAAACCAATTAGAAACCCCAATTTGCATCCACAGGGCCCCATTGGGGACCCATGAACGCTTTATAGGCTTCCTGATTGAGCATTTTGCCGGGAATTTCCCTATTTGGTTGGCTCCCAATCAGGTAAGCATCCTCCCAATCAGTGAAAAATTCAATGATTACGCAAAAAAAGTTTTACAATCACTAATAAATTCCGATATTCGCGGTCTCGTTGATGTGCGTGATGAAAAGATAGGTAAGAAAATCAGGGATGCGGAGATTAAGAAGGTCCCGTATATGCTGATTATCGGTGAAAAAGAAAGTATTGAATCAAAAGTTTCTGTTCGCAAACATGGGCAGGGTGATCTTGGCTCTTTTACTCTTCCTGAATTCGCAAAAATCATTGAGGATGAAATAAATAATGCACTCAACGTAAAGTAAATAAGATTCAAGAATTAAACAGAAACACGCCTAAAAAGGAGGATACAATAGCCACGCAAAGTAATAACAGACCACCCAGACCCG
The DNA here is from genome assembly GCA_004295015.1 of Bacteroidota bacterium. GTDB lineage: Bacteria > Bacteroidota > Bacteroidia > AKYH767-A > 2013-40CM-41-45 > QQVM01. Next base: position 196,160 of record SHNE01000049.1, on the reverse strand, counting down.
TCTTCGGCAGGTCGCCCTTTCAAAGGGGTCGCGGTCCACTCAAAAGAGAAGCAGAACACCGCATCAACGAACTCATCCGCGCCCCGGAAGTTAGATTAGTTGGTGATAATATCACGAGTGACGTTTATTCCAGAGAAGATGCCTTGAAGTTAGCCAAGGAATTGGAAATGGATCTTGTTGAAATAGTTCCTACGGCAGAGCCTCCGGTTTGTCGTATCATAGAATACCAAAAGTTTCTATACGACAAGAAGAAGAAGGAGAAAGAAATGAAGGCCAAGCAAGGAAAGCAAGTCGTGAAGGAGATACGCTTTGGACCTAACACCGATGAACATGATTTCAATTTTAAAGTGAAGCATGCCATCACATTTTTAGATGAAGGAAATAAAGTAAAAGCATACGTTCATTTCAAAGGTCGTTCCATTGCTTACAAAGAAAAAGGAGAAATTATCCTTCTGAAATTTGCACAAGCATTAGAGGAATACGGGAAAGTTGAATTAATGCCGAAGCTTGAAGGAAACAGGATGTTTTTACACCTTGCTCCTCTGGCTAATAAAAAGAAGAAGTAACTATTTTATATAAACTATTAAACACGCAGTAATGCCTAAAATGAAAACTCATTCCGGTTCCAAGAAGCGCTTTAAGCTCACCGGAACGGGAAAAATTAAGAGAAAACACGCTTACAAAAGTCACATTCTGACAAAGAAAGAGACGAAGCAGAAACGTAACCTCACGGGTACAACAATCATTTCTGATTCTGACTACAACAGAGTTGCCAAAATGTTAGTGCTTAAGTAAACCTTGTTATTCCAGATTAATTAACCAGACAAAGAGCTAAAGTTCTCCTTAAACGCGGAGGCGCTCCCGTCAAAAACAATTTAAAATGCCACGTTCAGTCAATGCCGTCGCCTCCAGGGCGCGGAGAAAAAAAATGTTCAAACTCGCCAAAGGAAATTTTGGTGCAAGAGGTAACGTATTAACCGTTGCAAAGAACACAGTTGAAAAAGGTTTAGGTTATGCATACCGGGACCGTCGTACTAAGAAACGAAATTTCCGTTCTCTGTGGATCCAGCGTATCAACGCCGGTGCACGTGAGCACGATATGAGTTATTCTGAATTAATGGGTAAGATACACGCAAAAAATCTTGGACTGAACCGTAAAACGCTTGCAGATCTGGCGATGAACCATCCTCAAGCTTTCAAAGCAGTGATTGATTCAGTAAAATAAAAACTAGCCATAGTTTTTAGTTTTTGAATGACAGAGGGAACCAACAGGTTCCCTTTTTTATTGCGCTTGTTTTATTCTGTATGTAATTTGTCTTGATGGGTGTTTAAATTAAACGCCTCTACGGGGTCTGTCTACTGCTCCCCTTTGATCAAAGCGCTCCCCTTTTTACGGTCTTCTCCCTTCAATTATACAGGATACATTAGAGTTAGTATATTTATATTGTCAAATAACTCAGTAATTTTTTTACTGCTCTTTTCAGAGTTAAGTAAAGAACATATGTCGCAAAAAAAATAAGCCGGAAAATTCATTTCTTTTACCTTGGCAAAAAACAGATTCGAAAAAATATTCTAGACCGATTAAAATGGAACTCCATCCGGCATTAAGTAAAATCATTATTTATCCAATCAAATCTCTTGATGGAATAGAGCTGGATAAGGCAAGCGTATCGGAAGGTGGTTGCCTATTGCGAGACAGAGAATATGCCATGTTCAATGAAGAACGGAAATTTATTAATGGGAAATCAAATCCTTTGGTACATACATTGCGTTCGCAATTTGATCTAGTAAAGGAAACTGTATCATTCAAATCCAACACTGATAAAGGCTGGAGATGTTTTCATTTGAAAGATGATATAAATGAAATACAAGAATACCTTAGCGATCATTTTGCTGAAAGAATAGTTTTACTTCAAAATAAAACCGGTAGATTTTTAGACATCCCTGATCTTGGAGGAGTGACCATTTTGTCCACTGCCAGTTTAAAGGAAGTTTCAACCTGGTATCCTGACCTGGACCTAGAAGAAAGCAGAAAACGATTCAGGGCCACTCTTGAAATTGAAGCTGTTCCTGCATTTTGGGAAGACAATTTATTCTCCGTTCCAGATAATCGTATTGAATTTAAAATTGGAGACGTAAAACTGTTCGGGGAGAGTCCCCGGGAAAGGTGTGTTGTTCCAACACGCAATACTCAGACAGCTGAGATAACACATGCATTTCCCAAAACTTTCGCAACAAATCGCGCTTCAACACTTCCGGAATCATCAAAGCTCGAATCACACGGACACTACTATTTTTTATCCGTCGATTGTTCCATTCCTCCTTCGGAAACAGGGAAAGAAATAGCCATCGGTGACGAAGTAAGCATTGTTTGATATTAGCTATAGGACATCAGTATAATCGCAAGAGCTTAACCGAAAAAAGTCTGCTAATTGAGTTCATTCAATCGGTCTTTTGCCAGGCTATAATTTGGAAAAATGGAAAGTGCACTGCGGAAGTCTTTCTCAGCTGATTTTTTATTTCCTGAATACTGATAGGCTACACCACGATTGTAAAAAGCTTCAACGTAATTCTGGTCAATTTCTATGGCCTTACTGAACTGCCTGATCGCCTCAGGATAATCTTTCTTATTAACTAAAGCTATAAAGCCTAAATTATAATAGGCATTTGTGTACGCTGAATTTTTTGAAAGTATGAGTTTGTAATCCTCTTCAGCCTTTTCAAGCAGTCCGCTTTCCTGGTAATACAATCCTCGATTGTACAATGCTTCCTCACTGGAAGGTCGTATGCGAAGCGCATTGGAATAATATTGTATGGCAAGATCATTCCCTTTTGCCGCATGAAGAATTCCAAGTTGAATGTATGCATCGTAATTTTCCGGATCCAGCTCGACAACAGTAGTGAAACTCGATATCGCTCTTGAAGTATCACCGGATTCCTTATAAACAAAGCCTTTAATAAAGTATGCTTTCTGGTTATTCTTGTTGATCCGTAAAACCGTGTTGGCATAATCAATTGCCTTTGGGTAGACCTTAATATACATATACAATTCACTCAGCTTTAGATTGGCTTCAATGTTCTCCGGTTCAAGCTGCAGGCATTTTTCGAAAGCCTGAACAGCCTTTTGAATTTGCAGGCCTCTGAAACAAATATCCGCAAGAAGAAGAAAATACTCCGGCCGTGTTGAATCGATAATTGTTGCCTTTGACACATCCACAAATGCTTGCTGTAAAATATTTTTAGCGGAAAAAACCTGCCCTCTTGCGAAATAGGCTGATGCATCCTTAGGGTTCTTCATAATCCGATCGTTCAACTGTTGAAGAGTCTCATCCGAAGTTGTCGAATCGTAAATGTCTGCCGGAGTATCGCCAGCCGATTCCGTCTTCTGTTTGCATGACCCGGCAAACAAAAGCAATATTCCACCTATGAATATGCAGAAATAAAATTTACCTAATATTATCTTTTTCATAAAAAAGCCATCAAAAATGCAGCCTTTAATGCTGCATTCCTGATGGCATAAAATTACAATTTTATAATCAGACTGAGGCCACTCCGTCCGCAATTGCCTGACGAATTTTAGCTTCCAGCTCATCAGCCAATTCGGGATTGTCTAGTAATAATTGCTTTACCGAATCACGACCCTGACCCAACTTGGTCTCATTATAACTAAACCAGGAGCCCGACTTCTTAATCACTCCTTTATCTACACCTAAATCAACAATTTCACCAACTTTGGAGATTCCTTCTCCATACATAATATCAAATTCAGCAAGACGGAAAGGAGGAGCCACTTTATTCTTCACAATTTTAACACGAGTGCGGTTTCCTACGATGGCATCTCCATCCTTAATCTGACCAATTCTGCGTATGTCGAGACGTATAGAAGAATAAAACTTCAATGCATTTCCTCCGGTAGTTGTTTCCGGATTTCCAAACATCACGCCTATCTTCTCACGAAGCTGGTTAATAAATACGCAGCAGCAACCGGTCCTGTTGATGGAGGCAGTTAATTTACGGAGTGCTTGTGACATCAAACGTGCCTGAAGACCCATTTTGCTATCACCCATCTCCCCTTCAATTTCACTCTTAGGAGTAAGTGCAGCGACGGAGTCAATTACAATGATGTCGATGGCTCCTGAACGAATAAGATTTTCAGTGATCTCAAGTGCCTGTTCGCCATTATCCGGTTGGGAAATCAATAAATTTTCTAAATCCACGCCAAGCTTCTGTGCATACATACTGTCAAAGGCATGCTCTGCATCGATGAATGCAGCAATTCCACCGTTCTTTTGTACGTTAGCAATTGCATGAATAGCAAGCGTTGTTTTACCTGATGATTCCGGGCCATAAATTTCAACCACGCGGCCTTTGGGTAAACCTCCTATGCCTAAGGCATTGTCGAGTGAGATGGATCCGGTGGAAATGGAGGCCACTTGCTCCACAGCTTCACCACCTAATTTCATAATAGTTCCTTTACCATAAGCCTTCTCAATTTTCTCGATGGTAAGTTGCAATGCTTTGAATTTTTCTTTAGCATTTTCTCTGAGAGCTTCCTTCTCTTTCGAATCCTTTTCTTTTGGTTCTTTAACTTCTGCTGTTGCCATTTGTTTATTTTTTTTAGTGATTGATTTCAATATATAATTTTGATTAATGAAGATTAGAATTGATATGACAAGACTGTCAATTTATCTTACACAAAGATACATCAGTTGAACGCAGTCTATTTACGTTGGAGAAATTACTTTTCAAGAAATTTGTATTTTTATTAACAATCCATGTTTTTGCATCATTTTCAGCGTTTTTATGACTGTGAACTAATCAAATTGTAGTGATTGTAACGCAATCAATCAGGTTGTTTCCAAATGTGTTAAAAGTTTTATTCGCTTTTACAAAAGGAGTAAAATTTTTTAATAAAAAAACCCGCCTCTGTTGAGACGGGTTCACATACTGAGCTAAAAAAACCAATCAAGCCGTATGAAAGAGATTCTTTGGTATTATCAGATTCCGGATATCATTTCATTAAATTCTTTTTGAGGGAGGTGCAGGTGGAACCGGAGGAGCAGGAACCTCCATTCCTTTAGTATCAATTTTCAACCTGGTTTTTTTCCCATCATGAATGATGACTCCGTTACTATCAATTGCTACTTTCTCGCCATCCGGCCCGGAGATATGGACTCCACTTTCATCAATCCTGATATGACTACCATCGTCTTCATCATAAAAATTCATTCTGGTTCCGTCAATCGAAGATTCAGAACCATCGCAATCTACGCAGCTTAAGCCCTTGCTCGTCATCACCCAAGTTCGGCCCAACATGTCTGCATCGTATATATTTTGAATATTGTCTATGTCGTAAATGTAAGAGTCGAGGCTCCTGTCTAAATAGACCTCCGCTCCTACCGGAACTTTAAGCAAAACCTGTACTTTCTGTGCACGATATTTCTCAAGTTTATCCAGCGTAAAGAACCTTTCGAGACTGATGACTGAATCTCTTTGAACATAACTATATTTTATGTGTGAAGCATTTTCCAAAGCCGACTTCTTTGAATTACCTCTGGCATAAAATATTTCTACCAATTGAAATGAATCCGTAGGGCTTTTAACAATATCAACTTTCACATTACCGGACATAAACTGGTCATCTGTTATTGACACATCAAAATCTGAATTCGTGTTATTACCAAAACCATATCCGTAATCTTTTTCTTCATTTTTGGCCCCTGCCATTTCAAGCACAATCTTCTTGCGTGTAGGTTCCATGAGCGACATGCTGTTACGTACGCTATCTTTCTCCTTGAAGTTGCTGGCGACTTTGATACCTACTGAGAAACAAATTCCCAATCCGATTAGCCACAATCCAAGAGCCGATAGTCCGACAACCTTAGAACCTTTTTTGATATTGAATAGTATTCTTGCACCTGCATAAGCAAGCATTAAGAATGGAATGCCAACCAGCAACAATATACCTATGTAGCCAAAAGTAAACTGGGTCGATGTGTCAAATACTAATCGCCAAATCTCAGGGTACTGTGTTCCGGGAAGGCCCATGAAAGCAAACATTGACATCACCATGGCAAACACAACTACTAAACCAATGAAGAGAAAGAAGACGGCAATTAGCTTCCCGATAAACATGAAGAGGAACTTCAACACTTCTCCAATTCCTTCAAAGATTCTGCCCACAATTGTACCTGCTTTTTTGCCGGATTCTTTACCGACAGCCGCCGTACGATTTTTTACGCTTTCAAGTCCTTCTTTAATATTCTTTTCAATGTTTGACACATTTACCCTTTCACCTCTCATCTGCAGTTTATCGGCAGTAGTAATGGCTTCAGGCATGATGATCCATAAGAGAATGTATAGCAGAACCCCTGAACCAAAAGCAAGAAAGCTTGCGACAAAGATGAGCCTGATCCAAACGGCATCGATATCAAAATACGCCGAAATGCCGGAACAAACACCTCCCAGTAATTTATCGTCAGGATTTCGGAACAATCGTCTTTTAATATTTTCTATCGGAGCTGCAGTCTCCCCTTCCGGTTTTGTTTCATCCTCATCTCCAAATTGTTCAGGCCGCCCCATTTGTTTGGTCACCTGCTCAACATCCTCAAGTGTAATGACATGCTTCAGGTCTTTGATCTTCTCCTGAAACATTTCAGCAATACGCGCCTCGATATCCTGCATGATTTCTTCGCGTCCTTCACTTTGTGTAAAGTGACTCTTGATCGATTCAAGATACTTTTTGAATTGGTCATAGGCATTTTCATCAATGTGGAAAACTATTCCACCTATATTGACTGTTACTGTCTTATTCATGATGGCTGATTTTTTTGAGTTGTTAAGTGCACGGCTTGAACCAATTCATTCCAGGTCAGTCGCAATTCTTCGAGGAATTTTTCCCCCAGTGGCGTCAGTGAATAATATTTACGCGGAGGTCCTGATTTACTTTCTTCCCATCGATACTGAAGCAGACCTGCATTCTTTAACCTTGTTAGCAAAGGATACAAAGTTCCCTCTACCACAATCAGTCTTGATTGCTTCATGCGTTCAATAATATCCGAAGGATACACTTCTTCGTGTGCCAGTATGGAAAGAATGCAAAACTCAAGAACTCCTTTACGCATCTGAGCCTGGGTATTTTCAAGATTACTGCTCATGGCTAATTATTTTTTTTAATTGTAAATGGAGGTTCCGATTATAAATTCGTATGCTATTTATATTAATTACTTAGATTCGGTTGTACATCAAGGCCTGGATTCTTCAAAATGTTTAAACGGTATGCCTGTTTCCCTGAATTGGATTCTTCTATCGTTTCAAATGAATCCAAATCAGAGGTGATTACTTTTCCTATTCCGTAAATTCGCGAATAACTGGTACCTGTGCTTCCGGAGGCAATGATCTTACCCGAACCTTTTACCAGCATCCCCAAAGAAAGACTACGGACATCCAATCGTATACTTCCGCTTCCGTTGACTTTCAGTAATAAGAGATCTGAATTGATCACTGCTGAAGAATAAAGCCTTGAATTTCCATTTACCTCTATCAGATTAATCTCCTTGATTGTAATATAAATGGTAACAGGATTAGAGTTGGTCCCGGAGATAACCAAATTTCCATTTTCGATTTTAACATTAGTTTGTTTCAAATCTTTAGATGCTCCTTCGAAACGAATTGTCTGCTGCTCCCCTTGTTCGATGATAACATTGGCGGGTGTGTTCACGATTAATCCATAAAAATCGTCTACCAGGTTCGTACTTAATTTCTCATTCGCAGCTTCCCCGTTTGCGGAGTAAGCACAGGCAGCCAGAGAGAACATAAAAGCTGCAAGGAAGAATTTGGTTTTCATGATGAAAGAATTTGATGATAATCTTGTGTGTGATATGATATGTAAGTCAGATAGTACTGTGTTATACCTTTCAAAATGCTATGCAAAGATATGGTCATAAAACAATACTATGCAATACATAGTACTAAATATTTACAACGACATATGCTAAATCGTTGATTATCAATAAATAAATTTTAATCTAAAAATATTGAAAAGGGAAAAGACATAAAAAAAGAGGACCAAACCGGTCCTCTTTAATTAATATTATTTTATAAAAAATTACTTTCCTTTGATTGAAATGAGTTCAACATCAAAAATTAATGTTGAATTCGGTAAAATCGCAGGTCCTGCCTGACGATCTCCATAAGCAAGTTCAGAAGGAATAAACAGCTTCCACTTTGACCCTACTTTCATCATCTGAAGAGCTTCTGTCCAACCACGAATCACAGCTCCTACAGGGAATTCTGCCGGTTCACCACGCTCAACAGAACTGTCAAATACGGTTCCGTCAATGAGTGTGCCGTGGTAGTGTGTAACAACCGTATCTTCTGCTGTCGGCATTGGACCGGTTCCCTCTGTGATAACCTGATACTGCAAGCCATCAGGTAATTCGATTACACCTGGTTTTTTCTTATTCTCTGCAAGGAATTTCTTTCCTGCTGCCCCTACTTCAGAAGCTTTTGCTTCTTGTTTCTTAGCTAGATAACTTTGAATAACAGCCTGTGATTGAGCGCTTGTCATTTGCAGACTATCTCCTTTGATAGCCGCTTCCATCGCTTGCTTCAGTACTTCCAAATTGAGGGAATCTAATCCGTCTTTTTTCATATTGGCTCCGATAGAGATACCAATACCATAGGATACTGAATCGGCAGAATTTTTTAAGCTTACTGTTTTTTGTCCTTTTTGTCCATTACAGGAGAAAAGGGTTGCCACACTGAAGGAAACGGCAAGCAACAATACTTTCTTGTTCATAATGATTTTGAGTTTTTTAGGTCGGCGAAGATACATATTTTTTAGATTTCTACGTCATGCTTGCTAATCCTAATTGACTACGAATCAATTGTATTGCAATATTGATGGGAAGATCTCCCCTTACATTCATTCGACATAGATCCTTCATCAACCAATAAGGCCGATTCACCCATCCCATTCGGCGAATAACCCTTTTATACTATTTCACATTGAATACTTCACATATATTTGCGGCAACGATTATCTCCCGAATTTGTGCCTCGTGTTTTACGTATAATAAACCGTTTGAATCTAGGCGGTCCTACTTTTAATGTCGCGCTGCTGACAAAGCATATGCCAGCCGAATATGAGACCAAGCTTCTTGCAGGAGAGAAGCAAAAATCAGAAGAAAGCTCTGATTTTATTGTCCATGATCTTGGCCTGACATATGAGCTTATACCCGGCATGAAAAGGAGCATCAATCCTTTTCAGGATTTATTCACCTATATAAGGTTGCGAAAAATCATTAAAGAATTCAAACCGGATATAGTTCACACACATGCAGCCAAAGCCGGAACACTTGGACGACTTGCTGCAATTCATGCAAAAGTTCCGGTCGTAGTTCACACCTTTCACGGCCACGTCTTCCATTCCTATTTCTCCAAATGGAAAACTAAAATTTTCATTCTCATTGAACGATACCTGGCAAAAAGAAGTTCCGGCATCATTGCTATCAGTGACAAACAAAAATTTGAACTGTCAACTACTTACAAAATAATTAAAGCGTCTCATGTACGCGTAATACCATTGGGATTTGATTTAAGTCGTTTCCAGGAAAACGTTTCTGATAAAAGAAAAGCATTCCGCAAAAAATATTTTCTGGAGGAGGACGAAATAGCCATAGGAATTATTGGCAGACTTGTGGCAATTAAAAACCATACATTTTTTCTCAAAGCAGCGGCAATAATAAACCAACAAACGAATAAAAAAATACGTTTTTTTCTGATAGGTGATGGTGATGACAGAGAAAGCCTGCTTGATTTATGCAAAGAATTAAAATTGGAGAGTTCTTACTTTCCCATTGAGCCCAAAAAAGCTTCTGTCACATTCTGCAGCTGGATCCACGAAATTGATATTGCCATTTCAGGATTGGATATTGTTTGTCTCACCTCGTTGAACGAAGGGACACCTGTTAGTTTAATCGAAGCCCAGGCAGGCAATAAACCCATCGTATCAACACGCGTTGGCGGAATTGAAAACATCGTATTACCGAATGAAACTGCCTTTCTGGTAAATAATTTTGATATCCGGGATTTTTCTGAAAAACTGCTCCGTCTGATCGATAATGATGCATTGCGAATAACAATGAGTAGCAAAGGTTGGGAGCTGGTGAAAGAACGCTTCCACTACACCCGGCTTGTAAGTGATACCGATAAATACTACAAAGAATTATTACTGAGCAAGCCTGCAAAAAGAAGATCAAGGCATAGGACCAGGACCGTTTCCTAGGCAGACTTCTTAACAATGGCTATGTAGAAAGGGCTTAAATCAAAATATTCTATTCAATGAAATATTCTATTTTTGTTCAATAATACATCTAAATGAGAAATTACTGGTTTTTAATTCTTCTTATCTCCCTCTTTTCATGCCGCTCATTGGCACCGAACAGAATGTTTCAGACACCGAAGGATTACTCCTTTGCCGGAGATACGCTGCAGACTAAAAATACCAGTTATGTATTAAAGGAAGGCGATATGATTGAAATGCGGATTTATAGTAATGACGGATTCAAGTTGGTCGACATTACCGCAAATGGCGGTGGGGGACAAATGAATTTCTATCAAAACATGAGCTTCCTCATCGAAGCGGATGGAATGGTGAAACTTCCGATAATTGGCAAAGTTGATGTAAAGAATTTAACCATCACTCAAGCTGAAGATTTGTTACAGCAGAAGTATTCTAGGTATTATAATGATCCCTTTGTTGTTGTAAAGGTTACAAGCCGGCATGTCATCGTATTTCAGGGTGATGGCGGAAAAGGAACTGTGGTCCGACTGGAAAAAGACAATACCACTCTTCTTGAGGCATTGGCCTTAGCAGGTGGAATATCCGATAATGGACGGGCATACAGGATAAAAATAATAAGAGGAGACTTAAAAAACCCTGTTGTACACATGGTAGATATTTCTACTCTTGAAGGTTTAAAAAAATCAGAATTATACGTTTTATCAAACGATGTTATTTATGTTGAAGCAGCTGCCAATTACAAACAAAGAATATGGCAACAGCTTACTCCGATCGTCGGTATAATAACGGCAGTACTACTAGTTATTAACATCGTCCAGAAGTAAGATCGCATGGCCAAAAAGAAAATATCAAACCTCAATGAAGAGTTTGATTTTAAATTATTCACCATTATTGCACGAAAAAATGCATACTGGCTGTTTTTACTATTGACCATCTCGTCGACGTTTGCATTCCTCTACCTCCGCTATACTCATCCGATTTATTTATCTCAGGCCACTCTTAAAATTGGAACAGTAAATACTGCAAGTGCAGTATTGAATATCCAAAACTCACAAGCTCTCGACATACTAGGTTCAAATCAATTTGCAGGTGATATAGAGTTGTTGAGATCGAGAGTTATGATTTCAAGAGTATTGGACCGTATGCCATTGGATGTTGGATATTTTGCTCATGGTAAAGTTATCGATCATGAGATGTATACCAAATCGCCTTTCTCGGTGGAATACGAATTAACAGATTCCTCTTATTTTGACCGTAGATTTTTTATTGATTTCGAAGGTGATTCAAAATTCCGCTTGTCCTATTCCACAGCATTGTCGAAACAAAGCGGTACGTTTCCCGTCAACACCTGGATCACAATACCCGGGCTGAAATTTAAAATCACCATTAAGGATTACGGACAAATCAAAAAGCAAATCCTCGCCACGACAAATGATGAACCCTACTATATTATTTTTTATAACCCTGAGACAGTAATAGATCAGTATTATGCTGATGCGACTGTCACCGTTATGAATCAATACGCACAGACGGTTCGAATTTCTTTCAAAGATCAAAATTCCCAAAAGGCCTCTGATTTTGTAAATACCATGGTTGACGAATTCAATCGTTACGACAAGGAAAGAAAATCAGAAGGTGCAGACAAATCTCTGCAATTTATCGACGAAACTGTTTTAGGCATTGACACACAATTACGTTTATCAGAATATTCAGTTGAAGCCTTTAAGAAAGAACATTTAATAATTGATCCTCTGCAAAATGCCGAAGACGCCTTGGCACACATCAATCTTCTTATAGACCAACGAATCGAAGTTCAATTACAGCTTGCAGTACTTCAGCGAATTGAAAAAAACATAAACTCTGACGAGAATACAGAAAGTTTACTTCCTCTGCTGTCAGGAACATACATTGATGGTGTAATACAAGGATTGATTACCAAAATTCAAGCATTAGAAGACCAGAAAACAACACTCAAGTTTTTGGCTACAGAACACAATGCTGCAGTTATTTCTCTTGAAAAGGACATTGCTTTCCAGCGGTCTAATCTTATTCTGAGCCTGAATAATGCACGAGAAGCCTTAATTCAAAAAATAAAATCTTTGGATGAACGGATGAATGAATTTGAGCAAATATTTTTGACCCTACCTGCTCAGGAAGCTGAACTGGCAAGACTAAACCGTCTCTACCTGGTTAATGAAAAATTTTATCAGTTGCTTCTTGAAAAGAAAGTTGAGTTTGCGATCACAAAAGCCGGTATAATTACCAATAATATTGTCCTGGAACAAGGAAAGCCTGCCTTGAATCCGCTTTCACCAAACCGAAAATTAATTTTAGCCGGAAGCTTGCTCGTAGGATTCATTCTTAGCTTCGTGATTATTTTTGTCAAGTATCTTTTTTATAACGAGATCACTTCATTGGATGAAATCAATTTATATACCAATGCTGCTTTGCTGGGAATAATTCCAAAATACAAAAGTGAGATCCCTGTTTCTCAATTACTCGTAGATAAAAATCCAAAATCTGCCATATCAGAATCCTTCCGTTCGGTCCGAACCAACCTGCAGTTTATCAGTAATGAATCCGGCCCGAAGGTTATAGCTATTACTTCCACTATTTCAGGAGAAGGAAAAACATTTATCGCCATTAATCTCGCCGGTGTAATTGCCTTCTCAGAAAAGAAAGTTGTGATCATTGACCTCGACATGCGTAAGCCGAAAATTCACCTTGGTTTTAACGTAGAGAATATCCGCGGTATGAGCACTATACTCATCGGGAAGGACACAACAGATTTCTGCATTAATAAAAGCAGTCTTGCAAATCTTGATTTCATTACAGCGGGTCCAATTCCTCCAAATCCATCCGAGCTGATCCTGAGCCAGAGAATGAATGAACTCCTGGATTATCTGAAATCCAAATATGACATTATCATTATTGACACACCACCTGTGGGAATAGTGACAGATGGTGTTGAGATTATACAAAATGCAGACTACCCTATTTATATTATTCGTGCTCATTATTCTAAACGCATGTTTATGCAAAATCTAAACAAGCTTATTGAAGAATATAAGATCCGCAATTTGGCAGTGGTTCTCAATGGTGTAGAAACTTCTAAATTCAAGTATGGTTACGGCTATGGTTATGGCTATGGTTACGGTTATGGCTACGGTTATGGTTATTATGATGATGAAGCTCGTAAAAACCTCAGCTTCTTTGAGAAATTCAAAAATCGATTTAGCAGAAAGTAAAATCATGTATTTAACTGAGAGAATTTACGTCTTTGATTAAGACTTCCTTATCCTTGATTTATTAAATGAAATTTAAAACTACAGAAATAAAAGGCCTTATCCTTGTTGAACCTTCTGTGTTCGAAGATGAAAGAGGCCATTTTATGGAATTCTATAATTCCAGGACATTTCAAGCTAACGGAATCGATGTAGAATTCGTACAAGACAATTTATCTCACAGTAAAAAAGGAGTGATACGTGGATTGCATTTTCAGGAGCAACCATTCGAACAAGGCAAATTGGTGAGGGTGGCCCATGGAAGTGCTTTAGATGTCGTTCTGGACTTACGTAAAGATTCTCCCACCTTCGGACAAACCTATTCGCTGATACTTTCAGCTGAAAATAATTTCATGCTTTGGATTCCTGCCGGCTTTGCCCATGGTTTTGAAGCTCTCAGTGATGACGTAGTATTTATCTATAAAGTAACGAAATACTACAATCAATCTTCAGAAAAAGGAATCAGATATAATGATCCGGAACTGAATATTAAATGGCAAACCAAGGAACCTATTGTTTCTAAAAAGGACTCAGTACTTCCTACCCTAAAGGAATATCTGAGCAGAAATGAAATTAAAATTAAATAGAATCAGCAAAAAAGCATATTGCTTCCAGGCATAAAATGACATCAAACGCACAATATCTTTTTACAGTCTACGGTATATTTGCTGTAGTCTCGGTGGTATTCTCCTTTCTTATCAATCGCCTGTTTCTTAAATTTGTTCGCACACTTGGAATCAGAAATCAGGATGACACGGTCATTCGGTGGGGCTCTCAATCGAAGCCCGCTGTTGGCGGATTTTCTTTTTATATAATTTTTCTTCTTTCAATTATTGTTTACTCAATATTTTTTGACAGCAATCAGGTTTTTTTAAGCAAAGAATTTATCGGTATCCTCCTTGCAACAATGCTGGGCTTTCTTCTGGGTTTGGCAGATGATGCCTACAATACCCAGCCATTTTTAAAACTCACCACTCAAATTACCTGTGCGGTGATTTTGCTCGTTACCGGTACTGAAATTTCTTTGTCATACGTAGAACCGGTCAACTATATCATCACCATTTTTTGGGTTGTTGGAATCATGAATTCATTGAACATGCTGGATAATATGGACGCCATAACGACCACTGTCAGTATTTCTATTATTCTTTCCGCCCTCGGCATTATGGTTTTACACCAAGAGTTCAGCAGCGTTTACTTCATGATTCTTCTTGGAGTTATGTGTGCCCTGTTCGGATTTCTTTATTTCAACTGGCATCCCTCAAAAATGTATATGGGTGATACCGGTAGCCAATTTCTTGGAGTTTTTCTGGCTGCCATTGGAATAAAATACTTATGGAATGCGGAACCACCTTCCGGAGATTTCATCAGTGCAAGAAATTTATTACTTCCGATTATTGTTTTCATCATGCCCATCATAGATACCACAACTGTTGTAATTAACAGAGTCATGCGTGGCAATTCACCGTTTGTAGGTGGGAAAGATCATACTACCCATGCACTTGTTTATTTGGGGCTTACCGACAGACAAGTGGCAATGGTCTTTTGGTTTATGACTTTGATATCACTCTTGTTAGTGGTCATCATAGAAAAATTTCTTGGTGAATGGCGGCATATATTCACCGTACTGTTCTCACTCTATTTCCTGTTTATGTTCTTTATCTTTTTCTATGCAACAAGATCTGTCAAAAACTGATTCTGAATCAGGGAGTCCAAAAAAAATGAGAAATACAGATTAAAGGCATGCACAAAAAACAAATCGAATTAGCTATTTAATCATCCGGGATTTACTTGTTCAACTCCAGCCATTCAACAAACTTTTTTATACTCTCAGCACGATGACTTCGTTGGTTTTTCTGCTCAGCTGACATTTCTGCAAAGGTCAGATCGGAAGCAGATGGGAGAAAGACGGGATCATAACCGAAGCCGCCATCACCTTTCTCCTCTACCGTAATTGAACCATCGATTTGCCCTTCAAAATAATGCGTCTCAGAATCTATATAACTGGCTATAACAGTTCTGAAACGTGCCTTCCTGTTATTCTCATTCTTTAATTCGGTAAAAAGTTTTTGAATGTTATCTGAGGATCTGCAGGCCGGGCCGGCATAACGCGCCGAACGAACACCGGGTCTTCCGCCCAAGGCTTCGACCTCAAGCCCCGTGTCATCAGCAAAACAATTCCAGCCGTATTTTTCGTAGACATATTGGGCCTTTTGGAAAGCATTTTCATTCAAGGTGCGGCCTGTCTCAGGCAATTCGTCTTCACAGCCAATATCCTTAAGGCTTAGAATTTCAATCCCGGGTGGCATAAGACTTCTTACCTCCCGAAGTTTATTATTGTTGTTTGTTGCGAAAACTAATTTCATCATAGGTATATTCATCAGAACTAAACAGCCGGAAACAAAGACCAATGCTCCCAAGATAAAAAACCTATTTCTATTTTGCCGCATTTCTGCCGTATAGTCAAGGTAGTCCTTCTGAAATATTATTATCTTTGGAAATTAAGTCAACCTGATTCTCCCTCCTAACTGGATGAGAAAGAGATAATAACGAAATATGAAAGTTGCATTAATTACCGGAATAACCGGACAAGATGGAGCGTATCTGGCAGAATTCCTCCTCAAAAAAGGATACATGGTACATGGTATTAAAAGAAGAAGTTCTTTGTTCAATACCGACAGAATTGACCATTTATACCTCGATCCTCACGAAAAGAATGTAAACTTCAAACTGCATTATGGAGATCTAACGGACAGTACTAACCTGATACGTATCATTCAGGAGGTTCAACCGGAAGAAATTTATAATCTCGGTGCCATGTCACATGTAATGGTAAGTTTTGAAACTCCAGAATATACTGCCAATGCCGATGGTATCGGAACACTTCGAATATTGGAGGCAGTAAGACTATTAGGATTAACAAAAAAGACAAAAGTTTATCAGGCATCATCGTCAGAATTATATGGTTTGATTCAGGAAACACCACAATCTGAAAAAACACCCTTTTATCCACGCTCTCCTTATGCTGCTGCAAAACTGTATGCATATTGGATTACGGTAAATTACCGTGAAGCGTACAACATGTTTGCCGTTAACGGAATACTTTTCAATCACGAGTCACCCTTAAGAGGAGAGACTTTTGTTTCGAGAAAAATAACGCGAGGGGTTGCACGTATTGCATTAGGTTTACAGGATCAGGTATTCCTTGGCAATCTGAATGCTCAACGAGATTGGGGTCATGCTAAAGATTATATTGAGGCAATGTGGTTAATGCTTCAACAAGATGTACCGGAAGATTTTGTTATCGCAACAGGAAAAACAACTTCCGTTCGGGAATTTCTCCGTCTTTCTTTCATGGAAGTGGGTATCGAAATCGAATTCTCCGGACAAGGGGTCGATGAAAAAGCACTTATTTCCAAATGCAATATGCCCGAATATCAGTTGCCCAAAGGTAAGCAAATCATGGCTGTTGACCCCCGATACTTCCGGCCTACAGAGGTTGAATTGTTGATTGGTGATGCAAGTAAAGCAAATCAAAAATTGGGATGGAAACCAAAGTACACCTTTGAAGCCCTCGTCAAAGAAATGATGGCAGCGGATGTTGAACTTTTCAGAAAAGATAAATACCTCAAGGAAGGCGGACACAAGATTTTCAATTACCATGAATAAAGAAGATAAAATTTATGTCGCCGGTCATCGCGGGATGGTAGGTTCGGCAATTATGAAAGGACTTCAGTCTTTAGGTTATGAAAATCTTGTATATAAATCATCCGATGAACTTGATCTAAGAAATCAGGCAGAAGTCAATTCGTTTTATTCCAGGGAGAAACCGGATTATGTTTTTTTAGCTGCTGCAAAAGTTGGTGGAATTTATGCCAATAACCTATACCGTGCAGATTTTTTATATGACAATCTTGCCATTGAAATGAATTTGATTCATGGGGCATACAAGCATGGAATTAAAAAACTTCTATTCTTAGGCTCGTCATGCATTTATCCGAAAGACGCAATGCAACCCTTAAAAGAAGAATATTTGCTAAGCGGATATTTAGAAAGCACGAATGAACCATATGCCATAGCTAAAATTGCCGGTATTAAGTTATGCGAAAGTTACCGGGATCAATATGCCTGCAATTTTATTTCTGCCATGCCAACAAATCTTTATGGCCCCAATGACAATTATGACTTACAAAACTCTCATGTTTTGCCAGCCTTGATCAGAAAATTTCATGAAGCCAAAATCGCAGGAAATTCTTTTGTTGAGGTTTGGGGTAGCGGGAAACCTCTAAGGGAATTTCTCCATGTAAATGATCTGGCAGAAGCATGTATTGTCCTGATGAATAATTACAATGAAAGAGGCTTTGTAAACGTAGGTTCCGGAGATGAAATCAGTATCGGTGATTTGGCACACCTGATCAGTGAAATTGTCGGTTTCCGGGGTGAAATCAGATTTAACCTTGAGAAACCGGATGGCACAATGCGTAAGTTATTGGATTCCAGCAAAATAAACAAAGCAGGTTGGAAAGCAAAAATTGACCTGAAGCAAGGCATAAGCTCAACTTACAAGCTTTTCCGGGAACAAACAATCAGCACCTGAAATAGCTAACTTTTTTCGATAAAAGACGTATTATTCTTCTTATGCAGAACAGTCTGCTAAAGAAGATTATACGAATGAACAAACGTCTCTTACTCTCCTTGCTATTACCTGTACTCGTACTAAATTTTACACAGGTAAAATCCCAATGTCCCAGCGCCGGGTTCAGCATTCAAAATCCAATTTGTAGTGGACAAACTTTGAACATAACGAATTCGAGTGTTGGAGCTTCAAGTTATTCATGGGATTTTTGTCCCGGCTTTTTCAGCTCGAACGGAACACTGGCATTTGATACTGCATTCAGTTTATCTTTCCCGGGAGATATTACTGTAACTTCTGAAAATGATACGACTATCATTTTTGTCTGCGGAAAATCGAATGGAAATATTAACAGAGTCATCTATGGTAATGGACCCGGAGAACGCCCAACTTCATTCGAGGACCTGGGAAATTTTGGAGGGATATTATTTAACCCTTCCGATATAGCACTTTATAACCAAAATGGAACCTGGTATGGAATCGTTGTAGACTACGGAACATATTCAATCATAAGACTTCGATTTGGAAACAGTCTGAAAAATAGTCCGGATAGTGTGACCGTACTTCTTAATAGCAGTAACAGTAATTTAACAACGCCCTGGTCAGTAAAGCTGGCAAGCGATAGCACAGGAAATATCTTCGGACTGGTCGGAAATTTTACCGCCGGTACAATGACCTTATTAGATTTTGGGAATTCTATACTCAACACACCTGTTCCATCTTCTCCCATCCCTGTTACCGGAGCATCATTTGTGCTTGATCTGATCTTGGCTCATAGCTGTGGTAATTGGTATGCTTTTATAGCAGGATACAATTCAGGAAATGTTGTTCGGGCAGATTTTGGTGCTCAGCTCAGCAATACACCAACGTTTCAAACCATTATAACTTCCGGAAGTCCTTCAGATCTTGCTTTAGTTCAAGACAGCTCACATTGGAAGCTTATGGTGGCAAATTATTCCGGACACAATATTGACCGATATGATCTGGGCCCTGATTTAGGTGGAAACAGCCCTTCTTTTCTCGGGTCCAACTATTTTTCCGGATCAAATCCTAAAGGCCTTGGCTTGATTCGAGAAGGTGGAAGTCAGTTTTTATACGCCCTGTACACAGGAAGCAACCAAGTTCAAACCATCGAATATTCACATCCTTGTCCTGTTAACCGGGCAACGAGTTCTGACATGAATCCTTCGAATATCGTGTTTAGCGATGGTGGAAGTTTACCTGTAACCTTAACCATTCATGATGCCTTTGGGAATAGTTCTTCGATAACCAATCAGGTCAACATTGATTACGCACCAAACCTGAATTTTACAATTGAAAATACCTGCCTCGGAGACACGACACGGTTTATTGATTTAAGTACGATCAGTTCCGGTTTCATTTCATCCTGGCATTGGGATTTTGGCAATGGTGATACGTCCAATGTCCAAAGTCCATCGTATATATATTCTGATACAGGAAACTACACTGTCACATTACGTGCTTCTGGAAGTTCAGGTTGTGAATCGATCTCTTCGGTGATCATCAGAATTTCACCAATTCCACTGGCTTCTTTCTCAAGTAACCCGGGATGTTCTGAAGCCCCCATTGTTTTCAACGATTTGTCGAGCGTTTCGAGTGGTTCAATTTCAAGTTGGGCCTGGGATTTTGGCAACTCTGATTCATCCACTATAAGCAACCCTACCTATGTTTTTAATACAGGAGGAAATTATATTGTCACTCTCACAATTACAAGTGACGGCGGCTGTACCTCATCAGACACACAAAATATTCTGATTAATCATCGTCCCATCGCAGAGTATAAAGCTACCAATACCTGTGTGGGTCAGGTTGTACAGTTCATAGACAATAGCACTGTTGGCAATGCCACCATCACAGGCTACACATGGGATTTTGGGGATACAAACACCGATACAATCGCTAACCCGGGTCACACCTATCTTGGCGGAGTGAATAATTACACTGTCACACAAATTGTCTTTGCTTCAAATGGTTGTATCGACACGGTTGTTCAGGATATAAAAGTGAACAATATCCCTGTTGCGGGATTTACCTTTAGCCCCGCAACCGTTTGTCAGGGAAATGATGTTCAGTTCACAGACCTTTCAAGTGTGAGTGGAGATACCTTAAGTGGATGGTTTTGGGATTTTGACGATGGAACAACAGACAGCTCACAAAGTCCTGTTCATCAGTTTGCAACTCCCGGAATAAAAACAGTTACACTCATCGCGTATTCACCGAGTAATTGCCCGAGTGCAGCATCACAACAAAGCATTACAATTACGGCAAGTCCTGTGGCATTATTCTCATCAACTGATGCATGTCTGAACAGCCCAACTCAATTCACTGACCTATCCTCCACACCCACCGGAACGACAATTGTTAGCAGACACTGGACTTTTGAAAATGGAGATACTTCTGTTCAAACAAATCCTTCATACACCTTTTCTGCGGCCGGAATTTTTCCGGTTCGATTAACTGTCACTTCAAACGAAGGATGTACTAATACAGTAAATAGCAATACAATTATCCACGCCCTTCCCAATGCAGCTTTTGCAGTAAGTAATTTATGCGTCAATCAGGTTACAAGCTTCACAAATCTAAGCACGACAGACTCTCTGTCCTATATTGCAGGTTACTCATGGAATTTCGGTGACTTTGGCAGTGGTACATCTAATACAAGTAATCTTCCTGACCCAACACATACATACAGTAGCACCTCCATCTTCAATGTTTTTTTAATTGCAACAACCAATTTTTCATGCAGTGATACATCCCTTGTTCAGTTAAGAATTAATGCTTCTCCCACTTCTAATTTCACCTATTCTCCCACTTGCTATGGCGACCTGATGGAATTCTTTAATCCCGGATCTTCCCTTGACAGTGCCTACATATGGAGATTTGGAGATAGTCAGACGAATCAACTAAAAGAGCCTGCACATTTTTATGCATTTCCCGGAAATTATACCGTAACACTAACAGTTTATGCGCAAGGTGGCTGCGCGACAACAAGCAGCAAACAAGTATCGGTAAGCCCAATTCCTTCGGCAAACTTTGCGCAAACACCTGCCTGTATAGATGCAGTTTTTCAATTTGTTGATTCGAGTTCCGTTTCCTCAGGCAGTATTATTTCCTGGAACTGGCTGATAGATTCTGCGCCTTTAATAGACTCAATTAGAAATCCTGTATACACCTTCACCGATACAGGAACCTATTCCATAAACCTTACTGTAACTTCCGATATAGGATGCAAACATAGTGTGACAAAATCAATTAGAGCACATCCTCTACCCACTGCGAATTTCAGTTTCAATCCACAATTTGGAAATCCGCCTCTTGATGTTCAATTTACAGACTTCTCCCAGGGAGCATTACTCTACTCATGGGATTTTGGAGACGGACAAGCGGGAAGTAACCTGAGCGCACCCTCTCATGTTTATCAGGATACAGGACTTTTTGTTATTAGTCAGTTTGTAAGCAGTGCCTTCGGCTGCACAGATTCTAATTCAAAAAACATCTATGTTATAAAACCAATACTGGACGTCGCCATCACCGGTGATTCTTCCTATATCTCCGGAAACTATTTTCACATCGTATCGAGGATTGCAAACTTAGGAACGCGGCAGATTGATAGTGTAAATATTGAAGCAAGATTGGCAGATGGAACCAACTTCCTTGAAAACTATGTTTCACTGATACCAAATGGACCCGCCGGAATACAGTGGTACACATTTCACGCATCTTTTTTAATCAGTTCATCTTCTAAGTTGGATTATTATTGTGTGAAAGTCAGTGAACCGAATGGACAGTCAGATGATATACCTTCCAACAATGAAAAATGCTTTAGTCGTATTAAAGAAATGGCTGTTATTAACCCTTACCCAAACCCATTCACCGACAATGTAATTGTGAGAGTAATTTTGCCCTATGAAGATGATTTAACTTTACAGTTGATAGATCAATTAGGTAAAACCCTCTACGAGTTTTCAGAGGATCGTGTTCCGAAAGGCCTAACAGAATTTAACCTGAATTTGAGTGATCTGCCCGATGGCCTTTATTCAGTTCTCCTCCGGTTTCGTGATGAAAGAATACTAAAACAAGTGGTAAAGAATTCTCGCATTAACTAAGAATTCCGCTATATTTTTTCATAGGTTTGCTTTGATGAAATCAGTCATGGAATACGAAATCAAACCGACAAAGAGAACCAGAATCGATCTGCCTGAATTATGGACTTTTCGTGAGCTCTTTTATTTTTTCACCTGGCGTGATGTTAAAATTAAATACAAACAAACCGTATTAGGTGCTTTATGGGCTATTCTCCAGCCTTTTCTATTGATGGTTGTATTTACATTGTTTTTTTCAAAGGCATTGAAAATTGAACACGGAGTACTCCCCTATCCTGTTTTTGTTTATTCAGGCCTAATGCTGTGGACTATTTTTTCAACAGGAGTTTCTAATGCCGGCAACAGCATGGTTTCCAATGCCAATATAATTAAGAAAGTTTATTTCCCCAGATTAATTATCCCCATATCATCTATCATATCTACACTTGTAGATTTTGCCATGACCTTTATTTTATTTATCGGATTACTAATCTATTATCGTAGTCCTGTTTCCTTTGGCCAATTATGCATTGCACTTCCATTAAGCGTTCTAATCACCTTAATGGCAACAATAGGCCTAGGCTCCTTTCTCGCAGCGCTTAACGTAAGATACCGTGACTTCAGGTATGTTATTCCATTCATGATTCAGGTATTGCTATTCCTCACCCCGGTGATTTATCCGGTGACTTTCATTCCTCCCGGAATTTTACAAGATCTTCTCCAGCTTAATCCATTAAGCGGTGTCATCGAGGCATTTCGTGCTGCTTTAACCGGGTCTCCATTCAACTGGATACTGATAGGAAAAAGTATTGGCGTTTCGCTTTTACTGTTTTTTATTGGCCTGGCCTATTTTAAAAAAACCGAATATAATTTTGCAGATCTGGCCTGATGAACGCGATTCTGGAAATAATAGACATTTCAAAAATGTACAGGATAAGACATGAGTCAGAGCCCTATCAGACATTTCGTGAAAGTATAATCAATCTGCTAAAATTTAAAAGAACCATTAGCACCGAAGAATTCTGGGCTTTAAAAAATATAAGCTTCAGTGTTGAGGCAGGAGAATCAATTGGTATTATAGGTAAAAATGGAGCCGGAAAATCCACGCTTCTGAAAATACTAAGCAAAATCACACCTCCTACCGATGGTAAAATAATTGGAAGAGGACGAGTCGCAAGTCTCCTTGAAGTTGGAACAGGTTTTCATCCTGAATTATCGGGGCGGGAAAACATTTTTTTAAATGGTTCTATTCTAGGAATGCGGAGAAAAGAAATACAAAATAAATTTGATGCTATTGTGGATTTCTCGGGTGTAGAGAAATTTTTAGACACACCCCTCAAACACTACAGCAGCGGCATGCAACTTCGCTTAGCCTTCTCAGTTGCTGCCTTCCTGGATCCGGAAATCCTGATCATTGATGAAGTTCTTGCAGTAGGCGATGCTGAATTTCAGAAAAAGTGCATTGGTCAAATGGAGAGTGTCACTAAAAGTGGACGCACAATACTTTTCGTCAGCCATCAGATGGGTCTTGTAAACCAACTTTGCAACCGCGCCATTTTACTGGAAAAAGGAAAGATGATCATGAATGATTCAACGGAACTTGTGACAGCAAAATACCTTTCACTTAGGGAAAATGAAGCTGATAACAGATTCGTAGCTGACCCTGTAAAAAGCTCCTTGAAAGATTTTTTTATATCAGAGGCACTAACTGTCGACGAAGCCAATAAACCGGCTGAAGTTTTTGGTTTTCATCAACCAATCGGGATTCGTATTCAGGTGCAAGCCAATAAAATTCTCCAGGATGAGATACTCTCAGTAGCCCTCCTCGATAAATTCGGAAACAGAGTTGTCACAATTCACAAAAGCATTAAGGAGCTTAATATAAATGACAATTTGTACAGTGGAACCATGCGCATTCCGGGTCAGTTGATTGCTCCAAACTTTTACTCATTTCACTTTGCCGTTGTTAAATCAGACGGAACAATCTTTGATATACATGAAGGTCAGTGTAGAATGCAGGTTGCTGATACCGGAACTCCTTTTTCACAATACGAAGGAAAGAACTACGGATCGATTATAATTAACTGTGATTGGCAAACAGACTAAATACAATCCCGGGGTGTTACTATCAGCTAAAAATCGTCAAGAATATAATACAGAAAATTTATTTACATTGAGGCCTCAATCCCGATTATGCTCAACTATCTGAAATCTTTATTCAGATCTTCATCAACACCGATGAATAATGGACCTATCAAGGGAACCATTTATAAAACTTATAAAGAGTCTCTTGTCGAGATTGGAGATAATTGTCTTGTGGAAGCTACCCTGACAACCTATACACCTGACGCTAAAATTATTCTTGGCAACAATATTTTCATAGGAACAAACAGTCTTATTGGTAGTGCACAATCAATCATAATAGAGGACGATGTTCTGATTTCCTTCAACTGCCTTATTCAGGATAGTGATACACACAGCCTAAATTCTGCCAACAGAAAAGATGATTGTGCCAATTGGATAATCGGAAAAAAAGATTGGACTCACATCGAAAAAAAACCTATTCGTATTTGCAAAAGTGCCTGGATCGGAGCCTACTCCATCATTCTTAAAGGTGTTACTATCGGAGAAGGTGCCATAGTCGGTGCAGGCAGTGTGGTTACAAAAGATGTGGCTCCATTTACTATTGTTGCAGGTAATCCAGCAAAATTTATCCGGAAAACTGATTGATATTTATGAGCATTAAGAACTTTGTTCCCTTATCTCTAAGGCTTTTACTTGTAAAATTAAATTGGTTCAGAAAAAACTATAAGCTAATTCATTACAATTCAGAAATCTTCAACAATATCCATGGGCAGCTAACTTATAATACGGACGGCCTTGCAACGAGTAATAATTGTGATTTTATTAATGATCCGCGATTTGCTGCGGCCTATGAAGCAGCCAGAAAAACCAATCCATGGCCCAACTTCACACTCATGTGGCGTGTCTATACGGTTTGCTGGTATGCTGATCTGGTTAAAGAATTAGATGGGGATTTTGTCGAATGCGGTGTAAATACGGGTGCTTATTCACGAGCAATAATCGAATATATTAATTTCGCTGAAAGCAATAAAACCTTCTACCTCATGGACACATTCCAGGGACTCGATCCGAGGTTTATTACTGAAGAAGAAAAAAGTCTGGGAATTTCGAATTATAATTACAGAGATTGTTATGAGGAAGTTCTAAAAACATTTGCCCCCTTCCGGACCAGTATTATTCGCGGAGCAATCCCGGAAACACTGAGCCAATGCGATGCTCAAAAGATTTGTTATTTGTCGATTGATATGAATAACAAAATTCCGGAGATTGCAGCTCTTGAATACTTTTGGCCTCGCATAGTAAGACAAGGTGTAATTTTACTTGATGACTATGGCTTTCCTATGCATATCCATCAAAAAATCGCCTTTGACGAATTTGCTAAAAAGGTCAATCATGAAATATACACCATGCCAACAGGACAAGGTCTGATTATAAAAAAAACATAAGGTAAATGAAAGTGCTTGTTTTGGGTGCAAAAGGTTTTATTGGATCGCATCTTGTTGCTTATTTTAAAAGCAAAGGACAAGCTGTGATTTCCTGCGATGTAAAGCCTTATCCGGATGAACCTGACTATTACATGGTTCAAAGAAAAAATTCAGACTACTCCATCCTGTTTGAAAACAACAAACCGGAGGTTTGCATATACGCCGGAGGTAACGGCAGTGTACCCTTATCATTGGAACAACCAGAATTGGATTTCCAGCTCAATGTAAATAATGTCTACAGTACTCTTCAGGCCATTTCCTCTTATCATCCTTCATGCAAATTCATACATTTATCGAGTGCGGCAGTGTATGGCAATCCGGCAAATCTACCAATTTCGGAGGATGCGGCGATTAAGCCTTTATCTCCCTACGGATGGCATAAGTATCTGGCTGAACTTGTCTGTAAAGAATTCTATGAATTAAAAAAGATTCCAACCTGTAGTCTCCGTATTTTTTCCGTCTATGGAGAAGGCTTGAGGAAACAATTATTTTGGGATATATACCGAAAGTCTCAAACCACCGATAAGCTGGAATTATTTGGAACAGGACAAGAAAGTCGTGACTTCATTTATATTAAAGATTTATGCAAAGCCATTGATTGCATTTTAAAATCAGCAGCATTTAACGGAGAATCAATAAACGTAGCTTCAGGAATTGAGACTACAATAAAAGAGGCCGCATCAAGTTTTCTGAGCCACTATAAACCATCTGCTACATTACACTTCAATCAACATGCAAAACCCGGTGATCCTTCTAACTGGAGGGCTGATATCACAAAATTGAAGTCATTCGGCTTCGAATATTCAATATCTTTGCATAATGGCCTGTTACAATATAGTCAATGGTTAAAAGAAAACGAATAGCACTAATTTATCGATTCAATTATGATTTCTCAGCAGGTGTTGTCATCTACATACAAAACCTGATCAAAGGATTTAAATTGCTGGATGATGTTTTCAGACCTGAGATAACCATTATTTACAGCAAGGGGACACCTATTCAGGAAATCAAAGAAATTGAGTACCCTTATATCAACTTTTATTTGTACAAACCTTTGCGCCAAACACTTTTCAGTAAAGTCATTAATAGACTTTCAGAAATTTGTTTAAATACTAAAATATGGAAACGCTATTCGTTTCCACGAAAAGTTGATATTATATATCCTTTTTTTGATTGTCCGGAAACTGTTTCTGTAAAAGAGCGCTACTACTGGAAACCCGACTTCCAGGAAATGTACTATCCGGAATACGTTTCAACAATCGAATACGAATACGTTATATCTAACATGAAAAAAATAGCTGAGAACGAACGCTATAATTTGGTTGTCAGCAGCGAAGATTCTTTAAATGACTACAAAAAATTTTTTGGACCATACAAAAATTCAACGAGTGTACTTCGTTTCGTTTCAATCATTCCTGATCTGTCGACATTAGATTCAGAAAGTCTTTTGAAGAAATACGACATCGATAAAACATATTTTATGGTGTCGAATCAGTTTTGGCCACACAAAAATCATCTATTGGTACTTCAGGCAATCAACTTATTGAAGGAATTACACCATGATTTCGTTATCGTATTTACAGGTAAACAATCTTCTTACAGAGACGAACAATATTTTTCCAAGCTACAAGTATACATTAACGAGAACAATTTAAAAGAATATGTAAAATTCATTGGATTTATCCCAAGAGAAGAACAACTTATTCTGATGAAAAATTCACTGGCGGTTATACAGCCTTCAATGTTTGAAGGATGGAGTACCATTATTGAAGATTGCAAAGCCCTGAACCAATTTGTAATAGCAAGCGACCTGTCGGTAAATTTCGAACAGATTCAAGAGAACTGTATATTCTTTGATCGCTATTCAGCCGAAGCACTTGCCAAACATTTAGACGGATTCCTCAAGACAAGTCCGGTTATTAAACCAATTGATTACACAATGAATATTGATCAATTTAAAAATGATCTTATCTCTATATTCAAACTTGGTGTATGACAGAAGGTATATCAATCGTAATATGCTGCTTCAACAGTGTTGAAAGACTAGGAAAAACTTTAAGTCATTTGCAAAAGCAGGTTTTTTCAAGACCAATTAATTGGGAGATCATTTTAGTTGACAACGCATCTACCGACAATACAGCATCCTTTTCAGAAGAATTTTGGAATCAAAATCCGGTCACAAAGCTAAAAATTGTAAGTGAACCTAAGCCGGGCCAAATGCATGCCCGAAAAAAGGGATTTGAAAATGTACAGTACTCTATAATAAGCTTTATTGATGACGATAATTGGGTCGAAGAAAAATGGCTTGAAAAAATTGACGCTTTATTTTCCGGCAACAAAGAAATTTCGGCTTGTGGAGGTTCAACTGAAGCAGTAATCGATTCTCAAAAACCTTTTTGGTTTGACTTAATATCAACTGTTTTCGCAGTCGGTAAGCAAGAGACTAAATCCGGTTTTATTACACGACCAGAACATTGCTTATGGGGAGCCGGATTATCAATCAGAACAGATGTTTGTGCTGAACTTTACAATGGTAAATTCTCCTATAAACTAAGAGGACGGAGCGGGAAAAACCTTGTTGCCGGCGAAGACTCTGAAATTTGTTTGTATTTAAAATTAAAGGGCTACAAATTGTGGTATCAGGAAGATCTCAAACTCAAACATGAAATACCGGCCTTCCGTTTGACAAAAAAATATGCCAGAAAGATTATGTATAGTATGGGTAAATCAGAAGTCATTCTTGCCATATATAGAAACACCCTGAATCCGGATTATAACATTTACTCCTCCTGGATACCGGAAATCATTTCTCAGGTTAAATACCTTCCAGCTTTAGCCCTAAAAAGTATATTCTCTTCTAAAAACAATAGGTTTCTTGCAAAAATGAATTTCATTTTCCGAATAGGATACCTGAGTGAAACTTTACACATCCGGGGCAAGAGGAAATATCTTTTACAAAGTATTAGGGAAATAGCAGAATCCGATTCAAAAATTTATACTAAAAAAACCACAAATTAAAACTTTAGATCTTCTTAAATTAAATCTTAACTTTATCCATAATGATCCTTTCTCATCAGAAAAAATTTATTTTCGTTCACATTTATAAGGTGGCAGGCAGTAGCATTCGAAGTGTCTTGAGTAAATATGACGACAGAGATTCAAGTGACCTATCTATCTTTAACAATAGCCGGATATGGATGGAGCAGAAATTTTTCCGCACTGAAACTTCTTTTCTTACTCACCTAAAAGCCAGAGAAATTCAGAAAATGATTAAGGAAGTTGACTTCAATAATTACTTCAAGTTTTCCTTTGTCAGAAATCCATGGGACTGGCAGGTTTCATTATACTATTTCATGATGCAATCAACAAACCACCGACAGCACAAACTGGTGAGTAAAATGAAAAACTTTGAAGAATATTTAGATTGGCGAATCAATAAAGATCTTGACTTTCAAAAGCATTTTGTATGTGACTCTAAAGGAAAGCTCCTGGTAGATTTTGTAGGAAGATTTGAAAATATTCAAGCAGATTTTGATCACATTTGCGATAGGATTTACATACCCAGGTTCCGTCTTCCGGTAAAAAACACCAGCAACCATTTACATTACAAAGAATATTATACTTCCAAAACAA
Source organism: Bacteroidota bacterium (assembly GCA_004295015.1). Taxonomy (GTDB): domain Bacteria; phylum Bacteroidota; class Bacteroidia; order AKYH767-A; family 2013-40CM-41-45; genus QQVM01. Next base: position 166,632 of record SHNE01000049.1, on the reverse strand, counting down.
GAAAGTGGGTAGAAGAAGCATTTAAAGAAGATATTGAACTTTTCGGATATGAATTCTAATAATCCAGATCAACATTCGATAGATAGAAGCCATCCTCACTGCCCACTCTGTCTTTCAAAGGAGTTAAAGCCATTTCAACCTGGTAAGTACTCCGGAATATTGACAAACTGCAAACACTGCAAATTAATATTTTCTACTGCTTTTCCGACCGAAAATGAACTAAACACTTTTTACAATTCATATCCTGACTACCCGGAATTATCCCCTTTAACTATTAAACGTTATCATGAGATCCTGGATTCTCTTGAAAAATTCAGGAAAACAAATCGTTTGATGGACGTTGGTTGCGGACACGGCCATTTTCTTGAAGAAGCAAAGAAACGAGGATGGGAAGTATATGGAACTGAGTTCACCGAAAAGGCTATCAGAATATGCGAATCGAAGGGAATCAAAATGGAATTAGGAGAACTAAACGACAATACATTTAAGGGAATTACTTTTGATGTTATTACAAGTATAGAAGTCATCGAACATGTCAATCAGATTCGGGATCATCTAAAACAGTACGCTGTACATTTAGCATTGGAAGGGGCATTATACATAACTACGCCCAACTTCAATTCGCTAAGCAGGTACATAATGAAAAACAACTGGCGGGTAATAACCTATCCGGAGCACCTTAACTACTTTACTGCAAGGTCACTTTCAGGTTTTTTAAAAAATGAAAAACTCCGAATAACTTCTCTGAGTACTACAGGTTTATCAGTTTCTGAAATCTCCGCTTTCCTCAGGCACAAAAAATCAGGCAATGATTTACAAAACTCAGTACTTCATCCTGAATCCGGAAATTACAGACTAAGAGAAAACATCGAAAAGAACAAACTAAAAATGTTGTTAAAAATAACAGCAAATAAAATACTTTCGACTCTAAGACTCGGAGATACAATTAAAATCCTTTGCGTGCTTAAATCGAAAGAGTAATTGAATCAAACAAGCTAAATCCATCTTTCCAATACCTTAACAAGTTTGTTCTGTGCCTCGCCAATAAGACTAAAACCAATGCAGGCTAAAGCTCCGAGTATACCTTTAAATGTTTATTCACTTTATCCGAATAGTTAAACAAATTGACTGCATCCAATTTCGCTTGTTTAGCGATTTTCTCCCTCAACTCTGTATTTTCCCTTAAATAAATTACAGCATCCGCAATTTGTATACTTGAACAATGGTCTACAACAATGCAATTCTTTCCATCCTTTGCTGTATCATTTGCAATACCACTCAAGGTAAGTATTTGCGGACAACCGGAAATCATGCCTTCTATAATAGTGATGCCGAAGGTTTCAACATATGAATCGATGGGTACATGCAAATGAAGGTCCAATAATGAATATAAGGCAATATTATCAGAAACATATCCTACATGCTTCACATGGTTATGGAGATTGGATTTGCTGATTAGCTTCTGTATATCCTCAAATGAATCCCCCTCACCACCACCAAAAATTACGAGCAGTGATTCAGGGTATTTTTCGATAACACTCTCCATAGCCTTTACAGCGTATTCAATGCCTTTCCAAAATTCAAATCTGGAGATAATACCTATAATAAATCTATCAGCAGGAATATCTAAATCGGATTGGAGTGCTGCTACCCTTTCTTTTGAAATATCCAAATAATCTTTTGTATTCAATGAGTGATATATCACAATCACATCATTGTCATTCTTTGAATATTTCTCAACTATATAATTCTTTGACAATGCAGTCAGTGCTACAACCTTTGCGGTAATTCGATAACTAAGCCAATCGATAAGCTTTTGTTTACGGTTGTGATAATCCTCGCCCCATGTCAGGTTTTCACAAGTAAGTATCCTCTTCTTTATTGAACATGTATAAGCAGCCAACTGACCAATAAGGTTTCCATAAGGCAATTCAGTATGTACAACATCAATATTATGATTCTTCAAAATGCGTATGACTTTAATGAAATTGATCACAAATGAAAATATATTTTTATGTTGAAGAAAATACACCGGCAATCCCTTCTCCTTCATATCAGAAAACATAATAGGCTTATAGCTATTAATTATAATATGAATATGAAAAATATTCTTGCTAATCAAAATATCAGAAAACCAATTCCATTGATTTGATCTGTTGATATGGGAAGTTATGTAGGCAATTCTCATCAGCGTATCAAACTACTTTTTAGCTTTCTGGCGGCTTTTAATATTATTGAAGAATACTTGAGTGACCGCTTATGAATTAAATTAATTTCAGGCAGGAGTTTCAACTTCTCAGGGTAAAAATCTTTTAGGTACCGTGCTAACACTTTAGCTTGTGAAAATCTGCCTGACAGATAACTATGAAAAAACATATTAGAAATAAAAAAAAACAACATTAACTCTTCATCCAATTTCGAAATTGAACCATGCCTTGCAAAAAACTCTTCTGTTGCAGGTAATGGCTGAGCAATCAAGTTGAGTTTTGTTAATTCCTTAATTGAATATTCTGCAGACAAGCCCTTAGCTATGCTCGTAAATACACGCATCCACTCTTTGCCAAACCGATCAAAATTACTTCCGGATTTACTGGCATCATGAATTCTATATTTCGAAAAACAAAAATCCACTCTTTTGAATTCGCAGATGAGGGATAATCGAGCAAATAAATCAAAATCCATTCCATAATGGAGTTCTGTGTTCAAGGGTCCTACCAGATCAAGATACGGTCTTCGAATGAAGGAAGAAGGCTGGGAAAATGTCATTCCGCTTAGTCGTCTTTCTGTGTTCTGAATTCTTGATCCATGTTCAATATGCAGTTTAACATTATCCCGGAAGATTTCTGTTGAACCGAAAATTACTCCTGTTTTCTGATCAGCTGATTCAAAAATTTCTCTCACTTTCTTCAAAGCACCCGGTTGGTACAAATCATCGCTACCGAGCCAGGTGATAATATCACCACTTGCAACTTTAAAACCTTTATTTATAGCATCACTTTGTCCTGAATCGGGTTCAGATATCCAATAAGTCAGATTGGGTATATATTTCTTAATAATTTCAACTGAATTATCTGTACCGGCTCCATCAATGATGATGATCTCTAAAGCCGGATCATTCTGATTTAGTAATGACCGGATAGTCTCTTCAATGAATTTCCCCTGATTAAACGAAGGAATTATTACAGATATCTTTAGTGGCATTCAGGGTTATGAGTAGATGATGCAATAATCCAATCCTTGCAAAATAATAATTTTAATCAATAATAGTTGCATGGAGACAGAACCTACGTTTCCTTCAATTCATCGTTCTCTATCTCCACTTGAGTACGAAGTGAGTCCTCCTTCTTCAAATCTTTGTAGGCAGTCCAAATAATAAACAGACTTATCACAAAAAAAGGAATTGCCGGAATTTTATATCGAACCAAACTTCCAAAATTAGAAGTTGTTAAACCAACAGAAAAGGCAAAGAACATACTGAAATAGACAGTAAAAAATAAAATTCTATGCCGGAACATCAGGCGAAACAAATTGTAAACCCGCAATTTTATTAGCAGGTAGACTGAAAAAACGAGCAGTATAAAATTTTCAAGGCCGGAAACAAACATGGCAAGATTATTCACTTCCCAAAGATATGGCCTAAAGAGAGCCGCATTAATAGCTAAGGGCAGCTTGGAAAGAATTCCCTGAACCGTCGGGTCAAAATCACCTATGTCGAATGAAGAACCTCCATAAATTTCACTCTTCAAATCCTGCTGAGTAACAATAGCCTTATCCAACACATTTTCGAGTGTATAATCTCCAAGAAAAACGCTCATCAGACTCAACATAAAATACCCGGATATCAATGAAAAGAGAATTAAAAAAGGAGTAGACAGGCCTTTCACTAAAGAATTCTTTACGGCAGAAAGTTGGATGCCTCCGAACCATAATATACTTCCGGGTATCAAGGCGAAAAAAATGTATGGTTTAATTTTTACGAGTAAAATTGAGGCAACAATCAATAAAAAAATATTCTTAGCAATCTCTTTCCTTTGAATAAGCAAAATACTATATGAAGATGCAAAAAGGCAAACAGAAGCAAATGTGATTGTATCCTTTAAAAGTCCGGAGCCCCAGAAAAACACGGAAGGGATAAACAGCAAAGCGTAAGCCAATTCGGTACTTAACTTAGGAAACTCCTTTATCAAGGTTTGATATAATCGCCATATTGGCCAATAAGATATACTGGCCAAAAGCATTGTCATACCCAGGTAACTTTTGAATGAAATCAAACAAAGCAACCAGGTGTATTTTACAACAATGATTGCATGTACATCAGAAAAATATATAGGCCAACCGGTTTCGGAGTCGAAGCTGTACCAAATTGATGTGTCGGGGCCGAGTAAAAACTGAAATGCAGTAACGGGTGATTTTAAAAACAGGTTAACCAATACATGACAGTCATTATAGTAGTTTAATGTATCTCCCCCACCATAATAATAGACATAAATAAAGCATACGGCAATCCCCCCAAAGACCTTTACCATTAAGCCCTTCATGAAAAAACGGTAGCTGGGGTTAGTTACAATTTTTTTTTGCTGGATACTTTTTGCCGCCAGATAAATGATTATCAAATACAAAGGCGCAATAATAAGGTCAATAATGCTGAAAAATTGAACCATAATCCTGTTTAGTATCCACAAATATAATCGATTTTCCGACGTATAGGCAGGCGGTTTAGACACAGGCAGATTAATTACCGGACTTAGAATAAGCAAGATATGCCTCAATGACAGGAATCAATAAATTTCCGATCTTTAGACTCCAAAAGATCTAAGGAAATATTCAATTCATACCACCACCAGCATATGCATCCATTTTTCAGTGTGGTAATACCTTCCTACAACCGTAAACTCTATGTTCAGGAATCTATAGATAGTGTCTTAGCCCAGCGTTTTTCACAATTTGAAATCATCGTAGTAGATGATGGCAGTACCGATGGCAGCTACGAATTCTTAAAAGAAAAATACAGGGATGAAAAGCGCATTCAAATTCTACATCAACCAAATCTTGAAAGGGGTGCAGCCCGAAATACGGGTATAAAAGCTGCAAGAGGTAAATACATTCAGCTTCTCGACTCTGACGATCGTTTGTTACCTGAGCATCTTGAAATATTACATAGCCACATTATTCAGCTGGAACCATCCTTCATTAGCACAAAATTCAAATTCATAGTGGGAGATAAATTACTTTCAAGTGATAACTGCCACCTGCCTGAAGGCTTCTATACATACAGGCTTTTTCTCCAAGGCAATCCTCTTGCCTGTAATGTCTGCATCAAAAAAGACAATCCGAAACTTCGTTTCTTTGAGGAAGATCGTAAATATTCAATCAAAGAAGACTGGATGTTTTTTATGGAAAACCTAAGTGATCAGCAACTATATCTGATTGACAAGGTGACTGTTCATATGCTTGAACACAAAGGCAGATCAATGCACGGAAATCATCAGGAACTTATACAGAAAACCTTTCTGGCGGCTGATTGGATAAAACAAAGGCTAAACTTAAGCCATCTTGAAGACAAACAACTGTATAGTCATGTGAATTATTTTTCAGCTGTACATTCTTATATCGAAGGAAAGCGGTTTGAAGTATTCTCATATCTTTGGAAATCTATCAGTCTGCATGGCTTACGAAAAAAACACCTTCTTCTATCCATGAAAAACATTCCCGGTCACCGTATTCTTAAACAGCTTAAAGAATTTTTACGTGGCTAAGAGAAAAAATATCCTGGTTATAACTTATTGGAGTTATAAGGAAGCACTCATACAAGCCTATACGCTTCCTTACCTCAGAATTATATACAATCAACTACCCTCAGGAAGTATAATCTATCTCGTCACTTTTGAACAGGAAAAGCAGAAACTATCAGCAAATGAAAAAGCGCAGGTTAAGGCACGATTACGCCTTCAGGGAATTAAATTGATCACCTTAACTTATTCAAAATTCAGTCTGCTTTCATTCGTCAAGGGCTCAATCTATCTTCTTTATCTTATTTCAGTCATATTTATTAGGAGAATAAATTACATCCATGCCTGGTGTACTCCTGCCGGATCAATCGGCTATATTCTTTCAAAGTTTACCGGTAAAAAACTCATTATTGACAGTTACGAACCTCATGCAGATGCAATGGTGGAAAATAACACCTGGAAAAGAGAAAGCAGACAATACAATTTACTATTCAATCTTGAAAAACGCCTGACTAAGCACGCAAATATCATTATAAGTGCAACACAATTGATGTATGAATATGCAAAAGAGCGATACGGCCATGCTATTGAAAAGTTCTATGTCAAACCTGCCTGTGTAGACAATTCATTTTTTGCCCCAAAGAAACGAAAGAATGAAGAGCTGTTGAGACAGTTAAATTTAAATGACAAGGTAACATGTGTGTATGCCGGAAAATTCGGAGGGATATATCTTTCCAGAGAAGTTTTTGATTTCTTCAAGGTAGCACAAGAGTATTGGAAGGGCAAATTCAGGGCATTGGTGTTAACAAATCATCCCAAAGAGCAACTGTATGAATGGGCTGCTGCTGCCGGTTTTGATCATACCAATCTTGTAATCAGATTTGTTTCTCACGATGAAATTCCTGAATTCATGGGGCTGGGTGATTTTGCGATTACCCCTGTCAAACCGATTCCGTCGAAGCGTTACTGCACACCAATTAAAGATGGAGAATATTGGGCTCTGGGTCTGCCTGTAGTTATCACCAGTGACATTTCCGACGATTCGGATTTGATCAGCGAGAATAAAATCGGGTATGTTCTCCAGGAATTAGACACAGAAAACTACCTTAATGCCTGTAAGAAAATTGATCAACTTCTGCAGACAGCAGAAAAGGAAGGTCTTCAGGATAAAATCAGAAGTATGGCATATAAATACAGAAGCTATTCTATTGCAGAGTCAGTATACCGTTCGATATATGCACAAGAACTAAATCCGGAACGAGAAACTTCATAAACGCATGCTGCCGTTGAATGCTGAATAATAAAAGAAATGATTCAAGGAAAAAAAATACTTTATCTCACTTATGACGGATTATCAGACCCTCTTGGTCAAAGTCAAATTTTGACATACCTAAGTGGACTGAGCAAGTTAGGTCATGAAATTACTATCGTAAGTTCAGAGAAAAAAGGAAATGATGGTCTGATTTCAACCATTAAAGAAGATCTAAGGAACAAAGGGATTGAATGGGTAAACATTCCTTATACTAAAAGTCCGCTTGTGCTGTCGACAATGTATGATGTCTACAAAATGCAGAGAGCGTGTAAAAAATTGTGCAATAAAAAGAAATACGATATCGTTCATTGCCGCAGCTATATTACAAGTTTAATTGGCCTGATGTTAAAAAGAAAATTTGGTTTAAAATTCATTTTTGACATGCGGGGTTTTTATGCTGACGAAAGAATAGATGGCGGAATGTGGAACCAAAGTTCCATATTGTATAGATTCATTTATCGTTTTTTTAAAAACCGTGAAGCACGGTTCCTTGAAATGGCAGACTATTCAATCTGCTTAACAGATGATGCACGGAGGGAGATACACAATTGGAAAAGTATTCCCGGGCAACCATTGCCCATTCAGGTAATTCCCTGTTGTGCAGACACCAACCTCTTTAATTATTCTCTTTTCGATCCGGAGGAAAAAAAACAACTGGCCGATGAATTGTCCATTGATAAAGAAGATATCATCATTTCCTATGTAGGCGCAGTTGGAACCTGGTATATGCTCGAAGAAATGCTTGACTTTTTTGTCCGCTTAAGGATCAGGTATCCTGCCTCCAAATTTTTGTTTATCACTCATGAAGATCAGCGATCAATAAGCAAGCATGCTGCAGAGAGAGGAATTCCAACAGAAAATATTATCATACGAAAGGTAAACCATAAAGAGGTTCCGCTTCTGCTAAGTCTTGCTCATTTATCTTTATTTTTCATTAAACCGGTTTATTCAAAACGAGCGAGCTCCCCTGCCAAACAAGGTGAAATTATGAGCATGGGAATTCCAATAATTTGCAATTCAAACATTGGAGATATTGATCAGATAATCCGCGATTCAAATGCAGGGGCAATAGTGCGCTCATTCACTGATGAAGACTACGATTTTGTTATTAGCCAGATTCCTCAGCTCTTGAAGGAGCCAAAGGAAAAAATCCGGAATGCCGCTATTGAAATTTTTTCCCTTGCAAAAGGGATAAAAAAATACAATGATGTGTACAAAAATCTTTAACTAAGTGTTGTGCAGGCGATCAGATTCAAAAAAAAATTATAGGTTTAGCCATCTAGTTCCAGACTACCATTTCACACGTGCCCATACTGTTCACTAAACCCTTCTCACTTTTTTCCTTGATGAAAAAAGTAAGCAAAAAAATCAAGACCAATTGACCCTGCCAGCCGCACATGCTGACGCTTCCCGGCAATTGGTCGGGCCAACGCGCCCATCGAAATATGGTATTCCAATAGAAAATTAAAGCTAAATATTGTTATGCAGCAGCTATATTAGACTATCAATCCTTGGATGTTGGCTGATTTACGAAAAAATGATTAAACCTAAAAAATTATCCATGATGATAAGATTCATTTCGAATAATAGTCATTGCACGGTATAACTGCTCTACCAAAATTAGTCGTATCATTTGATGTGTAAATGTAAATCGGGAAGCTGATAAAATATAATTTGCCCGATTTTTTAAGTCGGGAGACAAACCATATGCTCCGCCGCAAACAAATACGAGCTTACTGTAGCCTTCCACCATCCATTTCTGCATTTTTTGTGCGAGCTCGGGTGAGGTATGCATTTGCCCTGTTTCATCAAGCAGTACGATAAAATCTCTGGGTTTGATTTTGCTAAGAATATTTCTACCCTCTTCTTCAACAACCTTTTTCGCTTCCGCTAAAGTCGATGGAGGAATAATGACAATGTTCACCGGCAGATAATGGCTCAAGCGTTTAGTATAAATCTCAACACCTTCGATAAGGTATTTATCCGAGGTTTTACCAACAAAGTACAATTCACATTTCATCGAAAGCCTGCTGAATTTTCTTGAAATATACGTTTATCAAAGGCCCATTTTCGATGTAGATGTACATTTTATGAGTTAAAAAAACTGAAAAGAAATTGACATGCAGGCCGAACCATTCTAAAAAAGAAACGTAAAAAATAAGTTGAAAAGCAAGAATTGGCTTGATAATTGCAACCCTCTGACTGTGAAAAATACCCTTAAAATCTGCATTTTCATTCTCTTCAGCTTGGGACTCCATACTGCCCGAGCGCTAGACGTATATGATGACTTTGGAAATGCCATCAGAAGTGGTGATGCCAGGCAAGTAGCCATCTATTTTGGAAATACAATCGATCTCACTCTGCTTAATCAAGAGGATATCTACTCAAAGGCTCAGGCAGAGCAAATTTTACGTGATTTTTTCAGTAAAAACTCTCCTAAATCCTTTACGATAGTGCATAAAGGATCCTCCCAGGAAGGCACTTTATACGGAATAGGCACACTTACTTCCTCGAATGCAAAGACTTACAGAGTTTCATTTTACATGAAAACTGTAAATGGCAAGAATTCCTTGCTTGAACTGCGAATCGAAAGCGAGTAAAAAAAATATTTATTGGATTGTACCCGGATCCGGATATTCGTTCGAGATCCGTCGTGGATTCTGTACTTTTGTCTCCAATTTTAATTCAATCAAGTCTCCCAATTTATCTATATGCTTCAAAGCTTTTCAACAGGATTAAGCATCACAGAATTTTTAAAGTACGCACTTTTGGAGGATCAAGGTGATGGAGATCACACTTCCCTATCAACTATTGCTCCTGATGCATCAGGTACCGCTGTGGTAAAGGTTAAAGAAGATGGAGTCATCTCCGGCCTGGTGATAGCGGATCAAGTTCTCAATATGGTTGACAGTTCTGTTGTAGTAAAAGTTAATGTTGCTGAAGGAGCTCAAGTTAAACCGGGACAAATTGTAATAAACATTCAAGGAAATATTCGTTCTATTCTTAGGGCAGAAAGGGTTTTGCTCAATTGTATGCAAAGGATGAGTGGAATAGCCAGTCTCACCAGAAAATACGTTGAAGCAATAGAAGGAACCGGTGCAAAGATTCTTGATACCCGTAAAACGACACCCAACTTTCGAATCTTTGAGAAATGGGCGGTTGTTGCCGGCGGTGGTAGTAATCATCGTTTCGGATTGTATGATATGATCCTCATCAAGGATAATCATGTAGATGCTGCAGGTGGAATTGTAAATGCTATACATAAAGCTAATAGCTACCTAAAAGAAACAAACAGGTCATTACCCATAGAAATTGAAACAAGAAATCTGGACGAAGTGAAAGAAGTATTACAGACCGGCGGTGTTCAACGTATAATGCTTGACAATTTTCAACCTGCAATCTTAAAAGAAGCGATCAAATTAATATCACATAAATTCATCACTGAAGCTTCAGGTGGCATCGTACTCGAAAACATTCGGGCCTATGCCGAGACTGGTGTCGATTATATATCTGTAGGCGCTTTGACTCATTCATATAAGAGTCTGGATATCTCAATGAAATTGACCGGATGAACCAGACAGTAAAAAAAAAGAAAATAAATAAACTTAGTAAAAAGCTTCTGCGAAAAACACTAAGCCTGCCGATAGTAAAGCACTTTGTTGCTTATACAAAAAGGATCGCTTTACCCGGCTTTGAGAAGATGCCAATCTATGATGTGGCCGACTTTTTTTTCACCGGCATTCAAAGGGGATCTATAGTTACCCGAGCTCAGTCGCTCGCATTCAGTTTCTTCCTTGCCATCTTCCCTGCTATTATTTTTCTCTTCTCGCTCATACCATACGTTCCAATAAATAATTTCCAGAATGAGATCATGAAGCTCATTGAAAGTGTTTTACCGCAAAACGCTTATTTGACGGTGAGGAGCACTATCGAAGATATAATCAGAATCCAGCGGGGCGGCCTGCTTTCGGTTGGATTTATAATGGCATTGTATTTTACAACCAATGGCTTTATGACAATGATGCGGGGCTTTAACAGCTCCTATCACGTTGTTGAGTCAAGGACTCCGTTTCAGCAAAGAAAGGTTGCTATAGTTCTAACATTCATTTTATCAATACTCGTAATTATTTCCACGACCCTAATAATCTTCAGTGAAGTTGCAACAGCCTATCTTGTAGAGCAAAGTATTCTAAAATCAAAGACTCAGGTAATTTTAATTATGTTTGGAAAATGGACAGTGGTTCTTGCGCTGTTCTTTTTTGCCATATCATTTCTCTATTATTATGCGCCTGCAGTCAAAAAAACCTACCGATTTATTTCAGCAGGTTCGACCCTGGCAACACTTCTTTCAATCATTCTTTCGACTGGTTTTGCCTATTTCGTAAATCATTTTGGTCAGTATAATAAAATTTATGGATCGATAGGAACTCTTATCGTTATCATGCTGTGGATTTACTTCAACTCTGTAATTCTAATCCTCGGATTTGAATTAAATGCAAGCATTGACAATGCTAAAAAGCAGTCTGTGCGTGCCTTTTAGGATAAAAAATAACCTGATCGAATTGTAAGTATCACAAAAAAAAATCGTGTTACTGATTAAGCAACACGATTTTATTAAATAGACGAGCTCTTTTATTCTTTCACAAACCGGCTGTCAAGCACTTCACCTCGAACAGTTACAAGTTCTACAAAATAAATTCCATTTGACAGGAAGGATATATCGAAAGACTTATCCACTCTGCTAATACTTTTCTCAACCACAAATTTACCGGAGACATCGAATATCCGCATCGACTCGAACTCTTTACCATGCAAAGAATTATCGAATGATATTGAATGCGTTGATGGATTAGGAATAATCTTGAAATCGGAATATGTATCAGGATTTTCGACTCTTAAGGTAAGCCCATTACTCAGTTTCCAAAAATCGGTAAGCATTGATGCGGCGGAACCGTCATTTTTCTGTCCACCTCCGCCAATATAGATATCATTACTAAGAGCGAAACCACCTGCATAACCTCTCGGCAGACCACTGAATGTACCCGACAATGTCCATAAATCCGAAGCCTGATTATACTTGTACAACATGTTGAGAGGATTATGTGTGATTCCTGAATATTGATAATAATATCCACACAAAGAATAGCAATCAGCTGATCCGGAATAGGCAGTTGGTGCAACTACATAGGGAAGTGGAAAATCTGTTTTTTGGGTCCACGCGTCCGTCTGAGGATTATATTCGTAAAAATCCTGAAAGTTACTGGTTGAGTTTGTATTGTTTCCCATTCCCACATAGCCCATAGAACCAATTGTAAATGCTGTTGCACCACTTCTTGTAGGCCCCGGGAAATTAGCTATGGCGGTCCACATATCAGTAGTTGGGTCATATTGATAAAAATCATCATAAGTTGTGTTCGCACTATAGCCGGTGCCCACATAGCCTATATTATCAATGGCAAATGCAACTGCATTTTGTCTGACCGGTCCAGGTACATTCGCTTTCTGCGTCCATGCATCAGTGTTAGGGTCATATTCCCAAGTCTCATTCGACAAACCTACATCTTTGGCACCGGTACAAACATAGGCCTTATTTCCGATAACAAAAGATGCTGTACTCCACCTTCCGGTAGAAGGAAAAGATGCTTTTTGGGTCCAGGCATTGGTAGCAGAATTGTATTCATACCAATCAGTACAACCCATTCCGTTTGTTCCAAGGCCGAGGCCCATATACCCTTTACCATTCAATGACACGGCAGCGACTCCCGGCTTTCCACATCCCGGGAAGTCAGATAATCGAATCCAACTTAACTGCGCCAAACTCAAATTGGCAATGAGAACAAAAAAGAAAATCGTAGTGCTTTTTTTCATTTTATGATTTTTTATTAAAAATTAATTTTCATTCAAATATAATAATTATTCCAAAAGACAAAAACAGCCCATAATTCTGCAAAATGCCCAATTAGCATGAAATTCCTTAAATAAATAATTAATTATCAATTTCAAATTCAAGTGTTCTGATTGATTTAACTTTTTGTTTTTGCAAGGCAGCCTTCTTTTCCAGCTCATGCTTTACAAATAAATTCTTCTTCTTCAATCCTTCTGACCCTTTAAGAAAATAAATAGTGCAATTAGAGAGTAATTTAGAAATGCCAACAGGAAGAAGCAGAACTGTTGCAATAAAATACAGATACAATTTTCCTGTTGTCGAAAATAGATATGCTTTAGATATGATATGTTTTCCGGTTTTACGTCTCTGCAATTTATCATCAACAAAAATTCCACATTGCAAAATATTAAATAATTGCTGCGGCATGTTTGACTTAATATATTTTAGTGCAGCTTGATATATTTCAGCATTAATCAGGCTTCTGATTCCGTTAATTGAATTTACGAGTTCAAGAGTACAAGTTCTCCATAAATAAAATGAATTATAAATCATGACTTCTTCGTGAATGCTCTTTGCGTGTATATGCAAGTCATAAACATAAATTTTATTCCCCGGAGCCTTGATTGACCCAAAAATCATAGCCTGAGTTTGGGGCCAGCATTCATTTAATCCATCATAATTAACTTCCGCCAACAACTTTCTCATATACTCTGTCCTGACAATAAATACACCTGCATTTCCAATGTACCAGTAAAAGTTATCTATCAGGTCTTCAAGAGGAAGAGGTTGATTGTCAAAATTACCTGCAACTTTAGAATTTGACTTGTCAATTAAAATACCGGGTTGATCAAGCGTATTCAACAGAAACAAAATCTCCTTCAGGCAATCATATCTTATACGGTCATCATCACCCAGAACCATAACAAAATCAGATTCAGCCATTTCCATGGAACGGATTACATTTGATTTAGCTCCAATGTTCTCAGGATTCCGATGATATTTTATAAATGAGTGCTGCTCTCTGAGTGCAAGTACAATTGTCTCAGTATCATCTGAAGAATCATTATTCGAAACCAATATTTCAATATGCGGCTCAAACTGAAAGTCTCTCACCTGCTCTATCAACTGATCCAAAAGATCTTTAAGATATATAGATCTGTTCCAGGTGGGAATAGAGATTGTCAATTTCTTTTTCAATTGCCGGTGCTTGATTTCACTCGTGATTAGGTCAGAAGCTCAGAGACTCCGTCCTTACTAAGAATTTTAACATTTGCAGTAAAATTATTCGCCTTTAAAAGGGTAGTTATTTCATCAGTGTATGCAAGATTTGTTATTACCAATAAATCAATGCTCTTATCTGAAAAGAATTCATCCGGGGTACAAACCCTGATTCCTGAGGCGGGCAGGTATTTATCCTGCTTAAAAGGATCAGAGTCTACGACGTATTTCACTTTGGAAGTGTCTTTCAATGAACCAAGAGCAGCAATTCCCTTTCCTCCGGCTCCCCAGACTGCAATATTTTTATACTCCTTGAAAAGCAATTCAAAATCATGTTGAACATTTGTTTTAACCTGAACAAGATCCGAATTTTCGACACTATGATTTTGGGCGGTAGCGTAAATAAATTCACTATCCATCCCGTAGTATATTTCCACATTCTTATAGCCACTAATCAGCATGGCAGCTGTAAGTGACTCGCGTGTGAAATAAGACAGATGATCAGGGAACATATCATAATACCTCGATTGATCCAGTGCCTTTTCAAAATTTGGAACCTCTATCAAGACAAAACCATGAGGCTTGAGAACTCTACGAATATCTCTTAAAAACTCAACGGGCTGTGGAACATGCTCCATGACCTCCCGAGAAACGACGGCGTCGAATGGTGCATTCTGATGTCTGTAATTTACATTCACGAAGCTTGAGTCAACATTCAGACCCTTTTTTAATGCCAACTCCCTGAACGGTTTTGAAGGCTCATTGCCAAATGCATTTACTTGTAAATCCTTCAGTATACTTAAAAAATTTCCATCCCCACATCCAACCTCGAGTACATCTTTATCTTTCAATTTAAATTTATCGACAAAAAATTTCGCTTGCTCGATCTGGAAATTATTCATCTTTGATGAATGACTGACAGTCATAATATAATCTTCGTAGAAATGTTGCGGCATATCCTGAGAAATCTGAACATGATGGCAAAAGTCACATTGATTGAAAGAAATTTTACTAAAATCTTTTTGAGCAGAGTCTTTATCCTTAAAAAGATTAGAGATAGTTCTTGGATATCTGTCAAATTCAATAAATAATTTTAAACTTTCTCTATTACAGATCTTACATCGATTATTCTCCATTCAATTCTTATTTCTTAATTATCTTTAATATATCCTTTGAAATCTTCTCTTTAGTCAGACCAAATTTTGCCCTGATATAATCATGCCCGCCGACAAAATGTGAAAATTTATCGGGAACCCCAATTCTCTTGAAAACCGGATTGTATCCACTCTCTGCAATCACCTCAGAAACTGCACTACCCAGCCCACCTATAATATTATGCTCCTCAATCGTAAAAACCGGCTTTTTTGTCTTCAACAATTCCAGCACTGCTTTTTGATCAAAGGGTTTGATGGTATGCATACTCAACAAGCCAGCGTTGATTTTATTCATTTTTAAAATATCACAAACATCTCTGGCAATTTCAAGAGTATTGCTCGTTGAAATAATATGAACATCCTTACCTGAACGAATGGTAATAGCTTTCCCGATTTTGAATTTTGACTTAGGACTATTAATAATTGGTTCACCTTGTTTTCCCAGTCTCATAAACATCGGGCCTTTGTAATCAACAGAGGCTTTTACAGCCTCGCTTACCTCCCATGGATCACCGGGACAAAGCACAGTCATATTCGGAATAGCACGCATGATCGCGATATCTTCAATTGAATGGTGCGTAGCACCGGCACTTCCATAAGAGAAGCCTGCACCTACACCAACAATCCGAACATTTGTATTCATGTAAGCAACATCGACTCTGATTTGTTCGAAAGGCCTCATGCATGCAAATGGATTGATGGTATATACATAGGGAATGAGTCCGTTCAAGGCCATACCGGCGGCTATGCCAACTGCATTTTGCTCAGCAACACCTACATTCAAAGAACGATCAGGAAACTCATTCATGAAAACTTCCAAAACAGAATAACCAATATCCGGAGTGATCAGAAAGATTCTTTCATCTTTCCTCGCCATTTCCACCAAGGTGTTTATAAATGTCTTTCGCATAATTCAATTATAGTTTCAACAGAAGCTGAAATCAATTTAATTCTTTATAGGCCAGTTCCAACAAGTCCTTATTCGGTGATCTGTAATGCCATTCGAGTTTATTCTCCATAAAGCTAACACCCTTTCCTTTCACGGTATGTGCAAGAATAATCTTTGGTTTTGAACTTTTCACTTTTAAGGCAGCTTCGATTGCTTTCATATCATGGCCATCTATTTCAATGAGGTTCCAGTTAAATGATTTCAATTTATCAGCCAATGGCTCCAGATTAACAACTTCATTGGTAATTCCAAAGCTTTGAATTTTGTTGTAGTCAACTATAACTGTCAGGTTATCAAGGTTGAGATGTGGTGCAAGCAGTAATGGCTCCCAAATACTTCCCTCATTCAATTCTCCATCGCTAATCATCACCACAGTGTGATTCTTCCGCTTTTGATACTTTGAGGCAATAGCCATTCCAAGTCCAATGGATAAACCATGTCCAAGAGATCCCGCTGCACATTCCAAACCGGGTAGAGCCTCCATATCGACGTGGCCGGGCAGAATTCCACCATCGATATAAAATTTATCCAACATAGATTTTTCGAAAGCACCCCATTCAGCCAGGGTCGCATAAAGTGCACTGCTTGCATGGCCTTTGCTCAAAATAAATCTATCTCTGTCAGGATCCTTTAGATTCTTTTGATCAAGCCGCAGGTATTTAAAATACAATACGCTTAGCAATTCAACTATAGAAAGAGCAGAGCCACTATGAGAGGCATTGGACCGATGATTCATCAAAAGAATCGATTTTCGTATACTTTTAGTTGTCTTTACGAGATCCTTCATTTAACTGTATATTTTTAAAATCTTATAGACTAACCTACAAATCGCATTAAGGAAGAAACTGTTCTTTTCAATCCTTCTTCAATATCGATTTTGGGCTCCCAGTCAAGGTGGGAAGATAATTTTGTGATATCAGCTTCCATCAACATTACCTGGTCGTCGCGATAAGGTATAACTCCAAAATTTATTTTAGAATTTGAACCTGTTAGTTCATGAATTTTTTCGATTATCGTTCTCACGCTGACACCCTTTCCTGTTCCAATATTTGCAATTCCTACGCCGGGTCGTCCGGAAAGTTTAATGAGTGCGTCTACCATGTCATCGATGTAGAGATAATCCCACACCTGCTCGCCTTTGGTTACGTTTACTTCATTACCATGAAGCATTTCTTTGATAAGATACTGAATAAGCCATTCATGATTGTCATCAGGACCATAGACTGAAAACAATCTTAGCCATGAATGCTGTAATCCATACTCCCTGCACAAATTTGCCGAAAGCAAGGAACACTCAAGCTTTGCCTTTCCGTACAAAGTTGTTGGCTCACATTTATCAGTCTCAGAAATTCGTTTGTTCAAATTTCCATATTCTGCCTGAGAACCTATTCCGATCCAATGATAAGAATTCAATCTGTGTGCCAGTTGTATTGTATCGCGGATCAAGGGCACATTCACCGAAAGTTGTGTTTCCTCATTTCGTTCCGAACCGAAAACTCCTTTCCATGCAAACTCGAAAAAGACAGGGTTATTCAACTGAATATCTTTTGCATTGATTTCATTAACTGAATCTGTATACCTGAATATTCTTATGAGTGAATTATTCTGATAAGCAGAAAGATCAGATGAACTGCGGGAAATTACAACAAGAGGAATTTTCTCAGAGAGCAATCTTTTAATCAGATGCTTTCCAATAAAGCTAGTGGCACCATGAATAACTATATCAGGCATGATTTAATTCAAGCAAATCTAAAATTGAGGTAAACTGATCGGGTTGATAATTGAACCTGGAACAAAGTTCATCTACCACTTCATTGAAATAACCAAAACTAAATACCAATATTTTATCGACCCGGTTATGCTCTAATTCTTCGATTGCAAAAACCTGAAGATGTGACTTAGGAGCAAATATATCCGGGGCTTTGGGATTTTTATCAACCATAAAAGCAAAAGCGGAATGGTCAGTTAAGGCTGCAATTGTCATCACTCCTCGTCCACCCGCACCATAAGCCGCAATTTTCAAACCTGCATTTTCCTTTAGCCAATTCTCAATTCTCAGGATACCAGCCTGTACATTTTTATTGAGTGCCTTTAATTCATCCAATTCAAAGCGAGAATCAATTTCGATTTTTTTGGATTGTTCAATCTTCTTAGCAACAACCAACAGAGAATTAGCCCGCTTTTCCTTTTGTGATAATATATCATAAGTAAGAACATCAAAGGAATTCATACCGAGTACGAATGACATAGTTCTGTCATTGAGATAGGTATAATGTTCGTGTTCAAAAAGACAGTATTCATTTCGCTTCTTAATCAATCCGAGGTCATGAACTTCATGGATGGTTATACCACCGGGATTTAAAATTGTGTGAATCTTTTGAAGCACAGAAACAGGCTGCGGAATGTGATCAAATGTATAGCTGCTGATTATCAGATCTGCTTTTTGAAAATTCTCCGGGAGTTTCTCACTTATATTCTCATCAAAAAAAGCATGGAGAGTTGGAATACCTATACTATTAGCGTAGTCTACCAGTTTTTTAGAAGGCTCAACGCCTAATACATCAAAGCCAAGTTTTTTAAATTCCTGTAATTGCTCACCTGTACCGCTACCAATTTCAATTACACGAGGCTTATGTTGCTCAGAAAAATAATTTTGCTTCACACGCTCCGCCAATGTCCGCATGAAAGATATAGCAAATGGAGAAGACTGAACACTGTATGTATAGTCGTTATAGTAATCATCCATATCCGTATTGTTGACGTTCTGAGAACATCCGCAAGATTTGCATATGGCAATTTCTATATCTCCAAGAAACTCTTTTCCCAGATCTTGTGAGGTCACAAATTCATCGGTCAAAGGCATCTGAGGAAGCAGGATAACTGTTTGTAACAAATCAGATCCGCAAACCCGGCAGCCACTGATTCTATGTTGTTTTGATTTCATCAGCTGAGATAATCCTCAATATCTTTTTCGCATAAATCATATGCGTTTTGATTCTGTAAATGAATGTTTTTATACCAATCGACGGTAGCACTAATTGCTTTGCTTGATTTCCACTTAGGTTGCCAATTGATGTCCTTTTTAACCTTAGCAATACTTAGCTTCAACAATCCCGCTTCATGTGGAGCATTCTTAGATTTAACTATTTTATATGATCCTGACTTCCAGTTATTAATAGCGAGCCTTACCAAAGCTTCGACGGTGAAGGTATCGTTTAATTTTGGTCCGAAATTATATGCCGAGGCAAATTTTTGTGGCTTAGCTACCATAGAGGCTGCAAGGCTTAAATAACCATGTAGAGGCTCAAGAACGTGCTGCCATGGCCTGATAGCATCAGGATTTCTGACGACAAGCGTTTTTTTGGCAGAAAGGGCTCTAACAATATCAGGCATGATCCTGTCCTCAGCAAAGTCACCACCGCCAATTACATTACCGGCTCTTGCCGTCGCCACAGATTTTTTATGCTTTTTATATTCTTCAGGATGGAAGTAAGAAAGTCGGTAAGAATTTACAACTATCTCAGCAGCCGCTTTACTTGCACTGTAAGGATCATAACCGCCGAGCTTATCAGTTTCCTTGTATGCATAGTCGGTCTCAATATTTTCATAGACTTTATCAGTCGTGACGATCACGCAAACGCATTTTTTTCTCAGCGATCTGAGAGCGTCGAGAACATTTACTGTTCCTGTGACATTGGTTTCAAAGGTTTCGACAGGCAACTTGTATGATCTTCGTACCAGGGCCTGAGCTGCAAAATGAAAAACAAAATCAGGATTGAACGATACTAGTTCTTTACGCAAACGATCAGAATCGCGGACATCAGCTATGACTGAATCAATTTTTAGCTTTGATTTTACAAGGTTATAGAGTGAATTCTTTTCAGGTTTAAGGGCATAACCTTTCACCCTGGCCCCCAATAAAGTCAGCCAAACACACATCCAGGCACCTTTAAAACCTGTATGACCGGTAAGGAAAACTTTTTTATTCCTGAAAGTTTTTTTGAAATTCATAGTTTAACAGCTTGGTAATTTTGAACAGGTGGTAAAAATCTACCAAACCTTCCACTCTGCTTTTTCTTCCCGCCAAAGGCTGTTAAGGTATTCAAAATCACGGTAGGTATCCATGCATTGCCAAAACTTGCGGTGCTCAAACACGCATAGTTCGCTGCTATTTGCAAGAGTTTCAAGCGGATTCCTTTCGAGAATGCATGCAGCGTCTTCGCTGAGCATATTGAAAAATTGTTTATTGAACACAAAGTATCCACCATTAATCAACCCGCCATCATGAATCTGAGGCTTCTCATTGAAGGAAGTAACAAGTTTTCCATCGGTATTTAATTCGCCAAACCGGGATGGTGGTAAAACTCCTGTAACGGTGCCGATCTTACCATGAGATTTATGAAAGGCCAGTAATTCATTAATATTTACATCAGAGACACCATCACCATAAGTAAGAAAAAAAGAATCGCCCTTGATATACTTTTGTATCTGCTTCACCCTTGATCCGGTCATGTTTGCAGGACCTGTTTCTGCAAAGGTAATTTCCCAACCGGTCTCATCATGCGTACTATGCACTTTGATATTATCGCTGCCAAGGGTCAGTGTAAAATCATTGCTTCTGATTTCATAGTTGTAAAAATAATTCTTGATGACATCACCTCGGTAACCGAGACATAAAACAAATTTATTGAAGCCATGCTGGGCATATGTTTTCATGATATGCCAGAGTATTGGGCGGCCACCAATTTCAACCATTGGCTTAGGCTTAAACTCGGTCTCCTCTTTCAAACGGGTTCCGAGCCCGCCACATAAAATAACAACTTCCATCGATAAATTTAATGACTGAATAATACTATATTTGTGCCGTCCTGAGCCAGGGTTAAAAGTACAAATATTTTTTAAATTGGGAATAATTAAGAAACAAGGTATTCAAAACACGATTGTTACTTACCTTGGAATACTCATTGGATTTGTTAGTCTATTAGTTGTACAACCCTTCTTACTATCGAAAGAAGAAATCGGACTTATCCGAATCCTGTTCTCTTTTTCTGCCTTGGTTGCCTCCGTAATTCCATTAGGTATTACAAGTATCACTGTACGGTATTTTCCGGTATTCAGAAATCGTGAGCAGGGAAACTATGGGTTTTTGGGATTCATTTTATTGTTTCCTCTCGCAGGCGCAGTCCTGATTTACTTTATCCTGAATATCTTCCGCCAGGAAATCATCGGTCACTATATTGAACACTCCAAATTATTCACCGAATACTTTGATTATATATTACCATTCTCCATTATACTTGGTTTTGTCACTGTATTAAATACCTATTGCTTTTCATTATTTAAAACAATTATTCCATCACTGCTTAATGACATTTGTGTCAGATTAGGCACCATAGTCATTATCTATTTATATTTTATTCAATGGATTGACTTACAGCAGCTGGTATTATGCTATGTTGGGATTTATGCTTTGCAGCTTTTGATGCTAGGAAGTTATTTGTTTGTAATTGACACACCCCGGCTCAACATGGATCGGGAATATATCAGAAAACAAAACGTTCCTCAAATGTTGCGTTTCGGGTTTTTGCTCTCATTTGCAGGCCTTGCTTCCTTAGGCTTAAAGTATCTGGATTCGATTATGATTGGTCAGTATATGCCAATTGAGTATGTAGGGATATATAGCATCGTGGCATTTATTCCGACAGTTATCGAAGCTCCTTTGAGTTCTCTTGACAGAATTGCCTATACGAAACTATCGAATGCACTTACACATAATCTGCAAAACGAAATAAAGGAAATATATTTTAAGTCAGCCAGATACCTCTTCCTAATCGGTGGCGCCATCTTTTTAACGATTAACGTAAACATTGCTGATCTCTTGTCTTTTCTTCCGGCCGGTTTTGAAAAAGGTATACATGTAGTGTTGATCATTAGTATTGGAACCTTGATAAACATGGCAGGAGGCGCAAATAGTTCTCTTATATTTAATTCTAAATTTTACAAACTGGGCGGATTGCTTGTGATGCTCATGGCGGCAATGGCTTTTGGTTTAAATGTGCTTCTCATCCCCATCTTCGGACTGGAAGGTGCGGCACTATCGACGGCTATATCTGTAACTTTTTATACGGTGAGCAGATACCTTATAATTTATAAAGG
Organism: Bacteroidota bacterium; assembly: GCA_004295015.1. Classification (GTDB taxonomy): domain Bacteria; phylum Bacteroidota; class Bacteroidia; order AKYH767-A; family 2013-40CM-41-45; genus QQVM01. The sequence goes on along the minus strand of SHNE01000049.1, from coordinate 144,227 downwards.
TTTCAATCTGCAACCTTATGACAAGGTGATGTTGAAAATTTTACTTCTTATCGTTTTTGGAATGATATTAAACTACTTGCTCCCGCATACTCAATCTGCCATTTTAAATATTTTGTACAGATCAGCAATAATTCTTGGCCTTTATCTGGCCGGCACTTATTATTTCAGGATTGCGCCTGAATTTCACAAATACATTCCGGGATTACGAAAACAGTAATTCAAATTACCCATTGGGTGCGAAAAACTCAACGAGTCAAATAGGCAACTCCTTTTTTTTGCTGCGTATCGCTTTTGAGCAAGTAAACATAAACGCCTTCCTCAGCCATCTTACTCTTAAAAGTCCCATCCCAAACAGCATTGCCTGCATCTTCAGATTCGAAAACAATTTGTCCCCAACGGTTAAAAATTACAATAGAATATTGCTCACAAGGTCTGAAGACACTGATTTTAAATTCATCATTCAATCCATCTCCATTCGGAGTAAAAGAATTTGGCACATAGAGCAGTTCGCCAAGCGGTGATTCAAACCTTGTATAGCGACTTGCGCTGTCCGGGCAGGCACTTTCCCCGTTTACTGTTAGCCTTGCCAGGTAATTACCATCCGCAGAATAAGCATGAACAGGGTTCTTCGAAGTATCAGTATGTCCATCGCCAAAATCCCATAGATAGGCTACGGCATTATCCGTGACATCAACAAATCGTGTCAGACCTGAACAGGAATCGACTTTGGTAGCAAAAGAAGCACCTTTATAGCTAATGAAGTAAATATCCTTTGAAACCGTATCACTACAATTATTCACAGATGTAGAAACTAATTTCACTGGAATACTTCCTGAAAGCGAATAGGTATGTGTAGGGCTGAAGTCAATTGATTCTGTTTCATCGCCATATTTCCATAAATATTGTATGCTATTTTTCGAAAGATTAGTGAAACGAACTACAGAATCACAGTCCGTGACCGAATAGTTAAAATTCGCCTTCGGAAGCGGTGGCAAACTTATGAGTCGTACGGTGGTATCAATGCAAGACGAATCTGAAAAGGCTACCATATAAATTTCGTGAACCCCTTCCTGCAAATAGCGATACTGCGGCTCCTCACCCACTACATCGTAATACCCGGAAAAATTCCAAATACTCAAAGCAGTATTTGTTGAACTGTTATGCGTCATAACTGTATGCGTACATGTATCAATTTCAGTATCAAAAATCGCTACAGGCGGTTCAAGAACTGAAATAGTTTGTATCATGGTATCAAGGCATGAAGAGTCTGTTGATGTGACAAGGCTAATCTCATACAAACCGGCTTGCTGATAAGTATGTGAAACATTAGGAGAAGACGAAGTTGTTCCATCACCAAGATCCCATTTCCAGAAATTTGCAAGGCCACCAACACCATAAGATGCATCCAGAAATTCAAAATCAGGTGAACAATGTACGTTGTTCACATTGAAATCAGCAAAGAAGATCGGGTAAACCTTGACGATACCATATGCAGTGTCGTTACACAAGCTATTAATTCCGGAGTAGGCAATTAAGGTTGATGTATATACTCCTGTATCAGGGTAAGTCCAGGAAGGATTTTTACCTGTTGAAGTATCCAGGGTGGTTGACAAATCGCCAAAATCCCAGGTGTAGGTTGCAGCGTTATATGAGTTGTTGGTAAAGGCTGCAGTCAGACTTCCACATACAATGGTTGGCGAGAAAATGGATGCAACCGTAATCATAGGACAAGGAACTACATTGGCTTGAAAATCCCTTTTTGTTTCCCCTAAGTACACGCCGTTACGATACTCCTTGGCACAAACGCCATAGACAAATTGTCCGGAAGTACTTGGCGTTGCCCTGAGCAAACCCGTACGAGGATCAATTGTGAGCGGTACACCCCCAAATGGATTAGCGAGAGAAAAAGAATTTTCCCATTGGATAGGAAGATACGGAGGTGCATTAGGCGGTTGAGGACGCGGGTTGTTTTGATCGGCTCCCTGAAGCGGTACACAAATTTCATACACTATCGAATCGCCGTCAGGGTCAGTTGCCGAATGATCGAAAGTAAAAGGAGCATCCTCACAAATGAATGTAGGTGGTAGCTGATTAAAAATCGGATTGCTATTATGGGCTACAATAATTGAGTCCGGAATAGTTGCAATATAGGTTGCTCCGGTATAACTCACATTGTATATGTTTAAGACAGAGTAATTCCTACAGCAACGTTGATAAACCAATTGATAGCCTCCCGGCCGTGGAGGAAGCGTTGTAGTATACACATATGTTGCAACTTCATAACAAATATTTGTCGGAGGAGTCAGGCAAGGCGAGTTAATCAAATTTGGAATTCTTCCCTGAGATGTAATATTTGCATATGTAGATGCAACTAAATTCCCCTGATCATCAAAGACGCCTATCGAGGCAGGGTCATCAAAAGGAGCCTGCCCACCGAAGCAGTCCCTGTAAACAGTTAAGGTAATTTCATACTCATTGCCGGTCAGTTGCCGATAATTTAACTCACCTCCTACTATATGCGTGGAAAAAGCCACCTTCAAATGAAGGCAAGCAAATAATAAAATAAAAAAAACACGTGAATTATTCATTCTGAACCAATGTTCACAGTAAAAAACCTTCTAACAAAGCTACAAAATCAGATAAGGCAATCAAATATTAGTATCATCTTTTTGAGAAATTTAACAAGGAGATGACGAGAGAAGTGCTTTTACAGACTACTCTGTGACAGACTTTATTTTTGATTGTTAATCCTTGTAAATGGAGACATGCCCATTTCCATCAGCATCTTTCCAGCCACGATACATTCCTTCTGAATTAAAAACGAGAGCGCAATTTGAAGCAGAATCTACAGCAATCAGTCCACCTTCGCCACCTGCAGGCATCAGCTTTTTATGTACCACCACCTCACAGGCTTCGGCCAGACTAAGGCCTTTATATTCCATGAGGCAGGAGATGTCGTAAGCCACAACAGCCCTTAGAAAAAATTCACCATGACCGGTACAAGAAACTGCACAGGTTTTATCGTTCGCATAAGTTCCGGCACCTATAACCGGACTATCACCGATTCTGCCATAACGTTTATTGGTCATTCCACCGGTGGAAGTGCTCGCAGCGATGTGGCCATGAACATCTCTGGCTACAGCTCCAACAGTTCCGAACTTTTTTTCGCTATGATCCAGCTTAACCGTATTTGTATCTCTGATTTCCAGCAGCTGATCATATCTGAATTGGCTGAAGAAGTATTCATCACTTTCAAATTCACAGCGCATTTTACGGGCAAATTCTTCAGCACCTTTTCCTGAAAGCAAAACATGTTCTGAATTTTCCATGATGTGCTTAGAAAGAATAACGGGATTTTTCACATTTGAAATTCCGGTAACTGCGCCGGCCTTGAGTGTTTTACCATCCATTATAGATGCATCCATTTCATGACACCCATCGTGAGTGAAAACTGAACCACGTCCTGCATTAAAGAGTGGGCAGTCTTCAAGAAAAACAGTTGCTTGCACCACTGCATCCAATGCAGATCCACCTGACCTCAAAATAGAGTAACCTGATTCAAGGGCATCTTCGAGTGCTTTTAAGTACAGCTTTTCGTTCTCCGGGCTCATGCTGGCTCGTAAAATCGTGCCGGCTCCACCATGGATGGCAATAATATAATCTGTCATATTCCAATTTAATTAAAGCAAGGTAGGTATTCGAAACCCGATTTTTGTAATCAATTCGTAGCAAAGTGAACATCTTGATGTTTAATCTGACTTTAAAAGGCCGTATGGCCGAATGTTCTTACATTCTGAATAAAGCATCAAACTCCAGATTTGCTTCATTTTCGTGCCTTTTTGAAGCATTTGATGAATATTATCTCCAAATTCTTCTTCATTGTCAGGCGATCAAAACATTATTGAACTCTGCATCTTACAAATCTTCATAATAATGAAATCTCCAATTTAAACTTTGTCCGGAGGATTAGTTTGCGTGTATCATCATTCAGAATTTAAAATACACTCAAATGAAATCACTTTACTCGCTGGCATTTTTTATCTGCCTGATATCCTTTTCAAGCGCACAGGCACAATCTCCTGCATTGAGAGGAATATATGTCAACCAATTTTCACAAATCCTTGGTAATACTACTAAAGAAGATAGCCTTCTGCATTATGCCCAGGACAGCTCCTTTAATTATCTGGCTTTATATGACTTGCACACAATAAATTTCAACAACGCTACCAGCGTCGGAAAACTTGCTGCATTCATTCTCAAAGCCAGAACGAATTATAACATTCAATATATCGGAGCAGTTTGTGAATCTTATTCTTCCTTCCAGTCGAAAATTGCACCCTACAATAACAGCCGTTCAAATGCAAACGAAAAATTTGACGTCTTCAATTTAGAATTTGAATTCTGGATAAGTTCTTCTGTAAATTCCACCGGTTATTATTGCCTGCAATATCTTGCACCGAACGGATGCAGTTGTGATACAGCCGGAGCATTCCAGTATTACGTTGATCAATTACATAAGATTGACTCTCTTGCAGCCACTCAAAATGCACTGTCTGAAACTTATGTAGGCTGGTTTAACCAGGGACAAGGGCAACAAATCGCACAAAACGTCGACCGCGTACTTCTTCATGCATATCGTACGGATGCATCCTCTGTCTTTGGATATAGCAAGACACGATTGTCGTACCTCGCAACACTCAGTCAACAAGTAGATGTTGTTCCGATTTTTTCTTCCGAACCTGACTTCATGGGGTCATGGTTGAATTCACATTCAATGAACGAAGCATATTCAACCTATCAGGCAGATTTCAATGCAGACAATTCATCCTGGAAGCCATATATCAGACTTTTGGGTTATCAATGGTTCGCTTATGGATTTATGCCTAAGCCGGTGGCAGGAGTGCCAAGCTTATTCACCCCAACGATTTCAACTTCAGGATCCACCTCTTTTTGTGCCGGAGGAAATGTAACATTAACAGCATCGAGCGGATCATCCTATCTTTGGTCAACAGGCGCTACGACCTCAAGCATCACTGTTAGTACAGCGGGTTCTTACACTTGCCAGGTAACATTAAACGGAGTAACCGGAACAAGTGCCACTAAGACAGTAAATGTGAACTCACTTCCATCAGCCTCTTTCACCGTCGCGAGTTCTGCAATCGGAAGTGTTGTTTTAAGTTCGACATCAAGTGCAGGTAGCGGAAGCCTTTCAAGCTATCAGTGGTATTATAATGGAAATGCAATCGGCGCAGCCAATTCGAGCTCCTATACAGCTAGTTCTGATGGAGATTATACCTTAAGGGTAACGAACTCTAATGGATGTGAACATCTGTCTGCCCCACTCGCAATCAGCATACCGACCTCAACTTGCATGTTAACCACACCAACGGGTTGCAACTCTGCAAATATTTCATCAACATCTGTCATGGTAGGATGGGCAAATCTTCCGCATTGCGACTCAATTATCGTTCGATATAACAAGGATAATTCGAGCACCTACACTTATATTCGATTAGCCTATACCGGCAATAATATGGTAACTATCAATAATGTGACACCCGGTGTAAGGTATTCATGGAGAGTCAAAACTTCATGCGGAAATCAATACAGTGGCTATTCTTCAAAAAAATATTTCACAACCCGACAAACCCTGGCCTCAGTAGCACATGCTCCGGAAGCGCGAATCGAAAGCATCGATCAGGATGTACAAAACCTGAGTGCTAAAGAAATGATTACCTACCCGAATCCGGCGAATGATCAAATCAGACTCAGTTTCTTCGCTGAAATTGACAACCCGGGGGAAGTTTCGTTTATGGATCTGACAGGTCGTTCAATGCTAACTCTACCAATAAATGTAATTGAAGGTGATAATTCAGTCGTTCTGAATACATCAAGCTTACCTACCGGATTCTTTTTACTCCGTGTCAGAAGTGGAAACATGAATCAGGTTAAACGTGTACTCATTCAAAACTAAAACATAAAACACAAATTTGAATGACAAAGACCCCGGAAAAACCGGGGTCTTTTGCTTTTCTATATCCTGCAACTGGGAATGCCAGATGGTATTATTTTAAAGCACGAGGATAAAAATTAATGATTTCCGATCCGGCATTTTTGAGACTTCATCTTTAGCCCAATTTTGATTTCTCCTATTTTATGGGGCTTTTTGTCCATTTTCGGGAGATTTTTGGAGGAAAATGCACAAATGCGCAACCTTATTCACATACACAGAGCTTGTTGTTAAAAACTTCCTAGGAGTTGATTATCATAGGATTATTAAAATATTATCTTCGCCTTCGAATTAACAACAGGGTGGTTAATTTCAACATATATATCAGGGGAAAAAGATATATACAAAGACAAGCACAAGCGGTGGAATTCTGCCTGTTTGGTGCATTCAAATTTGTAACATAATTCAAACCGGGGGGTCAACACTACATGGAAAAATTAAGTATTAAGAATGCAGTCAAATTGATTGCTGCTGCTTCCGCATTCTTTCTCCTTACCGCACAGACCATTTTTGGTCAGTCGAACAATGTAAGAGGAATGTATGTGAAAAATATCGACAATTGGTTAGGAGATGTTGCAGAAGAGAATGCAATCCTGACTTATGCTCAGGGAAATGCGTATACTTATATTACTTTTTACGATTTGGGTTCCTTGAATTTCAACAGTTCAACTACCAAAAATGCATTGGCTTCTTTTATCAACCGTGCAAAAACACAATATGGTATCACAGAGATGGGAGCAGCCGGAGAAACGGCTTCTTTTTTCAGTTCGAATATCATCCCCTATAATAACGGTAGAAGCCTGGCCACTGAAAAATTTGACGTATTGAATTTTGAATTCGAATTCTGGGTAAGTTCCAGTATTTCCGGTCAGTATTGCAGTAAGTACCTAAGTCCAAACGGTTTTTCATGCGACACGTCAGGAGCATATAAATTTGCAAAGCGAGAAATGCAGACGATTAAAAGTCTAAGCACATCCAATGGTTTAATATTTGAAATGTATTTAGGCTGGCCAAACAGAGGACAAATGCAAGAGGTGGCAAACTCTGTCGACCGACTCCTTCTTCATGCCTACAGACCGGACGACTCGGATGTTTACCAGTATTCAAAAAACCGACTGATAGACGTGGCTTCAATCGGGAGGTCTGTAAAGGTCATCCCAATTTTTTCTGCTGAACCGGCATTCATGGGTGCATGGCTAAATACCCACGCACTTACAAAACCTTATCAGACTTATTCATCCTTCTATGCCGCTGAGACGGGTACATGGAAGCAAAATATTAATTTACAGGGATACCATTGGTTCACTTATTCAGAGATGCCAAAAACTGTTACTGCACAGGCAACAATTTCTGCGAATGGACCAACAACATTTTGTACAGGAGGTAGTGTTACACTCAGTGCCAATTCGGGGGCAGCATATTTATGGGCACCGGGCGGACAAACTACCAACTCTATCATTGTGTCACAGTCCGGTTCTTATACAGTTACAGTGATAAATACTGCAGGCGTGAGTATAACCTCCAGTCCGGTTAATGTAAGTGTCGGAAATACGACAACAAGTCCTACAATTAGCGCAAGCGGTCCAACAACTTTTTGCTCTTCATCTTCGGTTACCTTGACCTCAAGTGCAGCAAACACCTACTTATGGTCTAATGGTGCAACTACCCAATCCATTACAGTTAACCAAAGTGGAAATTACACGGTTGCTATTACGTCCGGATCATGTAGTGCAACTTCCAGTCCAACGGTGGTTACTGCAACAGCAGCACCGAACGTACCTACAGTAACTTCCAGCGGCCCCTTAACAAGCTGTATCGGCAATTCAATCACTCTTACATCATCAACAGCCAATGGCTATCTTTGGTCAACAGGTGCTACAAGTTCCAGCATTGCTGTAAGCACTTCAGGTACTTATTGGGTACGCACATTCAGTGCAGGAAATTGTTATAGTCAGTCATCCAACGTTGTCGTAACAGCAGCTTCCCCACCTGCAACACCGGTTGTGAATGCAACCGGCTCAACAAGTCTTTGTCCGGGTGAAACTGTATTACTTTCCACAGCCTACAGTTCCGGGGGATATTTATGGTCAACCGGTGCAACTACACAAACTTTAACAGTATCAAGCGCAGGAACCTACTGGGTTAAAGTATTTAACGGAAACAATTGTTCTGCACAATCTGCCAATACAATTATCACAATGAATTCAAGCAGTGTTCCTGTTATTTCTGCAAGCGGCTCAACAAGTTTATGCAGCGGGACTTCTGTTACCCTTACCTCAAGCAATTCGGGCAATTATACCTGGTCGAACGGAGCAACTACACAAAGTATTACAGTTTCTACAGCAGGCACCTATTGGGTCAGAACCGGAACAGGAAATTGTGTTAATCAATCATCCAATATAATCGTCACTACAAATGGACCAGCTACCCCGGTTGTAACGGCAAGCAGCTCGCTCACGATTTGCGATGGAAGTACTGTTACTCTAACATCCAGTTTGGCCGGAGGCTATTTATGGTCAACAGGTGCTACAAGCAGATCTATTGATGTTAGTACTTCAGGCACATATTGGGTAAGAGCATACGTTTCCGGAAGTTGTTTTGCACAATCCACAAATCAAATTGTTAGCGTATCTTCTTCGCCGGCAATACCTGTTATCACCGCTAGCGGATCTTTGACATTGTCAAGCTCTAATCCCACAGTTGTTTTAACTTCCAGTCCAGCAAATTCATATTTGTGGACTAATGGTCAGACCACTCAAAGTATTACTGTGAACACTGCCGGAAATTATTTTGTAACTGTTTCTGGAAGTGCAGGCTGTACCTCAAGCTCAGCACCAACAACAGTTACAACGGTTGCTTGTACTCCGCCCGCTGTACCTTACATAAGCGTAAGCGGATCTACGGTTCTGCAACCCGGGCAAACGGTTTCACTTTCTTCCAGTGCTGCAACAGGGTATCTTTGGTCAACAGGTGAAACGACAAAAACTATTACTGTTTCAACTGCGGGAACTTATACAGTTCGAGTCTACAACTCAGCAAATTGTTTTTCAATATCCTTACCGGTTACTATTACTGAACTTACAACAAGCATCAACACGGTTGAGAGCCAAACGAATATTAACTCATTTTCGGTTTATCCAAATCCCGGTCGGGACCGGATTACTTTCAGTTATTTGGCAGCTTCCAATGAAGATGCAACGCTTTTAATATTCGACATTTCAGGCCGAGAAATGGAGCGAAGAGAAATACTCTCCTATGTTGGTGAGAACAAAATTGAAATGAATGTCAGCGATTATCCTCGTGGAGTTTATTTCGGCTACCTGATTACAAAAAATGACAAGCAGATAATTCGCTTAATTCTGAATTAATTTTTTCACCAAAACCGGGAATAAAAAAAGGGATCAGACGATCCCTTTTTTTATTCCCGGTTACATATGCCAATGTAAGGACAGTATGTACAACGCTTTTCATCACTCGTTTGAGTGAAGTCTGCCTCTGGATTAAAAATTTCATTTATTAAAGCCACTAAGTACGTTTCAAATTCCTGCAAGGCACTCTGTGAATACTCCTCGGCATTGTTTAGATACCAGGTACCTTTTGCCATATCGCGTAAAGTCACCAAACCGGATACCATCTTTCTTCCCGGAAAATCAGGCTGAACGATATACGCATATAAAGTAGCCTGAAATTGTTCCTTGAACTTCGGATCACCGAACAAATCTTCCATGGAAGATGCATTTCGCTTATTCACTCTGCCTGTTTTATAATCCAGTATTCTTATCCTGCCTGCCTGATCGTCGATTCTGTCAACAATACCCTGTAGCTGAACTTTATGCCCATCACGAATTTCAATTTCTCTACAGACTTCCTTTTCAAGAGACTTGATTTGCATGGGTGCATCTTTTTTGTCATTCTTTAGCACTTTGGAGATCAATTCACGCAGTACGTTTCTTAACAGCAGATTCTTTCCAAGAAGTTTTTTATCCGAATTTAATTCTTCCTGAATAGCTTTGTCCAAAGCAGAATCAATTTTCAATTCAAGTTCCTTAAAGGATGATTCGGAAAGTTCGAAATGCTCTGTGTATAGTAATTGCATACTTCTGTGAAGAATTTTTCCGAACCCTGCAGCTTCCATAAATTCCCGGGTCTCCTCCTGCTCTTTGAGGCCGGCCAGATAACGAAAATAAAATTTAAGGCTGCAACTTATGTACGAGCTTAGCGCTGAAGCAGAAAACTTAGCAGAAAATTTTTCTCCCTCGTCAGACCTTTTATCAAAATATTTCTCAAGGACATTAAGTATTTCAGGAGTTTTTTTTACTCTGATCTCATTTATTTTTTCTTCGGCAAAGGGTGTACTAACAACTTTTTCAATGAATTTAAGTTTGTCAGGAAAGGCTACTGATAATTCATGTTCCAACTGAAGAAGGAACCTGGATTTGTCCCCGCCTGCAATGGCTTTACTTTCCGTATTATATAATAAATGAACGTTCTCAGCCCTTTGCAACAATCTGTAGAAGTGATACGCCGATACGGCATGTTGATCTTCGAAGGTAGGTAAGCCAAAGGCCTTTCTGATATTAAAAGGAATAAATGAAGGTTTATTTCCGGAGGCAGGCAATACATCCTCATTGACAGAAAGCAGAATTACCCTGTCAAAATCCAACACCCTCGTTTCAAGAAATCCCATCACCTGCAGACCTTTTAATGGTTCGCCCGTAAACGGGATCTTCACAGACTGAATTATTTCACGAAATAAAAACCAGGAAGTCTCCAGCTCAACGTTTATATCTTCCTTTAGTAAAGCATCCTCAAGCCTGCTGAGATGGGTGTAAAACTGCACTACAAATTCCGATTCAAGTCGATGAAACTTGAAATCCTGCTCCTTCATCGCCGTCAGAATTAATTGCAAAATCCCTCTTAACCATTTGAATAAATCAGTACCTCCTTCCAGCTTCCTGAAAGTTTGCAGAAAGAATTCAGATTTAGTCTCTTCAAAGCGATCATCTTCAATCCTTATTTCCCTGGTTTTGTTGTACTCATTGAGAAACTTTTTAATTTGACCTGGTGCAATCAATCGAATGTAAGGATGATTAAGAATATTTAAAACGTCCTTGTAGTAATAGCTTTGCTGATCTCCACTTTCCTTTCGTTGATTACGTCGCAGGTTTACTAATGATTCGAAAAGGTGATAAACAGGCGTTACCCGCAATGGATAGCCCATAGTCACATTCACCTCCTTCATTTCTTCCGGAAGAGAATAAAGAACAGGGAATAAGAGATTTTCATCAGGTAAAACAAGTGCAGTACGTTCAGGTTTGAACATAGGATCTTTCAACATGGAATCAAGCAACTCTCCCGCATACTTTGCTTGTCCGACAATCAATGGGATCCCAACGACTTCAATGACTTTTTTTTCTGTGGCAAAATGATCCATCTTCCACAAAAAATTTTCTTTCGCAAGATTACCTTTTCGAAAAAAGGTACCGGCCTCCTGATGACTTTGATCTACATAATAGGAATCCGCATCCCAAAATATTTTGGCGCCTTTATTTTTAATAAAATGTTCGAGGATGACTTCTTCGGTTTTTGTAAGCGCATAAAAGCCGGCAAACACCAAATTGTTAAAAGCCCCATCATCTTTTATCTCGGCTCTTTGTATTCGTTCAGCAACATCTCTGAATGCAAGTCCTTCATAGGCGGTTCCTTGCTTCAAGAGATAATCTCTGTATTCAAAATATATCGAACCAAGATGCTTCCAGGTATTGATAAACTCCAACTTTAAACTTGAAGGGTCCTTTGCAAAATAACTCAACCAGAACTGCCTGAGTTTTTCGAGCTCCTCTTCAGGCAACTGAAAATCCTGTTCAATCTCCCGCAAATCATTTACTACGCTAAAAACCTTGGAAGCATCCGCCAGGTATCGATCTATATCCGAGAAGTCCTGCAACATCAATTCTCCCCAAGGGTAAAAGCGGTCGAAGGATTCTAAGGGAAAATATTTCTTATAAATTCGGTACAAACTGAATTGCAGTGATACCGAATCAGGAACCAGCAATGGTGATAAACGGGCTATAAAATCCTGTATTGTAAAGACATTTGGAGTCCAAAATGGCTTTGTGGCTCTGGAAGCCAATTCTTGTTTGAAAAAAATTCCTGCCCTACGGGTGGGAAATACGATATTGAGTGATGAGAGATCCTCGCCGTGCTCTTTTTGAAGCGAATCAGTGAGTTGATGTAGAAAAGTCTGCATATAGGGTGCAAGATGCGATTATTTTGAAAGTCAAAACTGAAGGACTAAATTAGCAGAAAATTGATCGTTAATGGCTAAACGGCTGGTAAAAAAAGACAAGAAAATCACCGGAGTTTGTGGAGGTTTGGGAGCTTACTTTGATGTAGACCCCACCATTGTCAGAGTTCTTTTTCTGGCATCAGTATTAATTTTTGGGACCGGACTTCTGCTTTATATCATCCTTGCAGTGGTGATGCCTGAAGAAAATTGACAATCAAGAGCCGTGAAATTCCAAAAGCAATTATTTTTCCCAAAGCAGTCAGGGACATTCCATGATTTATTTCGTATCCGCAGAATGCAAATGCTGGTATGCTTTGGAATAATCTACCTTATTAACCCGCTAATCAGCAATGCCGTTGCCGAGGACTCACTAACTGTCAGTTCCCATATTCCAACACATGTACGCTATGTATATTCCGGAATTAATGAAGATGTGGTACTTAAATGGAATAAACTGGATTCAAGTCTGATAAATCTATCCCGCGTTAATCCTGCAATTCGAAATCATTATAATTCATTAGGGAACTTAGGTAGTGCACTGAGTCCTCAACTATTTAAAATTGACAGGGAGATTTTTCCTTTAGTGGGACTTCGCTCATACCAGCCCTATTTTTGGAAACCGGATAGTTTACGATTTTACAGATCGAATAAACGCTTCTCGCAGGTGGACTACCATAATTCTACTTTCAAGGAGCAGGAGATACGCGTAATTCACAGTCAGAACATATTAAAAAACTGGAGTGCCGGAATTGATTTTCATCGTCTGGGGGTAAAAGATTTTACACGAAATAGCGATACCTACCAAAATCAACTTGCACTCTACAGCTGGTATGAATCGCCAAACAAGCGTTATAATCTATTTCTATCGTCTATATGGAACGCCTTTAAGAATCAAGTTAATGGAGGATTGAAAAGTGATTCTCTTTTTGACCTGGGAAACATTACAAATTTAGGATTGAAAGGACTAAGTATTCAATTATCCGATGCCAAGCATCAAGTCAGAAGTCGTATTCTGTCTTTACAAAACAGATACAATCTACTCAACCTACCGGATTCGGGAGATACAAGAAAGAGAACCATCGGTTCATTTCAATTGATTCAATCGAGCAATTTTGAAAGTGGATCTTATGCCTACTCGGATGCAGTTTCCGACAGCACATTCTATTCACAGTTTTATAATGGCACTTCAACCTACGATTCGCTTCATTATTATAGTTTGATAAATTCCGGAGGTTTTCTGCTACCTCAGTCAGATTCTTCCACTTCTTTTTATTTCAGAAATTTTACTTCAACTATTGAAGTAGAACATCAGTGGTTCGACTATAAACAGCGGGATACATTCAGCAGAAGTAATTATGGTCTGAAGGCTAAATTATTCAGTCCTGTCCGTGATACAAGCTTCAACTTTAAGGCATCGGCAAATTTAATTTTCGCAGGAGAAAACAAAGGCTCATACAATATAGAAGGACATGCAGCTACTCCTCAGTATAAAGCGGGCGGATTATATATTTCAGCTGCAGCGAACAATCGAGAAGCTGACTTCATGTATCAGAATTATTATTCAAATCACTTCCTTTGGAAAAACGATTTTAAAAAGATCCAATCTCAAAATATTCTGGTCGGATTTTCCAATAAGCCTTATCTTTTCCAGCTTGAATTCATCTTACACACAATACAAAATTTCGTGTACATTGGTTCAGATGCAAAACCGTCTCAATTTAATGCCCCACTTGAAATAAGTCAGATAAGGATCATTAAGAATTTTTTAGTTAGAAATTGGCACTTTGACAACGAGTTCTATTTTCAAAATGGCTCAAAAGAAAACGTTATTTACCTGCCCTCCTATTGCGGTTCGCATGCATTGTATTTGGAGAAAGATTTGTTCAAAAGAGCAATGAGAGCGCAGATAGGGTTTCAGCTAAATTATAATTCTGCCTATTACGCAGAGTCATTCATGCCGGCAACAGCCTTGTTCTACAATCAAAGTATAAGAAAAACAGGAGACTATCCCTTGGTTGACTTCTTCATACATATGAAAATTAAAACGGCAAGGATATTTCTAAAAATTGAAAATTTAGGAGATGGTTTGTTGGGAGACAGCTATTTCCTTACACCTCATTATCCACAAGCGGGTCGAATACTTCAATTTGGATTGAACTGGAGATTCTTTGATATGTAGGCAAGACAAAAATTAAGTCTTTTGCTTTTTCTTTTTCGCAGCCGGAAATAATATATTATTCAAGATTAATCGATATCCCGGCGAGTTCGGATGCAATGCAAGATCGGTTGGTGGGTCACCAACCTGATGTTGGTAATCTTCAGGGTCATGTCCTCCATAAAAAGTCCATGTACCTTTTCCAAATTCGCCGTGAATATATCTGACTTCATTTTCAGCTTTTGTTTCACCCATGACTAATACATCCTGTTTCACAAAACGTTTACGAAAAGCAGTGGTTTGTCCCATGAAACCTTTAATCACTTGTTCATGATTTTGACAGAGCATAGTTGGAACCGGATCCCACTTCGCTGAAAAATCAAACAAGGTAAAGAAGTCTTCTGTGCGTAGAATTTTACGAATGGGCGGCTGGTTGTCAATTTCACTGAATTCGTATTCGTAAGGATTTGTACTCAGCTTATAATCTTTAAAAGCCAGTGTCTTGGTATAATCAAGTTTTGAGTTCATTTTGGGATCAGCAGGATCGCCGTCAAACATTTGCTCGCAAATATCAATACCTTCAGCAGAGAGTGCGATATCATAGCTATCGGTAGCCGAGCACATCGCAAACAAATAGCCTCCTCCGACCACAAATTCATTGATCTTTTTTGCCACTGCAAGCTTCATCATAGATACTTTGTTGAAACCAAGCTTGGCAGCCATTGCTTCCTGGTTCCGTTGATCCTCCTGATACCATGCAGCATTTTTATAGTTATTATAGAAACGACCGTATTGCCCTGTAAAATCCTCATGGTGCAAATGAAGCCAGTCATAAAGAAGCAATTTGCCATTTGTGACTTCTTCGTCATAGACAATCTCATAGGGGATTTCAGAATAGGTCAATGCAAGAGTTACAGCATCATCCCAGGGTAATTTACTTTTAGGGGAGTAAACTGCAACCTTGGGTGCCTTTTCCAATTTCATAATATCCATGTTTACTTCCGGATCGGAAATTTCAGTAAGAATGGAAGCAGCCTGACCATCAGCAAGAATTTGAAAAGATACACCACGAATTGAACATTCGCTTTCAAATTTTGGAACATCATCAAATAAAAAGCTTCCACCTCTGTAATTCAATAGCCACGAGACAGGAACATCATGTTGCAAAACCATGTATGCAATTCCGTAAGCTTTGAGATGGTTTTTCTGCGTCTCATCCATAGGAATAAGGATTTGAGCCGCAAAAGAAGATTTGATCAGAAAAATGATGATAACTAAGAAGAATAACTTTTTCATGGTATTACGAAGGTAAGAAGAATTTTCTGCCTGCTGCTGTAACGAAGAATAAGCATGAAAATTCTCTGTAGAAACTATACCTGTTTTAAAAGGAAATAGTAAAATGCAGAATCCAAACTCTTCGGAATTTACACAATGAAAATGTTAAATTCATGAAGATTCGGTAAATCAATACCCGAGGAAAGATTAAACAAAAAGTAAATCTGCTTTATGATCAGATATCCATCTTCATTTGATTCTTCTCCTTCAGCTTGTTCTTCTTATCAAGCTTGGCTACGATGCGGTTGCGATCTTTTTTCAGCTGATCACTTTTTTTTCCCATGTCCCACTCTACGGTTACCGCTTTTTCTTCCTTGAGTGGTTTTACTTTTTTTGATGGTTTTGCTCCCTTCTTCTTTGGAGCAATTTTCTTTGAAGGTGGTTCAGCCTTCGCTTTCTTCGCAGGAATTGTTGCTTTAGAAAGCACTTTAGCTTTTACAACCGGTTCAGGTTTATCAGGAAGAATGCTTGTTTGCTTCGGCTCCGGTGTTACAGGTCCATCTTTTAATTTAATAACCCGTGTGACAGAATTTTTTGTAAGGATGTTTCCGATTGCACCTCTTCCTTTTACTTCCGTTTGGTTGAAGTCGACATCAATTTGAGTGATCCGCAACTTTGGTTTTGGCCTAAGGACGACTCTTACGGTTTCAGCATCTTTTTCATTACTCACAGAAAACCAAAGCACCTTGGATCCTTCCTGGGCTTTTGTGAGGACATATTCTTTATCTCTGGTAGTGCCACCAACAGTGAATCTTTTGATCATCACATTGCCACCTTTACCATCCTGATAAATCATGTTGTAAACGAGGCCTTCCTCATTCTTCTTATAAAGTGCGATATGGCGAATGTCCTTACCGACATACTTCTTTTCGTCTACTTTAGTAACGATCATAGTTCCATCTCCACGAAAAACAATGATATCATCAAGATTAGAACATTCGCAAAGAAATTCATCCTTACGCATAGACGACCCGGCAAATCCTTCTTCTCTGTTCACATAGAGCTTTAGGTTATTCATTATTACCTCAGCAGCATTAACCTGTTCGAAGGAACCAATCTCTGTTTTACGCTCACGTCCTTTTCCATACTTTTTCAGGAGATCCTTATACCAGGTGATTGTATACTGACGCAGGTTAGCGAGGTGATGTTCCACTTCCTTAAGTTGATCTTCCAAACCTTTGATCTTCTCATCCTGAGCTTTTACATCATACTTCGAAATCCGCTTGATTTTTATTTCTGTCAGGCCAACAATATCTTCGCGTGTAATTTCTCTTTTAAACTTTTTCTTGTACGGTTTTAATCCGAGATCAATAGTTTCGATCACAGATTCCCAGGTAGTACATTCTTCAATATTCCGATAGATTCGTTTCTCAATAAATATTTTAATGAGTGAACTAAAATGCCATTCTTCCTCCAATTCGTTCTTCCGGATCTCCAGTTCTTTTTTGAGCAGATCCATAGTATACTGAGCATTGTACTTCAGGATGTCATTCACACTCATGAAACATGGCTTATCATCAATGATGACACAAGAATTTGGAGCCATGCTCACCTCACAAGCTGTGAACGCATACAAGGCATCAATAGTCTTATCGAGGTCTTCGTATGAATCACTGTGCAACTGAATCAGAATTTCAACATTGGCAGCAGTGTTATCTTCTACTTTTTTAATTTTAATCTTTCCTTTGTCATTGGCTGCAAGGATAGTATCAATGAGCGAGGATGTATTGGTACCAAAAGGAATTTCAGTTATTACCAGTGTCTTCTTATCCTTTTTTTCAATTTTCGCTCTTACGCGTATTCTTCCTCCTCTTAATCCTTCGTTATACTTGCTAAAATCCGCGATACCGCCGGTTGGGAAATCGGGTAAGAGGTTAACTTTTTTTCCTCTCAAGGAATCGATAGAGGCTTCGATAAGTTCAATGAAATTGTGAGGGAGAATTTTACAGGCAAGTCCTACCGCAATTCCCTCAACTCCTTGAGCAAGCAGCAATGGAAATTTTACAGGCAGCGTTATAGGCTCCTTGTTTCTTCCGTCATAGCTAAGTTGCCAGTCGGTTGTCTTCGGATTGAAGACCACATCGAGTGCAAACTTAGAGAGTCGCGCCTCAATGTATCGGGCTGCAGCTGCGCTATCACCGGTATAGATATTACCCCAGTTTCCCTGCATATCAATCAACAGATCTTTCTGACCCAATTGAACCAGGGCATCACCGATAGATGCATCCCCGTGAGGATGATACTTCATGCTATGACCAATGATGTTGGCCACTTTATTGTATCTGCCATCTTCCATGTCCCACATGGAATGCAAGATTCTCCTCTGTACAGGCTTTAGACCGTCATTGATATGTGGAACAGCTCTTTCGAGGATAACATAGGATGCATAATCAAGAAACCAATTCTCATACATACCTTGTACATGTGGAACCGTAGAATTTTCTGCATGTTGTTGATCAAGATCAACCTTTTCCGCCGTAACTTTAGTTTTAGTAATTTCTTTCTTCTTCTTAGCCATTATGCCATTAATATTAATACTCCTTATTTGCTGATTAATTTCGAAAATTTATTCTACTTCTTCTGCCATAAGTTGTTCCTTCACCACATCCTTTTCAATACGAAGGTTTTGAATGATGAAATCCTGACGTTCGGGAAAATTTTTTCCCATGTAATATTCAAGTAGATGATGAATCGTTTCATCCTGGCTCAACATCACAGGTTCGAGGCGAATTTTTCTTCCTATAAAGTTTGAAAACTCATCAGGAGATATTTCTCCCAATCCTTTAAAACGGGTAATTTCAGGATTAACACCGAGTTTTTCGATGGCACGAACCCGTTCAGTTTCGCTATAACAATAAATCGTCTCCTTCTTATTTCGTACGCGGAACAAAGGCGTTTGCAAAATATAGACATATCCGTTTTTCACCAGCTCAGGAAAAAACTGAAGAAAAAATGTCATCAACAAGAGACGAATGTGCATACCATCAACATCGGCATCGGTAGCGACCACAATTTTATTGTAGCGTAATTCATCAAGTCCGTCTTCAATGTTTAATGCATTTTGCAAGAGGTTGAACTCTTCATTCTCATAAACCACTTTTTTTGTCATCCCATAACAATTCAGAGGTTTTCCCTTGAGGCTGAAAACAGCTTGTGTATTAACGTCTCTCGCCTTGGTAATTGATCCACTGGCAGAATCTCCTTCGGTGATAAATAAAGTGGACTCTAGACGGTCGATATGTTTTGAATTAAGGTGAACACGACAGTCACGCAATTTCTTGTTATGAAGATTTGCTTTCTTTGCTCTTTCGTTGGCTAACTTCTTTATTCCCGCAATTTCTTTTCGTTCCCTCTCACTCTGCAATATCTTACTCTCAATTGCTTTTGCAACTTCCGGATTCTTATGAAGGTAATTATCAAGTTCAGTTTTAACGAAATCATTGATCCATGTTCTGATTGCAAGTCCATTCGGCTCACGTGTAAGTGAACCTAATTTTGTTTTCGTCTGTGATTCAAACACAGGCTCTTGCACACGAACGCTTATTGCTGCAACAATAGAAGTCCGGATATCACTTGCATCAAACTCCTTTTTGAAAAACTCTCTGACTGTTTTAACAATTGCCTCGCGAAAAGCAGCCTGGTGTGTACCACCTTGCGTAGTATGCTGACCATTCACAAAACTATAGTAGTCCTCACCATAGGCTGTAGTATGCGTGAATGCAATTTCGATATCCTCTCCGTGCAGGTGAGCTATCGGATATAATATTTCATCCGACAGATTTCTTTCCAGCAGGTCTTTTAGTCCATTCTCAGAATAAAACTCCATATCATTGAATTTGATACGAAGTCCTTTATTCAGATACACATAATTCCACATCATGTTAGCCACATGATCTTTGTTATATCTGTAATTTAAAAAAACGGAATCATCAGGTATGAAACTGAACATGGTACCATTCTTTTCAGTCGTACTTTTTTCCTTTTCCTCTTTCTTGAGATTTCCCTGAGAGAATTCAGCAATCTTTATCCGACCTTCGCGCACGGATTGAACTTTGAAGTAAGAAGACAAGGCATTCACTGCCTTTGTACCTACACCATTCAGACCCACACTCTTCTGAAAAGCTTTGCTGTCATACTTTCCGCCTGTATTAATTTTAGAAACACATTCAACCACTTTACCAAGGGGAATACCACGACCATAATCCCTGACTTCTACTCTTCCGTCCTGAATGAGAATGTCGATCAATTTCCCATATCCCATGACATGCTCATCAATGGAATTGTCTATGGTTTCTTTCAGCAAAACATAAATCCCATCATCTTTCGAGGAACCGTCTCCTAATTTTCCTATGTACATTCCGGGACGAGTGCGGATATGCTCTTTCCAGTCGAGCGATCGAATGCTGTCTTCTGTATATTCGTGATCCGGTTTTTTCTTCTCTGCCATTATTATCAATATTAATTTTACGCTGCTTTTCTGGACTATTCCAGAAACTGTTTAATTTCTTTTGTTCTCCCGGAGCCTGAGAGATTTACCAAATCAGGTTCGAGGCAAGAGCTAAAAATGTCGCCTAAAATTAGAGTCGGCAGCCCATTAGAAGCGACAATCCACGCGATAGTTATTCACATTGGCTTGTGTAGTTCCCATAGCATGCAGGCTACCAGCCTATTCATTTACCAAAGCCTCAAGTTTTCCCAACACATAATCCGTTGTTGCATTGATCTCAAGATATTTCATTCGTGAGCTATGCCCACGTTTAATCAGGATAGCAGCTTTAGGAAGATTCAACACTTGCGACAAAAAAGTAAGCAAATGATCATTAGCTTTTCCATCGACAGCAGGAGCTTTCAGTCGGATTTGCCATTCATTGTTCACTCTTTCAATCAGATCAAGACGTTGATTAGGCTTTATTCTTACAAAAAGGGTCATTCCGGGCTTTGTTGCTCTACAAAGGTAATCAACTCCGGGAAAAACTCGCTGAAATCGGCTTCAAATGCAGGATATCCGGCTTTGAGGTCGTAAATGGCTTCATCCATGCGGTTTTCAAACTTCACCCTTTTGGAAAGCCCTGTCATTACACGGTTTATACCTTCCAGGCTGGCATAACTCAGCAGCCAGTTTCTTTCAATCATAAATGGAAGAAAATGTTGGACACCTTCAGGCAATTCACTTTTTCTTCGACTTAATATTTCGTAGGTGTTCAAAGAGTAATCTTTCAATAATAAACCTGAGTAATCAGGAAAATTTTTAGCTAGAAAGTGATCGTAAAATAAGTCAACGAGCACACCTGAATAATGTCTGTACTTTTTTCTCAAAGGGGCCTTACTTCTGGATGTAATTGGATGATGATCGGTGAAGTAATCGATTTTTCTGTGTAGCTCTATTCCTTTTCGAATCTCATCGGGATATTCGTACATCTTCCTTCCTTTGACATAATCGGCAATGAAATTCCCGATCATTCGCTCCTCATTGTCGCCGCTTAGATAGATATGGGCCAGAAAGTTCAAAATAATATGATTAATATACTTAAATTATTCAAAATAAACAAATGATAATAAGACACTTATGGATTTATTTAAATAGAAATGCCGGCAAAGCCGGATGAATATCACCAAAATATTCCGGGCAATAAAACAATCCTGACCTAAATAAGTTAATGTTCGTTGAATATCTTCTTAGAATTGACTTGAGCCCTGCTATTTAATATCTTTACAACAATGAGAATTCTACTGATTGCCTGTATGCTGGTTCTTGGACTAAGCGAGAGCCATGCACAACAACAGTTCAGCTATTGTGTCGACAGTACCCGAATTGAAGATAAATTCTGGCCATGCGGCACGACTTATGAACCGGTTTGCGGTTGTGATAATGTCACGTATAAAAATGAATGTGCTGCCTATTATTGGGGCGGTCTTCTGGATGGAAGCTGGACAACAAGCACTGTTTGCGGAAACTTCGACATCAACTTTTACCCTACCGCAGTTTCAAATTTCCCGGGAACCTTCAGTATTTTTTTAAAGACAATCAGTCCCGTAACACTTTATATTTACGATGCCTTCGGTAAATTAAAATTCAGTGAATACTATTCGAGCATTTCTTGCAGTAACTCTTTCAACCCAAATATTCTTTGCAGGGAAATACCCGTTCAAAATTTGGACATGGGTGTTTACATATTGATTGCAGTAGTAAACGGAGAGCATCAATCAGTCAAGTTCGCTAAGATTTCGAAGTTCGAATGATCAAGGGGATCTTCTATAGATCAATTGTCTGATTCAGTCTCAGGTGCAGAGCCGCCAACAATATCAACCATTCCGTATCCTTGCGTTGTGTAGAGACCAATTCCACATTCCCATATAAATTTCTGGACTTGCGGGTGTGCGTGCAAAGTGAAAGGTAAGAGATAACCGTATATCGTTTGATTCAGGTTATTCTTATAGATACGTGCGAATTTTTTGTGTGTATCAGCGATTTTCTGGATGTAGGTTGGATCAGGGATGATTTCAAATTCAGCGAACTTGCTTATTTGATCTTCAGTAAATCCTGCTTTCTCCATGCGATCAAGGATTGCATCGTAAAACAT
Organism: Bacteroidota bacterium; assembly: GCA_004295015.1. GTDB lineage: Bacteria > Bacteroidota > Bacteroidia > AKYH767-A > 2013-40CM-41-45 > QQVM01. The sequence continues at coordinate 121,857 of SHNE01000049.1, read as the reverse complement.
ATCTGAATACTCCTGTGCTCTTGGATCTAAGGGCTCAGGCAAATTTCCTGATTCATCAGCAAGGAAGGCTTCCTGAGGAACCATCGGAGAAATACACACATATTTCATCTGAGTATTAAATTCCGGATCAGGTATAACTTCAAATGATTTCGGCACGAGTGTCAACTTAGCGAAGCTTACAAGGCGTCGATCAAAAATTTTCTTGACCAATTCATCAATAAAATCTGCTTCCGGAGCAGAGAGCACCAAAGATACTTTGGAAGACAAGAAACGAATCTGTCCGGTTTGAACCTTTGAAGTTCCCTTCAGTGAAGAAAAGCTGTAATTGTCCGAAGACACAGACATCTCCCTGATGACCTCCTCTAAAAAGGCGGAAATGATTTTTTGGTGGTGAAGTGGAACGGTTCCACTGCTACCGTGGACCTTCAAAAACGAAATTTTTATTCTCATAACTACTATACGTGAAAAAGATATTGCTAAAAAAATCCCCTGCTATTATATAGCTTTTACAAAAGTAGAACCTTTTTTGATATGTTAAACAAATATTCAATTTAATAATACCCATTGCCGGATTCAAGCAGCACTTAAAAAAACAGCTTCCTAAGGGTCAACCAAATGATAGTTAGGTAATTCCCTATAGTAGGCTTTTCAATAAAATTCATATTCAGCCGTATCTTTTCGGGTATCAAGTGTTCCACATAGTACTGATCAGGGTCATCCGATTTGCTTAGGAGCTCATTTTCGTTGCTGAATTTAATGGAAGCGAAATCTGTTATTCCGGGGCGTACAGACAGTACAATTCTATGCTCCGGTGAATACTGATCGACATATTTTCTGACTTCCGGTCGGGGCCCAACGAGGCTCATTTCACCCAAGAGTACGTTGTATAACTGGGGTATCTCATCCAATTTTGTTCGTCTCAAAACGGAGCCAATACCGGTAATCCTTGGATCTGCCGTGCCAACGGTAATAAGGCCTTTCGATTCAGCGTTCCTGTTCATGGTTCTGAATTTTAAAAGGCGAAAATCTTTTCCTCCTTTTCCAACTCTTGTTTGTTTGAAAATTACAGGACCTTTTGAATCGAACTTGATAAGAATGGCAATAATAATCGCCGGGATCAAAAAAAAGATCAATCCCAGAAATGAAAAAAATATATCAGCAGAACGAATTAAAATCCGGTTCAAGGCAAGAATCATCGGCTTAGTTCAAAAGCCCTTCAAAATAAAGGTGCTCATATCATCAATCACTTGTTTATCGAAATGTCCGGGATTATCATATTCATCCGGATGGCTCTTCCCCTCTCCTGCAATAAAAAAGTGATTCAATTTTTCATAGGACCGGAAGCTCACGTTCTTATTTTTATTCAATCCTGATTGCCATAAAGCAAAATCGCTAAGCGTAACCTGGTAGTCCCGATTGCCTTGTAAAATCAAGATAGGTAATTTTAATTTTGAAGCAGAAGCCACCTGATCGTAGGATTTAAGATCCAACCAATAAGAGACCGGAATACCAAGTATACCGATACTGTCCTGAGCATTGGATTTTGTCAGTTTTTTAATTCTTGCCACTTCAGTCTGCATACTGTCTCTCATATGGACTAGCTCTTCAGATGCACTGTCACCTGCACTAAGGTAGTTCATCTGTTCAAGCATTAAATCCTCCATAGGTCTTGCATTTGCCGCCATCAATATTAAACCGGAGATGTCCTTCGTCTGCATTGCGATTCGCGGAAGCAACATTCCTCCCAAACTGTGACCTGCAAGGTATACTCTGCCGGCATCAAGTGTGGAATCCTGCTTCACTAATTTAATTGCGGAAAGGACATCATCCATTGTTTCTTCTTTTACAGTGAGGTTCCTCATAAGTTCCGGCATCCTGCTCCCGTAATTACGGGTTCTCTTATCATATCTCAGAACGGCTATTCCTTGTGCAGCCAATCCAACAGAGATGTCCCTGAAAATTTTTGTGTTGCCTACCGTCTCATCTTTGTCATTAGGACCGGAACCATGGACGAGAATAAGCACGGGTGGACGAACGACATTACGGGGCATTGTCAATATTGCAGGTAATCGGTATTCTCCTGTAGTCAAGTACATTCTTTTTTCATAGAAGCGGGAAGAATCGAGGTAATCCGGATTAGTAAATACAAATTTCTTAACCTCAGGAACAAAAAAGATCCCTTTGATTTTCCCATTCTCACCGTAGACTAACTTGAAATCAACAGCACGTTTTTCGAATTCCGATTTTTGAATTACCACATCGTGCTTTCCGACTTTCTCCGTAGTCGTTTCTGTCACTTTAACAAAATTACCAACCCTTTCAAGCAAACTATTCCATGCGCTAAGTAATCGAACAGAATCAACTTGTTTCGCCAAACTACTATCAAAATCTGCCATGATCTTTCCAAACTCTTTAGCACGCACCAGGGTGAATATTTGTTCGGAACGTTTTAAATAATCAGTTTCAACCTGAGAATACGTTGTAAGATCAAGAGCAAGTAAGATCAATAGTAAGGCAAACGGTTTCATATATAGTTTAGGTTAATTCATTTTCGACTGCAGTAATCACAGTATTTAAAACCAAATCCAGCTGTTCGTTTGTGAGATCATAATAGACAGGGAGAGAAATTTCATTCCGATACATTGAATAAGTTTTCGGATACTTCTTGATTTCAGCACCAAGATTTTTATAATATGACATCATTGGTACAGGGATAAAATGTACGTTGACAGATACGTCCCTATCTGAAATATCCTTAATGATTCTGTCTCTGCTCTCCTCTGAAATATCATTAATGCGTAATGGATATAAGTGATATGATCCGGTGCATGTAGCTCCGGAATTTTGTTTCCCGCTGTTAAGGGGTAACATCGCCCAGGAATACCCTTTTAATTTTTCAGAATAATAATTACAAATCTGCTTTCGTCTGGCCAAGGTATCACTTTCGTATCTTTCAATTTCAACCAGCCCGATTGCAGCCAGAATGTCCGGCATATTCATCTTATAGCCCGGCTCAATAATATCATATCGCCAGTTACCTCTTTGCATTTTAGCCAAAGCATCCTTATTCTGCCCGTGTAATGCCTTGATGCAAAGCGTATCGTAGACTAACTTATTATCAAAAGGTTTAGGAAGATTCAAAGCAATGGCCCCACCTTCAGCTGTTGTTAAATTCTTCACCGCATGGAAGGAAAAAACAGAAACATCTGTGAGCGAACCGCTTCGTTTAGAATTATAAATAGCACCGAGTGAATGAGCGGCGTCTGACAACACAAAAATTCTTCCAAGCAATTCTTGCTGTGTATTGTTTGGACGAAACATATTGATCATTTCCTTCTCCTTCACCAAAGCATTGATAGCATCATAATCACAAGGCCAGCCCCCAAAATCTACCGGCATAATCACTTTAGTATTACTTGTGATTGCCATTCTGATAGCTTTCAGGCTAATATTAAAGTCATTCTCCACATCAACAAATACGGGTCTTGCGCCACAATGAACAATCACATTAGCAGTAGCAGAGTATGTGTAAGCAGGCAAAATTACTTCGTCACCCGGGCCAACTCCAAACCAACGAAGCATTAACTCTAAACCTGAAGTTGCTGAATTTACACAGAGCGTTTTAGGATTGCCACAGTATTCTTCCAGTTTTTTCTCGAAAAGACGAGTCTTTGGCCCGGTAGTAATCCAACCGGAACGCAAGGTTTCTGTGACGGCATCAATGATCTTCTGATCAATACGAGGTGGTGAAAAGGGAATCATATCTGTTTTCTAAGGGGCAAAATACAACAATAATCAAAATTCCGGCATCGTTAAACGGAGAAATATTAAGTGGATTTTTGAACATTCATAGTTCGATCATCTTGTTGATGCTTGCAGTTGATATAAAACAGAACCTGGAAAAAGGCTACCCACAATACTCCCTTTTGTACTTCAAGGATAGATTCAGTTAAGGAGTTTAAGATGATGATGAGAAGAAAACTCAGGTAAAGCCAATTTCGGGACATGATAGCTATCCTGAACGGAATAATGAGATAGGCAAGAAGTATACTAATTCCTGCTATGCCCAGCATGACCATCGTATGCAGATACTGATTATGAGGGTTAAAGTCACCTTTAGCACCATACTCATAACCGGTACTCCTATACTCTGCATTCAGTTCATCCTTAATATCACCAGTCCCAACACCAACGATCGGGTGCTGCTTTATTAAGAGCAATGCGTTCTTCCACAATTTAAACCGGGTGCTGGTGCTATTTTCTTCTTCCGAAACCGATGTATCTGTCGTCCTGCTGATTTCATTCCCGGCTGTGTTTGAGCTTTCCATCGCCTTTTCAACCTGCACAAAACGATTATTGAAATGAAGTGCTCCCAATTGAAAAATCAAGACAAAAACTCCGGCGGAGAACAAGACAAAGACTTTTTTCTTTTCCGGAAACCATTGCTTCCGTTTTAAAATCAGAAATAAAAGAATGCTCAGGTAGCATACAGCCAAAGCAGTGCGGGCGAACAAAAGAATAACTAAATACAAAAGAAATAAGCTTAGTACCGGAATGGCGTTACTGAGTAGTTTATTTTTTGATTTTTTTGACAACCATTCATCAATCAAAAAGATGATAGATAAATTCAGATACATTGAAAAATAGCTTGTGTGAAGAAAATGAGAAAAATCTATGTAGAAAAAATGACTGAACAGGCCATCTTTATAATACTTTGATAATGCAATCAGCACACAAATTATTCCGGCAAGAGTATTCCCAAGAATGAAACTCCATTTAATTATTCTCAGATTGTGCGACAAGATTAGAAGCGAGGATAAAACAAGAGGTATGAGCAGGTATGAAAGTTTGACTTGCAAATCAAAAAATCCATAACTGAGATTACTGGAATAAAACATCCCCAAAACATGGATCAAATAAAACGAAACGAATAACCAGAGAGCTTTATCAGCTTTAAAAAGAGTGAATGATTCTTTCCATTTACCACTAAGAATAGCAAAAACAACTAATGCTATAAGTGAAACAACCGAAACCTGCTGCCAAAGAGGAAGAAAAAAAACAAAGATCGATTGAAGCCATAATCCGATCTGATCTTTCTTTGCTAATTCCATCACGATATTCTATGATTCACGTAATGAAACATTTGCTCCGATTGACAGTTTACTGATCACACCGGCGATATTTTCACCTGCATCTCCCCTTCCATAAAAATTCTCTTCGAAGCTGCTTTGTTTATTTCGCAGTTCATTGAATGCATTAAGAATTCTTAGCGGATCAGTCCCTGCTGTAATCAGGTAACCATTGTCAAGGAGTTCTACCCATTCGGTATGTTCTCGCAAAAGAACAGTATGTTTCTTAAAACAGTAGGCTTCTTTTTGGAGTCCGCCACTGTCGGTCATAATCAGGCTGCTATGACGTATCAAATTTAATATGTCAAGATAACCGACCGGATCCATCAATGTTACGGCTGTTCTCAGTCCAAATTCAGACATTCGTTTTCTTGTTCGGGGATGAATTGGCAGAATGACCGGAGTGTGTTCAGCAATTTTATCGAGCGCTGAAAATAAATTTATAAGCCGCTCCTCATTATCCACATTTTCTGCTCTATGAAGGGTACAAAGAATATAATTCTTCCTGACATTATTATCCAAAAGAATTGGACGGGACTCAGCAATTTTAGAATAGTGTAATGCAGCATCCATCATCAGATCCCCACAGAGAAATGACTGCGCTGATTTCTTCTCAGCACCTTCCGCTAAAAGATTGTTCATGGCAGCTTCTGTAGAACAAAATAAATAGTCAGACACATTATCTGTAAGCACACGATTCAACTCTTCCGATATGGAAAGATCGCCATGCCTCATTCCGGCTTCGACATGCGCCAGCTTCTTACCACACATCTTTGCTGTAACTCCTCCGGCAAGGGTTGAATTTGTATCACCATAAACAAGTACAAGATCAGGATCCTGCTGCCTGATGATAGATTCTATAGCTAAAATCATCTGAGCGACCATGGAAGCATTCGAACCACCCTGAATATTTAAATTCTGATCAGCTTGTCTTAATCCAAGTTCTTTAAAAAAAACAGCGGACATATTATCATCGTAATGCTGACCTGTGTGCACGATGTATTCCTCAATATCCGAATAGGCAGAAAAAGCCCTGCTAAGAACGGAAGCTTTTACAAACTGGGGTCTTGCCCCGATAATCGTGAGGATCTTCATAACAATGAAAACTAAAGCATTAAGCCAGGGTTAAGGTCATTTGACAAGTCCAAAAGTACATATTTAAACCTGATTTAAAGAATGCCGGTTATCTCATTACAATCAGAAATTACGGGAAAATTCAGCAACAAATCTTAGTCACCCATAGCATGAAGTTCCTTCAAATAGCTCAGAAATTTATTCGCAATCATATCTCGTGTAAAATGCTCAGCAACGAAATTAAAACCATTTAAACCTAACTGCCGGCATAATGCAGAATCAGCGGAAAGGGTTTTGATGGCACCCTCCAATTCATCGACATTCTCAGGAGTAAAATAAATTCCGGCCTTGCCTTTATCGATGAATAACTCTTTAGCTTCACCTTCAACTCCCAGAAGAATTGGTTTTTTCATTGCCAAGACTTCAAAAATCTTTGAAGGAATAGCTCCTTTAAATAAATCCAGTTTCTTCAAAGGAATAATTGATGCATCACAAACTGAAAGTATACCGGGCATGTCACCTTTCCTTACAGCATCATGAAATGTAACATTTTTTACAGCAAGACTTTTAGTCAAGGCTATAAGGTCATTCTTCAAAGGGCCGCTACCCAAAATCAAAAAATGAATAGCAGAATTATTCTTTAGCTTATCAGCCACTTTAATAATTATCTCCAGACCCTGAGCATGTCCAAGTATGCCGGCATAGATCAGCAAAAACGAATCTTCCGGAATTCCAGTACGGATACGCCAATCACTGCTTGGTGTACCGGAGAATAATTTCAAATCAACTCCATTTGGCAGCCAATAGACTTTCTTATGTGGAAATCTTGAAGAAATATTTTGCACAATTCCTTGTGTTTGACCACATATCAAAAAGGATTTCCGATAAAGAAATTCTTCAAGAATTTTAGCAGCACCAAGGAAAAATTTATTGCTTACAAGTCCAAGCTTTTCAGCACTTTCAGGCCATAAATCAGAAACGTTAAAAATAAGTCTGGCTTTTTTAATTTTGCACAGCAGCCAGGCAGAGATCCCTAAAAATAAGGGCGGACTTTCACAGAGAATATAATCAAAATCGGCTTCCAGTTTTCTGCCATACCAAAAAGATGACCACACAAACGAAAAGTAATTCATCAAGCGCCTCATTATGCTTTTACTTTTACTGACATAGATACTTGTTCTATGTACAGTCAATCCATCCATTTCTTCTACCATTCGTTTTTTCCCCAGGTAATCCTTGTGAATTTCCATCCAGGGATAATTCGGCATCGCAGTCAGGATAGTAATCTCTACTCCTGCAGCCTTCAAGCGTGTAGCAAGTTCAAACAAGCGGTTCTGAGGAGCACCAACTTCCGGCGGAAAATATTGTGTAAGAATTAATATTTTCATGGATTATTTTTTGGCAACAGCCACCAAAATATATGAAGCTGAAGGCGGAATTAAAGGAGCTAATAAATTATCGATTTTGCCAAGAAATTTTCTTTGCAACTCGTTTCTGCCGAGTAAACCTAAAAAGCCAAGGGTTTTATATTCAAAGCTGGAGAATTTTGAAAACAAGTCAGGGAGTTCATCGAGTTTCAAATAATTCCAATCTTTTCCCCAGCTGACAAATTTCCTGCGAAAATATTTGTGCATGGAGGAGGCACTTAAATTCTCAGCGAATAAAATCATTCCACCGGGCTTTAATGAATTATAAATTTGTTCTATTACCTGCTTCTTCAGCTGATTTTGATTATTGCGACTGATTCCACCTAGAATGGATTTAAAGACAACCACATCAAACTTTTCTTTATAGGAAATGTTTAATGCATCAATCTGAAGGTATTGAATCAGTTGAGTGACTTTATACTTTTCGTGTAGCGCAGATGCATTCGGTTCCGGGTTTACATAATCTGAACAGAGAACATGATGACCTTTCAATGCAAGCCATAAGGAAAGTCCTCCTTTGTTACTACCAAGTTCCAGACAGGAAAGGTTTGCAGAAGGAGCCGATTCCAACATCGCCTCCCAAAAGGGAAGCGCTTTAGACCAGTTTTCTGTATCCCATTCAAAAATATCTTTTACTAAACTTTTGTCCATATTAAAAAATGGATTAACTAACTCATTCGATTATATAAACTCATCATTCGGGAAACACTTTGTTGCCAATTATACATCTCCTCTATTCTTTTTCGGCCCTTCTTACCCATCTCAGCTCTTAAGTCAGGGTGAGAAATGAGTTTATCTATCGCTCTTTCTGATTCGTCAATATTTGCCGGCTCTACCTGAATAGCGCAATTAGTATCCGTAATTTCAGCGAGACCACCAACTTTTGAAACGATTACAGGTTTTCCACAAGCCATAGCTTCAAGAACACTGACTCCAAAACTTTCCATGAGAGAAAGGTTTACAAAAATATCAATTCGCTGATGGTAAAGTGCAATTTTTGAATTATCGATCTGTCCGGTAAACTCAACATTACCGAGTTGCAATTCACGAGCAAGAGCTTCCAATTCATTTCTCAATGATCCATCACCAACAATCAACAATTTGAGTTTTTGGTCTCTCCTATTTGCATTCACTTTAGCGAAAGCTTTAATTAAAATATCGATAGCATATACGGGCTCCAGTGATTTAACTGTTCCGACGACAATGGTCTTTCGCTCATCGGCCGATTCTGCAATGTTCGGACTAAACTGTTCAATATCCACTCCAAATGGTATCACATGAATTGGTGTTTGAGTATACTTTACCGTTTCATCAGCCATCACCTCACTGGCAGAAAAAATCAATCTGGCCTTTGCAAGATTGAATCTCAGTACTAAGCGATGAAAAATGCTTTTTCGGGGAAAAACAAAAACATCAGATCCCCAGACAGAAATATAGTAGTTCTTAAAACCACTTAAGGCCCCAAGCAAACCGTAGCTGCTCGCATAATGTGCGTGAAGGATATCCGGTTTGACAGTAATGATGAATGTCTTCAAAGCCCGCAATGCATAAATATATTTGAGCTTAAATGAATCATTGGCTCTAAAGTCTGCTGATTCATTCTGCTGGCCAATATACACCCGGATATTTTCTTCAGTGTACCAATCTCTCTTTGGTTTACTCAAAGAAAAAATACAAATCTCTGAACCATACCTCCGTAATGAAATTGCCCATTTTATAAGATGGCTGGAGTTAATATCGCCCAATAACAAAATCTTTTTCATTAGCGGGGAAATAATTTGTGCTTAATCAACCGTAGTCTGGAAAACCAGCCAAGAAAACTAAAGGGACGTCGTCCATAGTCTGCACTTATACTAAGTTGCTCTCTTATGAAAACAGGAATCAAACTGCCTGTTTTAGAGTCACTGTAAAAGCGAAATCTGGCAAGGGAAAAATCACAACAATGGAACATGGCTCCATTCTTTAGACAACGCAGAATATATTCATAGTCAAAGCAACAACGGTAAGGCTTTAGTAAACCAATTTTATTCGTGAATTTCTTTTTAAAAAAAGATCCGGGCTGATAGATACCCGGTGTTTTATTGACCAAAGTATCAAGAGATAAAATTTCAGGTTTTACATAATTCAGCATCTCACCCGATTCATTCATGTATTGGATGCCTCCGTAAATATAGTCGATATCAGGATTAAGCTTCACTATTTCAAGCAATTTAAAAAATCCCGGAATATCAATATGGTCGTCAGTATTCAGCCATGTCCAATAATCGCCTTGAGATACTGAAATACCTTTATTGATAGCGTCATATTGGCCCTTATCTTTACTAATATCCAAATAATCAATATGCGGTTTGAACTCCTCAATGATTCTTCGCACAGACTCATTCGATTCATTATCAATAAGGATTATTTCAATAAGCGTATTCTTAGCATGAGCCTCTTGCTTTAATGCTACAACATTCTCCAACGTACTGCGAATGTACTTGTCCTGGTTAAAGGAAGGAATAATGATGGAAAATCGCATAGCTCAAAAACAAATTACACTCACTTAAAATATCTTATCACTCTTACCCCAAGCTTTTCTGATAGCCTGCAGATGAATAAAATGTTCATTCAATTTAGCTAATGCATATTCAGTACTAAACTTGCTATTATTAATGCTAGTCCTTGCCTTTTCAAGCAAACCTAAGCGTTCATGATCATTCAACACCTTTATCATTTGATTAGCCATTTCAACAGCATTGGCAGGATCAAAGTAGAAAGCTCCATCTTGCATTATCTCTTTATGGCCGGGAAGATGGGAGCATAAGACAGGACAATGAAGCAACCTTGCCTCAAGCAGAGGCATATTAGTCGGACCAAGGAATGAAGGCATTACCATAGCTGCAGCATTTGAATACAAAGCCAGCATAGTCTCATTATCAATAAACCCTGTAAAAAGAACATTGTCAGTCAGCCCCAGGTTCTCAACAGATTCGACAATATACTTCTTATTGCCTTTATCAGAACCGGTAAGAACCAGTTGAAATTCCGGATATTCCTTTACGACCTGTTTAAAGGCAACAAGTAAATTATAATGATTTTTATGCGCCCAAAATTGCGCGGGATAAAAAAAGTATTTACCTGCAGAGAGCTTCAGGTGAGAAAGTTTTTCTTCCTGAATGATTTTATCCACCTGCAAATCTACTACCCCGCCCGGGAATAAGGGGAGAATTTTTACTCTATCAGGGTTCAAATGTGTATAATAAATGAGCTCTTCTCGTCCTGCAACACTCTCTGCAAAAACCAGTAATGCCTTGAAAATATCTTTACTGTACCATTTATCTCTGTAGTTGAAAGAATAATTCATGGCCAATTCAGGAAATGCATAAGATGCCTTATGTCCGGTATCCCAATTCGAAACAACAAATGGAAAATTGCCAATCTTTCTGAAACCCTGAACCGGGTAAAAAATCAAGTCAATGTTTTCAGAATTCAGTATGCTTTTTTGAAACCGGTTTAACAGACCAATGCGATGAGAAAATCTGGCGAACAACTTTTGAAGCGGGCTAAAGAGTGAGTTCGAAAGAGATCCAAAAAATTTTAGTTGAGTATACCTTTTCTTGAACTTATAATTGCTCGCCGAATTCTGACCAATAAAACATACTTCAATCTCGGGCGAAAAATCATAATTGTCGATTTGTTGAATAAACTTGTCGTACAAAGCAAAGCCACCACCAATTTGATGCTTGTAATCAGCCAATATCCATACTGCTATTTTCATAATTCAATACATCGCTAAACTCTCTGCTACTTTTAGGAATTGATTCTGTACATTGTTTCAATTACAGTATCGATCTGCGCATCCGTTAATCCCAATCCGCTTGGAAGATAGAAACCGTTACGTGCAAGTTTCTCGGCTACAGGGTATTTTTCATCCAAAAACAATCCCATTTTTTTAAAAACAGGTTGTTCATGCATGCACCAAAAGAAAGGTCTGGTTCCAATTTTTGACTCCGAAAGCTTCCTCACTGTTTCAAGACAAAGTTCTTCTGATTCTGCTACCAAGGCATATACCCAGTAAATATTCTCGGCATATCTTGTTCCTGCCATTGGCAATTGAAAGTTTTTTAATGATGCAAGACCGGTTTGATAACGATTACCAATATGTCTTTTTTTTAGAATATGCTCATCAATCTTCTCAAGTTGTGCCAGACCCAAAGCAGCCTGCATATTGGTCATGCGATAATTCCATCCCAATTCATGGTGAACAAATCTTCTACCATCCGGTTCGAAAGCAAGGTTTCGAAGTTTTCTGCATTGTGCTGCAAGTTTGTCATCATCGCAGACAATCATTCCACCTTCACCTGTAGTAATATGTTTATTGGGATAAAAACTAAAAATGCTAATAGTACCAAAAGATCCGCAGGCTTTTCCCTTATACGTTTGACCATGCATTTCAGCTGCATCTTCAATGAGGAAAAGTTTGAACTTTCTGCACAACTCCAATACAGGATCCATGTCAACCGGAAGTCCATAGATATGGACGACAATGATGGCCTTCGTTTTCTTGGTAATCTTTGACTCGATTGCTGCAACATCCATATTCCATGTTACAGGATCTGAATCAATAAGCACCGGACGCAATCCAGCCTTCACTACCGATTGTGCCGGAGAAATAATTGTAAAAGAAGGCATAATCACTTCGTCACCTTGATTCAAATTCAAAGCCTGCACAGCAATATCAAGAGCTGCGGAACCATTGGAAACCGCTATGCCATGATTACGGTGAACGTAAGCAGAAAAATCATCTTCAAACTTTTTAATGAATGGCCCTTCCGATGAAATCCAACCTGTCCGGATGCATTCGATCAGGTATTTCTCTTCATTGCCATCAAGTAAAGGTGTGTTAACCGGAATCATATATTATTTAACGATTATATTTGAGTTTGACGCAGGTTCAAAACGAACCTTATCCTTTTCACCAATGTATGGTCCCTGCTTCACCTCGATCATTTCACTTGGCTCCAGCATTTCAAATCCATGACCACCGGCTGCAAGAAGGATCACATCGCCCGGCAAAAGAATTCTGCTTTCGATATACTTCTGATCATCATTATAAAAGTCGACACGCACTTTTCCTGACTTTACAAATAAAACTTCCTGTGTTTGCACAACTTCCCTCGAAACAAGATTGTGACGATGAGGTTCAATGACATGACCTTTTGGACGATTCATGTAGCCTAGCTGTTGGGAGAAATTATCATCCGTAAAGAACGATATGCCATCCTGTTTGTATGAATTGCCAATGATAATCGCTAACAATATATTGTTTTCAATAATTTTTTCTAACATCAGATATTGGGTAATTTATAATCGAAATAATTTTTACGTAAAATCCATTTCATCAATTCCGGAGAATTCCATGCTATTTTTTGGTGGAACAAATAACCGGCTTTTTCCATTGAGGCAAATCGGGTTATGAGCAAATTCTTATCATAATCATCTGTCCCGGGTATGAATTTATTTCTATCAGTGCGGAATAAAGCATGATAAATTTCTTTCATCATTCTCACAAAAGTCGTTATAATTTTCCGGCAATTAGAGCCCTTTATACGTCGTATTTCGGTGAATGAATTACAAACACCCTGGTAAAAGTACCTTTTTTCAAAATATGTATAAGTCATCCGTTCTGCCGGAACCATATGCAGCACGATTATCTTTGGATTATATACTACCTTACAACCTGCCTTCATCAGTTTAAATGATAATCCTGTCTCACCATCTCCCTGAAAATGCTGTAAAGATGGCGGGATATTGTCAGGATGAAAACCTCCATACTTGTACAATGATTCTTTACGAATCGAAAAATTTAATCCCCATACCCAGGTGGCAGGAATCTCCTTTTCTGTTTCACCATATTCGCACAGACTCAAATCGGTTAACATACGACCACCATCCGGGAGCTCTTTCCAGAAGTATCGGATCCAATCAGGCGGACTTTTTTCAAAATCCGGTAAACATTTACCGCCAACGAGATGCACGTCAGTGTGTCGCTCAAAAGTTCCAACAATTTCCCGAAGCCAATTTCTATCCGCTTTAATATCATCGTCAATAAAGATTAAAATATCTGTCTTGGACTCCATTGCACCACGATGCCTCCCTGTAAGCAATCCCGGAATCGCATCAAATACATAATTGATATGATGATTCGGATTCTCATGGATATGCTTATGAATTATTTCTTTGGTAGAGTCTGTTGATCCGTTATCGACAACAATTATTTCAAACAAATTTGCATCATAATCCACACGCACCAAACTCGAAAGCGTAACGCTGAGCTGATCGGCACGATTATATGTTGGAATTATTACAGATGCTTTCATTTTAAATCTGACTATCTTTCTAAGAAATAATTTTACGAACTGCCTTCTTTATTTTATACAAAGCCCGACCGGAACTATTCCATCCGAGGATAGAAGCTAATTCAGGTGGACTCTTTTTGTGAATTTCACCGAGCTGAAACTCTGCCCATTCAACATTCAATTTGGCATTCTGCGGGTCACAATAGAGAAATCCAAAATGCTTTTTAAAAAACTCTTCTTTATACCAGCTGTCAAGTACATCCAATAATTCCGGAACATTGCGGTAAAATTCAGTTTTTGAGTAATCAGCTTTTTCAAAGCGCGGGCCCGGCCCTGCAATTGAAGTCCTGGCTCCCATATAGGCAGCATAAGCAATATGCGATCCCATTTCATTTGAAGTTACGAACTCAAAACGATTGAACAAGTGTGCTAATCTTAAATAGGAATTACAATCATGAGGATCAGCTCCAAGCACCACTTTAACATTTCGCTTTCTGAATGCATTAATCCAATTACCTTTTTTCATACAGGAACTATGAAGACAAAGAACTATATCATCAAAATCAGTACATACACTTTCAATATACTGTGCATATTCCTCATCATTCCATTGCTCTTCGGTATCCGATAGTGAATGTACTGGCATTACGAGCAGACTCTTTGGAATTCTTTCAAGATTAGGCTTCGGCACATATATAATAGGAAGACCGATTGCTGTAACATTCGTATATCCCTCCGATTGCAGATAGTCAACCTGATCTTTTCTTGCAACTAAATACTTTTTCGATTTTCTGTTTCTTGACAGACCATCATTACCGATAACAAATTCAGGATGGAAATTTCTTTCAGGCATCATCCAACCGTGTTGCCATTCGCCGGAAAATGGTTGAGGAATTTCCGAAAAACCGCAGTAAGCGGCAACAATCCATGCGTCACCGTATTCACTATTGTGCTTACAATTTAGTGTATCAGGTAACTCGTCGGGATTAAAGAGATCTTTGAGCCTCATTCCAATCATTTCAATTTGATCAACCGCTAAACCGGTCGCCCTTTTTATATTTCTTCACTGATTTCTTTCCAAGTACTTCCTTATAGTGCTTTGGATGCATTCCAAATCCAGGTCTAACCGATCGAACATTTAATTCAGTTATCTCATCTCCAATATTGATATCAGTCACTGCGTACAAGGAACGCGAGAACTGCTTGCCCTTCAATTGCCCCTCAGTCAGATTATAATCGATGATTCCAATAGACTTTTCGGCATCTCTCACTGCATTTACCATTAGATTAAATTCATCAGGATTCATTGAGAAAGAACTATCAGGTCCTCCTTCTGCTCTGTCGATTGTAAAATGCTTCTCCAATACTTTAGCGCCAAAAACCCTGGCAACAACAGGCGCAATGCTTCCCATCGTATGATCTGATAATCCGGTAAATACCTTATAGCGATCCGCAAGATCTTTTACCATGACAAGATTTGCTTCTTCCAAGGGAGCAGGATAACTTGAAGTACACTTCAACAGTATAATTTGGTCATTTCCCATTCTCTTGCATGCTTCAAGTGCTAATCTGATATCCTCTTCTTCGGCAATCCCCGTTGATATGATCACCGGCTTTGCTTTAGATGCAACATACTCAATCAATGGAATGTCGGTTATTTCAAAGGAAGCAATTTTATATGCAGGTGTTTCCAGCTTTTCCAAAAAATCAACAGCCGTTTTATCAAAGGGTGATGAAAAGCAAACCAGTCCTTCTTTTCTGGCAGCATCGAATAATTCTTCATGCCATTCCCAGGGAGTATATGCCTCTTTGTATAAGTCATACAAGTACTTACCATCCCAAATAGTGCCCTGCTTCACTTTAAAATCATCAGTTCGAACGTCAAGTGTAATTGTGTCTGCAGTATATGTTTGAAGCTTGATAGCATTGGCTCCTGCGCGTTTAGCCTGTTTTATAGTTGCTAAAGCCCGCTCCAAACTTCCATTATGGTTAGCAGATAATTCCGCAATGATAAAACAAGGTGAAGAATCCGAAATAATAAAATCAGCAATTTTAATTTCCTTCATTCCTGCATAATTTTCTAAACGTGAAATACTCTGAGTCTTCATTAATACTTTCAAAGCCCAATCGTTGAAATGCTTTTAGGGAGGCAATATTGGATTTAAATACCATTCCTGTTACAGAACTTATCGTTCTATCCAGTAATGCTAATCTGTTCATCAAGGCAATCAATCCATTGCGCAGTAAAATGTGTCCATAGCCTGATCCATGATATGCCGGATCTACCAGATAACTAATTAAAGCATTTTCGGAGGTAATATCAAATCGTATTGAACCTATAGGCAGATTAGATTTTTCTGCAATGAAGTAAAAACAATTTGGATCCTGAACTTTCTTCTTAAACCACTGTTCATGCTCCGGCCATTGAATTTCATGCTGATTAAATGAATAGGCACGAATGATCGGATTTGAAGCCCAGGAATACGTTTGCTCAAGATCCTCGTCTTTGGCTATACGTAGTTTAATGTCCTTACTTGCCTTGAGATGCAGAAATATTTTTTCAATCCGAGCACCTGAATGTCCATCAAAAAATGGCTCCTTTAGACCTCCATCTTGACGAGCTCTAAGCAGAGCATTCTCAATTAAGTTATCACTAAAATCTCCTGCATCAATAAAAGCACCAACCTTGAGGTAATGAGAGTAGATAAATTTATGATTGTCCACAAAGTAGCCTGAAACTACTCTACTACCTGTTGCTAATGCTTCAAGGAGGACACCGCTGGTTGGCACTATCGTAATATCAGTCTCCAACATCTTTGAAAGCATCGTTAATTCGTCAGCAGCATGAATGTGTTCAACCCTAAGATCGGAAATACAAAGCGCATCCAATTCTTCCTTAAAAACATAAGCCGGACCACTGATAACTACAATTTTCTTTAACCAATCCTGCTTCAATGCCTGACGGAGTGCCTTTACAGTTAAATTGTTTGTGTCAGCTCCCCCAAAACAAATCATGACAGCATCCGGATTTTCTTTGAATCTCCTGGTTCCACATGCACTTAGAAACTTTGGTCTTAATAAAACATATTCGCTTCCCAAGGCAAATTGAGTAT
Organism: Bacteroidota bacterium; assembly: GCA_004295015.1. GTDB lineage: Bacteria > Bacteroidota > Bacteroidia > AKYH767-A > 2013-40CM-41-45 > QQVM01. Next base: position 104,773 of record SHNE01000049.1, on the reverse strand, counting down.
ATACCTCCGCCTGGTAATCGGATACATTTATTCCGGGACAATGATTAATTATCACATCAGCAGCATACGTTATATTGTGGAGGTCATCTATGCATACCAACAATGCTCCGGCAGCCTTTACTTTTTGATGGTCTTCCAGTGCAAATTGGTAGCCATCCAGCACTACAATATCAGCATCAAGAACAGATGAATAAAAATCTGAATCTGCTTCCATTGGTTGCACCTTAAAACCTTTTGATACAACTTCTGATTTAAATTGAACAGGAATTGTCATGCAATAAAAAATCACATGGAATTTTTCCTGCAGCATCTGAGCCAAAGCAAGGCAGCGAACCAAATGCCCAAGCCCAACCGAAGAATCTCCGTCTGCACGGATGAGGATTCTAGGCTTCATGGATCAATTTATATTTTAGTTCAGCCAATTTCCAATCTGATTCGGAATCGATATCCTGAACTTGCTCCGGTTTAAGTAAAACAATTCCGGAATTATCACTGAAGATAGAGCCTTTCAAAGAATCAAAGCGAATCCAATACCACTGACCGGCGTCAAAATAAACTTTTTTTAAATCCTGACTTCTGCTTTGACTAAACTCCGGCCATAGTAATTTTGCCTTGCCTTCGTTACTTATTTCAAAACCCCGCCAAACAGGATTTGTACTTTCAAAAACAGGAAAGACTGAATCAAATTCCTGACTGATAAATTTATTGAACCCTTCAAGAATTTGGCGACTATCTATAAGCGGAGCCGCAGGATAAATGCAACAAATATTTTCGAATGATTTATTTTCAAGCTTTTTGTAATTTACGACTACTTCATTAATTACGTCTAAAGTGCTTGCGAAATCATCGGAGTTCTTTTCAGACCGCATAAAGGGAACCTTGGCTCCATATTTTTTTGCAAGCTCTGCGATTTCAGAATCATCTGTTGATACCATCACTTCCGAAAATAAGCCGCTCTTGAGAGCAGTTTCAATGGAATAGGCAATTACCGGCTTACCAAAAAAATCTTTAATGTTTTTGCGTGGAATTCGTTTACTCCCGCCACGTGCCGGTATAATAGCAAGATTAGCCATGATAGTATGCATTAATTTTCGCCATCACAAATTCGTGATCCGCATCAGTCAGGGTTGGAAACATCGGCAAACTGATGCATCGCTTGTAATAGGTTTCAGCATTGGGCATATCCCCTTCCTTCCATCCAAACTTCTTATAGTATGGCATAAGATGACATGGGATATAATGTATCTGTGCAAATATTTTATTCTCTCGTAAATAATTATACAGACCCAATCTGTCTTCGACTTCCAAAACATATAAATGATATGCATGGCCCTCAACTAGTCCGGATTGGCCTTTCACGAATGCTTTACCTTTAAATTCGGCGGCATACTTTTCTGCGATGATTCTCCGCCGAACTAAACCATCATCAGCACGTTTCAGCTGACTTATTCCTAATGCAGCCTGAAAATCTGTGAGCCTGTAATTAAAACCAAGCTCTTGCATTTCCATGTACCAGTTAGGGTATTTCGTGGCCGACTCATCAGCAGCCGCAAAAGAAATACTGTTCTCTAACATTTCAGCTTCTCTGGTAATGCCGTGAGTACGCAGTACTAATAATTTCTTATACAGTTCCTCATCGTTTGTAGTAATCATTCCACCTTCACCGCAGGCAATGTGTTTTACAGGATGGAAGGAAAAGATGGCGAGGTCGGCAAACTGCCCATTACCACAATTTTGAATAACATTATTAGTGTCCTTAAAAAAACCACCCGGCGCATGACATGAATCTTCAATTATCCATAAGCCATACTCTGTCGCAAGAAGACGAAAAGCTTCCATGTCAACTGCTCTTCCGGCAAAGTCTACCGGTATAATTCCGGAATACGTTCCTTTCGGTGAGGCTTCCAATAATTTCCTAACGCTTACGAGATCCAGCAGATATGTGTCAGGATCAATATCGGCAAATACAACTTCCCCATCACAATAGCGTACACAATTTGCAGATGCAGCAAATGTAATAGGAGTTGTAATTACCTTCTGACCTTGCTTTACACCTAAGGCCAATGCACATAAATGCAATGCAGCAGTACCGTTTGAAACAGCTACTGCATATTTTGATCCTATATAGTTGGAAAAATTATTTTCGAACTCAGCAATCTTTGGTCCTTGTGTCAGAAAATCAGATTGTAAGGTCTCTGTGACTGCCTGGATGTCGGCTGCAGAAATATTCTGACGTCCATATGGAATAACTTTGTTCATCACGGGAATTGTAAACTAGGATCTACATGTTCCTTGATTAATTTTCTGAGACTTTCAACTGTCTCCCATTCTGTATTATCCTTGGATGTAAAATTAAATCCCTGAGGAACCAATGTTGCTTTGAAATGTTTGATATACTCCTGAAGATTCCAATTTGGAACCTGAGGAAGAATTACATAATATTTTCCAAGATCATAAGTCGAGAAGGAATCAGAACTCGTGATCATTTCTTCATGAATCTTTTCACCCGGGCGAATACCGGTAATTACGTGCTTGCATTCGGGTGCAATAGCATTTGCAACATCCATGATCCGGTAGGAAGGGATCTTCGGAACAAACAATTCACCGCCCCAGGCAGTCTCCATTGCATGCAAGACCATATCAACTCCTTCTTTCAGTGAAATGTTGAATCGTGTCATCTCCGGATTCGTAATTGGTATTACTCCTGTCTTCTTCTTTTCAATAAAAAAAGGTATAACGGAACCGTTAGAACCCATCACATTTCCATAACGAACCACAGAAAACTTTAAATCTCTGTTCCCTTTGATGTTATTCGCTGCGATAAACAACTTATCGGAAGTAAGCTTTGTTGCTCCGTACAAATTAATAGGTGCACAGGCTTTATCGGTCGACAATGCAACAACTTTTGATACCTGTGTCTCCAGTGCAGCTTTAATCACATTGTCAGCTCCTCCCACATTAGTCTTTACACATTCATCAGGATTGTATTCTGCGATATGCACATGTTTCATTGCAGCAGCATGAATCACATAGTCGACCCCGGAAAAAGCCCTCTTTAACCTTTCCTGATCCCTCACGTCACCGATAAAATATCGCATGCAAGAGTACTTTGATTCAGGAAATTCCTGAGCCATCATAAATTGCTTCTGTTCATCTCTGGAAAAAACAACCAGTCGTTTCACATCCGGCCATTTATGCAAGATGGTTTTGACCAGCTCTTTTCCAAGAGAACCGGTTCCTCCTGTGATGAGAATTGATTTATTATTTAACATAGTTTTTAATGTCGAAAGAATATTTTTGATCTCCCTCAAACTCCCAAATATAAGGAATTAAAGGTGACACGGAATCTGAGGCCAGCGTATCAGCAAGACCGCCGTTCAAGCCAATTTCGGACAGAATCGTAGAAATACTGAAAATTGCTACATCTTTTGAATCGCTGATCAGACTTAATCCATCTGCAGCTCTGATTCCCATATGTATGGTGTATTGTCCGGGCATAAAAGGAACATTCAGAAAGGTACACTTCACGGTATTATGCCCCTTTGAAAATTTAGCCGGACGAAATCCATCAATCATAGCGGTCGCAGCCGTGACAGGCCCTCTGCCATTTTTTATTCCAATCCAGAGATATGGTTTTTCAAATTCCTGTAAAGCATCTAACTCAATCTCGACTTGAATATTATCTCCAAACTGAAAAGTATGTTGTGGTCGGTTCATCGCATCACGAAGGGTGACCTTTTCAATAATTACCTTTTCATCATTACTGCTTTTGCCTATGATAAACTCACCTGCCTCAGCATAAGAACCACTGAAATACATTCCGGTGATCGTCTCCGTTTTACCCATGGATCTTATCTGACCCTTGTCGAGGAGGATAGCACTATTACAGAGTGCATTGATAGCACCCATATTATGACTGACAAATAAAACGGTTCTCCCTTCTGATTTACTTACCTCATCCATTTTTCCGAGGCATTTATTCTGAAACTCTGCATCACCAACTGCAAGCACCTCGTCGACAATTAATATTTCCGGCTCAAGATGTGCAGCCACGGCAAAAGCAAGACGCACATACATACCGGAAGAATATCTTTTCACTGGTGTGTCCAGAAATTTCTCAACACCGGCAAAATCAACAATTTCATCAAACTTCTGCCGGATCTCCCTTTTCCCCATTCCTAAAATGGAACCGTTGAGGAAAATATTTTCTCTTCCTGTCAGTTCAGGATGAAATCCAGTCCCTACTTCGAGCAAACTTGCAACGCGGCCATTCATTGAAATTTTACCTTTAGTTGGCTCTACAATTCTGCTCAATATTTTTAAAAGCGTGGATTTCCCCGCTCCGTTTCTACCAATTATACCAATCCTGTCGCCTTTTTTTACATCGAATGAAATATCTTTTAATGCCCAGAATTCTTCCCTCGAACGGAAAGCATCTGTTTCTTTGGCAGAAGAAAAAATCGATTTCACTTTATGAGTGATAACATCGCGCAAGGCAGTGTACTTCTCAGCCTGTTGGTGGCGGAGTATATAGCTTTTAGCAATGTTTTCTACTTTGATGATCGTCTCACTCATGTAAAAATTAAATTACGTCTGCAAATGATTTTTCCATCCTTCTAAAATACCAGATTCCAATAAACAAGAATAAAATACTCACAGCCACTGATGCGAAGAAAACGGGAAGGTGCAAATCAACACTACCACCCAGCATTGCCCAACGGAAGCCGTCGATCACACCTACCATTGGATTCAAGGCATACAGATATTTTAAGAACTGAGGAATGGATGGATTCGAAAATACTACTGAGCTGCTAAAACCAACCGGAGATATGTATAATCCAAACTGAACAATAAATGGAATAACATAGCGGAAGTCGCGATACTTCACATTTAAGGCCGCGATGAATAAACCAAAGCCCATTGCCGTAATTGTTGCGAGTAATAGGAAAACAGGAACAAAAACAATTCGCCAATCCGGTGTATATTGATAATAAAAATAGAGTCCGATCAATATCACGAATGAAATCAGGAAGTCGATAAGACAAACAATCACATTGCTTGCAGGAACTATAATTCTAGGGAAATAAACTTTTGTAAGAAGATTTGAATTCGCAACAAGAGAGTTAGCTGAATCACTGAAGGCACTGGAAAAATATTGCCATGGCAACATTCCTGCACATACCATGATTGCATAAGGGACAGCACCTTCAGAGGGAAAATTACCCAGTTTGTTGAATACTAATGTAAAGACAACAATGGTAAGTAATGGCCGAATGACACTCCATAATACACCTATGGCAGTCTGTTTATATCGAACGAGGATATCACGCCATGCAAGGTAAAAAAACAGCCCTTTAAATCTCCAGATATCTCTCCAGTAAAATGACTTTTTACGGCCGGGTTCAATGATAACGCTAAATTCCTGTGAGGGCATGGATTGAAATATTGTTTACGATATAGCATCCTTGAACAAGGGAATCTTGTCAGCCGGACAAATAAATTTTATCGAAAAAATTATTTAGCGTAATTAACTGAACGTGTCTCACGAATCACAGTCACCTTAACCTGTCCCGGATAAGTCATCTCCGTTTGAATTTTATTTGCGATGTCAAAGGATAGTACTTCCGCCTGTTTGTCGTCAATCTTTTCGCTTTGCACAATCACCCTCAATTCACGACCTGCCTGAATGGCAAACGTTTTCTCAACACCCGGATAAGAAAGCGCCAGTGCCTCCATGTCCTTCAAACGTTTGATATAAGAAGCAACAACTTCCCTTCTTGCACCCGGACGTGCGCCGGAAATAGCGTCACATACCTGAACAATCGGAGAGATCATACTGGTCATTTCAACCTCATCATGGTGAGCTCCGATAGCATTACACACTTCAGGATTTTCCTTGAATTTCTCAGCGAGTTTCATACCGAGAATTGCGTGTGGTAATTCAGGCTCATCATCAGGAACTTTTCCAATATCATGCAGGAGACCTGCACGTTTGGCAAGTTTAACATTGAGTCCTAGCTCTGCAGCCATGATAGCACAAAGATTAGCTACCTCGCGGGAGTGTTGCAAGAGGTTTTGTCCGTAGGAAGAACGGTATTTCATTCTTCCAACCATACGAATTAGTTCAGGAGCAAGTCCGTGAATACCTAAATCGATCGTAGTACGCTTTCCAACTTCAACAATTTCATCATCGAGTTGTCGTTTTACCTTAGCAACAACTTCTTCAATTCGGGCAGGATGAATTCTTCCATCACTTACGAGCTGATGAAGAGCCAGTCTTGCCATTTCACGACGAACAGGATCAAAACCGGAAAGAATAATTGTTTCAGGAGTATCATCAACGATAATTTCGACACCCGTAGCCGCTTCCAATGCACGTATATTCCTGCCTTCCCGGCCGATAATTCTTCCTTTTACTTCATCGTTTTCGATATTGAAAACAGTTACGGCATTCTCAACGGCATGCTCAGTAGCAACACGCTGAATAGTTTGTATGACGATTTTTTTGGATTCCTTATTCGCAGTCAGCTTTGCTTCCTCCATGATGTCTTTTATGTAGGACATCGCTTCGGTTTTTGCTTCCGCCTTAAGCGCTTCAACAAGTTGAGTTTTTGCCTGATCAACACTCAATCCACTGATCTTTTCAAGTTGCTCAACCTGGCGCTGGTGAAGCTTTGATGCTTCTTCCTTTTTGGCTTCGAGAATTTCGAGCTGGTTTTTCAGTGTAGCCTGCTGTTGTTCGTATTCTTGCTGTTTGCGTTGTGTTTGCTCAAGCTTTTGTGCAAGAGTGGTCTCCTTTTGTTTCACACGATTTTCTGCAGCATTAATCGACTTATCTTTTTCGCTGATTACTTTTTCGTGATCCGATTTGAGCTGAAGGAACTTTTCTTTTGCTTCGAGGATTTTATTCTTCTTCATGACTTCGGCATCAGCCTCGGCATCTTTGATAATCGACATAGCCTTTTGTTTAGACTCCTCGACTTTCGATTTCATAGCCTTTTTCAGAAGGAAATAAGAAATAATTATCCCAAGGACTAATCCTACAATTCCAACAAGTATGAGCAAGAGTTGGGTGGTATCCATAAATAAATTAAAATGTTAATGTTGTTTGTACTGATTTCTACCGCAGTATCCTGCTTCGGTTCAGGCAATAAAAAACCCGCACTAATTCCGTTGACTACCATAAACCCCAGATTTCAAGGGTGGAGCTGCCTGACAATTTCTGGATTCTTCTGTCCGGTTAAGGAAACCGTAAATACGGTATGAAGCCTTCCATAGATGCCCTGAGCTTTGCTCCAATGGTATCGAAGTGTTGAGTTTAATAAGTGAATCGGAACTAATGCGGGTATATCCCAAATAATCCAAAGAGGTTAAATTATTTCATCAGGAAACACAAAGGTCTTCCATTCGATAAATTAATCCTTCAAAGAATTATTATAAGTTTCAAAGAACGTTGCCTTTATTGAGAATTTGTCTCTTGTTCAAGGTAATCATCAATCATCAGACTAAGATACTGGATTTGGTCCTCCATCTCTTGTGATGACTTGGCGCCATCATTTTTCTGCTGATTTAACGCTTCACTCGCAAACTGCAGCGCACACATGGCCAGAAGGTCCTGTTTATCTTTTACTGCATAATTGTCTTCAAACTCCTTGATGCGCTTATTGATATTTTCAGCCGCTTGCATGACACGCTCGTTTTCTTCGGTCGTGATGCGGAGCGGATAATTGCGATTTGCAATAGAGACCTTTATTGATAGATATTCCCCCATAAAGGATTGATTCACTTATTTTGTCCGTTCAAAAGAGTAATATTTTTATCTATTTCTCCGATGATATCGTTTATTCGTTTCTTGATTTGGGCGATACTCTGACGATTTCCGGTTTTCTCCATCTCTTTCAGGTTCCGGTATCCTTCTTCCATCCGGTTCGTCTTTGTGCGTTCTTCTTCTAACTCAATCTTCAGACGTCTTATGTCCGAAACAAGACTCTTATTTGAATCTTTAAGTTCCTCATGCAAAGATATCAATTTTTGAATGCGCTGTTCGAGCGTTGATAAATTTGTCGACAGTAGTTTAGCGTCTGGCATAACCCTCTCTTTTAAAATCAATCTAAGGTATCGTACAAAGATTAGAAAAATATCTGAATAATCACATAAGTTATGAACAGGCAGAACTCAGTATATCAGCCACTTGAAAATAATATTCTCGAACATTAAAAAAAAGATAGAATTCAATAATTCATTCTCTCTCTGATTATTTTTTCAGCTAAAAAGCCTTTCTTTGCAGAATGACACGACTAGCTGCTATTCTGCTCATTTTCATAACTCTGATGGCTAAAGCAACATCAGCACAAAACTATCCAACAGGATATTTCTCAGCACCTTTAGATACTCCACTTATACTAGCTGGTACCTTCGGTGAAATCCGTCCGGATCATTTTCATTCCGGGATAGACCTCGGCACAGGTGAACAGGAAGGACTACCTGTCATGGCTTCTGCTGATGGGTATATATCCAGGATTAAAATCTCTGCTGACGGATTCGGAAAAGCACTCTATATCACCCACCCGAATGGTTATGTAAGCGTTTACGGACACCTTCAAAAATTTACAGCTCCGGTCAATGAATTGGTAAGAAATACACAATACTCGGAGAAAAAATTTGAAATAGAATTATTCCCTAAATCAAAAGATTTCAGGGTAAAAAAAGGTGAAGTAATAGCTTATTCCGGAAATACCGGAGGCACTAGCGGTCCACATTTGCATTTTGAAATTCGTGATGAGCTGACTGAAGAACCCATTAATCCTTTGCTGTTTGGGCTCAAAGTGCATGATAACATTCCTCCGATGATTAAGAATGTGCGGGTGTTTCCTGTCCGTGAAGCAGGAATACTTGCCCGGACGGATTCGGCCATCACCTATGAAATGCAGGAAATGAATGGATATTTTTCGCTGAACACACCCGATTATATACAGGCACACGGCATCATCGGGGTTGGATTTGAAGCCATTGACAAACAGGATCTTTCAAACTCAGACCTGGGCATATATTCTGCAGAAATGTATGTCGACAATACCATCATGTACAGCTGGAAACAAGATCGATTTAATTTTAAAGATACACGAATGGTGAATGCGCATACCGACTACCTTAGTCGGATACGAGACCAGAAGATTATTGAACGATGCTTCAGACTCCCGGGAAATTTCCTGCCCATTTATGGGGATACCTCACAGTCAGGTTACATGAATTTTATCGACGATGATTCCCACGATATCAAAATAGTAGTGAAAGACTTCAATGGAAATCAAACCGTATTTAATTTCCTGATACTCTCCTATTCTACACTAAGTGCTGAGCCCTATCAAAAAATTCCCGATGGCAGCTTGCTTGTCACCAACGAAAAAGGAATCGCCGTTCACAAGGCCAATCTCGAACTGATCATCCCTACAGGGGCAGTTTATGAAGATATTTATTATAACGATACGGAGGCAAAGAATTCATCATACCTCAGTTCAGTTTTCATGATTGGAGATCGAAATGATGCCGTCGATGTTCCGATAAGCGTCGGAATCAAACCAAGCACATTAATTCCAGACTCCTTAAAAAGCAAGGCACTGATTGTCTCAATTGGAGATTACGGTAAAATAAGTCCTGAAGGGGGCGAATGGAAAGGCGAATTTCTTACTGCCAAACCAAAACATTTTGGAAGCTTTGCCATGCTGTTGGATACCGTTCCACCTACTGTTATCAAAGAATATGTACCGGCAGATTTGAACACATCCCGCGGTGGCATTGTGCAAGTCAGAATCAGTGATGATCTGAGCGGCATCAAATCCTACTCCGGAACGCTCGATGGAAAATGGCACCTCTTTGAGTACGATCCAAAGAGTAGCATCCTCAGTGCAGATTTATCCTTTCTCCCTATGAACACCGAACATCCCATCGAAGTCACCGTCACCGATGCACGTGGAAATACGACCAAATGGGTGAGCAAATTTTGGTATTGAACTAATAAATGCTCAGAAGCTTGAATATGAAGCTAAAAATAATGGCAAAATGCCAATAAATGTTTTGTCTGATCTAATCCGATTTCTATCTTTGCCGCCCTGCCAAATGGTGAGGTGCCTGAGAGGCCGAAAGGAACAGTTTGCTAAACTGTCGTACGAGTAATCGTACCGTGGGTTCGAATCCCACCATCACCGCGCTCATTAATTGCTCTGTTTTAAATCGTTCTTCATTTTATATAAAATTTCAAGATTCTCTTTCAAATACTTTGATATCAAGGTGTTGAAAGAAATCTCTCGGGGTGTAGCGTAGTCCGGTCATCGCGCATGGTTTGGGACCATGAGGTCGCAGGTTCGAATCCTGCCACCCCGACTTTTTTGAAATTTGATTGATGAGACGAAAGGCAGAATTTTTAACCGGATCTCGTAGCTCAATTGGATAGAGCAACTGCCTTCTAAGCAGTAGGTTGTGGGTTCGATTCCCGCCGGGATCACTTGCACAGCGTAGGTGAACAAAGCGGGAGAACAGTCAACCACTGTTCTCTCACACTGTTACTCACGCTAAAACTGAGACCCTTCCGGAAAAAATTCCCTTATACTATTTCGTCTCCAATAATCAATAACTCTTTTAAGAATCCCATATCCTGACTGTTTCAACCTGAACCAATTCCCGACGACACGCCATTTGAGTTTACAGTGCACTGTAACAGTGTACAGTGTACTATAAAGTTTCCTAACCTGAAATATTTGGTAGTATCAAGAATGGTGAACTGTTCACTGTCACAATAAACGACGTACTAAAGCTGGTGCATCCCGTTTCTGAACCAGAAGGTTGTAGGTTCGATTACCTGGGATAATTAGCTTTTTCGTCACCCATTTTCTTGAGCTCTCTATAAATCTATTGAAATTACTTTACCCTAATTCGGATGAATTTCTATCCAAAAAAAATCCCGACTTAAGCGGGATTTTTTTTTGGAAATATAATTTGACTACTGCATTGTATACATAACAATCTCGGGTTCACCTTCAACTCCTGCTCTAAGCATAGTAGCCTTTAGCTCCGGAGAATTGCTCCGAGCCATGGCCTTATCCATGTCCGAGATAGCAAAAACGATATAGACCATGTTTGGATCCTCTGCGCCTCGAGAGAGGGCACGATCTATCAACCCATTTTCTGCTCTGACCTTCATACCTTCTCCGTCATAGACCTTCAACCAGGCATCAAAATCCTTGACGCGGTGTTTTATCATTATCCTGGTTTTGATTTCCAAAGGAGAACTGTCATTCCTAACCAGACTTACAAAATCAAAGGATGGCGCAGAGTTAATGGTTGCGGCAGCCATGGCATTTTTAAGTCCTTCAGATGCTCCGAAACTCTTAGCCTGATCAAGATTTGCGATTCTTTCAATTACTATTGTTTTGGAAGAGTCCTCCATCTCACGGGCCAGCGCCAATTTTGAAATTCCATAAGCAGCTCTCAAGGAATCCTGGGCATTGTAAACCGAATCGAATGTTGCAAAATCATTGGCTGTGAATCGGACAACCATAACCAATCCGCTATCAGAGGGGATTGTGGCTTCAGGAGCTTCAGCTTTTTTTTCTTCCTTGTTCATGCAGGAGAATAATGTCAGCATAAAAATGGCTGACACACTAAGAATAGTTTTTTTCATAATTAAGAATATTTGTAGAGAGATTAAAATGAGAGTCCATTTGCGGAAGACCTAAACCGAAATGTAGGGCTAAATTAGAAAGATTTCTGAGATCGACAATGTAACCGGCAAATCATAGCCTTGAAAGAAAATATATTATCAATGTCAGACGTCACATGCAATCCGGCAGCTGACATTTGGAGATACATCAGCTTTAATCATGCGATTAGAACGTCTATGCTATATGTAAATGCAATTTTAAATTAAAATCCAATTTATTTTAACCCGGAAATTCATGACCATCGAATTAATAAACAAAGGGATGTTTTCTTTACATTCGTGTACCAACAATTCTACACGAAAAATATCCTTTCAATTGAATAGCTTCCTATGCGAAAACTTACACTATTTATAGCCTTAATGATTTCTTTAAATATCTCAAGTCATGCTCAGGATTTAATAATTAAAAGAAACACGGACGAAATTCCGGCCAAAGTACTTGAAGTAAGCCCGACGGAAATAAACTACAAACAAACCGATCACCTCGATGGACCTACATATGTTATACCGAAATCCGAAGTGTTTATGATTCGCTATTCGAATGGCACTAACGAAATTTTTTACGCAGAGAATTCGGAGCCGGTAACAATGCCAAAATCTCAAACAGAAGAAATCATTCTCATCCCATCAAGCGCTGATCTGTATACACAAGGTTTAGCGGATGCCTCAAGATATTATACAGGATACAAAGCATCCAGCACCACTGTTCTATTGGTCGGACTTCTTTCACCAATTCTTGGGCTTGTTCCTGCTATTGCTTGTTCCGGTAAATCACCGGCAGAGAAAAATTTGAACTATCCCAACCGGGAACTAATGAATAAATCAGAGTATTATGAAGGCTACACAAAAAGATCAAAAAGGATCAAGCAAGGAAAGATCTGGTCGAATTTGGGTATTGCATTCGGAGTAAATGTTGCCGCTATATTAGTCTTAACTGCAGGACGCTGATTCAGTTTCCGGTTTAGTTACTTATTCTGAATAAAATGAGGTGAATTCTCAAGCCTTGCTCCAACTAATCAAGAAAAAAATATCGATCGCCACATATTCCTGCTACCATGCGGCAAAGGAATTCCGGAAAGGCCGGATTTCTGTTTTTTTATTCCTTATCTTATACCGAAATTCATCAATATGTCAATCGAACAGCAAATGAAGAAAATTCTCTTTTTTCTGATAATAGTTGGATTGAAATTGCCTGTTACGGCTCAGTCCATTCAACTTGAAATTCGTGCTTATGCGCAAGGATTCTACTCCCCCTCTCTTATGGAAATGGTTCCTGTAGTCGATCCTATTAACCATCCAACGTTGTGTGATACCGCCACAATTGTTCTCATAGATTCAAGTTCAGGACAAAGCATCTATTGTGATCGCGTGGCATTTTCAACCAGAGGGTATGGAATCTCTACTTTACCTAATGGATTTTTAGGGACAAGCTACCTGATTGGAGTTCGATTCAGAAATACGTTACATGTGGTAAGCTTAAACAAGCTGCTTCTCGATTCAACGAGTAAATCAATTGACCTGACAATCCCGTCAAACCTTTGCTGTGCTTTTGATTCTACCTATGGAGTTGCATCTGCATACAGTGGAGATGTGAACCGGGATGGAACCGTTGATGTAACCGACATTATAATTATTGATAATGATCAATCATTGGGAGTAACGGGATATGTGCTAACAGATCTGACCGGTGACGGCCTTGTTGACAACGATGATGCAAACATCGCAAGCGATAACAACGCCCTCTTATTATACGACAGTTATAGCGGACTATGCCTGCCGACAGGGCTTTCAGATACCGAGAATTCAACATTGCATGCCATTGCTTATCCAAATCCATTCTCAGAAAAAATTACGATACGCTTAGCAAAAGATTACGCTCAGGTAAAGCTTGTACTTTCCGATGCGCTTGGTAAGATTCTATATTCAGGCAATTTTAGTTCTCAATCAAGCCTGACTATCGAAACTGCTGACCTTGCCTCGGGAATATACTATGTGCATATATTAGCCGATGAAAAAAAACTTGTTCTAAAGCTGTTTGCATTTTAGACATCCGACAGATATCCATCAAAACCGTTTTTTTTAAAGACAATTCCCTGCCTTGAATACATAGCGCAAAATCAGCCTTAATCTGTTTTCTCCTAATGGAAGCTTAATAAAAAGATGTTAAGGCCTTTTATTAAATTAAGTCGGATTCCTGTATAATTTCAGTAATAAGAAAGTGAGAATATTTACCAAAAGCATTTATATTTACCTCTTACTATTTACTAAATCTTTTTTGAACTTAATCAATTATGCGGTCGGCTCTATTTACCTTTATCCTAATCGTTAGCGTACTATCAGGTATTTATTCGCAAAGTTTTGACTATAGAAAATACAATTATGAGTGGAAATCTGTAAAGCCGGATCCCATGGTTCTCGACAGCATCTATTCAAAAGAAGATGCCGTCATTATGGACGAAAAATGCATTTACAATATTACCGGAAACTTAGTACAGAATTATTCAACAGTAAATGCCATTGGAAACTATTTTTATATTGATGAATCTTCTCAGGGAAAATCACCCATTGTTCAGAAATATGTTAGAATAAAATTTCTCACTCAAAAAGGTATTGATAAGTTCTCAACTTTTACTCTTCCTGAAAGTTTTGATCCGCAGCACGACATGCTGATAGTACCGCATGCAAAACGAATTTCTTTACGGAGACCGCGAGGCGAATTCCAATGTGTGAGGTATTTTGCCGCACGGATAATCAAGAAAGATGGAAGAATAAAAAATGCACTATTACACGAGTCTACTGACAAAGAAATTCAACCGCGTGACGGGCGAGATATCACATTCTTCAGTTGGAATTTTCAGATAGGCGGACTCGAACCGGGTGACGAGTTAGAGATTGATTATTCATACGAAGGTTCATACACTTATAGCCCGACTTCCCGCCTTTTTTTCAGTGGCGAAATGCCGAAACAAAATTTCCAGCTAACATTCAGACAAAGGCAAAAGGATACTTATTTCATTTTTGACCATAACGTATCCAATCCTGCTGATACATTTGAAATGGCAGGCAGCAATATGCGATACCGAGATGTTATTTATAAAGAAAAAAATTTAAAGGGCGGAATAAGCGAATGCGGCTCAAGACCTGCAAGGGAACTGCCATACATTTCTTTTTATCTTCACAATCTCGACTTCGGAGCCCATCAAGCTAATGCTGCTGTAATTCAATACCCACTTCCCTATCCCTGGTGGTTTAAATTATCTCCCTTTCTGTCTTATCAATATGATGATTTAAATTTTAAACTCAAGTGGAAAGACAAAACTACATCCGCAATGAATAAGTTCGTGGAAGAAGAACGGTCAAAAGTAAAGGATACTACAACAGCTGCCATAATTTCCGGAATTCACCATACAATTGTTGAATCGTTTGATTATGATGACGACATTAATTATTACGAAGGCAATGACACTAAACTTGAAAAACTTGGAAAGAATGTTGAGAATAAATTACTGAGACAAATTAGCAGGCATCATTTTTATGAACAGATCTTTTTGAGACTTGACAGGGAATACTATTTAAGTATAATGGCCGACAAACGAACCAATTCAATTGACCCGGGAAAATATGAACACTTAGGCCTCCAAAGCTGGATGTATTCTGTTCCGTATAAGGATCAATTTCTGTTTTTCTACCCGAAAGCCAGCAGGTTCGGATACGAGGCAAATGAATTTCCGTTTTATTATGAAAACGTAATGACAGTTCTGGTCCCGCAACATTTGCCTGCAGAAAACAAAAGTGACTTCATGCCTTCTGTTGAATTTAAATTCGTCCGTACTCCGTCTAGTAATCACGAAGATAATAACAGACAAACAACAGCAATAATCAGTGCATCGCTTGATAGCTTAAATATCAGAATAAGCGGGAAATTAAAATTAAGCGGACAGTTTTCAACGCTGACCCGTGGCTATTACTTGTACCAAAGCATGGACACAACAATAAATCCTGTTTATTATAAATCGATCAAAGACCTTGCAGATCCGGGCGATCAGGTTCAAATCAGCAGTGAAAAACTTAGCGTGCTATTTCCATTCCCTGCAACTTTTGCTTTTAATTTTAAAAAGGAAAAGTTTATCCAAAAAGCTGAAGACGGTATATACACTTTCGGGTTTGAGGGCTGGTTTAATAATTTTAAGGATGAGGAATTTTCATCTGAAAACCGACGCTTAGATTATTATCCTGATTTTAAATCAGAGGATATACATCGCTTCCTCATGCAATTCGATCATCCGGTGAAACTTCTGGAAGCTGAAAATATGGTTGACACATTTTCAAATTCATACGGATATTATATCATAAAAATTGAACAAAAAGATGATTACAAATTGCTGTTTGAAACTTCCTTGGTAGTTCGTGCAGAAATGGTTCCGGCAAGTAAAGCGGCTGATATACAATCAATTTTTGATGCAATCACATCTTTAAACCAACGTAAATTCAAAGTGAAAAAGATTTAAAAAAATGCAAATGCCCCCTAGCCTTGGGTGGCAGTGAGATTCTCAGATATATTTCATTATGTTAAATGGAAATTCGTTCACTCCACCAAATCATCTATCGCATCAAATTTTTCTTCAGAAAATGCCCCGGAAGTTCTATAAACAATCTTCCCGCTTTTATCCAAAAAGAAAAAATAAGGAAGAGCCTCATTCTCCATCTTTAAAGGTTGTAGAATTTCCTTCAGTCCTTTTTCTGCAAAGACTAAATGAGGCCAAACATCTTTCTGGGCTGTCTCAATAAACCGTCGTTTTATGGTTTCCTGCATCGCTCCTTCGGCACCACCGAAAATCGGAACGAAGAAAACATCTACGTCAAACATGTCATCCATAAAGCCGGTCTTTGCGATGTATCGGTTATACACCGGATTCAACCAGCTCTCAAGATCGGCTTGCGCCTTTTTCGAGGATGCAAAACAAATAAGCAAATATTTTCCTTTTGAAATTTCCGGAATATAAATGTTTTTTTCTTCAGCAGTCGTTCCTTTGAATGATGGAATTGTTTGCCCGTATGCTGTCAGGCAGCATAGCGAAATGGCAAACATGCTCATTACTTTTTTCATTTTATCGTGGCTTAATAAGTTCAGATCCTTAAGTTATATCAACGAATCTACGAAGAAAATATTGGGAGCACGATGCAAAACATTTAGCTTAAAAATTCATACATTTAGCCTTCAACAAAATTCCATGCCTAAAGTTTCTCCTTTGTTTTTATTTCTTATCATCCTGCACTTTTCGTGCAAAGAGGTCGATAAAAAACAGCCTGCCAATTCTTTAAACTTATCGCCGGTCATCCATTTGCAGGATACATCAGGTTTTGACCCTAACTGGTCTAAGTCAAATACCATTGTATCACACCTCAATGCAGAACCCGACAATCTTCATCCAAGCAACGGAGGCTCTAGTCCTCGCTCAGAAATTCTCATTCAAACCCAGGCATTCCTTCTGATTACTGATTTTGAAAACCAAACTATTGCACCCGGATTGGTGACAGCGCTACCGACAATTTCTTCAGATGGACTTTCCTTATCTTATACTCTTCGTGAAGATCCTCAATGGGACAACGGTGAAAGACTGACAGTGCAGGATGTCATATTCACTGCCAAAGCTCAGAAATGTGAGCTAACAAACAACCCTTCAGTGAAAGCTTATTGGAAAAATATACAAACTATTCTTCCTGATGATAAGGACCCTCAAAAATTTACGATGATCATGAAAGAAAATAATATTCAAAACATGTCATTCGTAACCAGCTTCTGCATCATGCAACGCTCTTTTCATGATCCCGATAATATTTTGAACAAGTATTCTTTCGAACAACTTGACGACAGCAACTTCCACGCAGAAAACGAAAAAGAACTGCTTCAATGGGCACAAAATTTTAATGATGATAAGTATGGGAGAACGCCGGAATATTTGAACGGGCTCGGACCATACAAAGTTAGCAATTGGGAAACCGGACAATCAGTTACGCTGATCAAAAAGAAAAATCATTGGACATCTAATTCATCTGAATCAAGATTGTCAGCTTTACCCGATAAAATAATATACAAGGTTAACAAAGACGAGAATTCTGTTCAACTTGAATTTAAAACGCAAACTTTAGATGTTTCTACCAACCTTTCTATGGGAACCTTTACTGCACTTGCATCTAACCCGGCTGTCAGCACAAATTATCATCATGTATTGTCTCTTACTTACAACTATACTTTTCTGTGCTTTAATGAAAAACCGGAAAGCCCAAAGCGACAGAAACTTTTTACTGATAAGCAAGTGAGAAGGGCGTTTGCACTTCTTACGCCTGTTGAAAATCTGACCAGAGTGGTTTACAAAGAATACAGTACATTTTGTAAGAGAATGATAAGCAATGTTTCTCCTCTAAAACCGGAGTTTAATTCATCATTGGATGCCATAAAACTTGATATTGATTCTGCAGCAAAATTACTGCACGAAGCCGGATGGAGAGACACAGATGCGGATGGTATACTGGATAAACAAATCGATGGCAGCGTCATTCCTTTCAAAGTAGAACTCGCATACCTGAACAGTAGTCCGGATTGGAAAGATATGGCCATGCTAATTTCAGAATCCTATGCCAAAGCGGGCATTAAAACAGATCTTCTGCCTGTTGACCTGAGGGTGTTTTTAGAAAAAGCCAGACAGCATGATTTTGATATGATTCTGGGTAGCTGGGGTGGAACGCCATTTCCGGAAGACTTTACACAACTTTGGCATTCAAAATCCTGGCTTAACAATGGTTCAAATTATTCAGGATTTGGTAATGCAGAAAGTGATGCACTTATTGATTCAATAAAAACTGAAATAAATAGCGTAAGCAGACGAGGGATGATCATGCGGTTTCAGGAGATGATTTATGATGACCAACCCTATGTCTTTTTATTCTGCAGCATGCGGAGAAATCTGATTCATAAAAGATTCGGAAATATCTCAGTATTCGCTGATCGTCCGGGATTACTCCTAAACACCTTCAGGCTATTGTCAACAACCGCTGAATAATTCATAGATATTCAAGGTATTTACTTGAACTCCCTCTTGTATATTTGAATCCATGCGCAGGTATCTGCTCAAGCGAATCATTTTCTTTGTTCCAACACTCTTCCTGTTAGTGTTGCTTTCGTTTACGCTCTTTCGTCTTGCCCCCGGAAATCCGGTAGACAGGATGATGATGGGCTCTAATTCTCAGTACTATCAGGATGCAGGCGAATGGTCTGATCAACGAAGCTATTGGAATCACAGGCTGGGCTTAGATCTTCCTGTATTCTATCTCAGCATTGGATCTTGGGAAGACAATTCATTATCCCGTGAAACAGCTGAGGATACGTGGAAGAAATTTATTCCCTTTCTTCACTTCCATCCTAACAATCAGTTTCACCGTTGGTTTCTTGGGGATAACTTATCGTCACGTGGAATTATTCGGGGTGATTTTGGAATTTCATACACAAGTGGACAAAGGGTTTCTGAACTCATAGCTTCCCGTATAGGCTGGTCACTCTTTTTTGCTTTGTTCTCCATTCTCTTAGCTTATCTTATAAGTCTTCCAATAGGTTTACATGCTGCTCAGCATCCTAGCTCGCTTTTTACGAAAGTAAGTTCGACCTCATTGATTATTCTTTTCTCATTACCTGTATTCTGGTCAGCGACCGTACTATTGATGCTGTTTGCCAATCCGGATATCTTTTATTTCTTTCCGGCATCAGGTGTTCAACCAACCGGTGGCTTCCCTGATGGTATAACATGGATTCAAAAAATTCGAATGACCTTGCCCTATCTCGTGATTCCAACTATTTGTTACACCTACTCATCACTCGCATTTCTAAGTCGCATTTTTCGAGTCACGATCAGCGAAGTTCTGAAGCAGGACTTCATCAAAACTGCCAGAGCAAAAGGACTTTCCGAAAAAGTCGTAATAGGGAAACACGCCTTTAGAAACACTTTTCTTCCAGTGATTACTGTCTTCTCCTCTGTATTTCCTTCTGCAATTGGTGGATCGGTTTTACTTGAAACAATATTCAGTATTCCCGGTATGGGGCTCACAATTTATCAAAGTATTGACGCAAAAGACTACCCGGTATTGACAGCGGTTTTCTTTCTCACAGGACTTATCACGATGGCCGGATTCCTGCTCAGCGATGTCATGTATGCCATGGCTGATCCCCGGATTTCATTTTCTAAAAAACAGGTTTCATGAAAATCATAAAGCTTGCTTGGGAATCTGTGAAAAATATTTTTCAACTGAAGAAACAACCGCTTTGGATAAGATGGGTATTCAGTATGTATATTTTTACAGCTTTGTTTGCCCCTTTCATTGCCAACAAGGCCCCCCTTTTTATGATTAAAGAAGGGAACTGGTACTTTCCTGCATTCCAAAATTCAGCTTATGTAATCATTCAAGAAAATGGAAAAGAAATAGCCGTTTTAAAAGAAGCTGTTAACTGGCATGCAATCAAAAATGAATTCCAACTATTTGCACCCATTCCCTATGATCCCAGCTCCAGCGATCTCATCAATTACAATTACGTTTCTCCCTTCGCACAACAATACACAGAATCAGAAAAACCTCCTTCCGAACTAAAACCTCTTTCCTGGAGAAACAGACACTGGCTAGGCACAACTAAAACCGGTGCCGATGTCCTCGCGGGCTTGGTTCACAGCACAAGACTTTCCTTGCTGATCGGATTCTTTTCCATGTTCATTGCCTCAGTCATCGGCATTTGCATCGGATCTCTTGCCGGTTTCTTCGGCGACAAATTACTAAAGGTAAACCGAAGAAGTCTGATACTTTCATTAATCCTCGTCGTTCCTGCAGGATTTTACATTTTTGTTTTTCCTGAAAACAATTTGGAACTGCCCGAAACAGAAAGCATTCCTGCCTATTTCAGTTTTCTCAAAGTTTTACTGTTCCTGTTTATCATCGCACTTCCATTCACAATGAAAATAAACAAGTCAAAGAAAGACAGTCCGCAAACACTGTGGACCATCCCTATTGACAGCTTTATCTCCAGAGGAATAGAATTATTCGTGTCTGTACCACGTTTAATTTTAATAATCACCCTGGCAGCAATATCCAGACCATCTGCAATGAGCCTCGTACTAATTCTGGGATTTACTGCGTGGACAAGCATTGCAAGAATGGTTCGGGCAGAATTTATTCGTTTAAAAAATATGGGATTTATGGAATCCGCAATATCTTTAGGACTCAGCAATTTCAGACAAATTATATATCATTTACTCCCTAATGCAATTGTGACTGTTCGCGTTGGAATTATTTTCGGAATTGCCGGAGCTATACTTACTGAAGCAGGTTTGTCTTTTCTAGGCATAGGTTTATATCCGGATACCGTTAGCTGGGGCTCAATGATGGCTGCCGGAAGAGAACAATTTAGTGCATGGTGGCTCATTATATTTCCCGGGATTTCTATCGCTATTTTACTTATTATGCTGAACAGAATCGCAGATGAAAATCATTATGTACCACAGGAAAAGCCTCTATGATGCCTTAACAATTTTTAACCTCTTCTTTCATTTAACATTCATGGATAAATCAATAAAATTGCACTCTTAAAAAACCAATTATTTCTTCAACTTTGTAATCTACTGAAGCCGGAATTACTCACAGGAATCTCACTATTGACCTGATAATCAAAAGCATATTGAAGCACTCTTGAATTAAATCGCAACTTATGGACATTAAAGAAATCAATGAAAAAATTCAACAGGAGTCGGCCTTTGTCGACTTGTTGACTATGGAACTTGGCAAAGTGATCATCGGACAGAAATATATGACCGAAAGACTTTTGATCGGCCTGCTGGGTAACGGACATATTTTATTGGAAGGTGTCCCGGGTTTAGCAAAAACCCTGGCAATTAAATCCCTCGCATCATCGATTCAGGCAAAATTCAGCAGAATACAATTCACTCCGGATCTTCTTCCTGCCGATTTAATCGGTACAATGATTTATAGTCAAAAGCAAGAAGAGTTTAGAGTTCGAAAAGGCCCGATCTTCGCCAACTTTATTCTTGCGGATGAAATCAACAGAGCTCCGGCGAAAGTCCAAAGTGCCTTGCTTGAAGCTATGCAGGAAAGACAAGTCACCATCGGCGATTCAACCTTTTCTTTAGAGGAACCATTTCTGGTTCTTGCTACTCAAAATCCAATTGAACAAGAAGGAACTTATCCATTGCCTGAAGCACAGGTCGACCGGTTTATGCTGAAGGTGGTAATCGGATATCCTAGTAAGGAAGAAGAAAAAAATATAATCCGCCAAAATATTGGACTGGATTTTCCAAAGGTGTCTCCAATTATCAGTCCACAACAAATCATCAAGGCCAGGTCAATGGTTCGTGAAGTGTACATGGACGAGAAAATTGAAAAATATATTGTCGATATCGTCTTTGCATCCCGCATGCCACAAGATTATAATCTGGGACGACTGAAGCAATTAATCAGCTATGGTGGATCTCCACGAGCGAGTATTAATCTGGCATTGGCAGCAAAGGCATTTGCATTTATCAAACGCAGAGGATATGTAATTCCCGAAGATGTGAGGGCAATTTGTCACGATGTAATGCGTCACCGTGTTGGCCTTACTTATGAAGCGGAAGCAGAAAATGTTACAAGCGAACATATTATAAATGAAATTTTAAATACTGTTGAAGTTCCATAAACCATATTTATTAATTGGATACTTGATGCATAGTTAATCTTATTAAAGAGAAAGTATTCATCAACGAACAAAGTGCTACATGGAAACCACAGAGCTATTACGAAAAGTCAGAAAGATTGAGATCAAAACACGTGGACTCTCATCCCACATATTTTCGGGAGAGTATCATAGTGCCTTCAAAGGGAGAGGTATGGCTTTTAGTGAAGTAAGGGAATATATGCCTGGCGATGATATTCGATCTATTGACTGGAACGTCACAGCCCGCTTTGGCCATCCATTCGTAAAAATCTTCGAAGAAGAACGAGAACTAACAGTCATGTTACTGGTAGATGTCAGTGCGTCCGGAGATTTTGGAACGAAGACCCAGTTTAAGAAAGATTTGCTCACTGAATTATGTGCCGTACTTTCATTTTCGGCTATTCAAAACAATGACAAGATCGGTTTGATTTTCTTCAGCGATAAAATTGAAAAATTCATTCCGCCAAAAAAGGGGAAGTCTCACATCCTCCGGATAATACGGGAGCTCATCAACTTTGAGCCGGTACACACCGGAACAAATATTTCTGAAGGACTTCGCTACGTTGTAAACGTCATCAAGAAAAAAAGTATCTGTTTTGTGATTTCTGACTTTATGGATCAATCCTTTGATGATGCCTTGAAGCTGGCAAACAAAAAACACGATGTTGTAGCATTGAGAATTTATGATCAACATGAAAAAGAGCTGCCGGATATCGGACTAGTGCACCTCCGGGATCCGGAGACAGGTAAAATGCTTTATGTGGATACACATTCTGAAAATTTCAGACTGGCTTATAAGAAAGAATGGCTCCGTAGAGAAAAACAGTTGTCTGATACTTTTGCGCGTAGCGGTGTGGATCATTGCTCGATCCGCACAGATCAGTCGTATGTGCAACCATTGATGACCTTATTCAAAAAAAGAGGAACACGCGCCTGAGAAGTGATTCAAGTGATGAATCTGAATCGAACAATTATGACAGCATCGTTAATTCAACCGGTACTAAAAATTAAAAAAGTAACAAGACTGACACTTGTTTGTCTGTCGCTACTCGTTATTCCCCATACTTTAATCCGTGCTGCACTTCCTGCCGCACCAATTGTCGTTTCAGCAAAACCGGACACGAATCAAATTCGCATTGGAGAACAGTTCAAAATAACGCTGAAAGCTAATGTACCCACCGGAGTCAATGTCAACTTTCCACTCTTTCCCGATACACTGAACGGGATTGAAATTGTATCTAAAAGTAAAATCGATACTATTACTGCAGAGGATAAAAGTAATACAACCTATATTCAATCTCTTCTTACTACAAGTTTTGACTCAGGGTATTATGCAGTTGAACCATTTCATTTCACGAGCCTCAATAAAGAAACCGGTCTTACCGATACATTTTCAACCGAAGCATTTTTGATTACTGTAAAAACGATTGATGTAGATACTACAGTAGCCATCAAAGACATCAAGCCTATACTCACAGTTCCTGTCACATGGCAGGAAATTCTCACCTATAGTCTCATTGGTATTCTGAGTATCGCTTTGATTTGGTTTCTCATTCATCTTTGGAAAAAGCGGAAGAAAACAGATTCACCTCCTCAGGTGAAAATACCAAGCCGGCCTCCATATGAGCTTGCTTTGGAAGCCTTGAAAAAAACAGAACAGGAAAAATTGTTGCAACAAGGATTGTATAAACAATACCACAGTAATGTTTCAGATATATTGAGACAATACATTGAGCACAGTTATGACATCAATGCACTTGAACTCACCACTGATGAGACTCTGGATAGAATCCACAGAAAAAAATTCAGTGTTGATATTATTGATAAACTTGCTTCCGTGCTTCAAACTGCCGATCTCGTTAAATTTGCCAAACTTATTCCAATGGCTGATGAAAACGAAAAAGCAATGAGCTATGCATACGATTTTGTGAACTCGACAAGGCCTGTGACACAATCCGATTTCAACAACAAGGAGGTGTCATCATGATTCGTGGAATTCAATTTGCGGAACCTCAATATCTCTGGCTTCTGCTTTTAATCCCTCTGATAACAGGGATTCACATTTATTTAAGTAAAAAGAAACCCAGCTTCATTCGTTTCTCTGCATTTCCTGTTCTGGAAGGATACAAACCCTCCTTCAGACAACGTTTTTTAATTCTTCCTTTTATTTTAAGAATGTTTGCCATAGCAGCAATTGTTGTGGCTCTGGCCCGGCCACAATCCAGCTCAAGTGGTCAGAATGTAACGACTGAAGGTATTGACATAGTAATTTCGCTTGATATATCAGCAAGTATGCTCGCTGAAGATCTAAAACCGAATCGCATTAAAGCTGCCAAAAAAGTGGCAGAAAATTTTATTGACGCAAGACCGAATGACCGTATCGGACTGGTTGTTTTTAGTGGAGAAAGTTTTACCCAATGTCCGCTCACCACTGATCATGCTGTACTTAAAAATTTATTTAACGGCATTGAATCCGGAATGCTGGCTGATGGTACAGCAATTGGAGAAGGTCTTGCCACGGCAGTAAACAGAATTCGGGAAAGCAAAGCCAAAAGTAAAGTTATCATTCTGCTTACTGATGGCGTAAATAATACCGGATCCATCGCACCTGAAACTGCAGGAGAAATTGCCAAAACATTTGGAATAAGGGTTTACACTATTGGAGTTGGTACAAGAGGAATGGCACCCTACCCGTTCAATACCCCCTTTGGCATACAATACCAAAATGTAGAAGTTCAGATTGATGAGCCTGCATTAAAACAAATCGCAGAAGAAACCGGAGGCAAATATTTCAGAGCTACAAGTACTGCACAACTGAAAGAGATATATGCAGATATAGACAAATTAGAAAAAACAAAAATTGATGTTACTGAATTTAGAAATAAATCAGAAGAATTCTATCCATTGATACTTCTTGCTCTCATATTACTAGGACTTGATATTCTTTTAAGAAATTCAATTCTAAAATCCATTCCCTGATCATGCTCAGATTTGCACATCCTGAACATTTGTATGCATTACTGGCAATCCCGCTTATCTTGCTGGTATTTATTCTTGCCGTCTATACAAGGAGAAAATACCTAAAGCGATTTGGTGAAGCAAAATTGGTAGCGAAGTTGATGAAGTCACATTCAAAGTCTAAACCAATAGTTCGTTTCATTCTATTCATTTTCACCTTTGCATTATTGGTTGTTGCCTGGGCTAATCCGCAACTTGGTACCCGGCTTGAAGAGGTGAAACGCGAAGGGGTAGATGTTATCATAGCCTTAGACGTTTCAAACAGTATGAACGCCGAAGACATCAGGCCAACTCGCCTGGGACGAGCCAAACAATCGATTAGCAGATTGATTGACCAACTGGAGAATGACAGAATCGGTATAATCGTATTTGCCGGGAATGCCTATGTACAGCTTCCCATTACGGCTGATTATGCCGCCGCCAAATTATTTTTATCCACCATTGACTCAGACATTATTCCAACTCAAGGCACTGCTATAGGTTCTGCCATAGAGCTCGCTATGAAATCGTATGTTGGACAAGACAACAAACATAAGGCACTTGTTATTATTACCGACGGTGAAAACCATGAAGATGACGCTGTTGAAGCTGCCAAAAAGGCCAACGAGGAAGGTATAATAATTCACACCATAGGTTTTGGTTCTCCTGACGGCGCACCGATTCCGGTATACAGAAATGGGGCTCAAATTGATTTTATAAAAGATAAAGATGGCAATACCGTTCTTACTAAGTTAGACGAACTCACCCTTGAAAAGATCGCTGCAGAAGGTAAAGGCCAATATATTCGGGCTACTAACAGCGATGATGGATTATCAAGGATCCTCAGCCAAATAGCGGGAATGGAAAAGAAAAGTTTTGGGGTAAAGCAATTTACCGGTTTTGAAGACAGGTTTCAATACTTTCTGGGAGCTGCTCTTCTCCTTCTCCTCCTTGAATCGCTCATTAGTCAGAGGAGAAATCCCCGAATGGATAAAATTGATCTCTTTGGAGAAAAAGAAAAAAAAATTGATTAAGAAACTTAACTTTGTGTAACAAAATGAGATACAGAGAAATTTTAAAAAATAGCATTAAAAGATCAAACAGGATCTTCTTGAAGCTGAAATATGCCCTGTTTTGTTTGTTCTTTCTTACTATATCGCTCGGATCAATATATGCTCAGACAGAAAGAAAAATTATTAAAGAAGGAAACGAAAAATACAATTCAAAAAAATACAGCGAAGCAGAAATTGAATATAAAAAATCACTTGAAAAAAATAAAAACTCTACCGCAGGTAAATACAATCTTGGAAACTCCTACTACAGACAGGATAAAATGGATGAAGCCGCCGGTCAGTATCAGTCGCTATTATTAAACAAGGATTTAAGTGCCGAAAACAAAGCCAAAGCATTTCATAATCTGGGAAACACCTATTTGAAAGCGGAGAAATTCAAAGAAAGCATAGATGCATATAAAAACTCATTAAAACTAAACCCAAAAGACAACGATACACGATACAATCTGGCTTACGCACAAGCAAAACTCCAACAGCAGCAACAACAGCAACAGCAAAATAAAGATAACAAGGACAACAAAGACAATCAAGAAAATAAAGACCAACAAAAGCAAGATCAAAAAGAAGATAAGCAAGAAAATAAAGAAAATAAAGATTCTGAACAGCAAAAACAAGGTGAAGAAGGGAAAGAAGATCAAAAATCTGCTCAGAAAAACAAGAACGAAATCTCAAAAGAAGATGCCGAAAAAATTCTGCAGGCGTTGAATAACGATGAAAAGCAAACACAAAAAAAGTTAACTAAAAAAGACGCCACAAAAATATCTATAGACAAGAAGTGGTAATTAAAACAACAAATGAATTTTGAACTTCATACAAAACGGCTGATTCTTCGTCCAATGAAACTCGAAGATGCTTATGGTATGTATGAACTGAATCTTCCGGAAGATGTATTTCTGAATACGGGCGATAAACCATTCAAAAATGTTGATGAAGCTAAAACTCTTATTTTAAATTACGATCAATTTGAAAAATACAAAATGGGACGCTTCAGCTTAATCGATAAATTAACAAACGATTATGTAGGTTGGTGTGGATTGAAATTGTCAGAATCAAAAAATGAAGTTGATCTGGGCTATAGAATTCTACCAAAGTTCAGAGGAAACGGATTGGCCGGAGAAGCTGCTGAAAAATGTTTGGAATATGGTTTTAATACGCTTGCTTTAAAAAGTATTGTTGGAAAAGCCACAAAAGTAAATTATCCAAGTATTGCTATATTAAAGAATATCGGGATGACCTTTACCAATGAATTTATTGATCATGATACAGTTTGCGTAGAGTACTCAATAAATTCCGAAACCTGGTTTTCTCGTATGGCTCACATGAATTCGAATACTAAACAAAATTAAATTCAACAAGGCGATCAGCTAAAAATGGAGAGAAAAATTAAAATAGCTCATTGGTCTTTATATCTGTTCCTGATAGCATCACTTTTTCAGGTCCCAAAACTATTTGCCCAGAATGAAAAGCTGAGTGCTACGGCCTCATCTTCCACCGTCTCTGTTGGAGATCAATTTCAGGTAACTTTCACTTTCACCGGAAATGGAAAAAATTTCCGTGCACCTGACTTTTCCAATTTTAGTGTGTTAATGGGCCCCAACCAAAGCAGTAGTGTCCAGATCATAAACGGAAATTTTTCTCAGACGCTCTCCTTCACTTATGTTATACAAGCTGTTAATGAAGGCACCTTTAAAATCGGAGCCGCAGAAATTGTTGGAAGCTCAGGTAAGGTACTCAGCAATACTTTAACGATTAATGTTGTGAAGGGTGGAAGCTCATCTCAGCAACAATCAGGAGGCCAGGGAACCACGCAACAAAATCAAGATGACAGTAAAAATGTATTTCTGAAAACGTTTGTAGATAAATCGAATGTTTATCAGGGGGAAGCCCTCGTGGTGACATATCGTCTTTACACAAAAGTTTCGCTGGTAAATTATTCAGTCGAAAAAATCCCTTCCATGAATGGATTTTGGAGTCAGGATATTGCCATGCCTCAACAACTTCAGTTCAGACAAGAGAATTTTAATGGCGTGGCATACAATGTCGCTGACATAAAAAAAATGGTTCTCTTCCCACAGCGAAGTGGCACCTTAACGGTCGATGCAATGAAAGGTGAAGTAATTGCACGTATTCAGGTGAAAAGGCAAGGAAGAAGTAATGATCCTTTCGATCAGTTTTTCAATGACCCATTTTTCAACAATCCATTTAATTCAAGTGTGAAGGATGTAAAGATCCCTTTGAAAGGCGAAGCAATAAAAATTAATGTAAAAGAGCTGCCCGGCAATGCTCCCATTTCATTTAATGGGGCCGTTGGGAAATTAAACTATGAGGTTTCCGTAGACAAGAATGAACTCAAAGCACATGAACCTGTCACATTAAAAATTAAAATCAGTGGCAAGGGAAATATCAAACTGATAGACCCACCTGCTATCACCTTCCCTCCGGATTTTGAAACCTATGACCCTAAAGAAAATTCTAACATTAACGTAACAACAGCCGGTGTTAGCGGAACGAAAACGATCGAATACTTGCTGATTCCGAGAAATGCAGGAGAATTCAAGATTCCAATTGCCAACTTTACCTTTTTTGATTTGGATAAAAAATCCTACCAGGAGATTCCATCACCTGAAATTATTCTTAAAGTAAACAAAGGCGATGAATCAGTCACAGTCATCACAGGAACCGGCGTTAATAAATCGGACATACAACTTCTTGGAAAGGATATCTTGTTTATAAAAACTAAGAATCCGGAATTTCTCCAAGACACAAGCCCTTTCTTTGGTTCGAAATTATTTTATTCTTTCATGACAGCTCCTGTACTTCTGTTTGCAGGCTTACTTCTCTTTAGGAGAAGACAAGAAAACATGAAAGGAAAAGCCGGGCTATTGAAGAGTAAAAGAGCAAATAAGCTTGCTCAGAAACGGCTTGCAGTGGCAAAAAAATTCCTGGCTTCAAATGATAAAGAAAAATTTCTGGACGAAATTTCCAAGGCAATGTGGGGTTTTATAAGTGACAAATTACAAATTCCGGTTTCAGATCTCTCTAAGGAAACAGCGACAGATGCGCTCTTAAAAAACAATGTTGATCCTTCTCTGGTTACTGAATTTACCAATACAATTGACAAATGTGAATTTGCACGCTTTGCCGGATCACATGGAGAAAGCCATGAAAACCTTTACAAACAAGCATTAGAATCCATTTCCAAAATTGAACTATCCACGCGATCCTGAAATTATGAAATCAAAAAATAATTTCTTTTGTTTTCTTTTTCTCTGGCTATGTCTGGCAAGTTCTGCCATAGCCACACCCAAGCATTTGGAAAATTTCCAAAAGGCAAATCTTGCCTACCAGGAGAAAGACTATCAAAAAGCAATCGAACTATACAATGCTTTGTTAAATGAAGGTCAAACAGCACCTGAATTATTTTTTAATTTAGGAAATGCATATTATAAATCAGGGAATATACCTCAGTCCATTCTTAACTATGAGCGAGCCTTGAAATTGGATCCAAAGGATGATGAAGCCCGGTTCAACCTGAAGATTGCAATGTTGAAAATAGTAGATAAAGTTGACCCCGTACCACAGATATTTTACAAACGTTGGTTTGAAGCAATTACAAATTTGTTATCTCCAAATGATTGGAGCACCTTAGTGCTTGTGTTTCTCTGGTTAAGTTTGTTCAGCTCAGTACTGTACCTTTTTGGTCATTCCGTTGGTATCAGGAAAACCGGCTTTGTTTTATCCTTGTCTTTCCTTGGCCTGGTATTATTTTCATTTTTAATTGCATCGGAGAGCAATTCAAAAACATACCGTGAACAGGAAGCGATAGTCATGTCGCCGAGCGTATATGTTAAAAGTTCACCTGATGTGAAAGGAAACGATCTGTTCATCATACATGAAGGAATTAAGGTTGAACTTCTTGATGAGTTGAAAGATTGGAAAAAAATAAAACTGGTAAATGGAAATATCGGCTGGCTTATGGCAAAGGAAATTGAGATAATTTAAAAGCAGCTGATCTCTCCCAAATAAACAAACTGCCTGCTTATCATCAGAACTTGAAGAAAATCGGATTACTCAGCGATACTCATGGTTACCTCGACGAAAGTATCCTCAAGCACCTGAGAGATTGTGATGAAATATGGCATGCCGGAGATATAGGCGATGCTAAAATATCGGATACCTTAAGTAAACTAAAACCCTACCGTGCAGTTTTTGGAAATATCGACGGTACTGAACTAAGGACAATGCACCCCTTGGATCAGGTATTCAAATGTGAGGATCTGAATGTATTCATAACCCATATTGGTGGTTATCCCGGAAATTATTTTCCGGAAGCAAGAAAAAAAATTTCAGCTCTAAAACCGGATCTGTTCATTTGTGGACATTCGCATATTTTAAAAATAATTTCCGATAAGGCGAATAATCTTCTACATATTAACCCCGGAGCTGCAGGCAAGCACGGATTTCATAAATTCATGTCTATGATCACTTTTAAAGTGAACGGTAAAAAGATAGAAGAAGTAAAAGTTGTTGAACTCGGCCTAAGAGGCTCAATTGATTGAATTAACGGAGACGATCCGCTGACTTGACCAATTCATCGTCTTTTTTAACAGCTCTGCTCGCTATAAATAATAATACGAGCTCAATCAAGGGAAGATAACTCCCGTATCGATACTGTACACGTTGATTCATGTTTGAAGACATAGTATCAGCGACAAAAAACAGCAGTGCAATGAGCAAACAAGTAAGCAAGAGATTAATGTTGCAAATACGGATCTGAACGTTCCTCCACTTATAGAGAAAGATGGTTATAAATGCGAGTACCCCTATGGCACTATTCAGAATGACCAGCAGGGTATTGTCCATTATATTGAATGTGGTCACCTTAGCGATGGAGCCGGCAGCGGCAAAATCATGAAGTTCGTACACGGGAACGTTTAACAGTAAGCCTGAAATAACTACCACCAGGAGTAAATATATCGATTGTGAGCGCTGAATCATAGGATTTTATGAAGATTTTAAGGATATTTGCCTTTCCGGTTTTACGAAACAATATTAGCTAAACTATCGTTACAGATAAAACTTAATAATTGAATAATAATTTAATATATTTGTTGTACAAGTTCTTAAAAGAGCGTATACTTGCCCAATAAATAACCTCCGTTGCGGATTTTTTATTTTTCCGCACGGCATTTCCCCCGTTCATCTTACGGTTTCAGCAAACTCAATTTTATCTTATTAATTCTTATGATTTGATGTCCTTTTTAGAGGACAATTAAGCAATATACCAAGCGAAGGTTATCCTGACTATTCGCCAATAAAATCCAAAATTTTTTCATGTACGATATTCTAGAATTGAATGACAAGCTCGTAAACGAGCTAAAAGAAATTGCACGCTTGATGAGCATTCCGAACTACGACGAACTGCGGAAGCAAGAGCTCATCTACAAAATCCTCGACCAGCAAGCGCTCAATCCGCAAGCCAGTAACTCAATCAAGGAGTCACTTGTCTCAAAGTTTGCACCCGCAGAAAAAGTTTCTGTAAAGGAATCTAAAGCTGCTGCAAAGCAAATGCAAGAAGCGGAACAGGAAGAAGAGGAAGAAGAAGATTCAAAAGGCTCTTCTAAAGGAAGACCAAAACGTAAGCGGGTTATACCTGCAAAGACAGATGGAAAAACGAAATCTGAGGCAGTTGTTTTAGAGCCAAGTGTGAAAGTTCCTGCCTCCCGCCCTGCCCCGGCTCCTGCATCAGCTGCACCGGTGGCTGCTCCGCCTGCTCCACGTCAGGAAAACTCCAATCGCCCTTTGCCACCGAGACCTGTTGAACAAGACAGAAATTTCAGACATCGTCAGAGCCCGGCCCCGGTTGTTGAAGCTCCTACTGAACTCGATTCAATAATTGAAGCGGAAGGTGTTTTAGAAACCATGCCGGACGGATTTGGTTTCTTACGATCAAGCGACTTTAATTATCTGACTTCCCCTGATGATGTATATGTTTCACAATCACAAATAAAATTATTTGGTCTCAAAACCGGAGATACTGTTCGTGGTATGGTTAGACCTCCGCGTGAGGGTGAAAAATACTTTCCACTTGTGAAAGTAGATTATATCAATGGTCAGGATCCTGCTATAGTGCGGGACAGAATTCATTTTGACTTCCTTACGCCGCTATTTCCTCAGGAAAAGTTAAATCTTAGCGGATCCAATACAACTTTCTCTACCCGTATCATGGACCTCTTCACTCCTATTGGAAAAGGCCAAAGAGGACTCATCGTTTCTCAACCAAAAACAGGAAAGACCATGCTCTTAAAGGATGTGGCTAATGCTATCGCTGCCAATCATCCGGAGGTGTATATGATCATCCTGCTCATTGATGAAAGACCGGAAGAAGTCACGGATATGGCACGAAGTGTTAAAGCTGAAGTTGTAGCCTCCACTTTTGACGAGCCGGCTGAGCGCCATGTTAAAATTGCAAATATTGTCCTGGAAAAAGCAAAGCGAATGGTTGAATGCGGCCATGACGTTGTCATTCTGCTCGATTCAATTACTCGTTTGGCCCGTGCTTACAATACGGTTGCTCCGGCAAGCGGAAAAGTATTATCAGGTGGTGTTGAAGCCAATGCCCTACACAAACCAAAACGATTCTTTGGATCAGCAAGAAAAATTGAAAATGGAGGAAGTCTGACCATTCTGGCTACAGCCTTAATAGATACCGGTTCACGTATGGATGAGGTAATTTTTGAGGAATTCAAAGGAACCGGAAATATGGAATTGCAGCTCGACAGAAAACTCTCTAACAAACGCATTTTCCCTGCTATTGATCTTGTGGCATCAAGTACACGCCGTGAGGATATGCTTCTTGACAAAGAGACCTTACAAAGAATGTGGATCTTGCGCAATCACCTTGCAGATATGAATCCTTTGGAAGCTATGGAGTTTCTACTCACGCAAATGCGTGGAACAAAATCGAACGAAGAATTCCTCGTTTCGATGAATGCATAATTTGCAGACCAAAAAATCCTACTCTAATACGACTTGTCCGGAACTCAAATCCCTGAGTCGAAAGGGCTTTATTGCATAGCACCGGAAAGTACGATGTGCTTCCCTTTTTGGGGAGACTCTGCAGCTTTCATCATCGCAGTAGCAACTTTCCCGGCAGGAATTCCTTTCAGGTTTTTTAGAGGTCCCCAAAAAACAAATGCCAGGGCTCTGAAAAGTGCAACTGCAAGCCTTTCCCCTGTTCGAACTTCTTCCCTATATCCAATTAATAAAGAAGGCCTGAAGAAAATTATTGAATGGATATTCATTGCTGAAACCTTCTCTTCCATTTCTCCTTTCACCCGATTATAAAAAACACGAGATTTAGGATCAGCTCCCATCGCACTAATACAATAAAATCCTGAACAGGAATTTTTCTCCGCAAGTCTTGCAAGGGACACCGGATAATCGAAGTCGACTTTTCGAAACGCTTCCTTACTGCCTGCATTTTTCATTGTAGTTCCAAGACAACAAAAAACATCATCAACACCTTTGAAAGAGGAAGCGACCGCACTCATATCATTAAAGTCTGTCTCGACCTGAATCAGTTTCTCGTGCTGATAGGAATTCCTTTTCCTGACAAGAGCGATTATTTTTTCGTAAGCCGGATTCTCAACCAATAATATTAATAATTCCCGGCCAACCAAGCCGGTACTTCCGGCAATTAATGCAGTCTTTGGACTTTTCATAGTTAATCAAGCATGTATTAAAAAGATTTCATCATATATACTCAATCATGATTAAAGCATGCCCAACTAAAATATGTTTAGCGCTTTGAAGACTTTCCTTTCGCCAGTTGGCTCCGAATTTCCTTAACAGGAACTTCTTCAAATCCGTTTTTATCCGATTTAGATTCAGGAAAATATCGAACATCAAGAGGCTCTTTCACTTTTTCTTTCATCAAAGCAAACTCTATCACCTCAATCATTTCCTTCACATAAGTAAAACGGAGATCTTTGAGATACTCTTTTGCAATCTCATCAATGTCTTTCTTATTTTCAGCAGAAAGAATAATATCCTTGATTCCTGCACGACGTGCAGCCAGAATTTTTTCTTTGATTCCTCCAACAGGTAATACTTTTCCCCGCAGCGTAATCTCGCCTGTCATGGCAAGACCATTTTTTACTTTTCGCTGAGAGAAAGCCGAAGCCAGAGCTGTCAACATGGTAATACCTGCCGAAGGTCCGTCTTTTGGCGTTGCGCCTTCCGGAACGTGGATATGAATGTCCCACTGCTCAAATACTCTGTAATCAAGATTCAATTGGTGAGCATGGGCTTTCAAATAGGCAAGTGCAATGACAGCCGATTCCTTCATAACATCACCAAGATTTCCGGTAAGAGTTAGCTTACCCTTACCTCTGCTTATGCTGGCTTCAACAAAAAGGATGTCGCCTCCAACAGATGTCCATGCCAAACCGGTGACAACACCTGCCACTTCATTACCCTGCTTTTTGTCAGAATGAAATATGGTTGCACCAAGAATACGATGTATATCTGTTTCTGTAAGAACAGGATTATACTTTTCTTCCATCGCAATTTGCTTTGCAACACCACGCACTACAGAAGCGAGTTTCTTTTCTAATCCACGAACTCCTGACTCTCTTGTATAATTATCAATAATATACTCGATCAATTTCCCGGAAATTTTTATTTGGTCTTTCTTCACACCATGGGCTTCCAATTGCTTAGGCATAAGATGCTTCAGTGCAATCTGTGTTTTTTCCTCCAGCGTATAACCATTGATTTCTATAATTTCCATTCTGTCCATCAATGCAGGTTGAACACGACTCAAAGAATTCGCTGTGGCAATGAACAGGACATTCGAGAGATCATAATCGATCTCTACATAATTGTCATAGAAAGTATTATTTTGTTCGGGATCCAAAACCTCCAGTAAAGCAGATGATGGATCTCCATGAAAATCATTCCCCAATTTATCTATCTCATCCAACACAAAAACAGGATTGCTCGATTTGGATTTTTTAAGATTCTGGATAATTCGTCCGGGCATTGCTCCAATATAAGTTTTGCGATGTCCACGGATCTCGGCTTCATCTCTCAATCCACCAAGAGACATTCTTACATACTTTCTTCCCAATGCCTTGGCAATTGATTTTCCCAACGATGTTTTTCCCACTCCGGGAGGACCGTACAAACACATGATGGGTGATTTCATATCACGCTTGAGCTTCAACACGGCAAGATATTCCAGAATTCTTGCTTTAACTTTCTCCAAACCATAGTGATCTTTGTCTAACACTTTTTCGGCATGTTTAAGATCAAAATTATCATTGGTCAGTTCATTCCACGGTAAATCGAGAAGCAATTCCAGGTAGTTCAGAATAACCGAGTATTCGGCGGCAGCAGGATTCATCCTTGAAATACGGTCGCATTCTTTTTGGAAAATTTCAGCTACAGGCTTGCTCCATTTTTTGGTCTTTGCCCTCTCACGCAATTCTGCTACTTCACGATCCGGCGTTGAACCTCCTAACTCTTCTTGTATAGTTCTTAATTGCTGATTGAGAAAATATTCCCTTTGCTGTTTGTCAATGTCTGTCCGCACCTTGCTTTGAATCTGATTCTTCAATTCAAGCATTTGCAACTCCTTCGTTAATAAACTCAGCACTTTTGTTGCGCGTTTCTTATGGTCTTCTATTTCGAGCAA
Source organism: Bacteroidota bacterium (assembly GCA_004295015.1). Classification (GTDB taxonomy): domain Bacteria; phylum Bacteroidota; class Bacteroidia; order AKYH767-A; family 2013-40CM-41-45; genus QQVM01. The sequence goes on along the minus strand of SHNE01000049.1, from coordinate 68,540 downwards.
TTCCTGTTTTGTATTCACATCCATGTTCATATTGGAGGATATGAAATTGATCAGAAAGGTCTGGCTCTCTATATTCCGAATCGCAAAGGCAGCATCGGACGGTATATTGGGTGAATGCTGGATAATTTGTAAAGCAAGATCCTTTAGAGAAGCCACCGTAGCCATGAACTCTTTATCTTGAATGCTACCCTTGGTTTCCGGAAAAGGCTTGACACTGCATTTTATATACGGTTCCGTCTGAACACATTTATCTAGTCGAAATCTCCTTTTACCTTGAATGATTATTGTCGTATTGCCATCAGGCATACGCAACATTTTTAAAACGCTTGCAACTGTTCCTACAGAATTCAATTCTTCAAAACTCGGATCCTCTATGGCAACATCTTTCTGAGCCACAACCCCGATTATTTTATCGCCTTTATAGGCATCTTTTATCAGATTGATAGACTTGTCACGGCCTACCGTAATCGGAATAACGACACCCGGAAAAAGAACGGTGTTACGAAGCGGTAATATTGATAGTATGTCAGGAACATCCTGTTGATTCATCTGATCTTCGTCCTCCTGCGAAAGCAAGGGTATAAATTCAGAATCATCATCAATGATATTGCTGAGATCTAAGGGATTAAGGAGATTATTATCATTCATAATAAGAAGGGAAATCAAGGGTTAATAACGACATTCTGGCAGAAATATTCCTGAATTGGAATGCAAGCTAATGAGTCCACTTTCGTGCCAAAATAGACTTTCCTGCCAAAATCGGTGGAATGCATTGCAAGAAAATGAAAATAAATCGGAGAGTCAATTTAATAGAGGCTATTAATCAGGGCTCATACCATATATGCTGATAACTGGTTCGTGATTTCATTCTAAGGCAAAGCTGCTCCTTCTTTGAACAAAAAATCAGATGTAATTGTTCGGCATAGACAGAAAATCAAAATAATTTCATTCCCGGGCTCTTCATCGATAAAGGTATAGACTCTATAATCAGGGCATTATCTTCATTTTACGGGTAGAATACTATGGAAAACCCGGCTAAATACTTAGTTTTCATTCTTGGCCTATTCGATGGGAATCTTTAGGTTTGCAGCCTTCTTATGAAACAACAACAATTGTCGGTACGACTAGATACGCTTGCAGAAAGCCAAACGATAGGCATGTCTAAACTGAGCAGGGAATTAACTGCGAAAGGATTTGATATCATTAACCTCAGTTTAGGAGAACCTGATTTCGTAACACCTGAACATATCCGAACTGCTGCAAAAAAAGCAATTGATGATGGATTTACCTTCTATCCACCAATATCAGGTTATGCTGAGTTACGCGAAGCCATCTCCGCAAAATTCAAAAGAGAGAATAATCTTGACTATGCACCGGATCAGATTGTTGTTTCTACCGGTGCAAAGCAATCTATTGCTAATGTAGTTCTCAGTCTGGTAAATCCCGGAGATGAGGTGATAATACCACTACCGTACTGGGTGAGTTACATTGAAATTGTAAAACTTGCAGAAGGAAAAACTGTTCCAATTCAATCAACCATCGATTCTGATTTTAAAATCAGTCCTGAACAATTGGAAAATGCGATCACACCGAAAACCAAACTCTTTATTTTTTCCTCCCCTTGCAATCCTTCCGGAAGTGTATATACCAAAGATGAACTTAAAGCTTTCGCAAAAGTTTTTGCCAGACACCCGCAGGTATTTATTTTATCAGATGAAATCTATGAGCATATCAATTTTTTGGAAAAACATGAAAGCATTGCCCAATTTGAAGAAATAAAAGACAGGGTAATTATTGTAAACGGTGTGTCTAAAGGTTACGCTATGACGGGTTGGCGTATCGGTTATATTGGTGCACCGAAATATATTGCTGCAGCTTGTGACAAAATCCAGGGGCAATTTACTTCAGCTGCTTCTTCCATTTCTCAGAAGGCAGCCGAAACAGCACTCGGAACATACAACAAACCTACAATTGAAATGCAACAGGCTTTTCTCAGGAGAAGAAATCTTGTAGTAAATATGCTAAAACAAATACCCGGGCTCATTATAAATGAACCCAAAGGCGCCTTTTATGTGTTCCCTGATGTTAGTTCCTATTTTGGTAAAAAGGATGGCGATACTCCAATTAAAGATGCCAAAGATCTTTGCATGTATCTTTTGCATAAAGCACACGTCAGCACGGTTACAGGCGATGCTTTTGGTGCACCAAATTACATCAGGCTTTCCTACGCAGCATCTGACGAGAAACTGACTGAAGCAATGCATAGAATAAAAAAAGCTTTAAGCGAATTGAGCTAATTCGTTTTCCATTCTGAAATTCTTCAACAGATTTGTTGAATTTAATTTAATAACCTTGACAAAGTCTAAAACAAAATCTACTTCTCAACTTTTTGAAGATTTCAAAAAGCTGAACGTACTCATCATTGGAGACGTAATGATCGATGCCTATCTATGGGGAAAAGTTGACAGAATATCTCCTGAAGCTCCTGTTCCCATCGTATCTGTCACTAAAAGAGAGAATCGATTGGGTGGTGCTGCCAATGTTGCCATTAACATACAATCATTAGGAGCGACACCGATACTCTGCTCAGTTATAGGAAATGATTTGAATGGCCGAACCTTCATTGAAATTCTTCAGCAAATGAATATGACAGCGGATGGATTAGTTCAGAGTCCGGAACGACCCACCACCCGAAAAACAAGAGTTATAGGAAACAATCACCAAATGCTGCGAGTTGACGAAGAAAGGGATGAAGATATTTCTGCTGCAGACCGTAAACGTCTATTAGACAGAATCAGTAATATTCTTGATAAAAACAAAGTTGATGTTATTGTGCTGGAAGATTATGACAAAGGTGTTATTTCCAAGCAACTGATTGAACAAGTGGTAAAAATAGCTCAGAAGCATAAAATACCAACAGCCGTTGATCCGAAGAAAAGGAATTTCAACTACTATAAAAACATTACGCTTTTCAAACCAAATCTGAAGGAACTTCGTGAAGGAATGAAACTGGATCTTGAAAAGGGAAATTTGAAAGAAATAATTGGAGCTGTACAAAAGATCCGAAAAGATCACCAATTGGACACAGTGCTGCTTACTTTATCAGAACGTGGCGTATTATTAGTCGACGATAAACATGAAGAACTTATTCCTGCACACATCAGGAATATTGCTGATGTTTCCGGTGCAGGAGATACTGTTATTGGCGTTGCTGCTTTGTGTCTTGCTGCTAAAACCTCTGCAGTTAAAATGGCAACATTAGCCAATCTTGCAGGCGGGCTTGTTTGCGAGAAAGTAGGCGTAGTGCCGGTCGAAAAGGCACAGCTTTTAGCCGAAGCGAATCTTTTGAAACTAATTTAAGAATGCCACAACCGGTTACACCTTATCAGGACAGTCAGCTGAACAAAAAACAGCAGGTCGCTAAAATGTTTAACAACATTGCCTGGCGTTACGATTTCCTGAATCATTTTCTTTCATTTGGCGTCGATAACTATTGGAGAAGGAAGACTATTTCGGTTTTAAAAAATGACAAACCGGAATTAATACTTGATGTAGCAACCGGCACAGGCGATCTCGCAATTGCAGGGCTCCGATTAAATCCCTTAAAGGTTTATGGCGTGGACATCTCAGAAGACATGCTGAAAATTGGCAGAGATAAGCTTCGCAAAAAAAACCTGTTGGACAAAATAGAGCTGCTTGAGTCTGATTCAGAAAATTTAATTTTTGAAGACAATAAATTTGATGCTATTACCGTTGGTTTTGGTGTAAGAAATTTTGAAAACTTAGAAAAAGGTCTTTCCGAAATGCTGAGAGTTCTCAAGCCGGGAGCAAAAGCTGTAATTCTTGAATTTTCTAAACCAAAAAATTCCATCATCCGATCTTTTTACGCTTTTTATTCAGGCAAAGTCTGCCCTTGGCTGGGAAACATGATATCAAAAGATCCTATTGCATATACTTATTTGAACAAATCCGTCGAAGCATTTCCTGAAGGAGAGAATTTTGCAACTATTCTGAGAAAAACAGGCTATAAGGATGTAAAAATTCATCCACTTACATTTGGAGTGGTAACAATATATATTGGAAAAAAATAATTTTGAAAAAGCTCAGTAAACATATTTTATCATTCATATTGTGCACTAACAAGAAACTCCTTGCAGTAGTATTCGCTTGCTTTATTTTTTCGTCTACTCAGGCTCAGTTAAATCGAGTCCCAATTAATTTACCAAAATACGATAAGCAAAAAATTCATTTTGGATTTACGCTTGGACTCAATAGCACTACGTTCCGGGTGGATAAGGTTAGCAATTTTAAAAGTCTTGATTCAGTTTATGCCATTGAACCAAAAGCAGTAATGGGCTTGAATCTTGGAATAGTAAGCAATCTGAGACTCGGAGAACACTGGGATCTTCGATTCATTCCGGCCCTTTCCTTCTCGCAAAGGAATCTTGAATATACTTTTTATTATACAGGAAATACCGGAGATTTCATCGTAAAAAGTATCGAGTCCACTTATCTTGAGTTTCCTTTAGATTTGAAATTTAAATCCAGCAGAATAAATAATTACCGGGTTTATGTTTTAGCCGGTGCACGGTATGCAATCGATATGGTTTCACAAGCCAAGGTTTTAAACAAGGATAAAGACATCGTCAAATTAAAAAAGCGTGATTACGGGTATGAGATAGGTATGGGTTTTGACTTTTACATGACCTATTTCAAATTCTCTCCGGAAATAAAAATGTTCAACGGCTTAAACAATCTCTTGATTTCAGAGAACACCCCTTTTGCAAGTCCCTTGACAGGATTAAAATCAAAAGTATTCCTCATTTCATTTACCTTTGAATAGCCCCCGCCATCTGGTGGCACATAAGCTATGATTAAACAACTCGAACTTGTCCTTCTTCCCGAAGAGGCGGCAGACAGGACGAAAGTTTTAAATAAAGCATCAGGGGAATTAAAAATCCCACTTTCTCGCCTGCTCGATTTAAACATCCTGAAACGCTCCATAGACGCACGTTCAAAAATTGTGCGAATTCGTTTATTGGTTGAAGTTTTCATCGATGAGAAATCACCCATAAAATCAGATCCTGATCACAGCTTTCATTTTGACAATGACATTAGTTCTAAACCGACGGTATTAATAATTGGTTTTGGACCGGCCGGAATGTTTGCCGCACTTCGTCTTATCGAACTTGGTTTAAAGCCGGTAATTATTGAAAGAGGAAAAGATGTACGTAAACGGCGCCGTGACCTTGCAGCCATCAATAAAGAAGGCCAAGTGAATCCTGATTCAAATTATTGCTTTGGTGAAGGCGGAGCAGGTACCTACTCTGACGGAAAACTATATACCCGTTCAGGTAAAAGAGGCGATATCCGTCGCATCCTTTCCATTCTTGTAAAGCATGGAGCTGATCCCGAAATTCTTATTGATGCCCACCCGCACATTGGAACAAATAAACTTCCCAAAGTTGTTGAGACAATTCGTGAAAGCATTTTAATGGCCGGAGCCGAGATCCATTTTGAAACAAGGATGACAGATATAATTTTCGATAAGAATGAAATTAAGGGCGTCCTCACTAAGGAAATCAATACAGGGGAAGAAAAAGAATTCAGGGCAAACAAATTGATTCTTGCAACAGGCCATTCTGCCAGAGATATTTTTGAATTGCTTGACAGAAAAAAAATTAAAATTGAACGAAAAGACTTCGCATTAGGAGTAAGGATTGAACATCCTCAGGCAATCATTGACTCGGTACAATACCATTGCGAGACCCGAAATCCATTCCTCCCTCCTGCCAGCTATTCACTTTCAACACAAGTTGGAGACAGAGGAGTATATTCCTTTTGTATGTGTCCGGGTGGAATAATTGCACCTGCATCAACGAAGAATAATGAAATGGTAGTCAATGGATGGTCTCCATCGAAAAGAAATAATCCTTTTGCTAATTCAGGAATGGTTGTCAGTGTAGGAGAAAAGGATTTTCTCCCATTCGTCGAACACGGAGAATTAGCAGCCTTGCGCTTTCAGGAATCCGTTGAGCAGAAATCCTTTGTTGCAGGTGGTGGAAAATTAGTCGCACCGGCGCAAAGGCTGATTGACTTTGTAGAGAATAAAGTCTCTTCAACGTTGCCTAAATGTTCTTATGTACCCGGAATAAACTCGGTAAATTTGGACGACGCACTCCCGCGCGCAGTAAGCTCAGCGCTACGCATAGGCTTAAAGGAATTTGGAAGAAAAATGAAGTCATACTATACTAACGAAGCAATCCTGGTGGCAACAGAGTCAAGGACTTCTTCACCTGTCAGAATCCCCCGTGACAAAGAAAGTCTGCAACATCCGGAAATTAAAGGCTTGTATCCTTGTGCCGAAGGTGCAGGATATGCTGGCGGAATTGTATCAGCAGCAATGGATGGAGAGCGATGTGCGGAATCTGCCTCAGGTAAAATTTAAGCCATTTTTAGTATAAACTGTACGTTAGCAAAATCCAATAATGATTTTGTATCTTGTCATGAAAGTATAAAAAGAAATCCGGGCAATATTTATGCGATTTATTTTTAAAACAGTATTTAAAATATTAGGCTGGAAAATTTCAGGTGATGTACCACGCAATATAAATAAGTACATTATTATTGTCGCTCCACATACAAGTAACTGGGACTTCCCCATTGGAGTGGCAGTAAGAAGTATAATGCGCTTCAAATCGAATTTTCTTGGCAAGAAAGAATTATTTGAATCACCACTTGGCTGGCTGTTTAAAAAACTGGGCGGCTTTCCTGTTGATAGAAGTAAATCAAGTAATATGGTCGATGAAGTTGTAGAGATCATTAAAAGGGAGCAGAATTTTGTAGTTGCCATTACTCCGGAAGGAACCAGAAAAAACGTCAAACGATGGAAAACAGGATTCTATTTCATAGCCTCAAAAGCCGGAATACCGATTGTGATGGCAGGAATAGATTACAAAAGGAAAACGGTCTTTTTTGAAAAACCCTTTTATCCAAGCGGTGACCTTGAAAAAGATGCAGGGATCATGCAGGAATTTTTTAAAGATAAGGTTGGTAAAAATGGGATGGCGGCTCCGGTGTTATGATGTAGCCGGGACAGTAAAATTGTCTGAACTGTTTTTTTTTGGGATGAGTGGGATTATTTCTCTCCAATTGCTCTCGTGGATTCAGTATACTGGTTACAGTTTACATTGCACTTTAAACCGTAATAGGAGTTATCGGAATACCCGCCGTCTGAACTCAGCACAAACTATTCCGGTTGCTATTGCTACGTTTAGTGAATCCGGCCCCTTTTCGGAACCTACTGCAAAAGAAGGTATATTCAAAGGACTGCTTATAAAAGATTGTACCGATTCTGAAATACCGGTTGATTCATTTCCCATAATAAGAAAAGCATTTCCCTTTAGTTCGGTTGTAAACAGATTCTCGCCTTTCATGAGCGTACCATACACAGGAAGATTAATTGTCTCCACATTCAACTGAAAAAGTTCTGCTAAATCCATATAATGAATAGTCGTTCTGAATAAAGAACCCATACTTGCTTGAACAACTTTCGGGTTATAACACTCAGCAGTTTTCATTGAGCATACGATATGGCGAATGCCAAACCAATCAGCTATTCGTATTATTGTTCCAAGATTTCCGGGATCCTGAATATCATCCAGCACAATTACCAATTGGTCTTTGAATTCACTGATATCGAAACGACTTTCCTTTTGATGAACAATGGCTAATACACCTTGAGGAGCGGTTTGTGGACTGATGCGATCCATTTCTTCTGAGCTTACCTCTATAAGTTCACCGGAATAATTCCGGCTTATGAGCTCCTTTAAATTATGACTTATGCTATCAGTTATACAAATCATTCTGATACTCCAGTCAGATAAAAGTAGATCTTCAACAGTCTTCTCCCCTTCTACGAGAAAAAGCTCTTCATTTCTCCGAACCTTTTTTTGTTGAAGTGCAATAATATTTTTGCTCTGTTGTTTAGACAACATAATCTTATCAGGCTTTATTTAATTCTATGACAGTAATTTCCGGCAAGATACCTACTCTTCCCGGGTAAGCAAGGAATCCCAGTCCGCGGTTAACATACAAATACTGATTTCCTTTCTGATATAAATCTGCCCACTGCTTATAAACATATTGCACCGGACTCCATTTGAACCCCGGGATTTCGATTCCAAACTGCATTCCGTGTGTGTGGCCTGACAAAGTGATATCTACATATTTATACTTATCAGTGACCTCCGCATCCCAATGTGATGGGTCATGAGAAAGCAAAATATTGAAATCGGCCGGCTCCATATTCCTGGTAGAAGTATGCATATCACCGTACTTCTGAAAATTCATCCTTGAACTCCAGTTTTCAACTCCAATCAGCCCGATTCTGTGTCCATCTTTCTCAAGAAAGGTATGATCATTCAACAACAGATTCCATCCAATCTCCTTCTGGAATTTCTTCATGCTCTCAAGGTTGGCAATTTTTTCTTCCATCGTATCCCATCGAAAATAATCTCCATAGTCGTGGTTTCCAAAAATTGAGTGAACGCCCTGCGGTGCTTTGAGAGAAGAAAATATTTCACGGAAAGGAAGTGCTTCAGTGTGCTTATCGTTCACTAGATCACCTGTAATAAAAATGGCATCCGGTTTTTGGTCCATCACCAATTCGATTGCTTTTTTGAGATGCTCGGTACTTAGAAAACTTCCGGTATGCAAGTCCGAAATCTGAACAAATCGAAAGCCATCAAAGCCTTTCGGGAGATTTGGAAATTTCAATTTTACAGTCCTCACTTTATAATCGTATGCACCGCCAATCATTCCGTATATCATTGAAACAAAAGGAATCGATCCAACTATAAAACCAAGCTTTACTAAAAAATCAAGGCGGGAAACACGAATGGCGGGAGCCGCCGCATCAGCTGTTGTTACATTTACCTGACGACCTGTCCAAATTCCCATCCATCTGAGGAGGCGAACAACATCATCCAACAACAAGAATACAAGTACAAATAATTTGGAAAGGTAAATTATAACTATCAGCGAAAAAGAAAAGGTTCGGATAAATTTTGGCCAAGTGTGCCAATCGATGAACTGCGCCATGACAATTGTCGAAACTGAAAACAGTGTAATCATCCAAAAACAAATACTGATTACGCGTTGAATTTGTGCCGACTTAGCATTCATCAGGAAGCGAACTCCTTGAAAAACATAAAGGTCAATGGCTAATAATACAAGAACAAGAATGACTATTCGTGAATTCATAAGGTTTTTTGGAAGGCGTTGTAAGAACGCATGTAGAAGACAATCTCCAGGCCTGATTGTTTTCAGGAGCGGCTTATTTTATCATGGATTTAATCGCACGATCTGCCACTTAGTGTTTTTCGCTTTTTTATATACAACTCTGTCATGCAATCGACTTTGGCGACCTTGCCAGAATTCTATATGAGTAGGTTTTACTCTATAGCCACCCCAATGAGGGGGTCTGGGTACTTTTTTGTTCTTATACTTTTCTTCTAACTGTTTAAAACGTTCGATCAATAATTCCCGACTCAAAAGCTCCTCACTTTGATGAGAAGCCCAGGCACCCAATTGACTTTCACGCGGTCTCGAATGGAAATATTCGTTCGATTGAGCAGCAGGTAACTTCTCAATCGTACCGAGAACCCGTACTTGTCTTCCTAATTCTATCCAATAAAAATTCAAACAAACTTTCTTGCTTGCGGACATATCTTTTCCCTTTTTACTCAGGTAATTTGTAAAAAAAGAAAAGCCGGATTTAGTGACATCTCTGAGCAAAACTACCCGCGCATCCGGTTGCCCTTTTTTGTCGACAGTCGCAAGTGTCATTGCATTTGGTTCATCCACCTCCGCACGAATGGCATCTTGCATCCACACTTCAAATTGCTTTATTGGATTCGGAGAAACCATTTTTTCATCAAACGGAACTGAAAAAAACTCGGTCCGAAGGTTTTTTATTGCTTGTCTCAACTTGCTCATAGTGAAATTTTAGGAAGATTCCATTCCAACAGAAACCAATGGTGGATTTCAGTCCTTTTGGCCAGCAAAATTAAGCATTCTGAAAGATCTTAGCCTATTCCGGCTTAAAAAGCCTTATAAAGTGTTATTAGATGCCTGTATGGCCAAATTAAGGCCCTGTAACAGAACTATGATCTGTAAGTTTTGGAGAGATAATTGGATAACAAGTTGGTCAGAGAATGGTAAAAACACATTAATAAACACATGAGTTCTACATTATACATGCCTGCCATTTAATCAGCATGTAAACAATAGAAACTCGGAAAACATGAGACATGAGAAAATCTGTACATCTTGAGCCGGAAGTTGGTAAAATATTAGTTTCTGAACCCTTCCTTTTGGATTCCTACTTTAAGCGCTCGGTAATTTTACTTGGAGAACACGGAAATGAAGGAAGTGTTGGCTTCATTTTAAACAAGCCGACAGATTTGAATTTAAACGACGCATTGGAAGATTTTCCACCCTTTGAAATGCCCTTGTATTTTGGCGGGCCGGTGCAAACCGATACGATTCACTTCCTTCACACTCTGGGAGAAAAATTAGAAGGCAGTAAGAAGATACTTCCCGGAATTTATTGGGGCGGAAGTCTGGAAACTTTAAAACTTCTGATCGACACCAATCAAATTGATAAAGAAGAAATCAGATTCTTTGCAGGTTATAGCGGCTGGGAACCGAAGCAACTGGAAGATGAACTCAAAGGCCGTACCTGGATTGTTTCCAACTGCAAAAAAGACTTTGCATTCTCAACACAACCGGAAGAATTATGGGGACAGGTGCTTCGTACTATGGGTAGCCAATATGCAATCCTCGCAAATTTTCCTGAAGACCCTAGTTTGAACTGATCCTGAAAAAAAAAGAAAAAAAATTAAAAGCTCTTCAATGCAGAAGGGCTTTTTTTTGTACTACACTTGAATATACTTTATAAGCCTTACCTCAATTGCTGTAGAAACTACAATACAATAAACTCCTTTTGCCAAAGCACTTAGATTGCATCTGATATTTTGTTCTTCAGAATTTATAGGCATGAGCATAATTATTCTTCCCAGTTCATCTGTAACCGTTAGTTGAATCACTCTTTCCGATCCGGGATTCGATATGGTAAATTCCCCTTTTCCGGGATTAGGGTAAATGCCAATTTTTGACATCATCGATGCCTGTTCAATGCTAGTATTCAGACAAGGATCTGCTTCGAGAAAACCGGATGCTGTCAGGTAATTTAATGTGTCTACTGTTAGACTCAGGGCGCGATTAGCAGTTGCCTGATTGTTTGTCAACGGAAATGCATATGAAGTGAATAATGCTTGCGTGGTATTGCAACCATTTGACAGTCCCGTTGTATCACGTGCTGCAAAAAATACCTCCTGCCCTCCTGCTCCGAAAGTGTATGTAGTCCCTACAAGAAATATATTATTCATGCCTTGGATGGATAGAGAATTAAAATAGCTGTCCAGTGTATCATTACCATAACTTTCATTCCAAAGCAGATTGCCGTTTATGTCCGTTTTTAAAATCAAGGCATTGCCGATACCGGTAGCCGGACTTGAGGTATACCCACAAAGCAAAAAGCCATCAAGCTCCGGCAACTCAAACATACTATTGCATAGATCCCAATTTCCCGTTGAGTAGACATGTGACCAGCGCTCCAGACCCGCGGTATCAAGAGAGAATAAGAACAGGTTATTCTGCGGCTGACCCACCATATAGGTGCTACCAGAAATTACATAGTTATCATCATCCATTTGAATAATGTGATTTGGATAAGTTCGATTTGAAGTTGAACCTGAATAATAGTTTTTACTCCATTCTAAAATTCCTTGGGGATCCGTTTTAAGCACGACAGCCAGACTTGAATTCAAACCAAACCTTGAATAAGCACAAAGTGCAAAACCACTATCATTCGTTTGAATAACACACTGGCCAACGTCTGCATTCAAAGGTATACCGAATGACTTATTCCATTGGAGATTTCCGAGACTGTCTAACTTTACCAGAAGAATATTACCATCGGCTCCACTGCTATCCTCTTCCCCGCACAAAATAAACCCATGATCAAATGTTTCGCGGATGCAATATGCACGTGTAACATCAGCAAGAGCAATTTGCTTTTGCCAAAGAATATTTCCGGTTCCATCTACACGAATAATAATGGCATGAAAGGCCTGCTTCAAGACAGAAAAGGTATAACCACAGAGAATAAAACCACCATCATGTGTAGGCTCTACCCACTCTAAATAATCATCATCGGAATTTCCATAGGTACTTGCCCAAACAACGGATCCATTCGTATCAACTTTCAATAAATATCCATCTGTCGCTCCGTTTCCAAAACTAAGTGTTGAACCTGCCAGAATGAAGGCTTGATCCATTGAGGTGCACACATGCTTTGCATCATCGTCGGAAATTCCACCAACTACTCTCTGAAAATTGTTTTGAGCCGGACATAAATTAGTATAAAATAAAATGCAAAGGGTAAACAGAATAATTTTCATGATTATATATTTTTAGAAATACCGGATACGAATGTATCAAGTGAAATCAAAATAATTATCATGGAAAATCTTTTCCCCCTGATTTTAACCTAGTTTAACCCGGAGAATAAAATTCAATTCTTATTTAGAGTAAAAACTGATGTAGGTAATACTACATCGGTATGAGTTGAATCCTGAAGTATAATTCCTTCACGACAGGGCAAAAAAAAATGCGCACTAACTTTGCGCATCGTTGTGGAGCTGGCGGGATTTGAACCCGCGTCCAGACAAGCAATCAATAAACTTTCTACATGCTTAGTGTTAGTTGATTGTCGGCCTTTAGGCTGCGTAACACGCGCTACCTAAAAACGTAGTTCAAGTGGACTTAGGTACAACATTAGAACCCTGTTGTAAAGCACTTACCATATGATACCCCTGTTGAGAAAACGGGTAAGCAGGTCTCCTCGGGATAGTCAGCGGATTAATCCTAGATTAAGCGGCTAACGCGTAGTCAGTGTTGCCAGATAGGCTGTTGAAAGCATTGTTTTACGAGAATGCTAACCGCGCTCGGCATGCTTACTTATCAATTTCACAAGCTGTCAATTCCTGTCAGCCCCAAATTAATATTTGTACAAAGATACGAAAAAAAAAGATAGCAGACATTGATTCACTAGCGGCAAGCCATCACAAATCATCCATTGGGTGGACAAATAATTAATATCACAGTTTGACCAAACGAATTCCTTCAGCCCCATCCAGACGAACGATATAGATTCCCTTTGCCAGCGCATCAATATTAACTGACAATACAGGGCTATCTGTTCTTAGTACCTCCTTACCATCCAGGCTAAAAATAGAAACCTGAGACCTTGTGATCAGATGGATTTCACTACCTGAGACAGGATTAGGATAAATATCAGATTTACCCAGCAATTGTGATGGGTCCAATTCGAAAACAGCAGTGCGCTTCGTATCAGCTTGCAAATTTACCGTGATGCTCTGGTTTGACTCCCCTGTTTCCTTCCACTTTACAAATCTGTAACCTGCATAAGGAAAAGCTGTTATTGTGGTAGGAATACTTTCAAGATAGGTGCCTGTCCAGGGATAGACAGTAGATGCAACTCCGGGTAATGAAGGATTAATTTTAAGGGTGTTCACCTGTATACTACCCATAATCTGATTGCTGACATCAACTTCCAGTTTGAATGTATTTGGAATCCCAAACCAGGATTTAATCTGAGCAAATTGATAATCCGGTCTATGCTCAGCAAAATATCTGAAATTATTGAGTGCTGTTTCCCAATTAGCCATGTCGGATGGTGTCCTCCATCTGGCGATATGCTCCGGCATTTCGGGTTCCAATAACTGATGGTAATAGTCAATCTGTTTCAGGACATGTGTGGAACTGAACGATGAATTCAGTAAATCAGAAAATCTACTGAGAAAAGATTGATAAAATACAGGCGAAGTGACCATTCGCTTTAACAATGAATCCTTCATAATGTAAATCATCCATGCAAGGTTATTATTGGAAGGGTCGTCAAATCCATTATCGAAATCATTCGTCATCCATCTCCAACGACCATCAAAGACATCCTTTCCTCCCTGACCCGGATGACCATTTCTATACTTCCAGTAGGAGGTATTATGGTCAGTGTTCTTTTTATTTGAATAGATAGTAGCGATCCAATAGTCAATGAAATTTTCTACATCCATCTTCTCAGTCACCTGCGTGTAATTCGTAGGATTGGAGAGATCATTGTTCAAAATAAAATCGCGCATGGAATGAAACTGCAATACATCTGCATCATTTCCTTCTATTAATTGAAAGGCTCCATTTAAATTATCCTCCATCATGATGATGCTGTCAGGTTCCACACCGTAAGAAAACTCCAGTCCACGTCTATCATTGAGTTCACGAATATTTTGGATGCCCCAATATTCACCGTTTAAAAACACCACGCATGAACTTCCGGCCTGATACTTTACATCCAATCTGTCAAAAAGACTTTGATTGAGCATATCCCTGCACATGGAGTTTACCTGATAACCCCATTCATTACCGGCATTTCTGAGTATGAAACGCTTATACTTATTTTGCACAGTATGTGTTCCGGGCTTCATTAATCCGGGGAACAATTCATAGTCGAACTCATTATTTGTATCGTATTCTGAACGGGCATAAATGGTCAAAGCCTTTTGCCCTGTGCTTCGTATCCATTCACCTCTTATTCGAAAACCTATGTTCTGAGAAAACTCTTCTCTTCCATTGGTATTAAAATACTCGATATGCGCCGGCATTTCAGATGCTCTGCCTTTTCGCTCATAATTACCGGTAAATGAATATCCTGTAAAATCCACTCCGGGAATATATATGCCTTTGTAATAATCGAAAAGATTTTCCGGATCTGACACCAAAGAAACTACAGGTAAAGTGTAACGATCATTCAACATTCGAGGATCGAGGAAATAACTTTTCGTCTGCACCGGACCTAATCCTACACCCGGACGGTAAACTCTTGCTTTTACGACTGAAGCCTTAAAAATAGTACCGACAGGCATATACCAGAAGGCAGGGTTTGGGCCGATTTGTGAAGTTGGAGCTGTCCGTATGTACGAGTACGGTTGATGAGGCCCCTGGGTGGCTGTTATTCTCTGTTCTGATTGTCCGGCAGGTATTGAATCGAAGCGAAGGTGAAGCGGACCGGTATAAACTAAACTTTGATCAGATGGATCAGATCCATCCAATGAATAGTAAATAATATCACCGGGTTCTGCATTTAAGCTCAGAAATTGTTCGGTATTGTAATAGCCGGCAGCTAAAGAAAACACAGGACTAAATGAATCATTTAATAAAGGTATTATGGAAAACGGCAAATAGTTTTCTGAAAATACCGTAGAGTTTGACTCAGACTCAATTCTAATTTTACATTTGGAGGAATAACTTGCCGGAGCATACCAGGCATAAAAAAGGTTTTGGGAATTAAGACCCGTTGCAATAGCTTGCCAACTGCTTCCATTATTATCAGAGAATGACAACTTAACCGTACTGATTGATGGAAGTGCTGACCAACTGATGGCAATAGTATCTCCTGCAGAATAAACGCTAAATGAATTTGGTATCCCTAAATGCAAAGCATCGGCTTTAGGAAATGTGGCGCCGACAGGAAAAATAGCCCCTAAGGTTTGACCGGCAAATCCGGCACCTATTGCAGGCGATTGTTCACGCAAACGAAAATCAAAATCAGCAGCATTAACGAAAAGCGGGTTAGTGCTGATAATGCCATTCAAAGAATCCGTTGTGAAATTCTCAATATCACTAAAGGTGATTTCAACAGTCGAAGTACTGTTCATGTAAAAGGACTCATCATTATCCCAAAGAATATTATTGTAGGTGAAGCCATGCCCCCCGCCCAGGCCGGGATTCTTCTCAACGAGTTCTATGGCAACCTCATTATTTACAAAAGTGTTATTATAAATCCGGGCCAGTGAATTATCCTTTACTGCTACTCCTGCACCGCAATTATAAAATACACTTCCCTGAACAATGACCTCCTGCGCACCTTCCCCTACTGAAACACCCTTGTCGGATATATCGTGTATCAGGCAATTCTGAATTAGCCCGATAGATCCACTTCCCATAAAATCAACTTTCCCAAAATCGATGGCATCGATATTCGTACCTCTTCCGTACCGAACGGTTGTTCTGCGGATAGTACAACCGGCAGGTGAGTTATCAAGATCAATCCCGTCGGCTGTCATAAATTGAAAAACGCAATCTTCAATAAGAGTCAGCGTACTAATCATATTTAACTCGTAATAATTACTCACCATACACCGGCGCATCTGAAAATCTAAGGCAGCTTCAGTTCGAATAATTGGAATATCACCCTTATAGAAATCTTTAAAATATGAATCTTCAAGTATGGCGGATCCACCGGAAATAATATTTATGTGACCACCTTGCATAAATACATGATGCATTTCCAGGCTTGAATTAGCTCCATTGCATTCTATCTTCCCTGAAAAGGTCCCTGCCAAACGAGGGCTGATCGTAATAGCAGAGCCTGAAGTGCCGTTAAATTGAAGGTGTGCTCCTTGCAATGCGATTAGTGAAACACCTTCTTCAAAAATCAATGCTGAGCCTTGTTCAAACGTCAGGGTGATTCCGGCAGCCACAGTAACATCAGCAACTATATTAATTTTTCCATTCAGCGAAGTATTACTTGTTATTGTACCACTTAGTACAAGTGCCTTGGACAGAAATGGAAATCCCGGAAAAATTAAAAGGAGTAGTAAAATTTTTTTCATCTTGTCGTGATTGACAATTGGAGCTTAGAAAGGCTTCAAAGCAATTGTCCCGGCAAGTTAAAACAAGTTTACATAATAATAAAGTTAAGATAACAAATCTTGATTTAAGGCTATCGATCCTTTAAAAATTGATGAAATACGGAATATTCTTTACTTAATTTGACAGACTTTATCTCTTTGTCCTTCAATAGCATTAAAGCTTCAGGTAAATCCAATTCTATTTTGAGGGTCTCCTCTACTACATCAATAAACTTTGCCGGATGTGCCGTTTCCAGAATAACGCCGTATCCATTGAAGATGTCTGCTTTAGAAAACTCCTGCCAGCCCAGAAAAGCCACTGCTCCATGCGGGTCCAGGATATAGGATTTATCCAAGAAAATTTTACGCATCATTTTGCGGGTCTGGTCATCTGAAAAAGAAAAGGCAGAAATCATCCCGGCCATTTCCTCTTTTGAATGATGGAACAAATCCAGCATCCGAACAAAATTAGAAGGGTTGCCAACATCCATAGCATTTGAAATTGTCGGAATTGTTTCTGATGCCTGGAAAGAGCCACTTTCTAAATACCGAAAAACACTATCATTTGCATTATTAGCAGCCACGAAGTGCTTTATCGGAAGCCCCATTCTATGAGCAAAGATTCCTGCAGTAAGGTTCCCAAAATTTCCACTCGGTACCGAGAAAACAATATCCGGTCTCATGTTCGCCTGTTTAAACGCTTCTACATAATAAAAACTCTGTGGGAGCAAACGGGCAATGTTAATGCTATTGGCAGAACTCAATCTGTATTTCGAACGAAGAGACTCATCAAGAAAAGCTGTCTTCACCAGGTGCTGACAATCATCAAAAGAGCCATGAATTTCAAGTGCAGTAATATTACCACCAAGCGTTGTAAGCTGCTTCTCCTGTAGAGCACTTACCATACCTGAAGGATACAAGATAATCACATCAATTCCGTCAACATTAAGAAAACCATTGGCAACTGCGCTACCCGTATCGCCTGATGTGGCAACCAGGATAGTTAGTTTATCTTTTTTATCCCTGTTCAACCATGCCATCGTTCTGGCCATGAAGCGTGCGCCTACATCTTTGAATGCGAGCGTCGGTCCATGAAAAAGCTCAAGGATGGAAGTGTTTTCATCAATAGAAACAAGAGGTACCGGAAAATTAACAGCTTCCCTTGCTATTGAATCAATGACATCATCAGGAATGTCACCTGCAAGAAACTTCCGACTGATTTCAGAGGCAATGTCCTGAAAAGAGTAGCTTGAGATATTCTTGTAAAATTCCGGCGGCATTTGCGGAAAATATTCAGGCATGAACAGTCCATTATCATCCGGGAGACTTTTGAGAATGGCCTGCTCCAGAGTATAACTACTTGCTTTATTATTGGTCGAATAAAATTTCATAGGCAATAAATAAGCTCAGGCTTTTACCTGAACACCTTTGGTATTAACGAGGGAGACAAAAGACTCAGAAACAATTTTCTTTTCTGAATAGAATTTTTTCATTCTTGATGCAATCGATTTAGCCGTCTTCTCATTATCGCAAAATGCAAAAACAGAAGGACCTGAGCCGCTTATGCTACAAGCGAGCGCTCCATTATTCATTACCACCTCTTTCAACTCTAAAAAATATGGCAACAATTTAGCTCGGGCCGGTTCGGCTATATAATCTTGAACGGATCTGCCAATAAGCGCATAATCTAAAGAAAACAATCCGGCTACAAGAGCCGCTGTGTTTGCCCATTGTTTAATTCCTGTTTTGAGATCGATCTTTTTAGGAAGTACTGCCCTCGAATCTCTTGTCAATACTTCAACATGAGGATGTACCACCACGATATACAAACTCTTCGGAACCGGAAGAGAAATTATCTCGAGAGGATTGTACGATCTTACGAGCACAATTCCACCCATCATGCAAGGCGCAACATTATCGGCATGGGCTGAGCCACAGGCAATACGCTCGCCTTCCATAGCAAAAGGAACAAGTTCTTTCCTGCTGAATGGCCTGCCAAGCAGTTCGTTCATTGCGAATACTCCTGCAACTGAACTGGCGGCACTTGAACCCAGTCCACTTCCTAATGGCATTTTTTTATGCAGACTTATTTCAGCACCTACAGTTTTACCAAGATGTTTCAACATGTTCAAGGTAGAAACCGTCACAGTATTTTTTCTAGGATCAAGGGACAAACGTCCACCATCTCCGGAAATTTTCCTGATGGTCAGTTTTCCGCTATCATTCAGTTGCATCGTCACCTCATCACCCGGCTCATTCACTGCAAGGCCCATGATATCGAAGCCACAAGCAAGATTAGCGACTGTTGCCGGGGCGAATACTTTTATTTTCTTACCCGTATTTTTCATCTCGACCTAAAATTAGAAAAAGAAAATCAGATCCTACTCGAAGTATTTACCCAGGCTGATGATTTCGGCGAATACACCTGCAGCGGTGACCTCTGCTCCTGCACCCGGACCTTTAACAACCAAGGGTCGATCTATGTAGCGCTCAGTGGTAAAGGAAACAATATTATCACTTCCATCCAGATTATAAAAAGGATGCTTTGAGTCTACCTGCAAAAGCTTAACTGAAGCCTTTCCCTTTTCTAATGACGCAATGAATCGCAGTACTTTATTTTGTTTCTCAGCCTCCGTTCTTAGGGCTTCGAAAACATGATTGTTCTTTTCCAGCTCCACAAAAAACTGATCTACTGTTTTTGCTTTTATGCATGAAGGAGGAAGAATTTGCTGAACATTTACATCCTTCAATTCCATTTCCAGGCCTGTCTCACGCGCTAAAATGAGAAGCTTTCTCGCTACATCCATTCCGCTCAGATCAATTCGTGGATCAGGTTCTGTATACCCTCTTTTTTGGGCTTCCAGAACTATTTCATTGAACTTTACACCCTTCTTATAATTATTAAAAATGAAAGAGAGTGTTCCGGATAAGACTGCTTCAATTCGTATAATCCGGTCGCCACTCGTCAATAAATCAGTGAGGGTATTTATAACAGGAAGTCCTGCTCCTACATTTGTCTCGTATAAGAGGCGTACATTCCTCCGCTTTGCGATATCTCTTAAATTGCGATACGATGACATCTTACCGCTGTTCGCTATTTTATTAGGCGTGACAATGGAAATACTGTGATCAAGAATTGTTGCATAATGTTTTACAATCTCTTCATTAGAAGTGCAATCAACAAATACACTTTGAGGAAGGTTCATGGCATCCATCATCTCCATGTACTTATGCATATCCATTTTATCCTGCGATTTGTTCAACTGCTCCACAACACCTGATAAGGATAAGCCATCGCCATTAAAGATCATTTTTTTACTGTTGGCCATTCCTACAACGAGAATCTCCAATGAACGGGAGGAGCGTAAATAAGTTCGATGACTTTCAATCTGTTTCAATAAGGTTTTACCTATGAGACCTGTTCCAACGAGGAAAAGGGACAGCGTTTTAACATCCGAAAGGAAGAAAGCCTGGTGTAAGGAGTTTAATGCCTTGTTCAGATCAGCCCGGTGAATAACAACTGATATATTCAATTCAGATGAACCCTGAGCTGTTGCTACAGCACTGATACCATTCTTTCCGAAAGACTGAAAGAGTCGTCCACTGACTCCGGGAGTATTCCGCATGTTCTCACCAATTACGGCGATAATACTAAGCTTTTCCTCTACCCTTACTTTTTCAATTTGCTTGGCACGAATTTCCAAAGCGAAGACTTCTTCGATGGCAGTTTTTGCAATTATTGCATCGGAAGGTTTCACTGCAAAACTGATCGTGTGCTCTGAAGAACCCTGTGTAATCAATATGACATTGACTTTGGATTGAGCAAGGGCACTAAATAAGCGAGCAGAAATTCCGGCTACTCCAACCATTCCGGTTCCCTGCAAGGTGAGCAATGAAATTTCATCAATCGAAGAAATTCCTTTGATTAAAAAGTCGCTTCCATCCGAATGGGTGGATATGAGTGTACCTTGAGATTCAGGATGAAAAGTGTTTTTTATTTGAAGGGTAATAGCTTTGTCTAAAGCGGGCTGAATAGTTGGCGGATGAATAACTTTAGCACCGAAATGCGACATCTCCATTGCTTCTTCATAAGTCATTGTGGGAACAGAGAATGCCTTCTTTACTTTTCTTGGATCGGCTGTCATCACGCCATCTACATCAGTCCATATTTGTATCTCTTTTGCTTCTAAGGCCGCTCCGAAAATGGCGGCAGTATAGTCAGACCCACCTCTTCCGAGAGTAATCATATCTTTTTTAGAGGTAGATGCAATAAAGCCCGTTATAACTTCAACGGAGGATGACTTTTTAAAATATTCGCGAATGGCCTTGTTGGTAGCAGGGAAATTTACTCTGGCTGAACCAAAAGTCGAATCAGTCTCTATTACCTTACGTGCATCAAGAAAAACTGATTTTATTTTAACTGAATTAAAATAATGACTGATAATTTTTGCAGATAAAACCTCACCATGGCCGCTGATAAAATCTAAAGTTCGGGCCGAAAGCTCCCTAACCAAAAATACGCCATGGAGAATATCATGCAATTCAGCAAATACTTCTTCAATGAAATCATGTAAAGGCTTATCTTTTTTCAAACCCAACTCCTGGATTGCCTGAACATGTCGCTCCCGAATCTTATGAAATTTTTCAAGGTATTCTTCATCCCTTGCAGCGGCAAGCTTTGACATATTAATCAAATCATCCGTCACACCGCCGAAGGCTGAAAAAACAACAGCACATTTTTTTTCTTTCTTATAAACTGAAGCGACAATATCAGCCACAGCCTTCACTCGCTTCGCAGTAGAAACTGAAGAGCCACCAAATTTTAGTATAAGCATAAGTCTATTTATAACTAGGAGAAAGATACGCTGACTTTCCCAAAATGTTCATCTGATGTCATGCATCCAACCAGTTAAAGATGAGCTCCTTACCATATTCTGTAAGAATCGACTCGGGATGGAACTGAATTCCCCAAACGGGTTTATGGACGTACTTGATTGCCATGACGTTCCCTTCGTCATCGGTAGCAATGATCCGGATTTCTTCTGGTAAGCTTGTGGGATCAATTACCCAGGAATGATAGCGGCCGGTCATGAAATTCTCCGGAATATTCCGAAACAATGGATCATCGCCTTGCATAACATTGGTTTTCAGGCTTAGGCCATGATGTACCTTATGCAGGTTTTTCAATTTTGCACCCCGGACCTCTGCCAAGGCCTGGTGTCCTAAACAAACGCCTAAAACCTTTCCGGTATTGATACAATCACGGGTAAGCTTTAAAAGCATAGCCGATTCAGAAGGTAAACCCGGGCCGGGTGAAAGTACAAAGGCATTATAATTCTGCAATCCTTCCGGATCAATCTCATCACTTCGTTTCACCTCAACTTCTGCATTAGGATACTGTTCCAACAAATGGAAAAGATTGTATGTAAATGAATCATAATTATCGATGAGGAGGATTTTCATTGAAAATATTCGAATTGATTTGCCTGAAGATTGCCGGTTAAATTTATTGTTTGTTGTTTTGCCGAAATTATCAATCAAAGATATATGAAAACTATTATAAACACTTCCGGAGCTCCTGCACCAATAGGGCCCTATTCACAAGCGGTGAAGGCAGGAAATTTACTCTTTGTCTCGGGACAAATTCCCCTTGATCCAAAAAGCGGTGAACTGGTCAATAAAGATATTGAGGCCGAAACCAGGCAGGTGATGAAGAACATTGAGGCTATTCTAAAAGAAGCAGGAATGAACTTCAACTCGATCGTAAAGACGAGCATCTTTTTGAAAGACATGAACGATTTTGCGAAAGTAAATGCGGTCTACGGAGAAAATTTTTCTCAAAATCCTCCTGCCCGCGAAACGGTCCAGGTGAGCCGTTTACCAAAAGACGTGAATGTGGAGATCTCTGTTATCGCAAGCTCCTGAATAAGAGTCAGACTTGTTAAGAATAGAAGTCTTGCTTAAGCCAGGCTTTGAAAGAACGCTGTGCATCCGGAGTGGGGTTGTTCTGTTTAGCCAATTTATAAATTGGATAATACTCTTTATTATTTCTGGATAAAACTACATCCCGAAGTTTTTTCATGGGATTGATAATTGTTACAACTACTTTATTCCCTGTGAACTGACTAAGAAGTTCATCCAGATTATCTTTTAATGCCATTTCATTTACAGCAATAATCTCATCTTCGATTCCGAGACCGGCTTTATCTGCAGGAGAATCAGGGGCAATTACAGTTACAATAGCTTTCTCCCCGTCCTGTTTTATCCTGAAACCAAAATCACGTTCATTAATTTTAGGATTTGAAGAACGCTGTAATTCACATCCTACAAAGTTAAGACAGAGGTTCATAAACTTTTCATCGTCTTCTGTTCCGTATATATAGTCCATAAAAAAATCAATCAGACTTTCTCCTGCCATTTGATTTACTATTTCCATGTAGTCGTGCTCTGTATAGCCAATGTTTGCCTGAGCGAAATCTGTGTATAATGCTTTCATCACATCGTCCAGCGATTTTTTATTCTGCGACTTCGAACGAATGAGCAAATCGGTCATCATAGCTGTCAGACAACCCTCATCGTAAATAGATGTTTTGCGATTAGGAATTCCCGGTACGTAACCATCCAACCAGGTATCAAAAGATGAGTCTGCAACCGATAAATTGAAGCGACCGTAATTATCAAAATGCTTCTGCAATCGATTTCCGATTTCAATAAAAAACTGATCGACAGAATATACACCACAGCGAGCGAGAAAATAATCGCCATAATAAGTGGTCACGCCTTCGTAAACAAAACCAAGACGGGAATAATTCTCACATGTGTAATCATAAGGAAGCATATCTGCAGGCCGGATCGCTTTCACATTCCATGCATGAAATAATTCATGGCTAGCAACCCCGACAAAATCAGTATACAGAGGTTGATCCATCAATTGATGACCCGGCCCGAGCGCCAATACCGTCGACCGTAAATGTTCCACACCATGGTATAATTTTGTTGGTGCCACCTGTATAAGAAAATGATATTCAGGAGCCGGAAAAGAACCCATTGTCCTCAATTGTTCATCAGTAAAAGCCTGGAAATCTTTTAGAATTTTTTTCCAGTTTGGGCTTAAGTTGCCTTGAAACCAAATATGAAATGGAACTCCTTCTGAAGTATAATTGGCATAATGCAATCCGGAACTTGCTATCAATGGTGAGTCAACCAATTCATGATAATCTTCCGCAAAAAATTTCAATCGCCCCTTTTCCTTTAATGATGTGGCAACTTTATAACTCGACGGAACGAGTAACTCCAATTGACATAGTTCATGGAGTCTGTTTTCAATATAAAGTAAACAATGAATCGGATTAATATAGATCTGTTCTTCATCAACCCAGCAACTTCCGGCGTCAAGCTTTGCTGCATAATAACTATAACGTATGCTGACAGATTTCGCTCCATTCATTTTTACTTCCCAGGTATCCTTGCTTATCTTTCTGAATGCTAAAGGAGCACCACTCTGATCTTTTACTTCAAAACCTTTTACATTCTTGGCAAAATTGCCTATTTCATAACGACCGGGCCTCCATGAAGGGAGTCTGAGAAGCATTTCAGTTTCATCTCTTACTTCAAGCATTAATTCAATTGACAAAAAATGATTTGTAGGGTGTGGTGCGGAAACTTTGTAATGCATGTGGAAATTCGATTTAATTCAATTTCAAATTGAGCTGTTCTAAAGTAAAAATCATGGCCCGGTTTAATCTTCAACCCTTATATACTCACAGAATAGATGTGGCTGAAGATTATCCTACAAATATCAATAAAATTCCTCCTCCTTCACAATTCACATATACCTTTGATTGTGAATTGATAGGGACCGGCTGCTCAAATTCTGATCAAATGAAAAGCAGTCAAATTGACAAACAATCTTTATATTCGCCTTCTAATTTGAATGAAATATGAGCTATGATTTAATTGTGATTGGAAGTGGACCGGGTGGCTACGTTGCAGCAATACGCGCTTCTCAACTCGGCATGAAGACCGCCCTCATTGAAAAAGCAGAGTTGGGTGGAGTTTGTCTGAATTGGGGTTGCATACCAACGAAAGCATTGTTAAAAAGTGCGCAAGTGTATGAGTATTTATTGCATGCGCAGGATTATGGTATAAAAGTAAAAGGCGCAGAAGTTGACTTCCCTGCCGTCATCAGCCGTTCACGAAATGTAGCCGATGCTATGAGCAAGGGTGTTCAGTTTTTGATGAAGAAAAATAAAATTGATGTAATTGCCGGCAATGCCAGAATTAAGAGTGGCAAAAAGGTTGAAGTCACAGCAGCAGATGGAAAGAAGACTGAGTATGATTCCAAAAATATCATCATCTCTACCGGTGCCAGATCCCGTGAGTTGCCTTCACTTAAACAAGATGGCAAGAAAATTATAGGTTACAGAGAAGCTATGACACTGGCAAAGCAACCGAAATCAATGGTTGTTGTTGGATCAGGCGCGATCGGTGTTGAATTTGCATATTTTTATCATAGCCTTGGTACGAAAGTGACCATTGTTGAATTTATGCCGAACGTTGTTCCTGTGGAAGACGAAGAAGTGAGCAAGCAGCTTGCCCGTTCGTTTAAAAAATCAGGAATTGAAATCATGCTCGAATCTACCGTTGAATCAGTGGATACGTCCGGTGCTGGCTGTAAGGTGAAGGTTAAAACCAAAAAGGGAGAAGAAATTCTGGAATGTGATGTTGTACTTTCTGCAGTAGGAATTGCCTCGAACATTGAAAATATTGGCTTGGAAGAAGTAGGTATCATCACTGACAAAGGAAAGATTGTGGTTAATGAATGGTATCAATCCAATATGCCGGGTTATTATGCGATCGGAGATGTGATTAATACACCTGCCTTGGCGCACGTAGCTTCACACGAAGGTATTACATGTGTCGAAAAGATAGCCGGACTACATGTTGAACCTATCGATTATAAAAATATTCCGGGCTGTACTTATTGTCAGCCTGAAATAGCTTCTGTCGGCTACACCGAAAAAGCAGCCATCGAGGCAGGCTATGAAATTAAAGTCGGTAAATTTCCATTCTCTGCCTCCGGCAAAGCGAAAGCAGCAGGAAATTCTGATGGATTTGTGAAAGTAATTTTTGATGCGAAGTATGGAGAGTTTCTTGGAGCTCACATGATAGGTGCAAATGTTACTGAACTCATTGCAGAAGTAGTTGTCGCCAGAAAACTGGAGACGACAGGACATGAAATTATTAAGTCAGTGCATCCACATCCAACAATGAGCGAGGCGACCATGGAAGCAGTGGCAGCTGCTTACGGAGAAGTGATTCATATTTAACTTGAATGTTATAATACTTACCTGAGTCAGGAAAATGTGTGGAATCAATGGTGTTATCGCTTTCACGGATATAGGCCTTGCTTCACTTGACCGGATTGAAGCTGCAACGAAGTGTTTAGTAAACAGAGGACCGGACAGGCAAGGAATTTTTCGCGACGGTAAAATCGCTCTTGGACATACCAGGCTTTCAATAATTGATACGAGCGAGGCCGCATCACAACCGATGCACGATTCAAGTTCTCGCTATACCATAATTTTTAACGGGGAGTTTTTTAATTTCAAGGAGCACAGAGAATTTGTGCTCAGCAAAGGAATCAAGCTACAGTCAGATAGCGACACAGAAGTTTTGCTCCAACTCTACATACTCGAAGGAGAAAAATGTTTGGAAAGGGTGAATGGATTTTTCGCTTTCGCCATCTATGACAAAGAGAAACAAAGTGTATTTATTGCAAGAGATAGAATCGGAATAAAACCCCTACTCTATTTTCATGACCGGGATAAATTCCTTTTTTCCAGCGAGTTGAAATCACTGGTGGCTCTGGGAATACCCAAAGTACTGGATGAAGCATCACTGTTCATGTACCTTCAGTTGAACTATATTCCCGGGCCAAATTCAATATTTAAGGGCGTTCGAAAATTAATGCCCGGCCATTCAATAAATATTGATCTCAAAAAACCGCTTCCTGAAATAGAAGAATTAAAATACTATGAAATTCCGCCGGCAGAAAAAGAAGAAACGCTGAAAAAATCCATCGGATCGTATCAGGAACAGCAGCAAAAATTCAGAGAACTATTGGAAGCATCTGTAAAAAGAAGGCTTGTGGCTGATGTACCTTTAGGAACATTTCTCAGTGGAGGAATTGACTCTTCAGTGATAACTTCTATCGCTGCAAAAAACACAAAGAAATTAAAAACCTTTTCGATTGGTTTTAAGGATGAGCCATTATTTGATGAAACGAAATACGCAGAACTGGTAGCAAACAAATACAACACAGATCATACAGCGTTCAAATTAACTAACGATGATTTATTTCAAAATATTTTTAATGCACTTGATTACCTTGACGAACCTTTCGCTGATTCTTCTGCACTGAATGTTTATATACTAAGCAAAGAAACCAGAAAACATGTTACGGTTGCATTGAGTGGTGACGGTGCTGATGAATTATTTGGAGGTTATAACAAACATGCTGCGGAGCACAAGGCCAGATCAGGTGGCATTTTGAATAACCTGTTGAGAGGAACAGCTCCATTTCTGCAATCTTTACCTCAGTCCAGAAATACACGTCGCGGAAATATGATTCGTAAGGCAGCGAAGATGGCCGAGGGATTACAGCTTGATCCGCACGAACGCTATTGGAGATGGGCTTCGTTTGAAAACGAAAAAAAGGCATCTGCTTTTTTATGGAACGGCTCTATTCCTGCATCGGTATTTTCAGAATACGAAAGCAGAAAAAACTTTCAGCTTCGGTTTTTACGACACATACATTCCCTTCAGGAAGTTTTGTATACTGATATGCAATTGGTTTTAGTAAACGACATGCTTGTAAAAGTAGATATGATGTCGATGGCCAATTCACTCGAAGTTCGTGTGCCATTTTTAGATCATATCGTCGTTGATTTCGCCTTCTCGCTACCTATCCAATCGAAAATTGATAGTACCGGCAGAAAGAAAATTCTGCGTGACACCTTCAGGAATGACTTGCCGGCTGAGCTTTACAATCGTACCAAGCAGGGTTTTGAAGTTCCTCTGTTAAAATGGTTTCGAAAGGAATTGAGATCATTAATTGATGATGGCTATTTAGGTAAAGAATTTGTTGAAGAACAAAACATTTTCCAATACGATAAGATTCAATCATTGAAGCAAAAATTATTTGGGAGCAACCCGGGTGATGCAGCTGCACAGATTTGGGCGCTGATTGTTTTTCAACATTGGTGGAAAAAGTGGATGTCATAAAATGCTTTGAGGGTTTTCTGCATCTATTAAAGGCAATTCAAAATGCCTGATTTTATTATTCTGCTAATAGAATCTCTCTGACATGAAAGCTCTTCGAAATTCAGTCAATTGATCTATAAAGCAGCCTAAATTTGACCTGTCATTAAAGGCAATGACCTTTTTAGACTAAAAATGATGATGGTCATAGCAGAAATTAGCAATCGTCCTTTTCTGACCATAAATCCACTAATAAATTGTACCTTTGTGAAAATTTTTAAAGAAATCTATGGGCAGATCACAGGAAACTTTCAGCAAGAAGGACATTCGTCTCAAAAAAGAGAAGAAAAGAAAAGAGAAAGAGCAAAAACGCTTGGCAAGGAATGACAATGAAAAGTCAGGCAAGCTGGAAGATATGATGGCCTATGTTGACGAATTCGGTCGAATCTCTTCAACTCCTCCTGATCCCAGCCGAAAGATTTCGATCAGTGCAGAGTCTATTGAAATTAGCATCCCCAAGCGTGATCCAAGCATGGAATTGGACCCTATACGCAAAGGTATTGTTACCTTCTTTAATGATTCAAAAGGTTATGGCTTCATAAAAGACAGTGAGACTTCTGAAAGCATTTTCGTGCACGTCAATAATATCACTGAAGAAATAAAAGAGAACAACGTAGTAAGCTTTGAAGTTGAAATGGGACAAAAAGGGCCCAGTGCAATTCAGGTGAAAGTTGTGAGGTGAAACCTTCTACCTTAATCGAAAAAAAAACTCCGCTACGATTGGCGGAGTTTTTTTTTCGACTATATTATCCTTCGAGTTAATTAAAACAGATATTCAATTATCCATTCAATTTAGGAGAAAATTTCTTACTCAACCATTAGCCTTAAAAGACTATTTTCATCAGCAGTTGTAAGACTCAGCAGGTAAAATCCCTTTGCAAAACTGCTTACGTCAATTTCAACAGAATTACTTCCTTCAACGGCTGGTCTGAAAGTTGACATAATCAATCTTCCGGTCAAGTCATTCAGTTGCATTTGAAAATTATTCGTATTACTGCTTTGGAATGTTACTGTCATTCGATCCTGAGCCGGATTAGGAAATACATTCAAAGTGGCATTCTCGTCTGATGCTTCAGGAGCACCAATTCGACGCTTTGGACACTTTCCAACATAATCTCCAATTGCTAACAAAGCTGGAACTGCGTGATCATCAACACAAATCTGCACCCATGGATTTTTAGTACTATTAGTACGGTGGCATACACTTACTTTTGCATTATTTGAATTTCCGGCAAAACAACGGGCATCAGTGGCGTTCACGGTAAAGCAATCCGTTGCGGTACATCCTCTAGAATCTGTCACTGTTACACAAACTTCCGCGGTATCAAGCAAAGTAACGTTAATTGAACCACTGCTACCGGTACATGACGGATTTGCTGAAAGGGTTCCGGAAGATGGGCACAATTCGTTTGCACAAGTCGCTCCTGAAACGTTAAAGATTTCATCTCCACTTGAATTTGTAACATTACATTTTAGTGGCCGATCCATTGTCCATGAATAAGAATACGGCGGCGTTCCACCTGAAGGAACTGCAGTCCGAGATATGGTCTGATCAGCTGCAAATCCAAAATAACTTTCTTCATCAAGACCAGCATCTATTGTTAATACACATGGCGGCACATCGACTACATTGATAGTGAAGGAACACAAAACCTGCGCACCACATGGATCAGTTGCCGTAAATGTTACTACATACACACCAACATCGCCGGCAGATGGTGTCCATGACAATACAGTACTAACAGGATTTCCGGATGAAGGTAAACCAGGAGATAATGTTGCGCCTGCAGGAACTCCACCTGAATTTAGTGATACAATATCAACCAAGTTCGCATCAGAGGCAGCAATTATCGTTGAGAAGGTTTGTCCTACATTCGCCTCTAAAATAGTTCCGCATACAGGTGTCGGGGCAACGAATGATGGCGAAGTATTATCAGGGTCACAGGACGTAACAAAAATTAGAAAATCCACTGCAACTTTAGTCTTAAGGACTGTTGGATCTGAGGATAGTCTGTCTTCAATAACGATTTGACAAGAATACAATCCCCCAAGCACTGCAGTCAAACTATTCCAAGTTACCAGTCCTGTTAAATTATCCACGGATAATAAAGATGGATTGCTAAAAGGACTTCCTGCTTCCACCGAGGTTGCTAATCTCCAACGCAAGGTACTAGATGCATCAACGTCAGCTCCCGGAACAAAAAATGTAGCTGCCGAACTTCTCGGTACATTTACAATTGCGGGCAAGGAGCTTGTTGGTGAAGTGTTCCCTGAACTCAATTCAACGAGTGTTGAAACACGATAATTTCCTCCCGGGTTATTGATCTCAGTTCCTGTTCTGCAACAACTGTTAATTTCTGCAAGCCAAGGAGATCCTGAATTCGTTGAGGCCGGGTAAGTATACCTTACAAACTCTTGTGCATCATTGCCAGGCTGAAGTGCTCTTGCCAGAAGCCAATTATTCACAACATCAATGGAGATGACTCTGTACCTTAAAACGGTGGTGTTATTCCCATCTCCAAAATAAAGTACCGTTGCGCCAATCGTTTCGGTAATGATATCGCCGACTGCAGGTGATCCGTAACCATTCCATCTAAATGCATTAACCAATGTAAAATCAACAGTGTTAATACCAGCCGGCTTCCAGGTTAGATGCCCATACCTGAAATGGGTAGCCCTTGCATCAAAAGGATTTTGCATGAATGCCAGCATAAAGAAGAGAAATACGACTGCTGCCGTATAATTTTTGACAAACTGTTTCATTGTTTTCATGTTGTGTTTGGTATTTAGGTTAAACTGATATTGAATAAAAATAATAAAGTACAATTCGGGTAAAAAAATAGATTGAAAATTGAGAAAACTCCCAGTTCCTAATTTTTAATGGCAAGAAGTCAATACAAAATCTGTGTGAAATGAATAAAAAAATATAGAAGAACGAAATTAAACTTTCAAATTTCAAGCATCTCTTCAATAAAAATACAAGAAAATTATTATTTCATTTCGGAGAACCTAAAACTATAAATCATTAAAATCATGGTCAATTAATCGTAGTCGAATAGAATCAGTTTATTAAAAGAATTACACCGAACCTATATTACACCGATGCAAGGATGTAAAAAAGTAAGTGCCTATTAATAAAAATATTTAGTTTTTTGGCAAACGTTCAAATTTCATACGTCAAAATTCAAAGAAGAACTTATCACAAAAAAATTAAATCACATGGAATTGAAATTCTAAGAATTGCAACTATTGCAACACTCCCAAACTATCCAACTCAGCCTCATTCACTGAAGGAGGAAATGATCCTTGTTGCATTTTATGGATTACAAATTCAGCAGCCTTCATCGCTTTCTCCGGACTTGAAAATGCTTTATTGCCGGAAATTGAAGGGATAGTATTTTGATTTAATCTTTGTACACCATCAACAAAAATCCTATAACCAAAACCCAAGGCAGGTGATTCAACCTGAAAAACCCGGGCTTCGTATTTAGGAAGTGCAGATGCTAAAATTTCATCATGCGAAGAATCATCATGTTCTTCTTTCTTCACAAATTCTTCGGTATTCTCCGAGTCGTGAATCCGGATATCCTCTTCAGAATAAGCGGAAGGGTCATGAGGTGACAAACACGATACTCCGAAGAATAGCATACAGCACACATAAAACAGAATAAGTCCGTTGTTTTTCATGGCATCATTTCCGAAATTCAAATACCAATCTACAATTTATTTTTAATAATTAAAATTATCCGATTAAATAGTAGCCGGGTTAATTTACTAGCCGATTTCCGGCATTGTATATTTTCTGCCCTGATTCTCTTTTTTCAGCCATTCCATGAGGGGTTGGAAATACTCAAGCATTGCCCTGGCACTCATATCCTCCCCCGTTTTATCCTTTAATAATTTCCTCCAGTCAACACTGCTCCCCGGTTTCATTATGCCTTCAATAAATTTTCCTATTTCTTTATTGCCAAAATAATTCGTTGCATGAACATCTTGCTTTAATATATTCTTCGAAATATAATCGTGTAATTGAAACAATAATATGTAGGATAATGCATAATCATAATACTGAGCCGGATCATCATTGATATGTGTCTTTGTTGCGGGATCACAATAGTCCTCTCCCCTTTCTGTTGGCGGTACTATTCCCTGGTATTGTTTTACAATTTCCCACCAACGCCTGTTCCATTGATCCGGAGGAAGATTCTTTGCATACAATTCATGCTCAAACACACTCATTGTCCCTGTACTCCATGGTATAAACACAACGTAGTTCAATGCATCTTTCAACAGCTGCTTGGTTTCATCGAGCGGTGCATTTGGATCTATTAAGCCTAAGCCGGCGGCAAAAGGTTTCTGCATAGCAGCTAAACCAAACATGCTGCCCAGGGCTTCGTGGTATGCACGATTAGCTCCTTCTCTCAACAAATAAGGTACATCTTTATTACTATAGGCTATGTAATAATAAATATGACCGTATTCATGATGCACAGTCTCGTACCAGGAAGCATTAGGTGTAATGCTCATCAAGGTTTGAAGGGAGGTATCTAAATCCATATGCCAGGCCGATGCGTGAGTGTTCTTTTTGTAGCCTGCGTCTTTCGGTACAGGGTACAAGCTGGAATTATTCCAAAAGTTATTTGGTAATGCAGGAAATCCCATAGACATGTAAAACTTCTCCCCTTGCCTCGCCAGCCACTCGGCATCTTTCAATTTTAGAGCACTGTCAAGATTCAACCCTTCTACACTCACCATCTCACTCCAGTCTTGTCCCCAGCGATTACTCAACCAATGTGCAGGTAAAAAATCCGGTACTTCTTTCGCATTGTATTTTTTTGCAAGCTCATACCGCATATAAGTATGCAGTTCCCTGTACAAGGGATGCAACTCCTGATTGAATTGTTTCAAGAGTGCCATCATCTCATCGGTAGTCATTCCGTAGTCTGAAACCTGAAAATTAAAATAGTCGGGATAGCCCAGACCTTGTACTACTTTATTTCTTAGATCACGCAACTTTATCAGTCCCGGTTTTAATGACTTTCCCACTTCTTTACTTGCTTCCCAGGCCATGCGTCTTGAATTGGTGTCCTTCACCTCGGCAAGCATAGAATCAATATCATTCGGAGTTACTTCTTTACCTGAAATAGAAAACTTATAACCATACAATGCTTCAGTTTGAGCTGTACCGGACTTTATTAACTCCTTCACGCTTTCTGATTCACTTTCGGGATTAGCGGCAGCCAGGTATAAAATCTTTTTAAGTTGTTTCACTTGGAGTGCATTGAGGTTCTTCTCATACTTCAACAATGCCGTGGCCCTATTTATATTTTCCAAACTGCCTGTGTACCTGGCCATGTCTTCATCTGCCAGAGCAGAGTTATGAGAATTCATAGTATCTCCCTCTACAATGCGTGTATTAACCAACCATTGTCCGGCACTGGATGCCGTATACAGAGTTTTGTACTGTTCATTGTAGGCATCCAGATAGGCTTGCACTTCTTTTTGTTGCTTTTCTGCCCCATTGGTACAGGATACAACTAAGAATGATCCTAAAATATAAATGAATGAGATAGACTTTAGTCTATAGACTGAGAAATTCATAAAATTTGGGTTTGGACTACAAGTATACTAAAAATCAGGAAATTGACTAGAGATTTAAGACAAATTTATGATGCATCAGATAAAATAAAGTCAAAAAAAAATAGACCACTGTGAGGGTCTATTTTTGTGGAGATAGTGGGACTCGAACCCACGGCCTCTTGCATGCCATGCAAACGCTCTAGCCAACTGAGCTATACCCCCATTTCCGCTTATCATTTTTGAACAAGGGATTGCAAAGAAAATAAAAAGATTAAATTTCTTAACATAATAGCCTAGATTATTTACAACTCAATCCTAGTATATTGCAATCAGATTTGATAATACGATTATGAGTTTCAGCTATTGGGAACAAGATACCTTCATAGGGAGACCGGATGTATGCATCATCGGGAGTGGAATTGTTGGACTGAATGCAGCTATCAGCATGAAATCAAAGGCACCATTTCTCAACATATTGGTCCTGGAAAGAGGTTTCTTGCCCAGTGGTGCAAGTACACGCAATGCAGGTTTTGCCTGCTTTGGCAGTATTTCTGAATTACTAATGGATTTAAGGACTCAATCGGAATCGACGGTGTTTTCATTAGTAGAAAAACGCTGGAAGGGATTGTTGAGAATGCGGGAACTCCTTGGTGACGATGTGATTCACTACGAATCTGCCGGAGGTTATGAAGTATTTACAAAGAATGACGAGTTGCGTTATCAGGAATGTGAATCGAAAATCGATTACTTCAATAAAATGCTGAGAGAGATTTGCGGGGAACAACAAATGTATTTACGGGCCGACAGAAATATTCAACGATTTGGCTTCAGTGGTGTTGCACATATGATCGTTAATATCGGTGAAGGCCAACTGGATACAGGAAAAATGATGGAAGCACTCATCAACAAAGCCAGCACTCTTGGCATTCAACTTCTCAATGGAATTAATATAGAAAAATATTGTGTCGAAAATGATTCCGTGCGTTTGAGCATTAATGAGAAGGATAGCATTCTTTGTAAAAATTTATTGATTGCCACCAATGGATTTGCTAATGAGTTAATCCGGGGAATTGATGTCGAACCTGCCCGCGCTCAGGTATTGGTCACGGAAGAACTTGAACATGCTCCCTTTATTGGCAGTTTTCACTATGATGAAGGCTATTATTATTTTAGGAATATCGGGAAAAGAGTACTGCTTGGCGGCGGAAGAAATACCGACTTCAAAAAGGAAAAAACCTCCTCGATGGAGCTAAACACAGCAATTCATGCGAAGCTTGATGAGCTCCTTTACTCTATGATTATTCCAAATCACAAGCCAAAGGTTGAATATCGATGGAGCGGTATTATGGGACTTGGCTCATCGAAAAAGAGTATCGTTGAAAAGCTTGAACCTTCCGTTTGGTGTGCCGTGAGACTCGGTGGCATGGGAGTTGCTATTGGCAACCTCATTGCTGAAGAGGCCGCTGATATGATTCTGAAGGAGATCTGACCATGCTTTATCAACAAGCTTTGTTGGATGAAAGTCTACAAAGCAGTCAGCAGACAATGAATTCTATTAATTTTGCGACGAATCAGATTCTTTCCATTGGCATCAACATATCAATTTAAATTTATTTTGCTTTTGCTCCTTGTGGGCATGTTTTATGCCTGTAATCCCACAAAAAGGATTCCGCAAGGCTCTCATTTGTTAATGCGCAATACGATTATTACCGATTCGAGCGGAATTGAAAAGGAACGCCTCTATTCATTGCTCAAGCAAAGACCCAACAGGAAAATTCTTGGATTGTTTCAATTTCACCTGAGCATGTACAACCTGGGCAATCAGGGAAAGGAAACAAAATTTAAAAATTGGTTGAAAAGTATAGGTGAAGAACCGGCTATACTTGATAGCAATCAGACTGAAAGATCAAAAAATCAACTGAGACTCCTGCTTTATCAAAAAGGATATTTTCATTCTGTGGTGGAAGATTCAATAAGCTATCGAAAAAAGAAAGCGAGAGTTTATTATAAACTAACATATAACCAACCTTACACGATAAGGAATGTGCAGTTTTCCACTAAGGATCCCAGCATTCAATTTTTCATAGACTTCATCAAAAATACTTCACTGATAAAACCAGGTAATCACTACGATGAAGAATTATTAAATTCCGAAAGAGAAAGAATTACTTCAGAATTGAAGGACCGGGGCTTTTATTATTTCGGAAAAAACTATATCACCTACGAAGTCGACAGCTCATTGCAAAGTCATCAGGTAGATATTTCCCTCTATGTTAACAGCATCAATGAAAATGTAGACCCAGCAACAAACGGCTACAAGCCTGTCACGATTCATCATGCATTTAACCTCCAAAATATTTATGTACGTACCGATTATAATCCGCGTGATCCTGAAGGAACAATTCCGGTAGATACAACAATTGTAAAGGGAATTCATATTCTATCAGCAAATAAGGAAAGAGCCTTACGAGACGAAGTTTTGGTGAACAACATATTCATTAACCGGGGCGACAGATATCTTCAAAGGGATCTGGACTACACATATAAACGACTTCAGGATTTGAATATCTTTAAATTCATCAACATTCAATTTGAGGAAGTACCGAGAGACAATGAACAAAAGGAATACCTGCTGGATGTAATTATTCTCCTTACACCAATGGACAAGCAGGATTTTACCACTGAGGCTGAGATTGCCAATACAGGTGGAAATCTTGGAATTGCCGGATCCGTAGGTTGGAGAAACAAGAATCTATTGAAGGGAGCCGAGGTCTTAGAAGTAAAAGTAAAAGGAGCACTGGAGGCTCTTCCGAACCTTAGCGACAGCGTTGAGGACAATAAGTTTTTACTCTTCAATACCTATGAAATCGGACCTGAGGTTACGCTTACGTTTAAGAAATTCCTCCTCCCCCGATTTATCACAAAAAACACTTCCCGATATTTTAACCCCAGAAGTATACTTACTGCAGGATTTAATTTTCAGGATCGGCCTGATTACAAACGTTCTTTATTAAACGCATCCTTCGGATATAACTGGCAAGTATCACGAACCCAGAGGATGCTGGTTTTTCCGATCAACGTAAATTCCGTAAGTGTAAATCCATCCCCGGGATTTCAAGCCCGTCTTGATAGTCTCAACGACCCGCGACTCAGTTACAGTTACGATACCCATTTGATTCCAAGCGGACGATTCACCTGGATCTTAAACAGTCAACAAGGACTAAGCAACAAAGACTTTTTCTATGTCAGAGGAAATCTGGAATTATCCGGATTAATTCTTCGTGGACTTGCACCTGCTTTAAACCTGAAGACAGATGATAAGGGCAGCTATAAAATTTTCGGAATACCTTTTTCCCAATATATAAAACCGGATATCGATGTCAGTTTTCATCAGGTACTCGACAAGAACAATACCATGGTTTATCGAATTGCATCAGGGATAGGATTTCCTTTTGGCAATTCCAGTGCATTGCCATTTGAAAAAAGTTTTTTTTCGGGTGGAGCAAATAGTATCCGTGCATGGAATGCAAGAACTCTCGGACCGGGATCGTATCAAAGAGGCTTTGATATCATTGAACAAAGCGGGGATATTAAAATTGAAGCGAATATTGAATACAGATCATTTCTTATAAAAGTTCTTGATGGCGCTTTGCTGGAAGGGGCGGCTTTTCTTGACGCAGGTAATATTTGGACAAGAAACGAAGACCTGTCAAGACCGGGGGCTGAATTCGAATTTAATAATATGTTCAAAGAAATGGCTCTTGGAGGCGGTATTGGATTTCGGTTTAATTTTTCGTTTTTTATTCTGCGCCTAGATGCAGCCGTCAAGCTTAGGGACCCGGCTTTGCAGTTAGGTGAACGCTGGGTCTACCCGAATCAAAAGTTTGTTATAGGAGACATAGTTCCAAACCTGGCAATCGGATATCCATTTTAATCGTATGGCATACCATGTCGGAAGTGATTCCTGAACCAAATTAAAACATCTTTGAATGCCCTTTCAAAACAAGCCAAAAGCCAATATTAAAATCCGGAAAAATATCCTTATCTTACATCAATAATAAAAAAATCAGAATCTAAATTACTCTCAATTATGAAACGTATTTCTCACTATTTATTATCATCACTTTTCATTGTCTCCTTTGCTTGCTCCGACAACAAGTCAGACTCTGAATCTATGGACGAAGCACCTGTACAGGAATTACAGGCATCTTTAGATACTCCCAACGGAGAAGTGAATTCAGACGCGCAGGTTCTGGCAGGACAAGAGGGTATATCTTCAGGACAAGTTCAGGGAGGACAAGGAGCAGTTCAACAATCGAATAGTATCATACCTGTAAATGCAAATCAAGGTCAGGCCTTAAACCCTGCTCATGGTGAACCCGGACATGATTGTGCTATTGCAGTGGGAGCACCACTGAATTCGGCAAAAACAGGCGCTGCTCAACAAATTCAACCTTCAACACCAAGTTCAAGTCCTGTTCAGATTCAAGCCAATCCTTCTACAACCACACCCACCGCCACACCTGCTCCCGTAATGTCAATTCCGAATGACAAGGCACCGGCAGGCACCGGCGGAAAGTTAAATCCGGCACATGGAGAACCAGGACATGACTGTGCAAAGCCTGTAGGTTCGCCATTATAATTATGGTTTATTGAAGAGGAATTTTCATGCTTTCAATTGAGAATACTCGTTTGAAAGAAAAGCTGTACGTATTTTCTTAGCCGCTCAATCATTATTTGCAGCAATCGTTGATCCATTCGAAAGTGGAAACAATTCATGTTCGATGAATCGTCAATTTACTCATTCAGAACCTGATAAAGTGCAGGTTTCAATTTTCAATTTTCTCTGTTAGCTTTGCCAATTAAATAGATTCACCTACCCTATGTCAAATAAAAAAATTGTTGAATTACTCGGAGCGAGTGCAGACAGCCTTCTCAATCACAATTGCAAAACCATTAGCAAGGAACACTTACACCTCCCTGGTCCGGATTTTGTAGACCGTATTTTCACCGGTAGCAATAGATCCATACCGGTATTGCGAAGCATTCAGCAATTATACGGACATGGGCGATTGGCCGGCACAGGATATCTTTCAATTCTACCTGTTGATCAGGGAATAGAACACTCAGCCGGAGCTTCCTTTGCACCTAATCCTGCTTATTTTGATCCGGAAAATATTGTAAAACTTGCCATTGAGGGAGGTTGCAATGCAGTCGCATCTACTTTTGGAGTTCTGGGAGCCGTTGCAAGAAAATACGCCCACAAAATTCCATTCATAGTAAAAATCAATCATAATGAATTCCTGAGTTATCCGAATAAGTATGATCAGATCATGTTCGGGGATGTGGAAGATGCCTGGAATATGGGAGCAGTGGCAGTTGGTGCAACCATCTATTTTGGTTCTGATGAGTCTGCAAGACAAATTCAGGAGGTAAGTGAGGCTTTCGCCTACGCCCATGAATTAGGAATGGCAACCATTCTGTGGTGCTATATGCGGAACAGCGAATTTAAAAAAGATGGTATCGATTATCATACGGCAGCAGACCTGACCGGTCAGGCCAATCATCTTGGTGTGACTATTCAGGCAGACATTATTAAGCAAAAGCTTCCTACAAATAATGGTGGATACACGGCGTTGAAATTCGGTAAAACACATCCAAAGGTATATAGTGAACTTACCACAGAGCATCCGATAGATTTATGCAGATATCAGGTATTGAATTGCTATGTGGGTCGCGCAGGACTCATCAATTCGGGAGGTGAATCCAAAGGAGCAAGCGATATGACAGAAGCAGTTACTACGGCAGTTGTGAATAAACGTGCCGGAGGGCAAGGACTTATTTCCGGAAGAAAAGCATTTCAAAAACCAATGAAGGATGGCATCGAGTTATTGAACACCATTCAGGATGTATATTTATCCAAGGAGATCACTATTGCATGATGATTGCAGAAATTCTTTGAACACAAAAAATTTCTTTAACATCACTCAATCAAAATAGACTATGGCCTGGTTCAAGAGAAACAAAGGAGGAATTACAACATCCACTCAGGAGAAGAAAGAAACGCCGGAAGGTCTTTGGCACAAATGTTCTGTTTGCAAACATCTGGTTACAACAAAAGATCATGCAGAGCATAAGTATGTTTGCGCAGAATGCGGTTATCACAATCGTATCAGTTCTGCCCAATATTTTGAAATAATTTTTGATGATAACAACTACAAAGAGCTTGATCCGAATCTTTCTTCGGATGATCCTCTGAGTTTTATTGACACAAAAAAATATTCAGACCGTATTATTGAAAGTCAAAAGAAGACCGGCCTTAAAGATGCTCTTCGTTCAGGTGCTGGTACGGTAGAGGGAGAAGGTTTGGTGATAGCATGCATGGACTTTTCCTTTATTGGAGGATCAATGGGTTCGGTGGTGGGCGAAAAGATTTCCAGAGCCATTGATTATGCGATTGAAAATAAACTTCCCTTAATGGTTATTTCGAAATCAGGTGGTGCAAGGATGATGGAAGCAGCTTATTCACTCATGCAAATGGCCAAGACTTCGGCAAAACTAACCTTGCTTGCGGATGCACAACTTCCCTATATTTCATTGCTTACTGATCCTACAACCGGTGGCGTGACAGCCTCTTATGCCATGCTCGGGGACATGAATATTTCCGAACCGGGCGCATTAATTGGTTTTGCAGGTCCGCGTGTCGTAAAGGAAACCATCGGAAAAGATCTGCCAAAAGGCTTTCAAACAGCCGAATTTGTACTGGAACACGGCTTTTTAGACTTTATTGTTGATCGAAGGGAGCTAAAAAGCAAAATTGCACAAGTTTTACGCCTGCTTAAAAACTAATGAATTTTTTTGCGGTATTCTAATATTTCCGTACATTTGCCATCCCTAAAAAAAGCGTAAAAGGAAGAAAAAATGAAGCTGAATCAAGAAGGAAAAACAGAAATTTTTAAGAAATTCGGAGGCTCTGCAAAGAACACGGGTTCTTCAGAGGCTCAAATTGCCTTATTCACACAAAGGATCGCGTTTATGACCGACCACTTACAAACTTTTAAGAAAGATCATTCGACAGAAAGATCTTTGATCCGTTTGGTTGGAAAGCGCAGAAGTTTATTAGACTATTTACACAAGACCGATATTGAAAGGTATCGTAAGATCATTGCTGATCTTAATATCAGAAAATAATTTCAACTCACAAGAAGACAAAAAGGCAATTCACGGGATTGCCTTTTTTGCTTTTCTATTAATTTAAGATGACGATGTCCCAAAAAGCGATTATTAAAGAATTTGATTTAGGCGATGGAAGAAAGATTAGCATTGAAACAGGCCGTCTGGCCAAGCAGGCCGATGGCGCTGTAGTTGTCCGTATGGGTGACGCCATGCTATTGGCAACCATTGTATCCAACCAGGAAGCAAAGCCAGGAACTGACTTCCTGCCACTCACAGTTGATTATCAGGAAAAGTTTGCTTCCGTAGGACGCTATCCGGGTGGATTTTTAAAGCGTGAAGGAAGACTTTCAGAATACGAAATTCTAATTAGTCGTATCGTTGACCGCGCATTGCGTCCGATGTTCCCCGAAGATTATCATGCCGATACCCAGGTAATGGTTCAACTCATTTCCGGTGATCCAAGAGTACAACCTGATGCATTAGCCGGTCTGGCCGCATCAGCTGCAATTACCATATCAGACATTCCATTCAATGGTCCTATATCTGAAGTTCGTGTAGCACGCGTTGATGGAAAATTTGTAATCAATCCATACACTGAAGAACTTGAACGGGCTGATATAGATATCATCGTAGCCGGTTCTATGGACACCATCGTAATGGTTGAAGGTGAAATGAAAGAGGTGCAGGAAGCGGAAATGTTCGAAGCAATTAAATTCGGACACGAGGCAATTAAAATTCAATGTCAGGCACAAATTGAATTACGTGAAATGTGCGGCAACAAGCCGAAAAGAGAATACTCCCATGAAGTTCATGACGAAGATTTGCGCGCGAAAGTTCGTCAATTGGCCTATGATAAAACATATGCGGTAGCCAGATCAGCTAATCCAAATAAGCATGAACGCAAAGAAGCATTCAAAAAAATATTCGATGAAATAGCTGCAACACTGACAGAAGAAGAATTGTCTGA
This sequence comes from Bacteroidota bacterium, assembly GCA_004295015.1. GTDB lineage: Bacteria > Bacteroidota > Bacteroidia > AKYH767-A > 2013-40CM-41-45 > QQVM01. Next base: position 26,660 of record SHNE01000049.1, on the reverse strand, counting down.
AAAGGGTGGAATGCTAAAAGAATATTTCCATGATGTAGAGAGTGAAGCCATGCGTGCATGTATCCTCAATGAAGGTATTCGTTTAGATGGAAGAAAATCTACAGAGATCAGACCTATCTGGAGCGAAATTAACTACCTCCCTTCCACTCATGGTTCAGCCATATTCACACGCGGTGAGACTCAGTCTTTGACAACAGTTACGCTCGGAAGTAAACTTGATGTTCAGTACATCGACGTACCGATGAAGGACAGTCATACGAAGTTTCTTCTGCAATATAATTTCCCGGCTTTCTCCACAGGCGAAGTAAAGCCTAACCGTGGCCCGGCCCGTCGTGAGATCGGACATGGAAACCTTGCGATGCGTTCATTGAAGCAAATTCTGCCTTCAGATGATGTATGTCCTTATACTATTCGTGTCGTTTCAGATATTCTTGAGTCAAATGGTTCTTCTTCCATGGCAACAGTTTGTGCAGGTACGCTTGCCCTGATGGATGCGGGAGTTCAGATCACCGGCCCGGCTTCAGGTATTGCAATGGGACTCATTATTGATGACAAAGGAAAGTTTGCTGTACTAAGTGATATCCTCGGTGATGAAGATCACTTGGGCGATATGGACTTCAAAGTTACAGGTACCGAAAAAGGAATATGTGGATGTCAGATGGATTTGAAAATCCAAGGCCTACCGGCGGATATTATGATGAAAGCGCTCACGCAGGCAAAAGAAGGGCGTTTACACATACTTAATGAGATGAAGAAAACCATTTCTTCGCCAAACTCCGATTACAAACCGCATGCTCCACGTATAGAGAAGCTGGTTGTCGCTAAAGAATTTATTGGCGCAGTGATAGGACCGGGTGGAAAAGTGATTCAGGAAATCCAGCGCGAAACCAGTACCACTATATCTATTGAAGAAGTGAACAATGAAGGAATTATTGAAATCTCCTCTTCAGATAAGAACGGAATCGAAGCAGCAAAGAACTGGATCAAAGGAATTGTTGCAATACCGGAAGTTGGTGAAGTTTACGAAGGCAAGGTGAAAAACATCATGGACTTTGGTGCATTTGTGGAATTCATGCCGGGCAAAGATGGACTACTTCATATATCCGAGATTACCTGGGAGCGATTGGAAACGATGAAGGGAGCACTTACTGAAGGCGACATTATTAAAGTAAAACTTATAGAAGTTGATAAGAAAACCGGTAAGTACCGTTTATCTAGAAAAGTACTTCTTCCAAAACCTGAAAATATGAAAGAACCTGAAGGCAGACAAGAACGCCGACAGCCACAATCATAAGACAATAATCATATTAATTTATTAAAAAGCAGCCCTCCAGGGCTGCTTTTTTTGTTTACTATATTGACTATCAATCAATTATGCCAAAAAATATTAAATTATACTCTTGGATTATAATTGAACACGATAGCCAAAACTCTGACACTTGTAAGAAACTAAGCCTGCTTTTTAAAATTTCCTGAAACATACCTGAGATGACGTCGTTTCAAGTGCATATTCTTTTTAATAAAACTTAGAACTTAAATGAGACAACTAAAAATTACAAAGCAGGTCACCAATCGAGAAACTGCCTCCCTTGATAAATACTTACAAGAGATAGGGCGTGTTGAATTGATTACGGCTGAAGAAGAAGTGCGACTGGCCCAGCTTATTAAAAAAGGTGATGGCAAAGCATTGGAGCGACTGACCAAAGCGAATCTGCGATTCGTTGTGTCTGTTGCGAAGCAATATCAAAATCAGGGACTAACACTTGGTGATCTCATCAACGAAGGAAACCTTGGATTGATTAAAGCTGCACAACGTTTTGATGAAACCCGAGGGTTTAAATTCATATCATATGCAGTATGGTGGATTCGACAATCCATTCTACAGGCTTTGGCTGAACAATCCCGAATTGTTCGTCTTCCTTTGAATAAAATTGGATCGATCAATAAAATCAATAAAACATTTTCCAAGCTTGAGCAGGAATATGAGCGTGAACCAAGTACAGAAGAGTTAGCAACGGCTATGTCCATCTCACAGGATGAGATTAAAGATGCCATGCGAACCTCCGGACGTCACGTTTCCATGGATGCTCCTTTGGTGAGTGGAGAAGACAGTACACTGATTGATGTGCTGGGAGATGATGATCAGCCACATCCTGATCACTCATTAATAACAGAATCACTTCGACGTGAAGTTGAGCGAGCATTATCAACGCTTACAACCCGTGAAGCAGATGTGATTCGCCTCTATTTCGGATTGGCTGTCGGTGAACAACCGATGACTCTTGAAGAAATTGGAGATCGTTTTGACCTGACACGTGAGCGTGTGCGTCAAATCAAAGAAAAGGCTATCCGACGTCTTAAACATACATCCCGCAGTAAGATCCTAAAGACTTATCTCGGCTGATAGCCTGGTGATCCCGCTGAAAAGAGGAAATAGCTTTTGTTATTTCCTCTTTTTTTATGTCTAATATTTTGGCTTAAACTCAATTGATACCCGGAATTAGAAGCCAATCTGTTTTCTATTGTTCCAATCGAGCTGACTTTGCTTTTCGTCCATCAGAAATTTTAAGGCTTCATAAACGTCGAGAAATTGGATGTCATATTTATTCTCCAGTTCCAATAGCTTTTCTGTTAAATCTATATGAGAAAGAGCATATTGTCTGATAAAAACAAACACTCTCATTATAGAAATATTTACCTCAACCGCCTTGGTGCTTTTCAATACACTGGAAAGCATGGCTACTCCGTGCTCAGTAAATGCGAAAGGAAGGTATTTCGAGTATTTTCCACGCCCATTCTCTAAGGTCACGGATTGTGACCTTAGAGAATCGTACTCTTCCTTTTTGAGTTCGAACATAAAGTCAGCAGGGAAGCGTTCTAAATTCCGCCTGACAGCTTGTTTCAAAACCTTCGTTTCCGTATCATACAATTCCGCGAGGTCAAAATCGAGCATGACCTTCTGACCTCTTACCTCTATAATCTTCTCTTGAATTAATTCAGCTAACATAGAAACATTATTAAGGTTGAAATTTTTTATATAAAGGATGAAATTCAATGTGGCAAAAATGCTTTCTAAAAGTTGAACTCACAATCACAGAAAAGAAGGTTATTATCTGATGGATATGGATAATGAATTAAAAAAGGGCCTCAGAAATTGAACTTAAATCTTTAAATTTGGCCAGTATAGATAATTCAGCAGTAAACTATTCCTAACCCGACTAGCATTTCAAATATGGCCATCATTGCTCCCTCCATTCTCAGTGCAGATTTCGCAAACCTACAGCGTGATGTGGAGATGATCAACAATAGTTCTGCGGACTGGTTTCATGTGGATGTAATGGATGGCGTATTTGTTCCAAATATTTCGTTCGGATTTCCTGTGATTAAAGCTATCAAGAAATATGCAAAGAAACCATTGGATGTTCATTTGATGATTGTCAGGCCGGAACAATACATCCTACAATTTAAAGATGCCGGTGCCGACCTTCTCAGTGTTCACATTGAAGCCTGCCCCCACCTCCACCGAACAATTCAGGAAATTAAAAACGCAGGCATGCAGGCCGGGGTCGCAATTAATCCTCACACTAATATTTCCCTGCTTGAAGATATTATTGCTGATATTGATTTAGTATGTATGATGAGTGTAAATCCCGGATTCGGAGGACAAAAATTTATCGAAAATACTTTTCAAAAAATTGACAATTTAAAAGACATGATAATCCGCCGGAATTCATCGGCAAAAATTGAAATTGATGGCGGCGTTGACTTAAAAAATGCGGCAGCTTTAATCAGTGCAGGTGCAGATGTTTTAGTGGCCGGCAATACGGTTTTTTCTTCGAGTGATCCTGTTGCAACGATTAAACAATTGAAGGCATTCTGATTAACTTTTATTTTAGTGACCATTTTAACATAACAACAATCACATTTGGCCAAAAAACCAATTCAATTGTTAGTTAATTCTTTTCATTCTCGTTTTTCTGAGATTTTATTGGTTAGATTTGAAATAGTTTTTTAATCATTTTTCAAGATGCAATCTAGATTTTATATTTATTTTATTTTTCTTCTTTTCTCAACCGAGGTAAAATCACAGACAGCTGATTCCTTGGTGATATTAATGTGTAACCAATGTAATAGCCCTGACCAAATTAGTGCTGGCGATGATTATTGCGTACCAACTAGTTTTACAAAAGAAATTTACGGTTACGACAGCTTGGACAATTTGATTTATTCCACTCTTTCAAAGAAATATCTGGCAACATATTCATATGTTTTCGAGGATAGCATCCATTATACATATGATTCACTAGGTCATACAGAGAATTATATTAAATACGCCTGGAATCAAAGCACACAAAGCTGGGCTTATGACGAAGAATATTTCTATGCATACAATTCTCTGGGTGGTGAAGATTCTATATATCGTTCCATATCAGGAGTCCAAAGTGCATACACGATACGCACCGATTCTCTATCACAACTTAAAACTGTTTTCTATTGGAAATGGGGAGGCTCAATATGGGAGCCCGACAAAAGATATAGACATTGGTTTAATTCCCAATGGCTAGACACATTGTATTTAGTGGATGAATGGACTGGATCTGTTTGGTTAAATAAAACACAAACAACAAAGACTTACAACCTGCAATATAATATAGAGGAATCTATAAGCAGTAATTGGCAGCCTTTTGTTTGGGCTAAAAGTCAACAGGATTTATATTCGTATAATGCATCTAATGAATTAATCCTTCATGAAACTAATTCCTGGCAAGACAGCATTCAGGCATGGATACCCAAAGAAAAGTATGCTTTTGAATTTTATACGAATCCAACAATTTATGGTGTGTATTACCTCGTGTGGAATAAAACCATTTCTGATTGGGATTCCATTTACCATGATGTAACAACTTATGATTCATCAGGTCGTGATATTTTAAATTTTCTAAATGAAATATGGATGCCGAAAACCTCACTTACAACCAAGTCCTATGACTTAAATGGAAACCAAATTTCAACTAGTTATTCGACCAGTCTGGGCGCTTCATCTAGCTCCAGCTATATTTTTAACTCAGATAATTTGATTATACATTCTGAGACTCACAGCTCGTCAAAACATGGGGTTGGAAAAGATTTCTATTGTAATTGGTATAGAATTTCAGTTGATTCTATACTATTTTCAATACCTGACACCTTGCATATTTGTCAAGGAGCAACACAGCAATTAACAGGCGAACTAATATATCCGGAACATGAATTTACATACCTATGGACACCTTCGGTGGGACTATCAAATGACACTGCTTTATTACCAGTTTTCTCTCCACAAACAAGCACTCAATACTATCTTAATATTTTTGATAGTACAGGTATCATTTCCACATACCCACTTTTCGTAAGTATAGAAACACCGAACCCTGCACCAATTATTGATTCTCTAATAAGCAACGGAAGATGTTTTCCTGACACCATTCAATTATTCTTTCATCCTCAATTACAACAAACCTATACCTGGTATCGTCCCGGCTCAAATGTCTGGGTATCATTAAATGACACACTATTCTTTTCCTCCAATGGATTGTCAGACTCGTTTTTCGTTGAAGCAATTGATTTAAACGGATGCATATCCCGTTCCGACACCATTGAGGTTTCCATGAATGCCGAACCAGTTTCCAACATTTCCAGTAGTCCGGCAATTTTTTGTGCAGGAGATACCGTAATGTTATTCGTCAGCCCATATTTAGCATCTGCAAGAAATTACCAATGGAAAGTCAACGGTATCGATTCAATTGGAGCAACTGATTCTACATTTACAATATTTGACAGCGGGCTTTACAGCATACGTGTTACAGACCAGAACACTTCCTGTGAATACACTAAAAACTTTACGGCAGGATTTGGTTCAATAAATCAACCGGCACTAATAGTCGCATTCCCCGATACAATTTTATGTGCTAATGATACAACCTGGTTAAGTTCAATGTACAATGATACTAGCTGGAATTACACATGGATCATGGGAAATTCTGCTTATAGTTCAAGTCCTAGCATCTATGCAGTGACCGGAAATTCTTACTATTTCAGAATTCGAGTGGGCAATTGCCAGGTCAATTCGGATACTGTAACCATATACAAAGACAACTTCAAACCTTCAATTTCACCTGGGGGAACCATATCACTATGTCATCCTGATTCAGTACTACTCCAATCCAGTCAAGCAACATCATATGTATGGTCGACAGGAGAAACAACATCTCAAATTTACGTTGATACAAGTGGGCTCTATTTTGTTTCAGGAATAGATTCCTTAGGCTGTCAGAATGTATCTTGGACAACTCAGGTGAATAAATTGCCAATGAGTCCTCCATCCCAAATCTCGTACAGTACTCCCTATTTAATATCATCCATCAATTCGATCAGTTTACAATGGTACCGAAATGACACCTTGATAGTCGGAGCTACCACTGCTGCGCACTGGCCATCCATGGATGGCTCTTATATCGTCTCGTACCTTGACAGTAACGGCTGTATAGTAATGTCCGACCCATACTATTATTCAATCTTAGGAATCGGAAGTATTGAAAACAAAAATACAGTGCAACTATTTCCAAACCCAATTAGTAGTGAATCCAAGATATCCTATTCCGGGAAAGGAAAAGTTGAATTAATAGAAATTTATGATAGCAAATTCGTGCAAATATTTTCTCTGCTTAATCCGGGATCAAATTATATTCTTGATAAATTTTCGTTAAGCAGTGGATTATACTTTGGCAGAGTTCGCATAGAATTAATAGACAGCAAAGTAGATCACTGGATCAAGTTCTCCGTCATAGATTGATAATTTATTTAAGGCATAGAGAGAAAAAATGAAGACTACTCTTCCTCCGCTTTTTCTCCAATCACTTTCTTAAACTTTTCAAATAATACCGGATCTTTATATAAGCCGGATTCTACGCCATATTTTATAAGTCCGGCTGTGGATTTGCAACCTAATTCCTGGATAGCATCTTTTCGATATGTCTCGATAGTACTGGTAGCTAAAAACAAAATCTCCCCTATCTCAGCATTTTTAAACTCATGACAAAGCAGAAAAATTATTTCTCTAAAGCGCTCCTTACTAAGGATGTCTTCCTCCTGTTTTTGAATCGGTGATTTAGTTTTGGAGACTAATTGCTGATACAAGACATCAGAAACACCATTCGAAAAATAATGTTTACCGTCGAGTACAATTTTGATGGCTTCGTCAATTTCATCTTTATCTGTGTTCTTCAAAATAAATCCACTTGCACCGGCCTTCATCATTTCCAAAATATTATCCTGATCATCATGCATAGAAAGAGCAAGGGCTTTTACTTTAGGGTGCCTTTGTGCAATGATAGTCACCGCATCGATCCCATTCATTTCAGGCATCGAAATATCTACAAATGCGATATGGTAACTTTCCTTCTCCATCAAATCAATCAATTGCTTGCCATTTTCTGCCTGAGTTACGCTTTCAACATACCCGAAACTTTTAAGCACTGCTTCTAATCCTGCCCTAAAGAATTTGTGGTCATCCGCAATAATAATTTTTAGTTTACGATCTGTTCTCATTAAAATAATTTATTTGATCTGATTTCGATTTCATAATCAGCCCCCTCTGAAAAATCGAGAGGTGTCTTAAATTTGCCATTGAACAGGTTAACCCTTGATTCAATATTAGAAAGTCCCATACCGGGAGATATATCCCCGGTTAAAGCAGATTTACCATCGTCTTTATATGAGATTTTCAGCCAATCATCATCCAAAATTAAATCAAGTTTGATAAGGCTACAATTAGAATGCTTTATAGAATTATTTATCAATTCATGAATAATTCTGAATATCGTTAACTCCACAGTTCCCTTAAACCGTTTTTCGATGCCTGAGTGTTTAAATTCAAATTTGATGTTCTCGTTTTTTGAAACAAGATTTTGAAAATCAGAAATACTTTTCACAAGTCCGTACTTCTCAAGTCCGGGAGGCATAAGATTTCGTACTACGTAGCGAACATTTCCGATTGCAGAATCGAGTTGCTCTGATGTACTGTTAAGCACTTCCTCCAGTTGTTGCGGCCCGGATCTCCCGTTTAACAAATTAATTTGCAATTTAATTCCACTAAGCAAAGGCCCCAGGTCATCATGCAAATCTTTAGCAATCCTGCTCCGTTCATTATCTTCAGCGGCTATAAGTGCATGTAGTTTCTCCAACTCAGCTTTTTGCCTCCTTCTCACGTTGGCAATTACGACAACCACAAACAAAAATATCAATAAAAAAATTGCAGCTGAAACAACTGCAATCAAGTATAGAATTTCATCTTTTGATAGCACCATATATTTTAATTAATAGGTTTAACCATCTAGTTCCAGACTACCATTTCACACTTGCTCATACGCTTTACTGACCTCTTCTCACTTTTTTCCTTGATGAAAAAAGTAAGCAAAAAAATCAAGACCAATTGACCCTGCCAGCCGCACATGCTGACGCTTCCCGGCAATTGGTCGGGCCAGCGCGCCCATCGAAATATGGTATTCCTATTGAAAATTAAAACTTAATGTTTTTATAAAGAAGCTATATTTGATTATTAATCTTTGGATGTTGGCTGATTTACGAACTAAATGCTTAGTCCTGTTAATTAATACTGCTTTCTTTTTGCACTGAAATACAATTAATTGTCAAGAATATATTTGTCAAGAAAGATATTCAAAATTAATGAACCTCAATTCAATTGAGCAATGAAATAATTCCATTTCGCATTTTTCTTCCATCAAGTAATTTCAATGAAATAATTTGCACAGAAAATTCTTGTCCAGACACTCAAACATAGATAGCTTTCCATCGCACAAAGGTGATAAGTCCGTATGTGATCATTAAGTTCGTGAAAATGCTTATAAATACATGAATATTCCAGGAATAAGATTGAACCACGTTGTCTCCTATCGGCAAGAATGCAGTGGACCACAGTACAACCCCTATCGAAAAGTAGAATAATAAAGAAGCACTAATCCAAAATTTATAATTTTTATACACCGGGATACGATCATCGAAACTAATATCGATAAGCACCCCTGCCAATAAGATCATCATAAAGATGGACTTTACAGTGTTTGAAACTCCGGAAAAGGAATCTATTCCCAGAGCGAAAATGTAGTAAAACCAGCAGAACACATAAATGGCTACAAGCATAATAGCCGTAGCCCGATACCACCTGGCATTTTTCCAGATATACAACATTAAGGCTAAAAGTACTGTTTCAAAAATGCCATAAAAATTTTGCACCGGGTAGGTGCGTATTTTATACCACGATGCATAGGTACACCACAAATCGACAGAACTTGCAAAAACAAGAACTACGGTGAGCAATTTCAACGGAAAAGGAAATGATTTGTAATAAACTACAGCACATAGGGCCGGAATAAGTATTGAAAATATAGCAGCGTAATCGAGGATGGATATCAATTCAAAAGTTATTTAGCAGAGACAAGGAATCGAATGATCCCTCAGGAGACTCTATATACACAATAGAATAAAAATTGCCTTTTACAAATTTCAGCTATTTAATACATTATCCTCACCACAAGTCGGAGGGCAGAAAACTGCATTTTCAAAGGCCAGAAAGGTAGATCCAACAAGGTCGTTCTCATCAGCATTAGTACCTACCAATACCAAAACTTGTTCATCGTTATCATCAAGTCCATAGTAGTATCGAATACCTACACAATCGTCTTGCTCAAGCAGATCTTGAATAGCTTTGCGGCCGAAAAATCCTCCCTTGCGGGCCTCACTTCCAGCCTTTTCTCTATAACGTAATGTCAGCTTTGCTGCGTCGTCAAAACTGATGTCGTGATTTTCATTTCCTGTAAATGCCATAATCTTAAGTTAAAAAGTTTCAAGAATTTATATTTAAAAGCAAAGTAGTCAAGGATTCGCATATACACAAATAGTTATTTGAAAAACAAAGGAAGAATATCGAAAGGCGATTGATCTGAAAAAATCAGCTCAAGAAATATCTGCACATAGCCGGCACTGCTTTAAGACCATTTGAATAAAAAAAAAGCGTAACGATCCGGAAAATCAGGCATTCAAAAAACATCAAAAGGAGGAGAATTTTAATCTGTCCCCGAAACCACTATAAGTTCACCTCGAAACCACGTTGACAGATGCTGATATAATCTGAACCTTTGACCTAGCTTAATCAATTGGATGTCTTTATACTCAAAATAAACTTTACGAAAACTTTTCACACATGAACGGCGTATCCGAATCGCAGACGGGTACGCCATTTTTATTAGATTAATTGTCGCAGCTAAATTCTCAGGCCTCTTTGACAAAATCTTTTAAATATTCAAAGCGGGCTTTAAGCTTACCTCCTGCAACAATAGTAGCACGATCAATAAGCCCATCGACATCTTCAGTGACCAATGCCGGCAATACCCTTTCAAGTAAATGTTTTCCAAAACCATCCGATGCATCACGGGGTAATTCACAAGGGAGATTATCCACAGCCATAACAAAGATGGCATTCGGTAAGAAAGGTTCAACAATTTCTTCAGTCATCGGATCATAACCATAAAATTTATCTTCTATAGTGGATGATTTCGTCGTAGATGGTATACTTCCATTTAAATCACAAGTAACATCGGCTATTACACTGATTCTAAAATCAGGGTCGCGCATTCTTGTTTTAGAAAACAAAATGTCTGCTCGAGGATCCCAGAAAGTGCAATGGATCAGAAGATCGGTGACTGTGGCAAAAGAGTTTGGATCACTGAAGTAACACCTGTACGATGCCGGGTTGTGATGAAAATCCCAGGAACTATATGGAGATTTATCTTTTGCCTCATAATAATCTTCTGAATGCAACTGGGTGTACACAGGCTCGCGGAAAGTATAATTGAGGAATTCGTATGGAGTTACTTTACGAAGGTTCATGGCTCCCATTGTTTCACATGCTCCATTAGCAACTCTCCCACCTCCGGTTATGACAATTTTAATGTTTGGAAGATTAATATTTTTTAGCTCCTGAAAAATTTCTTTTTTATCGTGGCAAAGATGAGCAGGTTTTAATTTGAACAAACCATACCTCAAACCATAAGCCATAATCCCATTATAAGCTCCTACAATACCTGCATAGCGCCCGAAACCAATGATCCGATTTTCATTCTTATCAACAAGACATTCGTAATCAACCATCCGGATGTTCCTGGCAAGTAATGCCTGTAATAATTTCCGGTTATGGGCCTGCTTTTTAATCGTGTGCGAAAAAAAAACGTATGTCTTGGATGCAATAAGTTTATCAATTGGAACTTCTTTGATTCCCATTAAAATATCGCAATCACTCAGGTCTTCCTGAATTGTTATCCCTTTCGCTTCGTATTCGGCTTGTGTAAATCCGCGCCAATCACTTGGCTGTACAACCAATTCCACATGGGGAAATTCTTTTTTAATTTGTGCACACTGTTCCGGAATAAATGGAACTCTTTTATCATGTGGAACTTTTTCCTCCCTGATAATCCCCAACTTGATTTTGCTCATAAATTCTTTTAAAACGCAAAGGTAAGCCAAATCAGCATATCAAATTGAGATGTTCTTTAATCGGTCTGATTTGCCTATATCGCGATTAAATTAAGCGACTTGCTGACTAATTATTCCCTCTTTCAATGCGTAGCTAATGAGTTCCGGAGAATTCCTGATTTGCAGTTTTTTAAAAATATTTTTTCGGTGGGTTGCAACAGTAAAAAAGCTGAGATGAATTTTCTTGGCGATATCCTTTGTTGTCAATCCTTCAGCTATCAGCTTTATAATTTCAATCTCACGATTGCTGAGAGAAATGGCTTTACAATGATCACATTCAGCATCAGGAGGACAAGCCTGATGACCATATTCAAGGACTGCATCCATTACTTTTCCACAGAAAAACTTCTCTCCCCTCACCACAGCATGAAGGGCATCGATAATTTCTTCTTCGTCACATTCTTTTAAAAGGTAAGATGAAATTTGTAAATCAAAAAGTTTGATTACGTCTTGTTTTGCTTTGTTTGTAGAAATAATAAAAACTTTTATTTCAGGATGATTTTTTCTCACTTTTCTGATGTCATCAATACAAAAGTGCCCGGGTATATGGAAGTCGATGATTAGTATATCAGGACTAAAAAGCAGAATACTTTCAAAGAGTTCATCACTGTTATTTGCCTCAGCGCTTATTTCAAAGCCGTCCAATTCAGACAACACACATTTAATCCCTCTACGCGTTAGGATATGAGCATCAGCAAGGAGTATTTTCATTTTTTGCATGAGGTCAAAGATAATTCTTATTTAGAATGATTCTAAATAAAATAAATTATTTAACAGGAACTTTTACACGAGTAATTGGCAATATTTATTGATTTTTCGAATTATTTTAACTATTTTAAAGGTATTAGACAAGGTACTCGACCTTTCAGGAACTCCAAAATCAAGTCCCAAATGGTTGACAAACATAGCCTGAACAAGAGCCCTGAACGATGATTAGAATCACCAAAATCAACTGAACTTATCATTCTGCAGTTCCAGAAAATTCTGAATTTTAGCTTATTGAATTTCCGGAATCTTTAAAAAATGATTTGGGATAATTCCTCACCTTTACAAAAATAAAATATATGAAAAAACTACACACCTTTACTTCATTAATTTTCCTTTTTTCACTCTTCTCCTTAGCCCCTTTTCACTCCGCTGCTCAGGATTCATTACAAATCACTGAATCTGTAGAAACTATGAGCCAAGGGAAGCAAAACGGTTTCCAGATAATCATCCCAAAAAATTCAGCTGCATCCGCAGAGAAGCTTTGGAAAAAATTCATGAAGGATGAGACCAAATCTTCAGTAAAGAAAGAATACAATGAAATGGTTCTGCGAAATGCAGTTTTAAAATCTTTAGGTGGTGATGCAATGAATGTCTATGCGGCATTTAAAGACGCTGAGGGACGCGCCTATTTATCTGCCTTTTTTTCGGGCTCAGATTCGGTATTCATTTCCAGCGCAAAGAATGAAGAAAAGTCAGCCTCCGCAAAATTACTGGTACGCAACTTTGCCATTTTCGCCTATAAGGATGGAGTTAGTGGTTTACTGAAGGATGAAAACAAAAAACTCAGAAATCTGGAAAAAGAATTGAAAAGCCTTGAGAAGAATATCAGCAGTTCTGAAAATCAAATCAAGAAATGTAACCGTGAAATTGACAGACAGAAAGATGATATCAAAACACTGAGGACACAGGAAGAGTTCACCACGTCAGAAGTTCTTAAACAGAAACAATTGTTAACAACATTTTCCGGTTCACCGGAAGCGCGGAAAGTTGATGAGAAAAGACTCAAGGAACTTGAAAAAGAAAAAAAGAATGTGACCAGGAAAATAGAAAAGGCTAATCGTAAAATTGACAAAATGGAAGATCAAATAAAAAGCAATGAGAAAGCCATTGATAAAAACAAGAACAAATTTATTCCGGAAAAAAAAGAAGAACTGAAATTACAGAAAGAATCAGTTAAGCGGATGGAAGATTTATTAAATAATATCCGTTGATTCCTGAAGAAAATAATTAATTCACATCAATTGCAACCTGGGAGAGAATCTGCATGCGCATCGACATACTGAGTGTTGTACCCGATTTATTGGAAAGCCCCTTTGCCCATTCAATACTTAAACGCGCTCAAAACAAGGGACACGTAGAAATACATATTCACAACATTCGTGATTATGCGACAAACAAGCATAAAAGCGTTGATGATGCACCCTATGGCGGAGGAGCCGGAATGGTGATGATGATTGAACCCATTGTTCTTTGTCTGGAAAAATTGAAATCCGAAAGAGTATACGAAGACATCATCTACCTTAGCACTGATGGCGAGATGTTCGATCAAAAAATAGCGAACAGGATGTCAATGCAAAAGAATCTCTTATTTCTATGCGGTCATTATAAAGGAATTGATGAGCGCATTCGGGATCACTTTGTCACCCGTGAAATCTCCATAGGTAACTTTGTATTATCCGGAGGAGAGCTGGCAGCAGCCGTTATCTGTGATGCGATTATTCGTTTAATCCCCGGAGTTCTTAATGATGAAACCTCTGCCCTCTCTGATTCCTTTCAAGATGATTTATTGGCGCCGCCGGCTTATACGCGGCCTGCAGAATTCAGGGGTTTGAAGGTTCCGGATGTCCTGCTTTCAGGTAATTCAGGTGAAATCGACAAATGGCGCCATGAACAGTCAGTTTTGAGGACACAAAAAAAACGTCCAAATATGCTTAATGAGGATAAAAAAGAGGAATAATTGCTTTTTTTAATTGGTATTAATTGTATATTTGCATCCCGATTCAGGATTGTCCCGAGTCGAAAATACTGATAATCATGGATTTAGTAAAAGTTGCTACGAACGCAATTGTTGAAAACCGCGAGCTGCCTACCTTTAAAGCCGGCGATACTGTTACAGTACACTACAAAATTATTGAGGGAACGAAGGAGCGTATTCAGCAATACCAGGGAGTTGTGCTTCAGCGCAAAGGAAGTGGTGTTACACAAACATTCACGGTAAGAAAGATTTCAAATGGTGTTGGTGTGGAAAGAATATTCCCACTCTTCTCACCAAAAATTGATAAAGTTGTTGTTGACAAACGAGGAATTGTGCGTCGTGCAAGAATTTTCTACCTGCGTAATATCTCAGGAAAGAAAGCAAGAATCGAGGAAAAGAAATCCTAAAAAGGAATTTTACTTTTCTCAGTACAGCTCTCCGTCTCCCGACAGAGAGCTTTTTTATTTGTATACCTTCAGTATTGCCCTGTAGAGAGCATTACAAGTGTGCAAGCTTCTACCGTCTTTACTCCTTTCTTGCTTGCCAAACTTGCGAAGTGTTCGTTCTCAGCACCGGGATTAAAAATTATTCTTCGTGGTTTTAAAGAAAGAATATAGTCAATCATATCTTCTTGGTTTTCTTCAGAGAGATACATCGTCACTGTGTCCACCTGCGTTGTCGCTTTCGGTTTACCGGTTTGAATTTCTACATCCGCAACCATACCGGGACGTTTTCCTATTGCCATAACAGGTAAATCGTGTTTGCGTAAAGCATGGATCGCCTTATTTGAATAACGTGAAGGGCTTTCGGATGCTCCTATTACAACTGTGAGTGCAGACATCTCCATAGATTTAAAATTCTTAATGCGAGCGGCAGGTAAATTAACACTCCTCGATATAATTGAGGTCCTTGTTAAATGTATCTCTTACATTGAACAGACCATACGTAGCAAGGCCAAAACAAATTAATCCGACAATTCCTGCGCTTAATACTTTTGGTGAATTCGAACTTGCAAATACCGGCTCAAGTGATTTGTACAACAAGGTAATCAGAACAACTGAGCCCCGCACAAAATTGGGAACAGTATTCGTAACAGTAGATCGGATATTAGTACCAAATTGTTCTGATGCGATCGTCACGAACAATGCCCAGTAGCCGGTAGCTGTTCCAAGGAGAAAACACATGATATAAAACCAATCCAATGATAAAGAGGGAGGAAATAAAAATATCGCAGTCAATAATACAGAGCAAATTATATAGCCCAGGATGACTTTTTTTCGTGTTTTAAAAAACTGACTAATCAACCCGCTCAATAAATCACCAACGGACAGGCCTATATAGGCATACATGATAGCGGTACCGGTTATAGCACCTTCAATTCCCATCTCATGAGTGAGACCAACACAAAGGGCTATCAACACCCCAATGATATACCAGATGGGCAAGCCAATTAAAATGCAACTAACGTAACGTATAAATGTGTCTTTTTTCTGAATGAGAATTAAAAGATTCCCTCTGCCGGTCTTCCCTGATGCTGTTAATCTTTTGTACATTCCGGATTCATAGGTGCCAATCCGAAGTAACAATAAAAATAAGCCGAGAAGCCCACCGACAATATATGCCATCTGCCAACCTACATAGGATGTTCCCAGCCATTGATTGGTGAGTTGAGCAAAATACGCTCCTTCTTTACCCACGACGGAGGCAAAAACCGCCCCTAATGCGCCAAAGGTGACGATGAGCATTGTTCCATAGCCACGGGTTTCTTTGGACATCGTTTCCACTACGAGAGTAATTCCGGCTCCCAATTCTCCTGCCAGTCCAAGACCGGCAAAAAAACGCACGGCAGCATAGGAATGAAGATCAAGAACATAAGCATTCATGATATTTGCGACCGAATAAAGTAAGATCGATCCAAACAGAACTGACAATCTCCCTCGTTTATCGCCCAGGATACCCCAAAGTATCCCTCCTATCAGCATTCCAATCATCTGACAGTTAAAAAGAAATATTTCATTGGACTCGTAGTTTACACCCGCCAAACCCAAGGCCTCGAGGCTTTCCTTTTTCACCACGTTGAACAAGATCAGGTCATAAATATCAACGAAGTAACCCAAGGAGGCTACTATGACCAGAATGTTGAATGGGCTACGGATATTTTCAGTTTTCACACAATTGCTCTAATGTGGGTCAATGTAGCAATTGAGGCCAATCTTTAAAAGTCTGATTGTGTGATATAAAAAAGATTTTTCAAATCAAATTCGTTGAAATAGAAGAATTCTATTAATTTCGCCGCCGGAGAAGTGGCAGAGTGGTCGATCGCGGCGGTCTTGAAAACCGTTGACCTCACGGTCCGGGGGTTCGAATCCCTCCTTCTCCGCACAAAAAGAGTCAGTTTCAGTTTTAGGCCTTCAGAATTACTTGAAGTCCGAACCGATACTGACTCTTTTAAATTTCAGGCAGCTTTAACATTATCAGGAACTAATCCTTCGCAGCGGATGTCGTTCAAAAAGTTAAACTACCTGACCATCATCCTCACTGTACTCACTCCAACTTTCACGAAATAAATTCCGGATGCCCATCCGGAGGTATTGACTGTTAAAACATCATTCATCCGGTTTGTATAAATCATTTTTCCAAAAAGGTCATAAATATTTACCTGCATTTCATTCGCATTTGAATGATTAAACTTTAGGGTAAAATGATCCGAAGCAGGATTAGGGAACAGAAGCAGCCCCGGATCTGTGCTGCCGGCATACGAGATTCCGGTATTGAGCATGTTTTCAGCGTTGTGAGTAGGAGTCATCGCATGAAAATTTCCGGTAACGTTTGGATACCTGCCATAGGAGATGTCGCTTGTTTGATTGATAAATGTAACTTGATCAGCAAACACTCCACTGGTATCAAGTAAAAAGAGTGATTCTCCCGAAGCAGATAATTTAAAGTTGGTATGATAACCTGCCTGGTTAATATCATTATCTGCCCATACAACAAAGTAATCATGAGCGTTAATGATAGCTCCGGAAGGAAATCTCCATTTCCCCAAATCTCCGGCATCGTCCGATAAGTAATAAGTTGAAAGATCTATTGCTACTGAACTATTATTATAAATCTCAATCCAATCATCATACTCACCATCCTGATCAGAAACGATACTGACGTTTGATGCCATCACTTCATTGATCACGAGATTTCCTACAGGGGGAGCCACAATTGAAAGGCTATAAAATTCATGCTCTGCTCTCTCAGGAGAAAATTTACCTATACCACCATTCTCAGCATAGATATAATATTGCAAAAAAGTATTGGAAATAATAACATCTGCTGCATACACGCCGTCATTGGCTGCACCATCGTTATGCGCTCCATCATCATACATATGTATTTTCTGAAAGGGTGCATACAAATCATATCGGTAGCCGAGATAAACCGTGTTCGCATTTATTATTTCCGAAGAAATTGTGATCTGATCATTCAGATTCGGCGTTGAATCTGACACCTGAATATTTGTTATATCAGGTTGTACCTGGGTAAAATCTGTCAGACCCAATAAATAGCTTGAACGACCATTCATTAAATTCGCAATGCCGGGTGTTGTTCCTCCTCCGGGACCACCACCACCGGTGATATCGTTGCTGAGATTCGAAATAAAATTCGCATAACTGAAAAACTTATTCGGATCAGCCTGAACAGCTGCATCAATGGTACTCTGGAGTGACTGGCCCCAGACGTAATACGCATTGCTGCTAAAACTTTCTAATAGTATTGTTTTATAATGTGCCAAATACATACGCTTGTATTGTGGTACGTTTAATAATTTTTGAACCAAGGGAAATCCGGCATCATTTAAGTGGAGTAAATGACTCATTTGTTGTTTAGCTGTTGTAGAGTTTAATGAAACCGTTCCTGTCATAGAAAAACGAGCAAAGGACTCGTTCAAGTCCCAAACTACCGGCAAGAAGCGCTTATTGTCATCGCGGTACAGATAATAATTCTGTGCGAAAGCTCCGATATAACTATCCAAATTTACCAGGACATTATCATAAGCAAGCATCCAAAGAGCTCTGTCAACATCCAGTATAGCTTCTATCTCGTTAATATTGTTACTTAAGGTATCACACAAATCAATTAATTCCTGCCAGCCAAAATCAGATTCTAACTCGTAGGATGCGTAGTAGTCGAGACTGTCCTGACCAAGGTATACAAGGTTTGGATAATCCGAAGAACCGGGTCCGGCGCCGGCGGGAGGATTACACTTTATAAAAGTATTGTTCTTCGAATTAAACCGGCTGTCAACAAACTTTTTCGAGATTGCTTCAGTGTTACTGTACAAACCAATGAGGACGCCATTTACATAAACATTGGCATAATTTGAGAGCGGTGCATCCATGTACTGCCTCAAAATTTTGTAGGACAAAACTTCTCTGACAAAGGATGGATCATTGGCAACATTACTCAGTTTTATGTCATTATAACCCTGATAACTTTGATCCTTATAAGTATTCAGTTCAATGTGAAAGGGGTTTTTTACCTGATTGGCATTGTAGGTACTGTTACCTTTATACTTGACGCCAACGCTGTCAAAATCAGTTCCATTGATTGACACCTTTTGGGCCATGATATAATTTCCGGCCCCTGCCTTCTCTGCATCCAGGAGCTGGTCCCAATTACTTTGAGAGAAGGTAATATCAATGGTTTGAATAAGTCCTTCCTCATAAAAACTTTGAGCTTGTAAATTTGAGCTTAAAATGAGGCAATAAATCAAGGGAATAATCTTTCTCATAGTCTTGTTGTCCAATTTTATGTTGTGGTTTATGGATTAGACGATAAGACGAGTGCAATCCTTCGGTCAGCATCTACAAATACAATCAAGAAAAACGGAAGAAACTGTGCATTTGAAGCTTTCTCTCTAACAAATTCAATTATCTTAGAGAAAATTAAAAAGACATGAACATCGCTATCCTGTCTTCCAGCATTCGAAGCGGAAGAAAAAGTCATTATCTGGCTTTGTACTTTAAAAACTATATCGAGGAAAACAAACTTGCAGAAACAAAAATCCTTGATTTAAATGAATACAAATTCCCCCTCTTTGAAGAGAGGTTAAAATTTCTAGACAAGCCTGATCAGAAAGTGCAGGAGTTTACTTCAGAAATAGTGCAGTCGGACGCTGTCATCATTGTCACCCCTGAATATAATGGAGGCTATCCGGCAAGCCTTAAAAATGTGATCGATTTACTTCATGCAGAATGGAAGAGAAAGCCCATTGCCATGGTCACCGTCTCCTCAGGCTTGTTTGGTGGCGCACAAGTGACCACTTCCCTCCTGTTTACGTTATGGAAAATCGGAGCCTGGGTTATTCCTGCGAGCTTTCCGGTTCCCAAAGTGAACGACAACTTCAATGAAAAGGGAGAAGCCATCGACAAAGAAGGAACTGATAAAAGAGCTAAAATTTTCCTGGAGGAATTGATTTGGTGTGTTAATGCAGGAAATAAAATGAAATCCTGATTGATTTAGCAAAACAAAATAGTTGGCCTACCGAAAAGTTTAATCTAAATATATTTTTTATTAATTTTAAGGGCAAGACAAAACTCTGAACTAAGCCTATTCAATTTTCAAGCCATGACAAAAAAACTACTCAGCTGCATGATGTTGCTTTGGTCATTTTCATCACCTGCACAAAATATTCAGAACATTAGTTTCATGCCTGCATTTCCAGGTCCATTGGACTCGGTTAAAGTTATAGTCGATCTGGTTTTTACATCCGGATCATGTGAACTTCAATTTGAAAACCACAGCCTAAGCAACGATTCCATTCGCATCAATGTATTTCATTGTCCGGGTGCATTGACTGTTATATGCAATACCTCCGACACTATAAATCTGGGCTTATTAGCCCCGGGTACTTATTCAACTGAGGTGATAGTTCATACCAGCTCCTGGTCAGCCCCGGATCCGTGCAGTGATGTCAATCCAACGGATTCAGGAGATATTCAAATTACAGTTCTTCCGGGCAGTGGGATCAACGAAAACTCCCGTCTTGAATCATTTATCTATTTCGATGCGGGAACGAAAGAAATTGTTTTAAGCGGAAAGCAAATGGCAGATGGCCAACTTCTTCTTGTCAATTCATTAGGACAAATATGCCTAAAGAAAGAAATTGAGGCTTCAACAAGAATTTCTATTTCTGATTTAAGTGAAGGAGTTTATTTGTATCAGCTAAAATCAAAGTCTGAAAAAGTAATCACCGGCAAGCTTGTGCTTAGTTATTGATACATTCATTTTATAATTTTTCCTGATATCATTCTTTGCGCCATGCTGTCGGAGCAATAAGATTGAATAAAACCTTTAGGTGCTATTTTAAAAATGGATCCTCTCTTCAATCCGGAACCAAGAGGATCATGCACGACCTTAACAAGAAGTCAAATTTGATAGGGCGTTTAACAGAAATGTTAAAATTTTTTTCCAAAACATTTAAAATAACTTTAACTAGGCGAATAGGCGGTTCGGATTTTTATTGATATAATTTTATACTTGAAATCATCCATTAAAATTTCAAGATCCAAATTATTTCTAACCTAAAAATCTACAGCCATGTTAAGAACCATACTCATTCTCGCAATATTATTTTTTCATTCTCAGGTGCAGGGACAAAATATTGTGAATGTATCTACCTTACCACTATACCCCGGTCCTCAGGATCATGTAAAGTTGTTAATTGACCTTTCATTTAATTCAGGTAATTGCGAGTTATTTCTGGAAACACACAGCATAACAAATGACTCAATTCAAATTGATGTTTACCATTGTCCGGGTCCTCTTGCGTACATCTGTACAGTTACTGATACTATTGATTTAGGGGTATTTGCCCAAGGAAGCTATTCTACCACGATTCGGGTACATGAGAATAACTATTTCTCACCCGATCCATGTGCAGGCGGGCATGTGTCAGACTCCGGCGAATATCAACTTGTCGTTTATCCGATCAGTGATGTGTCTGAATATTCGAATCCATCAAATTTGGTATTCTATAGTCGTGATTCGCAATCTCTGGTTTTAAGAGGGAATACCGAAACCATGAAGTCGATAGAAATATTTGACGCACAGGGCAAGCAGGTCTTAGCGCAAGAAATCAACTCAAGAGGGAAAATAAACATTCCGGAGCTGGCTAATGGAGTTTACATGTTCAGGTTACTAATGAAAAGCGGATCCCTATCCACCGGAAAACTTAGCGTTCAAAAGTAAACAGGCTTCGATCACATATCAGTTATTCCGCGCGGTGGGAGTCCAGACGCTGCTGTGTACTCCGTTCAAAAACCGGAAAAAGCCCTTAAGCAATGCAAGATTCATGTAGCTGAAATAGGAAACAAATCGGAGTAGTTTCCAATGTACTCCCATCTTTCGAAGAAATGCATCAAGGATTGGGGTGAGCAATAAAATAAGTTCGAGCAGAAAAGGCAGTAAGAATAGATCATTAAAGAACGAAAGAACCACCAGGGATAAAAGTGAGCTCAGCAGAAAAAATGGAGTCAGCCATCGAAGCACTTTATGACTGATGAAACAAAAGCCTGCAGGACTAAAAGGCTTAAGTAAGTAAGAAGAAAACTCCTTCAGGTTCTGAAAATTTCCTGCACTTATTCTTGCTTTGCGTTTGTATTCCTGCTTGATATCATTTGAAACATCTTCATAGCAAACTGCCTTCAATTCATTGATGCATTTAAAGCCTTGCTTAAGGACTTTCATGCATATATAAAAATCATCGACCAGGAAATTCAGAGGAACAGGTTTGTATAAGGTTTTTCGCAATGCGAAGCATCCGCCAAACGGGCCCATCATTACACCCCATCGGATACCTTCAAAATACTTAATTCGGTTTTCGCGTGCGATGTAGGTTGTTTCCTGGTGGCTTATTCCATCTCTCATTTGCCCTACATTTACAATGTTCGCACCGACCAAGCCAATCCCGGGATTCTTGAAGTGTCTGAGTAAATTGAAAATGGCATCCTTCTCAAAGAGGACATTTGCATCGGTCAAAATAATAAATTCATTTCCTGATACGTTTACAAGGTCATTAATGACAGAGGGCTTACCTCTGCGAACCGGAAAATCGTGCAGCTTGACTCTAGAATCTGCTGACAGAATCTCCCTTGTTAAGTCACAGGTTTTATCTGTTGATGCGTCTGAACCAATGAGGATCTCAATTTTATCCGGAGGAAAATCAGAATTAAGAATAGAGGTTAATTTCCCGGCAATAACTTTCTCTTCATTGAAGGCTGCGATCAAAATAGAAACAGAAGGACAAGAAGCAGGATCGAAAAAAACGTCATCATTCATTTTTGAGTTGCCCGAAATAAATTCAATCAGCCATGGAAACAGAACATAGGTGTAGAACACCAAAAATGCACTGATGATAAATAAAAGGAGGGCTGAAAGAAACATAGTCAATTACCGGCTAAAAGTAAGAAATCGAAATGAGTCATTGCCGACCTTAAATTGATGGAAAGCTATGTGCCTTAGTCACAGCTATGTTAAAATTCAAATTTTGACTCTCGTTTGATTAATACTCCACGCGATTTTTGTATTTTTACTTAAAATCGGCAGGACATGAAAAAATTACTCTTCCTTGTATTGGTTCTGTGCTCACAATTCGGCTATGGTGCACTAAATGCTTATTTCTCCTATGCCCTTTTTGACCAACCATCAGGAAATCCGTATTTGGAGACTTATTTGAATGTTACGGGTCCAACTGCCGTCTTAGCCAGGAATTCCAATGGATTATATCAGGGGAAAATAGAGATTCAATGGATATACAGGAAAGGTGATTCGATTGTCTATTTTGATAAGTACAATTTACTGGGACCGGAACAGACAGACTCCAATCCAACCGGTAAGGATTTTATTGACCAACAGAGAGTTCCATTGGATCAAGGCGAGTATGAAATCGAGTTAAAAATTCAGGATAAAAACTCAAACGAACCTTCCTTTACTGCCATTCAAAAAATTGTGGTTGATTTTCCGACTGATAAAGTCTCCATTTCCGGCATAGAAATGCTTGAATCTTATTCTGCCAGCAACAAAGCAGGTAAATTTACCAAGAGTGGCTACGATCTTGTTCCGATGGTGACGTCATTTTATCCGGAAGATATAAAATCCATAAAATTCTATGCGGAAATTTACAGGACAAAATCTGTTCTCAACCAGGATTACTTGATTCGCTATTCAATAACAAATAGCAGTAACAGCAAAATGCTAAGCGAGTTTGCCTCTATTAAAAAACAATCACCGGAAGAAGTAAATGTGCTCTTAGCCGAAATGTCAATTGAAAATCTGTATACAGGAAACTACTACCTCACCATCGAAGTTTTGAATCAACAGAACAAACTTGTTGCCTTTAAACAAACCTTTTTTCAAAGAAGTAATAATGCCAATAAACAAACTGCTGAAGATCCTGAGACAGTAAGCCTTGAAAACACATTTGTTGCCGAAATAAATGATGCAACGGTATTGAAAAACTATATTTCCTACCTGTATCCGATCTCTGCACAGGTCGAAGGCCAGTATGCAGAAAATATTCTGAGCCTGAATAACCTAGATCAAATGAAGAGGTATTTTTACAGCTTTTGGGTGAAGAAAAATCCGGAAGGTCCGGAAGCAGCATGGATTGCATATAAAGCAGAGGTCGATAAAGTGAATAGTGTCTATCGTTCGCACAACAAAAACGGATACGAGACAGACCGGGGAAGAGTTTATCTACAATATGGACCACCAAATAGTATTACGGCGGAAGACATGAATCCAAATGCCAGACCTTATGAAATTTGGCACTATTACCAACTCGGAAATCAATCGAACAGAAAATTCGTTTTCTACAGCCTGGGTAATTCAGCCAATGAT
Organism: Bacteroidota bacterium; assembly: GCA_004295015.1. GTDB lineage: Bacteria > Bacteroidota > Bacteroidia > AKYH767-A > 2013-40CM-41-45 > QQVM01. Next base: position 2,440 of record SHNE01000049.1, on the reverse strand, counting down.
TATCAGTTAATTCACTCAGATGCGCTGGGGGAATTACAAGATGCAGCCTGGGAATTGAAGCTTCATGATCGGACACAGCAATTCGGAACCGATATGGATCAGGAGAATTCTATTGATAGTTATGGAAGTAAAACAAAGGATAACTTCCGAAATCCCAAATAATATTTGAAGCCTGCTTTTTAAATTAAAATTACCTTGCATCTTTGCAGGGTAATTTCCTTTATGACAGAATCCGAAAATCGTGTTGCGGTAGTAATTTTAAACTGGAATGGGAAAAGTTTCCTCGAAAAATTCCTGCCCGGCATTCATCAAAGTTGTAAAGGAATTGCTGATTTGGTTGTAGCAGACAATGCCTCGACGGACGATTCAATAGATTTTCTGGAAAGGCACTACCCTTCTGTGCGAATTATAAAGCTTCCCAAAAATAACGGTTATACAGGTGGTTATAATGAAGCCTTACAGAAAGTAAGTAACGAATACTATGTATTATTGAACTCTGATGTTGAAGTGAAGGATAACTGGATTAGTCCTGTGTTGAATCTGATGGATTCTAATCCGGCAATTGCTGCCTGTCAACCTAAAATTTTATCTCAGTCCCACCCTGACGAATTCGAGTATGCCGGTGCAGGTGGTGGATTTATTGACAAGTTCGGGTTCCCTTTTTGCAGGGGAAGAATTTTCCAATCAATCGAAAAAGACAATGGCCAGTACGACGATGACTCCCGGATTTTCTGGGCCACCGGCGCTTGCATGTTTATCCGGTCGTCATGCTTTCATGAATTGAATGGTTTTGACAATGCCTTCTTTGCCCATATGGAAGAGATAGATCTTTGCTGGAGATTATAACATGCGGGTTATGAAATTTGGTATTGCGGCAAATCTCAGGTATATCATGTTGGCGGAGGAACTCTTCCAAAAAATAACCCCAAAAAGACTTACTACAATTTCCGTAATAATCTCTTCCTTCTTTATAAAAATTTGGCACCTGAAAAATTTTGGAAGGTGCTATTGTTCCGTATGCTCATTGATACTATTGCAGCGATTAAGTTTTTATTTTCTAATGGTTGGAAGGACAGTTCTGCAGTATTTCAAGCCCATCGCGACTTTCAGAAGGGAAAAAAAATGTATGATCAACATAGATTACAGCAGAAACGACTTGATTTCCAGCAAACTAAAGGCATTTATCATAAATCCATAGTCTTTAGTTATTATTTAGCAGGATGTAAAAAATTTTCAGAACTTAAAGGTTCTTTAGTGAGGGGACAATAAGATTGTCAATTTTGTAAGGCTTGTCGCATAATTGCGGCAACTATTAAGCAAAGAAAGCCTATAATTCAGGTAATATACCCTGTTTCAGAACGGGCTTAAGATTCATTTACAAATGTCGCAGTCAACAATAAATAATTTAATTCAACGAGCGCAAATATTGCGTCAACGTAATCACATTCAAGCCCTGGCACTCCTCGATGAAGCATTGTCTTTAGCTTCGAAGGAAGAAATGCCTAGTACAGTGGCTTCCATTATTCGCGAAAAGGCCAACAGTCATTTGCTTCATAAAAATTACAAGCAGGCATTAAGCGGTTATACTGAAGCATTGCAGTTTTACAAAAATCAACAAGACCTCTGTGGACAGCTGAATTGCATCCAGGACATCAGCAATATTTACAAGAAGCTTAGTGATGTACCATCGGCCTTACGCTATACACTCGAAGCATTAAAGCTCAATACGGATGCCGGGGATTCAGAAGGAATTGCTCAAAATTTTAATGATATCGGGAAGCTGTATATCTATTTAAAGGAATATGAAAATGCAGCTGACTATTTTAAAAAATCATTAAAAATATTTGAAGGATTAAAGAACAAGCAAGAGATGGTTAACAGCTATTCTCTATTGGGAAATGCTTATAACTGGCTTGACGATCAGGACAAGGCACTTTACTATCTTTTACGTGCAGTCAACTCCCTTGAACAGCTCGGGTCAACTGAAGCAAGTGCAAAGACCTTAGGATCTTTAGCAATCCTCTATACGAAGACTAAAGAGTATGATAAATCCTTGCTTAACTTTAAGAAAGCCCTTGAAATTGCTGAAGAGGGAGGACATTCAAACGTTGTCGCTCAACTGAAAAAAAGTCTTGGTAATTTATATATTGAATTAACGCAGTATGATAAAGCGATAGAGGTTCTTCATCAGGCTCTAAAAATAGCTGAAGTTTCTCCTATGGAGTCACAACTGATTAAAATCCATCAGTTCCTCTCAGTGGCCTATGAAAAAATCGGAGATCCAATAAGTGCTCTCGATCATTTTAAAAAATATTATGAGCTGGACAAGCAGCTAACATCAGACGAGATCAATTTAAAAACAAAAGCACTCCACATCAAATACGATTTGGAAGAGTTACAAAAACAAAAAGACATAGATGAATTATGCGATAAGATGAAA
>SHNE01000001.1 GCA_004295015.1 Bacteroidota bacterium | reverse complement strand
CGAATTCCCTTTTAAAATCAAGAAGATGAAAACTCATTTCAAGTTCCAAAGCCCTTTGATAAATCAATTCCTGAAAGCCATTTCCCAGTGCTTTGTGCACGGTCATTGCATGTCCAATAATTTCTCTTGTTAATTCTGCGTGTTTCATCCGGCATTAATCATGACACCAATGTAAATCAGATCAAGTTTGTTCACAACCAATAAAAGCAGGATAATTAAAAAGCATTATTTTAAAAAGAATATTCAATTAATTATATTTACGAATACGAACACGTCAATTTCCCTTTTCCAAAAATCCCACACATCCCACAAATCCCAGTTCAGACAATTTTCCATCTCAGAATAGCTGAACAATGTCCACTATCCGGTGGCAAGGCAGTTTATCGTGCACGTGCTATGTACTCTATAATAGATCCTGAAAAAACCTATGATAATGCAAATATCTGTTTGAGCCAAGGAATCTTATATCGTACGCAAAATAATCAGATTTCAAATTCTGGTTTCCTGATCTTTCCAAATCCTGCATATGACAATCTACACATTAATTTTGAAATAGAAGACGATCAAAGGGCAACTTTATTGATTCAGAATGGTATTGGTCAGGTTGTCCAGGAAGAAATCTTGATGGGCTCTGTGAAAGAAAGAATTTTTAACATTCAAAATTTATCCAATGGTGTTTACACGGTTAAAATGAGATTGAATAATGAAATTATTCACCAGGAAAAACTCGTAATACTTAGATGAGTGTAATATTTCAACTGAAATTACCTACCTTAGTCTTGTGAGAAATGATTGGTACAAACTCCTGTGTTTAATTTTGCTGTCCTCGAGTTCTATGGGACAAGGGCCGGATAATCTTTGGATGATGGGTTACCTGGGATACCCCTTTAACATTGACTTTTCATCTGGTTCAAGAAATATTTATGTGGCTATCAGGCCTATGAGTATTACTATGACCTCATTAACTTATTGTAATGAGATTGGGAACGTATTATTTTATTCCAATGGTGTTTATGTGGCAAACGCGACTGGTTCTCCCATGGTAAATGGTACAGATCTTAGTCCAAGTTATTATACTACTAATGTAGGTGCCACTGGATTATTTCTTTCTCAGGCCGCCTTAGCTATTGCTTTTCCAGAGTCAGTATCAAAGTTTTTTTTAATTCATAGCACCATTGATGATACTGTAGCATATTCTTATAAAATGTATTATTCAATTATTGATATGAATTTAGATGCTGGTCTGGGAGCTGTAATTAGTAAGAATAACATTCTTGTTTCGGATACCTTAATGAATGGACGTATTACGTCTGCAAAGCATGCCAATGGCAGAGACTGGTGGGTTGTATTTCATGGAGGGAAAAACGATAAATATTATATCTACCTTGTTGATCCAACGGGTATCAATTTGCACAGCATTCAACGGATAGGTGGAAATTTGGTATCGGCACAAGGGCAGGTTTGTTTTTCACCGGATGGATCTAAGTTTGCACTGTACGATGCAGTAAATGATTTGCACCTGATGGATTTTGATCGGTGTTCGGGTGTGTTTAGTAATCACATTTATGTGAGTATTAATGACAGTGCGTCCGGAGGCGGAGTTGCTTTTTCTCCCAATTCACAAATTCTATATGTATCCTCCCTGAAATATGTCTATCAATTTGATTTGAATGCAAGCAATATTCCAGCCTCAAAAACCACCGTGGCTGTTTGGGATGGCTTTTATTCTCCCAACCCACCTTTTGCAACGACATTTTATCTATCCAAACTGGCTCCGGACAATAAAATCTATATTAACAGTAATAATGGTGTTTTGGCAATGCACGTGATTGAGTACCCGGATAGTTTAGGTTTGAGTTGTGGCGTTTGTCAGCATTGTGTTTCTCTGCCAGCATATAATTATACTACCATTCCAAACCACCCCAATTACCACCTCGGCGCATTAGGTTCATCAATCTGTGATAGCCTGCCTACAGGAATCAGGAAACCACTGAATGAACAAGAGGGTGCCTATACTATTTTTCCAAATCCTGTTCGCGATAAATTGTATGTTCATCACACTTCTCAAAACCAGAGTATAGAAATTATTATCTATAACTCCTTGTTGCAAGCATTGAGCCTTCCGATGACAGTAATAAATGAAGGAGAATATTCTGAAGTAAATACTTCAAGACTTGTCCCGGGGGTTTATTTTTTGGAGATTGTTTCGAAAGGGGAGAGGGTTGTGAAGAGGTTTGTTAAAAATTAAAATTGTCTGAACTGGGATTTTTGGGATGTGTGGGATTGAAAATAGTCTGAACTGGGATTTATGTGATGCATGAGATTTTTGAGAATTGATTCGTCCTTCTTTAAACCCACAAGGAGAATAAATTAATTCCAATTTTTTTTAATGTTATTTATTTCGATAGACACCTTGCTCTCAGGTTTTTTAATGATCCCACGAATCACAATAATCTCACAAATCCCAGTTCAGACGATGTGCAGGAACTTTAAATTTTTGAATCGATGAAATTCCAGACTTTTTGAACCGAAATTTATCAGTAGTCCAATTTCGAGATTATAGGCTTTGAGCTAATTTGTGGCTTGTGAAAAATGAACCGGTTCCAAATTGATGTGGGCTTTTAATTCAACCGATATGTTGTACCCGAATCGTGTCAGGACGAGACACAAAAACAAAAAACCCCGGTGATTAACCGGGGCTTTCTGATCAACAATTCAAGTAATTTAACTTAAAACTTAACATGAAACACAACTAGTCTAACGGAGCGACTTTCTGTTTGTTGCAATCATTTTGAAAATTTTATTGAAACCTTTTAAAAATATCGTTAAATGAATAAATTTCGACTTTTCTCAACTTTCCTTTTCTTCAAAGATTCAAGATCGCTTCAGTTTGGAGGCAAATTGCTGATGCTTTAAGCCTCCCTTCGCGATTGAATTCTAAAAATAAAGTTAGGCTTGGACTTTATCTTTAAAGCTTTTCAAAATAAAGCAAGTCAGTCCCTCCATTGCCTCCGCTAACATGTTGTAGCTTAATCATACTTTCATTTTGCATCGTAACATGCCAATCTTCATTTAAATCATCAAAGGGTGGGTTATTTCCGAAATTTAAAATCAGTTTTGACTGGCTATTGTCGCTGCCTTCTGTCCAGGTTCCGGTTTTGGTATCATTGTTTTTTGATGCGATAACAGTTCCATCACCGTTAAATTGAAAGGAGTAAGCACTAAACTGAGAGGTTTCATCATTCCCACTGTCATTAAAATAGGTAATTCTCCAGTTTCCCTGAAGTATAGTACTGCTTAGGCTTTGTGATGGGCCCGGGCCGTTATTGTCCTTCTTGCATGAAATTGCAAGAACAAATAAAACAATAAAGATCGGGAGCTGAGAACGTAGATTTTTCATCGTATTCGATTTATAAATAGCATTACTAAAATACATCCAGGTCGGATGATAACCTAAACTTTTATGCTGAGTCAGGATATTTGAAGTCTGAATGTCCATATTATCACCTCCAACTCCCCTTGCCTCTTATGCCAATTCTAAATCCTGGATTTAATCAGAGAATAAACTTCTGTATCTAAAAACTTTCCATTGGCATGAAAATTTTCTCTGAAGTAGGCCTCTTTTTCAAAATGATTTTTGATTAAAATATTTCTTGATGCTATATGATCAGGATTAATTCTGGCTTCTATGCTGTGCAGGTTCATCTTGTCAAATGCAAAATTGACAACAAGTTGAATAGCTTCATTTGTGATTCCTTTTCCCCAATAAGCATCATGAAGAATGTAGCCAATCTCTGCCCGATAATTTGTTTTGTCAATGATGTGATATCCGATTATCCCCAGTAATTTTGAGTCGGGCCTCAGGCAGATACCCCAATTGATACTATTGTTTTTTTGAATTCCGTTTTCGATCAGATCAATGTGAGCAATAGCATCCTCTGTGGTTTTTTGAAGCGGCTTGTCTATAAATTTCATCACATGTGCATTGCCACGAAGATATAAGACTTCGGCAGCATCGGATTTTTCAATGTGGCGCAAGTGAAGTCGTTTGCTTCCAATTTCCGGGAATGGAGAAAAGTTTAAAGTAAGCATGTTAAATTATAGATTTATTGATTTTCGTTGTGGTTTACAATCGCTTTTTCAATACGTGAATCCGGAATCAACCACATAAGTGCGACCAGAATAAATAATGCTCCGCTGATCCATTGATTCATGAATGAAACCGGGATAGCAATGAGATAAATCACGATAGAAATTTTCCCCTTGACATCACTTCCCAATGCCTTGGCCAACAGGGATTCTTTTCCATGGTAATTAATCAGCGAATGAGCTAAGATCCAATAAGCGATTGCCGACATCAGTAGTACGAAACCGTAAAGTGCTATGGTAGCCGGGGCAAAATGATTTTCACCCATCCATCCTGTAACAAATGGAACAAGCGAAAGCCAAAATAGCAAGTGAAGATTTGCCCAGAGTACTCCGCCACTGACTTTTTTTATACTGTGCAGAAGGTGATGGTGATTGTTCCAGTAAATCCCCAAATAAATAAAGCTGAGTAGATAACTGATGAACACAGGAAACAAAGGTTTTAATTCTTCAAATGTTGCATCATGAGGTACTTTCATTTCTAAAACCATGATGGTAATGATAATGGCTAATACCCCGTCGCTAAATGCTTCTAACCGACCTTTGTTCATATTGTTTTATTTTAATATAGAATGTTTAGATCCAGCCCTTCAGTTTATAATATGAAATTGCAAAAAATTCTTTACAAACCAAAAGTTCATAGTGTAAGTAACTCCAGATGTTATACCGCAAATCAAGACTCTTTACTCTTTTGTCCTTCGTCTTTAGTTTGTCTTTTATCTTTTCTTTGTCTATTGGTTTTTCAAAAGTCGGAACGCCGCCAACAGAGAGATAGCCGGCCTTCTCAAAGACCTTTACAGATCGATACATATGCTCTGGCGAGGTAATAAGTACCAATGTTTTATGGGCTTTTGATGGGCCATGCATTGCCGCTATATTTTCTGCTTGTGAATGGGTGTTGAAGCCCAGCGATTCATAGAGAATTCTTGCTGTGTCTATGCCTCTGATGAGAAGCTCGTGTGCCATCATTTTTTGCTGGGCGTTGCTGTCATTTTCGTTAAACGGCAGGGCGATGATGATTGGAGCCAATGGAAATTTTGCTGCTGCTTCAGCTGCATAATAGCACCGGATAAAACCATCCGGACTTGGCATCCCACTTCCTCCTAACAAAACAATCGTGTTGGGCTTTTTCTTGAGATTGGAATTGCTTGTTCCCAGCCAATGATATGCTTCGTAAGGAAGATCTGTCAGACTAAGCAGAAACAGTAGAATTGCCATTGAGCCGACGATACGAAGCAGTATATTCCCAAACTTTATGATAAATTCCTTAGCTCTCATGAATCATTTTTGGGTATAGAGTTAATTGGCGGCAGCGTTTAAAATTAGAAAAATTAACTGAATTAAATTGGCAGCATATTTGGATCGAGCAGGCCACGAGCAAAGCCTTTGATAATAACAGAAGGCTCATCTTGTTCTCATAGGCTTGAGATGATCCTGATGCTCTTTTCAATCTGTCAGACCTTATTAAAGGTTGTTTTTCATCCGACAATTATTGATTGATTAAGAACCTAAAACTCTGATTTTTCTCTCGTATTCCTTCAACTTTTGTGTGTTAATAACGAAGCGGAGCAGCAACTTTTTATTGAACCATGTGGACTATTTTTGCCTATTAGCGCAATAAATTGGGTCATCAGCTGATAAGGTTCAATTTTGTCAATCCATTTGACGGATGAATATTGTTGGGTGGTGCAATTTGTTTGGGTAAAGTCGACAGATAAAAACGCATGTTTGGTAGGTGCGAAGATCAATGATTAATTGATTTAATTAGTCAGGCAGACGATTCAGCTCTCCGGATAGATATGAAAAACAGGATAGTTTTCTTTTTGGTTTTGATGCTGATTGGCAATGAGGCTTGGTCTCAAATTTTGGTACCCTTCGTAAAAAGATACGACGTTACGCAGGCGGGTGGATTGGTCATGCTCGGAAATACAATGCTCACTTGCAGTGGTTCTTCAGGTGCATGCACATCCGGAAGAGCTCAGGTTCCTCCTACGGGCACAGCAAAGGATAATGACTTCAACTCAGCCTACATTGATATTGACGGTATAGGTTCGACCTTTAGTTCCAGTAGTGCCGATTTAAATCTTAGCACCTGTAGCAAGATAACTTTTGCCGGATTGTATTGGGGTGCTTATATCAATACAGGAAATGGAAATTATAACCAGAGAAATCAGGTAAAGATCAAGACACCTTCGGCTTCCGGCTATACGACGCTAACGGCTGATGAAATCTATGACTTAAACAATGGCTATGATTACTACACTTGTTTTAAGGACATCACTTCCATCATGGAAAATGCAGGTAATGGAACATTTACACTTGCTGATTTAGTCGCCAGAACCGGAGGAACCAACCAATGGGCCGGATGGGGAATCGTTGTTGTTTACAAAAATGAATTAATGCCCGCTAAAAATTTCAACGTGTTTGATGGCTTGGGCTATGTTACTAATTCGGGTTCATCTGTTACGGTTAATCTGAATGGATTTTACACTCCGCCTTCAGGCGCAGTAAATTTCGAATTGGGTGAAATCGCTTTTGACGGGGACAGGGCTCTCACAGGAGATTCATTATTGTTTCGTGGAAATGCATCCTTTCTGTCAGTCTCAGATGGACTGCATTATGCAAATGATATTTTCAATAGTTCAATTACGACAAACGGAGTAGAGCAATTGAACAGAAACCCTGCTTATTCCAATACGCTTGGTTATGATCAGTGCATATTCAGACCGAATAATGCTGCAAAAAATTACCTGGCAAATGGCGCAACATCTGCACAAATAAAAGTGACAACGGGTGGAGAGCAAATTTATCTGCGTGTTCTAACCTCTGCAATTGATACCTATGAACCTGAATTGGCAATGCAGAAAACTGTCAGCGATGTAAATGGAGGAATAGTAAATCCGGGAGATACTCTGCTTTACACGATTTCCATTACGAACAAAGGAAACGATACTTCAATCACAACGCTTATAACAGATACGCTTCCTTTCAATGCCGAGTATGTTGCAGGAAGTACAATCATTACGTCAGGGCCCAACACCGGAGTAAAAACAGATGTTGCCGGAGATGACCAGGCAGAAATGACAACTTCTGCCGGATATCAAATTCTGACAATTCGCCTCGGAACAGGAGCTAATGGGACTTCAGGCGGTCAAATGCCTCACGTAGGAGCCGGAAGTACTACCTCACTTTCTTTCCGGGTAAAAATTACAGACGATTGTACAAAGCTTCTTTGTGATCCTGTCATTTCTAACAGAGCCAATGTAAATTACTCAGGATTTATTTCCGGATTTCCCCGGAGAGGAAAAAGTAATCCGGTTTTAGTTGATTCATTAGGATGTCCTGTAGAAGGTGCTACCAATACAAACATTGCTGTACCTGTTTCCTGCGCACCTGCACCTGATTCGTCTATTGGTGGTTGCTTGCCAATTGTCTTTAGTACTATTCCCGGCATAAGACCCGGATATAGTTATTATAATTCTTCCTGGGTATCCGTTACATCCGCAACAGTCACGGGAAATTATTACGGGATCAGACAAATTACCGGAACAACTTGCGCTGACACGATCCGGTATACTGTTTACGTTATATCACCAACTTCTTCAAATGCGGGACCTGACCAGAATTTATGTAATGTAACAAACAGTACGATGGCCGGGAATACTCCTTCAATTGGAACAGGCACCTGGTTACTTGTGAGTGGGCCGAATACACCGACATTTTCTTCTCCTAACTCCCCGGGTTCTGCTATTACCGGACTCGTAACAGGAACTTATGTAATAGTTTGGCGCATCAGCACCGGTTGCACGAACAGTTCAGATACAATGCTCATCAATAACAGCCCTTTGCCGGTAACATCAAATGCAGGGGCTAATCAGAATTTATGCAATGTAACTTCGACAAGTTTGGCTGCAAATTCTCCGGGTGCGGGCACCGGATTGTGGACTCTCGTGAGCGGCCCTAATACGCCTGCAATTACTACACCCACCAGTCAAAGTTCGACTGTTACCGGAATGATTGCAGGAGTGTATGTATTCAGATGGTCTATCAGCAGGGGAGTTTGTACTCCTTCATCAAGTACCGTTCAAGTTACAATAAGTGCATTGCCTTCGGGTTCAAATGCCGGACCGGATCAGAATATTTGCAATGTCAGCTCGGCGACATTGTCCGGAAATAATCCGCTTATAGGTTCAGGAAACTGGACCTTAGTCAGTGGTCCGAATACTCCAACCATATCTGCCCCCGGCTTAGCTAACACTGGGGTTACAGGAATGGTTGCCGGTGTATATCTTTTCAGGTGGACAATTACCAATGGCACTTGCACACCAACTACAGATGACATACAAATTACCATTTTCTCTCTTTCAACAATTTCTAATGCCGGGCCTGATCAGAATTTATGTAATGTAACTTCAACGACACTGGCAGGAAATAGTCCGGGCCCGGGAACCGGAGTCTGGACTATCGTTAGTGGTCCAAACTCACCTGTTATTACTGCGGCAACCAGTCCAACGTCCACAGTAACAGGAATGACTGTTGGTGTTTATGTTCTCAGATGGACAATTACAAATGGAGTTTGTGCTCCTTCCAATGACGATGTTCAGATTACAATTTTTGCATTACCCTCAACTTCCAATGCGGGTCCGGATCAAAACCTGTGTAATGTTAATTCAACGGTCCTTGCTGCCAATAATCCGGCAGTAGGCAGCGGTACATGGGTTCGAATCAGTGGCCCGAACACACCTACTATCACCACTCCTTCAAGTCCAACTTCATCGCTCACCGGAATGATTTCCGGAGTCTATGTATATCGCTGGGTTGTAACAAACGGTGTGTGTGCTTCTTCAAATGATGATGTTCAAATTACTATTTTTTCTCTGCCGACTACTGCAGCTGCCGGAACTGATCAAAGTTTGTGTAATGCGACTACGGCAACGCTCAGTGGAAACAATCCGGTAATCGGAACAGGTAACTGGACACTTGTCAGCGGTCCAAATGTACCTGCCATTTCTTCTCCGGGAAGTTCAATAACCAATGTGATAAACCTGATCAATGGAGTTTATGTTTTTCGATGGACCATAAGCAATGGACCTTGTTCAGCCTCGACCGACGATGTACAGATCATTATTTATCAGCCTTCATCGACCTCAAATGCAGGCCCTGATCAAAATTTGTGTAATGTTAATTCAACTTCATTAGCAGCGAATGTGCCGGCTGCCGGGTCAGGTGTGTGGTCGCTTGTCAGCGGGCCAAATGTTCCGGGTATAGTATCTCCTGCAAGTAATGCGTCTTCTGTAACGGGATTGATCACGGGAGTTTATGTTTTCAGATGGACAATCACCAATGGTGTATGTGCATCTTCAAGCGATGATGTGCAGGTAAGAATTTATGCTCTTCCAACAACATCAAATGCAGGAGCTGATCAAAGCCTCTGCAATGTGAATAGCACTGTACTCGCAGCAAACAGTCCACTAATCGGAAACGGCCTTTGGTCCTTAGTGAGTGGACCGAATACCCCGACTATTGTTTCTGCCTCTAATCCTGCTTCCGGTGTTACCGGGATGGTTACGGGTGTATATATATTTCGATGGACCATTACAGAGGGGGTTTGTTCGCCTTCTTTTGATGATGTTCAAGTTACAATATTTGCATTGCCAACAGTTGCTAATGCAGGTCCGGATCAAAATCCGTGTAATGTGTCTTCAATTACTTTCTCCGGAAACAATCCGGTAATAGGAAGTGGGGCATGGACTCTGTTGAGTGGTCCGAATGTGCCTGTTATTACCAATCCGGCCAGCAGGAATTCTACAGTCACAGGAATGATAGCCGGTGTTTATGTATTCAGATGGACAATTAACAACGGTGTATGTGCAGCATCTACTGATGATGTGCAAATTACAAATTATGCTTTGCCGAGTGTCGCCGATGCAGGAACAGATCAGGGTTTATGCAATGTCTCATCTGCTACACTTGCAGCCACAGCACCTGCTGTAGGTTCTGGATTGTGGACCTTGATTAGTGGTCCCAACCTTCCAACGATCACTGCAACTAGTAATCCGGGATCAACAGTAACAGGAATGACCACTGGTGTATATGTATTTAGGTGGACGACAACGAATGGTACTTGTGCCGGTTCTACTGATGATGTCCAAATTACAATTTTTGCACTCCCTACAAATTCGAATGCAGGACTTGATCAGAATCTGTGTAATGTCAGCACCACTACACTTGCCGGAAATGATCCTGCCATCGGTACAGGAACTTGGACTCAATTGAGTGGGCCGAACGTTGCGTCTCTTACTACACCGGGTTCATATAATTCAACAGTAACAGGAATGATTCCGGGAGTTTATGTATTTCAATGGTCAGTTGTAAGTGGTGTTTGTGCTGCATCAACGGACGATGTCCAGGTCACTATTTATAGCTTACCTGATGTGTCAAACGCAGGAGTCAATCAAAGTTTGTGTAATGTAAGTTCAACTACAATGTCGGCCAATACTCCTGTATCAGGGTCCGGACTTTGGTCATTAGTGAGCGGACCAAACACACCTGTCATTACAACTGCCTCAGATCCTGCCTCAGGAATAACCGGAATGATAGCCGGTGTCTATGTTTTCAGATGGACAATTTCAAATGGAGTCTGTGCAAATTCTGTGAGCGATGTTAGTATTACCATATTTGAAAATCCAACGATTGCGAACGCCGGAGCTGATGATGATGTTTGTTCAGTCACCTCCATTACATTGATTGGAAATACACCGGTGACAGGATCAGGAAACTGGACTCTTGTCAGTGGGCCTAATACACCGGTAATAGTTTCTCCAACAAATCCGACTAGTCTTGTTACAGGGATGATCGATGGTGCCTACACCTTTAGTTGGACAATTTCAAATGGAGTGTGTCCTCCGTCTACATCAAATACCAATGTTACTATCTGGAATCTGCCAACAACAACTGATGCAGGGCCTGATCAATTTCTTTGTAACGTAAATTCTGCTACGATGGCAGGAAATGTTCCGGCTTTCGGATTTGGTACATGGTCTTTTATATCAGGACCCAATGTCCCTGTGATAACTACTCCTAATGACCCTGCGACAGGTTTAAGCGGACTTGTTATTGGCACATACAGATTTGGATGGAGGATCACCAATGGTCCTTGTTCCGGGCCGGTAGATACTGTTCAGATTATTATTTATGATTTACCTACCACATCTAATGCGGGAGCCAATCAGGATTTATGCAGCGTAACTTCGATTTCATTAAATGGAAATACCCCTACAGTCGGTAGTGGTTTGTGGACATTCCAAAGTGGTCCAAACATTCCGGTGATCACCAATCCGGCTTTAGCCAATACAACAGTAACAGGAATGATTGATGGCATCTATGTTTTTGAATGGGCGATTACAAATGGAGTGTGTGCTTCCTCAACATCAACTGTCCAGGTTACAATTTATAATTCTCCAACGCTAATTGATGCCGGTCCGGATCAAAGCCTTTGTAATGTAAGTTCAACAGTTATGTCTGCTAATATCCCTGCTGTTGGTACCGGTACCTGGATTCAACTAAGCGGACCGGGCGGCAGCTCGATCGTATCTCCGAATGATCCGGCCACATCTATTACCGGTATGACTGCAGGCATATACCTTTTTGGATGGAGTATTTCGAATGGAGTATGTGTCACTCCTGTTGATACGGTCAGGATAGATTTGTTTGATTTGCCTACCGTATCGAACGCAGGCCTTGATCAAAATCTTTGTAATGTAGACAGTTCAACTATGTCGGCTAATTTGCCGGCAATAGGTACCGGAAGATGGATAATATTGTCCGGTCCGAATACACCTGTTATTGCTGATACAAGCAATCCGGCTACGAAGATCAGCTCATTGATTAGCGGGACTTATCAATTTATCTGGTCGATCAGCAATGGTGTTTGTTCGGTTTCAAATGATACAGTACAGGTTACTATATATAGCTTACCTACAATATCTAATGCGGGCCCGGATCAAAGTGTATGTAATATTTCCACAGTTTCAATGTCTGCAAATGCCCCGTCGACGGGCAATGGTACCTGGAGTTTAATTAGTGGGCCAAACGCTCCCCTGATCTCAAATAATGTGGATCCTCTAACCTCCGTTTCCGGACTTATTCCGGGAGCTTATGTTTTTGCATGGACAATCAGCAGTGGAGTTTGTACAATTTCTGCCGATTCAATAACTGTGAATGTTTATGCACTCCCAACAGTAGCTAATGCAGGTCCTGATCAGAATTTATGTAATACATCAAGCGGATCCTTTGCAGCAAACACCGCAATATCAGGGAATGGTATATGGTCACTGTTAAGTGGACCGAACACTCCGTCTATAGCTGTTCCATCAAACCCGGCTTCACCTGTGAGTGGCCTCATTCAAGGTACATATCTTTTTGTCTGGACCATTAATAATGGAGTCTGTTCCGCTTCGAGAGATACTGTGTTAATTAATGTTTATGACCTGCCAACTGTAGCTGATGCAGGTACAGATCAGGAATTATGTGGGAGCACAAGCGTAAACCTTGCCGCCAATACTCCTGTAAATGGAAATGGCATGTGGACTTTAACCAGTGGGCCAAATGTTCCTGCTATCAATAATGCTTCTGATCCGAATACAAATGTAAGTTCACTTGTTCCGGGAGTCTATGTCTTTAACTGGTCAATCAGCAGTGGGACTTGTACCTTAAGTGATGACGAGGTTGAAGTGACCATATATGAGTACCCTCCTTTCATAGATGCGGGATCGAATCAATTCCTTTGTAATGTAAGTAGTGTTTCTTTGTCAGGAAATGTCGGGTCTGTCGGCACCAGCTATTGGTCATTTCTTAGTGGACCAAACACACCAACGATCAGCTCACCCTCCAGCCCTTCAACAAATGTCACCGGAATGGTTCCTGGAATTTATTCCTTCTCTTTAAATATCGTTAACGGAGTTTGTGCCGTTCACAGTGATACCATTCAAATAAGTATTGATGCTTTACCGAGCGCAGCAGTTGCAGGTCCGGATCAGGATTTATGCAATGTAGCCTCACTTACAATGACCGCAAATGATCCGATTTCCGGAACTGCTATTTGGAATCTTATCAGTGGTCCTAACATACCTGTAATTGTGTATCCGGACAGTGGTTCAACTCCGGTAAATGGACTCATTCCCGGCAGCTATGTATTCAGCTGGACTATCAGCAATGGTGTTTGCGCAAGTTCAAGTGATACAATCATTGCAACTATTTATGCCGATCCATTGAGTGTGGATGCAGGCTCTGATCAGTCATTGTGCAATACATATTCGACAACGATGGCAGGAAATGTTCCTTCCAGTGGAATCGGAACCTGGTCATTAATGAGTGGACCGGTTCTTCCTGTTTATAGTTCCGTTAATGATCCTTTTGCCGGAATCAGCGGACTGGTTGCGGGAACTTTCGTTTTTGGCTGGCAGATTAACAATGGAGTATGTGCAACGAATATTGATACTGTATTAATCTCCGTTTATGACTTACCTACTGTAGCAAATGCGGGGCCGGATCAGGATTTATGTAATGATTCGACGACAGTGTTGAATGCAAATAATATAACTAGCGGACTGGGTGTCTGGACACAGTTAAGTGGACCAAATACGGCTTTAATTGTTATGCCTGATAATCCATCAACGCAGATTGAAGGACTGACATATGGGATTTATGAGTTTGTCTGGACTGTAAGTAATGGATCATGTGCAACATCTTCCGACACGATGGAGGTAAGAATATATAATTCTCCAATTGCTTCAGATGCCGGCCCGAATCAGTCCTTATGTATTAATAGTGTTTTAACTATGGCTGCCAATGCGCCCGGAGCCGGTGTAGGGACATGGACGCTCATTAGCGGCCCTAATGTGCCGGTTATAGCAGATCCGAACGACCAGGTCACCACAGTAAATGGACTAACAGCCGGAATATATGTATTTCGATGGACGATTAGTAATAACCTGATCTGTGCTGATGCTTTCGACGATGTTCAGATTGAAATATATGATCTTCCAACAGTTGCTGTTGCCGGTTCTGCTCAGATTTTGTGTGATGTTTACAATATTTCCTTGACAGCTAATACACCATTGATTGGCGTTGGAACATGGATGTTAGTGAGTGGACCCAATAACCCATCCATTACATCACCCGGAAATCCATCTACAACGGTTGTCGGCTTAGAAGAAGGTGTGTATGTTTTTAGCTGGAATATTTCAAGTGGAGTGTGCACTGTATCATCGGATAATGTTCAGATAAGCATTGACAGCCTTCCAACCGTGGCGTCAGCGGGTGCCGACCAGGATATTTGCCTGAACACTGCCATGAATTTACTGGCAAACAACCCTTCGGTGGGTAACGGAGTATGGACTTTGTTGAATGGTCCGAATGTTCCTGTGATAAATTCTCCAAACAGTCCGGTGGCAAGCGCAAGTGGGTTTATTGAAGGGGTCTATAATTTTATCTGGACAATAAGTAACGGAAGTTGTGCTGCATCTTCAGATACGGTACAAATCACTGTGTTTGATTCACCTGACATTGCAAGTGCAGGTACTTATCAATATTTATGTTCTGTAGACACAATCACGCTTGATGCAAATGTGCCTGTGAATGGAGTGGGTAGATGGACATTAATCAGTGGCCCGAATGCCCCTTTGATATTCTATCCCGACAGTGCACATACTGATGTTGCTGGAATTGCAGCAGGGATTTATATTTTTCGATGGACGATTAGTAATGGTGTTTGTAGTGATAATTTTGATGATGTTAGGGTTGTTGTAAACACCTTGCCACTAAATACATTTGCCGGTCCTGATCAGAATCTTTGCGAGTCTGACTCAGCAATATTAACCGGAAGCACTCCTGCAGTTGGAACAGGAGCATGGGTGATGGTTTATGGTCCAAGCAACGTTGTCATAGCTACACCCGGGAATGAATCAACGACTGTTACCGGATTGGTTCAAGGAGTTTATGAATTCCGCTGGACAGTTGTTGATGGTGTTTGTTCAAGCCATGACAACGTTCTTGTTACATTAAATCCGCCACCAATTGTAAGTGTCAGCACGCATTCGTTCACGACATGTGAAGGAAGAAGGGAAGTCCAGCTGCAGGCGAACGGAGCTTTCTCATATACTTGGTCGCCCTCATTTAATCTGAGCAATACCGGTATTTATAATCCTACTGTTCTCATCCAGGATTCTATGGTTTATGTTGTTGTTGGCACCGATGTAAATGGTTGTTCAGCATCAGATACTGTTATTATAGAAGTTTGCGACTATGTAGTAATCCCCAGTGGCTTTTCACCTGATGGTGATGGAGTGAATGATTTTTTTGAGATAGTTGGGATATCAAGATACCCTAATAATAATCTCAAAATATTTAATCGCTGGGGGAACATATTATATAAGAAGGACAAGTATGATAATTCCTGGAATGGAACTCCGAATGTGAGCAGTTTAATTCTGGGCAGCAGCAAAGTTCCGGAAGGCACCTATTATTATATTCTGGATCTGGGAATCGCAGAAAAGCCCAAGGCGGGTTATTTGATTATAAGGTATTAGTTTAATTAAAAATAAAATTGTTGTTTACTAACAGTATTATAACCGGGAACTTCAATCAGTCAATGCGGTTTTACCGTAATTGTTTGCTTAGAATTGTGCTTCTTTTATTTGTGCCTGGCCTTGCCAAGGCTCAAATTGATCCACAGTTTACTCAATACATGTTTAATGAGACGTTCATTAATCCTGCATATGTTGGTTCGCGGGAAAGTATCTCAGCAACTCTGTTGTATCGAAACCAGTGGGTTGGAATAGAGGGCTCTCCTAAAACACAAACTTTCAGTATTCATGCCCCCTTGAAAAACAGACATGTTGGCTTGGGCCTTTCTGTAATCAATGAGGAGATTGGGATATCTCATCAGCTGTCATTCAGTGCATATTTTGCATATAGAATTTTGTACCCACATTCAGCTTTATCATTCGGTTTAGGCGGAGGGTTTAGTAATCATGAGGAAAGATTTTCAGATGTTCGAACGATTATTCCAGGTGACCAGCAATTCATGACAGATGTTAACAAGAGTTTTCTTCCCAATTCCTCTTTTGGAGTTTACTATTATAACAAAAAGTTCTACGCCGGTTTGTCTATTCCAAGATTAATGCAGAATAAGATAATTATTTCCAGTGCAAATTCTGTTGTAGAGAACAAAGTAAATTACAAGCTATGGCATTATAATCTTGCATCGGGTTATGTGTTCGATCTGAAAGAAGATTTAAAGGTTAAGCCTTCCTTGTTAATAAAGATGGTTCAAAATGCTCCGGTGGAAATTGATGTGAATTTGAATTTCATATTTCATGATTTCTTGTGGCTCGGAGCAGCATACCGCTCAGGCGATGCAGTTGCTGCGTTGCTTGGATTGCAACTAAATCGACAGCTTATGCTGGGTTATTCATACGATTACACACTGACTCCTCTGGAGAAATATAATTCAGGAACGCACGAGATAACACTACGATATAGTTTCGGGTACAATAAAAAGCTGGTAATTTCAACCCGTTATTTTTAATTTTCATGCAGACGCTGGCAGAATTATACAATATTTAGAACGATGAAAAAAACCTATCGGTATTTCACTCTTATTACTGTCATTGTTTTGAGTTGTATTACAAACTCATGCAAAATGGTTGACAAGGCAAACATGCACTATGAGGAATTTGCCTATGCCAAAGCAATACCCATTTATAAAAAAGTACTTGAAAAAGATTCCGCTGCCATGGACACGGAAGCGTGGTATCGATTTGGCTATTGCTACAGAGCAAATAATCAAACAGCTCTCGCTGAAGAATGTTATGCAAAAGTCGCCAATAGTCCTAATTCAAAAAGCATATATAAATTGAATTATGCTGAAATGCTGATGGAAAACGGGAAATATGAAGAGGCAAATACTTGGATGAACAATTATCTCAAAGCCGTTCCGAATGACGGACGTGCCATTGAATTGGCAAGAGGTTTAAACAATATTGAAACATTTTTTACTGAAAAGGATTACTTCAAGGTTCAAAAAATTAATATTAATTCTACCGAAGCAGAGTATGGTCCTGCATTTTATAAGGATGGAATTGTTTTCACCTCATCAAGAAGTGCAAAAAAGAATCCAAAAGGAATTCATGATTGGACCGGAAAGCGATATTATTCTATGTTTTATTCCCGGGGTAGTAAAGCAAATTTTGAAGATCCTGTTATATTTCTTGAAGGTGTACAAGAGAAGTATAATAATTCTTCACTGTGTTTTAATAAGGCCGGTACGGAAATGATTTTAACCCGAAATAATCTTGGTAAAAAACGACGCACATTGAAAGAAGACGAAGTGCTTCGCTTGCAGTTGTTTTTTTCTAAACTGGTTGATGGGCAATGGACCTCTGTCGTGCCTTTTCAATATAACAGTGAACATTACTCCTGTGCACATGCTGCATTAAGTCCTGATGGAAGCAAGCTCTACTTTTCATCTGATATGCCCGGGTCAATTGGAGGCATGGATCTTTGGGTTTCAAACCGATCGGGGGATGCCTGGTCAGTACCTCAAAATTTGGGGCCGTCAATAAATACATTAGGGAATGAAGTTTTTCCTACCATTGCCAATGATAACACAATTTATTTTTCTTCGAATGGTCATGCCGGAATTGGTGGCCTGGATATTTACTCGACAGTAGATTCAGCGGACACTTACAGTGTTGTTAAAAACCTGGGTGCGCCATTCAATAGTTCGGATGATGATTTTAATCTGATCTATGACAGTACTAATACAGCCGGCTATTTCAGCTCAAACAGGAGTCAGCAGGAGAAGAATGACGACATTTTTTACATTCAGAAATTTGAAATCAAATTGAAGGGTGTTGTATTGGACAAGAGAACAAATCAATTACTTGCTTCAAGTAATGTGAGAATTATTGAAGATGACCTGAGCCCTAAGGAAAGTGTTACGGGTGATGATGGTTTGTTTAAATCCGCCTTACGTCCTAACAGGACTTACCTGATCATTGCTGATCATGAAGATTATAAATCGGATACGCTAAGACTTGAGGCCTCTGTAATCAAGGCTGCCGGCGATTCCATCGAAGTTGAATTGCCTCTTGTAGATAAAATTGTATTGACAGGAAAAATCAGCGATGAATCTGTTGGCAATGGAATTGAAAACAGTTCTGTTCTTCTCGTTAATTTCAATACGAATGATACTATGCGAACCACAACTGATGAGGATGGAATTTATCGATTCGATGACCTTGATCGTGAAGCCAGGTATCGCATAATTGCCGAGTCCAGATTTTGTGACTCTAAATCTGTTGACACTTCAACGATTGATATGACAGGAAGAATGTTGCGTATTGATATCGCACTTTTTTGCTTGAGTGGAAATATAGTTCTGAAGAATATTTATTATGATCTGGATAAATCAAATATTCGCCCTGACGCTGCCATTGAATTGGATAAATTGGTTTCGCTGATGAAAAAGTATCCGGAGATGAAAATTGAACTCGGCTCACATACAGATTGCCGGGCTTCCTTCTCCTATAATATGGCGCTCTCGAAGCGCAGAGCTGCTTCTGCAGTCCTTTATTTAGAGCAGCATGGAATAAACCGTAAGAGATTGGTGGCTACAGGTTATGGAGAAACAATCCTGGTAAATGGATGTGCATGCGAGGGAGGTACATTTGTTCCTTGCACCGAAGCAGAGCATCAGATGAATAGGCGTACAGAAATAAAAATACTTTCACTTCAGTAAATTTTACGACGAGGGTACTTTTGAATTATTTCCTGAAAAATATTTCATTCAGGACCTGCCGTGTTCGCTGATTCAGACAAAATGGTATTATTTAAATTTCTGAATCAATAAGAATAGCCTTTAGTTTTTCCCAGGAAGCTTGAGTTAGAATTGATTCTGACTTTTTTGATTTGCCTTTGCTGTATTCGATAATATACTCTGCTCTTTCTCTGGAACCCGGGTGAGTACTCACCCATGTCATAAGATGCCCTTCTCTCGACTCGCTATCAACGAACTGGTACAGAAAATTTGCAAAAGCCTCCGGATCGATATTTGCTTTTACCATATAGTCTACTGCTGCGATGTCAGCTTCCTTTTCGAGATTCCTGTCATATGCAGAGGACGATAAGTGTTTGGCGGCACCTCGTATTATATCTGTTCCTCCTTTTCCTGCTGTCATGGAAATCAGAACCGATAAGCCAACTTCTTTAATGAGTTTTTTCATCACGTGATTCTTTTCCATGTGAGCAAGCTCGTGACTTATCACACCACATAATTCTGCTTCATTGGCTGAAGCCAGAATCAATCCTGTGTATAGTATGAGATGCTTATTGGGAAGTGCAAAAGCATTCACTTCTGAGTTTTCGATAATATGAACCTTGACTGTACTCTTATCAATATCATTTGATTCGCAAATTTTCGATACGAGACTGTCAATTGTAGAAGTAACCTGTTTGCTGTAAGCTTCTTTTTGGGATTTTTGGATCAGTTCCCAGAATAAATCACCGAGTTTCTTCTCGGTATTACTTGTCGTTTGTTCAATCTTAAAAACGGACACCCAGTCGATTTTACTTAAAGCAAACCAAATACAGAAGAATAAAAGAATGATTGCGAATATCTGTAAGAGTAATTTGTTCATGTTATGGTCGGCATATTAAATTTGTTAATCCACCATAGAACCACCATTCCACGTGAATTCCTTTACGGGTTTTTATTGCTGTGTAAATGGTTGCAATAAATTCAGTAATGTTGAAGAGGATAACGGTAAAAATATAAGCTATGTAATTGCTGGTAATCGATTCGTCTGTAAATATTATGGAAATCGTCCACCAAAATCCTGCACTGTTCATCAGTAAAACCGAGAGTTGAGAAAGCAAAGCTTGGGTACAGTGCCATCTTACAAAATAGGTTCCTTTGCGGTTTCCCATATAAAATATTACTGTGGCAATCAGGTTGACAATTGGTAAAGGAAGACCTGCAATAAAAGCAATCAGTGACATCAGATAGCTGTTCGATGCTTTTTCAGATTCATGTTCGCCTGGAACATAAGGAAACGTTTGTGTGGAGATCATATGTTTTTATAAATATTCCAGGCCCAGATGGCTATGATGAATAATATTGCCGGCGCTGCCAAACGAAATCTTGTCAATTGAATCTCAAAGTTTTTGTAAAACCGGAAGAGAGAAGATCTTTTTGAAAAAATGTCTAACATAATCCAAAAGGGACTTATTCCCAGAAATGCAATTAAAATGATCCCAAGTGGATTGTAATATAAAGAAGCAAGGATGTTTCCCTGCAAAATTGAAATTACGGAACGCGTTGAGCCGCAAGATGGGCAAGGTATGTTTGTGACATTTTTTATCAAACATATTCCTGCTCCCTCATTCGTTAAATGAGTAGCATCCGAATAGTTGAAAAAAATCCAAACATACCCTGCCAAGCAGGCGATGCTTAATAGCAGATATAGCTTATTTCTTGTCAATGTTTTAGTATAAAACCTGTTGAAGCTTAGCCATGTTTTTTTCACGGGTTGCGGGCATAATCAGAAACCAATCTATAATTGCCCAAATACCAAGGCCGCCACAAGTGAGAAGTTTTCCTACTCCTAAACCTGTATCGCCAATCATGAATCTATCAATGCCCAGACTTCCGGCAAGAATAGAAACGATGATGCTTGTAGTTGGATCCTTAAATTGCATGGTTTGAATCAGGCCCCATTTTGAATCATCAAGAGCAATGAGACGATCTCTGATTAGTCCCACCTGATGGCTCTCGAAAAATTTTCCATTGGCCATAATAAACATGTCTACTTTTTGTGCTTCCATTTTTAAAGATTTGAAAATTAATTGCCCTACTAATATGGCTTTTCGGTTTCGCCCTGTTTTTATATGGTTTCAGCTCCCTTAATTGTAATCCAATATTAATAAATATCTGTTAAGGAGAAAGAATTATTTACTTCGTCTGATAACAATGGCCATTTAGTCGTTTATTTGGTGAATTACTGTACAGGTACTCCTTGTTTTAGCATTTAATTTCAGGTCGGAAAATGGTATAACGTTGAAGGTTGCTGTTCAATGATTTGTGTGATTTAATAATATTAAACTTCAAGGAATTAAAAATCCCCGTAGGTGATTTATTTCTACGGGGATTTTCAAGTTCAAACGAAGAGTTTTTGTGTCTCTGACACTAAGTCAAATTTTTAATGACTTACATGATGCAAAGCTTCAAGTACACCGAGTTGCTCCAAAAGACCAAGTCGGTCAGGGTAATTTGTGACTTCCGTAATTCGTCCGTTTTTAATTCTTGCAGAATAGCATCCACTGGAATTTACCTTTTTATTAGTTGCGGCAATTTCAGGTAATTCAGCCCGTGTCTGAAGATTTCCCTTGTGTGTACCACTGAAATCATATTCCACAAATATTTGATCTGCATCAGCAATACGGTTTCTGATTTTTAATTTCAGATCAGGGAAGGCATTTTTCCAGGCATTAAAATATTCTTTCACCTGGCTTTTCCCTCTGAAAGTCTCAGGCCCTTTACTGATGCTCCATACAACGGATTCGTCGCAAAGAGCAAGAAATTTTTCTGTGTCATGATTGTTCCAGGTTTCGATTACCTGATCGTTCAGTTTTACTAATTCAAGATTGTTCATTTTTACCTCCTGTTTAAATGGTTAAACAAAATAAAAACATGAGTACAAAGTTTACTAAAATAATATACCGATTCAAAGTAAATCAGTGTTTTTTTATGAACAGTTCCAGCGCATGTTAAAATTAAAAGGCACCCTTTGTAATTGAAGGGTGCCTTTTAATTGGTTGAGTTAGTGTACAGACAGGATTCCTGCACACCTGTTAATAGTTATTCGAAGAACTCATGAAATTCGGTAAATGACTCTTTCACTTTCATGAGGGAGGAAGAAGCTTCTTCAGGGTTCTTGGCTTCAGAAAAAGCTTTTGTTCTTTCAATATAGGGGTACAGCCATTTATGTAACTCATCATGTGACTGACCGGTCATGGAGCAATCGGATGATAGTTTTCCAATATTTTCTTTGAGAAAACCGGCCAGGGTTTGATAAAATTCCATATTGGCATTTTCAGAGGCTGGGTCGAAAACAGCTTTTTCCATATTGGCTACGTGCATTCTTGTTGGCTCGTCCACCATCCATTTTTTTCCATGGTCGAGCATTAAGACATCTGAAGATTCATGATCATGTCCTTCGTGATGGTCTGCATCCGATTTGTGTTCCATTTGATGGCCTTCGGATTCATTTTTTGCTGCTTGATTACATGCTATCCATGAAGTGAATGTAATGAGGAGCAGAACAGTGCTTAGTTTTTTCATGATATTAATTTATATAATTTATTTTTTTATGTATGCGATGTTTTCCCGCTTCAATTTCAAGCAGGTATGTTCCACCCGAAAAAGATGTTAAGTCAATATTAATTTCAACATTGCCTAAGCTTTGGTAATTTGCAATGCATTTTCCTTGCAATGTATAAACTTTGATTGATTTAATTTTTTCGTGGCTGTTGTTTTTTATTTGAATGCGATCGTTTGAAGGATTTGGAAATGTACTGATTGAATTTATTAGAATGTCTCTCTCGCTGATTTCGGTTGTAGGACACGTAACCAAAAACTGCCCCATCATTCCATCATCTTCATGTGTTAACATGTGACAATGATACATGTAAGGATACATCGGGTCACAGAAGTCTTCAAATTTTGTGATGAACTTTACCGTTTGCTGTGCCGGTACCAGAATTACATCTTTCAGTCCTTGCTTATTCGGTGGTGGTGCAGCCCCATTAATTTCGGTTACATAAAAATGTACATTATGAATATGAAATGGGTGAGCAATCGGACTGGAATTAGTAAGAGTCCAGATTTCAATATTGTCTAATGGAATGCTGTAGTTCATAACCATCATGTCGTAGCTGGTATTGTTAATCAGGAAAGGGTTTTGAAGAGCAGTTGGCCCCATCACTGACGGTGTAATCGTAAGCGTTTTAGTTGCCATCGCTGACCCGATTGGCCACGGTGTATTTGTTGTCAGGACCGATGGAATGCTGGTAACAGGGTTAGGAGTAGGAGCAACAATTTGGAAATTCATTACCTTGAAGTCGGAGCCATTTAACATATTGGATGTATAACCCGGTATAGTTAGTCCTGCGCCCATTCCCGGTTGTACTGATCCATACATTGCAACAGGAAATTCAGATGCGAAACTCATGAGGTCTATGCTTTGTCCATTCATACCGCTGAAGTCAACAAGAATTTCTGCTCTTTCTCCCGGAGAAAGCACCAGTCGGGTCAACGGAACAGGTGCATCTAACAGTCCGCCATCTGAAGCAATTTGTTGGAATACCAAATTTCCCTGAAGCCCGAAATTGTAATTTCTTTCAGTTGATGCATTTAATATTCGAAAACGATTTACCTGAGCAGGGACCGGAAGATATGCATTGACAGTTCCATTTACCATCATCGTACTATCATATGCATCTCCAATAATTATTTCCTTGTTAGCATCAAATGATTTTGATTGAACAACCAAAGGAAAATCATCTTCACCATATGTTCGTGGCAGATTAAGAGCAGATTCAACACTGTCTCTGATGATGATTAGCCCCGCTGCACCTAGCGTAGCATGAAGGTTAGTCATCATATGCATATGTGGGTGGTACCAATAGGTTGCAGCATTGTTTCGGACTACAAGGGATGGGTTCCATGTAGTAGAAGGAGGAATAAAAATATGTGGGCCGCCATCATTTTGAGGGCTCACATGCAAGCCATGCCAGTGAATAGTTGTTGTGTCCATCAGCCGGTTATTTACCATGATGTTTACAGAGTCTCCCTTGTTCAGAATTAATGTGGGGCCGAGGTAGGAGGCGTTCACTCCAAAAGTATGTGTAGAAAATCCGGGGTAGAAAACATGAGAAGTGTCAATAATATCGAGAGAGAAACTTGTACCATTCATTGTATCAGGGATTGCAAGAAGATTTTGGGCTTGTAGTGAATTTGTCCAGAATCCGATTGCTATAAGAAGGAATAGTTTTTTCATAATTATTTATTTGAAATAAGTTTTAGAAGAGATTTGATGATTTCAGTACCGCGTTTTTCTATATCAAATTCAAAATTTGCCGATTTCCATTTAAACATTTGTAAGCGGAAGCTTCCAATTACAATGTGCAGCAGATCTTTTACCGGTATTTCCTTCGTGAATACTCCCTTTTTTTGTCCCTCCTGCAGGATTGGCAATAAATGTTTTCCTTTGATGTCCATTAATTGTATTGTTGTTTCGTTGATCCGCGAAGTGGCATCCATCAGTCCATCCGAGAAAACTGCCACAACGAAATGTTTGTTGCTATTAAAAAAATGAAACTGACTTTGAAACAGCTGTCGAAATTTTGTCAGCGGATCAGCGTTTTTATCTACTGCTGATCGGAGTCGTTCGTCCATGCTCGAAGCCAGGTATTGAAGCATGGAAATAATGATCTCTTCCTTGCATGTAAAGTGTCTATATAAGGCCGACTCAGAGAATTCCATCTCGGCCGCCAGGTTTTTAATAGTAAGGCCACCGACGCCTGATCGAGTCAGTATTGTTCCGGCTGCCTCTATGATATCTAATTGTCTTTCTTTGATCTCCATTATTTTTTAAGAAATGAAGAGTACATCCACACCAGTTTTTCCTGAAAGCGAATATAGTCGCTCATGAGGGCATTTGTCCCTTCGTCATTCGCATCGGAAGAGACTGTAAGGATTTCTCTTTGTAGGAGTATTATAGTCTTGAATGCCGTCAAAATATGCTCCACTGCTTTTACTCCGTCGGAAACTTTTGGGCTTTCCTTTACACTTGAAATCTTGTTGTAATATGAATAGTTGTATTCCGGCGCATGACCTAAAGTCAGAATACGTTCAGCTACTTCATCTATTTTCAATAATAGATCGTTGTAAAGCTCTTCAAATTTAAGATGAAGCTCAAAGAATTTTTCTCCCTTGATATTCCAGTGATATCCTCGTGTGTTCTGATAGAAGATTGAGTAGTTAGCCAGGAGGATATTTAGTTTGTCAGCTAATGCCTTCGCTTTTTTTTGGTCAAGACCGATTGAGTTTGTTGTCATAAGTTTTAGTTTTTAGTTGTTTTCATTTTGTAAAAAGATATTCCAAGCCAAACTACGGCTACTGTCATGGAAAGTGCACCGATCAGTACAAAAACCGGATTGAATCCTAGATATACCTCTGCCAATATTCCTAAGGGCATCAGTATTCCAATGAGTGCAAGCCATGATATTATTTTTACATTCTTTAGTTTGTCCTTGAAGTGTAGCAGAAGGTAGCCTATTACTACATTTAGGAAAGCAAACAGATTTCCATGAACATGTGCAAGTCTTACTTCGAAATGTTTTCCTGAAGAATAGCTGTTAATCCATTCTTCCTTTCCCGGAGCGAAATCTCTCAGGTAGATGAGTAAAAACCCAAAAGCCATGAAGAATCCCATAGTTAAAAAGCCTATGGCTATGTTGTTTTTTCCTTCCATAACATACATGTTAGTGAACATTCACTACACAAATGTACGGATGCTGTCATTCAGAAAACATGACATTTGACAGGTTTTTTAACTGAATGGAATACAGTATTTCTCACAACAGAATAGTTTTATGGATTCAGAGGAATAGGCAGAACAGCAAAGATTCTGCTTGCCATTTTACTGTATTTCAGAAAAGAGAATTAAAAAAAATCCGCTAAGGAGTATCAGAAATTTTATTGCCGAGATACACTTCATTTTGTCCGCACCCCAGCCCACCATTTGCATAATAAGAACTAATACTGTCATTCCATAGACGAAGAGAGTAGTGGTAGTTGTAAAAATAGCCATCAGCGTCAAGAAAAATATTTCTTCCCAATACATTCATGCTTGAATCGCTGCTGCCGTAGTAAACGCTGATTATCGTGTCTTTGCTTGAAGAACAACTACCACAAGGCCCATAACAGTTGATTGTTTCAGTGACATGGTATTTCCCGACAAATACATCCCTGAAATCATAATGAGACTCCACCGGCTCTTCTGATTCTTTTTTACATGAAAAAACAAAAACGAAAGTCAGAAAAAACAAAAGGTATATCGGCGCTTTTATATGCATAGCGACATGTAAATAAAAACTAATCAGAAATGTTCCGGTTTAAAATTCAGATTTCAATTACATAGCTGATTTTTAAAGGAAATATTTTTCTTTCTGATTAAAGTTCAATCTTCATTTATATCGTCATGATCTCTTTTTCCTTCTCGGTCAAATGCTTGTCGACGATAGAAATATAGTGGTCCGTCATTTTCTGGATGCGGTCTTCGAAATCTTTTAAGACATCTTCCGGCATTCCTTTACCATCTTTCTTGATGTGTTCATTTGCTTCTCGGCGGGTAGTTCTGATAGAAACTTTGCAATGTTCCGCTTCGGCTTTCGTTTTCTTTACCAGATCTTTTCTTCGCTCTTCAGTAAGCGTAGGAATGTTGATGCGAATTACTTGTCCGTCGTTCTGAGGATTAAAGCCCAAATTGGCTGCCATTATTGCTTTCTCAATCGGCGTAATCATACTTTTCTCCCAGGGCTGTATCATAAGTGTACGTGCGTCAGGAACGGATATGTTTGCAACTTGTGTAAGCGGCGTATTCGCTCCATAATAATCAACGTGTAATCCTTCAAGCATCTGTGGATTTGCCCGGCCTGCACGAATTTTTGTAAGTTCCACTTCTAAATGGTCAATAGCCTTTTGCATGTGATCTTTAGAAGTGTTGATGAGGGCGTTGGAGTCTAACATGGACTGGGATTAAAATGATTGTTTTGATTTGTGTGATTAAGCTATCTTTTGTAATGTTGAATTTATCCAATTATTTTTTTTTAATCAGAACTGATAGTATATGAAATTGGAAAAAGTTAATGAGCTAATATCAGATTAATTTTTTTATTCCGACTGATGCATTCTCAAAAGTCAAAATAGTCAATTTAATTTTGGTCAAAATTCAACCAGTGTTCCTACTTGCTGTCCTTCTAGCACCTTCAACAAATTTCCTTGCTTATTCATGTCAAACACAATAATAGGAACTTTATTTTCATTGCAGAGTGTGAATGCAGTAAGATCCATAACCTTTAATCCTTTGTCATAAACTTCATTGAAAGTAACACTGTCGTACTTGATGGCATTTTTATTGATCTCGGGATCTTCGCTGTATATTCCGTCAACTCTGGTTCCTTTCAATAAAACATCGGCGCCTATTTCAATGGCTCTTAATGATGCGGCTGTGTCAGTTGTGAAATAAGGATTTCCTGTTCCTGCGCCGAATATTACAACCCTTCCTTTTTCCAAATGTCGTACGGCACGCCTTTTAATGTATGGTTCACAAATCTGTTCCATCTTGATGGCAGATTGTAATCTTGTCTTCACACCTAATCGTTCAAGAGCGCTTTGCAATGCCATAGAATTGATAACCGTCGCAAGCATTCCCATATAGTCACCCTGCACTCTGTCGATCACTTCTTCAGCATCATTGCCGACACCACGGAAAATATTTCCTCCTCCTACCACAATGGCTACTTCAACACCCTTGTCGACAATGGTCTTGATGTCATCAGAATATTTTTCTAGAATAGTATGGTCGATCCCAAACTCCTTGTTACCCATGAGCGACTCGCCACTAAGTTTGAGGAGGATACGTTTATATTTCATAAGTCTGTTTTGCGTGGCTAATTTATGGAAAAATGGACTCTGATTGACCTTGATTTATTCTGATTTTTGGGACTAGTTCTGCTATTCATTATTGCCCAATCGTCTTGTGGCTTGATTTTTAGAATATTATCAGATTTTAGGTTTCTTATAATAATTTGGATAATGTAAAAGCAAATATTTTTTTGTGGTCCGCGTAATTTCTTTAGGCGAAGAATAATCTCAATAATCCAACTAATCCCATAAATCCCAGTTTAGACAAAGGGGAAAGGAACGGCCCTTAATCCCACAAAAAAAGGAACCCTTCCGGATTCCTTTTTTTAGCTCTAAATGAAAGATTGAATTATCCAATCTTCACACGCTTCATCGCTGTAATCTTTAGTCCTTTATCTATACTTTCAACGTATTGACGAACAGTCATTTTTTCATCCTTAATGTATGACTGGTTGAGGAGCGTATATTCAGTGTAGAATTTGTTTAATTTTCCAAGAGCGATTTTCTCGATCATCGCTTCCGGTTTACCTTCCTGGCGAGCCTGATCTTTTCCGATTTCGATTTCACGTTCGATGGTATTTGCATCAACGTCATCTTTATCGATGGCAACCGGAGCCATAGCTGCAGTTTGCATAGCGATGTTTTTACCTGCTTCATCAATTCCGGCCGGACTGGAATTGAATCCAATCATGGAAGCTAGTTTATTTCCGGGGTGATTGTAAACGATCACTTTCTCAGCTTTCACAAATTGGTAGTCGACCACGTCGATTTTCTCACCAATCTTTCCCATTTGATCAACCAAAGTTTCTGCAACAGTTTGGTTTCCGAGTTTTAGCGCCTTCAAAGCGTCGGCATTCTCAGGTTTGTTGCTCATGGCCAGATCCAAAATTGATTCTCCGTATTTCACGAAATCAGCATTGATGGCTACGAAATCAGTTTCACAGCATACCGCTACGATAGCGCCAAATTTTCCATCGGCACTAAGTTTTCCGAATACATATCCTTCTTTCGCCTCACGATCCTGACGATTCGCTGCGATTTTTTGTCCTTTTTTACGTAAGATATCGACCGCTGCTTCAAAGTCGCCATTGGCTTCTGTAAGAGCTTTTTTGCAGTCCATCATTCCCGCACCTGTTTGTTGACGTAATTTATTTACATCTGATGCACTGATTGCTGTTGTTGACATGATAATTAGATTTATTAAATTTTTATGAGATGGTTATTTAGCAAATTAGCCAATCGTTGAATTGGCTAATCTGGTATTTTGATTAAATAGCATTGGTTAATTTTTATTAACCCCGGCTATCTGAATAGCCTTTGTACTATTAAGATGGTTTCTTTGAAGTAGTAGTACGCTTACGCGCGCCACCCGGCTTCTTGATTTCAGTAGTTGTCTTATTCGGCTTGCTGTCATCATCATCTTCCTCAGCTCCGACATATTCAACCTGGATTCCTGCTTCTTCAGCTGTTCCTTCGTCTTCACGATCTTTTTCAGCCTCTTTATCCATTTTGCGTTCTGCCAATCCTTCCTCGATAGCCTTAGACATGGTCTCAACGATCAAAGCGATTGATTTAGTAGCGTCATCATTCGCTGGAATAGCGAAATCAACTTGAGTTGGATCTGTATTAGTATCGGTAATTGCGAAAGTAGGGATGTTCAACTTCTTTGCTTCAGCAACAGCAATGTGTTCTTTGTTTATGTCAACAATGAACAGAGCAGCCGGAAGGCGACTAAGGTCAATAATGCTTCCCAGGAATTTTTCCATCTTAGCCTTCTGACGAGTAATCTGAAGACGCTCTTTCTTAGAGATGTTTTCAAAAGTTCCATCCGTAGCCATTTTCTCAAAACCTGTCATCTTCTTTACCGACTTACGTACAGTTGCGAAGTTTGTCAGCATTCCACCAGGCCAGCGCTCAGTGATGAATGGCATATTCACGCGTGTTGCAGCATCGGCAACGATATCTTTCGCCTGCTTCTTAGTCGCAACGAAAAGAATTTTCTTTCCGGACTTAGCAACCTGCTTCATAGCATTTGCTGCTTCGTCTATTTTAGCCACTGTTTTGTTCAGGTCGATGATATGGATACCACGGGCTTCCATGAAAATGTATGGGGCCATTTTTGGGTTCCACTTGCTCTTCAGGTGACCGAAGTGTGCGCCTGCTTCAAGTAAATCGTTATAGGATACTCTTGACATTTGGTTGAATTGAGGTATTGTAGAATAATTGGATGAACAATGATTGTTTTTCTGAAGAAATCGATTAACGCTTAGAGAACTGGAAGCGTTTACGGGCTTTCTTTTGTCCCGGCTTCTTACGTTCTACCATGCGTGGATCGCGTGTCATCAGACCTTCTTTACGAAGGGCGCTTTTGCATTCTGCGTCAACAGAAACAAGAATGCGGGCAATTGCTAAACGAATAGCTTCAGCCTGACCTTTGATTCCGCCACCATCAACAGTAGCTTTGATATTATAAGTTTCAGGAACATTAACAATCAGTTGTGATTGATTAACGATATACTGAAGAGGGCCTGTCGGGAAATATTCTTTGTAGTCGCGGTTGTTAACTTTGATATCGCCGTTTCCCGGCTCCATGTAAACACGGGCTACAGAAGTTTTTCTTCTGCCAATAGCGTGGAGTGTAGTTGCTGCCATTATATTAATTAAGAGAATTTAACTGGAGTTGGTTTTTGTGCTTCATGCGGATGCTCTGCTCCCACAT
The DNA here is from genome assembly GCA_004295015.1 of Bacteroidota bacterium. GTDB lineage: Bacteria > Bacteroidota > Bacteroidia > AKYH767-A > 2013-40CM-41-45 > QQVM01. Next base: position 193,645 of record SHNE01000001.1, on the reverse strand, counting down.
AAACGTGAAGGTTCGTGAACAAATGACGACCAAGACTATTCTTAGGAAGCATTCCACGAATGGAATTCTCAAGAATTAATGCCGGGTTTTTCTTCATCCACTCTGCCGGAGATGCAAAACGCTGTCCGCCCGGGTGACCGGTGTGACGAACGTATTCCTTTTCATGGAATTTCTTTCCGGTGAAGCGAACTTTCTCGGCATTGATAACAATTACGTTATCACCACAGTCAACGTGCGGAGTGTAGCTCGGCTTGTGTTTACCACGGATAATTTTCGCGACTTCTGATGAGAATCGACCTACAACCATGTCGGTTGCATCAACAATCACCCATTTTTTGTCTGCAGTTTTCGCATTTGCGGAAACTGTCTTGTAGCTAATAGCGTCCAATTTCAATGATTTTTAAAGGGTTACTCTACTAATTGGTACTCCCCGAAGGGGTTGCAAAAGTAGGAAAAATCTCTATTTCACCAAACAAGTATGAAATAATTATTGAAGAATCATTAGTGAATAAGTATTGGCAGCTTGTAAGGTTTAATTTATGCAAATTCAAGGCTGTTTTTAGGCCGTTTAAGCACTTTTTTGAGGGGCTTGTAATGAGCCTCGCAACTTGCTGAAAATCAACATGACTAGTTTCTTTAAAATAATCGAATTTCCTATGGCATTATTTTCAAGTCTTGCTCTCAATTTATAAAAAAATCCCTGGAATTCGCTGATTCTGTCAGCAGGTTCCCGGACATTTACGACCGACCTGAGCTGTATTGATTGGGCCGGGATTAAATTCTCAAAGGATGATTAGGGTTTTCTTTATGGCTCTTTTTAATTCTGTTTCTACTTCGGTTTGTTCCGCATATTTTTCCCATTGACTGATTACTTCAGCAATTTGATTGATTATCGATTCAGGTTTTTTAATGTTCAATTCTCTTGCAATAGTCAATAAATCTGCCTTTTCTATATTCATTCTCTTTCCCCTTATACTTAAGGCATGCTGACTCACCCAATCACTGCCCGGCCGATAAGCATGGCAGACATCAAAGGCCGGGCTGAGTTTCCATTCAGCATTTTTATCCATAGTGAAAGCAAAGTTCTTTGTATGGTCATCGCAATTTCTCCCCATTACATTAAAAATCATGCGCCGGAATAATTGTTCTGCCTGAGGATATGGCAGAGCAAGCATTCTCATTGTTTCAAAAAGTTGCTCATAGCTGTACAAGCGGACTTCATTAAAATCGAATTGGCGCATCGCGCAAAAACTTTGAACGTGAATTTTGTCATTGTTGTCTGTGCGGTCGTAACGCCGTGTCATGAAATGAGCTCGTCCATTTTCTTCGAAAAGTCTGCACTCGGTCATCTCAATCCCTGCATCTTTAGCCATAAGATGGTAAGCCATTTCGACCCTTCCATAACCATTAGAGGCTCCAAACTGCCTGTCGCTAACTCCGTCGAATTTAATGATCCAATGCTTAAAGCCTTTTGGTGCAAGCGCTTGTCCGCTACGAACTTCTCCTGTTAATGAGTTATAGGCTATCACTGCTTTAGCCCGTGCACCGCCCGCGGAGGTTCCTATTTTTAGGATGTTAAGGAGAGACTTTTCTTCTTCTTTATTAAGTCTTGCTGCGAAATCTTTCTTGCCGGATAATATTCCTTCTGCCACTTCAACCAGATTATCGATTTCGATTTTCGAAACCATATCGGCATACTTTGAATAGGCAGGTTCAAATTCAAGAGCACCCATTCCTCTCTTGCCAATGAAACAAAGCATTTCGACAGGGTTTAAGCTGTTGCTTGGCCGGCCTTGTTTATTGAGCCAGGCATTAATAATGCTGTTTCCGTATTTGTCGGGTAACACATCTGCCAATAGTCCGGGCAGTCCTTTGAAAGTTTGCGTGTCACGTAGCTCAGGAAACGAAAATATCTGATGATTTGCATTCCGGATTTGCATCATGATGGGCGCTAAATCAAGGTTCTTTTGAAGAAACTTACTGTCAAATTCGAATGAACCAATACCGGTTTCTGAATCCCAGGCTACTGCGCCTATATTCATGTCCCATATATTTACGAATGCTGTCGATATCATCACCAATCGCTTTTCGGCTTGTTATCGCCTTTGCTTGAACTACTTGCCCTTTTTCGTTTTTCTTGTTCAAGCTTTGCAAGTTGAATCGGACTGAACTGATCCTCCGGATTGAAAATCTCAAGAACATGGAGAAGCTTAAGTGCTCTTAATAACTGAACAAAAGTGAGCAGGTTTGATCGCTTTCCATTTTCAAACTCAGTCAAAGTAGATCGGCTCATTCCCGCCTCTTCGGCCAGTTTTACCTGAGTTTTATTTTGAGCCAAACGCCTTTTTTTGATGAATTCACCTATTCTTTTGAGAATGGCATCATCACTTTCAGCAGTTCTATAAGTGTATGAATTATCAGTCATTAATACTATTTTTGGTTACTAATGTATGATATAAACGACAATTATTAAAAAATGTTTTGAGTGATTGGTTATTTTTCGAAAAAAAAGCATATCTTAATCAGAGGATAGAAAAATTCCTTTGGATATTGCTTCTATTGTTTTCGTAAAAATGTTAAACCGGATCAGCTTTTTCTTGTTAGCCATACATCTATGCAAAAAATACTCATTAGTGGTGGGGCCGGACTTTTAGGTTCTCATCTTATTCATTTATTAAAATCAAGATCTATTTCAAGTTCGATTTTATCCAGGAGAAAGAAGTTTGAGGATGCCCATTCTTTCCATTGGGATACGAAACAAATGACTATTGATACAAAGGCATTTGATAATTGCTCATCTATCATCCACCTGGCCGGAGCCGGAATAGCCGACAAAAGATGGACTCCCCAAAGAAAAAAGGAAATTTTGGACAGCCGTGTTCAAAGCACAAATGTATTATTCGAATCCTTGAAGAACAGGACGCATTCGATTAAAACTATTGTTTCTGCCTCGGCTATTGGTATTTATGGAGATGGGGCTTCGGTGTGGAAAAATGAAGAGAGTAGCATTGATAGTGGATTTCTGCAAGACACCTGTGTAGCCTGGGAAAATTCTGTAAAACGTTTTGAAGAACTGGGAATACGTGTCGTGATTTTGAGAATTGGAGTCGTATTAACGCCGGAAGGTGGGGCATTACCCCAAATGGCCTTGCCTGTCAAATTATTTGTCGGTGCTCCTCTGGGATCAGGAAAACAATTTATTTCGTGGATACACATCGATGATTTAAGCCGAATATTTTTAAGCGCAATTGAGAATAGTGCTATGAGAGGTGTTTATAATGCCGTTGGATCAAATCCAGTTAGCAATAAAGAATTTTATCAAACCTTGGCCGCAAAACTAGGCAGGCCTTTGTGGCCTATACATGTTCCGGCATTTGTGTTGCGCTTAATTCTTGGAGAGAAGTCCGACATTGTCTTAAGCGGACAAAGAGTATCCAATGCTAAGCTGCTCAAGGCAGGCTTCAATTTTAATTATGAAACAATCGATCATGCTCTGAGCCGATTTAATTTATAAGCAAAAAAATATTTTATAATGAAAAAGGTATTGGGAAGGCGTCCTTCAGGAGAGAGGCTGACCAAAATTAAACAGTCACCAAATTACATTAAAGGTGAGTTTAAAAACATTGTTGAAACCAGTGTAAATCCAAATAATGTTTCAATCGTAAAAATTCTAAAAGATTTTTACAAAAGGCCTGTAACTGTTGTGCCGGACAAAGAACTGCCCGGTGTTAAAACAGACTTGTCTAAACTGGACTCAAAAAACCCATCTGTAGTTTGGTTTGGACATTCATCATATATGATTAAGTCGGGAGTTTTGACAATTTTGGTAGATCCGGTATTCAGCGCAAATGCATCACCGGTTAAATTTTTCGGGAAAGCTTTTCCTGGATCAAACATCTATACAGCTGATGACATCCCGGAAGTGGATCTGTTATTAATCACACACGATCATTTCGACCATCTTGATTACCGGACATTTCTTCAGTTACATAGAAAGGTGAAGAAAATAATTGTCCCTTTGGGTGTTGGTGCACACCTGGAGTATTGGGGTGCCGACCGAAGTAAAATTACCGAATTGGATTGGTGGAATGGCTTTCACACTGAGTCAGGAATTGAGATTACTGCTACTCCTGCAAGGCATTTTTCAGGACGAAGTATTAAAAGAGCTACTTCACTCTGGGCATCTTATGTGTTACGTCATAACGGAAAAAAAATATTCGTGGGAGGCGACTCAGGTTATGATGATCAGTTTAAAGTGATGGGGAATAAATTTAATGGCTTTGATCTGGCTTTTTTGGAGTGCGGACAATATGGTGCTGACTGGCCATTAATTCACATGACACCTGAACAAACTGTACAAGCCGCAAAGGATTTGAACGTTGAGGTTTTGTTCCCCGTACATTGGTCAAAATTTGTTTTATCCACCCATGCATGGAATGAACCTATTAAAAGATTGTCTCGATGTGCTTTAGTTGAAAAGCAGAAATATGTTGCTCCAATGATTGGGGAGGTGTATTCTTTGGGTATGAACTATAGTCAGAAAAATTGGTGGGATTTTGACTAAGTGTGTGTTAATTTTTATTAAACGATGAGTAATTCTGTTTCATTTTTCTGGTTCCGAAGAGATTTGCGCTTGCATGACAATACAGGCTTGTATCACGCACTTAAATCAGGTACTCCTGTTCAGGCAATTTTTATTTTCGATACAGACATACTTGATAAACTTGAAGACAAAAAGGATGCAAGGCTTGTGTTTATTCATGAGCAATTAGAAAAGATTAATGCACAGCTCCTGGATTATGGATCATCTCTGCTAATAGAATTTGGAAAACCACTTGATATTTGGAAAAAAGTAAGTGCCAAACATTCCGTTAAGGAAGTATTTGTAAACGGAGATTATGAGCCTTATGCTCGTGAGCGGGATAAGACAATAAAAGAGTTTTTAAGTGCCAAGGGCATCGGTTTTAATTCATACAAAGATCAGGTGATTTTTGAAAAGGATGAACTTACAAAGGATAATGGCCAGCCTTACACAGTTTTTACACCATACAGCAAGCGATGGAAGGCCTTAATTACAAAGAACAGTTTTTCTCCCGCAACATCCGAAAAATTGCTTGGTAATTTTCACAAGGGTGGACCGTTTGAAATTCCTTCATTATCCTCAATTGGTTTCAAAGATTTTAAATTTGATTTTCCTTCATCAAGTCTTGATAAAAACATTTTAACAAACTATGCAGAGAAACGTGATTTCCCTGCAGTCAATGGTACTTCCCGACTAAGTGTTCATTTGCGTTTTGGTACTATAAGTATTCGGAAATTATTCAGAGAAGCCTGGTCAGTTTCAGAGAAATGGACGAATGAATTAATCTGGCGGGAATTTTATACGAGTATCTTATGGCATTTCCCCTATGTTATTCATAGTGCATTCAAGCCGGCTTATGACAGACTTGAATGGATACCGGATGAAGATGGTTTCCAAAAATGGTGCGAAGGTCGAACCGGCTATCCCATTGTTGATGCAGGAATGCGTGAATTAAATGAAACCGGTTTTATGCACAATCGTGTTCGCATGATTACGGCTACATTTCTTACAAAGTATCTGTTGGTTGACTGGCGATGGGGTGAGGCTTACTTTGCAAAAAAGTTGCTGGATTTTGATCTCGCAGCCAATAATGGCGGCTGGCAATGGTGTGCAGGAACCGGAGTAGATGCTGCCCCTTATTTTCGGATTTTCAGCATGGATTCTCAAACCCAAAGATTCGATCCGGATTTTGAGTATACCAAGAAATGGATTCCTGATTATGGTAAATCTACCTACCCGGATCCGATCATTGATTATGGTTTTGCACGAAAACGCTGCCTGGAGTTTTACAAGTCAGGTTTGGCAAAGAGTTGATATTTTCATTGGATAAGGTGAATAGATGTCTTTCAGTTTGACTTCCCGTCATTTTTTTGTAAACTCGCCATTCTAAAAAAACTTTCAACCATGAAAAAAATTACTCTGGCAGCAATCCTGTGTTTGGCGCTTTCAATTTATGATACAACAGCTCAACGTACTTTTGAAACTCTTCTGGATATTTCAAAAATAAATGGAGCCGAGCAGAATCCTGACGGCACTTATATTGTTTGTCTTGACTCAAATGGTGGCGGCCTCATGAAGTTGGATGCGTGCGGAAATAGAATGTGGGTCAGCTTTCCAACTGTGAGAACAGCTGATGAAAAAATATATGACGTTGCCCCTGATCCCTTTACCGGTGGATATATTGCAGGGGGAGCTTCCCCTGATTCTACCGGAACATTTGGTTCAGAGCCTACCTTATTGTTACTTGATGCTAATGGAAATCTGACAGGTAGCAGAGTATTGCCTCCGGGTGATATGGGTGGTGCGGTTTATTCCGTCAGATCTTCGGCAGGATCAGGATATGTTGCAGGTATTTTCCTCGATATGTTTGGAGGTTCTGATGCTTCAAGTTTTTCGAAAGTTGATTTAACCTTGTCTGATGTGTGGGATGCTAATGGAGGTGGTAGTAATATTAACTCTTCTTCCGTGAACCTGAATTCCGCTGCTCAGTACTTGTTTTCTTCGTTTAGTGTTGTCGGAGCAACAGCTCCCGCTATCCGTCAGCTGGATAGTTTGGGAATGACTTTAAATACTTTCGTTGTGCCCGATACTTTCCAGGGTGGAGGTATGTTTTTCCACAATGCAGTCGTAGATGACAGTCCGGATGGAAATTATTTTATTGGTGCAACACTTTCTCCCGGTGCTGCTTCTTATGATTATCCCTACGTTGTTAAGTTGGATGATATGCTAAATGTGATGTGGCAGAAAATCTTTGACTGGGGAAGGAGTGCAGAAGTACTTTCGGTTTTGTCTACTCCGGATAATGGCGCTATGTGTTTAATTAATCAAATGGATACAGTAATTTTTCTCAGGTTGAGTAGTACCGGTGATTCATTGTGGAGCAGAACCTATTCCGGTATTGGAACTGTTGCAGCAAACAGAATTCGCCATTGCATGGATGGAGGGTATCTTTTAAATGGAAGTACAAGTGATGGAGTGAATACTTACGGATTGATTTTAAAGCTAGACAGTTTGGCGATGCTTTTACCTCCGGTTTGTGTGCAGTCGGGTGCCTCTACAGTGATTTGCCCCGGTACTGATGTAACACTCAGCGTTGATTCAGGATACACCTATTTATGGTCAACAAATGAAACAACACAATCTATTACAGTTGATACAGCCGGTGTGTATTATGTAATTGTAACAGACACTTCAAGCGGACTGTCAGCCCAGTCAGAAAATGTTGAGATCACTTTCTATAATACCAGCGTGCCTGTCATCAATATGCTGGGTAATTTTTTAGTTTCTACCCCGGCGATTACATACCAATGGTTGTTTAATGGAGATACCATTGTTGGAGAAACAGGTTCTGATATTACTCCACAATTTACCGGAGATTATTCTGTGCGAATTACTGATTCAAATGGTTGCGTTTTAACCTCGGCCTTATTTCCATACATTATGCCCGGTGTAGCTGAGTTGAATAACGAAGTTGCTTTCAGAATAAAGCGTATTAATAAGGATGTTGTGGAGTTGTTTTTGAATTCGAAACGTTCAGGTACAATTCGCCTTATCGATATACGTGGACTATTGGTAAAGGAGATGAATGTCAATAATTCTGGAGAAAGAACGCTGCAAATTCCAGTTTCAGATCTGGCTACCGGAATATACTCGCTTGTTTGGTATTCAGAAAAATCAGTACAGGTTGAAAAGATTTTGATTGGAAATTAGTCCGGTCTGTCTTTCATTCTGCACCTGGTGCTTTATTTGCTGATGATCAGCTTAGCATGAATAAGTTGATTTGTGCCAATGCTAACACGTACTTGATACAAGCCGGCAGGAAAATTTCTTGTGTCCAATTCATGTTTACTGAAACAGTTTTTATCAGCATAAACAATTCTGCCAAGCATGTCGCTAAGGGTTAATTCAAATCCTTGCCCCGGGACATCTATCACGCTGATTCCATGTGAGGGGTTAGGATAGATCCTGATAATATTTTTTTCTACATTATAATCGCTCGAAGTTGTGGAGCACATCACATCATTTAGTTTTTGCCATATCGTATCATTGAAAAATAAAGGCACTTCGCCCTGGCCGGGAGCATTTCCCATGCGTATATAGACTAAGTTCTGACTCGGCACAACATTTATAAACTGCCCATTTAAACCGAGTGCTGCAATCATGTCGGGAGGGGCGCTTGGATTTAAAGAGCCGGGAATGACAATCTGTGATTGTGGAACCATGAAAGAGGATTTTCCATTCAGCCACCATAGATAACCATAAGAATTATTCAATGACTGTGAGGTATTAACCATTTGATTGAAATAATTGGTATCGGTCATGATTTGATTTACATTCCAGTTGCCATGATTTTGAATCAGTAAGGCAAATCTTGCCATACTCCTTGCTGTGCTGATATAAACATTGTTATAGCCTGATTGCAGAAAAAATCCCGTCATACCGGTTGGGGTTTTCAGTTTTTGTGTAGTGTATGTATTTAGTGTGAGTCCGGTTGCATTTTCAATGACAGCATCAAGCAAAGTATAGGGTGCATTGTGATATGCCCATCGTGTACCTGCATCGGCCAGGTAATTTAAACAAGTATCATCAGTACAATATGGGTCACCGGTTCCATCGTCTAAGCCGCTGGTCATCGTTAACTGATTCCATATCGTGATTTTTTCTTCCTGTCCTGATGTACAATTTGTCCACCCTTGTCCAAGATATTGTGAAGTTGTGTCCGTGATATTCAGATAATTCTCCTGTTGTGCTATGCCCGTCATGAAAGATGTTACTGTTTTGCCGGCCGAAGCCCAATACCACAAACTATCCATAGTAAAATTATCATAGTATTTTTCTAACACAATTTTTCCGTCAACCAACAGAATAAATGCTTTTGAATTATTGGTTCCGATGTAATCAAGTAAGGAGTCAATTTTATCCTGACACCACCCGAGCGAGCCGGGCGATAAGGTGTCCCAGGTGTTTCCGGTTAGCGGTGGGAAGTATGTCGTCTGAGATTTAGTTGATACGGCAATTAAAATTAAAGTGAAGAGAAGTAAAATGTTTTTCATAGCTGGTTTTTTCTTTCGTGGCATTCTTGAAATGTGCATACATTTATCATGTGCTGATGAAATTCAGAATGCCCTGAATCAATAAATTTACAAAATTGATTTAATTATTCGGTGGTTTTACAAGTTTAGTATTGAAAGATTTTCAGCATATTATTTCTCAATGACCGGAAAACGGCCTTCTCGCCGGATTTATCAACTTGATTACAGGTGCAAAGAGAGGATACGAACATTATAATTGTTCATTGATTTTTTTCGCAGGAACAAAACCTGTGAAATGTATTCTTATGTTTGATTATGATAACTTCTTAAATAAAAACCAATCACATGAGCGACCGGATAATTTGGGATAAGAATGCTGAAACATACGAAGAAGATGTGTTTAATGTTTATCGAAACGATACAAAAGGTATCATAAAGAAGTATGTTAAAAATTATGCTGACAAGGATAAGACTGTTATTGATTTTGGTTGTGGAATCGGAAATGCTTTGTCCTTGTTATCGCCTTTGTTTGCAGAGGTTCTTGCCGTCGACATTTCTCGTAAATGCATCGATAGAGCAAGGGAGATTGCTCCTGAAAATGTAGTCTTTAAACGGATGGATCTTGCATTGGCCAAAGTTGATCTTAATCCAACTGATTTTCTCATTTGTTGTAATGTTGCTATTTCAGGAAACAATAAGCGTAATTACAGAATTCTGGCAAATGCCTTAAGTCTTTTGAATAAAAATGGAACTGCCATTTTCGTGCTTCCGGCATTTGAATCGATGTCACTTTCGACCTGGCGACTTATAGATTTATATAATAAAGAGGGTTTAAAGATTTCGGAAATTCCACAGGGTGAATTAATGCATCTCTCCGGCGAAAGACGAGCTGAACTTGAAGAGGGAATTGTGTATATTAACGATGCACCCACAAAACATTATATGTTTCCGGAGTTGTTCTCTCTGTTTCATGATACATCTTTCCAGATTCAGGCTATAGAGAAAGTAGAGTACGACTGGGAAACAGAAATAGATTCTCCGCCAAAATGGTTGCGTGATCCATATCCTTGGGATTGGATGGTTGAAGTAAAAAGGGTGAAGTAAGTTTATTGGAAATACAAATGGTATTGCTTAGCTGTTTTTAATTTTTGCTAAGTCTTCGGGTGTATCAATGGCGATACTTTCAAGCGAAGTTATTGCCGCTTGTATAACATAAGCGTTTTCAATCCACCTGAGTTGTTCCAGGGATTCTGTGGTTTCAAGATTGGTTTTTGCTAAATCTGCAATCTCGGTTAAGATATCTGCCCTGTAGCCGTAAATTCCTATATGCTTAAAATAACTTGAATGTTTTAGCCATTCCTGTTCAGGAAAGTTTCTGTTATAAGGAATTGGTGAACGGCTAAAATATATTGCCTCATTTTTCTTGTTCATAACCACTTTAACATTGTTGTGGTTGAACAACTCATCTGTCGATGTAATTCTTTTTACAAGGGTTGATATTTGTGTTTCGGAGGAGTCGAAAGTGGCACAAAGCAAATCGATCTGGTCGGGGTGAATAAATGGCTCATCTCCCTGGATATTAATCACCACATCCCAGTCTCCTGTATTTTCTTGTTTTAATATCTCTGCACAACGGTCTGTTCCGCTTTGATGTTTAGGTGAAGTCATGACGGCATTTCCGCCAAATTCTCTGACGTGATTGAAGATACGATCATCATCGGTAGCAATTACAACCTTTGACAGACGTTTTGATTTTATGCATTGATCGTATACACGTTGAACCATACTTGTTCCATCGATATCAACCAATGGCTTACCGGGAAAGCGTGTGGAGCCGAAGCGCGCAGGAATTATGCCGAGTATTTTCATCCAGATCAAAAGTAATAAGGAAAAGCCTACGTTTGTAAATTTGATGATACAATTTTCATCAACAATGAACAATTTTAAAGTGTCAGTGCTGCCTGAATCACAAAGATACGGGGTGCCTGCATATCGGCGGGTCTCGCCATATACAAGTGGTTGAACAGATTTTTAACAATAAACGTTGCCCGTATATTTTTGATCACTTGTACAGAAGTTCTTAAGTCAAAAATGGCATCACCGGAAGTTTTATATTCCTGATAATGCCCAATTCCCAGTCCGGGAGCGAAGGAGTTGTCTATTACAACGCTTGTAAAAATTTTATCAATGTTTACCATCCTGCTGTGATAGCGCATGCTCAGTCCGACTGATATCACTTTCCATTCAAATTCCACATCAGCTTTTAATAGATGTTTATATCGGTATTTTAAAAAATTGCTTGAATCGGTACCCATAATATTACTTTGTCCTACTTTAGCTATGAACAAGCTGTCGTAAGAAAGTTGTCTTGGATCTATATAGGTATATCCGCCCGAAATTGTTGACTTTACAGAATTAAACAACATCCCTTGTGCAAGAAGCGAAAGTTCAACTCCCCGGATTCTGATATCACCTACATTCAATGATTTAAAACCAAAGCCTCCTGATGGAGCAGTGAACACATCCCATGCACCAAAACTGAACTCCATCATGTTATTATAGCGGTTTTCAAAACCTGCTACATCAAGAAAGCCGCTCCATGAGGAAAGTTTAAATCCTTGCCTGAGTCCCACTTCCTGACTGTATCCTTTTTCTGCTCCTAAATCATAGTTTGGATAGATTATAATTCCTCCGACAGAGGTGTAAATATATTTCTCGGCGATAGAAGGATATCGGTATGCTTGTCCGTAAGAGGCTCTCAAATGTGTTGCATCAAAAAGTCTGAAGTTTAAACCGGAACGAAACACAGGCCTCCAGTCATCGGTAATGCTGTCAAGTTTGTTTTGTTCAACGCGTCCGCCAAGAGAAATTGTTAATCTTTTCCACTGATAATCACCTTGTGCATACAAGGCCAGTTGCCTTGCTTCGTGATTATTATATAATTCACTGCGAACTTTTGAAAGTTGCTCAACAAGTCCTGAAGTTATAGTAAGGTTTTTTTTAAAGCGATGTTGATACTGATATTCTCCATAGTATAAATCTGCCTTTGATTCCTGATTTGTATTGTTCTGGTTTGTTGTGTTGAACCAGCGTGTGCGGATTTTATGTGTGTTTCCTTTCTTGTCAAAGTAAGTAATGAAAGGATCCACATTTGTTCTGTAGGTAGTATAGTCACTTAATGTATTTGTGGCCGGAATGTATGCTCCTGATGTATCATTCTTCCATAAGAAGAATAAAGTACCTTCAGTTCTCATGCTGTTGACATTAACACCGATAGAAAGTCCTTCAATCTTTTTGAACCTGTATCTTAAATTACTGTTGATCCGAAGTCTGTTTTCATATTCTCCTTTGCGAAAACCTTCATCAATAAACATGTTTCCGCCAACAACAACATCTAATCGGCCTATTTGTCGGCTGTGAAGAAAATTTAATCCGGTGTAGTATTGTGGAATACTTCCCCACCAATCAGCCTTATAAGTTGTGTCGTTTATTGTAAAGTTTGCGTGGTCATAAAAACCGGTGAAGGTGGTAATTTTTGTGAGAGGTTTTTCTTTCGGATAAGCAGTGCGGATATTGATCGCTCCATTTAAAGCAGATGAACCAAAAAGCACAGAGGATGCTCCTTTGATCACTTCAATTTGTTCGAGGTTTTCTACGGGTAAAAAACTCCATTTGGTATCATTTGCATCAGCCGTAAGTTGAGGAAGATCATCAACGAGCACGGTCACCCTGCTTCCGGCACCATAACTCCATCCGCTTCCGCCACGAATATTTGCTTGTCCGTCAATAATAGATACACCGCCAGCATATTGCAAAGCATCGTCCATACTCGTAATGTTTCGATCTTCAATAAGCTTTGGTTTTATTACTTCCATGGAGACAGTAACCTCTTCCAGTTTTTGTTCAAATTTTCCCGCACTCACAACTACCAGATTCAATTCACGACTTGATTCGTTCAAAGCAATATTTAGTTCTCTTTTTTCATCTTCGCGCAGTTCAACCGAAATGTTTTTATCAATGAATGAGATAAAACGAAAAATCAACTCGTGCTTTCCTGAGCTGAGGTTTATAGAATAAATTCCATTTTCATCGGTGACAGTAAGTGCCTTTCCATCTACAAACACAGATGCACCAGGAAGTGCTTCCTTTGAATTGGAAGAAGTGACCTTTCCGCTGATGCTGGCCTGTTGCGAATAAGAAGGATAATATAGAGTAATAAATAGGAGGAGAGGTATTATTCTTTTCAGCATATATTGGATTGCAGGGTAGTTTTTGTCTGTGTATTCTTGCACAATATTCATAAGTATGAATTCTCCGAATCAGCAGAGGAGAAAGGTAAGAATAATCAATATATGCTTCACGGAATTAGATTTTTCAGGCAAAATTCATTTGTTTTCGAGAATGGTTATTCCAGGCCATTCGAAGATGCTTTTTTTATGGGGAGAAAGGATTCTATTGGATAAGTGTGAAGACATTTTGAAATATCAGATCGCATTGAGCTTAGCTCCCGGAATTGGACCGGTACTGGCTCGAATTCTTGTAAGTTACTGTGGTGGCGTGCAGGAAATTTTCCAAATTCCTAAATCACATCTGGAAAAAATTCCCGGGATAGGTCCTGAGAAAGCAATCGGTTTGCATTCGAAAGAGATACTTGTAAAAGCCGAAAGAGAAGTTGTCTTCATCAGAAAGCATTCCATTCAATCACTTTTTTATTTGGATAAGGATTATCCTGCCCGACTAAAATATTGTGAGGATTCCCCCATTCTTCTTTTTTTCAAAGGTAAAGCAGAGTTGAATTCGAATAGAGTAGTGGCAATAGTTGGCACAAGGCAGTATAGTCCTTATGGTAGAGAGTTGACGGAATCATTAGTGGAAGATTTTTTGAAATATGATGTTCTCATTGTTAGCGGACTTGCCTATGGTATTGACATTATTGCTCATCGTTCGGCCACTTTTCATCAGATTCCAACGGTTGCAGTTACTGCTCATGGACTCGATCGTATTTATCCATCTGCACATATATCTACTGCCGAGAAGATGATTAAGTGTGGGGGTATACTTACAGAGTATATCAGTGGCACCAAGCCTGATCGTGAAAATTTTCCCTCGCGGAACAGGATTGTTGCAGGGATGTGTGATGCTACGATTGTGATAGAATCCGGAATTAAAGGTGGCGCACTGATTACGGCAGAAATTGCAAATGGGTATAACCGCGATGTTTTTGCATTTCCGGGTCGAGTGAAAGATTTGTGTTCTCAAGGATGTCTTCAACTCATTCGCGAGAATAAAGCAACCTTGGTAACATCTGCTGATGATATTGCACGTGCAATGAATTGGGATTTAGAAGAGGAGGAGAAGATAAAAAAAATGAAAAAGCAGCTTGATTTGTTTTTGGAACTCGACCCGGAACAGAAAAAGATTATTTCAATATTACAGGAGGATGGAGTTGTGGCAATCGACTTGTTAGCAATCAAAGCAGGGATGCCTGTGAGCAAAGTCTCGTCTATTCTGCTTGGCCTTGAGTTTTCAGGGGTGTTGCGATCTTTACCCGGAAAAGTGTATGAATTGATTTGAAAAATTGAATTATATTTTAACCCAATCAGAGATGCCTTATTCAAACGTGTTAATTCATTTCATCTGGTCGACGAAAAACAGACGGCACTTAATAAGCAATGAATTGAAGCCAAAACTGCTAGAGCATATAAAATCTAATAGTATCAAGAAAGGAATCTATATTGATACGTTAAATTGTGTATCGGATCATATTCATCTTATAGTTTCTCTTGGGAAGGAGCAAACCCTATCGAATATAGCGATGCTGATTAAAGGCGAGTCGTCCTATTGGGTAAACAATAATAGGTTGACGAGGGAGAAGTTTGGTTGGCAGGATGAATATATTGCTTTGTCTGTCAGTCATTCTGCAATTGATAAAGTACGGGCCTATATTCTCAATCAGGAGGAGCATCATAAACGCAAAACTTTTAACGAGGAGTATGAAGAGTTTTTAAGAGCAAATAATTTTCCAAATTCCTTCGGACGCAATTCAATTGAATAAAAATTTTAAGATGAAGCAAGTGAATTGTTCTGTATGAAATTTCATTTTTTTTCTAGAAGAGTTGAATCGAAGATTCAACTAAATTGCCACGTCCCTTCAGGGCGTGGAAGAATGCATTGGCAGCCATCGGCTTTAGCCAAATCAAATCCCGGCAATGAGCTGTTCACCGGTAATATGATGTGGCTAAAGCCAAACAGTCTCCGCAATATATACCCACGCCCTAAAGGGACGTGGCAATTGATTTGGCTAAAGCCAAATGGTTTTAGGGGTTATGCCGCAATTTTCTAGACGAGGAAATTTCGTTTTGTTGACTTGAGTTTGTGAAATAGAAATGCTCAGGATATATCAAAGGGGTTAAAAAATTGAATCGAAGATTCAACCTAATTGCCACGTCCCTTTAGGGGGTGGATTAATGAATTAGCAGCCATCGGCTTTAGCCAAATCAAATCCCGGCAATGAGCTGTTCACCGGTAATATGATGTGGCTAAAGCCAAACAACCTTTGCAATACACGCCCACGCCCTAAAGGGACGTGGCAATTGATTTGGCTAAAGCCAATCTGTTGCTGTACCACAAACCCGCGATCTAAAGGGACGTGGCAATTGATTTAGCTAAAGCCAAATGGTTTTAGGGTTTATGCCGTACTTTTTCTAGACGAGGAAATTTCGTTTTGTTGACTTGAGTTTGTAAAATAGAAATGCTCAGGATATATCAAAGGGTTTAAAAAAATGAATCGAAGATTCAACCAAATTGCCACGTCCCTTCAGGGCGTGGAAGAATGAATTAGCAGCCATCGGCTTTAGCCAAATCATATCCCTGCAATGAGCTGTTTACCGGTAATATGATGTGGCTAAAGCCAAACAGTCTCCGCAATATATACCCACGCCCTAAAGGGAGGTGGCAATTGATATAGCTTAAGCCAAACGGCTTTGAGTCATGTACCCATAGCCTAAAGGAGGTGGCAATTCCTCTGCTCTATAGTAAATGGCCCAATTATTCCATATTTTTTTCGGACTTTTACATGAAATAAACACGATCAGAATCAGATCGGATAAAGAACATTTACCATGTATTCTACACTAAAACCTGTTTTACAAAGAGAACTGGAAGAAATATCAGCCGCAGGTCTGTTCAAAACTGAGCGAATCATCTCCTCTCCTCAGGGAGCAGACATCATTGCAAATGGAAAGGAAGTGATTAATTTTTGCGCAAATAATTATTTGGGACTTTCGTCCAACGCAAAGGTCATAGAGGCTGCAAAAAGAACAATCGACTCACGAGGGTATGGATTGTCTTCGGTTAGATTTATTTGTGGTACTCAGGATATACATAAGACTCTGGAGAATAAGATTTCTGAGTTTTTAGGAACAGAGGATACGATTTTATATGCTGCAGCTTTTGATGCTAATGGTGGAGTGTTTGAGCCTTTGCTGAATGAACAGGATGCTATTATTAGTGATGAACTTAATCATGCATCAATAATTGACGGTGTGAGACTTTGTAAAGCACAACGTTTTCGTTTCAAGCACAACAATATGGAAGAACTTGAAAAGGTTCTCAAGGAGACACAGCATCTACGCCATCGTATGATTGTTACGGATGGAGTATTTAGCATGGATGGTACCATTGCTCAGTTGGATAAGATCGCTGATCTTGCCGATAAATACAAGGCATTGATTATGATCGACGAGTGTCATGCTTCGGGTTTCATGGGAAAAAACGGTCGAGGCACACATGAGCATCATAATGTGATTGGTCGAATTGACATAATTACAGGGACTCTGGGAAAAGCTCTGGGAGGTGCTATGGGTGGTTTTACTTCCGGGCACAAAGAAATTATTGATATACTTAGACAGCGTTCAAGACCATATTTGTTTTCAAACTCGCTTGCTCCGGGAATTGTCGGAGCTTCAATAGCGGTTATCGATATGCTTAGTGAGACTACTTCATTACGTGATAAACTTTGGGAAAACACAAAGTATTTTCGCACGAAGATGACTGAGGCCGGCTTCGATATTAAGCCTGGTGAACATCCAATAGTCCCCATTATGCTATATGAAGCAAAGCTTGCACAGGATTTCGCTGCAAAGTTGTTGGACGAAGGGATTTATGTTACCGGGTTTTTCTATCCTGTTGTTGCAAAAGGAAATGCTCGTATACGTGTACAGTTATCAGCAGCACATGAACAACACCATCTTGACAAAGCTATTGCTGCATTTATTAAAGTCGGACAGAAATTAATGGTATTAAATTAGACTATGAAAAAAAATGTTGCATTGGCCGTTCTTACTCTGCTGTCGTGTGTTCTTAATGGGCAAAGTTTTTTATATCCTGTTAAAGCCGGAAACCAATGGGGTTACATTGATGGCAGTGGTAAAATGGTACTGAATCCCCAATTTGAAAATGCCGGTGGTTTTTCAGAAAGCCTGGCTCCTGTTAAGTCCGGAAATGTGTGGGGATTTACTGATGTTTCCGGAAAGCTAGTAGTAAACCCTCAGTTTTCTGAAGTGAAAGCCTTCAAGGAGGGGTTTGCTGCAGTGAGAACAGCCAATAAATGGGGTTTCATTGATGAGTCCGGAAAAATTATTGTCAATCCCCAGTTTGACGAAGCAGATAATTTTTCAGAAGGCCTGGCCGCGGTTAAGATTTCCAGCTCCTGGGCTTTCATTAACAAAAGCGGAAAAATTGTACTCAACCCTCAGTTTAATATGGCGAAAGGATTTTCTTACGGACTTGCGCCGGTACAAATTGGTTTAGCATGGGGATATGTAAACACAGGAGCACGTTATGTAATTAATCCTCAGTTTGAGAGGGCTAATTCATTTCGTGAAGACCTGGCTGCTGTGCGACTGAATGGGAAATGGGGTTACATTAATAAAGAAGGGAAAGTTGTTATCGATTATCAGTTTGCTGAAGCAATGGATTTTAGTGGGAGTGTTGCCGCAGTACGGATCGGTAATAAATGGGGCTTTATTAATCTGGAAGGAAAGTATACGATCAACCCTCAGTTTGAAGACGGAGTTACAGATCCTGATGAAGAAAGAAGCTTTTCCGAAGGTTTGGCTGCAGTCAAGATTGAAGGGAAGTGGGCATTCATTGATAAGTTTGGTGAAATTCAAATCAATCCAAAATTCAGTAATGTCTCTGCTTTTAAAAATGGTGTTGCCAGTGTGCGTAACAATGGGAAGTGGGAGTACATCGATAGAAATGGAAGAACTATTTGGAAACAGCTCAACTGATCTATTTCTATCTGAACATATTTTATGATTACAATTTATACCGACGGTAGTTCCAGAGGGAATCCCGGGCCAGGTGGATATGGCACAATTTTGATTTACGGAAAACTCCGCAAGGAGCTTTCGGAAGGATTTAGACTAACCACTAATAATCGCATGGAATTACTCAGTGTTATTATTGGTCTGGAGGCTTTAAAAAGTCCCGGTGAAAATGTGACAATCTATTCTGATTCAAAATATGTGGTAGACTCTGTAGAAAAGGGATGGCTAATAGGCTGGGAAAAAAAGGGTTTTGCCGGTAAAAAGAACCCTGATTTGTGGATACGATTTTTAAAGGTTTACCGCAAACACAAAGTGAAATTTAAATGGGTGAAAGGACATGCAGACAATCCGCTGAATAACCGTTGCGATGAATTAGCCGTCGAGGCCTCATCAAATTCTCATCTTCATATTGATCAATGGTACGAAGATAATGTCGCCTGATTTTATTGTATTTTAATCAGTTCTCCATCACCAGACCTGTCGAGAGAAATTTGATAAGGATTTCCTCGGTAATAAATGTTCCCCGAATACTTAATTTCTGCTCCCAGCTCTTTGGTGACAAAAATTTTGCAGTCACCGGTGCTACTGTTTCTAATGTAGGTATAGCCGGACTCCATTTCACTTGCGTCGAGAGATGAAGTGTCATGTATGTAAACAAAGCTTACGCCTGACTTCCCTTTGACATGAATATCGGTTCTTCCTGCATTGTTATTGAGATGGGTTTTTTCGCAGTTGAATAGAAAATAAATACTCCCGGATCCGTTCCATGAATCAAAGGTAAATTCTTTGGTTCTTAAGGTGTCCATACAACGAATTTCTCCGGAGCCAAAATAAGAAATGTGCTCAATGTTCGGCATCCCGATTTTAACGGTGTACTCATTTTCAAATGTACGTACCCAGTTACATCGGTTTTCGTTTCGAATATAAAGTGTGTTGCCTTCCAGTTCAGTGATAATTCCGTCAACAAGATGTTCTCCTGCTGTGACCTGAATGAATGAGGTCGTGTCGGAATACAGTTGAAGATTGATAGAATTCTTCAACTCTATCTTGGTAAACGATCCGGCATAACGGTATTGTGTTATAGTTTTTCCTGTACTCCTAAAACAATCAAGCATGTGATCCTTCTGGCACTTGCTAAAAAGCAATATGCTTGTCAGGATGAATGCCAGTTTATAAATATTCGACCTCAGGTTTATGTTTTTCATTTTTTTAACGAAGAAGACAGTCATTTTTTTACAATCCAATTCATTGTATCAGTTAGTTTTTGAAGCTATATCCAATGCCCCATTCAATAAAGTCTGCTTTTGCATAATGTGTTTTCAGGTTCATCAACAGGAATAGTTTGTTGAAATAATATCGAGACCCGATTCTATGGTAGAAATTTCCATCTCCTTTCCATTTAGTGTAAGGGTATATTCCCATATTAAATAGCATTCCAACGTGCCCCAGCCTCAATTCATATGAGCCGAAAATTCCGGGTCTGAAATTATCTCCCGTGCTGATATTTGTTTTGTTTTCTCTTTCCAAACGTTCTATTAGTGAATTGTCATAAAATAAATCCAGCCCAATTCCCCAGGAAGATTTATTTTTTATTGGGTTTACATAGCAGCCGGAGAAAGTGCCGGCATAATACATTTTTCCTTCAGGAGGATATATTTTTTTGAATGCACCGGCAAAGAATAGCTGGAAATGTGCCTTTTCTTTTATCTCCTCCTCCGTGGCTTTTCGGATAGCCCTGGAATCACCGAAGTAATGGATCAAGCCAAGGTTTGCAGTAGCAACGTTGATTCCAAGGTTAGGTATACCTGTGCTCCCATTCGAATAATGGGTTATTCCTGCTCCAAATTCAATGAGAGATCTGGTTCCGATAATTTTCTCTATATGTAAATCGAAATGCATCACACCGTTAATGTGAGTGCCAATCGCAGCGTTTTTGGTATTGCTTCTTACGTCGAAAATTTTTTCAATGTATCCTAAACCGATTCCATAGCGAAAGTGTAGACGCCAGTCTTCCTTGAGTTGAAGTGGAAAATTTACAAATGGATAAACCGCTATGCCTGAGCCCAATCGTTTTGGGTTTCCAAGATTAAACCAGGCAAGTGTCCAGCCAACATCCGGATAAAGAAATTTCTTGTGGAAGGATTTGCTTCCGTCGGCAGGTGTAAGGTATGAAAGCTCTATTCCATAAGTATGGCGCTCTTGTAGAATTTCAAGAACAGGTCTGTGTGCAATTACAAAACCGTATGTTGATTTTAGTTCAAGTCCATATGTTCCTCTGGTGGAATCAGAAAGGCCTTGTCCGGATAAATGGTTGGTTGCACTAAGCAAAACAATAAGTAGTAGTGCAAAATTGACAATATATTTTCCGGAAGGTGTATTCCGGTTATATTGTAAGTTTATAATTTGCAGATACTTCATACTTGGTTTTACCCGCAAAATAAGCAAAACATGGCATCAAATCGAGCCTTCTGAACAAGTAATACCGGATTTACTGCTGATTAGAATCGATAGCCCATGGAAAAATTTCCATGTAAAGCCGGATAAAAGTTTCCGTTATTGCCTCTGTTATAATAGTAGTTTTCGTAATAGATCTTTGAATTATCGGCATTGCTGTCATAATAGTTTATCCCCAAGCCAGCTTCCAATCCTATATATAAATTTTGAAGTACTGTGAAGTTGACACTTGTATTAATTAAAAATCCAACCTGTGTTCTGTCAAATTTTTGAGTGATGTTTTGGGTTACCGGATAGTCATAGGAAGTGTAGTTGTATTCAAACTCTCCGGTGGCTACATAAAATTGCGGACCAAATGCAAACTTTACAGGGCCTTGCTTAAAAGGATATATTTTTAAGGCCGGCATGAAATAATAGTAGGGGCTTTTCAAAGAAAAGCTAACCGGTAATTTAAATCCGAAATACTCATTAGCAGAAATTCTTTCATAGCTAATATAGATTCCTGCATCTGTATTGTCCTGAGAGTCGAGGTGTTTCATCGCCATTAGTTGCACAGGGCTAATTGCAATAATATTTCTGCCAAAGGATGATGTGGATGCCGATCCTGATGTTTTATTGTTAGAGTTTTGGGCTGTGGAGGTGCCTAAGGTTATCAGTCCTGAAATAATACAAACGAGTGTTTTCATCATGATTTTATTTGAGTAGTTATTTTTTTTAGGTAGTAACAAAGAAAATTAAAATTAATGTAGTAATATGCAATCGAATAACGAAAACAAATTGTTCATATTGTCTTCAGAGTAGTTAAGATCAGGTTTTTTTCTCTAAAAGCTTAATTTTCGATTCCAGTTCCTTACTTAAGGATTCCAGTTGTATAAGGTCTACTTCATCTATGCTTACAGATTCCCCGTCAGCTTTGTTAATTATTTTTTGTGTTTGAGATTTTTTAATCGATTTTATTCTCTCGGTCAGTTCGTTCTGAAGTCGGATTAAAGAGGCGGTGCAATTGTTTCTAATATGTTTGCTGTTTGTCTTTAGGCCTAAAGACAAAAGTATTTCGCTTCCTTCTCTGATAAGAGCAACCTTTTGTGATTTTAACCAGGTAGTAAAGTAATTTATAATTCTATATTGAGACCAGCCGGAGCTTTTTCTCACGGCTCTTTTGTAAAAGTCGAACTTTTCTAAGTCAGGGTGTTCACTGTAAAAAGAGGCGAGCACACTCAATACCGTAGCGGAAGAGTCTGGTTCTAAGGTATCGGATAAAGTTATTGCTAGTTCGTAATCTTTACTGCTAATAATTTCAAAAACGGTGGCTTCTACATAATATGAGTAGTCAGGGATTGCCTTTGAAAAAAAATCTGAAAACTCTTTAAAGGAATAGTATTCTCCAAGTGCTTCATATGCCATGGCACGAACAAATGAATCTGAGTCGTTTTGAGCAAGATGTACAAGAATGGGTTTTACTTGTTCAGCTGCATTAAGGGCCAGCTCCTTAACATTGCGTAATGCCAGGAGACGGATGCTTGGGTTTTTATCATTCAGTGCCTGTAAAATAATTTCCGACTCCGGGCTTTTAACTTTGTAAGTTTTCGACAAAGCTTCTACTGCTTCGTATCGGTCTTGGTATAATGGAGCATGTTGATATTGAAAAATCCAGTTTGTTGTCTTTTTATTTTCTGATTTCTTTTCAAGTAACAATGATTTTTCTGCATCAACGTTGACCAGCTTTGGCTCTTCTTCAAAGTTAAATATGAAATCCTGCTTTAAGCTATCAAGAACAATTGTTTTTCTTACTGTCTTGCTCCCAAAATAAAAATCAACATCCATTGGCAATCTGTACACGGGATTTTTTTTCAGATCCTGAATTTGTTTTATAGAAATGATGAGACTGTTCTGTCCCATATCCCAATTCGTTGAAATGTCTAAGGAAGGTTTTCCGGATTTTAAATACCATTGATCGAAAAACCAGTTCAAGTCCTGCCCACACACTTTTTCAAACTCAATTCTCAGCTGATGAAATTCTGCAGTAGAAAATTTGTATGCTTTAAGGTAGTTGCTGATGGAGGTGAAAAAGGCATCATCGCCAATTAATTTGCGAAGCATGTGTAGGACCCTGGCTCCTTTTTGATAAGAGATTGCATCGTAGACATCTTCTCTTTCTTCATACCGGAATCGTATCAGTGGAGCATCAGTTTTTTTGGAGGCTTTTAAATATATCGATTGATCAAGTTGGCCGAAGACATCAGCATTTTCTCTTCCATATTTATATTCTCTCCATAGATATTCTCCGTAACTGGCAAACCCTTCATTTAAAGTCACATTTGCCCAGGATTCGCATGTTACGAGATTGCCAAACCAGTGATGAAATAGTTCATGTGAAATAATGTCTTCATAGTTATAATCTTTAAAATCCCGTGGATCTTGTTGCATGTTTGTTCCATGAACGACGGCTGTGTTGTTTTCCATGGCACCACTTACAAAATGATGTACTACAACCTGACTGTATTTTTCCCAGGGGAAATCCACATCAAGCTTTTCAGAAAAGAAGTCCATCATTTCAGGGGTCAAACCGAAAATCATATTGGCATACTTTTCATAATTTTTATCTAAATAATAACTTACTTCCTTGCCTCTCCATTCGTCTCTGACAATGGCAAAATCTCCCACTGCAATCATTGTTAAATAAGGCGCTAATGGAAGAGTTTGTTTCCAATAGTCAGTGCGTGATCCATCGGGGTTGGCTATGGAAGTCAGAAGCAATCCATTCGACAGGGTTTTGAAACCGGAATCTACAGTGAGGTAGATTTCCTGAGTCATTCTTTGTCCCGGGTCTTCTATAGTTGGAAACCACACAGAGTTGGACTCTGTTTCACCTTGAGTCCATAGTTGTGTTGGTAAATCCGGATCGCTTCCATCTGCATTAATAAAATATAATCCTTTGTCTTTTCTAATTGCTGCACTGCCACCTTCAGGTAATAAATCCGGGCGAGAAGTATAATTTATAATCACCTCCACTGTATCGTCCTTAGAATAAAATTTGTCAAGCTTTATTCTAAGAAGGTTATTTTCATATCTAAAAGTGGTTTGCATTTCCAGCCCATCTTTTTCTAAGGCAACAGAATGGATCTCCATCCCTCTAGCATTTAGAACTAAATCATCGCTGGAATAAAAATGCGGTTTAAGTTGAATACTGGCTTGTCCGTAAAGTTCTTTGTTCTGCCAATTCGGTTTGATCTCAAGTTTTGTGTGAATGAGGTCAAACGTTTTTGTGTAGGAGCCGTGATATAGATCTATTGCAGGAGCATTCTTTGGAGATGGGTTATTTTGCAAGTTTGGCTTTCCCGGTTCCGTGCTTTTACATGAAACGATAAAGAGCACAAGTACCAGCAGTGCCGAAAATATAATCTTCATAGTCTGCGAAGATACTTTATTTGCAGAGTTTAAAATCACCATGAAAGGTCATTTTTTTCCTGCTGTGATTCGGTATTTTGATTGTTGGATAAGGTATTTCTTGCAGAATATTTTTGCATAGATCAATTCCTTACCTTTGGGACATGTATAAAATTATCGTCAATAAAAAGGAATTTACGGCGGAGTATAGCCGCGAAATAAAGGAGATTTCCGGAAAGAAATTCGATGCTGATATATTGGAGTATAAAAAAGGAAAATTTCACATTTTACGTGATAATAAGTCGATATCTGCCGAACTGGTTGAAATGAATCCGGAGGAAAAAACATTTATTATCAAGGTGAATAATCATACTTACAACATCAATTTGAGAGATAAATATGATGAGTTGTTGAGAGAGATGGGCATTGATGCATTGGCCGGTAGAAAGATAAATGATATTAAAGCTCCGATGCCGGGTTTGGTATTAAGTGTACTTGTTGAAAATGGACAAAGTGTTCAAAAGGGTGATGGAATACTTATTCTTGAAGCAATGAAAATGGAAAATGTCCTGAAAGCCCCGTCAGACTGCGTTATTCGTAAGGTTCGAATTACGAAAGGCGATAAGGTCGAAAAAAATCAAATAATGATTGACTTGGCTTAATAATGAATGATTTTTGCCTTTTTTGATCAAACTTTTCTAGTCAGTCCGGGTACAATTTTTAATATATTTTCTAAAAGAACCTTGAAATTATCACCCTGAAGCGATTTTACAGATCGTTTTTCAGGTAATTTTAGTGTCTACCTTCTAACATGAAGAATCTGCTTGGGTTTTTATTTTTTTTGATGTGTAATAGTTTGGTCAGTTCAGCACAGACTTTTACCGGTGGCGGCGGCTCCATTATTACCCTGACGGATACTTCCCGATTCAATTTGAACGTGAGTGGATTGTCACCTTCCATCATGAACTTCAACTTTGGTCTCGAATCTGTTACTATTTCTATAAATCACACGAGAGATGCCGACATTGATTGTTTTCTTGCTGCCCCTGATGGTACTCGCATAGAGTTAACAACCGACAATGGTGGCACCTCAGATAATTATGTCAATACTGTTTTCAGACATGATGCTGCTACATCTATTACATCCGGTTCTGCTCCATTTACGGGTACCTATCGTCCGGAAGGAGATTTGTGGCGGGTTAATAATGGCCAGAACGGCAATGGTACCTGGCAACTTAGGGTGATTGACGATAACAACAATGGTGTGACAGGTACCTTGGTGAGCTGGAAATTGACCTTTGGAAATACTCCGGCTAAGACTTTTATTTTTGATCAATCCAATTTGCCTATAGTAGTCATTAATACTAATGGTCAGAATATTGTTGATGATCCTAAAATAATTTGTGACATGGGTATCATTTATAATGGCCCGGGAGTACGCAACCATTTGAGTGATCCTTTTAATAATTATTCTGGAAAAATTGCAATTGAAGTACGAGGCTCAAGCTCTCAACAGTTTCCTAAAAAATCCTATGGCTTTGAAACACGTGGACCTAACACGCAAGTAGATTCGAATGTTTCTTTATTGGGAATGCCACTTGAGCATGATTGGATATTGAGTGCAAACTATACCGATAAATCATTTTGCCGAAATGTGCTGGCATATCGATTATCCAATGAAATGGGGCACTACGCTGTACGTACACGATTTGTTGATGTGGTAATCAACGGGGTCTACAAAGGTATTTATGTTTTAATGGAATCAGTAAAACGGGATAAGTCCAGGGTAGACATCAAAAAACTTTATACAAATGAGACGACATATCCGGATATCTCAGGGGGATATAT
Organism: Bacteroidota bacterium; assembly: GCA_004295015.1. Classification (GTDB taxonomy): domain Bacteria; phylum Bacteroidota; class Bacteroidia; order AKYH767-A; family 2013-40CM-41-45; genus QQVM01. The sequence continues at coordinate 167,510 of SHNE01000001.1, read as the reverse complement.
TATAAAAATTGATAAAACAACCGGTGGAGGAGGAGCAGGGTGGAATTCCCCATACCTTCCGGTGAACCATTCAAATAATCAGAAGATTTATTTTCAGTACGACTATCCAAAACCGGATAGCATTGTTATTTCGCAGAAGGCATATATACAAGCTTATGTAGATAGTTTTGAAAGCAGATTGAGTGGATCCAATTTTATGGATAGCACACTTGGTTATGCGAAGTATATAGGTAACGGTTCATTCATTGATTATTTTTTTAGTAATGAAATAAGTAAGAATGTAGATGGTTACCGTATTTCATCATATCTCTATAAGGACAAAGAAAAAACACTAAAGGCTGGTCCTGTTTGGGACTATGACATCGCATGGGGAAATGCAAACTACTGTAATGGAAATACCACTTCCGGATGGTCCTATCAATTTAGCTGTACGGGTGATAATTACCAACCTCCTTTTTGGTGGCAGCGCATGCTACAGGATTCTAATTATGCAAATCAGATGAAATGCCGTTGGATTGAATATCGTTCCGGTATTCTCAGCACTGCACATATTCACGGCATTATTGATTCGATCGCCTTAGTTCTAAACGAATCAAAAGACTGGAATTTTACTGCGTGGCCCATCCTTGGAACTTATGTCTGGCCGAATCCGTCGCCATATCCTTCAACATACGCAGGTGAAATAACAAATTTGAAGAACTGGATTAGTGCGCGCCTTTCCTACATGGATTCTAATCTTCCGGGAAATTGTAATTGTTCTTTTGCCATTGCCAAACAAAATGTAAGTTGTTTGAATGCTTGCGATGGCCAGGCTGTTGCCTTGGGTGTGAGTCCATATAAAAAGACCTATTTGTGGGACACAGGCGCAGGTACCGACACATTAAAAAACCTTTGTCCGGGAACTTATTCAGTCGATTTTGAAGATGCTATTGGTTGTAAAAGAACGGCTACAACAAGCATTACACAGCCAGCATTATTAACGGCAAGTGCCACTGCACAAAACGCAACCTGTGCGGGCGGAAGCTGCAATGGAACTTCAACCATCACTGTAAACGGCGGCACTGCTCCATATTCATATGCATGGTCCGGGGGGCAAACAACGGCAACAGTAAATACGCTTTGCCCGGGAAGTCATACTGTGACTATTACTGATGCCAGAGGTTGTATATGCTCGGTAACAGTTAATATTTCAAATCCGGGAGCTCCGGCCGTCACAGTTGTTTCGCAATCTGCAGTCACTTGCCCGGGTGGAAACAGTGGAACTGCTGTTGTGAATGTTAGCGGAGGTGTGGGACCTTACTCATACCAATGGTCTCCTTTTGGTGGAACAAGTAATAGCGCAAGCGGCCTTAGTGCAGGAATATATACACTGACAGCAACTGATCAAAATGGTTGTCAGGGCTCTCGTTCAATAACAATTTCTCAGCCGCCTTCTTTTTCTTCTGTAACGAATTCAGTCTCCCCTCTTTGTTTTGCCTCGTCCTCCGGAACTGCATCCATTCAGCTTAGCGGAGGAACGGCACCATATTCATATGCGTGGTCACCAAGTGGTGTGACTTTGGCAAATGCCTCTTCATTGCCGGCCGGAAATTATACAATCAATGTAACCGATGCCGCCGGATGCACGCATTCCAGAGGTATTGTGATCACGCAACCCTCTGCTCTCAGTAATACCAGTACTGTCACTCATGCATCATGTTTTGGCAGCTCTGATGGATCAGCACAGGTATTTGTGAGTGGTGGTGTAGCTCCTTATTCTTATCAATGGACACAAGGAGCAGGAACTTCTTCTGCCGCAACTTCATTGGCCGCAGGAAATTATTCTCTCACTATAACTGATGCGAATTCCTGTACCCATACAAACACTGTAACAGTTAACCAGCCTTCTTTAATTTTACTAAACACTTCGTCAAGTCCGGCTATGTGCGGCGGTAGCGATGGGACAGCTTCTGTTTTGGCATCCGGTGGAACAGGAGCCTACCAATATATGTGGCTCCCTACAGGAGGCACCTCGGCTCTGGCACAGAACCTGAGTGCAGGAACCTACACAATAAGAGTAACTGATATAAATTCTTGCAGTCAATCTGCGCAAGTGCATGTAATCAATTCAAATGGTTTAAATTCTGTCGTAAGCAATAAGAATGATGTTTCATGTAATGGAGGAAGTAATGGTTCGGCAACAATCATAGCAAGTAATGGAAATCCTCCGTATACATATTCATGGTCGCCATCCGGAGGAACAGCTTCCGGAGCTACAGGGCTGTCTGCAGGAATTTACACCGTCACAATTCAAGATGCTTTAGGATGTATAAATATTCAACAAGTCAACATACTGGAGCCACCTGCTATTAATTTTTCTGTCTCAACAAGTGCCGTTTCATGTTTTGGTGGAAATGATGGTAGCGCAACAAGCGTTGTTAACGGTGGTACTTCGCCTTATTCGTACCAATGGTTACCCTCAGGAGGAACATCGGTATCAGCGCAAAATTTATCCGCCGGTAATTATTCATTGCGTGTGACAGATTCAAATGCTTGTACGCTTACTCAATCCTTCGTGCTGGATCAGCCAAGCCAAATTCAAATTTCTGCTACATCCACAGATGCGAGTTGTAGTTTGAATAACGGGGAAATAACATTAGGGTTGAACGGTGGAGTAAGTCCATATTCCATTTTATGGCCTGTGAGTGGAGATACAACTCTTACTTTGTCGGATCTTTTTTCCGGATCATACGCAGTTCAGATAACCGATTCTTTGAATTGTATGAGGGCAGCAAGTTTCAGCATAGGTGACACCCCCGGACCAGGTCTTGAAATAAGCAGTCAGGTGAAGGTAACTTGCAACGGAGGATCGGATGGAGCCGTTTCTTTAAACACTCTTTCAGGAACTTCACCGTTTAATTATACCTGGTCGCCGGTTGTTTCAACGAGCTCCTCTGCAAGCGGACTGTTTTCAGGAATATATACGGTGAATGTAATTGATTCAATAGGTTGCCGTGATTCAATAACTCTATTGATCGAAGAGCCGGCACCCTTGGCAATGATATTGTTTGTGAATGATGTTACTTGTGCAGGAGCTATGAACGGAGAAATTTTTGCAGAGGTAGGCGGAGGCACCTTGCCGTATGTCTATGAATGGAATCCTGGCGGGCAAAGCTCCGATACTGCGAAGAACCTTGGGCCGGGAGTTTATTCTGTTTTAGTTACTGATTCAAATTTGTGTACCGCAACATCAAGTGCAAGCATAACAGAACCTACTGCCCTTGCTGCAACGGTTATAAGTACAGATGAAACCTGCGGAGGCCTTTGTGATGGTACTGCTTTTGCTCAATTGTCTGGCGGAACGATGCCATATCGATTTTTATGGTGTGACGGAGATACAGCTGCTGCTGCAGTAAACCTTTGTGAAGGAATGTGCAGTCTGACAATCACTGATGGAAATAATTGTTTGCTCGTCGATTCATTTGTCATTGATGGTCCGGATCCGCTTGACCTGACAGTGATACATAATGATGTCACATGCACAGGATGTTCTGATGGAAGCGCAATTGTTACAGTTAGCGGTGGTGCTATTCCATATTCTTTTCTGTGGACAGGCACCGGACAAAGTACTGCCTCAGTTTCAGGCTTGACTGCCGGTGTGTATGAGATTTGTGTGACAGACTCACAGCTATGCGAAAAGTGCGAATTAGTCGAAATACTTGATGCAAGTCTTGGTATAGAAGAAGAAGTTAGCCTTGCTGCCTTTTACGTTTACCCTAATCCCCTGAGTGAACGTACAACTTTCCTGTTTTCTTTAAAGTCGAAACAATTTGTTCGCCTCCAGATTTTCGATTTGAGCGGCAAATTGTTACGCACCATCATAGAATCCGACCTTGTAGCCGGCGAACATGTCAGGGCATTTGACGCTTCAGATTTATCCTCCGGTATTTATTTTTTCAGATTTAGTTCGAATGAAAGAAGTCAAGCCGGCCGGCTTATTATTTCCAGGTGATAATTCTCATTGACAAAATCCGGCATTTCTTTGCATGTTTTTTATCAGATTGTTGAAAATCCTTTATCGCCTGCTTGTTTCATATTGTTGAAACATGTAGGTTTGAGTTACTATACTCAGCCTGATGTCTTCACGAATTTTTTTATCGATTCTGTTTTTCTTTGCGTTCAATTATAATGCAAGTTCACAAACTGTGAGCGGAGTGATCCGTGACGGAAAGACCAACGAGTCCATTATTGGAGCAGTTGTAACATTAAAAGGAAGTAATACCGGTACGATAACTGATATCGACGGGAAATTTGAATTGCAGGTTGATCGAAATCCACCTTTCATTCTTGTGATTTCTTTTGTTGGATATGAGCCGCAGGAATTATCTGTAAGTTCATTGGACAAGCCATTTACATTGAAGCTACAGTCGAAGCAAGTCGAATTGAAAGGCGTGGAAGTAACGGGAAGCAGAATTTCAGAGAAGCAGAAAGAGTCGCCACTTACGATTGAATCTATGGATATTATTGCCATAAAAGAATGTGCACAAACATCTTTTTATGAAGCACTTGGAACCATGAAAGGAGTTGATCTTACCAGTGCGTCTTTAGGTTTTACAATCGTGAATACCCGGGGCTTTAACAGCACATCACCGGTTCGATCTTTGCAGGTTATTGATGGAGTAGATAATCAGGCTCCGGGTTTAAATTTTTCATTGGGGAATTTTCTCGGTTCTTCAGATCTTGATGTATTAAAGGTAGATATGGTTGCCGGGGCCAGCTCTGCTTTTTATGGACCGAATGCGTTTAATGGTGTTATTAGCATGACAACCAGAAGTCCATTTGTAAAGCCGGGTCTTGAGCTTGAGTTTAAAACAGCTGAAAGAGATTTATTGCAAGGCGCGATTCGCTGGGCACAGGTATTTAAAAATAAGGCCGGCGCCGACAAATTTGCTTATAAATTGAATGCTTTTTACATGCAGGCTAACGATTGGGTGGCAGACAATTTGAGTGCAACACCTCAATCAAGAAATGCTGAAGACAATCCGGGAGGTTATGATGCAGTAAACAGATATGGAGATGAGTACAATAGTAATAACGATGCATCTGCCATTGCAACACTCCGCCCCGGCTTAGGAATTTGGTATCGTACAGGCTATGAAGAGAAAGACGTTGTTGATTATAGTACTCATAATTTAAAACTGAATGCCGCCCTTCATTATAAAATCACTAAAAAGATAGAGCTGATTTTGTCTTCGAATTTTGGAAATGGAACTACCGTATATCAAGGGGATAACCGTTACAGCCTGAAGGATATTTATTTTTATCAGCAACGTGTTGAAGTGAGACAGGATGATAAATTTTTTATCCGGGCTTATGCCACGAATGAAGACGCCGGGAAATCTTATGATGCATTCGTTACCGCTTTATTGTTACAGGACGCTGCTAAGAGTGATAGCCGTTGGGCCCAGGATTACAGTAACAGATGGAATACGACACACAGGCCTAAAGTGGTTCAGTTCCCGGGTTACAATACCTTGAGAGATCAATATGCTAATTACAGTGATTATGTTAATGCCATAAACCCCTGGTTGTTTGATAATTATTCAGACTCCCTGTATAAATATCATGATCTGACCAGACTATATGCGGACCAAACAGTAACGACCGGAGGTCAGTATCCTCGTTTCGAACCGGGAACTGCGCAGTTTGATTCTGCTTTCAAAGCGATCACAAATACCTATTATACTGACGGAGGATCACGCTTCTATGATAAGTCTGCCCTCTATCATGTTCATGCTGAATATAAGTTTAGGCCAAAGATAATGGACATTACCCTGGGCGCTAATTACCGAATGTATGCTCCTGATTCAAGAGGGAACATCTTTAGGGACACAGGTGATTATGTAATTCGTAATCATGAATACGGGATGTATACAGGCCTGCAAAAAAGATTTGTTGATGAAAAGTTGCGTATAGATCTTAGTGCCCGTCTTGATAAGAATGAAAACTTCGACTATTTGTTTTCTCCTGCTCTAAGCGCGGTATATACATTCAAGCCAACACAAATAATTCGCGCATCATTTTCATCTGCTATAAGAAATCCTACCCTTGCCGATCAGTATTTATACTATGATGTCGGTCGTGCCTTGCTGGTTGGAAATCTCGAGGGATTTGATTCCCTGGTCACACTTGAAAGTATGTTCGCGGCATTCAATACCGGTAATCGTGACACTTTAGAGTATTTTAATGTCGATCCGATTCGACCGGAAAAGGTAAAGACGATTGAGATTGGTTATCGTACAACATTATTTAAAAATCTTTATGTTGACCTTGCTGCTTATTATAGCTGGTATACCGATTTCATAGGGTATAAGATTGGTGCTTCAGTTGAATATATTCCTGCCGTAAATCTATTCAGCTTAAATGAAATTTATCGCGTAGCTACCAATTCAAAAGATCGGGTTACAACCAGAGGTGTTTCTGTTGGAATGACCTATTATTTCAAGAAATTCTTTGCGATCAATGGGAACTACAGTTATAACATCCTGGATCGTGGAAATTCCGAGGATCCATTAATCCCTGCTTTCAACTCCCCTGAGAATAAGTTTAATGTTGGAATTAGTGGTAGAGACCTTGGATGGAGTTTTTTGAACCTCGGATTCATGGTAAATTATAAATGGATTCAGGGATTTAACTATGAAGGCTCACCCCAATTCACCGGTTTTGTGCCACAATATGACTTAGTTGATGCACAAATCTCACATCGTATTGTAAAAGCAAAGTCTACACTTAAAATTGGCTGTTCAAATCTCTTGAATAACAAGAAATTCACCGTTTATGGTGGCCCGAGTGTTGGAAGAATGGCTTACGTTTCAATCCGCGTCGAACTGGTCAAATAACAAATTTAAACACCCGAAGGGTGATTGACCTGACTTTTTTCATGTTTGTATTATGATAATTTTGAATTAAGTTTGTTCCAAAGAAAAACCAAATGAAAAAACCATTACTACCATTCCTACTTACTCTGGGACTGATTTGCTCTTCAGCCAATCTTTTTTCTCAGAGATTTTTGAGCGAAGTCTTTAGCTCCGTATCTGTTACTCCTAATATTGTGTTCGGAGAAAATATTCAATTTCTCACCGGAGTTGCAGACACTATTGATCTGAAGGCTGACGTATACCAACCTGTTGGTGATACGATGACTGCAAGGCCAACGGTGATAGTAATTCACACCGGAAGTTTTCTCCCTATTTTTTATAATGGACAGGCTACAGGAATTAAATCAGATAGTGCAGTAACTGAATTGTGTCGTCAGTTTGCACGTCGTGGTTACACTGCGATAGCCATGGATTATCGTTTAGGTTGGAATCCTCAGGCCATCGGCCCTGCCGGACAAGACATTCGTACCGGAACACTCTTGCAATCTGTTTATCGTGCTATGCAGGATGTGAAAGCATGTGTTCGTTACTTCAGAAACGATGCCTCAGGCTCCAATACTTATGGCATTGATGAATCAAGATTTATTCTTACAGGAGTAGGTTCCGGAGGGTATGTTGCGATGGCTTATGTTTGCCTTAACAATCCGGCTCAGATCGAATTGCCGAAATTCCTAGCTGCAACTACAAATTCAAATTATGGATTCACTGCCGGTTTGACCTATATCAACCAAAGTATTTGGGGTGATTTTGATGGTTACGGTGGCGCTCCGGGATATAATCTTGCTACAAATACTCCGGGTGTTGCAAATGATGTTGCATTTGTAATCAATATGGGTGGTGCTTTGGGAGATAGTTCATGGTTACAAGCCGGCCCCAACGTACCTTTTGTTGCCTTCCACGTTGTCAATGATCCTTTTGCACCTTATAAAGACGGATCGGTTATCGTTCCTACAACAGGTGATTTCGTCGTCGATGTAAGTGGTAGCTGGAGAGTTATAAGGATTGCAGATAGCTTACAAAATAATATAGCTTTCCAGAATAATACCTGGACTGATCCTTACACTGTTCGCGCCAATCAAGTCAATGATGGTTTCGATGGATTATTCCCTTTTGAATTACCTGACCCTCCGGGACCTGCAACAGGACAAGCTGGTCCTTGGGAATGGTATGATTCAACAACAGTGTACCAAACTTGTATGTTTGGACTTGGATTTACACAAGGTAAAACAGACACCATTTGGTATAGTTCATTGGCTACAAACCCTGACATGAGCAGATCCAAAGCCATTGCCTACATTGACACAATCATGGGTTATGCTAATCCACGTATCGTTGCTGCTCTGAACCTTTCAACAGGAATTAACAATTTATCTTCTATTAAAAGTTCATTGTCAATTTTCCCAAATCCTGCTTCAGGATTCATTAATATCGATGCGTCTTCAACCAACGCACCGGTACGTTATATCAGTTTATATGATATCACGGGAAGACTTGTCAGCAAAGTTGCTACTTTAGAAGATCAAAAGATAAAACTGGATGTTCAGTCACTGCAATCAGGTTCTTATCTTATCAAGATAGGTTTCGATGCAGGTGAAGTCACCGAGAAGATCAGTATTCGAAATTAATTATTGAAAATGTAAATGAAAGCCGGCAATCTGATTGCCGGCTTTTTTTATGCCATCCTTCATCGTGCTTAATCGCGATATCAAGCAATATTTCTTACCTTACATTTTAATTTGCTATAATCCCTCTCCAATTATGCGACTAATGATAAAGAGCATGGTGCTCCCGATAATTTTCACTCTGTTTTTTTCGTGCAATGTGCGTGCACAGACTTTTATCGATTGCAACTCCTTGCGATATGATCAGGAAGTTTTTTCTTCAGTTGATATTTCAAGTAATATAATCTATGGCTCAAATATCAATGCAAATAATGCATCTGAAAATTTAATCATGGATATATATCAACCTTCAGGTGATACAGCTCAGTTTAGACCATTGATTGTTTGGGTTCATGGTGGAAGTTTTATTGGTGGCACCAAAAATGATCAGGACATAACCAGCCTTAGCATGGCATTTGCAAAACGAGGCTACGTTTGCGCCTCCATCAGCTACCGGCTTGGAATTCCTGTACCGATAGGGGAGACTAATGCAACTAAAGCTGTTTACAGAGCTGTGCAGGATATGAAAGCAGCTGTGCGCTTTTTCAGAAAAGATGCAGCAATATCAAATACCTATAAAATCGATCCGGAAATTATTTTTGGAGGTGGAAGTTCCGCCGGAGCATTTACAGCCTTGCATCTGGCATACCTGAACGAGGTTTCTGAATTGCCTTCAGTAATTGATACTGTAGCAATGGGGAACATTGAAGGAGGGAGTGGCAATCAGGGTTATGCATCAGAAATTAATGCCGTTATTAACCTTTGTGGTGCTTTAGGTTTCAAAGAGTATATCATCCCCGGAGATATTCCTTTTGTGAGCATGCACGGAACGAATGATCAGACGGTGCCTTATTCAACCGATACAATTTATCTTCTTGGTTTGTTCCCCATCATGGAGGTCGATGGCAGCTATGCAGCAAATGAATATGCCAATAGCATTGGCGTTTATAATGAAATGTATACCTATTTCGGAAGCGGCCATGTACCATATCTGGGAAATACAGCATACATGGATACCACCATTCGCTTTGTAAGCAACTTCCTCTATGACCAGTTAAATTGCACACCTGGTGATCCTAGCCCTTTGCCTAACACTTTTATTACAACCGGCTTAATTTCTGTTATCGATAGAGATCCTACACTGAAAATTTACCCGAACCCGGCTAATCATGTTGTCAATATTGAATCAGAAGATGCAATTGATTCCTACAAGTTGTTTGATCTGACTGGCCGCCTTCTTCAAACAGAAATATTCTCAAATAGAAATAGTGTTGAGGTGCAAAGAGGAAATTTACCGGTTGGATTTTATATTCTGAATTTAAATACGGGTACTACAGAGAAAAAGATAAAAATTTCTTTCAATTGATCCCTGAATTGGTTGGAACTATAAAAGTCGTGTCAAAGAGGACGCACCCAAACTCCGCACTCAAACCCCACACCCAAACTCCACACCCAAACTCCACACCCAAACTCCACACCCAAACTCCACACCCAAACTAACCTTAGTGGTCTCTGGTTTGCTTTGAAAATGCCAAAGGGTTGGCCGTTATTTCATCGTATTCTTCTCGTTTCTTCAGAATATCAATAGCGGTGTAAATTGCATCACGCAAAGAATCTTCAATCGCTGTCCCTTTACCGGCAATATCATAAGCCGTTCCGTGATCAGGCGAAGTGCGTACAATTGGTAAGCCGGCTGTATAATTTACGCCGGAAGAAAAACTCAATGTTTTAAAAGGAATGAGTCCCTGGTCATGATACATCGCCAGGATGGCATCGAATTTTTTAAATGCACCCGATCCGAAAAATCCATCAGCGGAATAAGGACCGTAAACAAATGTTCCTTCGTCAAAACATTTTTTTATCGCGGGAAGAATAAATTCTTTTTCTTCCAAACCAATCAAGCCTTCGTCGCCGGCATGAGGATTTAGTCCAAACACCGCTATACGTGGTTTTCGTTGGCCAAAGTCACGCTTCAGAGAGTGCTCGATACTCTTTATTTTCTTGACGATCTTTTCGATGGACAAAACGGATGCCACTTCTTTTACAGGGATATGCCCTGAGGTAACAGCAACACGAAGCGTTTCACTCACAAGGAACATGAGCGGATCTTTCGAGTCAAAACGATCAGCTAAATATTCTGTATGTCCTTGAAATGTGAAATCCTTATTTTGAATCGTGTGTTTGTTTATTGGCGCTGTTACAAGAACATGAATATTTCCGGCTTTTAAATCAGCAACTGCAGCTTCCAAGGCTAGAAAAGCGTATTTCCCGGAGGCTTCAGTAGCTTTGCCCCATTCAACACTTACTTCTTCTTCCCAGCAATTAATCACATTTGTCTTTCTTAAAATAATTTCATTGCTGCCATGTACAGTCTGATACTGAAAGTCGTTCAGATTAAGGTGTTTTCTTTGGAAAGAAACGAGTTTATTACTTGCATAAATAACAGGGGTGCATATCTGATGAATGCGGCTATCAAGAAGAGCTTTCATTATAACCTCCAGCCCAACTCCATTCACATCACCGCAGGTAATGCCTACTTTAATACGTCCTTCTTGTTCCGGGTGACTCATAGCATTGTTCTATCTGAATACAAAGGTAATAGAAATTGGAAACTCTAGTCTTGGCCTTATAATTATATCCTTAATCAAAGAAATCAATCTTCTTAAAGACTTCCGCAAAGCCTGTTCTTTTATAAATTGGAGAAAAATTCCACCATCAATCTCACTCCGTATCCAGTCCCGTTCTTGCCTCGGTAACTGCTTGGCGAATTAACAAATGAAGGTCCGGCTATATCAAAATGCATCCAGGGGTAATCAATGTAGCGTTGCAGGAATTTTCCGGCAGTAATTGCTCCGGCATATGGGCCGCCAATATTTTTCATGTCGGCAATGTCACTCTTTATCAAATCATCATATTCATCCCAGATTGGAAATTCAGCCAATCGCTCATAGCGTTTTTCTCCGGCTTCTTTCAATTTAGTCTTTGTCTTTTCATCAGCAGTACCCATGCACACAATTCCGTAAGACCCTATCGCTGCTGCCGCTGCACCGGTAAGAGTTGCAAAGTCCATCACTAATTCCGGCTTAAACTTTTTGGCGTAGTGGAGTGCATCGGCCAATATTAATCTTCCTTCAGCATCGGTATTTAAAACCTCAACGGTATGTCCGCTCATCATAGTGATAACATCACCGGGTGTATAGGCATCGCCACCGGGACGATTATCAGTAGCCGGCACCAATGCCATCACGTAAACCGGAAGTTTCATTTTGGCAATGGCAAAAAGTGTGGAAGCGACGACGGCAGATCCGGCCATATCACTCTTCATAAAATCCATGGAGTTGGCTGTTGGTTTGAGACTCAATCCTCCGGTATCATAAACAACTCCCTTGCCCACTAAGATATATGGTTTTTTATTTTTCGCATTTGCTGGCTTGTATGTCATCACCGTAAATGTTGGCGGCTCAACACTGCCTTTGTTTACAGCAAGAATACCACCCATTTTCATCGACTTTATTTTTTGTTTCCTGAAAACTTCTACTTTGAATTTTGCCTCCTTACCCATTTTTACAAATTCAGAAGAAAGTTGAGTAGCACTCAGAAACGACTGAGGTTCATTGACAAGATCCCGGGCACGCACAACCGCATCAATCAAGTTCTGTAAATCGCTGATTTTGTCGTTACGCAATCCTGAGCTTTTGATCGCTATTTCCTTCAGGGAATTTTCAAGACTCTTTTTGTTCTTGCGGTACTTTAAAAATTGATAATTGCCCAAGGCCATACCTTCAGCCATAGCAAGCGTCAGATCAGTCCGATCGGCTAAGTCGACAAGCACTATTCTTTTAAGTTTTAACTTGTTGATCTGAGCCAAAAAACTCTCACCGGCATTTCGGCATTTTTCAAGAAGGGCGCTTTCTTTTTTCGAAAAATCAGGTAAAAAAAGGAAAATTGTACGATTGTACTGATTGATGATCACTGATTTGCGATCAGCTTTGACTTCCTTTTTAATGAAATCGGACTCTTCTTTTGAAAAGATCTTCGTCGGAAGCTTTTTAATGTCAGCCAGAAGTAAAATCAGGGAATCTGAGCTCTTATTGCCCTTGGTACTTTGGATTGTAGTCTGCATTTTAAGTTGTATTTTTGATTGCGGAAAGTACAGTTTTTTTTCCAGCCCGGGAATGAACAATTCTTTCCTTTTATTAGTTAATGATTTGAACACTAAACGGTAGAAATGATTGGTACAGACTCCCTCCTCAAAAAAGCATTGAATCTTGAATTTTTAAGTGCTGAAGAAGGACAAACTCTTTTTGAAAAAGTACCAACGGCCGAGTTGATGGATGTAGGTAACACCTTACGCAAAAAGTTTCATGCTGATAATAAAGTCACCTGGATTATTGACCGTAATGTAAATACCACTAATGTTTGCATCGCAAATTGTAAGTTTTGTAACTTCTACAGAATTCCCGGACATGAAGAGTCATACATCACAAGCATCGATCAGTATAAAGAAAAAATCGAAGAGACATTTCGTCTTGGTGGAGAACAGTTGCTTCTTCAGGGCGGTCACCATCCTGATTTGGGATTGAAGTTTTATGTAGATCTTTTTCGTGAGTTGAAAAGACTCTATCCGACTTTAAAGTTACATTCACTTGGGCCACCCGAAATCGCACACATTACAAAACTCGAAGGTTCTACACATACAGAAGTTTTAAAAGCATTGCATGAGGCCGGACTCGATTCGTTACCCGGAGCAGGCGCTGAGATATTGTCCGACCGCGTTCGTCGATTAATTTCTAAAGGAAAATGTTCCGGTAGGGAGTGGCTCGACGTGATGAGAGCGGCTCATCAATTGCACATAACAACTTCCGCTACAATGATGTTTGGTCACGTTGAGACTTTGGAGGAAAGATTCCAGCATCTTGTTTGGTTGCGTGAAGTGCAAAGTGAAAAACCAGCTGATGCAAAGGGTTTTCTGGCATTTATCCCATGGCCATTCCAGGACGAAGGAACCTTGTTGAGAAGAATAAAAGGTATCCGCAATGAAGTTCATGGTGAAGAATATATTCGTACTATCGCCATCAGTCGTATCATGCTTCCAAATATTCAAAATATACAAGCCAGTTGGTTGACAGTAGGAAAAGAGGTTGCGCAATTATGTTTGCACGCCGGAGCTAATGATTTTGGTTCCATTATGATTGAAGAGAATGTAGTTTCTGCAGCAGGAGCGCCTCATCGTTTTACCTCTCAAGGAATTCAGGACGCTATTAAGCAGGCCGGCTTTGAGCCACAGTTAAGAACACAACAATACGAGTATAGAGAACTGCCGGAGTTAATGGAACAACAGGTGATTGCATATTGATTTTATATTTTCAGAGAAATTGAATTTTTATATTCTTGTATTAAACTATAATCCTTGTACGTGAAAATTAGAAATACCAAATATTGTTCATCTTCATTTTTTTCTGATAGTTTTCTGCGGAGGAGTCTGTATGCTTTCGCCATGCTACTGCTTTTTGCAATGTGTTCAAAGGAAGTTTCTGCAACTCACAATCGTGCCGGTGAAATTACATATCGTTATATTGGCCCACCACCCGCTTGGACCTATGAGGTAACAATCATTACCTATACTAAGACAAGTAGTTTTCAGGCAGATCGTCCTACATTGGATTCCGTTTATTGGGGCGACGGATCAGGACCGGTTGTTTTTCATAGGACTTATAGAGAGACTTTGGCAAATGACATCACTCGAAACACCTATATAAATTACCACACGTATAGTGGAAACGGTAATTTCTTGATTCATTTTGAAGATCCCAATAGAAATTCAGGCGTGGTCAATATTCCGGGTTCAGTAGAGGTACCGTTTTATGTAAGCACAGAATTAAATATTAACCCTTATATCGGACCCAATAGTTCTCCTGTACTTACTTATCCACCGATAGATCGTGGTTGTGTTGGAAGAGTTTTTATTCATAATGCGAATGCCTATGATCCGGATGGTGATTCACTCTCCTATGAACTCACCGTGTGCAGGGGTCTGAACGGAGCTCCCATCCCTGGCTATAGCTTCCCTGTCACCTCAAATTCTTTTTCAATAAATGCTATCACCGGAGATTTAATTTGGGATTCGCCAATTACGGTGAGCGGTTTTGCCCCTTGGGAATACAACGTCGCTTTTAGAATTACCGAATGGAGAAATGGTTCGCCAATAGGTTATGTTACCCGCGACATGCAAATCATTATTGGCAATTGTAATAATTTCCCTCCTGTAATCCAGCCATTGGCTGATACTTGCGTTGTTGCTGGTGATACTCTCGCATTCAACATTACTGCTATTGATCCTGATGGCAATGGTGTGCGTCTTTCGGGCAGCGGGGGACCTTTTACTGTTTCTGATTCTGCAGTCCTTATCCCGATTACGACCTCTAATGATACGGTCACTTCTCAGTTTTATTGGCAAACTAACTGTAGCCATATACGTTCTCAGCCCTATTATGCACAGTTTAAGGCGGAGGATTTATTGCCTCCGGATTCAATCACACTGGTAAGTCTTGCCGGAGTTTTTATCCGCGTCATCGGTCCTGCTCCCAAAAATCTTGTTGCTGCAGCGAACGGGAATGCCATTCAATTGAACTGGGATCCACCTGCCTGTACTGAGCTATTATACTATAAGGTTTACCGCCGTTCAGGTGTTTATCCGGGAACAATCCCTTGTCCTTGCGATAATGGTGCACCGGCTTATTCAGGCTATACTTTAATTGCAAATACTCCTCTAACAAATTACCTGGATAACGATGGTGGCATCGGATTGGCAATAGGCGTGGAGTATTGTTATATTATTACTGCAATGTATCGTGACAGTTCTGAAAGCTGTGCAACTGCTCAGGTCTGTGCCTCTTTAAAGAAAGATTTGCCTGTAATGACCAACGTTGATGTGCAAGTTACCAGTCCCACAGCCGGATCAATGTATGTCGCCTGGAGCAAACCGACAGAGCTCGATACCGTCCAAAGCCCGCCCCCATACCAATATCGTTTGTACCGTTCAACTGGATTTGTTGGTGCTTCGCTTAGTCAGATAGCGACATTCAATGACTTGAATGATACTATTTTCATCGATACTCCTCTTGATACTAAAACCAATCCCTGGTCCTATAGAGTTGAGTTATATTATACAAATAATGGTGTTCTGACTTTGAAGGGCAACAGTACAACGGCTTCCTCGGTGTTTCTTTCGATAGCTCCAACTGATAATCGTTTGGTTTTATCCTGGGAAGAACATGTTCCTTGGGCTAATAATTCCTATGATATATTCAAGTTGAATGATGTTACGCTTGTCTATGATTCCATTGCATCAACAACATTGAAAAACTTTACTGATACCGGACTTGTAAATGGCAACACTTATTGTTACTACGTTCGTAGTGTTGGTGAGTATACCTTCCCTGGCTTTGTTGATCCTATTCTGAATCGTTCACAACGAGAATGTGCAATTCCGCTAGATAATATCAATCCTTGTGCTCCTGAATTAACCGTGGAATCATTTTGTTTGGACGATCTTAATAAGCTTACCTGGACCAATCCAAATAATTCTTGCGCAGACGATGTCCTGAAATATTATATTTATTTCGCTCCATCACTAATTAGTGGATATGAATTGATTGACTCTGTCCTTAATCCGACGGATACGACATACCTGCATGATAATTTAAACTCTCTTGCCGGTTGTTATAAAGTGACTGCAATTGATTCCGTCGGAAATGAAACCATCAGTCCATTGGAAGTTTGTGTTGATACATGCCGGCAGTACGTGTTGCCAAGCGTCTTCACACCTAATGGAGATAAACGCAACGATTTCTTTCATCCATGTGATGAAACCACTGCACAACAAATACAGGAGACAAATTGTCCACCTTACAAGAACGTAAAAGACATACTTATCAAGATTTATAATCGTTGGGGAACGCTCGTGTTTGAAAGTACCGACCGCGATATTAACTGGGATGGCAAGGAACAGAAGAGTGGAAAAGATTGCGCTGCAGGAGTCTATTACTATACATGTACCGTAAACTTCTACAGGGTGGAGGGTGTTGAGCCGGTACAATTAAAAGGATATGTTCATCTGATACGATAAACATTTTTATCCCCAATGATAAGCATTTAATTTTGCCCTGTATTCTTACATTGATATTTATTGAGCAGAACATATGTTTACAGGAATCATTGAAGCAATTGGGAAAATTACAGCACTGAAGAAAGAAGATACTAATCTTCGCATCTCAATTTCTTCCCCCTTTACCTCAGAATTAAAAATTGATCAAAGCATTGCACACAATGGTATTTGCCTTACTGTAGTGAATATTTCTGATGACGTGTATGACGTTGTTGCCATAGATGAAACCCTAAGGCGAACTAATCTTGGATTGCAAAAGGTTGGAAGTAAAATCAACCTGGAACGATGTATGAAAATCGGTGATCGTTTGGATGGCCACATGGTACAAGGGCATGTTGACACGACCGCAACTGTTCTTTCTGTTGCAGAGCAGGGTGGAAGCTGGATTTATTCATTTGAGTATCCGGCCTTAGCGGGACACATTACCGTAGAAAAAGGCTCTATTTGTGTGAATGGTGTATCCCTGACTGTTGTGGATTCAATCAAAAATACTTTTTCTGTTGCTATCATTCCTTTTACCAGGGAACACACAAATTTTTCGGAACTTCAAAAGGGCGATAAAGTCAATATTGAATTTGATGTGATTGGGAAATATGTTGCGAGAATAATGTCAGAAAAGAATTAAACAAATTGTCTTGCTTTCAATACCAAATTTCGATTGAAGCTAAATGTTTCAAAAATACTTAGTCCGGAATAAAAATTCCTTTGTAATCTCTTGCCGGTTAATTTCTAAAAAAGTTCCTTCGCAATTCGAATCGTATTTTCTGCATTCCCCATAGTGTAATAATGCAGACAAGGCGCTCCGGCTTTCATTAATTCCTTTGATTGATTGATGCACCATTCCATTCCAACTTGCTTAACATCCTTTTCAGATTTGCATTGGCTGATTGCCTCTTCAAGATCTTCCGGAATATCAACATGAAATATTTTAGGAAGCGATGTGCATTGTTTAGAACCTGTAAGCGGTTTTAATCCGGGGATAATTGGAACATTAATTCCGGCCTCCTTGCACTTTTCCACAAACTCAAAGTACTTTTTGTTGTCAAAGAACATTTGCGTTACAATGTATTCGGCTCCGGCGTCAATTTTTGCCTTCAGAAATTTTAAATCACTTTTAAGATTTGGTGCCTCGAAATGTTTTTCCGGATATCCTGCCACGCCTATACAAAAATTGGAAGGAGCCACATCGCGTAATTCTTCATCAAGGTAAATTCCTTTATTCATGTTTACCACCTGAGAAACAAGATCCAGTGCATAAAGGTGTCCGAATGGATGAGGTTCAAAAGCAGCTTCTGATTTAATGGCATCGCCACGGAGTAAGAGTGCATTATCAATTCCCAAAAAATTCAGGTCGATTAAAGCGTTTTCAGTTTCTTCCCGCGAGAAGCCACCACAAATGATATGAGGAACTGTATCTACTTTATAGTGGTTGATGATGGCAGCACAAATTCCAACAGTGCCCGGGCGCTTACGCATTGAAAATTTTTCCAGTAAACCGTTTTCACGTTTTTTATAAACGTATTCTTCCCGGTGATAAGTTACATCAACGAATGAAGGTTTAAACTCCATGATAGGATCCAGAATATCATATATACTCTGGATACTTTTACCTTTCAAGGGAGGGAGGATCTCAACAGAAAATAAAGTTTTGCCGGCGGCTTGCTTTAAGTGTTCGGTTACTTTCATAAATATTTTGTGCTCTCAAAAAATCTCTGCAAGGTAAGCCACAATTTTATCAATTGAAATTCTAATTCAATGGCAATAGAATGCTTGCACGAAGAAGTATCGTACGGCTGCATTCTGACACATCCCTACAATGATTGACGATTTCAGGAGTGTTTTGAGTAGGATTCCAAGCTGCAATTTTCCCTGAGTATTGGTTCTCAATGGACTGTATATCAAACAAAAGCGGAAAAAATCCTTTCTCATGGCTGAAAAAAGTGTAGCTTTGCAGCCCTGTGAAATAAGCCTGTCCAAACCCTGTTTTTGTACAGATTATTGAAAACAAATCTGATTGTTCAGGATAGAAAAGATCGAAATTGAAGAATATTCGTAATTTTTGCATTATTGCCCACATCGACCATGGTAAAAGTACCTTGGCTGACAGACTGTTGGAGGTTACCAAAACGATCACTCACCGTGAGGCTCAGGCTCAGGTTTTGGATGATATGGATTTGGAACGTGAGCGTGGCATCACCATCAAGAGCCACGCTATTCAGATGGCTTATGAGCAAAATGGAGAGAAATATATTCTCAATCTGATCGATACACCCGGGCACGTTGACTTTTCTTATGAAGTTTCACGTTCGATTGCTGCCTGCGAAGGCGCACTTTTAATTGTTGATGCTGCGCAAGGAATCCAGGCGCAGACTATCTCTAACCTGTATCTTGCCCTTGAGCATGGACTGGAAATTATTCCTATCCTTAATAAAATTGACCTTCCAAGTGCCGATCCGGAAATGGTAAAAGATCAGATTGTTGATCTGGTTGGTTGTGAACGTGACTCAATTATTCCTGCTTCTGCTAAAACGGGATTGGGAATTGATGATATATTAAATGCAATCATTGAAAGAATTCCTGCTCCCAAGGGTGATCCGGAGGCTCCTTTGAAAGCACTAATATTTGACTCTGTATTTAATTCTTTCAGAGGAATTATTGCTTATTTCCGTGTCATGGATGGGGAAATAAAAAAGGGAGATAAAATAAAATTTGCCGCAACCGGCAGACAGTACATCGCTGATGAAGTTGGAATCTTGAAATTAGAAAAATCGCCGCGCGATGTTGTTCGCACCGGTGACGTTGGATATATTATTTCCGGTATTAAAGAGGCACGCGAAGTAAAAGTTGGAGATACACTTACTCTTGTTGACCGACCATGCGAGGAAATGATTAAAGGTTTCGAAGATGTGAAGCCCATGGTATTCGCAGGAATTTATCCGGTTGATACAGACGAGTATGAAGATTTGCGCACAGCAATGGAAAAACTTCAGTTGAATGATGCCTCGCTGGTATTTCAGCCTGAATCTTCTGCTGCTTTGGGTTTTGGTTTCCGTTGCGGATTTTTAGGAATGCTGCACATGGAGATTATCCAGGAGCGATTGGAACGTGAGTATGACATGACTGTCATCACAACAGTTCCAAACGTATCATATGTAGCCTATTTGAATAATGGCGAAGTTCGGGAAATTCATAATCCGAGTGAAATGCCTGACCCAAATTTTCTTGACCGGATTGAAGAGCCTTACATCAGTGCACAGATAATCACTAAATCTGAATTCACAGGAAACATCATGACGCTTTGCATTGGTAAACGTGGCGTGTTGATGAAGCAACATTACCTCACAACTGATCGCGTTGAACTTCAGTTCCACATGCCATTGGCTGAGATCGTTTTTGATTTTTATGATAAGCTGAAATCTATTTCAAAAGGATATGCATCTTTCGATTATCATCCTTTGAATTACCGTCAGTCTGATTTGGTAAAACTGGACATTCGTTTGAACGGAGAACCGGTTGATGCTTTATCGGCACTCGTACACAAAAGCCACGCTTTTGATTTTGGAAAAAAGATGTGCGAGAAATTAAAAGAGCTGATTACTCGTCAGCAATTTGAAATTATCATACAAGCCAGTATCGGTGCGAAGATCATTGCACGAGAAACGGTGAAGGCATTACGCAAAGATGTTACAGCCAAATGTTACGGTGGTGACATCTCCCGTAAACGTAAACTTCTTGAAAAGCAGAAAGAAGGAAAGAAACGTATGCGTCAGGTAGGTAATGTGGAAATTCCGCAGCAGGCGTTTTTGGCGGTATTGAAGTTGAGTTGATAATCACATTCAATGAATCGTCATTGAATGATTTCTTAGTCAATTTTGATTAACACTCACTCAAACTAATCGGCACATTCGTCGCTAATCCACCCTCGGCAGTTTCTTTAAATTTATTATTCATTTCCATCGCCGTATTCCACATCGTCTTAACTACGTCATCAAGTGAAACTTTTGCTTTCGATGGATCAGAGTTTAATGAAAGCTGAGCAGCCGTAATTGCTTTAACAGCTCCCATCGTATTTCTTTCGATACATGGAATTTGAACAAGTCCTTTTATGGGATCACAAGTTAATCCGAGATGATGTTCCATCGCAATCTCTGCTGCCATCATCACTTGCTTTGGATCGCCACCTAATAATTCTGTGAGTGCACCTGCAGCCATTGCAGATGACACACCGATCTCAGCCTGACAACCGCCCATAGCTGCAGAGATCGTTGCGCCTTTTTTAAATATGCTTCCGATTTCAGAGGCAGTTAAAAGAAAACGAATATTATTTTCTGCCAGCAATGCAGATTCTTCTTCTGCAGTTGTATTCAAAGAAACCGGATTGATAAAGTTGTTATAATACATGAGTACAGCGGGAATAACGCCTGCAGCGCCATTTGTTGGAGAAGTCACAACCCGACCGAATGAAGCGTTCTCTTCGTTCACTGCCAAAGCAAAGCAAGTAACCCAATCTAAAGTGTATTTAAAATCATTACCACCTGATCGAATTACTTTCTTCCATTCATCATAAGTGCTGTACTTTTTTCCTTCAGTAAGTTTAGCGTTCAATGATGCTGCTCTTCTGGTAACTCTTAGTCCTCCCGGTAATTCACCTTTTGTTTGTGCGCCACGGAAGACGCATTCTGTCATTGTCTTCCATATATTCAAGAGGCCACTTTTTATTTCAGACTCTGTACGCCAGCTTAACTCATTTTGCATGACGATTTGTGAGACAGGAAGTCCGGTGTCGGCACAATGTTTTAAAAGTTGTGCAGCGTTATCGCCGGGATATTTTAATTGTACTCTCTTCCCAACACTGGCTGGGTTTTCTCCCTCTTTTACAATAAAGCCGCCGCCTACAGAATAATATGTTTCTTCAAATTTATTCCCATCAGAAATTGTCGCTGTAATTGTAAGTGCATTCGGATGAAAGTCGAGTGATTTAGAAAAATGCATTTCGATATCTTTCTCAAATATAAATTCGATGTCTTTCTCTCCGCCAAGTTTTAATTTTTTTGATTCGACGATTCCATTTACAGTATTTGTAAGATTGTCAACATCGAAAGTAACAGGATCGTATCCGGAAAGGCCAAGAATCATGGCAATGTCAGTCCCATGCCCTTTACCCGTTTTAGCCAAAGACCCGAAAAGGTCAACCTTAATTTTCAGAATACTATTAAAAGAATTATTCAGTCTCACAGATTCCAGAAAAGCCAAGGCAGAACGCCAAGGTCCCAGGGTATGTGAGCTTGAAGGCCCAACCCCGATTTTAAACATATCGAAAACTGAAATTTGCTCTTGTTCGGTCATCCGTTTGAAGGCTTAGGATGTAAAAATACTAAGGAAATAATGAAATTCTGATGTTTTGTTTCCTTTTCATGCAAAGATTCAAACAGTTTTATTGCGGGTATTTTGTCGAAAGCTTTGGGGTAGAATAATAATAAAAGCCTGTAACTTTGAACCGCTTCAGGCGTCCTATTAAGTATACATAGCCGATTTTCGTTTGAATATATGACTACTTCCGAGTACAATCAATGTGTAGATCAACATGCTGACGGAGTTTACCGTTTTATTCTTAAGAATATTCGGGATGAGGAAGAAGCGCGTGACGTCGTTCAGGATTCGTTCGAAAAGATGTGGAAGAATGTTGCAAATATAGAAGCTGCTAAGGCAAAGAGCTACCTTTTTACAACTGCCTATCATACAATGATTGACAAGATCAGGAAGAACAAGCGAATGAGTTCTTATACTGAGGTAAATGAAGATAGTTTATTCCACTCAGAACAGTATAGCGACCTGAAGCAAGTTTTGAATAATGCATTGAACCTGCTTCCTGACAAGCAAAAGGCAGTCTTGACATTAAGAGACCTGGAAGGATATAATTATGATGAGATTGGGGAGATTACCGGGTTAAGCTCATCACAAGTAAAAGTGTATATATACCGGGCCAGAGTTTTTCTGAAGCAGTATATAGGTAGTCTTGAAAGAGTGCTTTAATAGAAATAAAAAAATGATCACTCGCGCCAATTACGAACAATACTTTCTCGATTTTCACGAGGCTTCACTTGATGCCTCTGATGAGAAAGCCTTGTTTATATTTCTTGACCAGAATCCTGATCTGCGCGAGGAATTTGAAAGTTTTGTCAGTGTTCAATTAGAGCCTGATTTTAATGTGTCGTTCAATGGCAAAGATGCGCTGCGGAAAAGTTTTATCAATGAACATAATTATATTTCGCGCTTGGTCGCCTATTTGGAGAATGATCTGGATGATGCTGCGAAGCATAGCGTGGAGATTTACATTAAAAACAATCCTGCATTCGTTGAAGAACTTGAGATTCTAAGAAAGACAAAGATTCAGCCGGATCATTCTATTGTATTCGCCGGGAAGTATGAATTGAAGAAGGAGACGAAGGTCATTTATTTTCGTAAATTAGTTTATCGGGCTACAGCCATTGCTGCGGCATTAATAATTTTATTGCTAAGCTATTTTGCATTTGTCAATTCAAGACAAGAACGCATTTTCGTCGAAGAAAAATCTAATCCTGACCTTCCTGTTACTTATCAAGTACAGAACCCTTCAGGACAATACGCAGTGAATAAGGATGGTTCTGAGCAGGAAAGAAAAATGGCAAATGTGAAAGCGGTGTCTAATTTAGCTTCGCGTTCCAAAAACAAAACCAGGAGTAATAACTTTCATAATCCATCATCACCTGCTCAGGAGTTAATTGATCCTTCTGTCCCGGTCATTGAAAATATTGCCTTTGAATCACAGATTGTTTTTAATGATAAACGAGATTCGGTTCGATCTGAAGTCAATCCCAGCATAGCTGAAAATACTATAGTTCCCGGTACAGCGACAGAGTTTCAGATTGGAGAATTGAGTACAGTCTTTTCTCAGGAAGAGCTTGCTGAATTCGGCTTGATCCCAACACCTGCCGGAAATTCCGGTTCCCTGACTGCCTGGGATATTGCTGAGGCCGGAGTTGAAAAATTAGCGACGGCTACCGGAGCAAAAGTGGAGCTGGATCGATATGATAATCATATTAAAAACGCAACTACCTATGCTCTGGAAATTGGTCGCTTTTCAGTTTCGCGCACCCGTGTAAAGTAAGGTGTTTAATTATCCCCGCTTGCTCCCGAGTTTTAACCAATCATTCATTCCCAATAGATTCTGATGCCTGTAACTTTTACCAAGGTCAGGCGTCATATGAATAAACAACAAAACTATTTAATTTATAAGTTATGAAACAGAAATTCTTCCTTGCAATCTTAAGTCTCTTTATTTCTATCAAGGTTTTTTCACAATCTAAACCATTGGATCTTGCCCCTTTTAGTTCTATCAGCATAGCCGCTCATGGACATATTTTTCTGAGTCAAGGTGCACAACAAAGTGTAGTTTTTACATCCGGTGAAAATGTGGATAATGCGATGATCGTCGTTAAGAATGGTGTTTTGTTGGTTAATGCTAAGTCCGGAAATGAAATTGAAATTACGATGCCTTCATTGGAGAAAATCTCCATAGGTGGAAAAGGAGTGGTAGACGGAAGGACGCCATTCAATACTGAAGATTTAAAATTAGATATTAGTGGGGATGGTAAAATTAATCTTGAAATTAACTCGAAGAAAGTTGACGTAAATATTAGCGGCCTTGGAAAAGTAGTATTAAGGGGAACAGCATCAGAGTCAAATTTCAATATATCAGGATCGGGTAAAGTAGAAGCTATTGATTTAAAAACTTCAAAATGTAATGCAAATATATCCGGACTTGGGAAATGCAGCATTGATGTTACTGATCAACTTATTTCAAATATCAGTGGTAGTGGGGCTGTCACATACAAAACCAAACCGGCTAATTTTGAAGAAAATATATCCGGTGTTGGAAAAACCACAATTCACTCAGAAATCCCAACAGGTGATACGACACGGCTTTCCTTCGGGTCAAAAGAAATTTTAATTATTGATGAGCCTGATGCATTGAAGCTGCAAAGAAGAACCGAGCCGCGACCAATATGGGCAGGATTTGAATTCGGATTTAATTCTTATTTGAGCAAAGACGGAAATTTTGATTTACCTGCCGGTTTTAGCGGCTTAGAGCTTCGTCAGGAAAAATCCATTTCGGTTTCATTGAATCTATTGCAGAAGAATTTTGAAATTGCGAAGAGTAATCTTTGGTTTTTCACCGGCCTTGGTATAAACTGGAATAACTATCGCTTCGATAATAACATTTCAATCTTGTCGGCCAATCCTATTTCGACATTTGCTGATACAAATTCTACGATCAAGTATGAAAAATCGAAATTGGTTGCTTCTTATTTAACAGCTCCAATCATGTTTGAATATTTTACCGGCAGAGACAAAAAGAGAGCATTTCATATCGGAGCAGGAGCTATGCTCGGTTTACGTATAGGATCACATACTAAGCAGAAGTACGAGCAAGATGGTAAAACATATAAGCCGAAGACGCATGATGATTTTAATCTGAATCCATTCCGATATGGTTTCCGTGTCGCTCTTGGATATGGCGGCTTCAACTTGTTCGCTGATTATTATGCCAGCACTTTATTTAAAGAAAACAAAGGACCTTCTTTATATCCTGTTGCGATTGGGATTACTTTGGCTGATTTTTAACGCTGAATACATTGTCTGGACTGGGATTTATAAGATTTGTGTGATTTTTGAGAACCTTTTCTGAAGTTAGAATTGAAGAAATGGAATATTGAAAATCAAACAGGTCTTAAAAATTATATATACTTCATGAATCAACGTAGAATATTCCCGTGAATCATCATCCAACTAATTGTTGTACAATTATTATTAGTAATCCTGCAAGCCTTTCTCCAAAATCATATGAATCCCAATAATCCCAGTCCAGAGAAGGGAGATTACCACTTCAACTTATTCAAAAAGTTAATGTCGGTTGAATTGGTATTCCTGTAAATCATGGTGAGAATAGCCAGGCCAACAGAAACTTCAGCGGCAGCAACTGCCATGATGAAGAACACAAAAATCTGACCGGCAGGATCTGAATGATAACTTGAAAATGCGACAAGTAATAAATTAACCGCATTCAGCATAAGTTCAATGCACATAAAAATGATAATGGCATTACGGCGAAAAAGTACTCCTAACACACCAATGGTAAAGAGTAGTGTGCTGAGTAATATATAGTAGTTAAGAGGAATAGTCGGGTTCATTGTAATTTTATTTATAGGATTAATCACTTTTTCGTAAATCAGCCAACATCCAAGGATTGATAATCTTATTTAGCTTCTGTATAGCAATATTTAATTTGAATTTTTTATTAGAAAACCACATTTCGATGGGCGCGTTGGCCCGACCAATTGCCGGGCCTCGTCAGCCGCACAGGCTGGAAGCGTCAGCATGTGCGGCTGGCAGGGTTTTTATCCGCCTCCGGAGGGCAATTGGTCTTGATTTTTTTGCTTAATTTTTCATCAGGAAAAATTAAGAAGGGGTTTGTGATCTGTAGAGGCATGTGTGATATGGTAATCTGGAATTAGATGACTAAACCTATTTGTTTATTTAATTTCTTTTTTACCAATCATCACTGAACCTACCATAGCTGCCAAAAGAAGGATCGAGGATAATTCGAATGGGAGCATAAAATCAGTATACAACACTTTCCCGAGATTTTTAATTAATCCCATTTGAGTATCTGTTGGATTCAAAGGAACGGTTTCCGAAGCCTGCCGAATTACACCAACCATTACTACCATTAATAATCCCCCTGCAAAAGTTGCAGCGATTTTTAATAGTTTGCTCTTGTGCGGTTCAACTTCCGTATTCAGGTTTAGCATCATTATAACATAAAGGAACAATACCATGATTGCGCCTGCATACACAATAATATGAACGGCTGCAAGGAATTGTGCGTTCATTAATATATAGTGACCGGCAATTGCAAAAAAGGTCAGGATCAGGTACAATACACTATGCACAGGGTTTTTAGATACGACTACCATCAATGCGCTTAGTACCGCAAGAAATGAGAGGAAGTAAAATAGTTGAAGCGTCATTTTATTAGAATAGAAAGCTATTGCTTAAAGTTTATTGTGCGTGTATTGTTTATGCGTTTTGAATTCTTTCACCTCGGCAGTTTGCCTTTTGCTGATATCAACCGGTGCATCTTTAGGTTCAACAAGTTTGTCTTTTCCGTAAATAAAATCAGCGCGGTCACGAAAGGTTGGTACTAATTGGTCGGTAAGGAAAATTGCTTCTTTCGGACAGGCTTCTTCACACAATCCGCAGAAGATGCAGCGCAACATATTAATTTCATAGGTTGAAGCATACTTTTCTTCACGGTATAATTTTTCTTCGCCTCCTTTGCGTTCAGCAGCAATCATGGTGATTGCTTCGGCCGGACATGCAACGGCACATAATCCGCAGGCTGTGCAGCGTTCAGCACCGTTCTCGTCGCGCTTCAATACGTGTAAGCCGCGGTAGACGGCAGCAATATCACGCTTCTCTTCAGGGTAATTAATTGTCACCTTTTTCCTGAAGAAATGCTTGAGGGTGATTTTTAACCCACCAAGGATAGCAGGAAGATAAATCTTCTCCATCCAGGTCATTTCCTTCTTAACGACAACTTTGCTTCTATTTGTTAAACTTTGCATGTCAAATTTCTTAATTCACTTTTCCCATCAACCACATCACTATGCCGGTTAGGAAGATATTCAGAATAGATAGCGGTAATAAAACTTTCCATCCAAGATTCATCAACTGATCATAACGGAAACGCGGAATAGTCCAGCGAATCCACATGAAAAAGAAGATGAAGAAGAATATTTTTCCGAAGAAGAAAAGTGTACCTATAATGCTCACCAAATTCGGATCGCTAACGAAGCGTTCAATAAATGGCATATTATATCCGCCGAAGTATAAGGTTGATATGACTGCAGATGAAATAAACATATTTATATATTCCGCGAAGAGGTAGAAGCCTAGTTTCATGGAGCTGTATTCTGTGTGATAGCCCCCAACAAGTTCTGTTTCACATTCAGGTAAATCGAATGGTGTTCTGTTTGTTTCTGCAAAAGCACAAATCAGAAAGATTAAAAAACCTAATGGTTGATAAAGTGCATTCCAGTGTCCTCCTGCCTGTTGCTCCGTGATTTCACGTACGCTCAGTGTTCCTGTCATCATCACCAATGCGATAATTGACAGACCCATGGCAATTTCATAACTGATCATTTGGCTGGATGCACGCAAAGCTCCAAGCAGGGAATACTTGTTGTTAGAAGCCCATCCACCAATCATGATTCCATAGACACCTATTGATACTACTCCAAAAATATAAAGTATGCCGATGTTAACATCTGTAATTTGTAATGAATAAAACTGCCCATCAATAGTCAGTCCTTTTCCCCACGGAATCACAGCGCTTGCCATACAAGCAGTGAGCATGGCAATGCTTGGACCAAGAATAAACAGCCATTTATTTGAGTCCTGTGGGATGATTTCTTCCTTCATGAACATCTTCACGCCATCAGCCATTGGCTGCAAAATTCCAAACGGACCGGCTCTGTTCGGGCCAAGTCGATCTTGCATAAAGGCAGCTACCTTTCTTTCACCATAGGTAGAATACATTGCAACCACCAATGATATAAGAAAGACAACAATGATTAATATAATAGTAAACAGTAAAGCTGGACTAAGCATGAGAAATATTAAACTATTTTTTATTGTCTATTTGATAATGATCCGGAACGATTTTTACATCATTAAGTAATGGTTTGTGTGCCGGTTCAGGAAGTGTATAATGATTTTGAGAGATAACAGAAGTGCGTTCGATGTTACTTGGCCCCTCAATTACCCAGTCACTTGTTTGCTTTTTATCGAAACGGCATTCATTACAAATCCAGTCGATCACTTCGCCATAAGTATCTTTTCTTCCTGTGACTCTGAATACTTCAGGGCCTTTCTGCCACAACATTACCTTACCGGCACATTTTTTACAGTCGCGATGGGCATCAACAGGATTTACGTTCCATACACGGCTCTTAAACCGGAAAGTGCGATCTGTCAATGCGCCAACCGGACAAACATCAATCATGTTTCCGGAGAAATCATTATCAACAACATTTTTAATGTATGTACTGATTTCAGACACATCGCCACGATTTATAACTCCGTGTACACGTCCATCACATAACTGGTCTGCAACTTTTACACAACGATAGCATAAAATGCAACGGGTCATATGCAATTTTATCTTTTCGCCGATATCTATTTTTTCAAATGTGCGACGCTCAAATTCGTAACGGGATTTGGAAAGTCCGTGTTCATAAGAAAGATCCTGTAAATGACATTCGCCCGCCTGATCACAGATTGGGCAGTCAAGAGGATGATTGATGAGCAGGAACTCAACGACACCGGCTCTTGCTTCCATCAAATCAGGTGAAGTAATGTTTTCTACTTCCATTCCGTCCATCACTGTTGTGCGGCAGGATGCAACCGGTTTCGGCATTGGACGGGGATCACGCTCTGATCCTTTGGAGACTTTTACAATGCAGGTACGGCAATACCCTCCACTTGTTTTCAAAGTAGAATAATAACACATCGCAGGTGGAACAATCTTTCCGCCGATTTTTCGTGCTGCCTCCAGAATCGTTGTTCCATCCGGAACCTCAATGCTGTGTCCGTCTATAGTTACTTTAGGCATTTTATTATATTAGCTCACAATCCTGATATTGAATTTTCAGGAATGCCGATTAATTACTTCGATTTATGACGCCGTTCCTGCCTCATGCAAACGGTAGTAGTGCTTAACGTCTTTTATTGATGAAGGCTTTTGAACATAGTCTTCAAATTCTTTTCTGAAATGACGGATGGCACTGGCAACAGGCCAGGCTGCTGCATCACCGAGAGGACAAATTGTTTTTCCTTCTATCTTTCCTTGTATATCCCACAATAAATCCACATCGCTCATCTTACCATGTCCTTCGAGAATTCGGTGTAGGATTTTTTCCATCCATCCCGTTCCTTCTCTGCAAGGACTGCATTGTCCGCAGCTTTCATGATGATAGAAGCGGCTGAAATTCCAGAGGTTTTTAACTATGCTGGTAGATTCATCCATTACGATGAATCCACCGGAACCTAACATGGTGCCTGTAGCAAAACCGCCATCAGCAAGTGATTCATAACTCATGAGCCGGGGTTCTCCGGCTGCTGTTTTCAATATTAATTCTGCAGGAAGAATAGGAACTGAAGATCCTCCGGCAACGACCGCCTTAAGTTTTCTTCCGCCTTTAATTCCTCCGCAATATTCATCTGAATAAATAAAATCTTCTACAGTTATACCCATTTCAATTTCATACACACCGGGTTTATTGATATGACCGCTTGCTGAAATTAATTTTGTTCCTGTACTTTTCCCAATTCCTATTTGTGCATAGGCATCACCGCCATCATTGATAATTGGTACTACGGCAGCAATTGTTTCTACATTATTTACAATGGTAGGACAAGCATACAATCCCGCAATAGCAGGGAAAGGAGGTTTGATACGCGGATTTCCTCTTTTCCCTTCCAGTGATTCGAGTAAAGCTGTTTCTTCTCCGCAGATATATGCACCTGCCCCCACATGAACGTGCAGGTCGAAATCAAATCCGCTGCCAAGAATATTTTTCCCCAGCCAGCCTTTGGCGTAAGCTTCTTCAATCGCTTGCTCGAGTATTCTTGCAACATAAAAATATTCTCCTCTTATATAGATGTAGGAAGTCTTAGCTCCGAGTGCAAAGCTGGAAGCAATCATTCCTTCAATCAACAGATGAGGAATTCGTTCCATCAGGTAACGATCTTTAAAAGTTCCGGGCTCTGATTCATCGGCATTGCACACGAGATATCGTGCGACTCCTTCAGGCTTGGCTAGGAAACTCCATTTAAGTCCTGTTGGAAATCCGGCACCACCGCGTCCTCTTAAACCGGACTTTTTAACTTCCTCTACGATAACTTCCGGAGTCATTGTCTTCAAGGCTTTCTCTACGGAGGCATATCCACCATGTTGGCGGTACACATCGTAAGACTGAATCCCCGGAATATGATCGTTCTTTAATAATATTTTCTTTCCCATATGCTTAAACAGACTTAGATTCGGCTTGGTCTGTGTAGGATTTGCGTTTCCCTTCGGACTTGAAGCGGTGAATGAGATTGTCTACCTTGTCTAATGTCAGGTTTTCGTAATAGTCTGCCCCAACTTGCATCATAGGCGCTGTACCACATGAACCGAGACATTCTACACCTTTCAATGAGAACATTCCGTCTGCCGTAGTCTCACCAACTTTAATATTCAATTTTTTTTCAATGTGACTAATAACATCTTCAGCACCTAAGAGCCAGCAGGAACTTGTCCGACAAACTTCAATTAAACATTTACCTACAGGCTTCAAATTAAACATTGAATAAAATGAAGCCACTTCATACACTTCAATAGGCTGTATTTTCAGAATGGAAGCAACATAGTTCATCACCTGTGGACTGAGCCAACCATCAAATTCTGCTTGTGCAATATGCAGGATAGGAATAATTGCAGACTTATGTTTCCCTTCCGGATACCTTTTCATCAGCTTCTCTGCCAATGCAAGAGACTCATCTGAGAATTTTATTTCTTTTGTCGCGCTCATCGCTTATTCTATTCTTTGTCAATTCGAATTTAAAATCCGAACTCAAATTAATTATGCATCAAGTTCACCGGCAATTACATTCATCGAACTCATAGTGAGAATGGCATCGCTGAGGTAACTTCCTTTAATCATTTCTTTATATGCCTGGTAATATATAAAGCATGGCCGGCGGAAATGCAAACGAAAGGGTTGACGTCCTCCATCACTAATCAGATAAAATCCCAACTCGCCATTTCCCCCTTCAACACAATGATATACTTCTCCTTTAGGAACATCTGTTTCTCCCATTACAATTTTGAAATGGTAAATTAATGCTTCCATATCATTATATACATCTTCCTTTGGAGGAAGATAGAATGAAGGCAAATCAGCATGGAAGGAAGTTTTATCTTCCAGTTTTTTTAATTTCTCCAGAGCCTGACGAATAATACTCATGCTCTGCCACATCTCTTCCTGTCGAACCATAAAGCGATCGTATGTATCTCCTTGCGTTCCGATAGGAATATCAAAATCAAATTCTTTATAGGCAGAGTAAGGGTTCATTACTCTTACATCGTAATCCACACCAGCTGCACGGAGATTTGGTCCGCTGAAGCTGTAGGCAAGCGCACGCTCGGCAGAAATTGGTCCGCAGGCAATCGTGCGATCCATAAAAATGCGATTACGCATCAGGAGGTTTTCAAACTCTTTTAGTTGGGCAGGAAATTCTTCAAGAAATTTATCAATCTTTCTCCAAACAATCTCAGAGAAATCTCTTTCAAAACCACCGATACGACCTATGTTAGTCGTTAAACGAGCGCCACAGATATCTTCGTAGATTTCATAAATAAATTCTCTCCATGTAAATACATATAAGAAACCTGTCATAGCACCTGTGTCAACACCTATAACGCTGTTGCAAACGATATGATCAGATATACGGGCAAGCTCCATAATCACTATACGCATGTATTCCACGCGTGGGGGCAATTCTGCTTTTAGTAATTTCTCAACCGTCATATGCCATCCCATATTATTGATAGGGGAGGAACAATAATTCATTCGGTCAGTGAGAGGAGTTACCTGATAAAAAGGTTTATGCTCAGCCAGTTTTTCAAAGGCGCGGTGAATATAACCGATAGTCGGTTCTGAATTCACAATGATCTCACCATCCATAGTCAACACATTCTGGAAAATTCCGTGTGTTGCAGGATGTGTCGGACCCAGGTTAAGAGTCGTGTAATCTTTGTGTTTTTCTTCTTGTTTAATCGTCGGATTCATCAACGATGATCGTTTAAATTATTTCAATCAGGTTTTTCAAAAAGATACATTTTGAAAAACGAGAAAGGTTATTTTTTTTCCATTAGCGTCTTTCTGTCGAAGTCAGAACGCTTTCGTCCAAACATAGTATCGTCTTTGTCGTAACGGGTACGGTCTTCAACAGGATACTCTTTTCTCATTGGGAAGTAGTCCATGTCATCTACATTCAAAATTCTTTTCAGATCAGGATGTCCATGAAAGCGATATCCGTAGAAATCATAGGTTTCTCTTTCCATCCAGTTTGCTGCCGGAAAAACACCTGTCAGGGAGTCAAATTCCACATGATGCTCATTGCTGAAAGTCTTAAAACGTAATCTGAGATTGTGTTCCAGACTATGCACTTGTCCCACGAGGCAAAAAGGTTGTGGAGCATCAGGATAATGAACGCCACACAAAGTTGTCAGATAACGGAAACGGAATTTTTCGTTTTCGTAAAGAAATCGAAAAATTTGTACCCATATCTGTTTGTCAACTGTGGCTATATGAAAATCATATTCCCGGTTCCATTCAAAGATGCCTGAGCCAAATTTTTCTGACAAGGCATTAATGATTTCTTCTATCGTCGGTTTTTCCATAAAAAATTATTCGATTCCGTAAGAAGCCAGCAGTTGTTTATACTCCGGGGAATTTCTCCGACGAAGTGATTCGTTTTGTATCAGATCCTGAATGTTTATTATTCCGTCAATAATTTGTTCCGGACGCGGAGGGCAACCGGGAACATAAACGTCCACAGGAATAATATGATCAATACCTTGAAGAACAGAGTAAGAATCAAATATACCCCCACTCGAAGCACAGGCCCCGACAGATAAAACCCAACGTGGTTCAGCCATCTGTTCATAGACTTGCCGAAGTACAGGTCCCATTTTTTTTGCGATGGTTCCCATAACCATTAACAAGTCAGCCTGACGTGGAGAAAAACTCAATCGCTCAGAACCAAATCGCGCAAGATCATAGGTGGATGCCATCGTAGCCATAAACTCAATACCGCAACAGGAAGTTGCAAATGGTAGTGGCCAGATTGAATTCTTCCTTGCCATACCAACCACCTTATCCAAGGATGTTGCAAAAAAACCCGGGCCTTCAAAGCCTTCAGGTGCCTTTACAACTTTTATATCGGATGGATTATTAATTATTTCTGACATCTTTTTATTTCTTTTCTGCTTTGCCCGGCTGAAACATCCGAACAAATTATTCCCATTTCAATGCTCCCTTTTTTATTATATAGAAGAAGCCGGTCAATAACATAAACATGAATAAAAACATTTCGATTATTCCGGTCATGCCAAGTTCTTTAAAATTTACTGCCCAGGGATACATGAAAATAACTTCCACATCAAAGAGCACAAACAAAATGGCAACAAGGAAATATTTTACGGAGATAGGAGCACGGGCATTTCCTTGTGATTCAATCCCACACTCGAAGGTGTCTAGTTTAACTTTTGACTTACGGCTCGGCCCTAAAAAATGCGTGGCCAGCATGGTAGTGACCACAAATCCGGCTGCTACAAAAAACTGGATAATTATAGGGACGTAATCTATTGGGTGGCTTTCTGGATTCATTTGCTTGAAAATCAATTAATTTGATCGAATTTCAATGCAAATTTATGGTTTTTTAGCACGCATTCATCTAAATAAGGTGTATTTATTTACCCGAATTGTTCCGGAAATAGCCTGCTGAATTGGTGTTTGGGGTTATGCTCATCCAGACTTATCTTATAGCATGTATTAGCTTTTGATATTCAGTATTTTACAGAGTTGTTTCAGTTTTATTATCCTGTGAAAATTTGCTGTCGGAATTGGGCTCACCTTTATGAATCAGCTAGAGCCCAGAAATAGAAGTTTGAATTGTCATTCAGGACAAATCCGGCGGATGGATAAAGTTTGAGACCAATCAAGTTACTTTTCTCTGTTTCCAGATGGATTCCATTGGCCTGAGTTATTCTGGCATGTTCTTTAGTTTTTTCAATCAAGAGTTTTGAAATTCCTTTTCCACGAAATGCAGGATCAACAAAAAGATCGTTTAAAAGCCATGTCTTTTTCATTCCTACCGAACTGAATAGAGGATACAATTGAGTAAAGCCAACTGCCTTTGAGTTTTCATCGAATGCAATAAAAATTACAGAGTCTTTTTCACTCAAGCGTTCCCTGAGGAATTTCATTGCACCGTCTTTGTCGGTAGGCTGTCTGTAGAATTGCCTGTAAGCATCAAAGAGTCCGGCTAAGGCTTTGAGATCAAAGGATTGGGCCTCGAATATTTCGAATGATACGTTTTGTGTTTCATGATTATTTGATTTCTTCTTTGTTGCCATAGCCTCTGATTATTACCTTGGTTGGCGAAACTACTGAAAGCTTTTGTTTTACAATTAATTCCATTCGAAAAATCTCGCTTTCTTTGCACAGTTTATATAAAATGTCAGCCAAGAAGAATTCCGCCCTCACTTTTATTTTTTTTACGATGCTGATAGATGTGACCGGACTGGGAATTATCATTCCGGTGATGCCGACCTTGATTCAGCAATTGATTGGAGGAACGCTTAGTGAAGCAGCTATGTATGGAGGATGGTTAACATTTTCCTATGCCATCATGCAGTTTCTTTTTTCCCCCGTACTTGGCGGGCTGAGCGATAAGTATGGTCGTCGTCCGGTTTTATTAATTTCTTTATTCGGTTTTGGAATTGATTATTTGTTCCTGGGTTTTGCTCCAACAATTGCCTGGCTTTTCATTGGACGATTGATATCCGGACTTTGCGGAGCCAGCATGACAACAGCAGGAGCATATATAGCTGACGTTAGTCCGCCTGAAAAACGCGCACAAAATTTTGGTTTGATTGGAGTTGCATTCGGCCTCGGCTTTATTATCGGTCCTGTAATAGGAGGTATACTGGGGCAATATGGCGCCCGTATACCTTTCTTTGCAGCAGCGGCTTTGGCCTTGTTGAATTGGCTTTACGGATATTTTATTTTACCTGAATCTCTGTCACCTGAAAACCGACGTCCGTTTGACTGGAAGCGCGCGAACCCAATTGGCTCTCTGAATAATCTGAAAAGATATCCCTTGATTCTTAGTCTTGTTGCCTCTTTGATCTTAATATACTTATCCGGCCATGCAACACAAAGTACCTGGACATTCTATACCATGGAGAAATTTGGATGGAATGAAGCCTGGGTAGGCTACTCACTCGGTTTTGTAGGATTGATGATTGCAATTGTTCAAGGTGGATTAATTCGTATAGTTATTCCTAAGCTCGGACAAAAAAGATCAGTTTATTTCGGACTAGTTTTATATACCATTGGATTTCTTTGTTTTGCTTTTGCCGTAAAAGGATGGATGATGTTCGCCTTTATTGTGCCTTTCGCCTTGGGAGGAATTGCCGGACCGGCTTTGCAGGGAATAATTTCTTCTCAGGTTCCAAATAATGAACAAGGGGAATTGCAAGGCGCCTTAACGAGTCTCATTAGTTTGACTTCTATCTTTGGCCCACTCCTGATGACATATTTGTTTTCCTATTTTACCGCGACTGATGCTCCTGTGATTTTCCCGGGCGCACCATTTTTCATGGGTGCGGTGCTTACACTTATTGCTTTGCTATTTGCATTGAAATCCCTGGCAGGACAGCCGAGGCATTCCTGAAAAATTATGCAGGGTCTATTTCGATCTCTCCCTTCAAATACAACACCGCTTGCCCGCCAATTTCAACTCTGTCGCCCACCAGTGAGCAATTCAAATCTCCACCACGCTTTGAAAGTTGCTTAGCTTTCATGGATGTCTTTCCAAGTTTAGCAGCCCAATAAGGAGTGAGAAGTGTATGAGATGCACCGGTAACCGGATCTTCATTAATTCCAAGGTTAGGGAAAAAGCTTCGGGAAACAAAATCAACATTGTCGCCTTTGGCCGTAATAACTAATCCATGCGGATGAACCTGCATCACTGTATAAATTTCAGGAATTAAAGATCGGAGCTCTTTTTCTGAGCCGATTTCTGCCATTAATAGATTCTTCCCTATCACTGCTTTCATGGGCTTAATTCCAACCGCCCGGCTGAGTAAGGGTGTAACTTCTGTCTCCTGATATTTATTGGCCGGCAGATTCATCGTGTATCCTTCCGTCGTTTTTTCAACTGTCAGAATTCCACTTCGGGTATGAAACGTAAGCGTTTTGTTTTTGTAATTAAGTATTTCAAATAAAACAAAAGACGATGCAAGTGTTGCATGTCCACATAGATCTACCTCGGTAGCCGGAGTAAGCCAACGCAATTCAAAGTCATCTCCTTTTGGAACGAAGAAAGCTGTTTCGGATAAATTGTTTTCAGCAGCTATTTTTTGAAGGGTAGAATCAGGGAGCCATTTGTCAAGCGGACAAACAGCCGCGGGGTTTCCTCCAAAAACATGATTCGTGAAAGCGTCAACCTGATAGAGAGAGATCTTCATAATTCTTCTGTTTATTCATGCAAAAAAAACATGAAGAGGAAAGGTACAAAAGAATTATTGAAAAACTAATTGCCTACTGGGTGAGGTAATAAATATTTCGGACTTCACCGAAAATCTGATCCATGTCCAGGCCTAAATCAATAAGTTTCCCGGTGCGTACATCGAATACCCAGCCGTGTATGGTAGGGTAATGTGTTTTAGCCCATGCTCTTTGAACGTGATCTATTTTTATGACATTGATACATTGTTCTCTCACGTTCAGTTCAACAAGACGATCGAATTTTTTCTGCGTGTCAGTCATTGCATCCAGTTCATCGCGATGAATTCTATAAACATCCCGAAGGGTTTGAAGCCAGCTGTTAAGTTGTCCCATGTCAGAAGGATTAAGTGCCGCTTGTATTCCACCGCACTCGTAATGGCCGCAAACAATGATGTGTTTAACCTTCAAGTACTCAACAGC
Source organism: Bacteroidota bacterium (assembly GCA_004295015.1). Classification (GTDB taxonomy): domain Bacteria; phylum Bacteroidota; class Bacteroidia; order AKYH767-A; family 2013-40CM-41-45; genus QQVM01. The sequence goes on along the minus strand of SHNE01000001.1, from coordinate 129,901 downwards.
AAACTGGACAACTGCATTCAGGTTGTTATCCGTGCTCACTACCAGATTAGCAATATTACGATGTACAAAGACTTCGCCTGCCTGTACACCCATGAGGTCTTCGGCCGTAACACGGCTGTCGGAGCATCCTATATATAAAAATTCCGGATTTTGTCCCTGAGAAAGTTTTTTAAAATAATCCGAATCAAGGGATAGTTTTTCTGTTACCCATTTTTCGTTGTTCTCAAATATTTTGTTGAATTCCATGGCGGAAGATAGGCAAATATTTGATGCGAAATTATTGAAAAAGGAGAGAAATTAATGGAGCACAAATGACACAAAATTAAAATTTATTATTTTGTTAATTCTCCCGCATCGTTTTAGAAATGATAGTCATAACACTCAAAAACTTTACGGAATCCTTCGTTTTCTGCGTCATCTGCCTGCCATTAATTTCTCATCCTAATAGGTATATATTTCTTGCTTTACTTCATGTATTTTGTGGCGAAAAAATTAAGCGGCATACACACAAGGGATTCACAAAGGTCACAGGAAGAGATTACTCCAGTACACTTTTAATTCCCTTGACATCCTTCTCCAGTGCCGCCAATTTTGTAAGCAGGTCATCCTTATCCATACTGTGTTCCGGTAATTCGCTGCTCATATAATTACAGAACTTCCACACTTCTCTCAAGTCATTCGCCTGAACTTCGTAAGGTTCGTATTCAGGATTGAGCGACTTAAGCGTTAAACTCTTTTTCTTGCGTAACTGATTGAACGCAACTTTAAATACCAGTCCATCATCCTGCGTAAGGATAACATAAGCTTGCCCGTCTTTAATGTCATACCAGTTTTCCAGGTATTCTCCTATAACGAATGACTTATCCGGAATCGGTAACATGGAATCCCCGGTGATCTGAAACATTCTGTATTTTCTGTCATTAAAAAGTATCGGTAACTGAAACGTAGGTAGTTTTTTAATAAACTCAGGATCTGCAAAGCCATTTTTATAGCCGGCTTTTGCTTTCAATGGAACTACTTCAATGTTCTCCCGGTTCTGACTATCAACCGTTGTTGCCAGCACACGAAGACGAGAGCCGGTCACGTATACATCGTTTCCCTTTTCCAGTTCGCTCAGCTGAAAACCGCTCAACTTACTCATGTCGACTTTCACCAAGGTGTCAATCGATACTTTGAAATATTTAGTAAAACCCAGCAAAGCTTCAAGCGTCGGATTTTTGATGCTGCCATTCTCATAGCTGTTCAATGTAGAGCGGCTAATGCCTAGTTCTGTCGCGACAAGATCTTGTGTGCGATTGCGTCGCTGGCGAAGGATCTTAATATTCGTGTTGAAATACATGATGTCTTAATTTTATATTGTGGTCTGTCTGTTTTAATAGAATCGACAGCACAAATATAATGACTATCACAACACCATCCAAGATGATTGTTTTACGATCAAAATTATTTTAAATTATTGATAAAAAGGAGGATGTGTCGAGTAAAAACATCGGCTTGTTCCAGATTGGACATGTGTCCGGCTCGCGGAATCAGTTGAAAAATAGAATTTTTAATTTTCTTATTTAAGTATTCTGATTGCTCAGGTTTCGTAACAACATCCTGTTCTCCACACAATATAAGTGTTGGAATTTGTATCTGTTCTAATGAGGAGCAAGTCTCTGATCGTTCTGCCAGTGCTAAAAGAGTTTGAGTCAGGGAAGATGTTTTAGCAGATAGAATTGTATTTCGTATACGGTTTACCAGAGCGCTTTTAGTGTTAATTGATTCTTCGTGGAAAATTGCTTTTAGAAATCCCTCAGTAAATTCCTTGACACCGCCATCTTCAATTTGCGCGATTGTTTTTAGTCTTTTTTCTTTGCCTTCGTTGGTGTCTGCCACGCATTGTGTGTCGCACAAAATGGCTGCATTGAATCTTTCAGGATATCGTTTAAGCGCATTCAATAAAATGTATCCGCCCATAGACAATCCACAAATTATTGCTTTCTCAATTCCCAGTTCGTCCATGAAAGCAATCAGGTCATCGGCGAATAAATTTATGCTGAATTTTTCTTCGCCCGGATCAGACTTTCCAAATCCCCTGATATCATAAGCCAGCACCCTGTAAGTTTGGCTAAGGAAACTGGTTTGTGCATCCCAGGTAGATTTGTTGAAAGGAAATCCATGAATAAAAATAACTGCTGTTTCTGAACTGCCATAATCATCATAGCAAAGTTGAATTCCATTTATGCTCATGAATAAATCTGCTGCGTTTTTACCGGTCAATTTCATGGAGGATCTTTTTTGCTAAGACTCAATATACATACTTTTCTTTAGATGAATCTTTTTTCGAACCTACTATCAATCCGGGAGATTCAGTTTTTTCAGCCGGATTTTTCTTTTAGGGCTTGTAGTGGTGGATTACTCAATCAGGGGAATTATTTCCTCAACCGGGAAAACAAAGTGTGGAAATCACATTTTCGTTACATGGTTTTCCGTGAATAAATCACATTTTGATCAAATTAATCGCAGTCAAGATTGGAATGCTCTTTGTTTTATATAAGCCGAATCCGGAGCCGTACTCATGCCATATCAACACTACTTACTTCAGATTTAATTTTTATCAGGAAAATATTCACCATTAAGTTTACTCTAAAAACATCAAACATGAAAAAGCTGATTATTTCTTTTGCCTCTATGACATTAATTGCGTTGACCATTGGCTTTTACTCCTGCCAGTCTGCTGAACAAAAAGCTGACGATGCCCGGGAGGAATTGCTGGAAGCTGAACAGGATCTGAAAGATGCTGCTTCTGAAATGAAAGCAAACAGCGAGCAAGTGCTCAATGCCGAAGACTGGAAAGAATTCAAGGAGAAGTCGGAACAAAAAATTCAGGAGTTTGAAGTACGTATTTCTGAACTGAAAGATAAAATGAAAAAATCCGGGAAGTTGTTGGATACCTATTACGAACAAAGAATTATCGCTCTAGAGAACAAAGTTATTGACCTCCGAAGCAAATTAGTAGCACAGGAAAAAACTCAAAGCAATTGGGAGTCCTTCAAGAGAGAATTCAATCATGACATGGACGAATTAGGAAAGGCCATTTCCAATTTTGTCGAGAATGATAAAAAGTAAATTATCGTTTCATGCTTCGAAATTATAAGTTCACCTTCTAAATTTTAAATCATGGGAAATTTCCTTTATTTGTTCGCAGTAGTATTTGTCATTCTATGGGCCATCGGTTACTTCGCATACAGTATCGGCGCCATCATTCACCTGCTGTTGATTCTTGCACTCATATCCGTTCTCCTTCGAATCATCAGAGGTGATAAAATAATAAAATAATTGTGTGTCTTGTCTCAGCGGCCACATCGATTCAGGGTTCGAATGGTGTGGCCGTTTTTGTATTTTGTATTCAAGCGTGTTTTATGTATTGAATCGACCTTCCGGCTTTTCAAATCCGCATCCCATCCTTCAGACTTCTTTTTTACAGTTTTAAGTTACAGTTTTGAGTTGCCCTACACAGTTCACAGTTCAAGTTTCCTTCTGATCATCAGCACAAACAATTTTTTTTCTTCTCTTAAGTTTTTATGGACTGAATAAAATGATTAGATTACAATAAAGCATTCTGGTTGCTGTGCAATCACACTACACACTACACACTACACACTACACACTCCAAATGTCTCGTACCATCGCTCATATGGACCTCGACTCTTTCTTTGTCTCGGTCTCTTGTCTTGAACATCCTGTTCTTAAAGGTAAGCCTGTCCTCATTGGTGGCACGGGCGACAGAGGCGTGGTGGCTTCCTGCAGCTATGAAGCGCGGGCATATGGCGTTCATTCTGCCATGCCCATGAAACTCGCCCGTAGACTTTGTCCGGATGCCGTCGTAGTGCGTGGTGACTATGACCGCTACAGTTATTATTCCGATATGGTTACCGAGATCATCAGCGAGAGTGTTCCTCTCTATGAGAAATCTTCCATCGATGAATTTTACCTCGACCTCAGCGGTATGGATCGCTTCTTTGGTTGCTATAAATGGGCTACCGAATTACGTCATCGTGTGACGAAAGAAACGGGCTTGCCGATATCTTTTGGTTTGTCGCCCAATAAAACAGTTTCGAAAGTCGCTACCGGCGAAGCAAAACCAAACGGGCAAATGAAAATCGATGGAGGCGCTGAAAAAACTTTTCTCGCTCCGCTGTCGATCAATAAAATTCCGATGGTAGGGGATAAGACCTATCAGCTTTTACGCAGTATGGGTGTAGAGAAGATTTTTACCCTGCAGGAAATGCCGGTCGAGTTGATCGAGAAAGTTCTGGGAGAAAATGGCATCGTCATCTGGAGAAAAGCCAATGGCGTTGACAACTCTCCCGTCGAACCTTACTCTGAGCGTAAGTCAATCTCCACCGAAGAAACCTTTAGCCAGGATACCATCGATGTAGACAAGCTAAACGCCCTGCTCGTAGGCATGACCGATAAACTGGCTTACCAGCTTCGCAGTGAAGATAAAGTAACCGCTTGCGTAACCGTAAAAATACGTTATTCCAATTTCGATACACATACCATGCAGGCCCGTATTCCTTATACAGCTTGTGATCACACACTCATTGCACGCGTAAAAGAAATTTTTCAAAAGCTATACAACCGTCGCCTGCTCGTGCGCCTCATCGGTGTACGCTTCAGTCATCTCGTTGGTGGAGGCTATCAGATAAACTTGTTTGAAGACAGCGAAGAGATGATTAAATTATACCAGGCCATGGACAAGATGCGCGCCCGTTACGGCGAAGGTTCCGTTCAACGCGCCATCGGCAACGGAGCACGAAGACGGACGTTTAATCCTTTTAATGGCCTGACGAAATAGGCGATAGAAATTTAAATGTTGATGTCTCGCATTGAATCAACCGAGCAACTTCCCGTGCACTTTGTGAATTCCACCGTGAACTTGCCGGTAAAAAATCGGCGACTGCCTTTGAATTATCCGCAGAGGACACAATGATGTATAGTTAGCCCCTGGGTCATATGCTTTTTCTTGAGTACGATCATCCATAATATGTGGATAAACTGAGCAATGTCATGTTCTGAATCAGTAAAATTCAGTTAATTTGTATCGTGTTAATTAGGAAACTATTCTCCCTTTTATTGATCAGTTCGCTGCTTTTCCCGCCGGTGTTAAAGCTGGGAGTAATTGCTGATTTTTATCAGCATCAGGAGTTTATAGCGAATACACTCTGTATTAATAAAGATAAGCCAGAAAAAAAATGTAATGGTAAATGCCACCTGGATAAACAGCTGGCTAAAGCCCAGGATCAGGATGAAGATAAAAAGACTCCTGCGCCTACGGTAAAAACTGAATTGTCGCCCTCAATTTTAACTCAATCGATTGTGTTTTTTAATAAAGTAGCGAAATCGGATAGTTACACTGATTTTTCTATTATCGAGTATTCTTTTCTTTCATCCTTCGATTTTTTTCACCCACCTCGGGCCTGAGTTTTTCTGAATAGCTGATTTGATAATCAGCCTTTGATGAATGAATCCTCACATTGAATAATAGTGATGGTTATCGATCATTCATATCATTTATTCCAATTAATTTATAAAGAACATGAAAATGAAAAAGAAATTCTTTCACTATATAGTATTATTAGTATCAGTATCACTTGTGTTGTCAGCATGTAAAAAGGATGACGATCCTGCTCCAACACCCGTTGCCACCAGCCCTACTGCCGGTCTCAGCCTGTTGTCAGAAGCATATGCTATTGGTGCCGGAACCAAAGTAGAAGTATGGGCACAGGCATCCTACTTTACAGGCTATAACAAATTGTATTTGTTTTTAAAAGATTCTGTATCAGGTGCAGCGGTTAAAAATGCTACCATACAATTACACCCGATGATGGATATGGGAACAATGATGCATAGCGCACCCTTTGAAAATCCTGCATCTGTTTTATCTTCAGATGGATTGTATCCTTGTGCAGTAGTTTTTCTCATGAGCAGCATGGGAGGAACCTGGACTTTGGATGCCACTATCACTAATAATGTAAATGGCTTAACAGGGATGGCTTCATTCAATGTATCGGTTGCTGATCTTTCGGTGAGCCGTATCAAATCATTCATCTCTTCAACAAGCAGTGAAACACTTTTTGTCTCGCTCGTTAAGCCCGCAACCCCGGTTGTTGGAATGAATGATCTGGAAGTGGTGATTCATAAAAAAATAAATATGGGAATGGAGTTTCCGGCAGACAGTAGCCTGACCGTTGAAATTTCGCCTCTCATGGTATCCATGGGCCACGGATCTCCAAATAATGTTAATCCGGTGCATATGGGTATGGGTCATTATACAGGTGCAGTCAATTACACAATGAGTGGTGACTGGCAAATTAATTTCACATTCAAGGATGGTGGCACCATTGCAAACAATACAACTTTCTTCGAAACAATTGTTCCCTGATTTAAATAAGCGGGGTTAGTAAAATAAATACTAGCCCCGCTTAAATTTTTCAACGATGAATAAAAATTGTTTATTTCTTTTATTCTTGAATTCTCTGATGTTCTTCAATCCCGGAACATCACTTGCACAATGCATAAATGGCTGCTCTCATGATTCGACCTGGACAGTCTGCCTTGCAGAAGTTAAAATATCTCCGGAGTCGGGCTCAGGTGATCCTGTGCATAATTTTTACAGACCGAATAAATCATTTACCACTGAAGATATTTTATCCAGAGTTCCTGCTCTCAGCCTCACCCGAAGAAGTAGTTTCGGTCAGGAGCCGGGAATTCGTGGCCTGTCTGGAAGCCGCATGAATGTAACTCTTGATGGCATGAAAATGTTTGGTGCCTGCACCGACAAGATGGATCCTGTCACCATCTATGTAGAGCCGCAGAATCTTGAAAGCTTTGATGTTGGTACCGGTGCATGTGGAGCCGAACATGGTTCTACCTTCGGTGGTTCTCTCAATATGAAACTGAAAGATCCTTCTTTCAGCGAGGATAAATCAATACAGGGTTTGTTCGGCTCAACGTATCATAGTGTTTCAAATTCAATTTTCGTTTTTGGTGGATTTGATATCACCAACAAAAGACTTGCTGCTAAACTGAATGGTGTCTACCGTAAGAGTCATAATTATAAAGCCGGTGGAGGAGAGCTCGTTCAATTTTCAGGATATGAGAAGAATAATGTATCCGCTTCCTTAAAATATCTCCTTACTGCAAATCAATCAGTAAAGCTGGATATACTCAGCGACAATGGCTATAAAATCGGGTTTCCTGCGTTGACAATGGATGTCCGTGATGCACAGGCTCGAATAGGTTCCCTGACATGGAATTATCAACAGACCGAAGCTTTGGTTCGTGAAGCGGATGTAAAAATTTACACCAATACCATCAGGCATATGATGGATGATCGTGACAGACAAGGTTTGCTTATGCATATGGATATGCCGGGAAGCAGTAAAACAAGTGGTGCAGCTGCGAATATTAAATTGAGCTTATCGAAAAAACTGGAGCTTGTTCAGAAGCTTGATTATTTCTCTAACATACTCAATGGCGAGATGTTCATGTATCCTGAGGGCGGCAGAACTATGTATATGCTCACCTTGCCTGAAACAAAAAGACAAGTCGCGGGGATTTACGTTTCGCCAATCTGGAAAATTGATAGCCTAAATAAAATTACTTTGGGCGCACGATGGGATTTTGCTCATACGGAGATGAAAGATCAGCTGGGTCTTTCGCAGGTTAAAATATTTTATCCTCAAACTGATTCGTCATATTATAAAAATGTTCGAAGTGTATTCATCGATTATGAACGACGTCTCAGCAAGAAGCTGAGTGCAGGCTTTCAAATGGGCTGGTCTGAACGGCTTCCTTCATCACAGGAAATGTTTGGCTTCTATTTGTATAATCGTCTGGATGGCTACGATTACATCGGAAATCCGAATTTAAAAATTGAGGCTGCCACACAGTATAGTTTTGTTCTGCGTTACGAAGTGCCTCATTGGAATTTGTCGATTAGCCCCTTTCTGACAAAAATGACGAATTACATTGAAGGGGAGAAAGATGAAAGTTTATCTGCAATGACAGATGGAGCCAACGGTGTAAAACTGTATACCAACACAGGTGATGCGGTATTGAAAGGAGGAGAGCTGACAATTAAATATATTTCTTCCGGAATGTTCAGCATGATGAGTACGGGAAAGTTTGTTCATGGGGAACGATCCAATAAGGAAGCAATGTGGCAGATTCCGCCATTTAAATCAGTTACTTCGGTAAAGTTCAGAAAAGGTTTATACAGTGTTCAGGGCGAAACGGAAATGTCAGCCGCCCAAAATCGTGTGGATCCGGAATCAGGTGAAACTAAAACTCCTTCTTATGTTATTTTTAACTTCAGAATGTCTGCCGCTTGGATGATAAGCACCCGTTCCATTGAATTAAATGGAGGTGTTGAAAATATCACGGATCATTATTACCATGAACATCTCGACTGGGGAGGCATTCCCCGGCCCGGTCGGAATTTTTATATGACTTTGGCATTTCGTTTTTGATAGCCCGACCGATTTTTTTATGCTTTTCGTGCACTCCCGCTTTTCATTGTTGTGAAAATTTTCAGCACACATTTTATTTAACTGTAAAATAAACAAAGAATTACCATTGACTGAAAGCATGCTTTCGGAATTGATCCGTATTTTACTAACCTGTCTCGGAATTTATTAGTTTTAACGGACAAAATCTGAGGACCGGTCACATGAAAATAATTATCATTCTAGTTCTGGCACTACCCGGAATGAACGTGCAGGCACAAGCACAAAATTTTCCCCGGCAACAAGTAACGGTCTATGATACCGCCTCCGGCGGTTATTACTTTTTCTGCCCTTACGAATTTGCCGGATTCCCTGCTTTTCCGCCTGGAAGCCAAAGACAAATGATCCTCGACGATAAAGGAAGAACTATTTATTACAAAGATGCTGATGGATTTTTTGCCGGAGACTTTAAATTGCAGAGAAATGGTTTGATGTCCTATTCTGCAAACCATCAGTTTTATCTTATGGATAGCACCTTTACAATAATTGATTCAATATCCAGTCAGAATGGAGTTCTTGATGATTTGCATGACCTGCAGGTCCTTCCAAACGGAAACTACCTGATACTTGGTTTGGAAAACGTACAACGGGATCTCAGTAGTTATACTATGTTTCTTGGAAATGGCAGTCCCGGAAGTTCTATGGCCACGGTAAGAGCAGGCGTTGTTCAGGAAATTGACTCTAATAATAACGTTGTGTTTGAATGGCATTCTATCAACGCCTTCGATTTCGATGACGTTGACGAGTACTTTTTAACTGATGTAAACTCAGTTGATTGGACTCACATGAATGCGGTTGAGTTGGATACCGATGGAAATATCATGGTATCCTCAAGACACTTCAATGAGATTACAAAAGTTAGTCGAGTTGACAGCAGCGTAATCTGGCGTTTAGGAGGAAAACGAAATCAATTTACTTTTATCGGCGACAGTATTCAGTTTCTTTCCCAGCATGATTGCCGTAGAATTTCCAATGGTAACATAACACTTTTTGACAATGGAAGAGCGCTGAGCACTATCCATCCTGCAGCTGCGAAAGAGTATGACCTTGATGAAATTGGAATGACTGCAACTTTAGTTTGGAGTCATAAAGAGGGAGACAGTATCTACAGTCGCTCACAGGGAAATGTTCAAAGACTCACCAATGGAAATACTTTGATCAGTTATGGCGATTTGCAGCCTGACAATATTGTATTCAACGTTGTTGATTCCTCAGGCAGAAAAATATTTGAAATTTCTTTTCCTGATACACTCATTACCTATCGAACATTTAATTACCCATCGCTTCCCTGGAGCTTGAACCGTCCTTCTATTTCCTGTTCAAGTGATTCCGGCCTGTTTTATCTTCATGCTGATAGCGGTCATAGTGAGTACAGATGGTCTACCGGCGATAGCACACAAAGCATTGCGATTACTGATACAGGTGCTTACTCGGTCTTTGTGCCCTATGGCGACGGCGGCTACCTCAGCTCAACATTTTTTATTGTGAGCGATATGGCCAATCCTTGTCAATTGGTTTCTGTGCATGAACTTCTCTCAGATAAGTCCTTACTGATTTTCCCCAATCCAAGCGCCGGTCGTATTAAAATCCGAATGCCTGATATGTCCGTCAATCCGGGCCTTGTCGAGATTTTCGATATCACAGGAAATCGTGTTGCGGAATTTGGGGGGTTTAGAAAACTGGAGGAGTTTTCGCTTGATATTTCAATGCTTTCTTCCGGAACTTATTTTTTAAGATTTGGCGGTTATTTAGCTCGATTTGTAAAATCTTAGGAATAGAATTGCTCAAATTACTTGAGCACAGTAAATTTTACGGCTGAATAAAACTGATTATTAAAATAAAGATGTAGAAGATATATTCCATCAGTAAGTGAGCTTATCTCAAGCCAGGTTGAATTCAAAATCTGTTGCAGGACAACTCGTCCAGTTACATCTGTTATTATTACTTCCGCGTTGGAATTATGCATTGCCTCATAACTAAGCGCGAGCTTTGTGCTTGCAGGATTCGGAAACACTTGAAGTGTACTTTTTATATTTTGATCGTAGATTGCGTTTGGAAATCCCAAGGTGTCGCACAATGTGCCTCCTTTTGCAATTAAATCATAATTAGGGTTATTAGGTAGTCCTAAGTAGCTTCGATGTCCTCCAAGATAGAAGCTATACCTTTGAAAATCGCATGCTTGACCTATTTGATTTGGGCTTGAAATCACACTCAAGTTCATGTTGTACTGATTATAGACAGAGTCGTCATACGGGTACGGCCAGTTTACACCATTGTAGTATGCACCTGCCCAATATATTTTTCCATCTGCTGCCAATTTCAACTCTCCCCCGTTCCCTGGAGAGTTTAGACTGTCGATCAAAAGCCTGGAATTTGATATGTTTGTTGCACTAAGATCATATTGGTAAAGGTAACTAACCGATGGATCATTTGTTGAAACGTAAAGCACGGAATCATTTTCAGAAAATTCAGCCGACCAATTGTAATTTATGTAAAAGGTTTGAGCATTATATTCTTCCATGTGCAATGTCCTTAAATTGCTGAGTTGTCCTGTGCATCTGTCAAAATCGTAATATTCTACAAGTCCAGCTACATTAATAAGGGCTAAATTATTTCCGGCATGGTTAAAGTATAGTCTTGTAATATTGGAATAAGTTGGAAGCCCTATATTTTGTTCAATAATTGAACCTGGTCCTGCAGGTGAAATGAGAATTCTTCCGATGGAATTACCGATTGATCCATCAATATTATAAAGTCTAAATAAAACCCACCAATCACGACCATTGCCATGTTTTACAGCTACTATACCATCTGTAATTCCGCGATTGGGCAGTGAATCAATAAGAACATTCTTTTGAGTAATTTTTCCTAGGCCTGCATTATAGCTCAGGTCGATTACGGAATAATATAATTTTCTAAACTGAGCAACATCCGTATGGAACAAATAGTATTTATTATTAAGAGCCGGATTTGGGACAATAACCATTTCTTTGTACCAAACGCGACCAATGAGAGAGTCTCCATTTTCCATTAGTTGGTGATTTCTGTTCCAGACAGCACCAAGTTCTAAGTTGCTATTTTGCCATCTGGGATAGTAATAAGTGTGAGCATAAAATAATAGATTTCCTGAACTGTCAGCAATTGAACATGCAGAGCCTCTGCTTCGAGTGGCGCAATAATCTAACAGAGGAGGAGAATAATTAAAATCTACCAATACACTATCACCGAAGCACCAGATAGCATCACGGCGGATTTGTGAGAAGCTTGACCTTGACAATACCACAAAAAACAAAACGAGAATAATTCTCTTCATTAAAAAAAATTATAAGCCTTTGAATTGGCTAGATTTCCTTATTTCAATATCGTAATCTTCTCCATCGAATAAAATTGTTCATTCAAATAAAGTTGCAACAGGTATACACCATCAGCCAATATTCGCACATCAACCATATTTGATTTCAAGGATTGCTGAAGCACAACTCGCCCTGCTAAATCCCTTATTCTTACTTCTGTTTTAGCATTTTGATTTGCATCGTATGAAATGGTGATTGATGAACCGGCCGGATTTGGAAACACTGCAATCCTCCCTTTTAACTCATTCTCAGTAACTGCATTTGGCAAACCTAGCGTATCACATATTGAACCGCCTTTGGCTATCATTTCGTAATTAGGATTGTTTGGTAAACCTAAATAACTGCGATGACCACCAAGATAAAAACTGTACTTCTGAAAATTGGAGGCGAGGCCAAGCTGATTAGGCTGATTGATAACACTGAGGTACATATTGTATTGATTGTAAGTACTGTCATCATATGGAAACGGGAAGGTTCCGGTGTAATACCAACCAGCCCAATAAATCCTACCATCAGGTGCTAGTCTAAGGTCGCCATTTTCACCAGGTGAATTAATGGAGTCAAGCAGTAACTTTGTGGATGATATATTACTTGCTGTCAAATCGTATTGATAAAGAAAGCAAACAGGAACGGATATGGTTGAAACATATAACACCCTATCATCAGAAGAAAATTCGGCTGACCAAAAATAAGTTTCAATTGGTACATTGGGATTTTCGGGATGAATGGTTTTAAGGTTACTTAATAGTCCGGTGCATCGATCAAAGTCATACAATTCTATCAATCCAAGTACATCAATTAAAACCATTTTATCTCCTTCATGATTAAAATAAAGCCTCAAAAAACCTGCATTTGTACTGTAGCCAATTTGTTGATCAATTAATGGAGAAACCCCGTCTGAAGTGAGCAATAATCTGCTAATAGTATTGTTCAGAGTTCCGTCAGAATTAACCGGCCTGAACATCACCCACCAATCCCTGCCATTACCATGCTTGATGGCCGCTAGTCCATCAGTTAATCCTCTGAATGGCAATGGGGCAACCAGAATATTTTTTTCAACCACTTTACCGAGGGCACCGTTATAGGTTAAATCTATAATTGAATAATAAAGTTTGTTATATAATGTCACTCCGGTGTGAAACAAATAATATCGATCTGAATTTCCCGGATCAGGAACAATTACCATTTCTTTATACCAAGCTCCGCCGTATATTGAATCTCCATTCTCCATCACTTGATGATTTTTATTCAAAACGACGCCCAAGGGGCTTAGTCCGGCTTGCCAAAAAGGGATATAAGATGTATGACTATAAAACAATAAATTACCTAAGCTATCAGCAATTGAGCATGCAGAGCCTCTGCTTCGAGTGGCGCAATAATCTAACAGAGGAGGAGAATAATTAAAATCTACCAATACACTATCACCGAAGCACCAGATAGCATCACGGCGGATTTGGGCACTTCCATGAAAATAAAGTGCAGCCATAAAAATAAATACTGATGTAGTTCGCTTCATGATTAAATTAACAGGTGCATGGCCAAATAACATGCACCTGTATTAGGTTATTTTAAAACTGTAAGTTTAGTTACAGTATTCAATTGTTGGTTAATAAAAATCTGTAGTAAATATATTCCATTATTAAGTGAGTTTATATCAAGCTTGTTCGATTTCATTGTTTCACGATAAACTAACCGACCGGATAGGTCTAGAATGTTAATTTCTAAAACATCCTTCGGATTAACATCATAAAATAAAGTTACCGATTCTCGCGCTGGATTTGGATACAGTGATACATTCATTGGAATAACAGCCTCATTTTTGTCTTTGATTGCACGGCCAATTCTGAGATTATTTTCCAAGTCAAAAACTTGCTCTTCCAAAAGGTGTCTCGCGCCAAATACTCCACTACCACCTACCCATGCATTAGTCCATGCAATTGTACCTAGTTCTTCTATTTCCTCCTCTACCAGTCTATCATCGTCGTTGTATTTCTGATTCATAAAGATCTCGCGGGTTCGGTATTTATATTGCTCGATCAATGATCCTTCAGGCTTCAATCCAAGTGCAGATAAGGCATCTAAAAGTTCACCATTTTGATATAACTCATCAGCTTCCTCGAATACACCAAATTCAATCGCATTAAGCGAATCGATATACTCGCCATAATCAGGATTACTGTTCAGCAATACCGTATCTTCCAACAAGGCATAATATGCAAACTCTTTATCAAGGTATCGTGTTTCCTCAGGGAAAATCAGGTACTCTATATCACCACTTACAATCTTTGCTATGCGGTGATTGCGTCCTCCAAGATCTACGAAAGGATTTGGCAAGTAGCAACCGGGACTTGGCTGGTTTGGTACAGGCCAAATTACGGATGGGTCAGCTGGCTCAGGGCTATAAACATTAGGTGCATTTGTAGAATTTGCTTGACCCCGATTAAACCAATTGACTGGTGCGGTTACAGTGCCATCTGATCGGTTATATGGGCTACTTGAAACAGGAAACTCATCCCACTTATTATCCCACGCTTCACCAGGTTTGCCTTGAGGAGTCAAACTAGCAACATCTAACCTGATACCTTGCACGTTCGCAAACATGTTGTTGCATTTTAACATTGTTCCGGAACACAAGCTCACCATACGAATTGAAGTTCCGTATTGTGTAAAATCATTTGATGCAATCGTTAAATCAGTTGAACCAACTACATTCATTCCAAAAACAAGGTTTTTGAAATTCCCAGGCTGTGATGCCAATGGTACAGGTCTATAAAATTGATTAAATCTGATTAAACCATTAGCAGTATTATTTAGCCAAAGGCCAATAATATTATTTTGATACCTCGGAAAATCAAGTGCATCTAGGTCACAAACGAATGTGTTATCTTCAACTAGAAAACTTAGATCTGAAGGTCGTCGACCTTTACAGTTTTGAAGGTAAATACCTACTTTTTGGTTGTGGAAGTCGTTATTAGAAATATTTAGGATTTTTCGTGTCTGGGTAATACTTGAAATAGCAATCGCAGTTGAAGAATAGATGCCATAAATATTGGGGTTCTGTTCTGTAAATTGATTGTTCTTAATTGTTATTTGTCTGTTATCGGCATCTTTAAGATATATCCCTGTTCCAGAAGGCCCGGTTAAATTACCTGTAGCTGAAAACTCATTGAAAGCAACATAGCTATTTACTGAATTTTCAGTCACCACTCCGAAGCGGCAATCCCAAAAGTGATTTTTATATTCCAATGCATTCTCATTATCATGATCATCGCCTACGTGTAAAAATCTTGGACCTGAACCCGGTGTGCACCTTGATAAAATAGCACAACCACCATATCTGTAGTTTCTTCCACGGTATGCTGTTACTTCTTGCATCCTTTCAAAAATGCAATTGTAAACTTCTATGTCAGAGTTCACAGCATAAATTCCGTAATGTAAATCAGCAAATTCGGTAGTAAAATTCTCGTCACGACTGAATGGAATCATAAAAACTCTATCAAAGGCACTACCGCCCAGAAAAGGTCTTCTAAGATTATTTAAATACATCCCTGAAAAACTTTTCTGAGCTTTTGGAATACCCCATTGCCCAATGTAAGGTGGTAGGGTAATAGGATTTGATCCATCAAATCTTGTATATTCAATGTAGGAATTCACTGCGGGGGTAATATTGTAACCGAAGGAATTGGCGCTTGATTTAGCCGGAGCATAAATAGATACAAAATTCCTATAGAAATCAACATTCTTCAGTTGGATGGTTGCTTCCACATCAAAAATTGTCATACAGAATTCTGCATCACTAAACTGAGAATTTAATGCTTTGATTTTACCATGGTTGCTAGGATTAATTCCTTCCCACATTCCACACCTCCCTTGAACATTACAATTTTCAAACTCGATAAACCAACAATATATTACTGAACCTTGTCCCATAAAGATATCACAATTTTCAAATTTCAGTGTTATGCTTGCGGAAAGTGTTTTGGAAACATCCAATTCACCATTGATGAAAACCTGCTTTCTCGTTGCTGGTGCAATCGGCTCCACAGTCAGAGTAAGGTTGCTTGGGTCATAACTCCCACCAATAGTTGTTGCAAAGTTTCCGGGAGAATAATCTCTACTTGAAAGATCAGTTATGACAAGATCATCGGACAATATAGGTGCGCAACAAGGCTGTAAAAAAATTGTGTCACTGCAAGCACCTTCAGAGTAAACCAGAAAGTGTGGGACCGTATCAGCAACCCACTTAATTACTGCAAAAGGTTCCGTCCCTGAGGTGCCTTGCGAGTATACAAACCCTCCACTTACATGCCAAGTGCCAGCTGAACCGTTCGTAACATGATATGTATAATTTACAGGAAGTTCACAAGCGGTTCGAGGTCCTCTAATACTTAGATTTGGACATTGTGCCGTTGAAAGATTAAAAGTTAAGAGCAATAAAAACAGAAATACTGCGGGGGGGGGGGGGAAATTTCTTTTTCATAACAAATATTTAAAAGGTTAAATTTCAATAAATGTAGGAATTGAATCGTGCCATGTTGGTTAAAACTAAATTATTTTTATTAACCTTCAATTTTGTTCAAATTCCTCTATTTTATGGGTTTAACATCTGAATGCAGCAACGCCTTTTCCTTGCTTTCTCGCCGCATCAGATGTTTTTTTATACTTCAAAAAATGATTATCATACAAACAGGCCGATAGATTGTTTTGCAATCTAACTGCTCTGCGGAAGATATATTCCTGCACACCCTGCATCTTATTAACATGTACCTCAACTGTCATTCTTATTTCAGTCTTAAATACGGCACCCTAAGTGTCGAGCAATTGCTTGCAGAAGCGCAGCGTTGTGCTGTACGGAAATTAGTGCTCACTGATATTAATAATACATCAGGCGTCTTGGACTTTATTCGCCTCGCGCCAAAGTACGGAGTTGAACCGATAGTAGGTATTGATTTTCGCAGAGGAAACCTGCAGTGCTTTGTTGGAATCGCCAAGAACAATGAAGGCTTCCACGAGCTGAATGAATTTCTCACACATTGCCTGCGCCACGGAACAAATGAAGTGCCCGAGATTCCTGACCTCCCTCCAATTACAGAGAATGTTTTCTGGATCATTCCCTTCGAAAGATTCTTGCGTGCCGATGAAGAGATGAAAAATACCTTGCGCCCCCTGGCTCAAAAATCTTTTCCTTGCTTCATCGGAGTGCAAACGGATCAGCTTACACGACTTCGATTTTCTCCTTTCGTGAAGCAAATTTCTCGCCTTGTTGTATGGCAGCCCGTTACCTTCCGTAATCCTGGTGATTTCAATACGCACAGACTTTTGCGTGCTGTTGCCAACAATACCTTGCTCAGTAAAATTCATGCAGGAGATACTGCTTCTCCTTCTGAAATCATGATGCCTGAGGAACAGCTTGAACATTCTTATGCCGAATTTCCCTCGCTCGTCGAAAACACGAAACGTATTCTCCGGGTTTGTGGAATTGCTTTTGATTACCATGAAAGTAAAAACAAACAAAATTTTTCCGGAAGTAAAATTCTTGACAAATCAATTCTTCGCAGAGAAACATACAAGGGTATGGAATTACGCTATGGTGCTGCAAGTGATGCTGTGCGTGAGCGTGTCGATAAGGAATTGCAGATGATCACGGACCTGGGCTTCGCTCCGTATTTTCTCATCAACTGGGACATCGTTCGTTATGCACAACACAAGGGATATTTTTACGTCGGCAGAGGAAGTGGAGCGAACAGCATCGTTGCCTATTGCCTGCGCATCACCGATGTGGATCCAATCGATCTTGATTTGTATTTCGAACGCTTCATTAATCCCTATCGTACCAGTCCGCCCGATTTCGATCTTGATTTCTCCTGGAAAGATCGTGATGATATTACCGATTATATTTTTCGCCGGCATGGTCGAGAGCATGTAGCCTTGCTTGCTACCTATTCAACTTTTCAGTTCAAAGCTATTGTGCGTGAGTTGGGAAAAGTTTTCGGCCTTCCAAAAGCTGAAATCGATTCCCTCATCGACAACCGCCGTCATCCTGATACTCCTGATCAGATCAGCCGGTTGATACGACTCTATGCGACACGCATCATTGATTTTCCGAGTCACCTGAGTATTCATGCCGGAGGAGTGCTTATCTCTGAAAAACCTGTCACATGGTACACAGCGACCAATATGCCACCGAAGGGTTATCCGACAACTCAGTTCAGTATGCTGGAGTCGGAGGATATTGGCTTGTATAAATATGACATTCTCAGTCAGCGCGGACTCGGCCATATCAAAGAAGCCGTAGAAATTGTAAAACGCAACCGTGGTATTGACATCGACATTCATAACATCGCTGCATTTAAGAAAGATGAGAAGATCAAAGCACTCATTCGCGATGGTCGTTGTATGGGATGTTTTTATGTGGAGAGTCCTGCCATGCGCATGCTGCTGAAAAAACTAAGAGTAGATACATACATTCAGCTTGTCGCAGCGAGTTCCATTATTCGTCCGGGTGTGGCGAAGTCGGGGATGATGCGGGAATATATTTTGCGGACACATGATCCTGCACGGAGAACATACATTCATCCGCTCATGAAAGAACTGATGGAAGAAACCTATGGCATCATGGTTTATCAGGAAGATGTTATTAAAGTAGCGCATCATTTCGCCGGACTGTCACTTTCTGAGTCCGACGTATTACGACGAGGAATGTCAGGTAAATTCCGCTCACGCGATGAGTTTGCAAAAATACAGGATCGATTTTTTAGCAACTGTAAGGAACGTGGTTATCCTGATGAGACAACGAAGGAAGTCTGGCGACAAATAGAAAGTTTCGCAGGCTATTCTTTTTCAAAAGGACATTCCGCTTCTTATGCAGTGGAGAGTTACCAAAGTCTTTACCTGAAAGCGCATTACCCAAAAGAATTTATGGTAGGCGTGATTAATAATTTCGGTGGTTTTTATAGAACAGAATTTTATGTGCATGAAGCTCGCATGTCGGGTGCAGAGATTCATGCTCCTTGTGTAAACAAAAGTGAGTACACAACGACAATATATGGTGATGATATTTATCTGGGCTTTATTCACCTGGGCGAGATGGAGAAGAAAGTCGCCGACGATATTCTGGACGAACGAAATCAACACGGTCCGTATCTGAGCCTCGCTGATTTTATGAAGCGCGTCGGCATTGCAGTAGAACAGCTTCGTATTCTTATCCGCATCGGCGCCTTTCGTTTTACAGGACGAAGCAAGAAACAATTGCTCTGGGACATTCATATTCTTGTCGGCTCAGAAAAGAAAACAGAAGTAAAAGCTGAGCTCTTTGATGTCGGCGTGAAAAATTTTACGCTGCCACCATTACATCATGGCGCTTATGACGATGCCCTGGATGAAATTGAAATCATCGGCTTCCCGCTGTGTTCTCCTTTTGAATTGCTCCGTGAGCCGCTAACGAATATTTTGCTTGCCACCGACCTGAAAAAAAATGTCGGTAAAGAAATAGAACTCATCGGTTACCTCGTCACCATCAAATACACCAGCACCGTGAAGCGCGAAACCATGATGTTCGCCACCTTCCTCGACCAGCAAGGCTTTTTCTTCGACACCACACATTTCCCTAAAGTTGTTGAACAGTTTCCGTTTCGTGGAAAGGGCGTCTACCGCATCCGCGGAAAAGTCGATGAAGAGTTTGGCTTTTGCAGCATGGTGGTGAATGCAATGTTTAAATTGGAGACCTTGGGGAGGGATGATGTGGAGAAGAAGGCAGTCGTGACAAAAACTAGTGCTACAAGTAATGCACTTCTTAATATGCAATAAAATGATTAAATTGCACATTTAAAAGTGCATAATGACGTATTATTAGCTTAGAATTCAGGTATGGTCATGAAATGCATAATTAAGAATGCAAAAATATGCATAATATGCATAACTAAATGTGCAAAATGTCGTAATATTGTGTAAAGAAATATGTCAATGATCGCATTGCTGGAACAATCAGAGAACCTGCTGGCACATACCTCACTGGATTTCAAACGATGTCTATTCGACGTAATCAGGTGGAATAATCGCCTGATAGGAATCAAAGGTGCCAGAGGGACAGGAAAAACTACTTTAGTACTACAGTGGTTAAAGCAACAGAATTTACCTGCAAATAAAGCAGCCTACTTTTCACTGGACGATCTGTACTTTACCCAAAATTCTTTAAAGGAAGCAGTTAAAGATTTTCACAGGCAGGGTGGAAAAATTCTGGTATTGGATGAAGTACATAAGTATGAAAACTGGTCAGCCGAAATAAAGAATATTTATGATTTTTTCCCCGACCTTAAAATTGTATTTACAGGTTCGTCGATTATCAATATTTCGAAGCAGCAAGGTGACTTAAGCAGAAGAGCTCTGATCTATGAACTACCGGGCTTGTCATTCCGGGAGTATCTTTCACTGAGGAATATTCTGACAATACCGGCATTTAGTATCGAAACATTGTTGTCGGATCCGGGGCAAATCAAGAAGAATGTACCGAATGATTTCAGGCCTATGCAACACTTGGATAATTACCTGAGAAATGGATATTACCCTTTTGTGGTTGAAGATTCAGAATCTGTACATCAAAAAATTACTCAACTCATCCGGACTATCATAGAGTATGATATGGCAGAGTTGTCGGATTTTGATATTCGAAATGCTAAAAAAATGCTGCAGCTTATTTATGTGATTGCTCAACAAGTTCCTTTCAAACCCAATCTTACGTCGCTTGCGGAGAAGACAGGTATCCACAGGAATACAATGAACAATTACTTGCATTATCTGGAGCAAGCAAAGATTATAAATTTACTTTATCCCTCAGGTCCAAGTATCACCGCATTACAAAAACCGGAGAAAATATTCTTGAATAATACAAACTTATTGTATGCATTGGCAGAGGAACAAGTTGAAAAGGGGGCATTAAGAGAAACGTTTTTCCTCTCTCAGGTTCACCCTTTTTACAAGGTGCACTTACCGAAGCATGGGGATTTTATCATAAATAATAAATTTACGTTTGAAGTAGGTGGGAAAGCAAAGGGGCTAAAGCAAATAAAGAATATAAAGAATGCCTGGCTTGTAAAAGATGATATCGAAACTCCTGTAGCCGGTGTACTTCCTTTGTGGATGTTCGGAATGTTGTATTGAAATTTTGAGGGAGGGTTTAATAACGAAATGTTTAGGTACAGATGGTGTAAAAGAACCTGTGTGAGAAAAAGTCACAGAAACACCCAGTAAAATCCCGCGGATCTGATAAATCAAAGTCAAAACAAGGTCAACACCCCATGCATTACCTTCATCTCTTGCTCCAAAAGCCATTGTTTTCTGCCTAATCCGCCGGCATAGCCGGTTAGTGAGCCATTTGTTCCAATAACGCGGTGACAAGGAACGATGATGGCAATTTTGTTTTTTCCATTACTTGTTCCCGCGGCACGAATTGCTTTTACATCGCCGATGCGTTTGGAAAGATCAAGATAAGAAATCGTTTTCCCATAGGGAATATTCAATAATTCAGCCCATACAGATTGTTGGAATTCGCTGCCTTCCTGTTGAACAGGAACAGAAAATGAAGTCAGGCCTCCATTGAAATATGCACTTAGCTCTTCTTTGCAGGTTTGGAGCAATGGATTTGATTTATCCTCTTTAAGATTAGGATCATTTAATTCCTTCTCTTCCAGAAAATGTACCTCTGTAATTGCTTCCTCATTTGCACGAATGCGAATAGAGCCAAGAGGTGATTCGAGAATGGATTGATAAAGTGTCATCAACCTCGAAGGTATGAACAATTTGGGTTTGTTTAAAAGGAGGTTTAAAAATTAAAGCACTCAAACTGAGGGCTGGTTTTGATGGCTACATTAAATTAGCCACGAATGCGAATATCCTCCCACTTAATTCTTGATGTCCGGAAAAGTTAACCAATTCCAATAAAAAGTAAAATTGAAATCACGAATTTTTATTCGTATTGCATTCGTGGCAATTTAATTTTTTTGCAAGAACCTATCCTATACGTTTAACAGGAATAAATTGAAAAATTAATTATTTAGTAAACACGATTACAGAAAGTTCTATTCCAAAAATAATTTTCCGGTATAAATCAATTGCTTATCGTCAATAAGTCTGTAGAAATATATTCCGGTGCTTGTTGGAGAATTCAACTCTGCTTTCCGTTCATTGATATTTACGTGATTTACCTTTTCTCCAAGCAGGTTAAAAAGTTCTATTTGTTGAATGGAGCTATTCTTCAATTCAAAAATTGTCTTTCTGTTTGATGATGAAGAATAAATTTTCAGGTCCTTGGAATTTCCATTGCTTAGTATTCCTGTTGATGTTGTGATCTCAAAATCTGAGGAGCAAGTGACTCCATTGTAAACTACGCGGAAAGTGTAAGTTCCGGGATTCGTAGGCAATACTTTCGACCAGGCCCATGCGCGTACCTTCGCATCGTTTGCGCTTGTGTAGCTCCATGTGAGGTAGCTTGAGCCATTCGGATTTAGAATCGTTAATGTAGCATTCAATCCACTGACTTCATTTCGCAGAAAGGCATAGAATTTTGCATAACCCGGTGATAGTCCGGGTCCCTGAAAGGGTATTTGAAAGGATGTGCTTTCATTACTTGTCTCGGTAGCCGGACAAGCAGGAAAAACAGCATCGGTTGTATGCACCGAAGCTTTTAGTATTCCGGTTTCCTTATACGGTTTCTGACTCGTCCACCAGGAGGATGCATTGAGTGAATTGCAAGTTCCGTAATATGGATCAACACGTGTTGCCACCGTCGAACCACTCCAAACTTCAAAATGTAAATGTGGCCCCGATGAACTGCCGGAGCTTCCAACAACTCCTAAATATTCCCCGGCAATAACCGACTGTCCAATCGCTTTCGTTGTGATGGATCCATTTTTCATATGCCAATACAAGGCATAAGATCCATCAGCATGTTGAATTAAGACATAATTTGCGGAAACTGTTGTGGCAGCACAATTTCTGTCAAACTCTCCATCGTGTTTATCGATTATAATCCCGGGTGCAGCTGCAATGACTTCAACAAGATTATTGTCCATCTTGTAAAAGTTAAATGGCCAGATTGAAATATCAGTGCCCCGATGTCCGTCGTAGGTGTTGCTACCGCAATTATAATCCTGCACAAGTCCTGACGTAGTATTCTGATCAACATAAGCAGAGATATGGTAGTAGCTGCAGTCTGTTAAATCAGGAGAAGGTCTCAATGGCCAGTTTAAAAGTGTGATGGAGTTTGAGCTATTCGATAAGTTAATGTTTTTTGATTGAAGGAGTTTTTTGTTTTCAAGGATCCGGCTTTCAAGTAATGAATACTCCTTCTCAGTAATGCAAGGTGATGTCGCACTGTTTTCGGAAGGCGCATACTCTGTTGCATTGTTCCCGGACTTGCTGTTGAAGTCTGTCCCAACAGACTTAGTCGCTATCATACCAAAAAGGATAAAAAGACTGAGGGTATTTATTGTTTTCATCTCGATAAACTTATAGAAGAACACTATTGAAACGCATTTATACTCAAATGGTTGCTTATTGGTTTGGGATTCTTTAAAATTTAACCATTTCAAATAAAGCAAAGCCGGAAATGGGATTTAGCTTAATTTGCATAACTTTATTTAGTAGACGCAGAATATTATTAAAGCTAAAATATCTTTGGAACATGTTTATTCCGGCATACTACCGCAACAACGATTTTTCTGAAATCTCGAAATTTATTGAAGAGCATTCTTTTGCTTCTCTGGTTAGTCATCTTGATGGAAAGCCATGGGCGACACATATTCCATTGGAGTTGGAAACAAAGGTTAGCGGAGAAAGCATTCTTTCCGGGCATATCTCCAGGGCCAATCCTCAATGGAAGAGTTTTTCAAATGGAGAAAGTGTCCTTGCCATCTTTCAGGGACCTCATTCATACGTATCTTCATCCTGGTATAATCATGTGAATGTGCCAACCTGGAACTATATAGCAGTTCATGTTTATGGAAGAATGCGCATATTGAATGATGAAGAACAGTACGCCAAGTTGAAAGCCATGGTTGACCGCTATGAAAAGATTGCAACTAATCCAATTGATATGGACAAGCTACCTGCTGATATGATGGAAAAGTACATGAAAGGAATAGTAGGTTTTGAAATGAGTATGGATAAAGTTGAAGGGAAATGGAAGATGAGTCAGAATCGTGATGAGGAGGATAAGCTGGCCATCATTGCTGAACTTGAAAAATTAAATGAAGTAAATGCATCACTTGTAGCGGCAGAAATGAAAAGCATGTATAAGTAATAATCCGATTAAGAATATTGCATAGATTTAATCGTTACGAGCATTGATTTAAGACACAATCATTTTTATTAATTCTTTTATGTCCAAACAGAAGAGTAAGTTGAGTTCTAAAGATCGACCGATAGGTATTTTTGATTCCGGAATCGGTGGGCTAACCATTGCCAATGCTATCCAAAAAGTACTGCCCAATGAATCGTTGGTTTATTTTGGTGATACAGCCCATTTACCCTATGGAGATAAATCTCCTGATTCAATCAAGTATTACGCCATCCGTATAAGTCAGTTTTTGTTGAAGCAAAATTGCAAGATGATTGTGATAGCCTGCAATACAGCATCTGCTCAGGCTTATGAAACTGTGAAGGATTTTGTTGGTGGCGCTGTTCCTGTCATCAATGTAATTGATCCTGTAGTTGATTATATCATTGCTGACAAAAAGCATAAAAAGATCGGTGTAATTGGTACAAAAGGTACCATCAAGAGTGATATTTATGCCAAGAAGATTAATGCACGCTCAAAGAATTTAAAAGTCTCTTGCCTGGCAACTCCCTTGTTGGCGCCTATGATCGAAGAAGGTTTTTTCAAGAATAATATCAGTCGTGCTGTACTTGCTTCTTACCTCAGCAGCCGGAAGCTTAGCGGTATAGATACTTTAATTCCGGCTTGCACGCATTATCCACTGATCAGTTCTGAGATGGTGGAGTTTTACAAAGGGAAAGTTGAAATTGTAGATACTGCGGCAGTCGTTGCCAATTATGTTAAGCATGTTTTAAAGACAGAAAAGCTATTGGCCGGAAAGAAGAAGTCA
Organism: Bacteroidota bacterium; assembly: GCA_004295015.1. Taxonomy (GTDB): domain Bacteria; phylum Bacteroidota; class Bacteroidia; order AKYH767-A; family 2013-40CM-41-45; genus QQVM01. Next base: position 104,893 of record SHNE01000001.1, on the reverse strand, counting down.
TTGCATCATTTCTATGTAAGTGATTTTACCAGGTCCTTTGAAGAGAGTACAAGATTCTTTTTTGCCAATAGAATTCATTTAGAGAAGATGGATTTTTGGAATTGAAAAATTAGGAAACTAATTTCTGCTACAATTTGTTGTTCGCTTTTAAACTTTGTTAAAATTTGCCACGAATGCACGAATAAAAAATTTATAATCGTGTTAACCGAAGCTTGGTTTAACGGAGAATATTAGTCATTTGAAAAGCAATAATGAGTGCGAAAATATTCGCGCATTCGTGGTAAAAAAATGCCGCATTTCATATTCAGGGTATGTATAGTAAATTTTAGTATAATTATTTATACCACCCCGAATACATCACGTATCGATCAGCCAGTTCTTCGAGAAGCTTCCTTTGCTCTTCGCTAATAGCTTTCAATTTTCGCGCCGGGCTTCCTGCATAAATAAATCCTGATTCAATGCGTGTGTTTTCAAGCACGATGGCGCCTGCTGCAATTATGCTGAAGGATTCTACGATGGCATGATCCATCACAATAGCACCCATTCCGATTAACACATTGTCATGAATTGTACATCCATGTACAATGGCTCCATGGCCGATGTTAACATTATTTCCAATCTCTGTCGCTGCCTTTTGATAGGTGCAATGCACAATCGCCCCGTCCTGGATATTTACTTTGTTGCCAATTCTTATCGAATTGACATCCCCTCTAATCACCGCATTAAACCAGACACTACAGGATTCTCCCATAATCACATCGCCTGTAATTGTTGCATTTTCAGCTAAAAAGCAATTCTCGCCAAATGCAGGCAAGGCTTTTTGTACCGGTAGAATATAGGCCATTGTCGAATTATTAGGTGTTTGATTTAAATATTTCGTAAATTTAAACTTTCAAATCAATTCATGAAGTACTTCGCATTCATTCCTGCCGTTCTCTTTTTGGCTATGAGCTTCAACGGCTGTAAAAAGCCCGATGAATTTCCTCTCGTTCCATTCATTGAATTTAAATCCATCTATTCTGAGAAGGATGCACAAGGATTTGATCAGAAAGTCTTTGTAACTGTTTCTTTTACGGATGGAGATGGAGATATCGGCTATCACAGCCGTGAATCCGGACGTAATGATGCAATCTTCGATGATCCTTCAAGTCCATATTTCAATAATTTTATTGTCAAGACTTTTATTCTTAAAAATGGTAGTTGGAATTCTATTGATACTCCGGTGAGTGCGCGCATTCCTTATCTTACTCCTGAAGGACCGAATAAAGCTTTGCGGGGAGAAATAAGCAGAGAGTTTGCTTTGCCTGTTGCGCTTGTTCAGGACACCCTTCGCTACGATATTTTTATCTATGACCGCTCACTTAATCAGAGCAATACGATCACTACTTCTACCATCATTCTGAATACCCGTTAATTCAGCTATTGAAGTGTTGTTTTTTTGTTCCTGCCGACTGAAAAAATTCTGTTGGTATGAAATAAAATCTTTTCCGAAATTTTCTTGTAGCATTTTATCAAATAATCCGGATTCGCTGAGATATTCGGCAAGATATTCTTGTTCCGTTTGTCCCGGTGTAGGTATAAGTAAAGCTGATCTTCCCAATACTTTTAAATCCATGATACTCGAATACCCTGCACGACAAACAATCAAGGGGGTCTTAAGTAATATGTTTTGTAGTTCCATATCATCAATATGGGGTCCTACGATTAAATTCTGACCTGTTTGATCCCAATTTGTTGTTTCAGGTTTTCCCTGAATGAGGAGGCATTTTTTGGGAAGATTTTTTTCTATGGCCCGAATCTGCATCTCCAACTCTGTCCGCAAAGGTTCAGGACCACTTAGTAGGAAGCATATTGAATAGACCTCGTCCTTATTCTTAGCATCGGTTTTAAATTCCGCTTTGTCTTTTGAAAATTCAAACCTGGATAAAAACCCAATGAACTTTGTGTTTTCAGGAATTTTAAATTTGTGACTCAGGTCTCCGGATAAATTTATTTTTCCATCGATATCAGGTATCCAGCATTCAGAATATTTTTTCACGTACTGAAGTACAAGCCGATGCAAAAGGGGTTCAAGAAACTGGAACATTCCAGGACATTTAATCATCAGTTGATGTGTAATAAAAACACATCGAACCTTGTTTGACCATAATCCATATCTGTTGTCGGATATGACCTCATCAATTTCATTTCTCTCAAGGAAATTATTCAGCCATTTATGCTCTATATAAATATTCCAAAGTATTCGTGGAGATTGCAGGAGCATTATCATCCACATTGGAAAAACTTTTGAGTAAAGGATAGAGAAATGCGGGGAATCTACAAATTCAAGTTCGGGAAACTCTCTCTTCAGAAAATCTTTTGATCTGCCGCTTGCTGTTAGAATAACTTCTTTCCCTTCTGCCTGAAGTTTTTTAATAATAGGCACACAACGGGTTGCATGGCCTAAGCCCCAATTCAAGGGGGCGACTAAGACACGATTTGATGCGATTCCTGACATTGTCAACGAAGGTAAGGGAATCTGTCTATTCACGATCGGCTCCTTATTTATTATTGATTTCAGGAACAGCTTTAATCGAAAAAAACTTTTCTATTTTTGTGCTCGTAAGATTATGGCAAAAACTAAACTCAGGCGATTTGCGGAGAATGATACTTTCCCCCATCTAATTCAACAAGGGAAGGGGTATCCTCTTTCGGACCATTCATTAAAGGGAAACTGGAACCGGGTTTTTTTCAAAAAGGATGCAGCATTGGTGTTGGAACTGGCTTGTGGCAGAGGGGAGTATACCATTAATCTTTCTCAGAAATTTCCGGAGAAAAACTTTATTGGGATAGATTGGAAAGGCGCAAGGTTATGGAGAGGCGCCAAAACAGTGGCTGAAGAAAACCTCAAAAATGTCGCCTTCCTCCGTATTCAGATATTGAATATTCTAAATTATTTTTCTAAAGACGAAGTGGATGAAATCTGGATCACTTTTCCTGACCCACATTTGTTGAAGAGCAGGGAACAAAAACGATTAACGTCACAGCGCTTTTTGAATTTGTATCGTCAGTTCATGAGACCGGGGGGAATAATAAATTTGAAAACTGACAGTAAGGCATTGTATGATTTTACTCTCGAAGTCATTGCCGAACAGAATCTGGAAATACTAAAGCAAACGGATGATGTTTATGCTTCTGATCTGCTTGATGATATTCTTTCAATACAAACCACCTATGAGAAAATCTGGTTGAAGGAAGGATTGAAAATTTGTTATCTTCAATACAGGATTTGAACTGATGAAAAAGGATACAGAGAAAAAACTCGATTCTTTTTTTGAGCAGGTATATGCCGTGGCTCGCTTGATTCCAAAAGGAAGAGTCACTTCTTATGGGGCAATCGCCAAATATTTAGGAACCACGCGCTCTTCGCGTATGGTAGGCTGGGCAATGAATGGTGCGCACAATGTCAAACCCAAAATACCGGCTCACCGCGTTGTGAACAGAATCGGAGTACTCACCGGCAAGCATCATTTTCCCGGACCAAAGAATATGGAGGAGCTCCTGAGAAAGGAAGGCGTAAAAGTTAAGAAGGATCAGGTTGTCAACTTTAAGGAGCTTTTTTGGGATCCGTCCCTCGAACTCGATTTTGACTAGTTCTGCGGTGAAAAATTCAGAGCCCTGATGATTGTCATTTCCAGCTATCTGATTTTATTGAATTTTGAGCTTTGTGACCCATCTTTTCAAGGATAAAACCGCCATTTTCATTACCTTTGCGCCTTAATAGAAATACTATGTCCATTACGAAAGATCAAGTTGTTGAGGCCTTAAAAAATGTGATCGAGCCCGATTTGAAAAAGGATCTGATCACCCTGAATATGATTGAAGATATCCGGGTTAATGGCCTTGATGTCAGCTTTACCGTTGTCTTAACAACACCGGCATGTCCATTAAAAGCCTTGATTCAATCTGCTTGTGTGAATGCCATCATACATTTTGTTGATGAGAATGCAAACGTAACCGTGAACATGACGGCGCGAACGACAAGTGGTAGAAGCAAAGGAGGAGCTGTATTATCCGGAGTAAAAAATATTATTGCCATTGCCAGTGGAAAAGGCGGAGTGGGTAAATCAACAGTCGCAGCTAATCTTGCTGTTGCACTTGCAAGCAAAGGTGCCAAGGTAGGTTTGATTGACGCTGATATTTACGGTCCTTCTCAGCATATCATGTTTGGTGTCGAAGGCGAGCGTTTGTTCGTGAATGAGAAAGATGGAAAAACCTATATGCTCCCAATTGATAAATACGGAGTGAAGGTATTGTCTATCGGAATGCTTGTTGATCCGGATCGTGCCATTCCATGGAGAGGACCTATGGCTTCAAAAGCTTTACAGCAATTGTTTGGCGATGCAGAGTGGGGAGAGCTGGATTACATGCTGATTGATTTACCTCCCGGAACAGGAGATATTCACCTGACCTTGGTTTCGGCTGTTCCTGTTACAGGTGCAGTCATTGTTAGCACGCCACAACACGTGGCATTGGCTGATGCGAAAAAAGGAATTAACATGTTCCAACTTGAATCAATAAATGTTCCTGTGCTCGGATTAGTAGAGAACATGAGTTATTTCACACCAGCCGAACTTCCTGAGAATAAATATTACATCTTTGGAAAAGAAGGATGTAAGAAACTTGCAGAGACATTGAATGTTCCTTTTCTTGGTGAGATTCCATTGGTCCAAAGTATCCGTGAAGGCGGGGATTCTGGTATTCCTATTGCCCTCGATGATCATTCAAGTATTGCTGACGCATTCAATGATGTGGCTGATAATCTTATCCGACAAGTAGCAATAAGAAACGCCAGTGTGAAGCCTACAAGTCCTGTTCAGGCAAGTGCCTATTAATTTAACAGCATTCATAAGATAAAGATGTCAGCGGATAAAAACCTTTTAGAACGAGTAGAGAATGCCCTGAATCAACTTCGGCCATACCTGGAAGCCGATAGAGGAGACGTTACGCTCGTTGATATAACGGATGATATGGTTGTCCGCCTTAAATTTCTCGGTGCCTGCAGTTCATGCAGCATGAGTGCAATGACACTAAAAGCAGGAATCGAGCAAACGATTTTGAGGATGGTACCTGAGATTAAATCAGTGGAGGCTATTGAAGAAGGAGAGGAGTCGTACTCTTAGGGGAGATCCTGTGAGTTTTTTGTAACGTTCTTCAACCAAGTACCACATTTAATGTAATGAAGTCGTGATTTCTATGCAGCTCACATCACCCAGGCGCACCGTACACCTGCAAGGAACTCGTTATTTTCTTGCATCCCGCCTCACCTCAGTACACAGTCCTCCTGAAAGGAACTTGTGATTTGCTTGCAGCCCGCCTCACCTAAGTACACCGTCCTCCTGAAAGGAACTTGTTATTTGCTTGCAGCTCGCCAGTCTCCAAGCACCCCGTCTTCCTGTTAGGAACTTGTGGTTTGCTTGCAGCTCATTCAGCACCTAAAACGTTTCTCTGTCAAATCAACTTAACCTAACGATACTCGCTGCTCTTCACTCACAAGTTCCTTTCAGGAAGACTGTGTCGTAGGTGCACGTGCGGTGAGCAGAACCTGTGGTTTTCTTGCAGCGCGCATCTTCTTAGCGCCCCGTCCTCCTGCAAGGAACCTGTGGTTTGCTTGCAGCTCGCCAGTCTCCAAGCAAACCGTCTTCCTGAAAGGAACTTGTGGTTTCCTTGCAGTACACTCAGCACGCAGAATGCCTCTCTGTCAAATCAACTTAACCTAACGATACTCGCTGCTCTTCACTCACAAGTTCCTTTCAGGAAGACTGTGTCGTAGGTGCATGTGCGGTGAGCAGAACCTGTGGTTTTCTTGCAGGACATACACCCGAGCACCCTGTCCTGTTGGATGAACCTGTGGTTTTGTTGTAGCCCGCATCTTCTTAGCAACCCGTCTTCCTTTCAGGAAGGCTGTGTAGTAGGTGAGTAGGCGGAAAGAAGAACCCCGCCTTTAAGAAAACTTTTCCCAACAAAAAAAACCGGGCTTAACCCGGTTTTTTTATTTCATTGAGCGGAAGAAATTACAGATTCAAAAACTTATTTATTTTTTCGAAGTAGGCATTTTTATCTGTCGAGAAATTTTCTGCGTTTGATGGGCTTTCTGTCACAACATAAGTTTGAGTTGTGCAACGAAGTGTTTTCAAGTCTGCCGGAGTGATTAACTCATCCTTCGGGGAAACAATGACGAGCACGCCTTTGATATTTGCTCGTGACTTGTCACAGCCGTACAAGGGCTCTTTGTTTTTATCATAACCAAAGGGTATAATAACTTCTTTTCCTTTTTCTTTCAGTTTCTTCTTCATGATTTCAAGTCCGATCCATGGGCCGTCTGCAATCATCTTGCGTGTCTCCGGTCGGTTAGATCCAACACCCAGGGAAAGTCCGGCTCCGATATTCAGTCCGTATAAATCAAATTTGGTTACGGCCCTTGACTTGCGCAGGTAATCCAGAATTCCATTTAAGTCTTCCACAAACTGAGGATAAATATAAGTATCGGCATCAATTTCAAAATCACTGCTTGCGCCATAGCCACGGTAATCGTACATGGCTACATTCCATCCTGCTGAAAGAAACTGGCTGCAGATTTCAATATTGTCGGCCATATTACCGTCACCGCTTCCGCTGATCACTATCCAGTTGGTGGTCTTTTTGCTTGTTTCAAAAAACCATGCATTAATTACTGCTCCGTCTTTGAGGGTTACTTTTTCTTCTTTGTAATCCATCCCGTATTTATCAGGTCTCACTGCATATTCGCGCGATGGATTTAATGCAGATATATTCATGGAAAAAAGCAATGCTGTAAAAAGCAACAATAGATTCTTAAAGCTCATCGTGTTTTCTTTTAGGGTTTTTGGTTATCGGTTAAAATTAGAAAAAAGCACAGAGAATAATCTGTTCTGTGAATGAAAAAGCAAGAAAAATTCGTGCTTTTTTAACAATTGTTGAAATCTTCCCTGAAGAAATGCTTCCTAATTTCAAATGGGCATACAAATTCCTCTTCCAAGGGTGGATTTCAAAAAATCTCAAATAAACTTCAGAGTGAAATTATTCTACCGTTACCGATTTGGCCAGATTTCTTGGCTGGTCAACATTGCATCCGCGCAATACAGCGATATGGTAAGAAAGCAATTGCAATGGAACAACAGAAATGAGCGGCATCAGTATATCGTCACTTTCCGGTATTTCGATCACGTGATCTGCAAGTCCTCGAACTACAGTATCGCCTTCAGTAACGATGGCTATGATTTTTCCTTTACGTGCTTTTACTTCCTGTATATTGCTGACAACCTTTTCATAGGTCTCGTTTTTATTTGCGATGACTACAACAGGCATTGCTTCGTCGATCAATGCAATTGGTCCGTGCTTCATTTCGGCTGCAGGATATCCTTCGGCATGTATATAAGAGATCTCCTTCAATTTCAAAGCTCCTTCAAGTGCTACAGGGAATCCATAACCTCTTCCCAGGTACAGGAAGTTTTTAGCATCCTGAAACTTCTCCGCAATTTTCATCAACTGGTCATTCAGCTTCAGCACTTTTTCCACTTTGGCAGGAATAAGTTCAAGCTCATTCAATAATTGGTGAAAACGGGAGTCTGTAACTGTTCCGCGGGATCTTGCAATCTGAAGTGCGATAAGTGTTAGAACTGTTACCTGAGCTGTAAATGCTTTTGTCGATGCCACACCGATCTCCGGACCTGCATGTGTATATGCACCTGCATGTGTAGCTCTAGGAATCGAAGAGCCAACGACATTACATACTCCAAAAATAGTAGCGCCTTTTGACTTGGCTAATTCAATAGCGGCAAGGGTATCTGCTGTTTCTCCTGACTGGGAGATTGGGATTACAATATCGTCTTCATAAATTACCGGATTACGGTAACGAAACTCTGAAGCATATTCGACTTCAACCGGAATGCGTGCCAGGTCTTCAAATAAGTACTCAGCAACAAGTCCTGCATGCCATGAAGTACCACAACCAATGATCAGGATACGTTTCGCGTTTACAAACTTATTTTCATATTCTGCAACACCTCCCATGCGTAAAAATCCCTTTTTCGCATCGATACGGCCGCGCATACTGTCCCAGATTGAACGTGGTTGCTCATAAATTTCCTTGAGCATAAAATGTTCGTATCCGCCTTTTTCTAATTCCTCGAGTTTCATTTCGAGTTCATGGATGTAAGGCGTCTTCACCTGGTTTTCTATGGTCTTAACCGTAAGCTGACCGTCGTTGATATAAGCAACTTCTCCATCATTCAGATAGATAACGTTGTTCGTATATTCTATTATTGGTGTCGCATCAGAGGCGACAAAAAATTCGCCTTTTTCTTTTCCAACACCTACCACAATCGGACTTCCTTTTCGGGCACAGATTAATTCATTCGGATGATCCAGGGCAAGAATAACAATGGCGTATGCACCGATCACTTCGCCCAAAGCTAAGCGTACTGCTTCATCAAGAGAAACTTTTCCGTTGAGGTAAATATCTTCAATAAGGTGGACCAATACTTCAGTATCAGTATCACTATTGAAAGTATGTCCGCGTTGGGTTAACTCAGCCTTGATAGAACTGTAGTTCTCGATAATTCCGTTGTGGATGATGGCGAACTTTCCGTTCTGCGAATAATGAGGATGGGCATTACGATCGTTGGGTTCACCGTGTGTTGCCCAACGGGTATGACCCATTCCAATCTTACCCTTTGTGTCTTTGCCTTTGGCGTATTCGTGAAGGTCGCTGACTTTGCCGGCTTTCTTGAATACTTTCAAGTCACCATTTAAAATAGCTATTCCTGCGCTATCGTATCCTCTGTATTCTAGACGTTGAAGTCCTTTGATGAGAATAGGATAAACTTCTCTGTTCCCTATGTAAGCTACAATTCCGCACATGTTAAATTATCTTGGAAGTTTGGTGTAGTAAAGATTTAATTTCAATTTATATGTTTGGTCTCCGATTTTTTCCTGTCTTCCCAAAATCACCCTGTTGGCCTGAATGGATGATCCTGAAGGTACGATATAGAAACCAAAATTTTCATCCCGTCCATCCAATAATCGTTGCAACTGCCGACCCATATTGAATTTATATTTATTGGTCGTTGCATTGTAGGAGCCTCCATAATATCCTGACAACTCGAAATAGTCTGCAGGAAAGTATGAAGTCCCGTCTTCACGAATGGCAAGCAAAAACAATTGCGACGGCGGAGCATAATTAGTGATGGAACTTGCATCCGGTGTCAACTCAAGTTCTGCTTTATTTAGCACAATACTTCCGGAATCGAGAAAATGTTTCAGAAAAGGGAATGAAATTTTAGTTTTCACTCCTGCCATCGCCTGAACATAACTAAGTGTATCAATCGCATTTGAATCATTTAACTGCTGTTGGACATCAGTACCCGCATAATCATGGTCAAAATGGCTTATTCTTGTCGAGGCAAGTGAGAAAGAATAGCTTTTTACGGCATTGGCTGTGTCGTGAAAGTAAATGATCATTTTAGACCCAACGAAATTCAAATAGGACATATTGCCTTGAGTTCCGGAACTTACAGGGTCAGATTTAATATAGATTCCTTTGAAATAGTCGATCCATGCTGCATTGGAAGACAATTGAGATTGTCCGTTCAAGGCCATTATGCTATCAGCCAATGTTACATTCAGCTTGATTCTCACTCTTGCACTTACTGTGTCAGAGCCTACCACAACAGGTGTGAATGGTTTTGGAGCAATGCCGGCAGTTCCAAGTGGGTTAGGATCGTACGAAAAAGTTTTGTTCGAATAGTATGCGCTGTCATAGTACATGTTCTCCGTAATTCGATATACGCTTATCGCTTGCGAATAGCTGGTATCTCCGTAATATCCTGTATAAAGTAAGGATAAAACCAAGGAGTCGGCCTGTGTATAGATTCCGAAATTAGGAATGCCTTCCAATGCCAGTTGTGCATAGACAGAGGCCTCATGTTTTCCAAAAACAGGATCCCAAATGCTTCCGAGCAAATGTGTGCTGATTTCATCTGTTCTAAGAGAGTCTTCTCTCACCGTTTTGCTCAGGATGGTAGCTGAGTCAGAAAACTGAAGGTGCAGCCCATCCGCATCCGGAAGAACATCAAGGCCAATAGCGTCAGGTTCTTTGCAGGAATGCAAAAGCAATAGAGAGAACAAAGGGATTAGAAAAAAATATTTCCTCCACCGGAATGGGGAGGAAATATTTTTTGTGATAGTCTTGTCGGCTTGAAGGTTCTTTTCTGACGACATGGATTTGGACCTCAGGTCCGCCAATAATTTGATCATATTAATCTGCGAGCACCGGCTCCTGCTCTAGGAGTTCATCATAAAAATCAGAACATGCATTTACAAAAGTACCATCCTCATCATAAGGTTGGAAATTTAATACGGGCTTACCGGCTTTCTTTAAATAAGTATCGAGAACAGTATTTTTTCCGTCACAACCTTTAATCACGGCATCACTCAACTTCATTGCTGCAAGTTGAAGATTAGTCATGGAAGGATCTTTGAAATGCTTCATGTCATCAGCTGTGATTCCATCCATTTTCAATTTCTTCGTCAGATTCGGACTGAAGTTTTCTTCAAGATCATGATAATAAGAAGAATAAACAATCTTTGAATTCTTAAACATCGGCTCATCTTTATAGCCGGTTTTTGCAAAGAATGGAATCAGGGAAGTCATCCATCCGTGACAATGAATCACATCCGGTGCCCATCCAAGTTTTTTTACTGTTTCTAAAACGCCACGACAGAAAAATACCATGCGGTCTTCGTTGTCTTTGTGGAACTTCTTCTTTGCGTCACGAAAAGTGTTTTTACGTTGAAAATATTCTTCATTATCGATAAAGTAAACCTGCATACGTGCACTCTGGATGGAAGCTACTTTTATAATTAATGGATGATCAGAATCATCAATGATCAAATTCATTCCTGAAAGGCGGATTACTTCGTGTAACTGGTTTCTCCGTTCGTTGATCACACCAAATCGTGGCATGAAAGTTCGGATCTCTTTCCCTTTCTCCTGAATCCCTTGCGGTAAAAATCGTGTGATTTGTGATACATCTGTCTCCTCCAAATACGGAGTCATCTCCTGGGAAATAAATAAAACTTTCGCTTTCTTCATACTAGTCTTGGATTTACTATTTTGGCACGCAAAGATACGGATTTTAAGCTAATCTTTCAAGACTTGCAAGCACCGATGCAGATAAATGCTGTTTTTTAGTTAATATTTAGCTTTTTATTAGCTAAGGAGCTGGTTCTTTAGCTAATAATTTAGCGAAGCATGAATATACCAAAAAAATCTCTAAAAGTGCAGGATAATTAAAAATACTTAGGTTTGGGCCTTCTATTCTAATAGTTAAAATTTGCTGTTCATAATCAGGACTAAGTCTGATCTGCCCCATAATAATCAAACTAATGATTAGTCATTTACGAAAGAATGAACATTTAAATAAGGAAATGCAGGTATTTGATACTATAAAAGAGCTACAGGCTGCAATCTCAATTCAAAAAGGGACAAGTAAGAAAGTTGGCTTCGTTCCTACCATGGGAGCCTTGCACAAAGGTCACCTAAGTTTAGTTGAACTGGCTTTGAAAGAGAATGAGGTGGTGGTGGTGAGCATCTTTGTCAATCCAACGCAGTTTAATAATCCTGATGACCTCAAAAATTATCCCCGGACTCTGGAATCAGATCTTGAGCTTTTAAAAGATCTCAGTCCGGACTTTGTCTTTGCACCGGCTGTGGACGAAATCTATCCGGCAAAAGGAATTGTAAAGCCTGCCGTGAATTTAGGTTTGCTCGAAAAAACAATGGAGGGTAAACATCGTCCGTGTCATTTTAATGGTGTGGTACAAGTTGTTGCCCGATTGTTTGAAATTGTTCAGCCTGATAAGGCCTATTTTGGCTCCAAGGATTTTCAGCAGTTAGCAGTTATTAAAGAGATGACAAGGCAGTTAAAGCTGCCGATAGAAATAGCGTCAGGAGAAACCATCAGGGATGCTGATGGTCTGGCGATGAGTTCAAGGAATGTTCTCCTGAGTGCGGAGCAAAGAAGTGAGGCTTCCGGAATTTCCAAAGCCCTGTTTTACATTCGGGATAATTGGAAGGTAAAAAGTGCTGCCGAACTCTGCTCAGAAGCGATCAGGAGAATTGAAAAAAATGGATTGATGAAAGTCGAATACCTTGAACTGGCAGACAGTAATACCCTGGAAACAATTCACAGTTTTGATCAAAGTCCGGTTCCGCGGATATTTACGGCTGTGCAGGTTGGCAAGGTGCGATTGATCGATAATATTGGGATCATCAAAGGAGATGATTGAGTCCGTTCTGCTTTGAGTTTTTTATGTCATGCATCATTGCTTGTGACAGTTGAACTTTTTCTGAAGTTTATCTCTTCATCCAAATGTTCTAAGGGGATACAAACCTCTACCCTTGTTCCTTCGCCGGGGGCCGATTTGATATGCACATGGCCATTGAGCATGTTTGCTCTTTCTTTCATGCCTAGTAATCCAAAAGAAATTTTACTTGAAATATCTTTTTCATAAAATCCTGTTCCATTATCCGAGATCACTATTTTTAAATTGGAGGATTCTTCAAAACAATGAATATTAATATTTGTAGCCCTTGCATGCTTGGCTATATTATTCAAGGATTCCTGGATAATTCTAAAGATAGCAATAGATCGTGATGGGCTTATTTTATAATGCTCTGCCTCGCAATTAAAATGTGCCTTAACATCATATCGCTGATTAAACTCTTTAACCTGCCACTCCAGAGCTGCGAACAAACCAAGGTCGTCCAATATTGATGGTCTTAATTCTGTATTTATTCGTTTGACTGTTGCTGCGGATTCCTGTACGAGGGTAATGGCATCTTCAATTTTATGCAGTATTTTTTTACTGAGAACAGGTTCTGTTTTTTTTATCCAGTGCAAGTCAAGGCTGATTGCCGTGAGTTGTTGACCTAATTCATCGTGGAGCTCTCTCGACAAAGAAGCCCGTTCTTCTTCTCTGACATTTTGCAGGTATTCTGAAAGTCTCCTCAATTCTTCATTCATGTGAAGGATCTCTTCCTCTGTTTTTTTCTGCCATGTTGTTTCTCTTACCACAGACAGGGCTTCGTTCTCATTAATTTTAGCATATCGTGCCTCAAAATGTCTGTTTTCTTCTGCATCTTTCAGCACATAATTGTGAACGATGCTTTTGTTCTTTTCAATACAACTCTTTATGTTTGCCAGAATCTCTTTAGCTAAAAGCGGAGGCATAATCTCTGTGACATTTTTATTGAGAAAAAATTCGGGAGGAGCAAGGGTTTCCATTTTAGCCGAATTGTGATGGTAAAGAAAGACGCCGTCCTTGCTCATAATAAATAGCATGTCAGGAAGGGCTTGAAGAATGGCATTATTGTGCTGTCCGCTTAACACTAACTCCTTCGATTGTTCTTTTACCAACTGCTGCAATTTTGCGGGCTCTCTTAATATATTGCTTACGAATAAGGCCGATATTATTGAAAATAAAAGTCCAAAAGCGGCCAGGGCAAATATTCCGTACAAAGATCGAAAATGTTGCGATGGAGCTACCTGAAGGGTCCATTCACCTACTTTGATGAAAGATGTTTCGGCCCGGCTAAACAGATCATTGTTATCATATTTAATAAAGTACTCTCTTACTTTTGTGTCGGGGTTAATTTTGGAAAACTGAAATTTGTAGCCTTCATTTTCAGTGTTAGCGATACCTGCATTCCGAAATAAGGTGCTTAATTTGATGACGACAGCAGAGAAGCCCCAAAATTTATTGTCAATGAAAATGGGGAGCCTGCCTACTATGGCTAATCCACCTTGCCTGAGTTCGAAAGGCCCTGCAAATACAATTTTGCGTTGTTGAATAGCTTTAAATGCTTCCTTGTTTCTTGTGCTGTCCTTTAAAATATTATAATCAAGAGCTGATTTGTTAGCTTCGTAAGGATATATATATTTTATTATTCCTTGTGGAACCAATTGAACGGCATCGATGGAACTGTTTGACTTGAGAATTTCCTCGGCCACCTTCTCGAAATCAACAGGAACTCCGCTGTCGTTTATAGTCAGGGCCAGGCTGAAGGCGGCAAGCTCAGAGTTGTCAAGTATCTGATCAATGTTTTGATCAATCACTTTAATGATATTGCTTAATTCCCTTTGATTGTTTTTCTTCTCAACCTGATAAGACAGAAAAGTGACAAAGGCACTTATCAGCATCAGGATTATAAATACGATATATCCGGCCATTATTGGTCTTGCAACAAACCAATTGTAGGAGTTTTGAGTGGATTTGTTTTGGGTATTCATTTATTAAAATCGCAATATTAAAAAGAGTTTAAAGTGCAAAGCTACATTTTTGCTCCGGGTTTGTTGTGCTATTACAAAGCTTTTGGGAAACAAGCAGGCTAAACAGGCTTCCCGGCTAAAATGTTTTCGATCATTTTTAAAGCGGATTCAATATCTTCAGTACTGGTGTTTCTTCCCAGAGAAAACCGTATGGATGATAAAGCTTCCTGCTCACTCATTCCCATCGCTTTCAAAACATGCGAAGCTTCGGGCAGGGCAGAGCTGCATGCACTACCAGTGGCAACAGCAAGATTATTTAATTTCTTTATTATCCTATCGGCTTTGAATCCCGGGAAGGAAATATTGCTTGTGTTTGGAAGCCTGAGAGAGTTTTGTGCACGGACACTTACCTTGTGATTATGTTGCAAGGAAGATTCAAGCTTATCGCGAAGCGCTTTTATACGAAGGTATTCAGTCGGCATTAGCTTTTTGCTCAGTTCACACGCTTTCCCAAGTCCGACAATTCCGGGGACGTTGAGCGTCCCACTTCTACGATTATTTTCGTGGCCTCCTCCATCCTGCTGAGCAATGATGTGTACCCTTGGGCCTCGTCTTCTCAGATATAAGGCCCCGGCTCCTTTGGGTCCGTACATTTTGTGTGCACTTAATGTGAGTACATCGATCCCCAGATCATTCACATCAACTTCAATTTTGCCGCAAGCCTGCGTTGCATCACTCATCAGCAAACAATTTTTTTCGTGTACGATGGCGGAAATTTCTTTCATAGGCAGAACCACTCCTGTTTCGTTGTTGGCCAACATAAGGCAGCAAAGAATGGTTTTATCTGTGATGGAGCTGATTAGTATGTTAAGGTCGATTTGGCCTTCGGAATCTACCGGCAGGTAAGTAATCTCCGCACCGTATTTTTCAAGATGCTTGCAGCAGTCAAGTACTGCTTTATGCTCAGTGGCAATGGTTACAATATGTTTTCCTTTGGAACTGTATGCTTCGAAGATTCCTTTGAGTCCAAGGTTTATTGATTCGGTTGCCCCTGAAGTAAAAGTGATTTCATTTTTTTCTGATCCAATCAGAAGAGCAACTTGTTCACGTGCTATTTCGACGGCTTCTTCTGCAAGCCATCCATAGGAATGCGTTTTGCTTGCTGCGTTTCCAAATTTTTCTGTAAAGTAGGGCAGCATGCTTTGAAGAACCGAGGGGTCAACAGGAGTGGTTGCGTTGAAATCAAGATAGATGTCTTTACTCATGAGTGCTGCTAAACAAATTTATTTACTTTTGACCGATTCAAAAATACAGAAAATGCATACAGGAGCTGCTCATCCACACGAAGAGAAACATTTTGAACAGTCTCAAACGGTAAGAGACGTCGTCATAGGAATGGCAGATGGCCTTACTGTACCTTTCGCCCTGGCAGCCGGTCTGAGTGGAGCCGTCAGTAATAACGACATCATTGTAACAGCAGGACTTGCAGAAATAGTTGCCGGATCGATTGCGATGGGATTAGGTGGATATCTTGCCGGGAAGACTGAGATTGAACATTATGACTCAGAGCTCAAAAGAGAATATGATGAGATTGTTACGCATTATGATACAGAGCGAAGAGAAGTAAAAGAAATTTTTGGCAATTATGGTCTTTCAGCTGAGTCGCAGGAATTAATTATGTGTGAGATGGAGAAGGATCATGATAAATGGGTAGAGTTCATGATGCGTTTCGAGTTAGGATTGGAGAAGCCGGATATCAATCGCGCCAGGAAAAGTGCTCTGAATATTGGTGTGGCATATATCGTTGGAGGTATTGTACCCCTCATGGCCTATGTGTTTACTGAAAAACCCCATGAAGGGCTCGTCTACTCGAGCTTTATCACGGTAGCTTGTTTGCTCTTTTTTGGATATTTCAAAAGTAAGGCTACAGGTCAGGAGCCGATAAAAGGCGCATTGCAGACAAGTATGATCGGTGTTCTGGCCGCTGCCGCAGCTTATTCTATCGGCTTACTCTTCACTTAATTCTGATTCTCTGTTAATTTCCCAAACCTTGTTTTTAACCGGAAAAGGCAGTTGATCAACATGCTTAATGATTCATTCATCTTGTTCACCAAATCAACACCTAAGTTTAACCCTGAAATAACTCTATTCATCGTCATTTTTAAGTCATTTGCGTAATAATTGATTGTCCACACGAGCATTTTTGCTTAAATTTGTGGGTTCACCCATTGGCTGTTCCAAGAACCGGATGTTAACTAAACCATTTTCTTTTTCTGCGCGGTTATTCACCGGATTTTTCTTGTTGCTCTTTTTGGGGACTGGAATTTTTAATGCCCGTGCTCAGGTTACAGTGGCAGGGGCAGTTGTAGGAAATGGGGTTTATGGAACCTTAGGAGCAGCATTTACCGCAATCAATGCTGGTGCACAGGGTGGGGCAATTATTACCATCACAATTACTGCGAATACGGTCGAGCCAAGTGCAGCAACCCTTAATCAAAGTGCTACACCCTGGACAAGTTTGACCATCACGCCTTCCGGTGTGAGAAGTGTGACAGGAAGCATTCCAGGACCGGCATTGATTAATTTGAACGGTGCTGACAATGTTAGCATTAATGGTTTGAACAGCGGAGGAAATTCATTAAGCATTAACAATCAGTCTACATCGGCGGCGACTGCGACAATTTTATTTACTGCTGATGCGAAAAATAATTTGGTTACAAACTGTACCATACTCGGTTCTTCGACAGGTTCCGCGGCCTCCGCTTCAGGAGCAACAGTGCTTTTTTCCTCAAGCACTTTAACCGGGAATGAATTTAATACAGTGTCAAATAATGATATTGGTCCATCCGGCGCTAATCTTCCTTATCAGGCAGTTAAAAGTGTAGGAACTGCAGGAAAAGATAATAAAAACAATACCATTGACAATAACCTAATCCATGACTTCTTTTCTGCATCAAATGTGAGCAATTCACGTGGTATTATTATAAATACTAATTCCACTGCTTTTACAATAACGAATAATAAAATCTATCAATCGACGACTCGTACTGCTACAGTAGGAAGCCAACCTAATTTGTTTTCTTTTATTGATATTGAATTCGGATCTGGATATACAATAACTGGAAATGTTTTGGGTTTTGCCAATTCAGGATTGGGAGGATACACAATATTAAATGGTGGAGCCGGCAATGTCGCCAGTAATATTCATGCAATGATTATTAATCAAACTACAGCTGTACCTACCGTGATAACTTCAAACATTATTTCTGGAATTGATCTTAGCTCAAGCAGGGGAAGTGGTACCAGTGGTGAGAATGTATTTATAGGTGTTCATTTTTCAGGTGCTGGTTCCGGTACCATAAGTTTTGTAGGAAATACAATTGGGAGTGGCACGGCAGTTAATGCAATTTATGTTCGATCAACTGCCACAACTGTAGCAGGTCCGAAACCAGTTGCCGGCATTTTTAACAGAACTTCTTTAGCAAGCATTTTAATTGACAATAATGTAATAGGAGGAATTACATTTAGTTTTACTGGTACAGTTGGACAGGATGTATTCCAACTCAACGGAATTTTGAATGAAGGAGATGGAGCCTTTAATATGACCAACAATATTATTGGCGGTAGTGTGGCAAACAGTATAACTTCAACTCAAACCGGCGGTAACATTGTGGGTATTCATAATACCAAGGCCAATGTTCAAGTAAACATGGTTGGAAATATTATCCGAAATTTGACCCACCTTGGCCAGAATACAGGAATAAATCATAATTCTTCAGTGATTGGAATTATGGAGAGGGTGAGTTTCGGCAATATTGCGAGCGTGATAACCAATAACCAGATATATAATCTGACTAATAGCTTTGGTACTTCGTCTGCTCAGATACATGTAAAGGGAATTTTAATGAATCCTTTTGGCGCTCTTTCCGGTAATGACCTGGTTGAAGCAAACAGCATCCATTCACTCGATGTTGCATCCACTGCTGTCGGTTCATCCATAAATGGAATTCATCTTATCTTAAACGGTGCAGCGTTCATTTTCAATAACATGATTAGCCTTGGAAATGGATTAACAGGCAATAAGCAAATTATAGGCATCAGGCAAGATGGTATGACATCCTTCACTCACCATAACTCTATTCGTATTATGGGGACTGCAACCGGAACAGATTATTCTGCATGTTATTCTTACCGGGTCAATGGATATACCTTTCGATCCTGGAATAATATATTCTATAATGAAAGGACAGGCGGAGCCAACAATCATTATGCCCTTCACACCACTGCCTTAGTAACCAATTACCAGGCATCATACAATTTATATTATACTGCAGGCCCTGGTTTTGCAATGTATAATAATACTGCCTATGGTACATTAGCTGCATTGTTTGGGGTGACTTCGCCCTGGAATGATCCTCTTAATACAAAAAATCTTCCTGTAGTATTTACCTCTGCAACGGATTTACATACATCTGATATAAATGTCAGAAATGCAGCATTTACTCCTCTGGGACCACCGGTCACAAAAGATTATGATGGAACTACCCGTCCTGCTTGTGTCGATATTGGTGCTGATGAATACGATGCTGCCATCATTCCCGGAACTGCCTTTACATGGCTAGGAGGGGTGAGTACAGAATGGTGTCAACCATGTAATTGGGATAGGGAAACTGTTCCGCTTGCTACGGATGATGCAATAATCAAAGATGACAGGCCAAGATATCCATTATTGCAAAACAGTACCTGCGTAGGTAATGAGGCGATTCATGATTTTACGATACTTCCAAATGCTACGTCTTCAAAAAGTGGAAGCATCAATTTAGGCACATTTACACTAAGCGTTACCGGAGATGTGAACATCGCCGGGACCTGCAGCTGTACAGGTGCAACGGCATTGACTGCACTTAATACCGGATTGTTGGATCTTACAGGAACTACGCAATCTCAGAGTGTGGATATTAGAGGTGCAGATGGATCATATCCGGGTACATTGTGCAAACTCCGGGTGAACAAAACACAGCCTACCGGTGCTGCCGGATCGAATCATGAAGCTTACCTGCGTGGTAATCTCATCATTCTTTACAACCTTGATTTTGCCAATGGAGTTTTACTTTCTAAAACAGCCGGAACTTTTGATGCAAATGAATTAACGGCGGTGAATTATAAAACTATTACAGTTCAAAGTAATGAGTCGAATGCAGTAACCAGGCAGACCATTGGCGCTCAAAATACGCGCAATGGATTTTTCCAGGGACGCTTAAGTCGAAGAATAAGAACCGGTCCGCTTGAATACCTTTTCCCATTAGGTTTCAGAATGACCGGCGGTACAGGTGTTCTTGCTAATTATTTTTACACACCGGCCCTGGTCAGCACCAATTCAGTAGCCACAGGAGGACAGTACCTTACTGCAACTTATTTGCATGATCAGAGTAATCCAACGGCAGATGGTGTTGGAATAGGTTTTACGGGTCATGGCTGTCTTAACGCATTTGAAATAGACGATCAGGGTGGTGCAACTGCAAGCACCTGTAATAACAAAGAGATTGATATTCTCAGCAGTTTCTATTGGGATTTACAGGAAACAACAACACCTGCAGCTAATGGAGATCCGGTGGCAAGCCCGGGCGCATTGGGTGCTGTTAACTATAATTTAGAAACGGCCGGAGACGTGTATGCATTGCTTGCACAGGATGGGCTGACAGGTTCAGAGCTAAGACTATTAAGAAGGCCAAGTGTGGTGATTCCCGGAAATGCAGGACAAGGTCCATTTGTTACAACGGAAGGAACGCACAATGGAACGGACATAAGTGCAAATACCGGTATTGCTCAGTATTCTATTGTTGCAGCAAGTCTTAAAGGCGCACGAAGAGATGGCTTAACTGTTTTCGGAGGATTTGCTTCTGCGGGTAACGGACCATCACCATTACCTGTTGAATTGTTGAATTTTCAGGCAGAGCGAATGGGTGATAAAAAGGTTTTATGTACGTGGGAAACGGCGACAGAAATTAATAATGATTATTTTGAAATCGAAGCCGCAAGAGATCGTGGAGGAGTGCTTGTCTTCGAGAAAATTGGCGTTGTGCCGGGTTCGGGAACAAGTTCACAAATTCACAGTTATTCATTTATTGATGAACATCCACAGCCGGGTAGAAATTACTACCGTCTTCGTCAGATTGATTACGATGGTACGGCCGGATATTCAAAAATGGTGGTGGTGCAATTCAGTTCAGGTAAAAAGTTTGATTTGATAGCTGCTTCACCAAATCCATTTAATGCTAATCCGGTTTTATTTTTACAGACAGAATACGCTGGACAATTACATATAAAGGTTGAAAATTCTTTAGGACAAATTATTTTGAAGAAGGATTTGGAATTGTCCAAAGGAAGCAGCAGTCTCACTCTTGATTTGTCTTCAGAACTTCCTTCCGGACTTTATTTTGTAAGAACCATCTTTGATGAAGAACAAACGGTGAGTCGCCTGATGAAGCAATAAGCAAGACTGGTGCTTTTTTACCGCTCAGTGCAGCAAGTGTACACAAAGATTTTTTTGGAAATTATTATTGGTTGTATCCCTCAGGCCGGGTAAAAATCAGCGTCCTTAAAGAAAACAGGCTGGAAAGGAGGCAAAGCATTTCATTCATTTCACGTATCTTCATGCATCAGAAAAACTTAGAATATGTTAGCAAGCATAGAACACAAAGGCAATACCTATAAAGTTAATTTGTCAGAGCCCATAGATATCTCATTGCCACTGCAGGCAGGGAGCGAAAATGTCAATGCATTTCATTTGTCGCCGATGAAAATTGAACCCATTCGCATGGGGAGCTTTGTTGGAAGTGTTGCAGAAGGAGGGCCATGTAACGTTAACAATATACTTTTTAATCCCCATGGCAATGGAACTCATACCGAAAGCGTAGGGCATATTTCGGAGACAAGCTATCCCATACATAAATGTTTGCAAAAGTTTTTTTTCCTGGCAGAATTGCTAAGTATCAATCCTGAAATGAGGGAAGGCGATGCAGTGATTTCCTTGTCTCAACTAAAGGCAAAGTTGGGAAACAAATCTCCGGAAGCGATCATCATCCGTACTCTGCCGAATGAGAAATCGAAAATGACGAGGCAATATTCAGGAACAAATCCCGCCTATCTTGACCATGAAGCTGCAAAGTTTCTCGCAGCAATCGGAGTGCAGCATCTTTTACTTGATTTACCTTCAGTAGATAAAGAAGAAGATGGCGGTGTGTTAAGTGCACATCATCAGTTTTGGAATTATCCTGCTGCAGCAAGAGAGCATTGTACAATTACAGAACTGATTTACGTTCCGGATGAAGTCGATGACGGAACTTATTTACTCAATCTTCAAATTGCCAGTTTCATGAACGATGCGAGTCCGAGCAAACCGCTACTGTATAAGTTTTTTTAGGCTTTTTTTCTCACGTCTTTAAGGCAGAAATTGATTTTATTCAAAGAGCCTTTATTTAGAATTATTCTATTTAGCATTTTATTGACGTGAATCACAATCCATTTACAGCTCAAGATTTTCATAACTGCTACTGACTTTTTGTCTGAGTATGCTTTAATTGATTAATACAGACAGCTGAAGACAAAAAAAGTGGAGTAATTTTTTAAATTTTTTTTCACAAATCCTTTTTCCAAATGGTGTTTCTGATAAATTTGCACCCAGTCGAAAAACTGACATTTCGGTGACCTGTCATTTTGCCGACCGCCAAAGACCACAGTATCCGTTCACAATGAACGAGTTAATAGAAAAACAATGAGCAAATTATCCTTTAAGAGGTACTTTAAATTCTGTCTTCCTGCTGTTCTTCTCGCGCTTTTTTCGTTCAGCTCATCCGCTCAGGATGGTGAAGCGCTATTCAAATCACAGTGTTCAGCCTGCCACGCTGTAAAGGAAAAGCTCATTGGTCCTGCACTGATGGGCATGGAGAAAAGGCATAAGGAAGATTGGTTGATAAAGTGGATTAAGAATTCACAAGCAATGGTGAAGGCCGGTGATCCGGTTGCCGTTAAGCTTTTTAATGACAATAATAAAGTGGCGATGACATCCTTTAATTTATCGGATGATGAGATCAGGTCAATTATTGCCTATGTTAAAGCAGAAGCAGAAAAACCTGAGCCGGTTGCTACAACAGGTGGACAGGCAGGTACGGCTCCGGTCGAGAAAGAACAGCCAATTGCTTTATATTTAATAATTGCCTTGCTTGTATTGGCATTACTGAGTGCAATCCTTGCAAAAGTTCAAAATACTTTAGCTACAACAGTTCGTCAAAAGGAAGGTCTTCCTGAGCCGGCTGAGATGAGCCGCTGGCAGAGCTTTGTTACATGGGCCCGCTCCAATAAGAAGCTCATTGCAGTGCTTCTTATTTTCTTTACTCTTTATGGAACAGTAAAAGCATGGTATGCACTTCAGGCTATTGGTATTTCACAAGGCTATACACCGGCTCAGCCGATAGCTTATTCACATAAGTTGCATGCAGGTGATTTACAGATACAATGTATCTATTGTCACTCAGGTGCAGAGCGTGGTAAAGCTGCCACCATTCCTTCTGCAAGTGTGTGTATGAATTGCCATAAGTATGTCCGTAAGGGTCCTGAGACGGGCACTGAAGAGATTGCGAAGATTTATAAGGCATTGGACTATGATCCATCAACGGGAGTTTATGGACCAAACCAAAAGCCTATTGAATGGGTGCGTGTACATAACCTGCCTGACCTTGCATATTTTAATCACGCACAACACGTGAGCGTAGGAAAAATTGAATGCCAGACATGCCATGGACAGGTTCAGGAAACGATGACTGTTGCAAGTCAGTTTTCACCGCTTACCATGTCATGGTGCCTGGAGTGTCATAAAACCACTCAGGTTAAAATGGCCGGTAATGGGTATTACGAACAATATCATCAGAAGATGTTGGACAAATTTGGTTCTGATTCTTTATTAACGGTTGACAAGATAGGTGGACTGGAATGTTCACGTTGTCACTACTAATTATCAATATAGACCGGAGAAGGTCAGCCAGAGTTTTTGGTAAATGCAATTCTCCCAAGAAATATAATACATTCAAGCAATGAGCAAAAAATATTGGAAAGGTGTAGAAGAGCTTCAAAACGACGCAGAGTTTGTTCGTTTGAAGAACAACGAATTCTACGAGCATCTTCCTCTTGATGAAGTCATTCAGAAAAAAGCTGTGGATACTAACACCACACCTCGTCGTGACTTTCTCAAGTTTTTGGGATTTAGCGTGGCGGCTGCCTCGCTTGCCTCTTGTGAAACGCCGGTCACCAAGTCGATTCCATACCTGATTCGTCCGGAAGAAATTACTCCGGGTGTTGCAGATTGGTATGCTTCTACTTATTTCGATGGCTATGATTATTGCAGCGTTGTCGTGAAGACACGCGAAGGTCGTCCGATTAAACTGGAGGGTAATACCCTCAGTTCTGTTACTAAAGGCGGGGTGAGTGCAAGGGTTCAGGCTTCTGTACTATCACTGTATGACAGCACACGCATCAAGACTCCTATGATGTATGGTGCCGCAGCAACTTGGGCAGATGTTGACAAAACGATTCTTGAAAAATTAAATGCCATTGCTGCAAAAGGAGGAAAGATCAGGATACTGACTTCCACCATTATCAGTCCTTCCACATTAAAAGTCATTGCTGATTTCTCAGCCAAGTATCCTAATACGAAGCATGTTGTATATGATGCGGTTTCTAATTCCGCTATGCGACAGGCCAATCAGATGAGTTTTGGCATGAGTGTCATTCCATCGTATAATTTTGATAAAGCCACAACGATTGTAGGCATTGCTGCAGATTTTCTTACCAACTGGATTTCTCCTATTGAATATTCACGTCAGTACGGAGTAACAAGAAAGTTGGATAATGGTAAGAAGTCAATGTCGCGCCACATTCAATTTGAAACTGCTCTTTCAGTTACAGGAAGTAATGCAGATGAGCGCTTCGCGGTTAAGCCTAGTCAGCAAGCAGCGGTTGTTGCAAATCTGTATAATGCGATTGCCGCTCTGTCAGGAGCAGCATCCATTCCTGCTGCCTCTGCAGGTGAATTGCAAAAGGATATTTCTGCTACGGCCAAATCTCTTTTGGCAAGCAAAGGATCTTCACTCGTTGTTTGCGGGATTAATAATGTAGCGATTCAAACGATTGTTAACGGCATCAATTCTCTTTTAGGGAATTATGGAAGTACTATTGACCTTGATAATGCAAATAAAATGCGTCAAGGCAATGATGCTGATGTTGCAATGCTCGTCGATGAAATGAATAAAGGCGAAGTTGCGGGTCTCTTTATCTATAATTGTAACCCGGCACTTAGCCTGCCTGAAGGTAATCAGTTCGCTAAAATGGTGAAGAAGCTGGATCTGTCTGTATCCTTTGCGGATCGTGCCGATGAAAGCGCAACACATTGTCAGTTTATTTGTCCGGATCATCATCCGCTTGAATCATGGATGGATGCAGAGCCGAAGGCAGGATTGTATTCACTCGGACAACCGACTATTGCCCCATTGTTTAAGACTCGTCAGGCTCAGGAAAGTTTGCTTAGCTGGTCCGGTAATACAATGAACTTCCACGATTACATGGCCGCATTCTGGTCATCGAATATTTTGAATAAAGGAACAGGCAACTGGAATAAAGCATTGCAGGACGGAGTTTTTGAATTGCCACCGGTAGCCTCTAAGGCTTATACTCATTCTGCCGACTTGAATGCAGCTGCTAACAGCATTTCAAAATCGTCTTCAAACGGTTTTGAGCTTGTGGTGTATGAAAAGACAGGTATTGGTTCAGGAGTCATGGCAAATAACCCATGGTTGCAAGAGCTTCCTGATCCTATCTCAAAAATAACCTGGGATAATTACCTCGCAGTTTCTCCTAAGGATGCTCGCGAAAAAGGCTGGAAGCAAGGACAGGTAGTAACACTAAGCGCAGGGAATGTAAAAATGAATGCACCTGTGGTAATTCAGCCGGGTCAGGCATTTGGTACGGTTTCTCTGGCTCTTGGATACGGACGAACTGCAGCCGGAAAAGTTGCGGATAATCGCGGAGTCAATGCTTATCCGTTTACAAGTCTTGGTGCCGATGCCATTAACTATTCAATCAGCGGAGTAGATATTCAGAAGTCAACAGAAGACGATTACGCATTTGCAGCTACACAGACTCACCATACCATGATGGGTCGTGCAATTGTAAAAGAGACGACTCTTCCTGAGTATTTGAAAGATAAAAATGCAGGTAACCATCCTGAACTTTTCAAAAAGAAAATTGGTCATCACGAAGAAGTTGATGTAAAGGCAGAAGAGTTATCACTTTGGAGAGAATTCGAAGTTGGTAATCATCATTGGGGAATGGGTATAGACCTGAATTCCTGTATTGGATGTGGTGCCTGTGTTGTTGCATGTACAGCAGAGAATAATGTTGCTGTGGTAGGTAAAGATGAGGTAATGCGCAGCCGTGAAATGCACTGGATGCGCATTGACCGTTACTATACCAGTGATGCTGATCCTAAAGAAGGTGAATCAGGTGACCTGAAGGCTATGGAGAATCCGAGCGATCTCCCGAAAGTTGTTTTCCAGCCGGTGATGTGCCAGCATTGTAACCACGCACCTTGTGAAACGGTGTGTCCGGTTATTGCAACCAGTCACAGTTCAGAGGGACTCAATCAAATGACTTATAACCGTTGCGTTGGAACACGCTACTGTGCGAACAACTGTCCGTACAAAGTGCGCCGATTTAACTGGTTCAGATATTCCGATAATCCAAAGTTTGACTTCAACATGAATGATGACCTCGGCAAGATGGTTCTCAATCCTGATGTTGTTGTTCGTTCAAGAGGAGTAATGGAGAAATGTTCACTGTGTGTACAACGAATTCAGGAAGGCAAATTGAATGCCAAGAAAGAAGGTCGTAAGATTCCTGATGGCGAAATTAAGACAGCATGTTCTCAGTCTTGCCCTACACAGGCAATTACTTTCGGTGATTACAATAATCCTGAGAGTCAGGTTAAGCGGATGTGGAAGCCGGAAGAGCGGAGTTATCATCTGCTTGAGGAGTTGAACGTTAAACCGAACGTTTATTATTTGACGAAAGTGCGTAACACTTCTGAAGGGAAGGAAGCGTAATTATTATATTATTCAGAAAGCAAACTGATTAGCCAACCATGAGCGGTAATCACGAATCGGTCGTCCGGGACCCGTTAATTCTCGGAGATAAAACATACCACCAGATGACAGAAGATATCTGTCGTCCGATTGAAGGCAAGGCCAATAAATATTGGTGGATTTCTTTCGTGATCGCATTTACTGCGATGATATGGGGAATCATATGTCTGTCATATACAATAGGTACCGGTATCGGTGCCTGGGGTGCCAACAAAACGGTAGGTTGGGCCTGGGATATCACCAACTTCGTTTGGTGGATCGGTATTGGTCACGCCGGAACATTGATTTCCGCCATCTTGTTACTATTCCGTCAGCGTTGGAGAATGTCGATCAACAGATCAGCGGAGGCGATGACAATTTTCGCCGTAATCTGTGCCGGATTATTTCCGGTATTTCATACAGGACGTCCCTGGCTTGACTACTGGATGTTTCCGATTGCAAATCAATTCGGTTCCCTATGGGTGAATTTTAATTCACCATTGCTCTGGGACGTGTTCGCCATCTCAACTTACTTTACCGTATCACTCGTATTCTGGTATCTTGGACTTTTACCTGATCTGGCCACCGTGCGGGATCGTTGTGTAACGCCGGCGAAAAAATTTATCTACGGACTACTTGCCTTTGGTTGGAAAGGTACTGCAAGAGATTGGCACCGTTTTGAAGAGGTTTCCCTTGTACTTGCCGGATTGTCTACACCACTGGTACTTTCGGTACACACCATTGTATCCTTCGACTTCGCAACGTCCATCGTTCCGGGTTGGCATACAACCATCTTCCCGCCGTATTTCGTTGCCGGTGCGATTTTCTCCGGATTTGCGATGGTATTAACATTGATGATTGTAGCCAGAAAAGTGTTGTCACTTGAAGAATACATCACTATTCAGCACATTGAATTGATGAATAAAATCATCATTCTGACAGGATCAATTGTGGGAGTTGCCTACATCACTGAATTCTTCATCGCCTGGTATTCCGGTGTACAGTATGAGCAATATGCATTCATGAACAGGATGTTCGGTCCGTATTGGTGGGCATATTGGAGTATGATGACTTGTAACGTAATTACTCCACAGCTATTCTGGTTTAAGAAACTTCGCACAAGTGTGATGGCCACATTTATCATCTCGATATTCGTGAACATAGGTATGTGGTTTGAGCGATTTGTGATCATCGTAACATCCTTGCACAGGGATTTTCTTCCGAGCAGTTGGGTAATGTATTCTCCGACCTATATAGAAGTAGGAATTTTTGTCGGAACAATCGGATTGTTCTTCACATGCTTCCTCATCTTCGCGCGCGTGTTCCCGGTAATTGCCTTGGCAGAGCTCAAGTCGATCCTTAAACGAACAGGTAGTCAGTATTTGAAAAAATAAGAGACCATAATCATGGCTAAAAGAATATACGGAATATACGAGGACGAGGAAGTGTTGATGGATGCCATCACATCCTTGAAAGGAAATGGAGTTGTCTGTAAAGATGTTCAGAGTCCTTTCCCAATCCACGGCATTGATAAACTATTGGATGTCCCTCGCACAAGAATTGCGATTGTATCTTTTATGTTTGGCATTACCGGAACCTCACTGGCATTATTGATGACCTGGTACATGATGATATCAGACTGGCCAATTAATATTGGAGGAAAGCCTAATATGATGTTCTATATGAATCTTCCTGCATTTATTCCTGTTACATTTGAATTAACGGTATTCTGTGCTGCTCACGGGATGGCTTTGACATTTCTTTTGCGCAGTAAGCTATTACCGGGAGTAACTGCACCGATACCGCATCCCCGGGTTACAGATGATAAATTCGTCCTGCATGTCGATGTGAAGGATGAGAATAAACTAAATGAAGTAGTTTCCCTGATCAAGTCGTCAGGAGCTTCTGAGGTCATGTTAAAATCAATGCAATTTTCCTGATTAGCACCATGAAGAAATTACTAAGCTATATTGTTCCATTCGCATTCGTTGCCCTGGCTGCGTCTTGTCATTATACTGACACGACCAAGCCTGGTCATGAATACATGCCTGACATGTATCGGTCACCGTCCTACGAGACATACTCGTCAAACCCGAACTTCCCTGACAGCATCACGGCCCGGCATCCGGTTAAAGGAACGATAGCCAGAGGGAGTGCGGTTTATTCTGATCTTGACAGACTTCCATACGCTTATGAAAATACACCTGAAGGATATGAGAAAGCCGGTATAGAGCTCAAGAATCCAATTCCTCTGACAACAGAGAATCTTGCTGAAGGAAAGAGGTTATACTTTAATTTTTGTCAGGCATGCCATGGTGAAACCGGCATGGGTGATGGTCCGGTTGTGCAGAGAAATGGTCCTGTGCCTCCTGCATATTCTTCCGAGGCTTTAAAAAATCTTCCTGAAGGCAAAATGTTTCACAGCATTCAGTACGGTAAAAATATGATGGGCTCTCATGCTGCCCAGCTAACAGTAAGTCAGCGCTGGAAGATAATTCAGTATGTTCAAACACTGCAGATAGATGCTACAGCAAGTGTAGCTCCTGCCAATGAAACCAATGCTGCACCAAAGCAGTGAAAAAAATAATGTTAATTCCATTGCTCAACGTTTAGTATGATGGACAGAAAATACGAGCTTACCAAGAATAACAAACTGATACCAGTCGTGATGATGGCTGTTGGTTTGATTGCAATCGTAATGGGTTTTATGACGGATCACACCCGTACATGGACTACGTTATTGCACAATAATTTTTATTTCACTGCGATGGCACTTTGCGGAACATTCTTCGTGGCCGTCCAGTATATCGCACAGGCCGGTTGGGCTGTTGGTATTAAAAGAGTGCCGGAAGCCATGGGCGGCTTCCTGAAGTACGGGATGGTTGGAATGATATTGATCTTTATTTTCGGACATCACGATCTGTATCACTGGACACATTCTGAACTTTATGATGTAAATAGTCCTCAGTACGATCATATTCTTGCCGGCAAGCAAGGCTTTTTAAACATTCCGTTTTTTGTTACAAGAATGGTAGCCTATGCTTTGATATGGGTTGGCTTTACTTATGCTTTACGTAAGCAGTCATTGCGCGAAGACGCAGAAGGCGGATTAGAACCATACCGAAAAAGTGTCAGCATGGGAGCGGTATTCATTGTGCTTTTTGCTGTAACATCTTCAACAAGTGCATGGGATTTTCTGATGAGTGTTGATGCGCACTGGTTTTCGACGATGTTTGGCTGGTACACATTTGCAGGTTTGTTCGTGAGCGGACTGGCCATGATGTGTTTGTTTATATTATTCCTTCGTTCTAAAGGCTATATGGATCATGTAAGTTCCAATCACCTTCATGACGTGGGTAAATTCATGTTTGCCTTCTCTATCTTTTGGACTTATCTCTGGTTTTCACAGTTCATGTTGATATGGTATGCCAATCTTCCGGAGGAAGTGGTCTATTACCAGGTACGTTGGGAAAGCTTTAAGACATTGTGGGTGACAAACCTCATTGTAAATTTCTGTGCACCATTGTTAGTTTTGATGACGCGCGATGCGAAACGTCAAATTCCGATTCTCTGGGTTGCAGGTATAATCATCCTCTGTGGACACTGGCTCGATGTTTACCTCATGGTTACACCCGGAGTATTAGGAAAAGACTGGCATATAGGGTTCATCGAAATCGGAACGATGATAGGATATCTTGGATTATTTGTTCGTGTAACTCTTGGGGAACTGAGTAAAGCTTCTGTTGTTCCAAAGAATCACCCGATGTTCCAGGAAACACTTCATCACCACATATAGGTCTGGTTGAACTAATAAATTAATAACGGATAATTAAATTTCATGATAAAGCTACTGACCCTTCTTGTTTTAGTAATGGCCGTGGTAACCATCTGGCGCATCATCCGCGTGCTGGAGTTGGTACGAGACTTACGTGGCGATGAAGAAGCCATTACCGATAAGGATAACCGCACCAATGGAAAACTGTCGCTATGGTTTATCGTTCTTGGTTTTGCCGGAATGATTTACTTCACTTTGGATGCGAAAAAATACCTGCTGCCGGTTGCGGCATCTAAACACGGTGCACTGACTGATAGTTTCCTCAATATGAACTTCGCCTTGATCATCGTGGTGTTTTTTATTACGCAGTTTCTGTTGTTCTACTATGCCTGGAAGTACAAGCACAAAAAAGGAAAGAAAGCATATTTTTATCCTGACAATCATAAGTTGGAATTTATCTGGACAGTTATTCCCGCAGTTGTATTAATGGGACTTATCGTGTATGGATTAAAACTCTGGATTAATATAACAGCTCCTGCTCCCGCAGAGGCAATGGTTATAGAGGTTTACGGTAAACAGTTTGATTGGTCAGTTCGCTATTCGGGAGCTGATAATAAGCTGGGGCATTCGAATTTCAAATTGATTACGGACGACAATCCTTTAGGCGTTGATGCAAAAGATGCATCGTCTGAAGATGATAAAACGGCTCGTGAGCTTCACATACCGGTTGGGTCCATCATTAACTTTAAGTTTCATTCCCGCGATGTAATTCATAGTGCCTATTTTCCACACCTACGTGCACAAATGAACTGTGTACCGGGTATGACAACTGAATTTACATTGGAGCCTACGATTACTACCGATAGTATGCGATTGATTACAGGCAATCCGAAATTTGATTATGTACTTTTATGCAATAAGATTTGCGGAGTTGCCCACTATAATATGAAATTGAAACTGGTCATTGAATCAGCTGATGATTTCAAAAAATGGTATAAGGAACAAAGTTATGTTTTCGCTAAGCCTCAGGCAGCACCTGTTGTTGAGCCTGCCGGCATGAGTGATACAGCAAAGGTAGCAAAGACTGAGTCGGAACCGGCCAAGGTTGTTGCCGCCCGTTAATGAAAGGTTTTTTTCGATTCAGGATTATTGAAGTCGAAAAGGAAAAATAATTATTCATCGAAATAACGCTTAATAAAAGCCGCTATAATGTCTACACATTCAAACGATCATGCTGTTGATTCCCATGCGGGGGATGATCATCACGAGCACGAGCATCATGTGACTTTCTGGAACAAGTATGTTTTCAGTCATGATCACAAAATGATCTCCAAGCAATTTCTCGTAACAGCAATTGTCATGGCAATACTGGCCATGTTAATGTCATTGGTTTTCCGTCTCCAATTAGGATGGCCGGATCAGAAATTTCCTTTTCTGGAAAGCATCCTCGGAAAATGGGGTGCCGATGGTAAGCTGGATCCCAATTTTTACCTGGCATTGGTTACCATTCATGGAACCATCATGGTATTCTTTGTATTGACAGGTGGGCTCTCGGGAACATTTAGTAACCTGCTTATCCCATTGCAGGTTGGAGCCAGGGATATGGCATCAGGGTTCCTTAACATGCTTTCCTATTGGTTCTTCTTCGGGTCATGTGCAGTGATGACAGCATCTTTGTTCGTTGAAGCAGGACCGGCATCTGCAGGATGGACGATATATCCGCCATTGAGCGCCTTACCTCAGGCTATACCCGGTTCCGGACTGGGAATGACCCTTTGGTTGATTAGTATGGTACTCTTCATTGCCTCTGCACTGTTAGGGGGTATAAATTATGTGGTGACTATCATTAACCTTCGTACAAAGGGTATGAAAATGACCCGTCTTCCACTTACCATTTGGGCATTTTTGATCACAGCTATTCTTGGAATTCTTTCTTTCCCTGTTTTATTTGCAGCTGCTTTATTGCTTCTGTTCGATCGTAGTTTTGGAACAAGCTTTTATCTCTCCGATATCTTCATCAATGGCGCTCCATTGGCTCATGCAGGTGGAAGTCCAATCTTATTCCAACACTTATTCTGGTTCCTCGGACACCCGGAGGTATACATCGTACTCTTGCCGGCATTAGGGCTTGCTTCAGAGGTAATCGCAACACAGTCCCGTAAACCAATCTTTGGATATAAGGCCATGATAGGTTCCATGTTGGTGATTGCATTCCTCTCCTTCATTGTGTGGGGACATCATATGTTTATCACCGGAATGAATCCGTTCTTAGGCTCCGTATTCGTGTTTACCACATTGTTGGTTGCGATTCCTTCAGCCGTGAAAGTGTTCAATTACCTGGCGACCTTGTGGAAGGCAAACATTGTGCTTTCGCCGGCCATGCTCTTTGCTATCGGACTTGTTTCATTCTTCATATCAGGTGGACTTACAGGAATTATTCTTGGAGACTCCGCTTTGGATATTAATCTTCACGATACGTATTTTGTTGTAGCTCACTTCCATATTGTAATGGGAAGTTCGGCTATCTTCGGAATGTTTGCCGGCGTTTATCATTGGTTTCCTCGTATGTATGGAAGAATGATGAATAAGCGCATGGGCTACCTGCACTTCTGGTTAACGATTGTTGCTGTATATGGAACATTCTTCCCTATGCACTTTGTAGGACTGGCAGGAGCTCCACGTCGATATTATGCTTATACCGCCTATGAAGGATTTGATGCAGCTATCAACATCAATTACCTCATTAGTGCATTCGCTATATTGGGTGGCTTGGCTCAGTTTATTTTCGTTGCCAATTTCTTTTATTCAATGTATCGCGGAAAGAAAGCACCACAGAATCCCTGGAACTCAAATACGATTGAATGGACTGCACCTGTTGAACATCTTCATGGTAACTGGCCGGGAGAAATTCCTGAGGTTCACCGCTGGCCTTATGATTATGGTAAGCCGGGAGAAGAGAAGGATTTTATCCCTCAAACAACACCATTCTCTGAGACGAAAAACTCGAACCTTCCCGGTGAAAGTTAGAAGAACGATCTAAACAAAAAAAGCCTATTCTGAAAAGAGCAGGCTTTTTTTTGTGTTGATTTATAAGTGAATTAAAATAAATTATACAAAAAAGAATGGTGTATTTAAGCTTTTTTCAGGAAGCATGTTTTTAATACAATGCTTGTCCCGTTTACCTTGCAATCAACTTCTTCTTCATTATCCGTCAGGCGGATTTTTTTTACCATCGTTCCTTGTTTCAAGGTGGTTGAAGTTCCTTTAACTTTTAAACTTTTAATGAGGACTACATTATCACCATCACTGAGAATGTTACCGTTGCTGTCTTTTACTTCCATGATATTTTATTTATTGGCTTATTAATAATTTGTGAAGGTATTGCTTATTTCTTTTCATGACCTAAAATCTATAGCCAAACCCGATTCCTAATGCCAATGGATCAATCTTCAGATTTGCCAGTTTCGATCCATTCGATTTAATATCAGTTCTTAAGGTATTCCAGCTTAGTTGGAAGTTTAATAAAAGATTTTTTCTGAGGTCAACATCCATCCCGAGCTGCACAGAGGGGCCAAATCCAGGACTGAGGTCAGTTGAATTCAATGATCCGCTTTTCTCCCAAAAAATTGAATAGTTAATCCCAATTCCAAGATATGGAAGGACATTCCCTTTGATAAAAGGCCTGTATTGAAAAATCAGGTTAATAGGAATCAATTCTACTGAGCCGAGGGCTAAGCCTTCATTGATCCCAACTGTCATTGAGTCAATCTCATGAGATTCAATTCTTATATTTAATTCAAGTGCGAGATTTTTTGTCAGAGTTCTGGCTACTGAAGGTTCAAAACTCAGCGAGCTATAAACCATATAACCTGCAGGAACAGAATGATCCGAAGATCCTGTTAAAATTAATCGGGTTTTCACTGTCCAGTATAAACTTTCCTGGTTAAACTCCTGAGCCTGTAGGTTCGAAACATGTAAGACCTGGAATAGATAAAACGCAATAAGGTATTGCGTTTTATGCTTTATTATTTGCTTCTTAATTTGGGTGAAAATTTTGTTCATCTTTATTGATTATAGCATAGCTTGGAGAAACAATATTCAATTAATAATTCAGTTTGTAGAATGATACACGTCAAATTCTGCAGTGATATTAATCAGATTAACTTCTAAATCATTCAGGAATTTTCAACAAGGGAATATTAATGAAAAGGGGTAATTCATAAAAAAACTCAAATCGTTAGCTTGTGAATATGAATAAGAAAATCAAGACTCCGGAATCTGTGTTCTTCACCAAAGCAGATAATGTGGTCAATTTGAGTTAAATTATGCAGTACGTTCAATTCAACGAAATCACTCGAAATCTTAGAATCGTTAATGTGAAGAAGGAAGCTGATAATATTGAACGATTGAGCAATGACATCGAAGTTCCGAAAGAGCTTATCCTGAGTTGATGTAGCGTTGATTGAAGTGCCCGGTGAATTTGGAGTTGATTGAAGAATTATCAATAAAAAGGGGAATTCCCACAAAATTAATATTTATCGCCTCCTCCGGAAACTGATTTTCATACAGCGCAGCTGAATTGCGGGGACTGAGGTTAATTATGCAGACTAAGTTTTTCGTATTTTTGATTTATGTGTGTTGTAATGCATGATCTGAATCATATGCAGATTTTGCATGAACAGAATTTATTAATTGCCGGATGAAAATGTTTGTTAATCTTCAGGATGTAATTCTCCGCCCACCGGAATTGGTTTACGAATCTATTATTAATCCTGAGATTCTATCCTCTTATTTTACTTCAAAAGCGTCTGGCATTCCTGAATCCGGTGAAACGCTAATCTGGTATTTTGAAGATGTGAGAGTAAGATTAGCTGTAAAATAATCTCTATGGAACAGCCGAAGCATTTGTGTTTTGAATGGTCTCCAGGCGAAAATACTAGGCAGGTAAATATTTATTTAGAAGCGCTTGCATCAGGCAATACAAAGATTAGAATTGTCGAAAAGGAATGGAACATTGATGAGCCTGGAGCAAGAGCTGCAATGAGTCAAACTGAAGGATGGACAGATTTTATTTCATGTCTAAAAGCGTATCTATACACAGGCGTTCGATTGCGTTAAGGCCGCGCTGAATTATAGGAAAACTCTTTCGAGATTTGGGATATCGGATAGATTTTTATTTTGAATATTAATTGTAAATTTACCAGAATGAAAAGACGGCAATTTATTTATGGTTCTGCAATGTTAGGAGTTTCACTTTCTATTCCAAAGTTTCTAAAGGCAAGCTCCGGAATGTTTGAATCCATAAAAGGCAGGAGTGTTTATAAAATCCTAAACACCGATAAAACAAAAGTTGGAACTCTTCCGATTCTTCGTGCTTTTGCCGGCGATCACCTTGATCATGTTTCACCATATGTACTATTCGATGAATTTGGTCCGGTAGTAGTAAATCCTAAAAGTCAGCCTTTACGTGTTGATGCTCACCCGCACGCAGGAATTATCCCTACCACCTATTTTCTCTCAGGTTCCGGTCATCATAAGGATAGTTTGAATTATGATTTTCAAATCGGCAAAGGAGACTTCATGATGTTTAGTTCAGGGAAAGGTGCAATCCATATGGAGGAGACCGGCAAATCCTTGTATGACGATGGTGGCATTTACCATGGTTTTCAGATTTGGCTAAACATGCCTGCTAAATATAAATTCACTGACCCTGCCACTTTTGTACATAAGCAGGATAAAGTTGGAAGCATAGATGAGAAAAACTATTCTGCTAAAGTAGTTCTTGGTGAATTGTTTGGAGCAAAATCTAAAATAGAATTATTATCTCCTGCATTCTATTATCATATAAATATGAAGCAGGATTGCCGTTTGGATATACCTACCAATCCCGTCCATAATGCCTTCGTTTATGTTATCAAAGGGAGTATTGAAGTGGAAGGAAGAAGACAGGTTAATGCAGGGCAGGTTGTGCTTTATCAACGGGGCGAAAGCCTGCTGAATTTGTATAGCAAAGAAGAAGCGGATTTGTTGGTCTTAGGTGGTCAACCACTTAATGAACCTGTTTTTTCTTATGGACCTTTTGTGATGAACACGGAAGCCGAAATTCAAAAGTGCATGCAGGATTATCAAAGCGGAAAAATGGGAAATCCGGATTTAGTAAATGCTAAATAATTATTTCTGTACCCCTAGTTTACACTTCTCAAGCAAACATTTCTAAATTATGACAAAGTTCAAAGTTAAATTGTGGTTGTGTATTTCATTCTTGGGACTGCTTGGAGTAGTTTCTTTGCTTGCATCCGAAATACCTTTACCTGATTTGCCGAAGCAAATGACAGATCGGTTTTCTCCAACCCAGATTCAGTTTTTAATATTGATCAATCCGGCAATCTTGATCATACTTTTT
Organism: Bacteroidota bacterium; assembly: GCA_004295015.1. Classification (GTDB taxonomy): domain Bacteria; phylum Bacteroidota; class Bacteroidia; order AKYH767-A; family 2013-40CM-41-45; genus QQVM01. Next base: position 68,215 of record SHNE01000001.1, on the reverse strand, counting down.
TCCTTACTGGGAACAATTCTCTATGATAAAGTTAAACTGCGGGTACCCATTCTGGAAGTGTCACTGAATAATGGCGAGAAAATACCTTATTCCTTAAGAGATATATTCAGGTTCGGACTGTTTATGGGTGTTGTTGCCGGACTATTAATTATGGGTATCGCCCGGATTTTTGATCCATATCTTCCTGATGCATTTCAGGAAGCGACCAAAGGTCCAAGCCTGAGCATACTTTCGCGCGTGTTGTATGGAGGAATCGCAGAAGAGATCATGATGCGATTTGGACTTATGTCTTTTTTCATTTGGCTTATTTATAAAATATCAAAAAAATTAAACAATACGGCATATTGGTTTGGTATAATCTTGTCCTCTATTGTTTTTGCATTCGGACATTTTCCTATACTCTTTCAAACAGTTTCTGATCCGGGTGCATTCTTGTATGCATATATTATTCTTGGAAATAGCGTCGGGGGATTAATATTTGGCTACGTCTACTTCAAAAAAGGATTGGAAAGTGCAATGATAGCACATGCCATGGCACACGTTACAATGTTGGGTATTGAAAGAGTTTTTTAAGTATAAGAAAATTGGCATTAAAATAATTTTGTCGTTATGAAGGTAAAAATTGGATTGCTCCTTTGCCTGCTTTTGTTATCAGATTTTGTGAGGTCTCAGGATATTGAGTATGCAAAAAGTATAGTCTCAACGCTGGCTTCTCCGGAAATGAAAGGAAGGGGTTATGTACAGAACGGAGATCAGCTGGCTGCGCAGTTTATTAAAACGGAGTTTGAAAAAATTGGCTTGAAAAAATTCAAGAATGATTATTTTCAGAAGTACACAACTTCAGTAAACTCATTTCCCGGTCAAATGAAAGTTCTTGTAAACGGAAACTTACTCATTCCCGGCAAGGATTTTCTTATTGATGACGGCTCACCATCGGTTTCGGGAAAGTTTAGTACAGTAAATCTTTCGCCTGCCGATATTTTGAACCGCGATCGTTTGATTAAAAGTCTAAAGGATTCAAAAGGAAAGTTTATTGTAATAGAATCGTACGATGCAACTAACTATTCCAAAGAAGAGAACGAATCGCTGACGGAATTGATCAATTATATTAAGTATCATCCTGACAATTTATCTGCAGGTTCTGTTATTCTAAGTAAGGGGAAATTAACCTGGGGCGGTTCAACTGAACAAAATAAAAGACCGAGCTTCACCATTAAAGTTGATAGCAGCGCCCTGCCTGTTTCCGAATTGGAGTTTAAAGTCGATGCATTATTTCTCCCAAAACATAAGTCTCAAAATGTTGTAGGCTACCTGGAGGGAGAGAGAACAGACTCAACGATCGTATTGGTAGCCCACTATGATCATTTAGGTATGATGGGATCTGATACCTATTTCCCCGGAGCCAATGACAATGCAAGCGGTGTTGCCATGCTTCTCAGTTTAGCCAGACATTTTAGTGTTGAGAAGCCAAGATTTAACACTGTGTTCATTGCATTTGGAAGCGAGGAGATAGGACTAATCGGAGCTAAGTATTTTGTTGAGAATCCTCTGATTGATTTAACGAAGATAAAGTTCCTGTTAAACTTTGATATTTCCGGCACAGGTGATGATGGAATTCAGATTGTAAACGGTTCCGTGTATCAGGACAAATTTGATCTGTTATCCGGTATCAATACAGAGCAAAGTTTGTTGAAGGAAGTAAAAATTCGTGGCGAGGCATGTAACAGCGATCATTGCATGTTTCATTTGAAAAAAGTGCCTTGTTTTTTTATATATACCCTTGGTGGTATTCAGGCCTATCATGACATCTATGATAAATCAGAAACCTTGCCCCTGACCGAATTTGAGGATTACTTCAAATTGCTTACCTTGTTTATTCAAAAAATCTGATTGCTCTTAGGTTCATACTGGCAAAAGGAAAAACCCGATAAATTTTATGGTATCTATCACTAAACACGAAGACAAATTTATTTTTGAAGTTAAAGGATTGCACAAACTTTGGGCTTTCAAAAGTGAATTGAGAATTCCTGTAAGTCACGTTTCGAGGGCACATCAGGATTTTGGAAAAGCCGGATTCTGGAAAGGTTGGCGTATGCCGGGCACGCACATTCCCTATTTGATAACGGCCGGAACTTTTTACCTTGATGGAGATAAGATATTTTGGGATGTTGTTGACAAGGAGAAGGCTATTGTGGTTGATTTAATCGACGAGGACTATAAGCAACTGATCATAGAAGTGGAAGATGTACAGGAAGCATTGAAATTAATTTCTCAAGGAATAAGCAGCGTTTAATAAAGAAAAAATGAAAAACTTCGACTGGTCATCCTTCAGTAGGAAAATTGCACTTAAAGGTACTGTTCAGCTAATTTATAATGCCTGGACGAAATCAAGTGAACTTGAAAAATGGTTTTTGAAAACAGCATTATTTTATACAAATGATGATCATCTCATCGGTCCAAAAGATTCAATTGCCAAAGGGATGCATTATAAATGGACCTGGTATTTGTATGAGGGAATAGGAGAGGGGAAAATTACAGAGACTAATGGGAAAGATTTAATTCAGTTTACATTTGCCGGGGAATGTTTAGTAGACGTTTCTTTGGTGCAGCAAGCAGAATATGTGATTGTAAAAATTACACAGAAAAATATTCCGACAGATGATGAATCTAAAAAAAGTATTCGCTTAGGTTGTGATAGTGGCTGGTCATTTTATTTGTTAAACCTCAAATCATTCTATGAAAGCGGAGTTGATTTGCGAAACAAGAATCCTGATTTGAAAGGAATGGTTAATAATTAATTTTCATACCCGAACAGTTTTTATCACCGGTTTTTCATTCTCGTTTAGGATAAATAAGTCAATTTTCGTATCTTTGCAGACATATAAATTTCGCGTTCGTTTTGCGCCTTTTTAGCTTGTAAACACCTTTTATTTCTCGTCTGCCTTTGCGTCTGCAAGCAGTTTTTCATTTTCTAACCGAAAAATGTTTATCTGAATTGATGAATGTATTTGCTTTTAAAAATTTTACCCGCGGCAGTTTTATGAACATAGGTGTGTCACTTGTAATGATGAAGGGAGATTTGGTTTGCATCCTTTAGACCTTGGGATATTTATTGCCTACATGATAGCACTGCTTGGTGTGGGTTTTTATTTTCTTAAGAAAAATAAAAGCACGGATGATTTTTTCGTGAGTAATAGAAATATGTCCAAATGGCATATTGGTTTATCTGTTGTAGCAACGGATGTAGGTGGTGGATTTTCTATTGGCTTGGGCGGACTGGGTTTTGTAATGGGATTATCAGGGTCATGGATGTTGTTCACCGGTTTAATTGGAGCATGGCTTAGTGCGGTGTTACTTATTCCAAAAGTTTATAAAATGGGCCATGAAAAGAAACTGACAACATTCCCACAGTTGTTTCATCATTACTATAATTCAAAAGTTGCATTGCTGGCCGGAATTATCTCTGCAATTGGATATTTAGGTTTTACGAGCTCTCAAATTCTTGCCGGTGCAAAATTAGCGGCTGCTTCATTTGTAGGTTTGGATATTCAAACAGCTCTTCTTGTGATGGGATTGGTAACTATCATCTATACTGTTCTTGGAGGAATGACTGCCGTAATATATACCGACACCATACAATGGATTGTATTAATGCTTGGATTGATTTTAGTCGGCATACCTATTTCGTATCATGCGATAGGTGGTTGGGAAGCGATTCATACAACATTGAAGCCTGAATTACTTTCATTGTCTTCCATCAAATGGAATACTCTTGTTAATTGGGCAGTCACCATTATTCCAATTTGGTTCGTCGGCATGACTTTATATCAACGAATTTATGCAAGCCGCTCTGAAAGTGATGCTAAGAAAGCCTGGTTTATTGCCGGCTTATTTGAATGGCCGGTGATGGCGTTCATGGGAGTAGTCTTAGGATTATTTAGCCGCGTAGCTGCCGAACAGGGAATGTTTTCCGGGATGGGATTTGCTGATGCACAGAGTATGGATCCGGAATTAGGATTGCCATTATTACTCAGGCATATTTTGCCCATTGGCTTGATGGGAGTGATGATTTCTGCTTATTTCAGTGCCATACTTTCAACTGCTGATAGCTGTCTGATGGCCGCCTCAGGAAATATGCTCACGGATATCCTTTTAAAGGTTTTGCCCGGATTTCAAGATCATCCCCGGATTCTAAGGTATGCACAGCTACTAACCTTGCTTTTGGGTATCTTTGCTATACTATTGGCAGCAAGTATGGAAAACGTCTTGCAACTGATGTTACGTTCATATGCATTTATGGTATCCGGTTTATTGGTTCCCTTGATTGCAGCGATGTTCTTCAAGCAGACAAATTGGAAAGCAGCAATAGCAAGCATGCTTAGCGGAGGCACAACAACTATTTTTTTAATGAGCATAGAGGCGAATTTGCCCTTTGGACTTGATGCCAATATTTTTGGAATAAGCATTTCTCTTTTAACTTTTATTTCTTTTTCGTTCTTAACAACAAATAAATATAAAATCGCATGATGAATACCTATTTAGTCAACCATGAAAGTGGCGAACATAAAATTTATGACAACAAGAAAATTGCTGAATTTCTGTTTACTAACCTCGATCAGTTTGGTGATAAGCCGGAGTTTATTCTTAAAGCAATTGCTTATGCTATGAACCCTGCAAAGGGAGGATTTGTCTTGATAGCTGTCGAAGAAAATGAGATAGTGGGAGCAGTAGTTATTAATAAGACGGGGATGGATGGATATATTCCTTCTAACATTCTTGTCTATATAGCTGTGCGAAGTGATCAAAGAGGAAAAGGTGTCGGGAAAAAACTGATGCTAGAAGCAATGGCAAATACCACCGGTGGCGTGGCTTTGCACGTAGAGCCTGATAATCCTGCGAAGAAACTATATGAGAAACTGGGATTTACCAATAAGTATCTTGAGATGCGTTATCAACCTTAATTAGTAGAATTTATGTCAATTAATTTCGAGCAACTTAAAAAACTCAGAAGAGAAATTCATGCCGATCCCGAATTATCGGGAAGAGAATCTAAAACGGCGGATAAAGTTCTTGAGTTTATTCGTCAGTATAATCCTGATGATATCCTTACTCAGGTTGGAGGGCAGGGTATCATTGCCACCTGGGATTCAGGAAAGCCCGGAAAAGAAATTTTGTTTCGTGCGGAGTTAGACGCATTGCCTATAGAAGAGATTAATACTTTCAATTATAAATCGACCCGGCAGGGAGTGTCGCATAAATGTGGCCATGATGGTCATAGTACAATTCTGTGCGGGCTTGCTCAGCACTTGAACCTGAATAAACTTAAGCAAGGAAAAGTGCGCTTGGTTTTTCAGCCTGCAGAAGAAAATGGAGAAGGAGCAAAAGCAATTATCGCCGACAAAGTATTTAGTAAATTTAGCCCCGACTTTGTTTTTGCACTTCATAATTTGCCCGGATATCCACTCCATGACATCGTAGTGAAGGATGGAACATTCACTGCTGCAGTAAACAGCATTATCATTAACCTGAATGGTAAAACATCGCATGCGGCAGAACCGGAGCTTGGTTTCAATCCGGCCTTGGCTGTATCTGAAATAACTAAAGCAAGTCTTACATTAGCAAATAACTTTCCGGAAAAATCGGATATGTCGGTTGTTACTCCTGTATTTATGGAGATGGGTTCTAAGGATTATGGAATTTCTGCAGGTAAAGCAAGTGTTCATCTCACCTTGCGTTGTTGGAATGATGAGAACTTGAAGAAGCTCGAGGATCAAATCACACAGTTGTCCGAAGAGGTAGCGCGAAAGTATTCTCTCAAAGTGACATTTGAGTATACACAAACATTTCATGCAAATATGAATGCAAGCTCTGCAACAGATATTGTTCGTTCTTCCGCCAAGAATAAAAAAATGACACTTGTTGAGCGCCCATATCCTTTTAAATGGGGAGAAGATTTTGGCCTGTTCACTGCACGGTACGAGGGGTGTATGTTCGGACTGGGAGCAGGTATAAATTTGCCTGCACTTCATAATCCGGATTATGATTTTCCCGATGAATTAATTGAATCAGGCGTAAAAGTATTTTCAGGAATTATTGATGAAATTCTTTCAGCTAACTAAGCATATGTTTGAAACATCTACCATAGAATTAAGTGCATCGGCTTACCGGCACAATTTACGTTTTATTAATTTCAGGCTTAAAGCGGGTGTTCGTCTATGCAGTGTGGTTAAAGGGAATGCATATGGTCATGGACTAACACAATTTGTAAAGATGGCCATGCAAGCGGGCGTAGATTATTTTGCAGTCCATTCCTCGGAAGAAGCATATCTGCTAAAACAAGGCATAACGAAAATGCCGGACCTCTTCATCATGGGAGCCATGGAAGAAAGTGCGGTGAAATGGGCAGTAGAGAATGCTGTTGAATTTGCGGTTTTTGACAGGGAAAGATTGGATATGGCATTATCGTATGCCCGGGAATCTAAGAAGAAAGCTAAGATTCATCTTGAGATAGAAACAGGAATGAGAAGAACAGGTTTCTCCATCAAGGATATACAGGAACTTAGTAAGTGTTTGCATAAGCATGCATCCAATATTACTTTCCAGGGATTGTTTACCCATTATGCCGGTGCTGAAAGTCAGGCTAATCATTTCAGGATCTCAAAACAAATTGATAATTTCAATCAGGCATTGAAAGCATTTAAGACTGAGAAACTAGTTCCGATTTACAATCATTCAGCTTGCTCGGCAGCTTTATTGAATTATCCTGAGACACAGGGGAACATGGTTAGGGTCGGAATTCTGCAATATGGATATTGGCCTAACAGGGAAACCCACATCCGTTATTGTGAAGAATCAAAAAGTACACCGGATTTGTTGAAGCGTATCATTCGTTGGACGACAAAAGTGATGGCTGTTAAAGAAGTGAGTAAGGGAAATTTTATTGGATATGGAACATCCTATTTTGCTCATAAAAACATGAAGCTTGCCATCGTTCCAATCGGATATGCACACGGCTATAGTCGTAATCTAAGCAATGTAGGATCTGTTATTATTAATGGAATTGTTTGTAATGTGATAGGCACTGTCAATATGAACAGCCTCACTGTTGATATAACTCTTGCCGGGAAAGTAAAGCCCGGAGATGAAGTTGTTTTAATTGGTTCACAGAATGGGAACTCAATTTCTGTCAGTTCTTTCAGTGAACAAAGTCATCAGTTGAATTATGAAATGTTGACAAGGTTACCTATGAATATTCCTCGTATTGTAAAGAAGTAATCATGGCATACTTAAAGCTCTATCGGGAAAAGTTAAAGCATAATTTTCGTCATCTTGATGAATTGTTTGCAAAGAACGAAGTGTCCTGGGGGGTAGTTACAAAACTGCTTTGTGGAAACAAGCTTTATCTTCAGGAGCTGATCGGTTTAGGTATTAAGGAAATGCACGATACCCGAATCAGTAATATTAGAACCATCAAAGCGTTGGCTCCACATGTTCAGACTGTGTATATAAAACCTCCTGCTAAACGCAGTGTCCCTAATGTCATCAGGTTTGCTGACGTGAGTTTTAACACTGATTTTTATACCATCAAATTATTGAGTGAGGAGGCTGTCAGACAAAATAAGATTCATAAGATCATTATCATGGTCGAAATGGGTGATCTTCGTGAAGGTGTAATGGGAGATCACTTAATGGATTTTTATGAAAAGATTTTTAAGCTTCCCAACATAGAAATTATTGGTATAGGAACAAATCTGAATTGCTTGAATGGCATCTTGCCCAATCAGGATAAGCTTATCCAATTGAGCTTGTACAAGCAGTTAATTGAAATGAAGTTTGATCAAAAGATTCCCTGGATATCCGGAGGAACGAGTGTGACTTTGTCCTTACTTATTAATAAGCAAATTCCACCGGGTATTAATCATTTTAGAATTGGTGAAGCTTTGTTTTTTGCGAATGATTTGTTCACGGATCTTCCATTTGAAGGAATGGAAACAGATGTCTTTAAATTGTACACTGAGATAATAGAGTTATATGAAAAGCCTATAGTGCCTAGTGGAGATCAAATAGCCAATGTAGCCGGACATATCCCTGAGTTCAATCCTGAAGATTACGGTAAGTCTACTTATCGGGCTATCATTGATGTGGGACTGCTTGATATAAATCCGAATTTTCTGATTCCTGAAGATGATAAAGTGAAAATTATTGAAGCCAGTTCGGATATGCTGGTCCTGGACCTGGGCGATAATCCCGGTGCTTATAAAACAGGTGATTTAATATCTTTTAAATTGCGTTACATGGGAGTATTGGGTTTGATGAATTCAAATTACATAGAGAAAGTTATTAGTTAAGCTCGATTTATTTTTTTATAGATTTAGTTGTATTCCTTGTCATGGATTCTAAGTAACAATTGAAAATTCAATTCAGGTTTTCATGAGTTTATAACAGACGACTTAAATTCCGGAACGCTGATCTTTTGTTGGTTATGTTTGACTTTAGCATGAATAATTACATAGTATGAATTTATTCCACTTGTGATCAAAACTCATCGTCGCGCTGACAGGTTTTTCATATATTCATTATCGGGTATTAAAATTGCCGACTGCCTTAGGAGTGATGTTAGTGTCGCTTGACCTTTCTTTTTTCACAGGATAGGAAATTTCATTTTTGCTACAGCAGATGTGACACTGCTATGACAGTCTTCATTTCCTTATCTTTCAATGGTTTACATAGTGGTTTGTATCGTTTTAACTGCTAATTCCCTTTGTTTTCTCAGTTCTTCATATTTATTCCAGCTTGGGATTTGATTATACATGATCAACATCATGGTGCAGCTTAGCTGAGTAGTCTTTCTTTGGTAAAATGAGATTAACTGCACATGTTCATGACAAAACTATGACAGTAAAAAAGGCAAATTTTGGACTTTTGCAGTCGGAAAAACAAGAACCTGCTTTGCAATTGCTCAAGACGATCGCGTTTACGCACAAGAAAACTCCGGTGAAAGAGCTTCATCGTTTCTTTCTCCACGAGGAGAACCGCAAGGAGCGTCTCGCTTTCATTAAATTTTCTACGGATATCAATGAGATTCTTTATCTCGCTACCTGTAACAGGATTGAATTTGTATTTACCACCCACCTTTCCTGTGATGATCGTTTTCTTACCCGCTTTTTCAAGAACTTCAGACAGGATTGGACTGAAGCTGAGGTTGAATTTGCAGTGAACCATGCCGAAGTATTTGAAGGGGAAGATGCCTTACGCCATTTGTATCGTGTTGCTTCTTCTCTGGATTCCCTGGTCGTCGGCGAGAGAGAAATAATTACCCAGGTTAGAAAAGCTTATGATAGCTGTTATGCTGATGGCCTTACCGGTGATTTACTGAGGATTCTCGTGAAGAGCACCATTCAGACGGCCAAGAAAATATATACCGAAACAAAAATTGCAAATAATCCGGTTTCTGTTGTTTCTCTTGCTGAAAGAAAGCTCAGAGAAAAACGACCGGATATCAATTCCAGAATTCTGCTGATTGGTGCCGGAGAAACGAACACTAATATTGTTAAATATCTCATCAAGCAGGGTTATCACGATTTTGCCATCTTCAATCGTTCTTTGGAGAATGCTGCTAAACTGGTGAGGATGATAAGTACCGACAAAGTGAAAGCATCTGCTCATACGCTTGATGGCTTATCGAATTATACAAAAGGCTTTGATATATTGATCACCTGCACCGGCTCAGCGGAGCCTGTCTTAAATTCTGCTAATTACCTTCCATTGTTAAATGGTGAGGCAGATGAGAAACTTATTGTCGATCTTGCTATTCCTTCTGATTTACATCCGGATATCAAAACTGACTATTCTGTTTCTATCATTGATATTGCGGATCTGAAAGTGGTCGCAGAGAGTAATCTGCTGGAACGTAAGGCGGAATTCGCAGCTGCTGAGGAACTCATTCAGGAAAGTGTGGATGAATTCAGGCATATGCATCGCACCCGTACGCTCGAGTTGAAAATGAAAGAGGTGCCTGAAAAGATCCGTGAAATAAAAGACAAGGCGGTTAACGATGTGTTCGCACGTGAATTGGAAGGCATGGATGAAAAATCAAGAGAGCTATTAGGAAAGGTTTTGGATTATATGGAGAAGAAATGTATCAGTGTTCCAATGATTATGGCTAAAGAGATTATCCTTGAAACTTCTGAATAATAATTGAATTTATATTTCGGTTTTTCCTCTGACCGAAACTTTTCGTGTTGATTTGAATCATGCTTTTATATATCTGCTAAATTTATTTCCTTAAGTCCCATGCGAAATCCACTTATCATAGGTACACGTGGCAGCGACCTCGCCTTATGGCAGGCACGTCATGTTCAGTCAATGTTGGAAGCAATCGGATTATCCAGCGAAATAAAGATTATTAAAACGCAGGGAGATGAAATTCAGCACTTGTCCTTTGATAAATTAGAGGGGAAAGGATTTTTTACCAAAGAGATTGAAGAAGCATTGATGAGATCTGAAACTGATATTGCCGTGCATTCACATAAAGATTTGCCTACAGAATCAGTTTCGGAATTAATAATTGCAGCTGTTTCAGAAAGAGAAGATCCTTCAGAATTACTTCTTATTCTCAAAAACAAAGTTGATCCGAAGAAAAAATTTCAACTCAAAAAAAATGCTCTTGTTGGAACGGGTTCGAATAGAAGAAAGGCTCAGATGCTGGCATTCAGGCCGGATGTGGAAATTAAAGACCTTCGTGGGAATGTGCCGACGCGAATAGGTAAATTACGTGATGGCCAGTATGATGCTATACTTATAGCAGCAGCCGGGGTAGAACGACTTGCTATTAATTTGGATGAGTTTCACGTCGAAAAATTGGACCCTAAGGAATTTATACCTGCACCTGCGCAAGGTGTATTGGCAATACAAGTCAGGACTGCCGACACAGAATTACGAGCTAAGTTAAAACAGATACATTCCAGTCAAAGCGAAGTACTAACGAGAATAGAGCGTGAAATACTTCATCTTTTCAAAGGTGGTTGCCAGATGCCTATCGGTGTTTTTTCTGAATATGATGAAGACACAGAAATGTATACAGTTCGGGCAAGCAGAGCAGAAAGCGGAATACAGATGCCTGTAAGTGTTTATGCAGAATCGAAAGATGCTTCGGTGCTCCCGTCAAGGGTTATTGAAAAAATTTTGCAGGCAAAGCCATGCCGGGTGTTTATCTCAAGAGAGGTGAACGACGATTCATACCTAAGAAATGTGTTAGAAGGAAACTCCTATAAATTAGAAGGGCGATCACTGATTGAAACCAACCCGGTTCCGTATGCTAACATTCCCGATACAGGATGGATATTTTTTAGCAGCAAACAGGCTGTCAAATATTTTTTCAATCAGGAACCTGTGCTTTCATCTCAAAAATTCGCCTGCGTCGGAAAGGCAACTTCGGAAATGTTGCGTCGTTATAACAAGCGTGCAGATTTCATCGGTTCTTCCACAGATACCAAGATGATTGGGAAGCAATTTGCAGCAAAGGTCGGTTCCGAAAAAGTTTTGTTCCCTCAGGCAAAGGGAAGCATGCGTTCCGTTCAGCAGCAATTCGTAAAACCTGATCAGGTGGTTGATCTTGTTGTTTATGAAACCATCAAGAAAAATTCAGGGCAAGCGCCACAGGCAGATATCTATGTATTTACTTCTCCTTCCAATGTAGATGCGTGGTTCGAAGTTTATAAAATGGACAAGACCAAACATATCATTGCCATGGGTGATGCCACGGCCAATGCCTTACGTCAGCACAATGTGATTATGATGAGTAAGACAGATAGCTTCGATGAAGCCGGACTGGCTCGTGCTATCTTCAGTGCCAGCAGTCGTTGATTAATATCAAAATTCAAAATAAAGCATCATTAGTTCGGGTGTTTGTCAAATAAATTATCAATAAGCAATTTCCATGATCTATCGTCCACGTCGTCTCAGAAAGAATCCGGTCATTCGGGAAATGGTAGCAGAGACTCAGCTTTCTGCCGATATGTTTATCTACCCTTATTTTGTTGTTCCCGGCACAAAGGTGGTTCAACCAATTGATGCTATGCCCGGAATATCCAGATTGTCGATCGACATGCTTTTGAAAGATGTGGAGAGTGGATTGAAACTTGGCATCAATAAAATATTATTGTTTGGAGTAGGAGAGAAGAAGACAGGCGAGGCGCAGTCGGCTTACGACGCACATTCTGTGGTGGCCGATGCAGTTCGTGCCTTAAAGAAAAGATTTGGCGAAGAATTATATGTGATCACTGATATATGCTTGTGTGCGTATACTACTCATGGACACTGTGGATTGCTTGAAAAGGATGTCATCCTCAATGACCCATCTCTTGAGGTGCTTGCGAAAATGGCACTGAGTCATGCACAAGCCGGAGCAGATATGGTTGCGCCCAGCGATATGATGGATGGTCGAATTAAAGCCATTCGAACCAGGTTGGATGAAAATGGATTTGAGAACACGTCGATAATGTCTTATGCAACAAAGTTTGCTTCAGCATACTATGGTCCATTTCGCGAAGCCGCCGACTCAGCTCCGGGAAAGGGTGATCGAAAGTCCTATCAAATGGATTTTCGCAATCCGCGAGAAGCTTTGCGCGAAGCTAAGTTGGATGAAATGGAAGGTGCCGATATCCTTATGGTAAAACCTGCATTAGCTTATCTTGATATCATCAGACTGGTTCGAAAAAACACGACTCTTCCGGTTGCATGTTATAATGTTTCAGCAGAGTATACCATGGTGAAAATGGCTGCCAAGGCCGGATTTATAGATGAACAAAGAATTGTGATGGAAAATATGTACGCTTTTAAACGAGCCGGTGCCGGAATAATTATTTCCTACCATGCTCGTGAGATTTTGGCTAAAGCCTGGCTGTAAGTTTATTTACTATGATATATTTGTGCTAAGTTCATTGCTGATTTTCTAGATCATGAAGAGGATTTATCTTGTGAGGCACGCTAAAGCGGATTCGTATGATCAGTCTGTTGCTGATGTTGACAGGCCATTAGTTGCAAGTGGAAGGGAAGATGCAAGAGCAATGGCTGAGTACCTTCTGTCAAATAACATCTTGGCAGAAAGAATAATTAGCAGTCCGGCCTTAAGGGCTTTTTCAACTGCGCAGATTTTTGCACTGGCAGGATTGTTTAAGGAGGGAGATATTGTTTTAGAACCTGCACTATATGATTCAACTGCACAGGACTATTTTCGCATTCTCTGTGAGCAAGATGATAGCATCTCAAGTCTGTTTATTTTTGGACACAATCCTTCAATTTCTGAATTGATGAGTTCTTTAAGTAAAGGAAGAGAACTTGAATTGTCTACCTGCAATGTCGCACTGCTTGAGTTTTCTGTTGATAGTTGGGAAACAATAGAACATCGCAGTGGAAGGAATTTGGGAATCCTGAGTCCTTCTATTATAAAGGCTTTGTAGTCGCGATAATCTGTCTGAACTTTGAGTTAGCTGCTTGTTATAATACATTAATAGTTTGCCCCCTCCCCCTTTCATTGAAATCCCCCAATTTGCTTAATCAAAGTTCAGTTTACTGCTCATCCGGTCAGCCCTGATTTTCAGTAGTTAAGCCTAAACTTTGGACAAGGAGCCACATTTTGTAGGTATTTGGGTTTGATCGTTTCAATTAGGCAATCTTTCATGCCTGGTCTTGAATTTTTGATAGGCCATCCTTAATCCTGAGCACGAAATATCCTTATCTTTGCGGTCATTTTACATCGATTACTAATATACTATCTGTTCTTATGGAACGTCAGAATGAAATGCTCGAGCAAGTCATCATCAAGTTCGCCGGAGATTCCGGGGACGGGATGCAGTTGACTGGTACCCAATTCACAAACACAGCAGCCTTATTTGGAAACGACCTAAGTACTTTTCCTGATTTCCCTGCCGAGATCCGCGCCCCGATAGGAACGCTTGCCGGAGTTTCCGGCTATCAGCTTCACTTCGGAAGTGTAGAAATTTTTACGCCCGGAGATTATTGTGATGTACTGGTTGTAATGAATGCCGCAGCATTAAAAGCCAATCTCGTAAACCTGCGTAAGGGGGGAACCATCATCGCTAATACCGATGGTTTTGATCCGAAGAATTTACGACTGGCAGGTATTCCCGAAGGAAAAAATGCACTGGAAGATGGCTCTCTCAGCAACTACCGGCTTATCAAAATTGATGTTACAAAAATGACCAGAGCCGCATTGACTGATAGTGGTCTCGGTGTGAAAGAAATTGATCGTGCCAAGAATATGTTTGTGTTGGGATTCCTTTATTGGATGTACAATCGTTCAATGGATCACACGGAAAAATTCCTCAAAGAAAAATTTGGTAAGAAAGAAGATATTCTGGCTGCCAACTTAAACGTTCTCAAAGCCGGTTATAATTTTGGTGACATTAGTGAAGAATTTACCACACGTTATTCTATTGGCCCTGCAAAACTACCGGCAGGAACTTATCGGAATATAATGGGTAATCAGGCAGCTGCAATGGGATTGGTTGCCGCATCACAAAAATCAGGCTTGCAACTTTTCTATGGTACATACCCGATAACTCCCGCATCAGATATACTTCATGAATTGTCAAAGCATAAAAACTTTGGTGTAAAAACTTATCAGGCGGAGGATGAGATTGCCGCAATATGTTCTGCCATTGGAGCAAGCTTTGGTGGGTCATTGGGTGTGACGGCCTCTTCAGGTCCCGGTATTGCCCTGAAAGCGGAGGCGATGGGTTTAGCAATTATGTTAGAGCTTCCTCTTGTTATCATAAACGTTCAACGTGGCGGGCCTTCAACCGGACTTCCAACCAAGACTGAACAGAGTGATTTGATGCAGGCATTCTACGGACGAAATGGTGAAGCTCCTATGCCAATTTTAGCCGCTGCCACTCCTTCCGACTGTTTTCATATGGTGTATGAGGCCTGCAGAATTGCTATCGCAGCAATGACACCGGTTATGATTTTAACTGACGGATACATTGCAAATGGAGCTGAGCCTTGGCAATATCCAAAGTCAGCAGATTTAGCGCCCATCAAGGTTGAATTTGCGAAAGACTTTAATGCAGAAGGAAAATTCCTCCCTTATAAGCGTGACGAAAAACTTTCTCGTCCTTGGGCTATTCCCGGTACAAAAGGTTTAGAGCATCGTATTGGTGGAATTGAAAAGCAGCATGAAACCGGTAATATCAGCTACGAACCGGAGAACCACGAATTCATGGTTCACATGCGTGAAGCGAAGGTTGAAAAGATTGCCGATTATATCCCGGAAATTGTTCCTGAAGTTGGTCCGGCCAAAGGAAAATTATTGATACTTGGATGGGGGTCAACGTTTGGCTCAATTAAAAGTGCAGTACTGAAAGCCAGATCAAATGGGTATGATGTTTCACATGCACAACTCCGCTATATAAAACCTTTCCCTAAGAATCTCGGCGAATTGCTTTATGCTTTCGATCAGGTATTAATTCCTGAGATGAATAACGGTCAGTTGATACGTATCATCCGTGATAAATACCTTATCCCTGCTAAAGGCCTGAACAAAATTCAGGGCTTGCCATTTGCCGCTGAAGAAATCTATAATAAAATTGAAGAGCTGTTAAAATAATTTGAATTAAAAAGAATCTCACCTCGGCCTAAAAATCGAAAAGAAATAAAATATGGAAACCAACACCGCTCCCGTTGAAAAGTTTAGCTCTAAAGACCTCGTAACTGACCAGGATGTACGCTGGTGTCCGGGTTGTGGAGATTATTCAATACTAAAGCAAGCTCAGACAGTTATTCCTGATTTAGGAATTCCTAAAGAGAATATCGTTTTCATCTCAGGAATCGGATGTTCATCCCGCTTTCCTTATTACATGGAAACCTACGGTATGCATTCCATTCATGGAAGAGCAGCGGCTTTTGTAAGTGGACTAAAAGCTACTCGCCCTGAATTAAGTGTTTGGATGATCTCCGGTGATGGTGACAGTTTATCCATCGGTGGAAATCATACTATTCATATCCTGAGAAGAAACTTCGACGTAAATATCCTTCTGTTTAATAATGAGATTTACGGATTGACGAAAGGGCAATATTCTCCTACTTCTGAGACTGGTAAGGTGACCAAATCAACGCCAATGGGTTCTATTGATCATCCTTTTAATCCACTTGCTTTATGCCTTGGAGCCGGAGGAACCTTTATCGCAAGATCAATGGATCGTGATCCCAAACATTTACAAAATATACTGAGACGTGCGCATGCACATAAAGGGACCTCACTTGTAGAAATTTATCAGAACTGTAATGTGTTCAATGATCTCGCCTTTGAAGTGTTTACAGATAAAAGCACCAAGAAAAATGAAACCTTATTCATGGAACATGGACAGCCTTTGATCTTCGGTGAAAATTCTGATAAAGGAATTAAGCTCGATGGCTTTACTCCTATCATCGTTGATCTTACAAATGGTCATTCAGCCAATGATTGCTGGATACATGATGAAAAAGATCGCGTGAAATCCGGTATCCTTACTCGCTTCTTCGACAATCCGAAAACGCCGGGTCATCTACCACGTCCTTTCGGAGTGTTCTTCGTTGAAGATCGTCCTTGTTATGAAGATGGATTACAAAAGCAGGTAGACGACATGACTGCCAAGCGCGGTGCAGGAGACCTGGATGCTTTGCTTCGCGGGAAAGAAACCTGGACAGTGAATTAAACCAAGACTAAACAAAAATGAAAAACCGGATCTATGTCCGGTTTTTTTGTTCGAACTGATTTGGTACGAGAAGGAATACATTTTCATTCAATAAAAAAGGGGCACATGGCCCCTTTTTTATTGAATCGTATTTCGATTAGAAATTGAAGTTAATTCCTACTCTTAAGAATGAGATGTCATAACCGAGTTCGGCAAAAGCACCGAAGGCAGGAACGAAGTTGTAGTGAGCACCTACGAATACGCCGGCAATTGGGCTTACACGGTTGTAGGTGTAGTAGCTGCCATAATTCCGATAGTAGTCATCACGATAATTATCGTCATTAATCCTCATACCAAGTGTTACTCCTGCGTATGGATCAAACTTATTGTTTTTATCTTTAAGAATGGTGAGGTGATAAGTTCCTCTTAAGCCAATGATTAAGCTGCTATTTCTATACTTAACATAATCATTGTTGTAGTTGTAACTTTTGAAGCTTGAACTTTTATATGCTATAACCCCTCCAATGCCAATTGTTCCTGGGCCAACTTCAGGAAAGAATCCATGATCATAGGTGAAGACAAGTGTTGGAGAGACCGCTTTGTTTGAATAAACTCCATAGTAGTTTCCATAGTCTACGCCGAATCCAAGAGCTAGTCCAATTACATTCGAACCTTTGTCAAAAGCTGGTTCAGCAGCAAATGTTGAGCCGGATAGAAGCAACAGAATAAATAAACTGCTGATGATTTTTTTTGTGTTGTTCAAAACAGATGTTTTCATGATTATTAATTTAGATGTTGTTTTCAGGAAGATCGAACAAAATTATCTGAATAAGTCTTTAAAACAAAGAAAAAACAGAATTTTTGTTCGTTTAAAATCAGACTAACTCAGGTATTTACCTACAATAGGCATTCTGCGACCCATACCAAATGCCTTGGGTGAAATCCTCAGTATTGGAGGAGTTTGAAAACGTTTGTATTCGTTGGTATTCACCATTTTAAGCACCCTTCGAACCAAAGAAGCATCAAAGCCTTCCTTTATTAATTCATCGGGGCCTTTTCTTTCCTCAATGTATTCGTAAAGGACTTTGTCTAATACGTCATATTCCGGGAGGGAGTCCGAATCTTTCTGATCATGACGAAGCTCAGCAGACGGTGCTTTTATCAGTATCTCTTTCGGTATTATTATACCATTCCGATTAATGTAATTACAGAGTTCATAGACTTCAGTCTTGTATAAATCTCCGATCACCGAAAGTCCGCCGCACATATCTCCATATAAGGTTCCGTAACCTACAGCCATCTCACTTTTGTTAGAGGTGTTCAAAAGGATGTATCCAAATTTATTGCTCAGAGCCATTAATAAAACACCTCGTATCCGAGCCTGAATATTTTCTTCCGTCACGTTAGATTCTAATCCGGCAAATTGTGGTTCTAAGCTATCCAGAAATTTTTCCATCACTGGTTCGATGGAAATCAATTCCTGATCAATACCAAGATTTTTTATCAACTCAACCGAATGGTCAACCGATCCTTTGGAAGAAAATTTTGAAGGCATCATTACAGCCTTCACATTTTTTGGTCCGAGAGCAGAGGCAGCTAAAGTTGCTACCAAAGCGGAATCGATTCCACCGGACAATCCGAGTATAGCTTGTTTGAATCCTAACTTCTGGAAGTAGTCGCGAACGCCCATGATTAAGGCATCGTGTATTCGTTCAATTTTTTTTGTCCCTGCTTTTTTGTGGTCAATAGTACCTGCAGCACTCAACTGCTGTGAATCCACATTGTAATCAATATAACGCAGATCCTCACTAAAATAATTCAATTCCTCAATGAGATTTCCGTTTTTGTCAAATGCCATGGAGCCTCCATCAAAAATTATTTCTGTTTGTGCTCCGACATGGTTTACATAAAGCAATGGAAGATGGTATTGCTTTACGTTTCTGAGCAGGATAGCTTTTCGTTGTTCGGCGTGTTCATAGTTAAAGGGCGAAGCCGCAATATTGATCATCAGTCCAGGTTGCTCTGCTATTAAGCTTTCCATCGGGCAGCTCACATAATTTGGATCATCTTCGACATTCCATAAGTCTTCACAGATCGTCAGTGCTATTGCCACTCCGTCAATTTTGATACAATGAAAATTCCGGTTAGGTTCGAAGTATCTGTACTCATCGAAAATATCGTAGGTGGGAAGAAGGCTCTTATGTACAGTATCCACTATCGCACCGTCCTTTAAGACCATAGCTGAATTGAAAAGATATTTCCCTTCTGTTTTTGGATTTATTGTCGGCAATCCAACGATAGCTGTTATTCCCACACATTCCTTGGCTATATCCAAAGCCGCATCCCGGCATCGTTGAATAAAATCTTTAAACTCCAGAAAGTCCTGAGGAGGATAGGCACAGATACAAAGTTCAGCAAATACAATAAGTTTTGCTTTTTCAGTTTTAGCCTTGCGTATATTTTCTTTGATCTTCAAAACATTGTTCTGAAAATCTCCAATAATATAATTTAGTTGGGCCAGAGCGATGCGCATAAAAAACCCCGTTCCTTCATAAGAGAAAGAACGGGACAAAGGTAGGTAATGCAGGTTTAGAATAAAACGCCTATACTAAGTCCGAAGTAATTGGATTTTTGAGTTAATCCTCCATCCTTGATATCTAAAAAGCCATTATTAAACACCAGGCCAAGTGCAAGATTTGTATTTCCGCTGATATTATACTCTACGCCACCGGAAATTACCATGCTAAGGTTTAAGCCATGAATATCATCTTTGATGTCTTTATTTTCTAATTCATAGGATAAATTTGCTGTTGGGCCTCCACCAATTGATGTGGCTACAGTTCCTTTGTCATCAGCTCTTGCTCTAATTTTAAATCCCGGAGCAACACCTATTTGTAAAAAGTATCTAAAGTAACCAATCTCATTGGTTTTTAACTTTAAAGTCAATGGTATTTCAATGTATTGCAGTTTCATAGATCTTGAATAGGTTGAATCCTTTGTAGTTCCCGGTGTCGGTTCGAATGTAGTTGATCCTTTGGTTTTTGCATTTCGGTATGCAACCTCAAGGCCTGTGGCAAATGCATAATTCTCGGCAAAACGAAACTCTGTAACCAGGCCATAAGCGAAGCCGAGTTTACTTCCATCGCTTTTTGTGTCTTTATCATCTGTCTTAATCCAACCAAGATTTGGTACGACTTTCAAGCCAAAATGGAATACGGGATCAGTACCTTGTCCGAAAGCGACTTGGTTGCTGATGAACAATACAAACAGAATTCGAAATATCTTTTTCATCTTTGCGTTATGTTTAGAATTACAATGTTACAGAAAATTTTCGCAGCAATGCCCTTAAGGCTCATCATGTTTTTGTACATGTCGGTGTTGATTACTTCTTGCGTTCAGGATAAGAACAAGCTTCCTGAGGATAGCAAAGAGTATCATCTGAAGCTATTTCGCTTTGAACAAGATTTGTTTGAAATCAAACCGGAGCAAATGCCTGAAGGCTTAGAGCTTCTGAAGGATAAGTATGGTTCCTTTTTTGATCTCTTTGCCTTTCAAATTACACGGCTTGGTTCAAGGGATTCAGTGCAGATGAATCAGAATTTTATCACTTTCGTTTCTGATACCAACTTTCGTGCTGTTTACAACGAGTGCTATAAGCGCTTTCCTGATTTTAAGGAAGAGCAAATGGGACTTGAAAAGGCCTTCTCTCGTTATGCAGAATTGTTTCCGGAGAATAGCATTCCGAACATAGTCACTCTGCTTTCAGTTTTCTCTTACCCGATTGTTGTCGATTCTGCTAATCTGGGAATTGGACTTGACATGTATATGGGGCAAGACAATAAATATTATTTTACACTGGAGCCACCGCTTCCTTTATTCCTTCGAAGGAAGATGAGCAAGGAGTACATTGTTTCGGATGCCATGAAAGGTTGGCTTGAAAGTGACTATGCGATAGATGAATCAAGAGCAAAAATGGTTGATATGATGGTCAGCCAGGGGCGTGTTTTGTGCGCATTGGACGAAATCCTTCCGGATGTGCATGACACATTAAAATCCGGTTACAGTCTTTCACAGCTGGAATGGTGTAAATCGAACGAGTCAAAAATATGGTCCTTCTTCATAGAAAATAAATTGCTTTTCAGTGATGATCCCAATTTGCTTCAGAAATACGTAAACGATGGCCCAACAACCAATGGTTTTCCACAGGAATCTCCGGGAAATATTGGTAAATTTGCCGGATGGATGATAGTTAAATCATACCTGAATAAGCACAAGGATGTCTCCATTAAGACCTTGATGGAAGAAAAGGATCTCATGAAGGTATTTCAACAATCAAAATATAAACCTTCCAAATAATCATATAGAATTAAATAATTAAAGTCAACAAATCGAAATGAAACAATCGGAGATAAAATTTACAGTATCCCTTGACGAAGAGAAAGTTCCTGTAAAACTGGAATGGGAGGCAAGTGATAGCGGGATGGAGGGAACCAAAGTTTGCAATGCTACCTTATTGACAATTTGGGATCCAAATGAAAATACGACGCTTCGAATCGATTTGTGGACCAAGGACATGTTGGTCGACGATATGAAGCGATTTTTCTACGAGAACTTTTTTACCCTCGCTGATACTTATCAGAGAGCTACAAACGATGTAGAGCTTTCTTCAGAAATAAAAAAATTCGCTACGGAATTTGGTAAGAAAGCTGGAATTCTGGAGAGCACTAAATTATAATGGGTTTTTCTTCTTGATGTTTGCGGGTGCTTTGAATTCTGTCTTCGTCTTCTCAATGAATTCCAGAATTTCTTCCCGCCCGCGTTTTTTTTCGGCGGAACTCACAAACATAGGCATCAATTCTTCCCAGGTTTCACTGAGTTTTTTACGGTATTTTTCGACTGATAAATTCACCTGTTCTGCAGATAGTTTATCGGCTTTCGTAAATACAAGAACAAAAGGAATTTCATTTTCTCCAAGCCAGTGAATAAACTCAAGATCATTTTTTTGGGCACTTAATCGTACATCAATTAATACAAAAACATACATGAGATTCGTCCGGAATTTTAAATAATCACGAATCATTTTATCCCAGGTCGATTTGTTTGCCTTTGAAACTCGTGCATATCCATATCCGGGCAAGTCAACGAGATACCATTGTTCATTGATGAAAAAGTGATTAATCAATTGTGTTTTACCCGGAGTGGCAGAAGTTTTTGCAAGACCTTTTCTGTTGGTAAGCATATTGATCAAAGAAGACTTTCCAACATTACTTCTTCCAATAAATGCATATTCAGGAAAAACCGGTGCCGGACATTTTGTATAGTCAGTTTGGCTGATTACAAACTCTGCTTCTTTAATGTCCATTCTGAAAGTATAAATTTGTTGTAATGGGAGTTAATAATCCCAAAGGCTTAAATTAATTATGCCTTTTCTTTTGCCAGTAGCTTATTGAGCCACTCGTCCAGTACCCTGTTGAATTCCTGAGATTGTTCCATCATGGGCGCATGGCCACACTTTTCAATCCAAATTAATTCTGAATTTGGTAATAGGCGATTAAATTCCATTGCTACATCAGGTGGAGTAATGGTATCTTCTTTACCCCAGATTAAACATGTCGGCAATGTCATATCTTTTAAGTCATCGCTCATATTATGCCTGATGGCAGATTTCGCCAAAGAAAGAATGCGAATGAGCTTGGCCTTATTGTTCACTATTTCATACACTTCATCAACCAGTTCCTTGGTTGCATTTTTTGGATCATAAAAAGTGTATTCAACCTTTGTTTTAATGAAATTATAATCTTCCCGCTTGGGAAATGTTCCGCCTAATGCGTTTTCATAAAGACCTGAACTGCCGGTGAGTACCATTGCCTTTACGTCTTCCGGATGGCGTTTTACATACACAAGGGTAACGTGTCCACCCAGCGAGTTCCCGATTAGGATTGGTGATTTATACTTTTTGAAAGTCACAAACTCGTGAAAGTTTTCTGCCAGGGCTTTCACATTAGTATTCAATACAGGAAGCGTGTAGATCGGCATCAATGGAATTACCACTTTATACGATTTCGAAAACTTTTCCACCACATCAACCCAGTTGCTCAGAGCACCAAATAGTCCATGCAGAAGGATGAGCGGCTGACCCTCTCCTTCTTCGATGTACTGAAAATCATTTTCGCGTTTAATCTCGTAACGCATACAATAGTTTTTTCAAATGTAAATAAAAATAAAGATTGTGCAGGCTTTACTTAAAGGACATTTATTCAACGTCTTGATGTTCATCATTTAGTCCTCAAAGAAAGTTCTTCAATGAACAGGCATGTATTCACTGTTGAGACCTTAAAGCGGACAGGCCTGCCGGATTTCAATAAAATTTCAGAATAATCCTTGGCCGCCAAATCGGCCCTCTGAAACCCTTGCTGGACGCGGGTTTTATAAAAGTTTTCAACAAAGTGTTAAAAAGTGTCAAAAAGTGGGAGAAATTGCTTTACATTAGCGCATCGAAAAAGGAGCAGGATGTCAGGGTTTATAGGTGAATTTCCATGTACGATAGATGCAAAAGGAAGATTCCTTTTACCGGGTGCTTTGAAAAAGCAGATACCGGTGAAAGAGCAGAAGTCTTTTATCATACATCGTGGAATTGAAAAACACCTGGTGATTTATACCCGGAAAGAATGGACAAAAATCAGTGCAGAGGTCAATGAGCTTAATCTCTATGTGAAAAAGAATCGTGAGTTCATTCGGAAGTTTAACCGCGGTGCAACAGAAATGGAACTTGACGGAACGAATCGTTTGTTGCTTCCGAAATCTTTGGCTGAATTCGCCGGCATTGAAAAAGACATTATCCTTTTCGCTTATGGGAACCGGATTGAAGTATGGTCAGAAGCAGAGTACGATCGTATGATGAAGGATGAGTCCTCTGATTTTGCCAGTCTGGCTGAAGAGGTAATGGGTAAACGAAGAAAAGATGATGACGACATATCATGAGCCGGTGCTCTTGAAGGAGAGCGTCGATGCACTAAATATTAAAGAGGATGGCCTGTATGTTGATGCAACATACGGTGGAGGCGGGCATTCAAAGGAAATACTCAGCAGGCTGGGTAAGAAGGGAAAATTGCTTGTGATCGATCAGGATCAGGATGCGCTGGCTAATGCGAGCGATGATCAACGCTGCATTCATGTTCGTCACAACTACCGTTACATGTATCACTTTCTCCGCTACTATGCTATGTTTCCTGTAGACGGTGTGTTAGCTGACCTTGGAATATCTTCTCATCAAATTGATGAAGCTGAACGTGGCTTCTCTATTCGGTTTAATGCAGCATTAGATATGCGCATGAGCCGTGAAGCCGAATTAACGGCCGCCTCTATTTTAAATAATTATTCTGAGCTTGATTTGGTGAGAGTGTTCTCCGAGTACGGGGAGGTTTTTAATTCGAAAACGCTTGCCCGAAAAATAGTTGAAGCAAGATCGTCGAATCCCGTGAATGAAATTGATGATCTTAAAAAGATAATGGCGCCTCTGGCGGATCGATTGCATGAGTCTCAGTATTATGCAAAAGTTTTTCAAGCATTGAGAATTGAAGTGAACGATGAACTGGGTTCGCTGAAAGAATTGCTCGTTCAGTGTATTCCTTCCATTAAACCGGGTGGGCGGCTGTCTGTCATCACTTATCATTCTCTGGAAGATCGGATTGTTAAAAATTTTATTGCTAAAGGGAAGTTTGAAGGGGAAGTAGAAAAAGATCTTTTCGGAAATATTCCGGACGTGGCTTTCTCTGCCGTAAATAAAAAACCTGTCACAGCAGATGAATCAGAGATTCAGAGCAACCCGCGATCAAGAAGTGCAAAGTTGAGGATTGCAGAAAGGAATAAGTCATGAGCAAGAACAAACTGAAAAAGAAGGAAGAAGCAGAGGAGGAGCCAATAGCCCCTAAGCCGAAAAAGAAAAATATTGCCGGAACCCGAAAGCTTATTCGCTTCATTAACATTTTTGGAGTTTTTGACCGTAACCAGATTGTTAGAGCAATGCCCTTTATACTTTTTGTTACCGTGATGATCATCGGGTATATAGCAAATAGCTACTACGCTGAACGTATTGTAAGGGATATCAATAAAACAAAGACTGAATTAAAGGAGAAGAAAGCAGAGCATATTTCTGTGCAGTCGGCATTGATATCGGATAAAAAGCAGTCCTCTGTCGCTAAGTCTCTGGAGGAAATGGAAATCAAAGAAAGCACTGAGCCGCCGTTTCTTATTCACAAAGAAAAAGCTAAGAAAAATAAAAAGTGAAAACACAAGCCGGAGCATGAAAATCAAGAATGATATCATGTGGAGGATTCACCTATCCTTCCTCTTAATGTGCATTATGGGCCTCGCGATTATCGTGCAGATATTCCGCATCCAATTTGTTGAAGGTGATAAATGGAAAAAGCTAGCTGCGGATAAGACGATAAAATTTATTCCTATCGAAGCTTCCCGGGGAAATATTTATGCCGATGATGGCAATAGCCCTCTGGCTACATCTGTACCTGTATATGATATTCGGATCGATACCCGTGCTGATGGTTTGAGTAAAGAAACCTTTGATAAAGGCCTGGATTCATTGGCATACAGGCTTTCTGCTTTATTCAAAGACAAGACCAAGGCGGATTACAAGCGGGAATTGAAAACAGCTTATGCAGAGCGTGACCGTTATTTTCTTATTAAACGTGGAATTAGTTATAGCGAACTTCAAACCTTAAAGAGCTTCCCCATTTTTCGTCTCGGTAGAAATAAGGGTGGCATCATGATTGACCAACGGAATGTCCGTGAACTTTCATTTCAAAAATTAGCCGCACGAACTATAGGAACATTGCGTGATGTGAAACCTGTAGGAATTGAGGCGGCTTATAATGATCAGTTAAAAGGGACAAATGGAAAAAGATTGATGCAGAGATTATCCGGCAATGTCTGGATGCCTGTAAGAGATAAAGCAGAAATTGAACCTAAAGACGGCAATGACCTCATTTCAACTCTGGATATTAATATTCAGGATGTAGCAGAACAATCTTTGGAGCAACATTTGCGATTTCATAATGCAGATCATGGCTGTGCTATATTAATGGAAGTTGAAACAGGGGAGATAAAGGCAATTGCCAACCTTTCTAAAACACCTTCCGGAAATTATGATGAGACATACAATTTTGCCATAGGAGAAGCTTCCGAACCGGGATCAACTTTTAAAATGGCTTCCTTACTGGTTGCGCTTGATGATGGATTAGTTGAACCCGATGATACCGTTGCTGTCGGAAACGGAAGCTATAATTACTTTGGTCAATGGATGAAAGATTCGCATCCGCCGAAAGCTAGTCGCTTATCAGTTGCACAGGCTTTTGAAACTTCCTCAAATGTTGGGATATCACGAATTATCAGTCAGCATTACGCTAAAAGACCCGAAGCTTTTTTGGAAAAACTCCATTCTTTCGGATTGGGAAAACCACTGGGGCTTGAGATCAGTGGTGAAGGTAAGCCGCGCATTAAATCTACTACAGATAAAGATTTTAATACCCGTGTATCAATTCCATGGATATCGATAGGCTATGAGTCGAAACTTACGCCATTGCAAATGCTTGCTTTTTATAACGCTATTGCAAACAACGGTCGAATGGTTCGCCCTCGACTTGTTAAAGAATTACGATACCATGGAAAACTGGTTAAGGAATTCGGAACTGAAGTCATTCGTGATTCAATCGCCAGGCCTGAAGCAATTCAAAAAATCCGAACGATGTTGGAGGGCGTGGTAGAAAATGGAACTGCTTCTTCCCTGAATAAATCTCCCTATAAAATTGCCGGCAAAACCGGAACAGCACAAATCAGTAAACCTAAGTATGGTTATGATGTAAATCATCGGTCGTACCAGGCATCTTTCGTCGGTTACTTTCCTGCAGATAGGCCAAAGTATTCCTGCATCGTGGTTGTCTATGCTCCTTCTAATGATTTCTACTATGGCGGTGCTGTTGCTGCTCCCATCTTCAAAGAGATCGCCGATAAAGTTTTTTCAAATCATTTTGAATTACAGCATGATGAAGTGGTGGAAGACACCATTGAAAATTCCCTCCCTCTTGCATTGGTTGGACAACAAAAAGATATTCGGAAAATCCTGGCCAAACTTAAACACCCTGTCGAATCATCTAACAATGATGCTGCATGGGTTTCAGCCAGTTTGAAGAATGAAAAAATTGTTTTACAGGAAAGAAAAGTTCAAAAAGGGACTGTTCCAAATGTTTTGGGAATGGGAGCTAAAGACGCTTTGTATTTGCTGGAGAATTCAGGATTGAGAGTGAAAGTAAGTGGAAAAGGTGTCGTTACACATCAGTCAATCAATGCAGGTAGCCGACTGATGAAGGGGGATGTGATAATGATAGAACTTGGGTAATTATGAAGTTGCTGAAAGACATCATTTATAAAACGGGTATTCTCGATATCTCAGGCCCTACCGATGTAGGTATTACTGAGGTGTGTTTTGATTCGCGTAAAGCCCGTGAAGGCAGTCTGTTCATCGCGGTCAAAGGAACTCAGTCAGATGGACATGCCTTCATAGAAAAAGTAATTGACCAGGGTGCTATAGCTATCGTTTGTGAAAAATTTCCTGCAGAAATTAAGGACGGTGTGACTTACGTCCGCGTTTCCGACAGCGCAAGTGCCCTTGGACAAGTCGCAGCTAATTATTATGACTCTCCATCAGAAAAGATAAAGTTAGTAGGTGTCACCGGTACAAACGGGAAAACCACAACAGCTACATTGTTATACCAACTTTTCCGTTCACTGGGTTATTCTGTTGGCTTGTTGTCCACTGTCAAGAATCAGATCAACGATCAGGTTATTCCTGCGACCCATACAACTCCTGATCCTTTGCAAATGAATGCTCTTCTCTCTGCAATGGTGGAAGAAGGTTGTACACATTGTTTTATGGAAGTCAGTTCTCATGCTGTTGTACAGAAGAGAATTTTCGGATTGGTTTTTAAAGGCGCTGTCTTCACCAATATCACGCATGATCATCTGGATTACCACAAAACATTTGAAGAGTATATCAAAGCTAAAAAGTCATTCTTCGATCACTTGTCGTCGGAAGCATTCGCATTGAGTAACCTGGATGACAAGAACGGTTCTGTCATGCTTCAGAATACCAAAGCACGAAAGTACAGTTACGGGCTTCAGTCCATGACTGACTATAAGTGTAAGTTACTTGAAAATAGTTTTACAGGTCTTCTTTTAAATATCGATGGGCATGAAGTGCATTGCAGACTCATCGGAAGTTTTAATGCCTACAATCTTACGGCCGCCTATTCAACTGCCGTATTACTTGGCGAAGAAAAAATGAAAGTGCTCACAGTCCTCAGCACCTTAAATGCTGTCGAAGGCCGTTTTGATTTCGTGACTTCATCTCAAAAAGTTGTTGGCGTTGTAGACTACGCGCACACTCCGGATGCTTTGCAGAATGTACTCAGAACTATTCAGGATGTGAGTCTTGGCAAAGGCCGCGTCATCACAATAGTTGGATGTGGTGGTGACCGGGATGCGGCAAAGCGTCCTCTTATGGCAAAGATTGCATGTGAGCTTAGTGATCGTGTAATTCTTACATCGGATAATCCCCGATCTGAAGATCCGGCCGTCATAATTCAGCAAATGGAAAAAGGCGTTCCACCTGCTGAGACAAGAAAAACGCTTTCAATAATTGATAGAAAGGAAGCAATTAAAACGGCCGTTGCCCTTGCTCAGCCCGGAGACATTATTCTGGTTGCCGGCAAGGGTCATGAAAAATACCAGGAAGTAAAGGGGAAGAGAAGCCCTTTCGATGATAAGCAAGTGTTGAATGAAATGTTGAACTCAACTAACTGATATGCTATATTATTTTTTCGATTATTTGCATTATGATTTGAGAATACCCGGAACCGGTGTGTTTCAGTATATTTCTTTTCGTGCAGCCATGGCTATTATCACATCATTGATAATTTCTCTGCTACTGGGAAAAAAGATAATACGCTATCTGCAAAGGAAGCAGGTTGGAGAAATAGTACGGGAACTCGGTCTGGAAGGTCAAAAGGAGAAACAGGGAACACCTACCATGGGTGGATTAATAATTCTGGCCGCTATATTAATCCCAACAATTTTATTTGCACGACTCCTTAATGTTTATGTGATTATTATGATCGTAACCACTGTATGGCTTGGCTTCATTGGCTATGTGGATGATTATATAAAAGTTTTCAAGAAAGATAAAGCGGGTCTTGCAGGGAAATTTAAAATTCTCGGACAAGTAGGGCTTGGTATCATTATCGGTTTTACACTTTATTACAATCCTAACGTTGTTGTAAAAGAACGCCTGCCGAGTGAGAAAATTCTGGTGCAACAGAGTAGCAGTGCAAGCGTGATTGACGATATCCGTGCTAAAGAAAATGTATTGTATGCACCCAAAGCAATAAAATCCACTATAACTACCATTCCCTTTATCAAGGATCATGAGTTTGACTATGCTTACCTGATAAAATGGATTGGTGATGATTATCGTCGCTGGTCCTGGATCATTTTCGTTCCTATGGTGATATTAATTATCACAGCAGTATCCAATGGTGCAAACATCACCGATGGTATAGACGGCTTGGCGACAGGCACATCGGCGATCATCGGTGCAACACTCGGTGTGCTTGCCTACGTTTCCGGTAACACAGTTTTCGCCAATTATCTCAACATCATGTACATTCCTAATGCCGGAGAGCTCGTTGTTTTTATAGCGGCGTTCGTTGGAGCGTGTGTAGGATTTCTGTGGTACAATGCATACCCCGCACAGGTTTTTATGGGTGATACCGGGAGTCTTGCACTCGGTGGTATCATTGCAACCTTCGCTATTGCCATCCGAAAAGAACTTCTTATTCCGATTCTATGCGGAATATTTCTCATCGAGAATCTCTCCGTAATAGTTCAGGTCAGTTATTTTAAATATACGAAGAAAAAGTACGGTGAAGGAAGACGGATATTTAAAATGTCTCCGCTCCATCATCACTATCAAAAATTAGGTTACCACGAATCTAAAATTGTTTCAAGATTTTGGATTATAGGAATATTTCTTGCTGTCTTAACCATTATCACCTTAAAGCTCCGATAAATTCTCATGTCTGTTCATACAGGAAATAGCAGTTCATCATTACTCGTCATCCTCGGTGCAGCCGAGAGTGGTGTAGGTGCTGCTGTATTGGCCAAAGCTAAAGGTCAGTCTGTGTTTGTGTCCGATATGGGAACTATCAAACCTGAGTATAAAGCCCTGCTGGCGAAACACGAAATTAGTTTTGAGGAAGGTAAGCACAGCGTAGAGACTATTCTTGATGCAGCTGAAATTATCAAGAGTCCGGGTATTCCCGACAAAGCACCACTTTTGAAAATGGTACATCAGAAGAATATTCCGGTGATTAGTGAAATTGAATATGCGGGAAGATTTTCAAATGCTTGTATGATCGGCATCACCGGAACAAACGGTAAAACGACAACAACATTACTTACTCATCATATCCTGAAAAATGCCGGAAAGAATGTAGGTCTCGCAGGAAACATTGGGAAAAGCCTTGCTATGCAAATAGCTGAAAAGGATCATGACTATTATGTTATTGAACTGAGCAGTTTTCAGTTGGACGGGCTTGTGGATTTTAAATGCCACATATCAGTACTCACAAATATTACTCCGGATCACCTTGATCGATATGATTATAGCATTGAAAAATATGCTGCTTCCAAATTTCGTATCACCCGAAACCAGACTGAAAAGGATGCATTCATCTATTGTGCCGATGATGAGCTCACAATGAAATACTTTCCTGAAAAAGAAGTTTACGCCCACCGTTATCCGTTTTCTATACGTCAAACTCTGACAGAAGGCGCCTGGCTTGAAAATAATCAACTCCAAATAACCACTAACCAACACAACTACTCTATGCTTATTCATGAACTCGCCCTACAAGGGAAACACAATTTGTACAATTCTATGGCTGCAGGAATTTCTGCACGTGTCCTTGAAATCAGGAAAGAATCTGTACGCGAAAGCCTTTCTGATTTTAAAAACGTAGAACATCGCCTCGAACACGTAGGTACTGTTCATGGAATTGAGTTTGTTAACGATTCGAAAGCAACAAACGTAAACTCCACATGGTATGCTCTTGAAAGTTTTAATAAACCTGTTGTTTTAATCCTCGGTGGTGTTGACAAAGGAAATGATTATACTATGCTTTCTGAATTGGTGAAAGAAAAGGTTAAGGCAATTGTTTGTCTCGGTACCGACAATAAGAAAATTCTAAAAGCATTTAAAGATTTAGTTCCATCCATCGTGGAAGTAAACACTGCTGAGCAGGCTGTGAATACCGCATATCAACTGGGAAAGAAAGGTGATGTAGTTCTTCTCTCACCTGCCTGTGCAAGTTTTGATCTCTTCGAAAATTATGAAGATCGTGGAAGGCAGTTCAAGCAGGCCGTAAGAGCACTATAGTCCGTTCATAGATTTTAATATCAATTCAATCATGAGTATAGCGAACATACAGGCTACCTGGCTCGACAAGTATTTTAAAGGTGATAGAACAATATGGCTAATTGTCTTCATTCTATCCATCTTTTCCTTGCTTGCTGTCTATAGCAGCACCGGAACTCTTGCTTACAGATATCAAAGCGGAAATACAACATACTATTTGCTTAAACATCTCGTGATTCTCGGCTTTGGATTGGTGTTAATGTACTTGTCGCACCTCATTAAATATACTTACTACTCTAAAATTTCTGCAATAGCTCTGGTGATCACAATTCCCCTGCTTGCCATCACCTTGTTGGGAGGTACAAATTTAAATGAGGCAACACGTTGGTTAACTTTACCCGGAACAAATATTACCTTTCAAACGTCTGATTTTGCGAAGTTGGCATTGATAATGTACGTCGCTCGTATTCTTTCACGAAAGCAGGCTGAGATTAAAAGTTTTAAGTCAGCTTTTATTCCGGTTATTCTGCCTGTGTTGTTTGTTTGCGGTTTGATTCTTCCTGCGAATTTTTCAACTGCAGGCATTTTATTCGCTGCATGTTGTTTCCTCATGTTTATCGGAAGAATTGATATTAAATATATTCTTTCCCTGGTCGGAATTGGCTTGGTTAGTTTCGGTCTGTATGTAGCCATTGCTTATGCCACAGGAAATACAGGAAGGATAGAAACATGGAAGAGCCGTGTTGAGAGATTTGCTGATGGAAACGAAGCAGATAATTACCAGGCCAGTCAGGCAAAAATTGCAATAGCTACAGGTGGGATTTTAGGAGTGTTCCCCGGAAACAGTGTTCAGAGAAATTATCTTCCTCACCCTTATTCAGATTTTATCTACGCAATTATAATTGAAGAGTATGGATTAATTGGTGGAGTCCTGATCATCATTTTATATCTGATATTGTTTTTCAGAGTTATTCGATTTATTCACCACAGCCCCATGGCTTTTGGAACTCTGCTTTCTGTAGGTTGTACGTTTCTTCTGGTCTTTCAGGCTATGATAAATATGGCTGTCACTGTAAACATATTCCCTGTTACAGGTCAGCCGCTCCCAATGCTTAGTATGGGTGGAACTTCTATCTGGTTCACCAGTATATCCATTGGAATAATTCTCAGTGTAAGTCGTCAGGTAGAAAAAGAAAAGAAAGAGGGAGGTCATGAACTCGCAACCGCCTGAGATACGGGTAATCATCAGCGGGGGTGGGACAGGTGGTCATATCTTTCCCGCTCTGGCGATAGCCAATGCCTTGAAGGCGATGAACAGTAACAATAAAATTCTGTTTGTTGGTGCTTCAGGAAGGATGGAAATGGATAAAGTGCCCGCAGCAGGATATGAAATTGTTGGATTAAATATTACAGGAATAAAACGAAGTGCAAGTTTATCAAATCTTAAAGTTCCCTTCCGGATTATTGGAAGCTTGTGGAAGGCAAGAGCTATAATTCGTTCTTTCAAACCTGATGTTGTAATTGGTGTGGGGGGTTATGCAAGTGGCCCATTACTTTTTGCAGCATCCCTTATGAATGTGCCGACTGTAATCCAGGAGCAGAACTCCTATGCGGGCATCACGAACAGGATTCTATCCAAAAGGGCGAATAAAATTTGTGTGGCTTATGATAAAATGGAAAGATATTTTCCGGCTCATAAGATTGTTCTCACCGGAAATCCGGTCAGACAGGATATCGGCTCCGGAAAATTCAGTAAAGAGGATGCCATAAGCCACTTCGGATTGAAATCAGGGTTGAAAACAGTATTGCTTATCGGAGGAAGTCTTGGTGCCAGAACGATAAATGAAAGTATCAGTGCAGGTTGGAGTAAGTTGATTGACCATGGCATACAGGTATTATGGCAAACAGGAAAATCATTCTATCCTCAAGCTGCCAAAATAGAAACTGAAAGTAAAGAGAAGTTAAAGGTCTTTGATTTTATTCCTCGGATGGATTTAGCCTACACAGCTGCTGATCTGATTGTTTCCAGAGCCGGCGCCAGCTCATTATCAGAACTGGCTATAGTTGCAAAGCCTGCTATTCTCGTTCCTTCGCCTAATGTCGCTGAGGATCATCAGACCAAGAATGCAGTGGCATTGGTTGAGAAGAGTGCAGCTGTGATGGTGAATGACAAGGATGCAAAAGAAATCCTCATCAGTCGGATTGTTGAATTACTGAATGATGAAGCAGAATGCAGTAAGCTGAGAAGCGAAATTGCCAAACTGGCAAAAAGAGATGCTGACAGGGCAATTGCACAGGAGGTATATCGCTTAAGCGGTAAATAAAATTATTATTTAAAACAGACGTTACATTTTATAAGAATATATTTTTTTGAAAACGGAAAAGCTGACACATATTTATTTTATAGGCATCGGAGGAATCGGAATGTCAGCTTTGGCTCGGTATTTCAAATCCCTTGGGAAAGATGTGTCCGGATATGATAAAACACCAACAGCGCTGACAGATGAATTAGAAAAGGAAGGAATTAGTATATCGTTTAATGATGCAACGGAATCAATTCCTGAAGAATTCAACACCTATACGACAAATTCCGAATCAGTGTTGGTTGTGTATACTCCCGCTATTCCAAAGGATTTAAAAATATTTAATCATTTTAAAACCCTGGGCATTTCATTAAAGAAAAGATCTGAAGTGTTGGGAATGATTACATCCGATGCCTACACCATAGCGGTGGCAGGAACGCATGGAAAAACAACTACTTCATCAATAATTGCACACCTTTTGACTCATGCCGGATATAATTGCACTGCATTTATGGGTGGCATTTCAAAAAATTATAACACTAACTACCTGCCGGGAAAGCCTTCTGCAGGTAAGAATATGGTTGTAGTGGAGGCTGACGAATACGATCGCTCATTCCTGACCTTAAATCCTGATGTATCTGTCATCACTTCTATGGATGCGGATCACTTGGATATTTATGGAGATAAAAATTACATGGAACAGTCTTATCGCATGTTTGCCGCCAAGCTGAAATCCGGAGGAAGATTGTTTTTTCGCCTCGGCCTTGGTTTGGAAGATTTAGGATTGAATTGCTCGACTTATTCTGTCAATGAAAAGAGTGATATCAGAGCAGAAAATGTCAGAATAAAAAATCATCAGTACCATTTCGAATGGTCGGATCAAGATGGAAAGATTAATGATCTCACATCTGATTTGCCCGGTCGTCACAATGTGGAGAATTCAGTTGTTTCCATTGCTGTTGCAAGACATTTAGGCCTTAGCGATGGTCAGATAAAAGCCGGTTTGAAATCCTATGCCGGGGTAAAGCGGAGATTCGATATCCAACTACGCTCATCAAACCTCGTTTTTATAGATGATTATGCTCATCATCCTGAAGAGCTTCGTGCATGTATCAGCTCCGCGCGTGAATTGTACCCGGGGAAAAGAATACTAGGAATATTTCAACCACATCTGTACAGCCGCACCAGAGATTTTGTAGATGGATTTGCCGAAAGCCTGTCCTTGTTGGACGAATTGATCTTATTAGACATATATCCTGCCCGCGAGTTGCCTATTCCCGGTGTTGATTCTTCAATAATCATGGAAAGGATAAGTAATATCCCGGTCACTTTGTGTCACAAATCAGGCGTTTTAAAATTACTAGAGAGCAAGAAATTTGATGTTATCCTCAGCCTGGGTGCAGGTGATATCGATCAATTGGTTGCTCCAATCAGAAATTATTTGCAGTCATCTTACATCCAAACGCTCGAAAATGAAAAATAATATCGATTGGTCCGGAGTAAAAAAGCAAGCTTTAAGCCTCAGTATAGCTCTGGCTTTTCTTGTTTCTCTTGGTTTTGTGGATAGTCGACGAAGTCAAATGAAGTGTAATGATGTCATCATTACCATCCTCGATACCCTTGGTCAGTCCTTTGTAGAGCCGGAAGACATCCATTTGGTGGTGCTTAATAAGTTCGGAAATTTGAAAGGTCAGAAGTTAAGTTCTATTAACATCGCTTTGTTGGAAAAAATCATTGATAATAACCCATTTGTCGCTGATGCAGAAGTATTTTCATCCATTGATGGAAAGCTCAATATTGAAGTTCTGCAACGTCGCCCTGTGGTTCGTGTAGTTAATTTCAATAATGAGAGTTTTTATGTTGATGATGAAGGAGTCTTTATGCCACTATCAGAAAAATATACAGCAAGAGTACCACTGGCAAATGGCTATATTTTTAATCGTGAAACAGAATTAAAAGTTCAGGATCCTGATGCTTCCGGAAATACTGACTCAGTCTCTTCGGCTTCAATCATGAGAGACGTATATGCTGTTTCCAGATTTGTCGCTCAGGATGATTTTTGGAATGCACAGATTGAACAAATATTCGTCAACGTAAATGGCGATCTTGAATTGATCCCGAGAGTTGGCAGACATACCATCATGCTTGGAAATTCAAAAGATCTTAAAGAAAAGTTCGATAGACTTTTCCTTTTTTATACTGATGGATTAAGTAAAGCAGGTTGGGATAAGTACAAGACAATTAATTTAAAATTTAAAGACCAGGTGGTCTGCACTAAAAAATAATATGGAAAATAACGACATCATCGTGGGCCTTGACATTGGTACAACTAAGATTTGTACCATCGTTGGTCGTAAGAACGAGTTTGGAAAGATTGATATCCTGGGCTACGGTAAAAGTGAATCTCTCGGTGTAACGCGGGGTGTAGTGACAAATATTGTCAATACTATCGCTTCAATCCGCTCATCTATTGAGGAAGCTTCTACAAAATCGGATGTAGATATTTCTGCCGTTTACGTCGGAATTGCAGGCCAGCATATAAAAAGTCTTCAGCACCGAGGAATGCGCACACGCAATACACTTGATGATGAAATAAGCCAAAAGGATATTGATGCAATCGTAGAAGACATGTATCGTCTTGCTATGCCACCGGGTGAAGAAATTATTCACGTTATACCTCAGGAATTTATCGTTGATAACGAACAGGGAATCAAAAACCCGATTGGTATGTCAGGCATACGTCTTGAAGCAAATTGCCATATTATTACAGGGCAGGTCACTGCAGCAAAGAATATTTACAAGTGCGTCATGCGTGCCAATTTATCGACGCAAGGTTTGTTCCTCGAGCCATTAGCATCTTCCGATGCAGTTTTGACTGAAGATGAAAAAGAGGCCGGAGTGGTTCTGGTTGATATTGGTGGAGGTACTACTGATATTGCCATTTTCCAGGATGGAGTGATTCGACATACTGCTGTCATTCCTTTTGGCGGAAATGTGATCACTGATGATATCAAGGAGGGATGTACAATTATTCGCAGTCATGCCGAGCTCTTAAAAATTAAGTTTGGTTCTGCTCTTGCCAGCGAAAATCTGGAGAACGAAATCGTGTCAATTCCCGGTCTGCGTGGCCGTGAACCAAAAGAGATTTCAGTTCGCAACCTGGCCAGCATCATTCAGGCTCGTATGGAAGAAATCATCGAGAATGTTTATTATGAAATCCGTAATTCCGGTTATGAGAAAAAACTTATTGCCGGAATAGTAATCACAGGTGGTGGTGCACAGCTTCGTCATACCGTTCAGCTGGTTGAGTATATAACCGGTATGGATACACGTATCGGATACCCTAATGAACACCTTGCAAAAGGTTCAGATGAACTGAAGAGTCCAATGTACGCTACAGGGGTGGGCCTTGTGATTAAAGGCTTCCAGGACCTGGAGAAGAAAATGAAAGAAGACAATACAGTTATTCAGGCAGGAAAAGGAAAAGAACGAAAAGAAAAATTGCAACAGAAATCTTTCTTCGAGAAAATTCTTGATATGCTCAAAGAAGATGATCAGGATACAGAATTGAAGTAATTAACAGAAAACGAAAAACGTAACATAAAACATACATTCATGGAATTCGATCTTAACAAGGACTTAGGCTCTATCATCAAAGTGATAGGCGTAGGAGGCGGAGGCAGTAATGCCGTTAACCACATGTACCGTCAGGGTATAAAAGGTGTGGAATTTGTCATCTGCAATACAGATGCTCAGGCTCTGGAGGTATCTCCGGTTCCTACGAAAATTCAGTTGGGCTCCAGCCTCACTGAAGGACGAGGTGCAGGTTCTATCCCGGAAGTTGGTCGCAATGCTGCCATTGAAAACATTGAAGACATCCGAAAGATTCTTTTCGAAAATACCCGCATGGTGTTTATCACAGCAGGAATGGGCGGAGGAACAGGGACCGGTGCAGCTCCTATCATTGCACAGACTGCCAAAGAAATGGGTATCCTTACCGTTGGTATCGTCACCATTCCTTTTGATTTTGAAGGAAAGAAAAGAAAGCAGCAAGCAGATGAGGGAATAGAAGCGTTAAAGAACAGCGTCGACACAATTCTGATTATCCGTAATGAAAAATTGCGTGAGATGTTCGGAAACTTAAAGTTGTCAGAGGCATTTTCAAATGCAGATGATATCCTGACAACAGCCGCTAAAGGTATTGCTGAAATTATTACTGTCACCGGTTATATAAACGTGGATTTTGAAGATGTTAAAACCGCCGTTCAGAACAGTGGCAATGCTATTATGGGATCTGCCGTAGCAGAAGGTGAAAACCGTGCGATTACCGCTGTAGAAAAAGCATTGTCCTCTCCATTATTGAATGACGACAATATAAAAGGGGCAAGATTTATTCTCATGAATATCGCCTCCGGATCTAAAGAGGTGACCATGGATGAGATTGGAGATATTACTGATTATATCCAGGATCAGGCCGGACTTACCGCTGATATCATCTGGGGTAATTGTCATGATGAATCACTGGATGAAAAGATCAGCGTAACGATTATCGCCACAGGATTTAAAACCCGTCAGGAGTTAGGCAATGAGCTGGAGAAAAAACACCGTAGCCAAAAAACTATTCGTGTGCTTGGCATAGATGAGCCGGCTGATGAGCCGAAGCCGAATCAGAAAAAAAATGTTCAGGAACCTGAATTGTTTGAGCCCACACTAATTAAAAAGGAAGAACCATCCACCGGATTTACCGAAGACAGAACTTTTGAGTTTACGGTGAATAATTCTGTGAACGACGCGGAAAGTTCCAGCTTGCCTGCTGATAAAAATTCTTTTGATTCCGGCGGGACAGTCAATCCTATAGTCTATGATCTTCATGAGCATTCTTTGGATGCAGATGAGGATGACCAGTTCAGAAAAACCAGAGATCGTATTGCCAGATTGAAATCCCTAAGCTACCGAATCAGCAATGCCGCAAATATTGTTGATATGGAGAAAGAGCCGGCTTACAAACGCCGAAATGTAAAGCTGAACAATGTTCCTCACTCCAGTGAAAACAATGTTTCTCGTTATACACTTTCATCAGAGGATGATAAAAAAGTCGAATTACGTCAGAATAATTCATTTTTGCACGATAATGTAGACTAATTCTCCCTGCCTGGAAGCAATATCTTATTTGTGTGTTTTCATGTTACGTTTCTTTTTCGATGCAGCTCTCTCCGGGGAGCTGCATTTTTTTTTAAAGCTTTTAAGAATTCAGCATATGGAGAATTTTAATTGAATTTCATTAATTACCTTCGTATTGATTAAATCGGAATCAGCTAAAGTAATTCTAAACCTATTTTTTATGAATCTGGAAGAACAAATAAACGGAGAATTGAAAACTGCCATGCTCTCTAAGAATGAAGCCGCCGTTAGAAGTCTGCGTGCAATCAAACAAGCAATTCTTATCGCTAAAACATCCGGTAGCGGAGACTTAAAGAAAGAGGATGAAATTAAAATGCTTCAGAAACTTGTGAAGCAAAGAAAGGAATCTGTCGATATCTACCAGCAGCAAAACAGAGCCGATCTTGCGGGACCGGAATTAGAGGAAATTGCAATAATTGAGAAGTATTTACCTTCCATGCTTTCTGAAGATGAAATTCGGGCCGGTTTAAAAACAATTATTTCAGGAATGGGAAATGTAGGCCCTCAGGAAATGGGTAAAGTGATGGGTGCCGCAACCAAGCATTTTGCCGGGAAGGCAGATAATAAAATGGTGTCCCTGCTGGTTAAAGAGCTTTTGGGAGGCTCTTGAAATTTGCATAAGTTAGTTAGATTCTTACCTTTGAAATAGATTCTCGCCCGCACTTGCCTATTTAATTATTCATGAAGACAATTTTGCGGGAAAATTGTTCTTTGTGTACAAATTAATGCCCGATGAAAACCGGTAAAGTAAAATTCTTTAATGAATCCAAGGGATATGGATTCATATTAGTAGACGAAGACCAGTCAGAGGTATTCGTGCATCACAGTGGTCTTATAGACAAAATCCGAGAAAACGATGTAGTTGAATTTGAAGTCGTGGACGGAAAAAAAGGACAAAATGCTGTAAATGTTAAACGCACACAGTAATTGTATCCAAAAAGAAAATGAAAAGGGAACCATTTTGTGTTCCCTTTTTTTTTGATCTGAAATGAAAAAATTAAATCATGCACTCAGGTGTTTTTGTGTCTCCTCATTAACTCGCTAGCAGAAAAGGAGCCTGAGCCATAAACAAGGAAGAAAAACAATAAGGCCAGAACAAGCAATGAAACCCCTAATTCAGATTCCATTGAGAAAAATCCCTTCTGTGCATTGATAAAAATCACCGCTCCTAATAAAATTGGAATTTGAAATAAGACAGCCACCCTAGTGAGCAATCCCATAATGATTAAGATCCCTCCCATTAAATGTGCCAGTGCGACAATATGCGCAAGAGCAACTGCATAGAATGAAACTGCAGAATTTGCTATCATTGCCGAAAGAGCTGTGGTGTCGCGGATAAATATTATCCCTTTGAAAAAAATGATGAGCCCCAGCAAAACCCGAATCAGGGAAAACCATTTTGATTGATGGGTATCACCCCATGTTTCGATCTTTTGAATAATGTTCATGGCTGAAAGTTTAAAGGCAAAAGACTATACAAAGTTTACTGATTATTAATTAGATTGTCAAATTTTTTCATAAATAGTTATCAACCAATACGGGATTTTGTTTTTTTTTCAATATTGTACAATGTGTGAGATTAAAGATTTTGGAATAAATTAATCAGTCTATAAAATGAGTTTTCTAAAAGACGAAATCAAGCTTTTTTAACGACCTTGTTGGCCAAACTAATGATAGAATCAGCATCAGAAGGATGTTTATTCATCAAATCTGTTATCTTATAACCTGTCAAATGAAAAGAATGTTAAAACAAGCAGTTCTCACTTCTAAAGTAGTATCAAAAACAGGACTCGTGATTTTCTTCAGTCTTATCCTATCTGTTCCTCTGATGTCACAAAATTTATTGGAATATTTACCGCTCATCCCTAAACCAATTAGTGCAAACCTTGGAACGGGGTCTTTTAGTATAAGCAATCTTACACCCTTATATATATCAGGCGAGAGATCGAAAGATGATGCTGATGTATTCAATGACTACCTTCAACAGTATTATGGTTTTAAACTGAAAATTATTTCATCGAAACAAATTAAAGACGGAGGAATTAATTTACGAAAAGATGAAAAGAATTCTTCCTTGAAACAGGAAGCATATATTTTAAAAGTCAGTTCATCAAAAATTGAAATTGAAGGTGGCTCAGGCGCAGGTGCTTTTCATGGTCTACAGTCCCTGATTCAACTTTTACCGGCGGGGAAAGTAACTACGCTTTCAGTTCCGGCCATCGAAATAAATGATGAGCCTCGCTTTGCATGGAGGGGAATGCATCTTGATGTTAGCCGTCATTTTTTTTCAGTAGAGTTTATTAAAAAGTACATCGATTATTTAGCCTCATACAAGTTTAATACCTTTCACTGGCATCTTACCGATGATCAGGGTTGGAGAATTGAAATAAAAAAGTACCCGAAACTTCAGTCAGTCAGCGCCTATCGAAAAGGAACACTGGTTGGACACCTGGGCTCTATCCCTGAATTGTATGATTCTATTGTCTATGGAGGCTACTATTCACAAGAGCAAATTGCAGACATTGTCGCCTATGCTGACAATCGTCACATTCAAATTGTACCTGAAATTGAAATGCCCGGTCATGCCTTGGCTGCCTTGGCCGCTTATCCGGAATTAGCGTGTACCTCAGGTCCATTTGAGACCGGAAAGAAATGGGGCGTTTTCAAAGATGTCTTTTGTCCTAAAGAACAAACTTTTGAGTTTCTTGAAAATGTTTTGAAGGAAGTGGCTGCCTTGTTCCCGGGAAAATACATACATATAGGCGGGGATGAATGTCCAAAGGATCGTTGGAAGGAATGCGAATCTTGCCAGGCTTTGATGAAAAAAGAAGGGCTTAGTGATGAGCATGCTTTACAGAGCTATTTCATGACTCGCATCGAAAAGGTATTGTCAAAGCTTAATAAAAAAATGATCGGCTGGGACGAAATTCTCGACGGTGGCATTGCACCTAATGCTACTGTGATGTCATGGCGCGGTTATGCCGGAGGTATTGAAGCAGCCAGTTCCGGACATGATGTAGTGATGACTCCAACTTCTTTTTGTTATTTCGATTTTTATCAGAGTAAATATCCCGGAGAACCTTTGGCAATTGGAGGCTATTTGCCTTTGGAAAGAGTATACCAGTTTGAACCTGTTCCGGATGTGCTTACAACTGAACAAGCGAAACATATAGTGGGTGCCCAGGCGAATATCTGGACAGAATATATTAAAACTCCTGAACAAGTTGAATATATGGCTATGCCCAGAATGGCCGCTTTGGCAGAAGTACTGTGGTCACCGGCTTCGACCAGAAATTATGAGGGTTTTACGAAACGCTTAGTCAGTCATACCAAACTTCTTGATTTCAGAAAAATAAATTATTCCAAAGCATTTTTCGATATTCAGGAATTTGTTTATCCGCATTCAAAGGATGGTTCATTAGCAATAGATCTCTCTACGTCTTTTAAACAAGGCGTGATTCGGTATACAATCAATGGAGAAGAACCCGGTAGCATGTCCCCTCTTTTCAAAGAGAAAATCCTGGTTGATCAAACAATAGGCGTTCGCGCGAAGGTTTTTGATGGGGCCATCCCAAGAGGTAAGGAGTACTCAAGGGTATTTCGTATCAATCTGGCAACCGGAAAAGAAATTATTCTGGCTCGTCCGCCGCATGAGGAGTATTCCCGCGGAGGTGGTTTCACTCTGGTCAACGGGATCACCGGAAATTTGCCATGGATGGGTTCTGATTGGCTTGGTTTTTTGGGCGAGAATTTTGAGGCTACAATTGATCTAGGGAAAGAGATGAACATTTCAAGAGTTGGAATTGATGTATTGCGTGATGAAAATTCATGGATATATTATCCGAAAGGTGCAGAGGTTTTCTTGAGCACTGACGGAATAAATTTTAGCAGTATCAAAAAAGCGGAAGAGTCAGAGATGAATCCCGAACAACGCTTGATCCAGATTTCGTTTGAAAAAACTAAGGCAAGGTGGGTAAAAGTACTGGCCTTAAATCATGGAATCATTCAAAAAGATCGTCCGGGCGAAGGACAACCTGCCTGGTTGCTTGTTGATGAAATCAGCATTAATTGAGTAGATCAGTCGTTATAGTATTTACTGTTCCAGTTTTTATTACTCACTGTTTTGTTAAAGGTGAATCCTGTCCATACAGTAAATCCCATCAGTGCTATAAATACATGCACGGTCAACCATAAACGTAAATAGATTTCAGCCTCTACGTTGTTAATTTGCATGATGGATGAAGGGATAAGGAAGGAGAAGGCAGCTGACAAAATCCACAAAGCGATAAAACAATTTTTAAACGACTGAAGTGGCCAAAGCGTAATTTTTTTATGCCAGGCTAAGTCTTTTCCCCATTGATGAATTAAGTAATAGTCTCCCTTTCCCAATGCGGCAAAAAGCAGGGGGTCTTTATTTACATTCTCAAGATTAAAAGTGTGATCGGGTGCTGCAATATAGAATCGTTCTATTTTCGTTGCGTACTTTTTTTCAAAAGCGTTTATCTCGGCAATTGCTGCATAAGGATAGTCACTCTTAAAATGTACAGTGTCCAGAAAGCGGAGGCGATACCGAATGCAAAGATTTTTAATTTCTGTAAGCTTGAACACACGTGCTTTATCTTCTTCTGACAAGCCATCATTAAAATTTTCCTCCCCGGATGCTCCTTTTAAACGTCGCAGAATCTCCTCGTCTCTAAGTCTTGAGTCATGTAGAATTTGATGAACTTCACCCAGCAATTCCTGTTGAGCTTTCCGCTCACGGATCAATTCAGTCTGAAGATTTATCTTGGAGAATAACATGCGTCTAAATTAATAGAATGGGTTTTGCTTGTCTTGTTCTGATGGTGGATTAAATTGCAGCTTCCGAACGGATGGTATCGGCTGAATCTGGCCAAGGATTGGGTAGAAGTTCCGGTACTTGAGCCAATCGCCTTCAAGGCAATGAAAGTACTCTTAAAGGTATAAAATTCTTTTAGAATATCAATCCGGAAGTTTTCTACCGGAAAAGGCGATGTTGCAAGGGGGAGGATTCCGGATATTTTTTTTCTGGAAACAAAAAAACCCCACCGTAAGCGGTAGGGTTTTTAAGCAATTTGTTAGTCGGATATTAGTAATCCATTCCGCCACCCATTCCCGGAGGCATCGCAGGCATACTTGATTTTTCTTCTTTTATATCTGCGATTACACACTCCGTGGTGAGTAACATACCTGCAATTGAAGCTGCGTTCTCTAATGCTACGCGGGTAACTTTAGTAGGATCGATAACTCCTGCAGCATACAGATTTTCGTATTTATCTGTACGAGCATTGTATCCGAAGTCGTCTTTCCCTTCACGTACTTTTTGTACAACGATAGAACCTTCAACTCCTGAATTTGCTACTATCTGACGCAGTGGCTCTTCAAGGGCGCGCTTTACGATGGCGATACCGGTAGTTTCGTCTT
The DNA here is from genome assembly GCA_004295015.1 of Bacteroidota bacterium. Taxonomy (GTDB): domain Bacteria; phylum Bacteroidota; class Bacteroidia; order AKYH767-A; family 2013-40CM-41-45; genus QQVM01. Next base: position 24,110 of record SHNE01000001.1, on the reverse strand, counting down.
CGTTTGCACCAACCATTTTATCCAATGAAGGAATTGCACGGATATAAGCAATTCCGCCACCTGCAACGATTCCTTCTTCAACCGCTGCACGGGTAGCATGTAATGCATCGTCCACACGGTCTTTCTTTTCTTTCATTTCCATTTCAGTCGGAGCTCCAACGTAAAGAACTGCAACACCACCTGCTAATTTAGCAAGACGCTCTTGTAATTTTTCACGGTCATAGTCAGAAGTTGTTGATTCAATCTGTGCTTTGATCTGATTTACACGAGCAACGATTTCAGTCTTTTTGCCTGAACCACCAACGATAGTTGTATTGTCTTTGTCGATGGTGATTTTTTCTGCCTTACCAAGATAAGTCATGTCGGCATTCTCCAGTTTAAAGCCACGCTCTTCGCTGATTAATGTTCCACCGGTAAGAATTGCGATGTCTTCCAACATTGCCTTACGACGATCTCCGAATCCCGGAGCTTTAACCGCCGTTACTTTCAGTGAGCCACGGATTTTATTTACAACCAGAGTTGCCAAAGCTTCTCCGTCGATATCTTCAGCGATAATTAATAAAGGCTGTCCTGTTTGAACTTGCTTTTCAAGTATAGGAAGCAATTCTTTCATGTTGCTGATCTTCTTGTCGTAAATAAGAATGTGTGGACGCTCAAGAACAGCTTCCATCTTATCTGCATTTGTTACGAAGTATGGAGAAATGTATCCACGGTCAAATTGCATACCTTCTACAATCTCAACTGTAGTCTCAGTACCTTTTGCTTCTTCAACAGTGATAACACCTTCTTTTTTAACTTTCGCCATAGCACTTGCAATCAGTTTCCCGATCTCAGCATCATTGTTTGCAGAGATACTTGCAACCTGCTCTATTTTCTTGTTGTCATCACCAACTTTCTTACTCATCTTCTGAAGATGCTCAACAACTTTTTCTACTGCTTTGTCAATTCCACGCTTAAGATCCATAGGATTTGCTCCGGCAGCAACGTTCTTCAATCCTGCCGTTACAATAGCCTGTGCTAAAACAGTAGCAGTGGTTGTACCGTCACCTGCAACATCTGCAGTCTTCGATGCAACTTCTTTTACCATTTGTGCTCCCATGTTTTCGATAGGATCTTTCAATTCGATTTCTTTTGCAACTGTAACACCATCTTTGGTGATTGCAGGAGAACCGAATTTTTTATCAATGATTACATTGCGACCTTTCGGTCCTAATGTAACTTTTACTGCATTAGCTAATGCGTCAACACCTTTCTTAAGGCGGTCACGTGCTTCGAGGTTAAAATTGATATCTTTTGCCATTTTCTTAAATTGTTTTTTGATTTTTAAATTAGTTGAAATAAATAATGATCAGAAATCACTTGAAAAATCTGATCATGTGCCCAATCATTTAGATGATTGCAAAAATGTCGGATTCGCGCATGATCAACAAGTCGCGACCATCAACAGTTACTTCTGTTCCTGCATACTTACCATACAAAACGGTATCGCCAACTTTTACTGTAAGAGGCTCATCTTTTTTGCCTGTTCCGATGGCGATCACTTTGCCACGCTGTGGCTTTTCTTTTGCCGTGTCAGGGATAATAATTCCACCTGCTGTTTTTGATTCTGCAGCTGCCGCTTCTACCAGAACGCGATCTGCAAGGGGTTTCATGGATACTTTGCTCATTTGAATATTGATTTTAGGTTAGTTTATAAAAATTACGTTTTGGATGTGTCGTGCTGGTCAGAAATGATGCCAGTGCTCATTTTTGTCTTCATTTCTGCCAAGATTTCAATATTCCTGCCTTATTTATTGATGTTGCATTTGAGGTGTGACAGGCTGGCACTAAGCATTTGAATCATTGCTATTACTGGTCTTTGTCCATCCGATTCAGGGTTGACAAAAAATGTTCGGGTTAAAAGCATTTCACATAAAAAAACCCCAAAAATGGGGTTTTTAAATTTTTATTGTCCGTCACCCGCCGGAGGTGGGCTTGCCGGTTGTTGTTGCGCCGGTGCCGGAGCAGGTATATTTGTTGGCGTTGTTGAGTTTTCAATCTGCTCTTGCATGGATGAACCCATCTTCCGGTCTTCTGAACTTGGCAATGAAAAACTTGCCGCCAAACATAGAACAACCAGAGAAATCGCTAATCCCCAGGTTAGTTTCTCTATGAAATCAGATGTTTTCTTGACACCCATCACCTGGCTGGATCCGATAATACCGGAGACGATTCCGCCGCCTTTAGGGTTTTGAATTAAAACGATCAGGGAAAGCAATATGCTCACCAGGATTATGATTATTGTTAATGCTAAATACATGTTACAAATCTTCTTGGTTGGAACTGTTTAATTCCTCATCAATTTCCTTGATAAGGGCGGCAAAGTACGTTCTTTTTTCGGGATAAAACAAACTTAATTTCTCATAACAAAATCGCGCCTTCAGGTTGTTTCCCTGCATTCTATAGATCTTTGCCAGGGTTTCTGACACCACGTCATCGTATTCCTCGATACTTCTTTTTGCCTGTGTTACCGGAGAATAAAACTCAACTTTCGATGGCACAATTTTAGGCTCAGTAGCTATAAATTTGTCTATTAACTCTTTTTTTTGTGATTCAAATCCTGATAATGAATCAGTTGTAGGCTTTAGATCCTCGCTTTTGCTTGCTTGTTTTTGCGCCAGGCCGGCCTTTTCTGCAGGATTTTCTTTCTTCGCCTGTCCAGTATTCGCATGGGATTCCTTGTTTTCCTCAACAGCATCATAGGCATGCACTTCTTCGACTTGACCAAATTCGCCATAGCTGAGTTTCTTCAACCAGCTATTAAAGCTTCTTGTTTGTGAAATATCCTGAACGGTTTCGCCCGAAGCAATAGCCGGAACTATTGGTGCAACTTCACCTTCGCCTTCTTTCCTTTCAGCTTTCGGAACCGATTTTTCTGATTCAATGGGTGGAAGGTTTTCGAGGGAGGAGAGTAGGGTTTCTTCCATCGCATATTCCAGCTCAAGCTTTTGGATTGCATCCAATGGTTTCGATGAATCTTCAGGCAATAACTCCTTTAAACTATCTATAGCTTCCGGCTCAGCGATTGGTGGATCCGGTATACTGGAAAGAGTATTCAACAGAGTCTCAGAAGGCATACTTTCCTTCACATGGTCTTTTTTGTGGTCGGTTTTTTCTTCCCTCTCTTTTGTGATTTCAGCATTTTCAACTGCCGGAATTGATGCCTTTATTTCAATGCTTTCGCTAGTTTTTCCTGCAGTTGTCAATTTGTTACTCGCATCTGACTGACCGGGATCTCCAAGAATTTCGGCTAGACGACGGCGTAAAACTTCCCGGGGGTCACTCGATACTGGTTCAGCCGGCTTTTCTTTTGTTGAAGCAAGCGGCATCAATGTTACCGGAGATATAATTTCTTCAGCCTCCATTGCATACCTCGGTTCGATTGATTCTTCTTTTCCGGGATGAGTAAATACACTTTCTTCAGACTCACTATTCTTTTCAATGACAGTGTTTGTGTTAATTGCAGATTCAATGAATGGGTTTTCTGTAGCCTCCTGGTCAGAAATCAGGGTCTCGACAGCTTCGGGTACCTGGCTTTCTTCGAGAATAAATGGAGATACCACTTCCTCTGAAAGCTTTTCAGCAAAGCTTTCACTCAGTTTTTTCTTGTCATTCAACAATGAAAAAAGAACTTTCCTGTCAGGCGAATAGGCTGCCGCTAACTTCAATTGTTTTTCAAACCTGATGTGTTGCTGCTCCTTCATAGCCCGTGCAAGAAGCATATGTGCCGACTGGAAATATGGAAATTCATTTACAAGTTCTTGCAATGAATTAACGCTTTCTGTTCCAGAACGTGCAGGTTCTTTGATTAGTTGAATAAAAAGTTTGTACTCCATTACCAGTTGATTACTGCCTTATTGAAGATGTCGTCAATAAGCTGATCATTTATTTCCTTTATCAATTGATCTTCAATAGTAGCGATATTCAAAGTGCTTTCAAAATCAGCGAAGCGGCTGAACGTAGTTTCGAAGTTTTGTTTCTCGTCTTTAATATTGGTGAATTTCACATTCACGCTGATGCTTAATCTGTTCTGTGCAGCAACTTCATTTGCCTGAATAGCCAATGGACTAATTGTGTATCCCGGTATATTTCCTTCAAAGGTTAAATCCGCGTCTTTATCAACGAGATTTAAATTGGTTTGAGAAATGAATTTGTCTTTGAGTGATTCGGTAAATGTCTGACCGAGTGATGCCGGACCAAGTCCTGCCGTTTTCTGAAAAAAACGAATAGAAACAGTCTTTACATCAGGTGCAATCGAAGCGCCTGTCATACTATAGTTTATCCGACAAGAGTTAAAGGAGAATAACCCCAGTAAAATTAAAAGCACACCTGATATGAACCGGTGTTTAATTAAAAATGTTAAACTGAAAAATTTATTTTCACTTTGTATAGCTCGGGTATTTTTATTTTTGGTCCCGCAATTGTCAAGGGAGATTCGCTCAGTATTCTCTGAGGAATGGGGGTATAATTTTTTGTTATTTAAACTGCGCTTCACGAAGACCTGTGTTTGTTTTTCCCACATTAATGAATGTCGTACTCATTCATTTTTCTATACAAAGTACGCTCGGAAATCCCAAGCTCCTTAGCGGCAAGTTTACGCCTGCCGCGGTGTTTCTGCAAGGCTTTCTGAATAAATTCTTTTTCTTTTTCCTGAAGTGACAATGATTCTTCAACTTCCTCATGCCGATCAATGGCCGATACTTTCACATTGCTTCCCTGTGATGGACTATGTATCATCATACTGCTCTCGTGACCGGGACTCATTGTGCCACTAACTGATTTCAGATTATCAATCATCGGTGCATGATGTTCTTTCCAGGAAGAATCTTCAACTCCTGTCTTTATAATGTCATTTATCAGAAGTTTCATGTCGTTCATGTCCTTCTTCATTTCAAAAAGTACTTTATAAAGAAGTTCACGCTCGGAGTATTCATTGCCTGTACCATGCTCCTCCTTCAAGCGCATAGGTAAGTTTATAAGCGGTGTAGGAGGCAGGTATTTTAATAAGGTATCTGCTGAAATATCTCTGGTTTTTTCCAGAATCGACATTTGTTCTGTGATGTTTTTCAACTGACGAATATTTCCCGGCCATCGGTATTCCATTAATATCGTTTGGGCATCAGGCTGCAATGAAAGTGCAGGAACACGATAGCGCTCAGAAAAATCTGAAGCAAATTTTCTGAAGAGCAGATAAATGTCTTCAGAGCGGTCTCGTAACGGGGGGATTCTGATCGGGACAGTATTCAAACGATAATACAGGTCTTCCCTGAATTTTCCATTGGCAATGGCTATGCTCAGATCAACATTTGTTGCAGCAACAATGCGTACATCTGTTTTTAAAACTTTTGATGAGCCGACCTTAATAAATTCGCCACTTTCCAAAACACGAAGTAGTCGAACCTGTGTGCTCAAAGGAAGCTCTCCTACTTCATCCAAAAATATCGTTCCTCCATTGGCAACTTCGAAATAACCTTTGCGCGCCTCATGTGCTCCTGTGAAGGATCCTTTCTCATGGCCAAATAATTCTGAATCGATTGTCCCTTCAGGGATGGCGCCACAGTTCACCGCAATGTAAGGTCCGTGCTTTCTGGCACTCAGGTGATGAATAATCTGTGGGAATACTTCTTTTCCTACACCACTCTCTCCTGATATCAGAACAGAAATTTCTGTAGGTGCAACCTGACTTGCAACTTTGATGGAATGCTCCAGCAAAGGTGAGTTGCCTATGATGCCGTATCTTGATTTTATTTCTTGAATTGTCATCTTAATCTGAATTTGCAAGGATCCGAATAATAGTCAATGATTACAAGTTCGTGGTTTCGGAAGACCAGGAACGAGAATAGCTTTTCGTTTTTTTAAAGCCTTTAGCTTTTTAATTCAGGTTTTCAATAGCAACTCCTAAGAGAGTGGCAGCTGTACAATCATTTATCAACACGTCGACATACTGGCCCGGTTCGTAATTCATCTTAGGGAAAATCACGACTTTATTCTGACTGGACCTTCCACAAAGAAAATCCGGAGATTTTTTCGAAAAGTTTTCGGTGAGGACGCGGAAAACTTTATTTAAATCTTTCTTATTGCTTTCGTGTGATAGTTTTTTCTGCATGTCGATGATTTCGGTCAGGCGACGTTGTTTTACATCCGCAGGAACATCATCTTCATACTTTCTTCCTGCGAGAGTTCCCGGCCTTTCTGAATAACTAAACATATAGGCATAGTCGTATCCCGTCCATTCCATCAAACTTAATGTATCCTGATGATCTTCTTCCGTCTCGGAACAAAATCCACTGATGATGTCTGTTGAAAGTCCTGCACCCGGAAGAATTTTCCGGATCGATTCAATGAGTTGCATATACGATTCACGTGTATAACCACGGTTCATTTTCTCGAGGATGCGACTATTGCCTGATTGCACAGGAAGGTGAATGTATTTACAAATGTTGTCATGTTTTGCCATCACGTGCAAGACCGCATCCGTCATGTCTTGGGGATTGGAGGTTGAAAAGCGGATGCGTAATTGAGGATCAACCAAAGCAACTTTTTCGAGCAGGTCAGCAAAGGTGATAAACTCCTTTTGTTCTGATTCGGGCAGTTGATGCTTTAATGCTGCATTAACTTTATCTTCCGGAAGATCCTTTTTCATTCCACCACCTGACCACAGATATGAGTCAACATTTTGCCCCAACAAGGTTATTTCTTTGTAGCCCTGTTCAACCAGTTGTCTTGCCTCCTCAAGGATAGATTCCGGATCACGGCTGCGCTCTCTTCCACGTGTAAAAGGTACAACACAGAATGAACACATATTATCACATCCTCTCATGATGGAAACAAATGCACTGATTCCGTTTGGTCCCAATCGTACGGGAGAAATTTCTGCGTACGTCTCTTCTCTCGACAATAAAACGTTTACTGCCTTTTGTCCTGACTCCGCTTGTTTCACCAGATTGGGCAGATCACGGTATGAGTCCGGACCTACAACCATGTCGACCAATTTCTGCCTGTCTAATAATTCGGATTTCAAACGTTCGGCCATACAGCCCATGACTCCAATCAACAATCCCGGTTTTTTCTTCTTCGCTTTTTTAAAATCGTATAGCCTGGTCCAGATTCGTTTCTCTGCATTATCTCTGATAGCACATGTATTTAAAAGAATCACGTCGGCTTCATCGCTATTTTTAGTTGTCACAAAACCAATCTCCGACATGATTGACGCAATAATTTCACTGTCCGAAAAATTCATCTGACAGCCATAACTTTCCAAATAAAGTTTTTTATTCCCTGTCTTGTTTTCCAGCATCAAAGCTTCACCCTGACGGGTCTCATCAATGACCTTAACTCCCTCGTGCAACATGTAATGGATTTTCTGCAAACATAGTGATTTTTAAGGTGTCTGACAAGTTGGCATATCAATACGATTAGTCTATTTTTTTGTTAAAAAGGAGCTAATTGAGAAGTTATTGTCAGACCATTAATCATTTATGAGCGAATCACGGTAAGTTTGCACGCTCACTTATGTTCCAAAGTTTCAAGTTTTGGCTACATTCTAAAATCGGACGAATTTCTGAAGGATAGAATGCAGAAACCTCTTCAAATTTTCCGGTATCGAGCCATACATTAAGCATTTCTCTGTTATGCTTTATTGTCAAGACGGTTTCAGGGTAAAAGAACAGGGCGGCAAGCAAATTATAGACAATGGCAACTGCACTCATTCTTTGCATCAATTTTTTGCTGGTTTTCGCTGAGAATATTTCGAGAAACATGTATAGGGAACAAAATATGGCAAAGCTGCTAAAGATTCCGTAGCGCAGTTTAAGTGCAATTTCGAATGATTCCGTAGTTCTAAATGCTGCCGTCATCGCCGCTGTTAAAATGATAAATCCGAGACTATAATAAATGACGGGATTCTTTTTGTCGTAGCCATTGAAGCTTGCATATATATAGAGAGTGATAATTCCCAAACCTATAAGAAATGGGAGGTAGGCTGAATAGAAAAACTGAAAAGCTGAACCAAGAAAGACAGGAATAAAAAGTAGGAAATAACTGAGATTAAATACTGACTCGGTTTGGCTTTGAGGATGATAGTTTAAAAAATAAACTGTGCTGAAAAGAAGTAGAATGATAAAAGGAAGGATTGTTTTCTTCCGGCCAAATTTTCTCAAACTTAAAATTAACAATAAAGGCACAACCAGTAATCCGTTTCCAAATGTGTACATGGCAAGCCAGCCAAATACTATGGCAGCATAAATCCCTTTTGGATGCTCAGCTGACATTGAACGAAGTGCTAAGACTGAAAATAGAATCGATCCATTATAACAAATGCCTGAAAGCGGACTGACAGAGCTTTGCATAAATTCTGAATGGAACAGGAAGAGGAGAAACCAAGGGAAGTATGGGAGAATCCCTTGTTGATTTTTAATCGTTTTGAATAAGAGTACTGCTATCCAAAGTAGAATGATTGCATTGAAAACAATCATCAGGTTAAGCGGTATCGCTTCACCCGGAAGAAAGGAAAAGAGTAATACTACAAGATAAGCGACCGGAATTCTGCATTCGAAATAAGGCTCCCAAAACAAGCCAAGCTTTTCTGAAAAGGTTTCGCTGTTCCTGTATTGACATATAAATTTAAATATGCCTGTGTAGTCATCATAAATAGGAACATGCTGTTTGGTCAATATTAATAGCATTGAAAAAAAGGATAAGAGTACAAACACTGACCATCGGGCCTTTAGTAAGTCAGGGAGATTTAGTGAAGGCAAATAGCTCAAATTCATTATTGAAAGACAAATCAAAGTAAAGCCAAAACAGAAAAAACCTGAGCGCCTGAAAAAAATATCCAGCTCAGCATTGAAGGTCGAATTTAGTATTTCAATTATTGATAATGAAACGCTTGTGTTCATAAACCCCAAGCCTAGAACGAGCAAAACGAAACTTAATGTCAGAGAAAGTTTAGAGGATTTCATGAAAATCAAAATCTGTAGAAAACCCGGCCGGGCAAATGGCAATGTTAATTTTATTATCCTTATTCGATGGAATTGACTTTCTTAAAATGAGCTTAGTTTTTTCATTAGTTCATTGATACAGAGCATTTCAGATTTGGTTTGTTGATGTAAGTATCGCTTTTAATTTTTGTTCATTTCAATCTTCTAATAAAAGCATAAATTTTCTTGAAAATTGAGATACAGAATAATTTGTGTTTATTTGCGCCCATCCAAAGCAGAAAAAAAGAATGTCGAAGAACTTAGTAATCGTTGAGTCTCCCGCCAAAGCGAAGACAATTGAAGGGTACCTTGGTAAAGATTTCACAGTGAAATCCAGCTATGGTCATGTTCGTGATTTGATAAAATCCGGAAAAGGAATTGACATTGAAAATAATTTTGAACCTGCTTATGAAATAAGTGCCGACAAAGAACAAGTGATCAGTGATTTGATCAAGCATGCGAAAAAAGCTGATACAGTATGGCTCGCAACGGATGAGGACCGTGAAGGAGAAGCAATCTCATGGCATTTGTTTGAGACTTTGAATTTGAAGGAAGCTGACACTAAGAGAATTGTCTTTCACGAGATCACGAAAAAGGCGATTCTTGAAGCGATAAAGAATCCACGGAAAATTGACAAGAATCTTGTCGATGCACAACAGGCCCGTCGTATTCTCGACCGTCTGGTTGGATTTGAACTTTCACCGGTTCTATGGAAAAAAGTAAAACCGTCATTATCTGCCGGAAGAGTTCAGTCAGTAACTGTTCGACTGGTCGTAGAACGTGAAAGAGAAATTGATGCGTTTAAAATCAGCTCAGCGTTTAAAGTGGTCGGCTATTTTGAAGACAATGGAAAAAGCTTCAAAGCCGAGTTGCCTAAGCGTTTTCAAACACAAGATGAAGCTGAACAGTTTTTAAAAGCCTGTAACGGTGCCGATTTCAGAGTAGAGAATCTTGAGGTTAAACCCGGTAAACGTACACCCTCCGCTCCATTCACCACTTCAACTTTGCAACAGGAAGCAAGCAGGAAATTGGGGTTCAGCGTTGCTCAAACCATGGTTCTGGCTCAACGTCTTTATGAAAGTGGTAAGATTACATATATGAGAACAGATTCAGTGAACCTGAGTCAGGATGCTCTTGATATGGCTAAAGCCAGCATAACCACGATGTTCGGAGCACAATACGTAGAAATCAGGCAGTACAAAAATAAGAGTGCAAATGCACAAGAAGCTCACGAGGCGATCCGTCCAACGGAATTTTCACGCAATGAAGTAGAAGGAGAAGCGCGTGAGCAGAAATTATATGACCTGATCTGGAAAAGAACGATTGCCTCTCAAATGGCTGATGCCAAATTAGAAAAGACAGTTGTCACAATCTCCTCTCCGAAAACGAAGGATAATTTTATTGCCAATGGAGAAGTTATAAAGTTTGACGGATTCCTGAAAGTATACATGGAAGGCGATGATGACGAAGAAGAAAAGGATCAGGAAGGAATACTTCCTCCTATGAAAATCGGTGACTCATTAAAATTATTGAGTGTGATCGCCACAGAAAGATTTACCCATGCTTCTCCAAGATATACCGAGGCATCCCTGGTTAAAAAGCTTGAAGAATTAGGAATAGGCCGGCCATCAACCTATGCTCCAACCATTTCGACCGTACAAAAACGGGGGTATGTATTGAAGGAAGAACGGCAGGGAAAGGAACGCGCTTATCAGGTTCTTACCTTGAAAGATTCTAAGATCAGCAAAGAAACCCAAACTGAAATTACCGGTGCTGAAAAGAATAAATTGTTTCCTACGGATATCGGAATGCTTGTAACAGATTTTCTGGTTGCAAATTTTAAAGACATTCTCGACTATAATTTCACAGCATTTGTAGAAAAAGAATTTGATGATATCGCCAATGGAGAATTGAAATGGCAAAAAATGATAAAGGAATTCTACGGTCCTTTTCATGAAACCGTTGAGATAACTGAGAAAGATGCAGAGCGTGTTACCGGAGAAAGAATCCTGGGAAAAGATCCTGTCTCAGGACTGACTTTACTTGTTCGTGTGGGTCGATATGGGCCTATGGCTCAAATCGGTTCACAGGAGGAGACAGACAAGCCAAAGTTTGCAAAGTTGAGAGGTGAGCAGAGACTTGATCAGATCACGTTTGAAGAGGCTCTCGAACTTTTCAAGCTTCCAAGAAATCTCGGAACATTTGAAGGCACAGATGTAAATGTTTCTATCGGACGTTTTGGTCCCTATGTTCGTTTAGGAGATTATTTTGTTTCTATGAAGAAGGAAGATGATCCTTATACAGTGACTTATGAGCGTGCCGTGGAATTAATTCATGAAAAACGAAAAGCTCAGGCCGAGAAAATTATAATGACCTTTGATGAAGACCCGACTGTTCAGATTTTAAATGGCCGTTGGGGTCCGTATATTGCATTTGGAGATAGAAATATTCGTATTCCTAAAGATACGGATCCGAAATCATTCACGCTTGAAGCCATCAGGGAACTTGCTGAAAAAACTCCGGTGACCGTAAAAACCAAGGGAGGATGGAGAAGGAAAGCCGCCGGTGCAACTGAAGCAAAAGCAACAACGAAGAAGGCTACAAAGAAGGCACCGGCAAAGAAGGCTCCTCCGAAGAAGGCACCTGCGAAGAAATCCGCACCGGTAAAAAAGGCAGCAGCCAAAAAACCTGCACCGGTTAAAGCAGCGCCTAAGAAAAAGGTAAGTGTAAAAAGGGCCCCGGCAAAAAAAGCTGCATCAAAGAAGAAAAAGTAGTTGTCTTTGAAATAAAGTTCAATTGTCTCAGAGTTAAATTTTCAGATTAATACCTACGCATTTTCTGCATAGAACATGGATATCTCCACTTATTTTCAAGCCTTAGAGCCTTCCCCCTACGAGACTGCCGATGAGCAGAAAAATATTTTTGGGAAGAAAGTCAGTAAGAATTTAAAAGGTGGCCCTTTCCCTGAATATGCCAATTTCGATATTGCCATAATTGGCGTGGGTGAAGACAGAGGTTCCGTCAGAAATGACGGATGTTGTGATGCACCTGATCGTGTCCGGGAAAAATTATACGCATTAAAAACTTCAACACATAACTATCGCATTGTTGACTTAGGAAATTTAATTCCCGGGGAAGAGGTAAGAGATACTTATTCTGCACTCACAAGTATTATGGTAGAGCTGCTTCGTCAGGGAGTCTTTGTGGTGATTTTAGGTGGGAGTCAGGATCTTACTTATGCACAATATGTGGCCTATCAAAAGCTCGAAGAAACGGTAAATATCGTGGCTGTTGATTCTCGTTTTGATTTGGGCTCTACCGAAGAAATGCTTAGTTCTGAATCTTATTTAGGTAAGATTGTGCTGCACGAGCCGAATTTTCTTTTCAATTTCAGTAATATAGGATATCAGACCTATTTTGTCGGAATGGACCAGGTAGATTTAATGGATAAGCTTTATTTCGACAGTTATAGGCTTGGGCAAGTTCACAAGGATATTGAAGAAGCTGAACCAATAGTGCGCAATGCGGATATCGTTTCCTTTGATATTTCATCAATTAGACAAAGTGATGCGCCCGGGAATGGAAATGCTTCTCCCAACGGATTGTATGGCGAGGAAGCTTGTCAGATTGTTCGCTATGCCGGAATGAGTGACAAATTGAGCTCCTTTGGCCTTTATGAGATCAATCCTTTGTTTGACAATCATGATCAAACGGCGCATTTAGCCGGACAAATGATTTGGTATTTGATCGATGGCTATTATCACAGAAAAAAAGATGTGCCATTAAAGACTAAAACCGGATTTACAAAATTCCATGTAGCCTTGGAGAACACGACACATGAAATTGCCTTCTATAAGAGTACAAAAAGTGAACGTTGGTGGATGGAAGTTCCGTATCCGAATGCAAAATCTCGCTATCACCGTCACCATTTGGTTCCTTGTTCGTACAAGGATTATGAAACTGCTTGCAACAATGAATTACCTGAACGTTGGTGGGCAGCATTTCAAAAGTTAAACTAATAATTTCTGAGAAAAAAAAGTTTTCTCCCTGTATTATTCCATGTAAAAACAGGAATATAAAAATGGGTAGACAGGCATCATCCTATTAACAATTGGAGGTTAAAAAAATTTTGTTTTTAGATTTTATTTTTCATTACTTTACCCGCTCATGAGTTTGGGGGGAACAGAAAACCAAACGTTATTCTTTATCATTTCAAGGATGCGCATATTAATTACGATTACCGTTTTCTTCACCCTGTTGATTTTAGGATTTACTGCGTCTGCACAGCAGGATCCTCAATTCAGTCAAAATATGTTTACAAAGCTGGCTGTTAATCCCGGTGTTTCAGGGGCCAATGAGGCCATTTGTGCAACATTATTATACAGAAATCAGTGGACAGGATTTGGCGGCGAGCCAAAGACAATGTTATTGACGGCAGATATGCCCTTAGACATTCTTCATGGTGGAGTAGGACTGGCTATTTTCGCAGCTGACCAATTAGGAGCTGAGAAGAACTTTAATGCACGCGCTTCTTATGCTTATCAGTTGGATTTGGGCTCCGGAAGAATGGGATTTGGACTGAATCTTGGCTATCACCAGAAATCTCTCGACGGTTCAAAGTTTGTTTTTAATGATGTAGATGACAATAGCATTCCTGTCGGATCTGTAAGTGGTGGTGCTTTTGATATGGGTCTGGGCGTGTATTTTCAGTCTGAAAAGCTCTATGCCGGTATTTCAACACAACATTTGACAAAAGGTGATATTAAGTATGACAATATCAGCTCTACTCTCGAAAGACATTATTATTTGATGGCAGGATATAATGTTGATCTGTCATCGTCTCTTGTACTTAAACCTTCAACGTTGATTAAAACGGACGGAGTTTCGGTTCAAGCAGACATAAACGCTAATCTATTGATAAACAATAGATTTTGGGCTGGAGTCTCTTACCGACTTCAGGATGCAATTGTTGTGATGGCAGGCCTTGAAATCGTCCCAAATCTTAAATTAGGCTATTCATACGATCTTACGACCTCCGATATTAAGACTTATAGCAGCGGTACCCACGAAATTATGCTTGGATACTGCTTTAAAAAGGCGAAATTGGTAAAACGCCAGTTTCATCGGAATGTAAGGTTCTTATAATTATTAATATGGTTTGCATCTTATCATTGCTTAGATTTGATGAAACCAAAGAGTAGGCATCCCGTTAGAAGATGTCACGTAAAAATGTATTCAATATAATTAATACTGCAGCGTTAATAATCGAAACTAACAACATCCTATAAAAACGATGAATCTCAAGTCATTCGGAATGAAGAAAATTGGTTTTCTGTGCGTCGTCCTTATCGGACTGATGTTCTCCGGCTGCGGAAGCGGGAGTAAAGGGGAGCTGACAGGCGTTCTCAATCGTGAGAAATGGTATCAGGCAGATCCGTATGGAATGGTGTTCATTCCTTCCGGCTCATACCACATGGGCCCAAGTGATCAGGATGTTCCATATGCTGTCACGTCACAAAGCAAGGTGGTTACAATTCCTGCGTTCTACATGGACAACACGGAGATCACCAACAATGAATACCGTCAGTTCGTGTACTGGGTCAGGGATTCACTGGCACATCGTTTGATCGGTGGCGATCACCTGATTGAAGAGGGTGAATACGGCGAAAGAATTAATTGGCGTATGAAGATCAAATGGGAAGATGAAGAGAACGAAGAAATTCTCGCAGAACTTTTTCTCCCGGAGACCGAAAGGTTTTATCGCCGCAAAGAAATCGACACTCGTAAATTAAATTTCGAGTACTACTGGATCGATCTTAAAACGGCTGCTCTAAGAGAGAGTCGTGAGCAGGGTATGCGTGATCGTTCTGTATTTATTAAGAAGGACGTTATTAACGTTTATCCCGATACTTTATCATGGATTCATGATTATGCATATTCATACCATGATCCGATGACTCAGATGTACTTCTGGCATCCGGCTTATGATGATTATCCTGTTGTTGGTGTAAACTGGAAGCAAGCCCGCGCATTTTGTGTTTGGCGTACGCAACTCCTGAACAGCTACCTTGCTGATAACGGAAGTGCATTTGTTCAGGATTATCGCCTTCCTACAGAGTCAGAATGGGAGTATGCGGCACGCGGAGGTCTTGAGAATTCACCTTACCCTTGGGGAGGTCCTTATATTCGCAATAGCCGAGGTTGTTTCCTTGGTAATTTTAAGCCGATGAGAGGAAATTACATGGATGATGGTGGTGTTTACACAGTAAAAGCTACTTCGTACTGGCCAAATGACTATGGTCTTTATTGTATGGCAGGAAACGTTTCTGAATGGACAAGTAATGCTTTTGATGAGTCGGCCTACAGCTTTACTCATGATATAAGCACAGACTATACTTACGAGGCTAAAGATTCTGATGCACCTGCATTAAAAAGAAAATCAATTCGCGGAGGTTCCTGGAAAGATGTTGGATATTACTTGCAGACGGGTGCACGTACTTTCGAATATCAGGACACTTCAAAATGTTATGTCGGTTTCCGTTGCGTCATGAGTTTCCTCGGACGTGATAAAATCGATTACTAATCAAAGGGGAAATTTTTTATTTTCTTTAGGATTTTATTTGAATAAAGACCGGAAATATTATTTTCGCAGTCTTTAAATCACATCGTATTTTAATTCAGTATTGAATAATTCAACAAATCAATTTCATCTAACCATAAAACTAATTCGTTAACCATGGGACTTGCGGAATTAACACAAGGAAAAAAGTTTAAAAAATTCATGGCCCGCCTCTACGGATGGGGTGCTGCCGTGGTAATCATCGGGGCTCTGTTTAAGATCCAACACTATCCTTTTTCGGGACTAATGCTGGTATTGGGTTTGGGAACTGAGGCCGTCATCTTCTTTTTCTCAGCATTTGAGCCACCACATGAGGAAGTGGATTGGTCATTGGTATATCCTGAATTAGCAGGAATGGGTGAGGATGATCATCTGTCAAAAAAGGAACGTAAAAAGACAAAAGATCCCGTTGCTCAACAACTGGATCGACTAATGGCTGACGCTAAGATCGGACCTGAACTTATTGAAAGTTTAGGGACAGGATTGAGATCGCTCAGTGAGAATACTTCTCAAATGGCTAATATGAGTACGGCATCAATTGCAACTGAAAGCTATGTTCAAAATGTAAACAAAGCCTCTCAGTCGGTAAGTGATTTGTCTAACTCTTATGTTCGCGCTGCACAAGCCGCAGATCAGTTGGCAACATCAACAGATGACGTTAAAGTTTATAAAGATCAGGTTGTATCAGCAGGAAAGAATTTGGCTGCATTGAATGCCGTTTATGAATTGCAATTGCAAGACAGCAGCGAGCATCTGAAACAAACAGGTCGCTTCTACGAAGGTATCAATGAATTGATGAGTAATCTCAATTCTTCACTTGATGATACCCGCAAGTATCGCGAAGAGGTTGCGCACCTGGCTCAAAACCTGAGCAAATTAAATACGGTTTATGGAAATATGCTTTCTGCTATGACAGTGAAGGGCTAATTTTCATCAGTACCAATTCAATTCTAACTAACCATTAACCAAACAACCAAATAAGCTTCAGCTATGGCATCTGGAAAACTATCACCCAGGCAGAAGATGATCAACATGATGTATCTCGTGTTGACGGCGCTGTTGGCTTTGAACGTAACAAAGGAGGTCATCAATGCCTTCGTTACGATCAACGAGAGTGTCACATTGTCTAAGGATAACGTAATAAAAAAGAACCTCGCTACATATGCCGCCTTTGAGCAGGCTATGTCAGTCGATAAAGTAAAATATCAGGAAGTATACAATAAGGCCGCTACAGTCAGGAAAGAAGCTGATGATGTAGCTAATTTTATTGAACAACTCAAGGATGAACTCGTTCGTAAAGCCGATAAGGTGGATGATGGAGAACCTACACCTGAATTGAGACTCATGGAGGCAAAGGATGATTATGATATTCCAACGAATATCCTTTGCGGAGATGATAACGATGGAAGAGGAGGAAAGGCTTTTGAATTAAAGAAGAAGCTTGACAACTTTAAATCCAAAATCATTTTGAATGTACCTGAAGCGAGTAAGGCTACATTTGAAAAAACGCTGCAGAGTTTATTGGCAACCGCCGATCCTGAAAAAGCAGAGGATGGAAAACGAACATGGGAAATGGCAAACTTCTACCACAATCCCGTTGTGGCATCAGTTGCCCTTCTCACAAAGTTTCAGAATGACATCCGCAATGCTGAGTCTCAGGTTATCGATGATCTCTTGACTTCAGTAGATAAAAACATCATCAAATTGGATCAGCTTAATGCAAAGGTGATTTCAAACAGTACTGTTGTTACTATTGGCTCTGAGTATCAGGCTGATGTATTCCTCTCGGCAACTTCATCAACAATGGCTCCTGAAGTTTTCATTGGAGCTACTTATGATTCTGTGAAGAATGAAATTCGCGGAGGAAGTGATAAGCCACTTCCGGTTGAAGGTGGATATGCAAAGTATGTTGATCGTCCCGGTGCAGAAGGTGAGAAAAAATGGGGAGGCGTAATCCGGGTTAAGAAACCGGATGGCTCCTATGACCATTTCCCTTTCACATCTTCCTATGTTGCACAAAAGCCAAACTCAGTCGTTTCCGCCGATAAAATGAATGTGCTTTATATCGGTGTGGATAACCCTATGTCTATTTCGGTTCCCGGAGTGTCGAACGATAAAGTTAAATCATCTATCGAAGGAGCAAGTGGCTCTCTTAAGCCTAATCCTGCTGCAGGTGGTGGACATTACATCGCAACCGTAGGAACGGTTGGAAAAGCTGTGATCAAGGTCTCTGCTGAAATTGGCGGTAAAGTAATGCCAATGGGTAGTTTCGAATACCGTGTTAAACGCGTTCCTGACCCTGTTGCAACCATTGCCAACAATAAAAGTGGTACCATCAACAAGAATTTATTGATGGCTGGTACGTTAATACCTCAGTTGGAGAACTTCGATTTCGAATTATTCTTCAAGATTACTGCTTTCAAAATGACAATTACCGGAAAAGGAAAAGATCCGATGGAATTTGAAAGTACCGGCAATCAGCTCACTCAGCAAATGCGTGATGCATTGAGTAAGGGCCGTGCCGGCGATAAAGTGTTCTTCGAATTTATTAAGGCCAGAATGGCTACCGGTGCCGATCAATCGACACGTCAGCTGTCTCCAATGTCCTTCACCTTACAATAAGTGTAGAACCTAAATAAAAGTCATGAAAATCAGATTTCTGTTAGTACTTGTTGCACTCATCACTGCATTCTCCGCACAGGCGCAGAACGTACTCGATGGGGTGTATGTCAAAGAACACACTTCGACACGTCTTGTCATGTCTTACCCTTATCTCCGCGAAGCGGATGTATTGTGGTCTAAGCGTGTATGGCGCGTGATCGATTTGCATGAGAAGATTAACCTTCCCTTACGTTATCCATTGTCTAAGCAGACTCACGACCGCAAGAGTCTTATAGACTTGTGTATGGACGCTATCAAAGAAGGCTCTCTTACAGCTTATAGCACCGTTGATGATGAGTTCACGCTCCCTGTAACCATGAGCGAGATTGAATCCAAAGGTGGTGCACGATCTGATACCGTTAAAATGCAAAGACCGGATCCTCCATACGATGAATATGACACCGTAATCGCACGTGAATTCTCACCGGATAAGGTAATCGGCTATCGTTTGAAGGAAGATTGGTTTTTTGACAAGCAACGATCTGTAATTGAAGTACGAATTATTGGTTTTGCGCCACTTGTATATGCTGTTGATGAAGATGGTAATGTCCGTGAAGGAAATCAAAAGCTTCCTTTGTTCTGGATATACTATCCTGAAGCCAGAAACCTGCTTGCAAAAACAGAAGCCTTCAACCGTGAAAATGATGCAGAAAGAAGATCATTCGATGATATTTTCCAAAAGCGTTTGTTCGGTAGTTATATCTACAAAGAATCTAACGTTTACGATCGTAGAATTGAGGACTATCGCCAGGGAATCTCTCAGCTTCTGGAGTCTGAAAGAATAAAAACTGAAATCTCGAATTTCGAACATGATTTGTGGGAGTTTTGATATTCCCTCATAGAAAAAAAACTCCGGACTTTAATCCGGAGTTTTTTTTTGCTGTTAAGTTTAAGTTCAAGCGTCAGTGTCAGTGTCAGTGTCAGTGTCAGCGTGAGTGAACAGTGGTTTACTGCTCTCTCACGCTGTTTACTCAGGCTGTAACCGTGGTCCCACCAGGAATCGAACCTGGATCAAGGGTTTCGGAAACCCGCATACTATCCGTTGTACTATGGGACCGGAATTTGAAGTCGCAATTTACAATCCTTCTGTGAATAGCAAAGAATCACAATGGCTTGCTGCTTATAAAATGTGTTGAGCTGTTTTTGGAAGTTCTAACTATTAGCTGTCCTGTTTTCCCTTTGGCCGGAAAAATAATGTGATAGGTACACCACTGAAATCAAATTTCTCACGGATTTTATTTTCCAGAAAACGTCGGTATGATTCATTGACATACTGAGGAAGATTACAGAAAAAGGCAAATTGCGGAGTCGCCGTCGGTAACTGGGTAATATATTTAATTTTAATGTGCTTACTCTTTATAGAAGGCGGTGGAGTATTGTCTATAATTGGTAATAAATAAGCATTCAGTTCCGATGTCTTGATCTTTTTCTTTCGGTTCTCATAAACCTGAACTGCCACTTCCAAAGCCTTATGTACCCTTTGTGATGTGAGAACAGAAGTATAAACAATAGGCACGTCTGTGAATGGTCTGAGTTTTTCTTTCATAGTCTCAGTATAGGCATCTACAGTCTTGCTGTCCTTCTCAACAAGATCCCATTTGTTGACTATCAAGACAACACCCTTTCTGTTTTTATCGATAAGATGGAATATCGCAAGATCCTGGGCTGTCATGCCCTTTTCTGCATCAATCATAAATAAACATACATCCGCATCTTCAATCGCACGTACAGAACGGAGGACAGAATAAAATTCCAGGTCTTCCTTTACCCTTGCTTTCCTTCTTACTCCTGCTGTATCTATCAAGAGGAAGTCATGACCATATTTTGAATAGCGCTGGTGTATTGTATCTCGTGTAGTTCCTGATATAGGAGTGACGATGCTACGCTCAATTCCTGTAAGCATATTCAATAATGAAGATTTTCCAACATTTGGTTGTCCTACAATTGCAAATCTTGGCAGTCCTTCGGTCGGGTCATCAAATTCTTTGGGTAATGAAGCTACAATTTCATCCAGCAATTCACCTGTCCCACTTCCGCTTATGGAAGAAATACAATAAGGTTCACCCAAGCCAAAGGAATAAAATTCAGCTGCTTCAGCTATGCGCTGAGGGTTGTCTACCTTATTGGCAACAAGGATTACTTTCTTACCGGACTTGCGCAATATTTGTGCGACGGAATCATCCAAATCTGTTATTCCTAATTCGACGTCAACTACGAACAGAACCATATCCGATTCGTCAATAGCAATTTGTACCTGCTTGCGAATCTCTCCTTCGAAAATATCATCCGAACCTTTTACGTATCCGCCGGTATCGATCACTGAAAACTTCTTACCGCCCCATTCAGCATGGCCATAATGGCGATCACGGGTTACCCCGCTCATTTCATCCACAATAGCTTTTCTCGACTCGGTGAGTCGGTTAAAAAGGGTGGATTTCCCCACATTTGGTCTCCCTACGATCGCAACTATACTTGACACGGCTAATTCCTTTAAAATTAAGCGATTTTGCTTAAAATTGACTGCAAAGATCGTGAAAATATTAATGGGAAGCTATAAGTTGAAGTGGCGGTTCAAAGATGTTTGGATGCTTTGAGAGCTCCGAATTTTCTTTAATTTCTAAATTCATAAAGAATATAACACCTGGATTAAACCTAAATTTATTTGTTTTAATGAAAATCTATTAATTTAGCGAGTTAATGATAGAAAAACGAGCCATTATTGGCAATAAGGTTTTGTTTATAATTTTCATCATCACCTAAATGTGTTAGGTCTATGAGCGAGTTGTTGTTTTGCTTCATTTCGACTTGTAAAGAATACAAAAGAGATTTGTCCTATTTAACGCATATTTCATTCTTTAGAAGTAACAAGTCTGTTAAGAGAATTTTATTTGGCCGTCCGGGATGAATTCCTGTTAAAAACCATAGAGAATTGAGAATTTTATAGAAGTTAAATTATTAATATTTACTAACCCTTAAAACCAAAACCATGAACCCAAACTTTACACAAATTAAAAAGCAGTGTAGTAAGCTCTTCATTCTACTCTGCCTTGTTTTTTCATTTAGCAATTCGTATGCCCAATGTCCGGTTGATGTTATAATATCATTGGATGGTGGAGGAAATACCATTGCAGTAGCAGGCGGTGCAACAATTAATGTGACCGGTACTTATAGTGTTGCCAATGATAATAGTTGCCCTTCTTGTATCCAGCAATTGATCATTGGAATTGATTCTGTCGCATCTTCGTGCATATACGATAATATCCCTGGAGTGTGCCCGTCTCCTTCAACAGGGAGCATAAATACGACGCTCACGGCTCCACTATCTCAAGGTATTTATACTATCTGGGTGAACAATCCATACAATTTTTCATGTACCCTGGGTGATTACTCCGGCCCGACAGGAAATGGAGCTTTAGCAATTGGAACAATCTATGTTGATTGTCCCCCACAGGTTAGTATTTCATTAAATGGAGGAGGGAATAGTATCACCGTAGCGCCAAATGCTTCCGTCACTATGACGGGAACTTATGTGCTTTCCAATCCTACCGGTTGTCCCTCCTGCATACAGCAACTTATTGTTGGTATAGATACAGTAGCTCTTGATTGTATTTATGATAATATTCCGGATGTATGTCCGAGTAGTTCAAACGGAACATTAAATGTTGCCTTTACTGCACCTGCTGCAGAAGGAACATACACATTATACTCCAACAATCCATTTAATTTTAGTTGTACACTCACAGATTATACCGGCGCAACAGGAAACGCTGCACAAATTATTGGAACTTTAACCGTTGCATGTCTGCCTGAAATAAATGCAAGCCTGAATGGTGTTAATGATACACTTGTAGTTTCTCCCGGGACCGTAGTCAGCTTAGATGGAAATTTCTCTATCTCGAACCCTTCATCCTGCCCGTCATGTATTCAACAGCTCATTGTCGGACTTGATACAGTTGCGACCGCCTGTATTTACGATAACATTCCGGATGTTTGTCCAAACGCAAGTGTCGGAACTTTTAGTGAGCAAATTACCGCTCCGATGGATCCCGGAACTTATCCGATTTATGTAAATAACCCTTTCAACTTTTCTTGTACGCTAAGCGATTATACCGGAGCCAGTGGTAATGGTGCTATGGTCATTGCAGTGCTAATTGTTGAATGCTTACCTGAAGTCAATATCACGTTGAATGGAGGTGGAAATACGATAACAGTAGCTCCGGGTACGGTGATAACAGTTGGTGGAGATTACACTCTATCGAATCCGCAAAGCTGCCCTTCATGTATCCAACAATTGATTATCGGAGTCGATACAGTTCCGGCTGATTGTGTTTATGACGGAATTCCTGATGTATGTCCGAGCCAAACTATAGGTACCATTGCAAGCACGATCACTGCACCTGTTGACACCGGAGTTTATACAATTTACGCAAATAACCCTTTCAATTTCTCATGCACTTTAACAGATTATACAGGAATGAACGGTAATAATGCAACTGCTATTGGAACAATCACAGTAAGCAGTACAATCGGAATTGCTTCTGTTGAAGGCCAGTCTTCAATGAAGATTTACCCTAATCCAAACTCAAATAGGTTTATTCTTGAGTTTGAATCAAATGCTTCTAGTCAAGCCGGAATTGAAATCAGCGATTACCTTGGCCAGGTAGTTTATCAGGAAGAATTTGCAACAGCTGCAGGTAAAATCCAAAAATCGGTTAATACCGGTAATTTAGATAATGGGATCTATTTCGTTCGTTTGGTCACCAAGGAAGCCGATAATGTCATCAAGCTTCTTATTGTTAAGTAAGATTGTCAAATAATGTAAGAGTGCAGAGGATTTATCCTCTGCACTTTTTTTGTGCGTAAATAACATGTTTTAATTAGCGCACTAAATAATAATCCGTAGCTGGATGACCAAACCTGTAAGATTAATAGAAGCATGATTTTCCGTTTGAAAGGGAAGTTCAGGTGATTGAAAAAAGAACGGTGTTTAAATATCACACTCAAACCTCAAACTCACACCTGCATTAGTGTGAAGTGCTCGAACCTAGATCCACCGGCTGATCCAACCTTGATTTAATTTAAACTAAGGAGCACGATTCTGCACAAAAAATGCTTCACAAAAAATGTGAGTTAAAATCTAAGTCTCAAGGAATACCATTCCTCCACACTCAAACCTCAAACTCACACTTACCTTAGGTAGCGAGGGCAGGACTCGAACCTACGTCCGCCAGCTGGCGGATATGAGCTTCGCGTTTTTTTTAGGTTGAAATTAATTTCCAAATAAACTCTCTTCCTTTAGCAGATTTGAGTGCTTTTTCTCTTTTCATAGCCTCAGACTTTGATTGAAAGATTTCGGTGTGAACAATTTTCCACGGCCTGAATTTGATTGTCCAACCTTTTTTGGCAAGGAGGTTGTGGGATTCAAATCTGGCATCTAAATTAGAGGTATACCCAATGTAGATTTTTTGGTGACTTTCTGAGTGCAAAACGTAGACGGTGAACATGAAGTAAAAAGAAGCTATAATAAAAAATTGAAGAGGCAGTAATTTAAAGGGGAGGTTTCAGAAACAAAGCGGGTGAACAGTTTTTGACCGTTCACCCGCTTTGTTTTTACTCTTGTACTTAGGTAGCGGGGGCAGGACTCGAACCTACGACCTTTGGGTTATGAGCCCAACGAGCTACCAACTGCTCCACCCCGCACTATATTTTCTAACTCGAATCACGTCCGCCAGCTGGCGGATATGAGCCCAACGAGCTACCAAAGCTCCACCCCGCACTATATTTTCTAACTCGAATCACGTCCGCCAGCTGGC
>SHNE01000033.1 GCA_004295015.1 Bacteroidota bacterium | reverse complement strand
TGAAATGTTGACAAGTCAATCCGATGAAATTAAAAGAGACTTATCAATATTTCAATGTCCAATGCAATTAAATAATTAACTTCGATTCTCCATTTTTAAATGGTCTGAAAAAAAGGGGAGCTTACAAAATCATAAACCGATGCAATCAAAACGTAAAACATAAAATATACAATTGACCAAACAAGACTAAAAATAAGTAAAAATGCAGAGAGTCTAATCATTGAGTTGAAGGCTAGGGATGACTTCAGTTCATAATTTTTCTCGTTGATAAAAGAACTTTTAACATTTGATAGCTCATTTTCTTCTGGCTCTGTATCTTCCCATTTAGGAGGAACTGAGTTTTCATCCAATTGTGCAGCTTCAAACATGCTTAGGTCAATCGTGTCATATCCCATTTCCATTGCATTCATGACACTATCTTGCAAAATTGCTTGTTCTGGTGCAGCAAGTTGATTTTGATAATCAGCTTGCTGTTCTAAACGCCGTAATCGTTCATTCATTGACAGGCGCTCAGCTTTATACCCCCATGGATCTTTCAGGTATCTTTCCAATGAGCTCCGGTAGTTAATAGATAAGGATGTAATTATCAAACTCACAACTACACTTATAATAACCCTTGAACGTGGCCGCTTGATTCCACGTAAATCATGTTGTAGTCTTCTTTTCATTTTCTTTTTGGATCCAAATACTCAAATAAATACTTTTCAAGTTAGATGGGTCTCATGGCTCGTTTGAGAGTTCTTGCTCAAGCTGCATAATAATCGAATCTATTCCGAGCAATCCCCTCCGTTTCAAATTTTGAAATCTTGCTTCATCTGATTTGATTTTATATTTGAAGTGCTCTAACTTTAGCCCATCTGCAATAAAAACTTGAGTATTCAGATCCCTAAAAGCAAAGTTTGCCGAAAGTGGCAGCGATTCATTCATTGTATCTACAAATATTTTGTAGAGGCTAAAAAAGCTGTATGAATCTTCGCTTCTAATATTTTCTAACCTGATCCGAATTTTTTTTAGTTTTTCAATTTCTGAACCCAACTCTAATTTGCCCATAAGAATCAGTTATATTTACTATTAGTACCATTTTTGAATGGCTTCAAAATATGAACAAAAAATTAAACTTTAATACAACTGAACCTAATCTCTTCTCTAATTTCTGAAATCAGTTGACTTATGGATCCAATATCTTAAAATTTCGCACCTTAACTGAAGTTCTAATGTGGAAATTCTGAAGTAATAAACGAATATTTGTGCAATTTCTGTGCAAATAAAAAAAGACCTATAGAATAAATCTCTATAAGCCTTTGATTATCAAGTGAACCCGGAGGGAGTCGAACCCCCAACCTTCTGATCCGTAGTCAGATGCTCTATCCAATTAAGCTACGGGTCCATTATTTGAAGGTCGCAAAGATAGTTTAAATATTATTCCTACAAATTCTTTCTTATTTGGTCGGTTTGTAATATTTCAAAGCGGTTGGCATAAAGTCTTTTAAGTTTTTTATGCGGGTTTGATCGCTCGGATGAGTGCTCAAAAGTTCCGGTGGTTTGGCACCTCCCTTTGCAGCCATTCTCTCCCAAAAGGAAACAGCTTTTTGAGGATCATAGCCGGCCATGGCCGCGAAAATGAGTCCTAATTTGTCTGCTTCCGTTTCATGCAGTCTTGAATAAGCCAACACACCCAAGGTTGAACCTATGCCGTAGCTGGCTAAAAATATATTTCTGATTTGAGGATTTTGTCCTGATGTAGCCAGATCTATTCCTATTCCAAGCCCCGCTGCTGCCAGCTGCTGGCTCATCCTCTCATTGCCATGCCTGGCAACGGCATGAGCCACTTCATGTCCCATGACAATAGCCAAACCGGAGGCATCGAGTGTGAGTGGCAACAAACCCTTGTAGACAACAACTTTTCCGCCTGACATACACCAGGCATTTGCCTCAGGTGAGTTAACCAAATTAAATTCCCATGCATAGCCCTGAATACGACTGCCCTGGCCATTCTGATTCATGTATCTGGTGACTGCATTCGATATATTTGTCCCAACAGTTTTTACCATGGCGGCTTCCGGTGTATTCATTACCGGAGGATTATCTTTCAAAAAATCACGATAGCTGGTAAGACTCATAGACATGAGCTGGCTTTCAGGCAAAATATTTAGCTGCTTCCGTTTTGTGATAGGCACTTTACTGCATGCAGATACCATCATCACTACTAAGAGTGAATAAAGAATTTTCGTTTTCATAAAATTGGGGTTAATAAGCTTATCAATGACAATCTACAAAGATCAGACCGATCTTTTGATTTCAATGGATAACTGCACTTAATCCGCGATCGCACAAAGCGATACGCATAGGATGTAAATTTTTATAAGTGCCGTTCTTAACGACACATTTTCCATTATAATGAACAATATAAGTGCACTGCTCTGCCTGAATCAAATCATGTTTACAGATGTCAATCAAGGATTCAATCACAAATTCAAAAGTATTGACATCGTCATTGTATAATGTCAAAGCTCGCTCTCTTGCAGTGGTTTCGTCGGTGACTTCGACTTCTTCAAATTCGAAATCTTTGTTTTCGCTAAAACGAATCATCTCTTTTTGTTTTGTATTAAACAAATTTAAAGAAAAGAAATGAATTAATATCAAAAAAATCTCCGAACCGGCTTGGATTTTAAATGATCACAGGGATTCCGGCAAAAGGAATGCAAAATTTGCAATGAAGGATTATTGCATCTCAAAAATACTTTCTATCGAATTTGGTTTACTCTTCAATCTTAAGAACAGAGGATAAAGGAACTTTCTTCCCGTTCGACAAGACAACCACGAAAGCATCTTTCACCCCTTTTGCAACGATTTCTTCCTTCAGTAATCGGGCAGATTCAAGGTCGCTAAAATCACCGGCATAAAATATATTCAAGCCTCTTTCGTCGGTAACTCGCACAATTCCTTTATCACTGATTTTCAAAAATACTTCAACCGTTTCAAAAGGAACATTTTGTTTGAATGCCCCAAGCTGAACTTTGAAGTGCAGACCTGTTTCAGCATTAGCCGGCTTGATCGCTGTTTCAGATCCTGTTTGCTCCTTTATCGGATCCGAAGATTGAACAGATACAATTTCTTTTGAAGGAGCAGCAGGATTTCGTTCAACCGGCGGCATAGAAACATTTTTTGTTCCACGCACTGCTACAACGAAGGCATCGCTCACTCCGAGGCTCACAGCATTTTCTTTGGCAAATTCTGCAAGACTTCTTTCATTATAACGACCGGAAGTAAAACGATACAAGCCCTTAGATAATGCTTCAGTATAAATTGGTTCTAATGAATTCAATAATACCGGAGGATTTGATGTCCTGTACACTCCTACCTGTACAGAATACAGCAGTGGACCGGTAGCTTGCTCAATAATCGCCGAAGGTTTTGGGGAACTACCATAAAATTGTTGCTCATCCTCATCCTTGGAAGAATTAATTACCACTGCAGGAATTACATTAAGCTCTTGCAGAATTGCCATCTCCTTTTGCATTTCACCATTGTAGGCAAGCTGATTATCTTGCTGATTCAACAAAGCATTAGCTTCTTGCAAGGAAATTCTTTTCCCGTTATAATAAGCAACAACAAAAGCATCTTTGTATCCGCTGCTTCTCAACTCCTTCTTCACATAATTGGCAGGCTCAAAGGTTTTGAACATCCCGACGCAATATCTTAACCAGCCTGGTCTTGTAGTTTCGGCACTGACAGGCTGAAGATTTTTAAAGCTTTGATCAGGAATAGGTTTTCTGAATGCTCCTACTTGTACTTTAAATACAAGTCCTTCCGGCAATCCCGGATTCAGTGGAATAGGATTGAGCTCTGAATAAACCGGCCCCCTAGCTTTACTGAAAGTTTTTATCGAAAAGGATTCGACTTCTTCCGATGATATTGCTTCAGCCACCGAGACTTCTTTACTTTCTCTAAGCACATTGTTATTCGCATTAACTGTTTTTGCAGCAGCCAATGATTCCACATTGGAATCGGACCCAATTCCTGCAGCAATCTTTTCATTCAGGCTCTTTACGTTAGCACCTGTAGACTGATTTTGATCCTTATTGTGTTCCGTTACGGCTTCAGCCAATTGAGATCTCGATTCCTTTGAAGGATCTACTTTGATTTCAGCTTTTAGGGCTTCCATTTCAGCTGTAATAGACTTTACTTCTGATGTTTTCTTTTGTGATGCTGCAAACTTTTCCTTGCTCAGGCTTTCATTTTTCGCAGATGATTGTCCTAAAATCTCTGCCTGACGAATCAATTCCATGCGCTGATTATCATCAGTTATCTTTTGGGCGCTATCCAACAAATCTACTTGCTGTTGTTTTTCCTCAACAGATAATTTATTCAGGTTTACCCCTTCTGCAAATAAATTAATTGTATTAACCTGTTCCTTGGTAATATTTTCCAGGGCTTCCTCGTAGGCCGGGTATTTAGGATGATTGATGTCAAGTCCTTCCTTAGTGGCTATCTCCATTTTCTCAGCTTTCGGAATTACCGGTGCTGTTGCAAAGGATCTCTTTCCACTCTCCTCCTTAGTGGATGATAAACTCAAATTCGGTTCTTCGACTTTAGCGATTGAAGGTTCCGCATCATTCTTTGCTGAATTATTAAGCTCCGACATTTCATTTGAATCCTCTGCGAGGTTTGATTCGTCTGCACTTCCATTATCTGCTCTGCGTAGTGGCTCATCCATGTTGGCCACAGTTGATTTAACAAGCGTGCTTGTGTTCGTCTGCTGCGCCGGAGCAATTTTAGAACTAAGAACTTGACCATCGGGCTTTGAATTATTTATTTCCGATGTTTCATTCAATTCATCTGTGGATGAGAGCTGGACTGATTCGTTCGACTTATCATTATCGGAAGATGATTTTACAGTTCTCGCATCCGAAGCCAGACCGGAATTTCCGCTTGAAGGACTTTCTTGTTGTGCTTTCTCAGCTAATACCTGCCCTGCCGCGATAACAGGTGCCTTCGTGTATTGGAGTTTATCAGAAAGAGCACTATCCATTTGCATAGCATCTTCCAATTGGCTTTGAGCTAAATTATACTGGCTACCTGATTCACGACTCATCGCATTGGATAGCTGTAAAAGGCTATCACGCTCCGGACTCTTAGGCATGGACAAAACTCTGTCCTGCAAAACCCTGCTTTGTACAAATAACTGCTCAGAACTTTTTAGGTTTCTCTCATAGGATTCAAAAACAATTTTCGTTTCCGGATCAATTTGTGCACGCTCCGATTCAGGCAAAATATACTTTTCACGTATTGGTACAGCGGCTGCAGTTGTTTGTACGCTTGTTAATGCCGGACTTTGAGTTGTCTTTGATTCATTAATAGCAGAACTGGCTGCATTTGTGTGCTCTGTTGCGGTAATACTGGTTTGGTTTCCTTGTTGTATCACCGGAGTTACGTCAACAAGTTCCGGAGTATTCTGATCTTCATTTACAGCGGTAGCGTCGGGCCTTGTAAGCGTGCTCGCCCCAGTCTGTTCACCAGATTTTATCTGCTGTTCAGCCGTGGAACTTGTACTTTGGACTCCGGTATCTGCTTCTGCATTTTCAATGTTTTTCTTCAAATTCTCTCTTGCAGCAGCAATACTTAGTTCCTGACTATGGCTTGTGGAATTAGACCTTTCTACACGAGCTGAGCTAGCAGGAATAGCACTTTGCTGTCCCGCTTCGGCTGAATTGGATTGATTTTCAGATGAAGATTCAAAAGTTTGCTTAGATTCAGTATTCTCAGCAATTGATTTAGTATCTGCAACAATCAATGTTATCTCCGAATCTTTTATTCCTGATAAGTCTGATTCTGCTGTGATAACTGATGTATTTTCACTTGCTTTTTTTACTTCAACACTTTGTGCTAGTTCTGTTGAAGGATTCTCTTTTGTATCAGTCTTTGAATCAACAGCTGAACTTGATTCGACCTGCGTCAGCGGGACTGATACTTCTTCAATTTTTTCTACAGGTTTAGCAGCTGATTGAACTATACTTTCCGCATTGTTCTCTGAACCGCCTTTCAAACCGGATTCCGTGGAAATGGCAGAGGCATCTTTCTGATCAATAGTAGTTCTTTCGGTTGATGGATTCGCTACGAAACTTTCTGTTGCAACCGGGTTTGTTTTATCTCCTCCTTGTTCTGTCTCAGACTCCTCGGATTTTCTTGCTTCATCAGCATTATCTCCGCCAATCTTTGTCGCATTAGTTGTCGTAGACTTATTTTGTTGCTCTAAACCGGCATCAGCGTTCTTGTGTGAAAATGCATCTGCAGTCGGTTCTTTATCTTCTGTGACTAGTGGCTCAGTACCTGAGCTCAATTGCGTATTGGAATTTTCAACAGCCTTTTCTGCTGAAACTGACGCAACAGAATTGGATGCCTCCGTTTCTGAAGTCTTGCTAATCGGAACTTCTGACTTTATACTCGCATCTGCAATTTCAGCATTTGCTATTTCCGTATCAGTTGTAGTTTGAACGTCCGGATCTCTGTCCTCGGACTTCATTGATAACACTTCAGACTGCTCATCCGGCTTATCTGTATTTATAATGTCATCACTAGTTGCGAAATTTGCATTGTGCGCCGAAATTTCTTCCCGGCGATTCACATCATTAGTTTTTGGAGATGATTTAACATCCCTTGCAGTTTTTGCAGCATTTGAAGCCACGGATGGCCCACGTCCTGAGCTTATCAAAATGGCGTCAGCATCTTTTCGGGCTGCGCGGGATTCATCCAACTTTATTGATGCCTGTAAAAGCAAATCACTCGCCTGACGGTTTAACGAAATTGATTCCTCTTTTAACTCTGTCGCCCTGGTTTTGAGTTCAGCTTTTTTATCTGTCTCTTCTTTAGGCAGGCTTTCAGCTTCCTCATTGAGTGATAAAGAAAGACTATCACTTAGAATAGCATTGGCTTTCATACTTCGCGCACGCTCCTTCATGCGCTCGGCTTCATCCTGCAGAGATTCTGCGTCATCCAATGCTATCTGTGCGAGTTCGTCATTATCGATATTAAAGTCGATCAAAATTGTTGGATTTCGTTCTTCTTCTTCAATAATTTGCGCTCTCTCTTTCTCCTCTTCTATTTGTCGCAGTTCATCAGCATCCATTTTCGTTTCCAATGTAGGATCATAGCGATCCTTTTCCTCGAGCTTTATTCCCGGTAAGCCTTTTTTTGTAGCCAGGTCCTCTTCTTCAGACTCATCCACTCCGGTCTTAGGTACATCGGTATACCCATAGGTTGCAACATTTACTGCCTTGGCAGGAATTATTGTTTCGTCCTTCGAGTCATTAAGCTTTGGGTCTTTAATGTAAATTGTCTGATCATTGAGACGGACCGGTATCAATTGCGTGCTATCTTCACCTGTGTTAGAAACAGATGAAACAGAAACAGTAGTCGCAGTATTTTTAAATGCAAGTACTTTTTCATTTTCCTTCACAGTAACCGGAGTGAAGAAATTGGAGACAGTCATTTGTTCCCGTTCTTTATCTCTGTTCATTTTAATTTCCTGTCTCATTCCGGAAACGGCTAAATCAGGAAGCGAAAATTGTTCGGCTTGTGCTAAATAGCTGCCACCTTCTACAAGTAATGTATAATCACTTCCCGGAGGAAGCACCAATTCATATCTTCCGGATTTAGGATCGGTACGGACTGAATTAACTACGGCATTGTCGGAAGTTCTTATCACCGTTATCCTTGCATCCCTCCTGGTTGCCTGATCCAATGAGAAATAAGTTCCGGAAATAATTGCAAAACGATTATTCACTCCGGTAAGGCTAATGTTTCGGAAAATTACTTCATCAGGATTGCTTTCAAAATTTGTTGAATAGGATGCTTGTTCACCGGTCATTGTAGGAACAAAAAAGAATTCATCCGAGGCCGAATTTATTGGTACTCCCAAATTCTCAGGGACCGACCATTGCCCGGTATTATAATTGAAAACAGATTTGAATAAATCAAAGCCACCCATACTGTTATGGCCACGACTTGAGAAATACAATGTTTTTCCATCTCTGTCAAGGTATGGGTATTCTTCATCCTCTACAGAATTCAAGACAAAACCGAGATTCTCCGGAATGCCCCACTGACCATTGACCATTTTTCGAATTTGGTAAATGTCTTTCCCTGTCGTACCCCCTTTTCCATAACTACTATAGTATATGTTTTGTCCATCTTTAGTGATAAACATGAGTGGATTCTTCGACTTGGACTTATCCACCGTACTTTGGAACTGGTCTGCCGTCGGCACCAATTTCCCGGATGTTTCTGAATAATCGTAAGCAGTATAAAAACCGTTCTTTTTAACTTCTCTTGAGTTTAGAATGGCTATATCCTTTCTGTTTTTAAGAACTTCATTGGCATTACTGCAATTTGCAATCAACAAATCAACTTCCATCTTTTTAGACTTGGCCGGAGAGGCAATTGATTTGAATTTTACAAATGCGTCTGAAGCAGAAGAAAAATTATTTTTCTGCATATAGGCTTTACCGAGGTACCACCAGGCGTCTTCCGGAACTAAAGAATTCTTCGTTGCAAATTCCAGGTAAACAATGGCTGGAGTTTTTTCCTTTCCGGCTTCTACCAGGCTTGAACCGTAACGGTAATTATAAAGTACGTCATGCGGAAAAAGGCTGAGGAGCTGGGAATAAATCGGTGCAGCAACAGCATAATTGCCACTGGTATACAGCTTATCAGCTTGCTTTTGCAGCTCAAGTTCAGAGCCGGTAGGCTTTTGTCCACTCAAAGAAGCTGAGAGGAAGGTGAAGATTATTATAAACCAGTATTTGTTTCTGGTTGTCATGGCGGTTCCGGGACTAATGATTCTTATTTTTATACTTGAAAAGCTTATGCATTGTTGCTCAATACAAATTCAGGACAAAGAAATTAATATTTTAAGGATTAAATGCTGTAAGGATTGAGAACTAATTATTCCATCTTTTCGAGTATTGCAAAAAACATGGAATCTGCCCCTTTATCTGATCCTTCCAAATATTCCGATGATTTACATTTCAAACCAAGATTTTTTTCAAAATAGGCTATATTTTCCTCATTTTCTACTTTGAAAACTGAACAGGTTATATAATACAAACACTTTTGCGGTTTTAATGCATTTGTAAGATTTCTAACAATATTTCTCTGCAAAGGGATAAACTTATCAAAGAGGCTTTGCTCGGAAAAAGAACTAAGAAGCTCGGGACTTCGAGCCCATGTCCCGGATCCTGAGCATGGAACATCCGCTATGATACCATCAAACATTCCCGGTAATTCAGGGCTGGAGGTATTCAGATCGAGAATCAAGGTCCTTGCTATTTTTTGGCCTGTTTTTTTTACTCTCAGCTTCAGGTTCTGTAGCGTAGATTCTCTGATATCACTCACTGTCAGATTCAGTCCAGGTGCCTGATCTAAAATTGCAAGGCTTTTTCCTCCGGATCCACAACAGGCATCCCACCAATATTCAGTAGAAGCCGGTAAAATTTTCTCTGCACATTTTTGTGAATTCAAATCCTGAATTTCAAATGCACCGTTCAAATAACAATCCAAAGTGTGCACAGGAGATCCGTTTTTAAAGGAGAAAGCCAGCGAAGAATACTCAGAATTTTCATAGGGAATTTCCTTCTCTTTTAATTCAGTAAGCAGTTCATTCTTAAAATTTTTTCTCACACGAATCCAAAGCCTCGGCTGAATCAAAAATGAATTTAGAAATTTCTCTTTATTAATGCCATTTGAAATCTGATTAACAGCAGGAAAAATTTTTTCTATATCAAATTGAGGAAGTTCCGCTTTGATGTGATTAAGTTTTGATTCAAGACTTTGCGGAATTTCTTCGGGTTGAAAAGGAGAATGATTACTTATAATATAATCAAGTTCTGCACTTCGGGTATTGTTGCAGATATAACTTCCGATAGCCACACGCTCAGGAATGGTCATATCCGGATAATTCTTTCCGATACGGAAGTAGTTGAAAATGTCTTCTCTCGTCCTCTTTCTGTCACGAGAGCCCATATTCCTGCGTTTATTAAATTCCTGCCTGAGGTAAATAGAAAGTGGAAGATTAAATTGATAATTCTTTATCAGTTCTTCTAATCGACCCAGGTAAATCCGTTCTCGCATAGTACAAAGATCGCAAAACTCTTGAAAATGCTGTGAAAAAGTAAAAAATTAGGGTCAATAACTTATTTTAATGCTGATAGGGCTGTAATAATATTTTTTTCAATTCTTGACTGCATGTCTTCATCAGCAGATTTTATAAATTTTTCACCGATGATGGTTTCATACAATTCTATGTAACGTTCAGAAATTTGGGCTATCCATTCATCAGTCATAACAGGTATCTCCTGCCCTTCCTGCCCCTGAAAATTATTTTCAATTAACCACTGGCGAACGAACTCTTTAGAGAGCTGTCTTTGCGGTTTCTGCTGCTCCTGAAGTTGGATGTACGAATTTTTATAAAAATATCGTGAAGAATCGGGCGTATGGATTTCATCAATCAGCATAATTCCATTGGCGTTTTTTCCGAATTCATATTTCGTGTCAACCAATATCAGACCACGGGCATCGGCAAGTTCAGAACCTCTTTGAAAAACTTGTCTGGTATATTTCTCAAGTTGGATATACTCCTCTTCAGATACGATTCCCTCACGGATAATTTCCTCCCTTGAAATATCCATGTCATGACCTTCAGATGCTTTAGTCGTAGGTGTGATTATAGGCTGAGGAAATTTCTCATTCTCTTTCATTCCTTCAGGAAGAATAAGGCCACATAAAATTCTCTTTCCCGATTTATATTCCCTCCAGGCATGTCCCGTTAAATAAGCACGAATAACCATTTCAACTTTAAAGGCTTCGCAGTTCAAGCCAATTGTCACGTTTGGATCCGGAGTACTGATCACCCAGTTAGGGACAATATCCTTCACAGCATGCAACATATGCGCAGCAATCTGATTCAGAACCTGGCCTTTGAAAGGTATTGCTTTAGGTAAGACTACGTCAAAGGCTGATATACGGTCGGTGACGACCATAACAAGATATTTAGCATCAATTGTATAAACGTCTCTGACCTTTCCTTTATAAAAAGAAGTTTGCCCGGGCAAGTTAAAAGATGTTCCTTTTAATGCCTGAGCCTTAGTTCCACTCTGATTCATGACTATCTATTATACGCTTCAATGATTTCTTTCACTAATCGGTGACGAACGACATCGCCGGCATCAAGATAAACAAAATCGATACCTCGTACATTGGAAAGTATTTTGATTGCCTGAACTAAACCAGATGGTTGGTTGCGTGGCAAATCAATTTGCGTAACATCGCCTGTAACAATAAATTTAGCTGAAGGCCCCATGCGGGTTAAAAACATTTTAAGCTGACTTTCAGTAGCATTTTGAGCCTCATCTAAAATAACAAAGGCATTGTCTAAAGTTCTGCCTCTCATGAATGCAAGAGGTGCCACTTCAATTACTCCTGTCTCCACATAACTTTTAACCTTTTCACCTTGAATCATGTCGTATAGAGCATCATACAAGGGTCTGAGATAAGGATCAATCTTTTCTTTCAAATCACCGGGAAGGAATCCCAGGTTTTCTCCTGCTTCAACAGCAGGGCGTGTGAGGATAATCTTTTTAATCTCCCTGTTCTTTAGAGCCCTGACAGCCAAAGCGACAGCAGTATATGTTTTACCTGTTCCTGCAGGTCCGATGGCAAAGAGAATATCATTCTTCTCAGAACTTTCAACCATTTTTTTCTGGTTAACAGTTCGCGCCCGAACCATAATACCATTCTGTCCAAAAACGAGTACATCGCCTGTTGGTGGCTGCGGAGCGCCCTCTTGTCCGTTTTTATCTGCCAGAAAATGCTGCACATTATCCGGAGTTAAACTCCCAAACTTCTGATAATGCTGGATAAGCCGGTTTAATTTTTCGCTGAAGAGGTGAATGTTCTTTTCATCACCAATAACTTTAATCTCATTACCCCTGGCAACGAGTTTAAGTTCAGGGAAATTCTTTCGGATCACTTCCAGGTTACTGTCGTTAACACCAAAAAACTCAACGGGATTAAATGTGTCGATCGGAATAATTACTTCGCTCAAGGTTTTGCGTTTAAAAATAAGAAGGCTGAGTCAGGAATACTCCTGTAGAGAAAATAAATTTCACTCAGTTAATTTTCGTTTCAATACTAACCAAAACTCCCTACTTTTAGCCTTTCCAAATTTAGAAGTTATCAACAAGAGTTATGAAGAGAACCATTCCTTTTCTGACAATGACAACAGATTGGGGTCTTCGGGATCATTATGTCGGCTCCTTTAAGGGTCAGGTATTGACTCGTTCGCCTCATGTGAACATCATTGATTTATCACATCAGATTGAACAATTTGACATTCTTCATGCATCCTTTTTAATTCGAAACAGCTTCTCAAATTTTCCGGCAGGTACGGTACATTTTATAGGACTTGACAGTAATAACACGCCGAAATCAAGCGATCAGATTGCTTCCATCCTGGCAATAAAAAGCATGAATCATGTTTTCATCGGAATTGACAGCGGTATTTTTTCTTTGATTCTTGAAAACGAGCCCGCTGAAATTTACCGACTAAGAATTAATCCTGCCGATGGACGATCGGGTATGTCAATGCGATTGACAGAGATGATTGGAAACATAATGAATGGTCATCCCTTAAAAGAGCAAGGTGTGATGCAGGAGAGTTTCCATCAGAGTTATCTGGCCAAAGCCACTTTTGATCCGGATGGAATCAGAGCAGTCGTTTTATACATTGATGAATTTGGAAATGCGGTGGTAAATGTCCGGCAGGAAGAATACAATAAAGTAAGAAGAGGTCGTGAGGTTATGATTCACTTCAGGCGGGCACATTATAATATTAACAAGATTAGCAGAACTTACGAAGATGCAATTGTAGGTGAGATCGTCGCTTTTTTTAATGAGGATGGATATCTTGAAATTGCCCTGAATCGTGCCTCTGCAGCCGGTCTATTGGGTATTAAGGTGATGGAATCAATCAGAATCGAATTTTATGATAAGCAGACTGGTTAAAATGACTTTCGACCCATTAAAAGTCGAAGAATTTCTTAGAATATTCGAAGAGAATGCCGAAAAAATTAGAAGTTTTCCCGGATGCAAACACCTCGAACTCCTTCATTCATGCGAGTTTTCAAACATCTTATTCACATTCAGTTTGTGGGAAAGTCATGAAAACCTAGATGAATACAGGGCTTCAGAGTTGTTCGTAACAGTCTGGCTACAAACAAAAAAGCTCTTTTCCGCACCAGCAGAGGCCTGGAGTCTTAATAAAAAGTGGCCGCATGCTGATAATTTAACAAAAAAAGTGAAAAATTAGTTGTATCTTTCAATACTATTGTAGAGTTAATTCCGGTAATCACAAGCCTCGTAAAGCAGGTAATCGTTTTTGCAAGCTAATAGACTTCACTCACCACGCATAATTCAGGTTTCACAAAAGAAAATTATATTTTGCTTGAAAGAAGCCTTATTTTTACAGCAAAGCACAATTAAAATCAGAAAATTACAAACCCAATTCCATACATGATGAAAACAATTTACTCAGTCTGTGTTTCCTTATTCCTGCGAAACAAAATTACCTTGATGCTTCTGATGTCGACATTGTTTGGCGCTCAGGAAATTTTCGCCAGCCACGCTGCCGGTGCGGATTTAACGTACAAGTATATTGGCAATAACCAATATATAGTTACGTATAAACTGTACAGGGATTGTGACGGTATTACTGCACCAACAACAGTATCGCTTCAATACGGTTCTGTTAGCTGCGGTATAACCTCAGTGAACGTATCTTTACCTCAGGTTCCGGGCACAGGGTATGAAATAACCAGAAATTGTTCGCTTGCTATCAGCACATGTGCAGGTGGAACCGCAACAGGAATACAGGTTTATGAATACGCCGATACAATTACATTGCCGGCCAATTGCCTTGACTGGTCATTTAGTCACAGCGAATGTTGTCGTAACCAAACAATCACGACTCTGGACAATCCGGATTCATTTGATTTGTTCATCGATGCATATTTAAATAATACAAATGTAAATAACAGTTCACCAACATTCTCCAACCCTCCTATTGCCTTCATGTGTATAGGTCAGGCTAACAACTTCAATCATGGAGCTATTGATGCTGATGGAGATTCACTCGTTTACTCATTTGCGCCACCCCGCGATGGCCCCAATGCACCTATTGCATACAATCCGGGATATTCAGTTGCTCAACCGCTCACAACTTTACCTGATAGTTTTTCGATCAACCCAAGAACAGGTGATATATTTATGTGGCCTACAGCTACTGAAATTGCCGTGTTAACCGTTATGGTTCGTGAATACAGAAATGGTGAACTTATCGGCTCTGTAATTCGCGATATCCAAATCTATACAACTGCTTGCTCTAATACATTACCTGATCTTTCAGGAATCAATGGTAGTATTACAGACTATTCTACTTCAAGTTGTGGTGGACAGATTTGTTTTGATATCATCACTTCCGATGGCAATCCGGGTGATTCATTATTCCTCACATGGGATCAGGGTATTCCTGCCGGAACATTTACCGTTACAGGACCATATAATGCACCGGTAGGACATTTCTGCTGGACTCCGACTCCTGCAGATGCAAGACCGTCGCCTTATACATTTACTGCAACGATTCGTGATAATGCATGTCCTTCAGCGGGTAGCCAAAGCCGTCAGTTTTCAATTCAGGTTTCTCAATTGGATGTGACTGTTACCAGTTCATCAAGTATCGCCTGTGCAGGTGGTCATACAGGATCAGCCACAGCAACATTAAACACTCCTTCTCCGGGTACTACATATATCTGGACAGGCGGACCTCCTCCAGGACTACAAGCATTTACACCTAGTGTAAATCACCTCTATGCAGGTAACTATACCGTGAACATTATTGATGGTACCGGATGTGTTGCCACAAAATATTTTACCATCACTGAACCGCTTCCATTGACAGTGAGTATCACTCCTACTGATGCAGGATGTAATTCACAGTTCGGTAGCGCCATTGCTAACGTTGCCGGCGGAACCGGAGCTTACACTTATTTGTGGAGCAACAATGCAACTGCCTCTTCAATCACTAACCTGGCTATGGGACCTTATTCTGTAGTCGTGAAGGATGCTAATAATTGTTCTGCAAGCGCAAGTACCGTGATCGGTGGTAATATTCCAATAACAGCTACTATGTCTACCACACCTGCTACCTGTGTAGCAAACGATGGAACAGCTACAGTGTCTGTCAGTGGTGGAACAGGAACGGTTACCTATGCATGGACTCCAAACGTGAGTACTACAAATACAGCAACAGGACTGATAGCAGGGCCAATTGAATGCGTTGTAACTGATGGCGGATGTACGATCACATTAACTGATATTGTTGGAAATGCTGCAGGAATTACTGCAACTATACTTTCTTCAAGTGATGCAACTTGCGAAACTGATGAAGATGGTACGGCAAGTGTTGGAGCAACAGGCGGAACGATGCCTTACTCCTATCTCTGGCCAAACGGCGATACTACTGCTTCTGTAAATAACCTTGCACCGGGAACTTACGTCGTTCGTGTAGAAGATTATCATGGTTGCCGTGCTTACGCAAGCGTTAGCATAGGATTTGTAAACCCTGCGCCACTTGTTGATTTAGGTGCAGATACTGTAATGTGTATTGGTTCAAGTTTGCTACTGAATCCGGGTGCAGGCTTTAGCAGTTACCTTTGGTCAGACAATAGTACAAGTCAGACGCTGACGGTAACAACAGCCGGCACGTATTCTGTACTCGTAACGAATGCAAATGGATGTCAGAATTTCGATGCTATTGTAGTTAGTTTCGTTCAGTGTCCTGCAATCAATAACAACAATCCGCTTGCATACAATCACAATAATGCTCAAGCCATGACTGTTTCACCTAATCCTTTCAGGGATCAGTTTGTTGTGAACATTGCAAAGATTAAAGACGTAAATGTCAGAATACTTGTTCTCGATGTACTCGGAAATCAGTTATTCACCAGTTACGAAAAAGCTGAATCAGGATATACAAAGAATATCGATCTTCAAAGATATGCTGCAGGTATTTACCTGATGCAGGTTCAGTATAACGGACAAATGAAAACCGTAAGACTTGTAAAAGAATAACAAAGAATTATTGAATAGCAAAGGCCCGGTCTCTCAGATCGGGCTTTTTTTTTTGTGCAAAAATTAGCCTGTAAGGGTAGAATATTAGCGTTAAAAGCAAAAAAAAGCTTTCCATTTTCAAGCAGATTCCGAGCATTATTTCGCGCATTTGGAGTCGAAATGACTTAAAACAAGCTCAAATTTCAATAATTTCAAGCTATTTATGGCCTGAAAAAGAGCATCATTCACCATAGAATTCAGGCAGTTTACGACTTCATCTCTGCCATAAGCGGAAGAATCTTGAATTGACAGGGCTTTGAGGCTAGTTTGACCAAGTAATTAATCCTATTTACCAATGCGGTCATCCCAAAATCATCCAAATCAAACTTCAGGCGTGTACGGGTTTATTCTGTTGTTGTTCATCTTTTGCATAATGATGATTATACACCAATCAGCCAATGCGAGCCATATGCTTGGTGCAGAATTGACCTATAAGCATTTGTCCGGACAGAAGTATCAGGTGCAATACACACTTTACAGAGATTGCAATGGTATTTCTGCCCCGGCCAATATGAATCTTAAAGTTCAATCAGAGAATTGTTCTTTGACATCTTTTCATTCATTGGAACTGGATCTTACATCAGGAAAAGAACTCGTCAACTTTTGCTCCAACCAGACGAGCACATGTCAGGGTGGAAATTACTTAGGAGCTCAGGCCTGGAAATATTCATGTGAAGTAATTATTCCGGCCAATTGTTCTGACTGGAAATTTAGTGTTACAGATTGCTGCAGAAATGCCGGCATAACAACCATCGTAAATCCTACCTCTTCCAACATATACGTTGAGGCTTTGTTAAACAATACACTCGGCCAAAATAGTATGGGTGAGTTTGTAAATAGCCCTACTATTCAATTATATCTTAACCAGACTCAAATTATTAATGCAAGGGTCAATGCGACAGACGGAGATTCCTTAGTTTATACACTCAGCACTCCTAATACAGGTTCTGAAACCTATGTGGATTTCCAG
This sequence comes from Bacteroidota bacterium, assembly GCA_004295015.1. Taxonomy (GTDB): domain Bacteria; phylum Bacteroidota; class Bacteroidia; order AKYH767-A; family 2013-40CM-41-45; genus QQVM01. The sequence goes on along the minus strand of SHNE01000033.1, from coordinate 218,941 downwards.
TCATCATATAGTCAATTAAGGCCACTGGGTACTGAGATGTTCATTAATGCTCAAACCGGTGAAATCAGTTTAGTGCCAAATCAGGTGTTAAATGGTGTGATTTCTGTTCTTGTGAAAGAATACAGAAATGGTATTCACATTGGATCTGTCAGCAGAGATATTGAAGTGAGTGTAAAGCCTTCTTACAACATCATCCCCACTCTCACCGGTGTAAATGGAAGCAATGAAAACACTATCAATATTTGTAAGAATGCTGCATTGTCTTTCAAGATTTATTCTTACGATGCTGACCAGGGAAATCAGGTTAAAATTTCTTGGACGAGTGATATGCCGGAAGTTCGTGTACGTGTTGGAGCCGGAACGAATCCGACTACAGAGGTTTTGTGGAATTCAAATAATGCTGTAAAAGAAAATTACACTCTTACTGTGTATGCTCAGGACAATGCATGCCCGGTGAATGCAGTTCAAAGCCGTACCTATTTGATTCATGTGAGTGATTTAAACTTACAGATAAAATCCCAAAATGTAAGCTGTGAAGGTGCTAATGATGCAGGGATCCAGGCAATCGTGTCCGGAGGCTCGCAGCCTTACGCATTCAACTGGTCAGACCAGAACATAAGCACATCATCAAGAAAAAATCTGAATGCAGGTACCTATTCTGTGATGATTACTGATGCGAATGCATGTAGTACAACACAGCAGGTGATTATTCAGGAAGGACATTCTGCGCCGATCATTAATCTGGGCGGACAATTGAGTGGTTGCAACGGAATGCCATTGAAACTGGAGGCTGGCTCAGGTACTAATTTGTATGAATGGTCGAACAATGCCAGTACAAGTTCAATTGAAGTAACTACGGCAGGAAACTATAGCGTTCGTGTGACAAATCAGTATGGATGCAGTGCAATTTCAAATGTGAAAGTAGTTTTTCAGGATTGTGCAGGAAATGATCAACAACAACAATCTCGTGCAATTAGCACTATGTACCCTAATCCGGTAGTTGATAAGGTAAATCTCCGAATAGAAAATCCCGGTGAAGGAGTGATCAGTTTTAAAATCCTTGATCTGCGCGGAAAAATAATTGAAAGTCATATTTCAGGAAATACATCTCTTAATCACTCATTGGATTTGAGTAATTTGCCTTCAGGAGCATATATTCTGGTAGCAAGCACTTCAAGAGATGTGCAAAGCTTTAAATTTTGTAAGCAGTAAGAAGCTATCTGAACTACAGCTTTTTGCTTTGCCGATAAATGTTAGTGTAATTCCCGGGAACAGAGAAAATATCAGACTATCATCATCAATCTGTTAGATCTCAAGAGTCTATCTTTACATACTCATGCGGCAAGCAGAAGCCTGACCTGAAATCATTTTACGGCCGGAGCTTCGTCATTTTCACGTCATAATACTTTTGTTTTTTCAGGTTCAATTTCCCGTTAAAAAAAACTATTTTTGACGCGTAATTAACGAACCGTGATTATCCTCCTCCGAAAAGAAATCAGTGCATTCTTGTCCAGCCTTATGGGTTATATGGTCATATGCGTGTTTCTCTTTATTGTAGGCTTGTTTCTTTGGGTTATTCCGACCACGGAATTCAATTTGATTCAAAACGGAACTGCAAGTCTGGACTCCTTGTTCATTCTGGCACCCTGGGTGTTTTTGTTTCTGATCCCCGCCGTCACCATGCGCATGTTTGCCGAAGAACAACGCAGCGGAACAATTGAAACTCTTTTTACAAGGCCGCTGACCGATTTACAGATTATCATGGCAAAGTTCGGGGCATCGATCGTTCTCGTGGCATTTGCTTTAGTTCCTACAATCCTCTATTATTTTAGTGTATCCTGGCTTGCGAGCCCAAGTGGAAACGTGGATACAGCCGGAATACTAGGTTCATATCTGGGACTGTTATTTTTGTGCAGTGGTTTTACTGCTATAGGAATTTTTGCCTCATCACTAACCCAAAATCAGATCATCTCTTTTTTATTGGCCCTGCTCCTTTCATTCTTTTTCTATACCGGATTTGATGCGCTGGCAAGCTTCAGTTTTCCTGTAGGCGTCCAGAATTTACTTGGCTCCTTAGGGATTTCTTCCCATTACTCATCGATGAGTCGTGGTGTGATCGACAGCAGAGATGTAATTTATTTTCTTTCCCTTTCTTGTCTGTTTATTTTTCTTACAAAATTTAATCTGGAAAGAAGAAAGTGGTAGTAATCCGTTATCAATAATATCAATGAAGAAAAATAATAATCTTAAGAAACAAAGTATTCTGCAACTGCTGAGTGTAATTGCTATTCTTGTGTTTCTTAATATTATTTCTTCCAGACTTTACACCCGGCTGGATCTCACATCGGAGAAAAGGTATTCTCTCTCGCCATCTTCCAAAATGCTTGCCGGAGATTTGAAGGAGATGGTATATTTTAAAATCTATCTGGAAGGAGATCTTCCCCCGGGTTTTAAGCAACTTAGAAATGCCACCAGAGACATCCTCGAAGAATTCCGCGTGTATGCAGGTGACCGTATTGAATACCAATTTATAGATCCTTCTGCCGGTGCTGATGACAAAGAGCGTTTAAAAATTTACGAGCAACTGAGCCAGAAAGGGCTGCAGCCGACGCAACTCGAGCAGCATGAAAAGGGCTCTCGTTCTCAGAGTCTTGTTTTTCCGGCAGCCTTGGTAAGTTTTGGAAGTATGGAGGTACCCATGCAACTTTTGAAAAGCAAAATTGGCGGGAACCCGGATGAAATGCTCAACAATTCTATTGAAGGATTGGAGTATGAAATTTCAACCATGCTGAGAAAGCTGACAACCCCCGTTTCCAAGAGCGTTGCTTTTTTGCAGGGACATTCTGAACTGAGCACCAAACAAATCACAGATATTGCAAATTCTCTAAGTGAATTTTACAAGGTTGACACGGTAAAAATTGACGGAAAGCTTCAGGCACTGAAGGATTATAAAGTGTTGATTGTGGCTAAACCTCAAAATGCTTTTGATGAAAAAGATAAATTTATCATTGATCAGTTCATCATGAACGGTGGCAGGGTTCTCTGGCTGATCGATAAGATGCAGATTAACATGGATAGCCTCAGTGTTGAAAATACGAATGTGGCCATGTCGATGGAACTCAATCTTGATGACATGCTTTTTCATTACGGAGCAAGAGTGAACAATGACCTGATTCTTGATTTGGTTGCCGCCCCTATTCCTGTAGTTACCGGTTATGTAGGTGACAAACCGAAAATGAAGCTGACTCCGTGGTATTACTTTCCCCTTTTGAATCCTGAATCTAAAAATCCTATAGTAAATAACCTCAATGCGATCAAAGCTGAATTTGTTAGTACCATTGATACCATCGAGAGCCCGTCAATATCTAAAACAGTATTACTCAGCAGTTCAAATTTTTGCAAGATCCAGCTACCCCCTGCCCGTGTGAGTTTGAATATTCTGGAGGAAGCACCTGATCCGGCTTTGTTTAGAAAAAAATATCTTCCTGTGGCCATTCTGTTAGAAGGAAAATTTCATTCGAACTATGCGAAAAGAATTCCTCAGGCAATTATTGAATCTAAAGAAATCAATTTTAAAGAAAATAGTGAGCCCGGTAAAATGATTGTTATTTCTGACGGTGATATTATCGCAAACCATGTTAGTAAAAAGGGTACAATGTTTCCTTTAGGTTATGATCGCTTTACCCAGCAATATTATGGAAACAAAAATTTCATCCTGAATTGTGTCGATTATTTGTGCGATGAAAGCGGAATACTTGAGTTAAGAGGCAAGGAGTTAAAATTAAGACTGCTTGATCCGGTTAAAACTGCTTCACCAACCATGTTGACTTGGTTCAATGTGCTCAGCCCGGTTCTTCTCATTTTGCTTTATGGTATAATTAGAAATCTCTGGCGTAAAAAGCATTTCGGAACTAAAAATTGAATTTGAAAGACTAATGAAAAAAAAGATCATTGTTCCAATTGTCATCGCTGCAGTTTTAGGAACGCTTGCTATCTATCTATTGAAGCGTGATGACAGCAGCAGCATGCGAACTGAATTGATGGACTTTGCAGTTAAGGATACGGCATCCATCACCAAAATATTCCTGGCGAATAGAAACGGGAACAGTGTAACACTAAGCAGAAAAAACGATGGACAATGGGTATTGAATGATAGCCTCTCTCCTCGTCCGGATGTAATGAAAAATCTTGTTACTGCCGTGTATTCAATTTCTGTAAAATCACGTGTGCCTCAATCAGGATATAATAATGTCATCACTGATCTGGCAAGCGGTGGGATTAAATGTGAAGTCTATCTTTCAAATCAGGAAAAGCCGGCAAAGGTATATTATGTAGGCAATCAAACGGCCGATGCATTGGGAACTTTTATGATGATGGAAAATTCAAACGTACCCTTTGTAATGGAGATACCCGGTTTCAATGGTTACCTTACTCCCTGGTACAATCCTATCATTGAAATCTGGATTGAGCCGGTTATTTTTCGTTTACAAGCCGATCAGATTAAAAGTCTTTCTTTATCATATCCTTCATTTCCACAATGGTCATTTAGTTTAGAGCGGAATGCCAATAAATTTCAACTTGCCGTACCTTCCCAGGGAAAAGTTTATTCTGAAATTGATTCAGTAGCCGTTGACAATTACCTCGCCTTGTATCAAAATGTATTTTATGAAGTTCCTGAGGGTAGATTGAGTAAGGCAACTAAAGATTCCATTCTACAAACATTTCCGCTGAATGAATTGAAGATCCTTACTAATGAGAACAAAGAACAAGGAATCATCATTTATCCTATGGCGATAAACGAATCCTCTATCATTCTACAAGACTCCATTGGAAATCCATTGAAGTATGATGTCGACAGGATGTATGGCTTTATCACACATGAAAAACGTTGGGTGGTGATTCAACATTATAACTTCGACAGACTCTTCAGAAGAGCTGAAGACTTCATGCTTAAAAAGCGAGCCTTGCGCGGAGCTGTTCAATAGTTTTAAGGATATAAAATATATCACTGATTATCAATGATATATTATAAATTATTTCCTCTATTCATCCGGTATCTTTTCTGCTTAAAATCGATAAATATCCTTGGCAGATAGACGCGAATTTGTGTAGGTTTGCAAGGTTGAATAAAAGGCAAATGGACGGAACAATCTGATTATTTTTTCGCCGAATTTGCAGGAATAAATCAACAAATTCTATTAACCAACTCATTTCGATGAAATTTATAGTATCAAGCAGCACACTATTACGCCAACTACAACTAGTTGGAGGTGTTTTAAATTCCAGCAACCCGCTACCGATTCTCGATAATTTTCTGTTCTCCGTTCAGAAAGATATCCTCACTATTTCAGCATCTGATTTGGAGTCGACGATGACCACAGAGGTAAAACTAACCGAAGCCAAGCAGAACGGAAAGATTGCGATTCCTGCTCGCCTGTTATTGGATACCATGAAGACTTTTTCAGAGATGCCACTGACTTTTCTGATTGACGATAAGACAAAGAATATTGAAATCGTTTCTGAAAGCGGAAAATATAAACTATCCGGCTTTGATGGCGAAGAGTTTCCGAAAACGCCATCGATGGATGGAAGCAAATCTGTCGATATCCCTGCAGAGGTGATGCTTAATGCCATCAACAAAACACTCTTTGCAACCGGTACAGATGAACTAAGGCCGGTGATGACCGGTGTATTCTTTCAATTGTCGAAGGATGATATCACTTTTGTAGCTACCGATGCACACAAATTGGTTCGTTATAAAAGATCGGATTTAAAAACCAAGCATGATGGTGCTTTCATCGTTCCAAAGAAACCACTGAATCTATTAAAGAATATTCTGATTGCAGGTGAAGAGAATGTAAAAGTCAGCTATACGGAGAATAATGCCTTCTTCGAATTCGCCAACAGTTCTCTTATTTGTCGCCTGATTGATGGAAGATATCCAAATTATGAAGCAGTTATCCCTGCCGAAAACCCGAACAAACTTACGATTGAAAGAAAGGTATTGCTCGAATCAGTTCGTCGTGTTGCCCTTTATGCAAATAAGACTACACATCAGGTTAGATTACGCATCGCAGGCAGTGAATTACACATAAGCAGCGAAGACACAGACTTCTCCAATGAGGCTACAGAACGTCGCAGCTGTGATTATACCGGTGAGGACATGGAAATTGGTTTCAATGCACGTTTTCTAAGTGACATGCTTAGTAACCTTGATGTTGACAAAGTTATTTTGGAAATGTCGGCACCAAATCGTGCAGGAATTTTAATCCCAGCCGAGAAAGAAAATCAGAATGAGGATGTCCTGATGCTTGTAATGCCTGTTATGTTGAATAACTAAGAGCCACACGAATAAAATTTAAAGCCCGGTTTCATGAGAAACCGGGCTTTTTTTTGATCACGTTTCACACCGGCTTAATGCCTGCATTCTTAGACCACTTCAAACCTCATGTGGCACAGTGAGGATAATAAACACAAGCAATGCCAGACAAAAGAGTATGAAGAGTTTATTGAATAAGTTTAGTCTTTTTATATTCATGGTCTTAGTTCATCATTTCTGCACTGTGGATGTCTTCAATATTCAATCTCGTACCAAGAACCTTATGGGCATTTAATTCCTGATTTGATTTCGCACTTTGATAGGCGAGCATGTTTTCAGAAGGGATAAAATAATACTCAATCTTACCCTCCTGAATATTATACCTTACGATAACCATTCCCTGATTTGCCTGTCCGTCCTTGAAAGTAAATCTTCCCGGGTGATGAATAAATTGCTGTATTTCTCTGCGACTCATGTTTTCGTTTTTTTTTAAGTTTTTGAATACCTAAAAATAGCCCCGGAGGTAGCCAAAATCCACATTGTTTGGTAAAAGCCCTCTATCCATGGGAAAGAGGCTTGATTAACGTGGTAAACACGGAAATTTTAAAAAAAAGAAAACCCCGTAGGTGGGAACCTAACGGGGCTTCTTCGTCTAACCAAAAACCACTCTACTTAACCACTTTCTTCGTTTTTCGTGAAAAAAGGTCAATTTGACTATTTCATCGAAAATATGCTAAAAACCGTCTTTATCTTTTCTTGATCAATCAGATTCTAAATAGTCTCTCTGATTAATATATAGCCTTATATGAAAGCTGAAGAAGAAAGTTAAAACGTAAAGTGGTTAAATCTTACACTTTGATTCAACACTTTTTCTGAATTAGATCTACGGGAATATTGTTGCCACGAATGCACAAATAAAATTCTAATAACAACTGTAGCTGAAGCAAAAATAATTTTGCTAATCTTCTATAAATAAATTTGCAAATGAAAAGGTAGAACCGTCAAACAATCCTTTGTCACTAAGTTTCAGTTGAGGAATTACTAAGAGGGCCATAAAAGATAAGGTCATATACGGAGCGCGTAATTTGGAACCCATCTTCTTGGTCAAGCTGTCGAGTTCCGAATACATAGTGCCAACTTCTACACAAGTCTTAGCACTCATCAAACCGGCTATGGGTAAAGGGAGCACTTTCGTGTCTTCTGCATTCACCACAGATAATCCTCCTTCTTCCTGAATCAATAAATTTACTGCACGACAAATAGAGTCATCATCTACTCCAACTACAATTATATTATGCGAATCATGTGCCACTGTTGAAGCGATCGCACCGGATTTCAGGCCAAAGTTTTTAATGAAAGCGACGGCAGGTTTAGCATTATCATAGCGATTGACCACGGCGATTTTCAAAATATCCCGTGCCGGATCTGATGCCACCTTTCCGTTCTGAACCCTGGCTTCAATATGCAATTCGGAAGTGATAAGTTGTCCGTCTAATGCTTCGATTACCCTTATTTTCTTTGACTTGGCCTCTACTTCAAATTCCAGTGCTTTCTTCTTATCAGTCTTGAATTTATTTATAGCCTTGTGTTTACGTTCAGGAAGTGTGCAATGACCATCATGATACACACGTTCTCCATCGATAAAAGTCGAAAGCACTTTAAAATCTTTGAGGTCATTGACGAGGATAAAATCCGCAGGATCTCCCATACGTAGTAAACCTACGGGCAATTTATAATGAAGTACCGGATTAACACATGCAGCTTTCAGTACATCAAAAACATTATGTCCTAAAGCAACAGCACGCTTCACATGCTGATCAATATGTCCTAGTAATAACTCATCGGGATGTTTGTCATCACAACAAAGCATGCACATTTCAGGATGTGAGCTCAGTAATGAATGCAAGGCATCAAAATTCCGAGCAGCCGAACCTTCGCGAATAAGAATTTTCATTCCATAAGCCACTTTTTCGAGGGCCTCATCGAGAGTAAAACATTCATGATCCGTGCTTATACCGGCATCTATATAGTTCTTTGCATCTATTCCTCTCAAGCCCGGAGCATGACCATCAACCGGGAGATTATACTTTTTTGCTAATTCAATTTTCTTTATTACTTCAGGATCCTTATGCAATACACCCGGATAATTCATCATCTCACTGAGGTAGTAAATATCCTGTCGCTGCAATAAGGAGTTGACAGCATCTGAATCAAGTGCATCGCCGGCAGATTCAAAAGCAGTTGCCGGTACACATGACGGAGCTCCAAAACAGAATTTCAATTTAGCACCAATGGCATTTTCAAGCATATACTCAACTCCTGCAATTCCATTAACGTTTGCAATTTCATGCGGGTCACTCACCGTAGCCACAGTGCCATGAGTCAAAGCAATTCGAGCAAACTCATAAGGAACAAGCATTGAAGATTCAATATGGATATGCGCATCGACGAATCCGGGTAAAATATATGGGCCATTTACACCTGCTTTTTCAGTGAAGCCGCTTATTTTTCCATCTGCTAAATGAAGTATCCCCGGAATAATTTTTTTTGAAAAAATATCGACCAAGAGGCCTTGTACTGATGAAATTGATTCTAACATGTTACAAAGATTACGAAATTATTTGTGTCTGATAAATCTGTTAATCGAGGGCCCATTTCTATAAAATGAAAACGATCTTATACATAAAAACCCCGCCGATTAAGCGGGGTTTAAGGTCGTGCCCGAAGTGAGACTCGAACTCACAAGGATTTAACTCCAACGGCTTCTGAGACCGCAACGTTTACCAATTTCGCCATCCGGGCAGGATACATTCGGCTTTACAAGCCGGGTCTGTTTGATTGCTCAAACAAACCCCGGTAAACGGTGTGCCCAGGACGAGATTCGAACTCGTACGGTTGCCCGCCACCCCCTCAAAGTGGTGCGTCTGCCAGTTTCGCCACCTGGGCAAGGTGATATGCCGGAAAATAAAGCCGGCGGGAATTGAGGATGCGGGCTGCAAAAGTATACTTTTTCCTGAAAAAAGAGAAATATATACGATTCTTATAATGAAGAATCAGTCTGAGACCGAACACCTTCTATTTAAGATAAGTATCAAGCCATTTGAAGAACTCTCTTTGCCACATCACGGCATTTTGCGGCTTTAGTACCCAATGATTTTCGTCAGGATAACTAAGGAATCGGGCCGGTACTCCCATTAGTCTTGCTGCACTATACGCTTCCAGGCTTTGAGTGTAAGGAACTCTGTAATCTTTCTCATTAGCAATAATTAAAATCGGTGTATCCCAATTTGACAGCGATCGATGCGGAGAAAATTCATTGTACCCTTTGGGCATTGGCTTATTCCAATACAAGCCTTTTTGTTCGTGGTTGAGAAAAAACAATTCTTCTGTAGCTAGCATACTCTCCATATTAAACACACCACAATGAGAGATAAATGCTTTAAATCGTTTCTCATGATGACCGGCAAGCCAGAAGACTGAATACCCTCCGTAGCTAGGACCAACTGCACCACGTTTATTCGTATCGACGTATGCTTCCTTAGAAACATCATCAATTGCACTTAGGAGATCGCGCATGGATTGTCCGCCCCAATCTCCTAAAATAGCATCATTCCATTCAGATCCGAAACCGGGTAAGCCACGACGGTTTGGCGCGACAACGATATAACCATTGGCGGCCATCAACTGAAGATTCCAGCGATAAGAAAAAAACTGGCTAACTGGAGACTCCGGTCCACCCTGGCAATAGAGAAGCGTTGGATATTTTTTAGCAGGATCAAAACCGGGTGGATACAGAACCCATGTCAAAATCTCTTTGTTATCACTTGACTTTACCATTCGCTTCTTCACTTCGCCCATTGTTATTGACGAGAGTACTTCTTTATTGTTGAATGTAACTTGCTTGCTGATACCTGATTTTAAATCGATGCTAAAAAGATCTGTTGGTTCAGACAAAGTCATTCTTGTACACACCATGATATCTTTCTTTGAAGGTGTTTTGGCCAATGTCATCCCGGTGAAATCGGCTAGATCATTGGTCAACTGTTTGATCGGACTTCCTTTTGTGATACTGAAGTCATAAACAAAGACCTGCTGAGTGGCATTGATAACTGATAAAAAATAAATTTTCTTGCTATCGGAACTCCAGCAGGTTGCTTCTATACTGTAATCAAACTTTTCACTGAGTTCAATTTTTGTTTTCATCTCTCTGTCGTACAAAAACAAACGAATGCGATCGGCTTCATTCCCATCGGTCTTTTGACTCAACCAAAGCATATATTTTCCGTCAGGCGAAAAGTTAGGATCTTTATCATAACCTAACATTCCACCACTTACGTTAAAAGTCTGTTTACTTTCTACATCATACAAATAAACATCGGAATTCGTATGAGTGGCATAATGTACTCCGCTCGAGCGCTTGCAGGTATAAGCGAGTGTCTTTCCATCTGCACTCCAACTTATTTGTTCATTGCCTCCAAAGGGCTTCATGGGTGCATCGTAGGCTTCACCGGGCATCAGGTCCACGGGTTTAGAGGCGATTTTTCCGTCAGCGAAGGAGGCTACAAAGAGGTGGCTGTATGAACCATCTTCCCAGCTATCCCAATGACGCATCATGAGGTCATCGTATACTTTTCCGGTTGCCTTTGGTAAGTCTGAATATATTTCATTGCCTTGGACGGCCTGAATTTTTACATCCATTGCCAGCCAAATTGTATTTCCTGCAGGAGAAATTCCATACATGTTAATTTCCTGCTCCAAAAAAGTTTGTTGGGTCAATCCGGAACCATCTGCATTAATGCTCCATAGCTGACTCGATCCACCTTTATCATTCAGAAAATAAATTCTTGATCCATCACTTGACCAGCTGGGAGAGCTTTCATTAGAATTCGCATCGGCAGTCAATGTAACAGTGCTATTCAATTTGAAGTCATACAGGAATAAATCCGTATTCCCTTTATTCTCTTTGAGATCAAAGGCACGTGCGCTATAAACCAGCTTATCGCCCGATGGAGAAAGAACGGGCTCGCCTACTCTCTTTAGTTGGAACATTTTTTCCGGCGTGAAATTATTCTGTGCGAATAATATTCCCTTGAAAATAAAAATGAAACTTAGTTGAAGAATTATTTTTTTCATGGTTTGCTATTTAATAAACAGGGTGTTTTTTGTTTGCCACGAATGCACGAATCTTGATTGGATTCCGCAATGATTTCCGTGTGAATATGGGCTCGACAGAAGAGATGAATCATTCTGTGGAATTAAATCAGAAAAATGGTGATCCGATTTTTTATGTTAACATTCCGCCATTCACATGCAAAACCTGACCGGTGATGTAGGTGGACATATCAGAGGCAAGAAAAACCACTGAGTTGGCAATATCGTCAGGAGTTCCGCCACGCTTCATAGGAATAGCTTCTCTCCACTGTTTTACAGTTTCTTCAGGCAATACACCTGTCATTTCTGTTTCTATAAATCCGGGTGCAATGGCGTTGCAACGAATATTTCTTGAACCTAATTCGAGTGCGATAGATTTTGTGAACCCAATTATTCCGGCCTTTGACGCCGCATAATTTGCCTGCCCTGCATTTCCCTTTACCCCTACAACACTGGTGATATTAATGATGCTTCCACTGCGTTGCTTCAACATCGGCTTCTGACAAGCTTTCGTGATATTGAAAACAGAATTCAGGTTAGTTCGAATAACGTCGTTGAAATTCTCTTCCGTCATTCTCATTAATAAACCGTCACGCGTAATCCCGGCATTATTGACCACAATATCGAGGCTGCCGAAATCAGCAAGTACATCTGTGATGAGTTTATCCGCCGCATTAAAATCAGAAGCGTCTGATTGATATCCTTTAGCTTTGATTCCAAGAGCCGACAACTCAGCTTCCAATGCTTTCCCTTTTTCTACTGAAGATAAATAAGTGAAAGCAACATTTGCACCATGTTGTGCCAATTGAAAAGCGATACCACGACCGATACCTTTGGAAGCACCTGTTACGAGTGCTGTTTTACCTTTGAGAAGTGTATTCACAGAATAATGGTTTGGTTAAAATAAATAATAATATTCTGAAAGCATTTTTTCAAGCCACTACTTTTCCTAAAACTTCCGCCATCGTTTTTCCAATGATGGCAGGTGAATCACATACATGAATTCCACATTCACGCATAATTTTCATTTTTGCAACCGCTGTATCTTCGTCTCCACCAACAATCGCACCGGCATGACCCATACGGCGTCCCGGAGGTGCTGTTTGTCCGGCGATAAATCCAACCACAGGCTTCTTAGAATTTTTCTTGATCCAACGAGCCGCTTCTGCTTCGAGACCACCGCCAATTTCACCAATCATGATGATGCCTTCGGTTTCAGGATCATTCATGAGCAATTCGACAGCTTCTTTTGTTGTTGTTCCAATAATGGGATCGCCACCTATACCTATTGCAGTAGAAATACCTAAACCAGCCTTGACTACCTGATCAGCTGCTTCGTATGTTAAGGTTCCTGATTTAGAAACGATACCGATTTTACCCGGCTTGAAAACGAAGCCGGGCATGATACCCACTTTACATTCTCCCGCCGTGATTACACCCGGACAATTTGGCCCGATGAGGCGGGCGTTTTTATCTGTGAGGTATTCTTTAACCATGATCATATCTTTGGTTGGAATACCTTCTGTAATTGTTACAATCAATTTTATGCCTGCTTCTGCTGCTTCCATTATTGCATCAGCTGCAAAAGCAGGGGGAACAAAAACAATACTCACATCTGCACCGGTCTTAGCCACTGCGTCTGCGACGGTATTGAAAACAGGTCTGTCAAGATGAGTGGTACCACCTTTTCCCGGCGTAACACCACCTACTACATTTGTTCCATATTCAATCATTTGCTCGGCGTGAAAAGTGCCTTCGCTGCCGGTAAATCCTTGTACAATAATTTTACTGTTCTTGTTGACTAAGACGCTCATGTTCGTTTTTGGCTTTTGATAAATTTTATTCTTTGGTTTTAAAAAATTGCCTCTCTTTAAGTACCTAAATTACATAGTGTTAAGATTATGTAAAAAGCTTTTACAGGCTCTGCAAAGTAAGTTTTTTTCCTTGAATAGCCATAAAAGTCTAAATTTGGACACAACCGCTCCAAATGCTTGACATACAAAGAAAAGACACGATTATAGCCATCGCCACAGCAGCGGGTGCCGGTGCTATTGCCGTCATCCGCTTGTCCGGAAAAGATTCAATTTCATTGGTTGACGCGGCCTTTATTTCCGGCGCTAAGTCAGCCAAGAGTTTGAAGGAGAGCAAGAGTCACCGCTTACATTTCGGGACTATTCAGGACGATGAGGCTATACTTGATGAAGTGCTGGTTTCTGTTTTTAAGAATCCGCATTCATTCACAGGAGAGGACGTGATTGAAATATCCTGCCATGGTTCAGTGTATATTCAGCAAAAGATGCTGGAGTACTTTTTATTTAAGGGAGCAAGGCTTGCTCAACCCGGCGAATTTACGCTTCGTGCTTTTTTGAATGGCAAACTTGACCTCAGTCAGGCTGAAGCTGTAGCAGATATTATTGCTGCAGACTCTGCCTCTTCCCATAGGCTTGCCATGAATCAATTGCGTGGCGGCTTTTCCAATGAGATTGCTTTACTACGGGAACAACTGATACATTTTGCATCACTTATCGAACTCGAACTTGATTTCGCTGAAGAAGATGTTGAATTTGCCAGTCGTGCCGATCTTATGAAAACCGTTGAAAAATTGCGCAGCGTTATACAAGGGCTTGTTGATTCTTTCGAAGTGGGAAATGTTTTAAAGAATGGTATTCCGGTTGTAATTGCAGGAGAACCAAATGTTGGTAAATCGACTTTGTTGAATGCGCTGTTAAATGAGGACAGAGCCATCGTCAGTGAGATTGCAGGAACAACGAGAGATACCATTGAAGAAGAAATTGTTTTAGGCGGAGTAAAATTCCGCTTTATCGATACGGCAGGAATTAGAGATACAACGGATACCATAGAAAAAATCGGTGTTGAGAAGACCTATGAAAAAATGCGTCAGAGTCCTGTTGTTATTTATCTTTTCGACGTGAACAATACGACCTCTTCAGCATTGGAAAATCAGTTAGAAGAACTGAAGAGAGAACTTTCTCCGGGTTTCAGAATTATTCCGGTTGGCAATAAAATTGATGGCAAGAATTTAGAGGAACTTGAAAAAGAATTCAAAGATACTCCTTCCATCCTATTCATTTCAGCGAAGCAACGGATCAATCTCTTTGCCATCTCAGAAATACTAAGCAAAGATGTCAAGAGCGGACTTTTAGAAGGGAAGGATACGGTAGTCACCAATGTCCGCCACGCCGATGCCCTACGCAAAACTGCCGAAGCACTTGGCAGAGTTCATACCGGACTATCAAGCAATGTCACCAACGATTTTATCGCCGGTGATTTGCGACATGCCTTGCATTACCTGGGGGAAATCACAGGGCAGATTTCCTCAGACGATCTTTTAGCTAATATTTTCTCGAAGTTTTGTATTGGAAAGTAAGCCTCTACTTCCTACATCACCACAAATTTCCCCCTCATCTTCCCCGCATGCCCAGGATAAGTACAAATAAAATCGTATGTGCCTTGGGTCGGAGCAGGAAATACGATTTCAGTTGTTTCGTTTGGCTTTAGCATTTTAGTTGCAACGAGAACTTCTCTCATGGCCGGAATGTAATTATTATCGGGGCCGGCTTTTACTCCTTCCATGGCTACTTTATCGGCCGTGCCTTCTTCAATCAAGGTAAAATTGTGCAGCATCGTTTCATCTTGTGATGAATTCATAAGAACCAATTTAACGGTGGAACCTGCTTTCACTTCAAGCATAGTATCATCATAATGTATTTCTGCCATGGTATTTCCAAGAGCTTTCAATTGAATTTCTATAACAGGTGCACTCGGATCAATTTTTGAAACATCGTAAGCAGGTGCATCGGCCATTAGATCAGAAGGCGAGGCAGTATCTTGCTTTCTACTTTTTTCAGCATCTCCTCCACAAGAAACCGCAACAAAAAAGACGAATAGTCCGGCAAAATAAAATAGTATGTTTTTCATGGGATTAGGTTTAGAAAGTTAATTTACAAAAAAAAAGATTAGTGGCGAATTGAATTATTAACAAATTACCTTTTTGAAAAAATTGTCGAAATAATCGAATTCAAATTTAAAGATACTTAATAAAAGCGACTTTATTCAAGCAATTGCATCCTGCAAAGTTGAAAGTTGAAACAAATACATAAATTTGAAAAATGAAAAAAGAACAGATCAAAATACTCTTCCAGCAATTTGAAAATGCATGCCATGTTTACAATGAAGTGGAATGGTGGAGCGCAAGAGAACTACAAGCAATTTTTGATTACAGTGAATGGAGGAACTTTTTAAAGGTAATTGATAAAGCCAAAGAGGCTTGTGAGAACAGCGGAAATGAAATTATCGATCAATTTGTTGACGTCAACAAATTGATCGAAATGGCGAAAGGAGCACAAAGAGAAATCGAGGACATCGCACTCACAAGATATGCATGTTACCTGGTAGCACAGAATGGAGATGCTTCAAAACCTGAAATCGCATTTGCTCAAACCTATTTTGCAGTTCAAACAAGAAAACAGGAAATTATTGAACAAAGACTGCTGGATATTGCGCGAGTCACCGCAAGAGAAAAACTCTCCAAATCCGAGAAAAAGTTTTCTACAATTATTTATGAACGCGGAGTTGATGAGACCGGCTTTGCCGTTATCAGGAGCAAAGGTGATCAGGCTTTATTCGGTGGCTACGGAACAAATGATATGAAACGAAAATTAAAAGTTCCATCTTCAAAACCTTTAGCAGATTTTTTACCGACACTAATAATCAAAGCAAAAGATTTCGCAACAGAAATTAGCAGCCACAACGTAGTTGAAAAAGATTTAAAAGGAGAAAAACATATTTCAAAGGAACATATTGATAATAATCTGGCTGTGCGTAAAATGCTAAAAGACCGGGGAGTCAAACCGGAACAACTGCCGGCCGATGAGGATTTGAAAAAAGTTGAAAGAAGGTTAAAGGGTGATGAAAAAACTGTATTGAAGGCAGGGAAGAAAAAGAAGAAGAAAGGATAATGAGTGTAATATAATTCCGGAAGTGTTCTCTGCAGCCGAGTAGCATTTCAACAAAACGATGAACGAATGAAACTTTTCAGTAAATTGCCTCATCGGTGGTTTTATCAAAAAGCCATTCTGGTTTTCTATCAAAATTATTTATGAAAGAAGAAATAAGATTCCTCGAAGGCCCTCAATCCCGTCGCAAAGAATTATGGTTTGCATTTAAAACATTCATTGAATTTATTCGTGGCTTTAGATCCCTGCATTTCGTAGGTCCTTGTGTGACAATTTTTGGCTCAGCGAGGTATCAGGAAGGACATGAATATTATGACCTGTCCCGCAAATTGGGTGCGGAAGTTGCTAAACTCGGTTTTACGGTGATGACAGGCGGTGGTCCCGGATTAATGGAAGCTGCTAACCGTGGTGCTAAAGATGTTGGAGGTCGATCAGTTGGTTGTAATATTGTGCTTCCTCATGAGCAACATCCAAATCCTTACCTCGATCACTGGGTAAATATCAGATACTTCTTTGTCAGAAAAACCTTGCTGATAAAGTATTCCTACGCCTTCATTGTATTACCGGGTGGCTTCGGAACTATGGACGAATTTTTTGAGGCAATTACTTTAATTCAGACGAAAAAGATCGAGGCTTTCCCTATTATTCTGGTTGGAAAGGAATTTTATTCGAGTTTGATTGATCAGCTCAATAGTATGCAAATCAACCAAACTATTTCGGAAGCCGATTTTGACTTATTTCACCTCACCGATTCTGTTGAAGATGCTATGCAAATTATTCGTGAAAAAAGCATTAGTCAATTTGAATTGACTCCTGAAAAGAAAATTCTGCCTATGAGAATTTTCAAGGAATTTAGTTTCAGGCAATACAGGAAATGAGTTGATTGGATTTGCCACGAATGCAAATAAAAGCGAGAAGAATTTAGTTGCTCAGTTAATAAAATGATTGCGAATGTTTGAATGAGTTAGCATCTGAAATTATAGTTCAGGATAATCATCATGATTGCTCGCGAGGTAGGTTGGTTCGATTTCACTTTTAATCAGAACCCCGTTGGCATTGAAGTCAAGATTGTATAAATTATTATCCTGACTTACTTCGACATGATAAACATTTTGTCCACCAGACTCAGATATCCGTTTTATTTCCATTAGAAATCCTTCCTTAAAATCATTTCTAATGTAATCAATGATTTTTCTTTCTACAGGTGTAGATTTTCGTGATTCATCCATGGCTTAAAATTTTTATTAGTTAAAAAAGAATTAACCTGCTCGAATATGTAGCAATAGTAAAATTAGAAAAATTCCCGTCAAAATGAATGACTTTTATCATTCCTTGAACGAAAGCTATGCCTTTTTATCGTCTGTATACTGAAATAATGACTTAGAGACTTCTCAGAAAGCTTAGAAGTGCGTCTCTATCCGCCTTAGGAAGTGCTTTCACAAAATTTACTGAAGCTTCAGCCTCTCCTCCATGCCACATCACTGCTTCCATCAAACTTCTCGCCCTTCCATCATGGAGATAATTATTATGGCCATTTACCAATTGCGTCAGGCCAATTCCCCATAAAGGTGGTGTCCGCCATTCCTGTCCACTTGCCTCGTATGCCGGACGCTGGTCCGCCAAGCCCGGACCCATGTCATGTAATAAAAGATCAGTATAAGGATGAATCAATTGATTGGAAGCCTCAGGAAAAGTAACATCTGTCTTTGTCCTGATAGTCGGGATGTGACACTTATTGCAAGACGCTTGAGAAAAAATTTCCTTCCCTCTTTTAACGACCGGGTCGGTCACCTTTCTCCTGGCGGGCACGGCAAGAGTTTTAACATAAAACACCACTGAGTTGAAAATACTATCCGGAACCTCCGGCTCATCACGAATATTATCATACTGAACTTGTCCGAAGCTACTTTCTGTTCTGAAAATATAACTCGTTACTCCCATATCTTCATTGTATGCACCCGCAACCTGCTGATCGAGAGTAGCAGCCTCGCTCTTCCATCCGAACCGTCCAAGCATCTTGCGCTGATTCTTCTCATCCCACACACTATTCGGCTTACCTGAAATTCCGTCACCATCAAGATCATTTACATCAGCCAACTCTCTGATCTTGTATTCATCAATTTGTTCAAGCAATCCCATTCCATGCAATGGAGGAGCAACTCTTGCCGAATACATCATGCCTGCAGGAACCGATGTATAGTGGTTTACAAAATTCCATACAGGCTCACGGAGTTTGATAGAATCCCCATCTGTAAAAAATGCAGTGCTTTCTATCCAATTTACTGTGACACCTGCTTCCGGTGAATAACCAAAGGTCGCCTTATCTTGTAATTGCCCACCGTAACCGGGAGCAGAAAGTGGTTCGCCATGAACGCCGGAACCGGGAATGCTTACGCGGAACAACATACTCGCAAGAGGTTCCGTGTTGAGAATAGGTTTTCCGCGGCCATCATTGATGTGACAATTGAAACACGAGTTGCTATTGAATATTGTTCCCAGTCCCTGAAACAACGGTGCGGGAGAACTTACAAAGGTTGCTTCAAAATGTGCATCGCCTAAGTCGTGCATTTCGAGACGAGTCCCGGTTAAGGTCGGAAATGCTTCAGAGAAGGCACCTACGCCTTCTGAGAATACTGTTTGTGAACCACCACTCAAACGTTCATCCGATTGTTCCTCATCCCATTCTTCCGCCTTTCGACATGAATGAAGCAATACCGCCAGTATTAAAAAGCAGCTTAGCACCAATAATATTTTGCCCGGAAATTTCATTTACTCTGTAATCGATTGTTGAATGAAAGGCAATAGCTGATTTTCCAACGTCGCCTTTAAGGAATTAATTTGTGTCATTACGTGTTGAACCTGTGTACGCTCAGAAAATATAGCTTGCCCGAAAGGTACAGTTATTCCATTGAATGAGTTGAGCGCATTATCAATCTGAGATGAAACTGACGAGTGTAAAGACAAGTTGTTTTTTACCATGAATTCATTTAAACCATATCCGTCGACCAGATAATCTCCAAAGTAAACATTTTTTACGCCTCGTATATTGTTTTTAAAATCGGTCAATGAGTTTTGGCTGAATGGAGACTCTTCCAATGAAGGATCAGAACTTGCAAAAGGTTCGTAAATCTTTCCATTTGCTACTTCATCACAAATACCAATCATGGCATTTATAATTTCTTCGAACACGGCCCGTTGAGATGGATAAATACTGCCGGCTTGTCCGGCATTTACAATATGCAGTAAATAATTATCAGCTACAGAAGGATCCCAGCTCGCACGAAGCTGTGTTGATTTAATCTGCAAATCGGCAGCAAGGGCAATTAAATATTCTCTTTCCCTGGGTGTAAAATCTACAGGCATTTTATTTCCTGTTGCGCCCCACAAAATAAACTCTGCCGGGTGATAACCTTTCAGCTCGTCTCCCAAACTGTTCATGTATGCTTGAGTAAAAGCATTTGAAGTATTCAAAAGCGAATCCAGTGAATTATAATCGACAGGCCAGGTGTCTGTGCTTGGATCAATATTCTCCGTAGATACAGGCCCGAAAAGAAAAGCTTCACTCTGCTCCCACACTGCTCGGACAGTCTTCCATGCGATGCGGCTATTTTCCAAATCCGATTGCGTCTGAGAAGCATCAAAGTCCAGGCAAGCATTATAAAATGTATTCATTTTATTCTCCATGTCCTGATAAGTTGAAAGAACTAACTTACGACTGAAATCTTCAAGAATATTCGTTTGGATTTCCTGATTCGTTAAAACCGGTACAACAGGTGCAGTTTCACTATCTTTTTTACAGGACGTAGCCACAATGATAAAGGTACCTAAGATGAAGGAGGAGATTCTTTTCATTCTATTTAGTTTTTATGCTGTATAAATATTAATATAATTATTTTCTTCAATTGTTTTCAATCTTTGAAGTGGCTTGGAAGCAGGACCATTTTTTACGTCACCGTTCAGGTCAAAATGACTTCCATGCAGATTGCAAACCATGCCCTGTTTCGTGGCAACAAGAATATTATCCTGATGAGTACATTTCATCAGAAAAGAAAGATGCTTTTTATCCTTTTTCAAGACAAGCAAAATATCATAGGCAAGGCTTTTAGACCGAATTATTTTCATCTGCTCATCGGGAAGAATACTTTCAAGTGGCACCTGAATTAAATTATTTGTCACTGTTGCAGAATGCACCGGCAAAGAAACACAACTGCTCAGCAATGATGAGAGCGAAGTGAATGCTAGCAGTCCGACACATGCAGTACAGGAATCTTTAATAAACTTTCTTCGATCTGACATTTAGAAGCTATAAGCAAAACCAAGCTGATAGAAATTATTGACAGGCTCATAAGCAGGTTCATTCGGATTTGGTGCGAATATCAATGCCGGATTAGGATCACCTGTCTTTACGTGTTTCCAGTCCAACTTAATAGCTACATTTCGTATCGGGAGATAGGTTAAGCCGGCAATAATATACTCCTGCTTATAGAGCTCATCCTTGATTCCGTTGGACGGAACTTTGTTCATCAAATCCATACTTTCATATCGGGCAAAAAGAATTAATTGCTTCTCCTTCCACTTACTTGTCTCCAATACATTATATCCCAGTTCGGCCATGTAGCCAAACATTGACTCGGGAGCATTCGAGGCAAAGGCAACGTTTAATTTATCTGCATCCGGGATAGCACAAACTGCAGCAAGCGCTTTTAAAGTAAATCCTTTCTTCGAATATTGTGCATTGATTTCGTTTAAAGAAACCGGAGTTCCAAATGGGCCTGAATCCAATCCCAAACTATCTGCAGCACGAGGTGTTAATCCTACCGTTCCACCATAATAGGTTGATGCTTGAATTCTCAAGCCGGAATTATAATAGAGTAATGCGGCACTTAGAGCCAAATTGGAAGCAGAAGCATCACGTCCTTCAAAACGTGCATCACGTAGGCCTCGCCCACCTGTTATGCCTTCGGCATTAAGACCATTCATCAAAGCGAGGCTCCAATTCAATCCGGGAATCTTGTTTGTATTACCGTAATATCCGATTCCTAATTCACGCCAGGTGCTTGGAATGACCATTCGTTCAACAACATGACGGTCGTTTCCGTTGAATGTGTTAGGCAGGTGATTCTCATTGATAATTCCAATACGTGGAATAAACAATCCTGCCAACAGGTAATTGTTTTTATTCAAGTCGAATTTGAGAAGGCATTGTTCAAAGGCCAACTCACCTCCATCACCATCAACTTTAGCATCTTCAATTTCAATCTCTGTTAGTAAACTGATTTTATTATTGAATCGGTATCCAACAAATACGACGGCACGGGTGAGGTTGATGGAGGCTGTTTCCAGATTCGAGTTGTATGAATACTTTGCCTCACCGTATCCGGAAAGAATAACATTACTTGAACCCGGATTCAAACCGGCAATCATTGAGTCTTCGCGATTCAGGAACTGGGCTTGGCCCGCATAGCCTGACAAAATAATAAGGGATAATAGGATGAACTTTTTCATAATCTGAATTTGACTGCAAAGCTATATTTAGAATCATTCTAAACAAATACCCTTAAAAGGGTAAAATGCTCAAATAATTAACAATTCAAGCATTAATTTCATCAAAATGAAGAAAATGGCATCATTACACTTTATCGAATTGTTGAAAACCCCGTTTATTTTCATTTTCAAAGAAATAGTACTTTTATAGGCAAGCTACCTTGAAATGAGCCAAAAAATAGATTTGCTAAATTTTTTTCTGATCTGGATTTCACTCATTCTTGCTTTTAATTTTCCATTTGAGCTATTTCTCTTCTCTTATATCGTTCTCGGCCCTCTACACTACATGACCGAAATTAACTGGCTTGACAAAAAGAATTACTTTTTAAACCGGCAATCCGACAAAACAGGGTTCTTAGTTATTGCCGGAGTTGTATTGTTGATTTTGGTTGCCGGGTACTTTGTAAATGAATTAGGCAGATGGGATATTACAAAAAACTTGTATAACTCACTTCTTCAATTCAGTTCAGAGGAAGGAATAACACAATATATTGAATGGAGCAGTACTGTATTATTTGTTGCAGTATTCTTTACCTTCATCTATCACCTCACCTCATCCTGGAAAAACAGAATTGTCCTGGTGAGTATTTGCTTCTTTCTTTCCTTTTTCTATTTTAAAAATCCATCCGTACTCATATGGGTTGGTGTTTTCCTGCCAACCATCATACATGTGTACTTATTCACTCTTCTTTTCATGTGGTTCGGCACGAAAAAATCGGGTTCCGGATGGGGTAAAGCAAATATTTTTTCGATGTTTCTTGTTTTGTTTTTAATTGTTGGTGCAGATATCCGTCCTATAGCAAATTCGATCAATCCATTCATTCTTGACATGACCATTGCCAGCAATTTTCACGCTGTAAATTATACCATCAATGAAATGTTCGGACTTGTAAAAGATCACAAAATGAATTTCTATGCACCATATGTATGGAAGGCTCAAATATTTCTTGCCTTCGCCTATACCTATCATTATTTAAACTGGTTCTCTAAAACTTCCATCATTCAATGGCATAAAATAGAAAAGAAGAAACTCATTGCTGCTATTGCTGTTTGGATTATAGCCATTATTCTATACACCGTGAACTTTCGTGTTGGAGCAGTCGCTCTGTTTGTATTGAGCGCATTGCATGTCATTCTTGAGTTTCCACTGAACATGCTATCTCTTAAAGAAGTTACAGCTCCAATAAACCCCTTTATAAAAAAAATACCTGTTGAGGTAAAGACCAAAAAGTAGGATCACTTAATATCTATTTCAACATTTCCTGAATCTTTTTTAGAAAATTTGTTCAATCGAAATTTTACATTCAGCATAAAGTAGCGGCCGATGATGTTACTTTGTTTCTCTTGTAAATAGTTTAATTCAGCTAGTCTTTCTATTCCCGAATTTTTATCCAGTATGTCATACGCTTCAATAGACAAGACAATCCGGCCATTCCTGAGCAGATACCGGCTTAGTGATGCTTTCAACAAAGGAATCGTTAGCTCATTCTGAAAACTTTCTGCTTTGTATTGTGTTACATCCGCACTGAGACCTATATGCCAATTATCATTAGGAGTGTAGCTTACATCTGTAAAGTAGTTCAAGGATAGATAATTATTATTTAGCTCCTTCCCTATCGAATACCTTACCTGATTATAGCTGACACCTGCTCCAATTGATACATCCCATTTCTCCTTTTTTCTGTTATCGAGCTTAAACGATAATGAGTGGTTAAAGTTTGTGATACTATTTTCGGTCTTGTTTACTATGTTAATTCCCTGATTCCATCGTTCCATCCAATCTATTGAAATATTTACTTTCAGTTTACGTATGGGCGTTCCGAACTCTACATTTGAACGAAGACGATAGTCATCCCTGACATTGACCGGTGTCAGAACCTGATTCAATTGATCATCCACTTGTCTGCTCCAGTTAATTTTATTTCGTGTGTACTGCGCACTCAATCCTGTAAAAAGTGAAGTGAACGAAAACTGATCAAAAACCATTGAATGAAAATGTATTCCGTGGCTGTATTCAGCAAATAAATCTCGATTCCCCAGAATACGCTGCGTTGAATTGCTATTAAATGGAATAGGGTACAATTGTCTGGCTTGTGGGTTAATCACTTCTGCATCGTAGCCGGCACTTAGTCTGCGGCCTTTTCTATACTCTCTATCCCAGGAGATCTGAGGTATAAAATAAAAAATTCTTTCATCTGTCTGCTGTACAGAACTGACAGAACTTGAACGCAGTCCTGATTCAATCTGCGCTGAAATAGAAAACTGTGTCTTCTGTGTATTTATCTTATAAGTTAATGCAGGACGATACCAAACATAATTCGTATTTAGATTTGAACTTAAAGAGTCAATTAACACATTCTCCGCCATAGGAATACCCTGCTCTTTGTTAAGCTTCTCGGAATTAATTCCTATTCTAATTGCAGGAATCAGATAAGCGAGCTTCCCAATACTTCTGGTGACCGACAAGGCTCCCGAATAGTTAAGTCCTTTTTCCGTTTCATCCAAATATCGATTTTCCAAACTTACTGAAACGGGTTGAACATAACTCGTGATATTCCGCCAATCTGAAAACTGATCTTTCTGCGATGCCTTTATCTCTCCGGATACTTTTAAAAGCTTCCACAGTCCTTCACCCTTTAATAAGTAAGTTCCTGATAAATTAACATTATATCCATTAGCCTGATTTTCTTTAATACTTGAAAATTCATTAATCAAAGTGTCGTTTATCAAGGAGCCTGAAAACAGGTCGCCTTGTAAATTCGCATCCGACAAGGATCCGTTAGCACTGAAAAATAAATTCTGACGTGCTGCTACCTTCTTCCTTCCACTTACATTTAACCGATGTTTATAATTCTTATTTCGTTCACTTAAATTTTCGCTTGAAATAAAGGAACCGCTTTCGACATAATTTCTGGTAAAGGTATTTTGTTTCAATTTCCTATCTGTACCATTAGCAATGTATGATAAAGAAATTCTGTCTTCCGGATTATTTTCATAGGAATAATTAAGTCCACCGGCACCGGAACTGATTAGGCCATATTCAGCCTGACCAAAATTTATTGAAAAATTGGAATCATCATTGATTTGAAAAGTTACATCAGATCCTGTACCGGCAAAACCTTCAAAACCACCGCTGAAATTAATATAGTCCTGAAATGAAAATCCAAACTGATTGATATTATTGAGCATTCCTAGTACAGCAAATTGGTTTTTTCTTGTGAACCGATAAGCCTTTGCAGCTAATTGATAGTGATCATCGGTGCCAAGTCCTGCATTCATTTCACCAAGCCATGCACTTTTTTTATTACTTTTCAGAAGAAGATTGACCGTTTTACTGCGAATCCCATCATCAACACCGGTCAACTCTGCTTCTTCAGATTTTTTATCGTAGACCTGGACCTTATCAACTGCATCTGCCGGAAGATTTTTTGTCGCAATCTTTGGGTCATTTCCGAAAAACTCCTTACCATCCACTAAAACTTTTTGTACATCCTCCCCTTGTGCCTTTACATTGCCGGCACGGTCCACTTCAACACCGGGTAACTTTTTCAAAAGGTCTTCAACAACAGCATCAGGCTTTGTTTTGAATGCTCCCGCATCATACTCAATCGTATCTTTCTTTATTAAGAGTGGAATGCGCTCGGCACTTATTACAGTTTCATTCAATTGAAGAGCTTTTGCTTTGAGTATGACAGACCCAAAATCTGTCTCTTGCCCGGGAAAACTGATCGTCTTATAAAAAGTCTCATAACCCATAAAGACGGCTTGCAACAGGTAAGCGCCCGGCTTAATATTCTTAATTTCAAACTTACCCTTTGCACTGCTAATACTATAATAAGCAAGTGTAGAATCCCCGGGAACGAGCAAGGCTACTGTAGCAAATTGCAATGGAACAATTTCGGAATCAACAATAATACCGCTTAGTGAATAGGATTGGGCATGACCCGAAAAGGCTCCGGAAATCAATATGAATAATGAAACAAGAGCAATCTTTTTATTCACAGTTTAATTTCTGATTTTAATAATAATATTACCATCTCCTCCATTCTCTTCCTGCATTTCTTTTCGCTTTTCCTCAGCAAGTTTGTTAAATTCCTCCTTAGTCATTTTCTTTCCGCCACTTGGCTTAACAAAAATTTTTTTGTCGACTTCAGCAAGCGTAATCTTAACTGCAGTAATCACCTGCTTACCATCATCACGGTTTATCTCGAGTATCATTCCGGGTAGATTGCCAATCCCATTCGGTCCTGTAGAAACGGGGAGCGACACAGTAAACCATGCAGTAAGCTTGATCAGCGAATCTCTTAAAACTGCTTCCTGGCAAGGATAGCCTAAAATGGTTTTTTGATTTCCTGTCAGTTTCCACTCCATCTTCGACAAATCCGACTCAATAATAAAAGGTCGATCAAACAGATCGCGTTTCTCTATTTTTTTACCGGTTAAAATATCACAGTAGACTTGTTCATCCGGTTCGTCCATCTTCATAATAATTCTAGGTCCATCATTGTCATTTTCCACTTCCACATTTCTCGTATCCTGCTTCATTGACTTATCGGTAGTATAGAGCGATGTCTCAGGTGAGAAAAACAAAAGCTTGTAGAACTTCAATTCCTTCGGTAACTGTTCAGCAAGATCGCCCATTTGCTTGCTATCTTCAGTCACCATGAGCATTTTCATTTTTTCTTCAAACTGAATAGTTCCACTAGTTTGAGATTCTGCAGCTAAATACAAACTCAGAAATAGTATTGATAAATAAACAGATTTTTTTATCATGACGATTATTGTTTTATGATTCTCTTTTTTACAAATGAATTAAATCCGGTACAAGCCAATATATATACACCTCGGGCAAAATCCTTAACAGGAATTGTAATAAATGAAGGTTCTCCAACCGGGGAAGAATGATATATAACTCTACCATTAAGGTCAGTCAGGGAAATCGACTGTATCCTATCCCCGGAATCGGATAAATCCAGTGCTAACTCATCGACGACCGGATTTGGAGAGATCTTTAATACGACTGTGGTTGATTGAATCTCCATCGTAGAACTTGCAATAAATTCTACAATTGCTGTACCCCAGGTAGATGGATTCGAACTATTAACTCCGGAAGATGGCCAAAAGTTCCATGCATTGAAAGTATTCGTTACATCAAAGCTAATGCCAATTGTATCCGTTGACTGAGAAAGGAAATCAATCTTTGTGAAAGGGATTTGGATTTCGACGGTGTCTGTCAATGGTGGACCCGAATTAAAATTATTCACCCCAAGCCAACCTGGTTGAACTAAGAGACAATTAGAATAATCATTTGGAGCTGTATTCGATTCGCAATCAGTGGCTGAAACGTGAAACCACCAATCATCACTCATCCAGCTTGCAGATTTATCATTATTCACATCCAGTAAAATTTCAGGGAAACGAATATTGGATGATTCCAGATTATTTAAGAAAGCGAAATTGAAATTTGTTCCGTCGTGTTTAAATAGTATCGTCACCTTTGCAGAAGCTGATATATCAATTTGGATTGAATCAGCATCAGCCCATTCACCGGCGCTAATGATTCCATCTACATTCACCGAAGAGGCTTCTTTAATAATAATCGGCTGAGCATTGCCATGCGTACTAATTATTAAATAAAAAACAGAAGCTCCGACTAGCCGGCACAAATAGGTATTTCTCATATCCTTGAATTTATACTGCAAATCTATTCACAACTATCGATGAAAACGGTTAAACAAGGAATAAAAAAGGTTAATTAAGGTTAATCCGTTGATCAGGGTGCTAGGGTATTGTATCTTTAGACAATTGAAAAACCAGGGAAAAAATATCCGCCGAATTGGAGCGCTGATGATACTCAGTCAGGCATTACTCTTGTTATTTACCGGACATTGGCTCTATTCTCAATATGATCAGGAAAAACAAAAACTGAAATCAGATATAGAAAGACAATTGAGCGATGCTAAACTCCAGGTAATGGATTCAATGCTGGTCAAGCATCTTATAAATCCAATTCTGAATAATGAGAAGGGGTTTAAAATTCACATGGCGATTACAGACGATAATCCTTCGGTGAAAGAAGGCCTGACAGAGAATAAAAATATCCGTGCGATCTCCTTCATTCAGGCTCCCGATTCAGCTATTCCGTCAGGACTATTAAAAGAGACCATCGAAAGAAAAATTGAATTCAAGGAACAAAATGACTCTGCCAATAATTTACTGGTAAAAGGTGTCAAGCTTATCTATGATGAAGTAAAATCTTCATTCAACCAGGAAGACATAGAAGATTATCAAACACTGTCAAAGTCTGACACCAATCTTCTTAAAGAACTTTTTTCAGCAAAGCTAAAGGAGTCCAATTTGGGCTTGAACATAAATTGGGTTATCAAGGATAGTTCTGACCTGATAAATCCAAAGCAAAAAACTCTTTATTTTGAAAGTCGCTTATTCAACTTTCCATATGGTGCAGAGCTGGAATCATACAGAATGTATTTATTGAAATTGATTTCACCCCAAATTAGTTTTGCCACCATTCTGCTTTTACTTACTGCCCTGGCTTTTTACTTATCCTATAGTGGTTTAAAAAATCAAATGCGGCTGAGCACTTTAAAAAATGATTTTATCAGTAATATATCGCATGAACTAAAAACACCGCTTAGCACTGTGAAAGTTGCAATCGAAGCTTTAGAGGATCCAAGCCGAAGAAGCAAGCCTGAAAAAATTGACGAGTATTTAGGGATCGCCTCCCTGGAGATTATCCGTCTCGAAGAATTAATTAATAAAGTATTAGATACGTCTACACTTGAAGGAAGAAAAGAGCTTATCCAACAGGAAATAGTAGACATGAATGAGCTGACAAATGAAGTAATCCAATCCTTCAGGCACAGATTAGAAGCCGGAAATTCTACGATTACCATCCTTAATCAGCACGAACATGTAACAGCATTTCTGGACAAACTGCATGTTCAGGGTATTCTCATCAATCTCATTGATAATAGTATTAAATATGGAAAGGAAAACATTCATATTAAAATTGAATTCGAAAGAAAAGCTGAAAGTTTTCTAATCTATCTATCAGATAATGGTCCCGGTATTCCTGAAGAATATATTGACAAGGTATTCGAAAAATTTTTCAGGATACCCAATAAAGACGTCCATAATGTAAAAGGATCAGGATTAGGATTAAGCTATGCTTTTCTGGTAATGCAGCAACACAATGGCAGCATCAAGGTTAAGAATAATAAAGAGGGAGGATGTATTTTTACAATGAAATTTCCTGTGGCATGAGCATCAGAATCCTGTATGTAGAAGATGAACCAAATCTGGGAAAGATTGTAAAAGAAACACTCGAGCAACAAGGCTTTTCAGTGTACCATGAGAGCGATGGGGCAAAGGTTATTGATGCCTTTAATTCATTCAAACCAGACCTATGTGTGTTAGATGTAATGCTTCCGCATGTTGACGGATTTTCGTTAGGGAAAAGTATACGCTCAATTGAAGCCACTATGCCTATCATTTTTCTTACTGCAAAATCACAAACCGAAGACTTAATAAAGGGTTTTGATTCAGGCGGAACAGATTATATCAGAAAGCCTTTCAGCCTGGAGGAGTTGAACGTCAGGATAAAAAATCAATTACAGCTGGCTCAGAAATTGCTTAAGCAGGGAGCTGAAAAAGCAGATACCATAGAAATAGGGAAATTTACCTTTCATCCCGATCAATACCTGTTAAACCATGCAACGCGAAAGATCAGGTTGTCTCACAGAGAAGCACAACTATTGCACCAATTTTGTCTTCATAAAAATGAAGTGATTGAACGGAAGGATTTGCTTATTGCTGTCTGGGGCGATGACTCATTCTTTAACTCCCGGACATTGGATGTATATATTCGAAAGCTAAGAGAGTATTTTTCTTCAGATAATGGGATTCAAATCATTACGCTTAAGGGCAAGGGCTATCATTTTATGGTAAGCTAAATATTCGCAGCAATTCTCAGGAATATAGGAATCGATTCCAATGCTTTGTATATATTTGGAGCCGCCTTTAAATTCCGGCATCGAGCCTAAAAAAGCAATATCTTTTATGAAAAAATTTTTAAAAATCACCGGAATCATCATCCTCCTTTTGGCAGTGGTATTCTTCTCATTGGGATTCATTTTTCCACAAGTAACTTATACGGCAGAAATTACCGTCAATAAACCGCTTGTTGAAGTTTTCCGAAAGTATAATGATCCCGGCACATTGAATAAATGGATTCCTGAAATGAAGAAACTGGAAATTCTTGAAATCAAACCGGGTATGGTCGGAACGAAAATGAAAATGACCATAGAGAGCCAGGGGCAAACAATGGAACTTTTTGAAGAAGTAATAGCTTTCGAAGAGAATAAACTCATTGGGCTAAGCTTTGATGCCGGCTCTATGCATAAGAAGGATCATGTGCAGTTTATTTCTTCCGGCGAAGGTACGATCATTCAAGGCAGTTACGTATGTGAAGGATCAAATCTGTTTTACAAATCATTGTTTAGTTTATTCAAAAGTCAGTTTCAGACTATTGATCAGACTTATCTGAATAATTTCAAGGCCTTTGTTGAAGGCTGAGAATGAAAAACAGCAGAAATGAATTTAAATTTATCAGGCGCATTTGTATAGTATGGAAAAATCCGGGATAAATTATTCTTCTGCAGAAGAAGCGCTGAAATTAATTCAAAGCCATCAACGTGTTTTTATCCATGGAAGTGCGGCTACTCCCAGCTTTCTGGTAGAAAAGTTAGCAGAGCAAGCATCAAGGCTCAAAAATGTGGAGTTAGTTTGCATCAGTGTACTGGGTGATTTTCCGCCAGCAAATCCTGAATATGCTTCTTCCTTTTTCATCAACAGTTTATTCGTTTCACAACCAATCCGAGAAGCCGTGCGACAGGGTTTGGCCGATTACGTTCCGGTTTTTCTAAGTGAAATACCGGATCTTTTCAGGAATAATATTCTGGAATTAGATGCTGCAATCGTGCAAGTCTCTATGCCTGATTCACATGGCTATTGTTCTCTTGGAGTATCAGTCGATATTGCCAGAGCAGCAGTGAATAATGCAAAGCACGTGATCGCTCAGGTCAACCCCAATATGCCCAGAACTCACGGCGACGGGATGATTCATGTGAGTGCATTTAATGCAATGGTTGAAGTGAATGAACCATTGCATGAAATTGCCTATACCAAAAAAATCAGTGAAGCTGATAAGACTATAGGAAAACTTATTGCCGGATTAATTGACGATCGTAGCACGATACAAATGGGAATTGGAAGCATCCCTGACGCAGTGTTGAGCTTTCTGGGAAACCATAAGGATCTCGGTGTTCATACTGAAATGTTTTCTGATGGAATCCTCCCGCTTATTGAAAATGGCGTCATCACAAATAAATACAAGAAGAAACATCCCGGAAGATCTGTTACCGGATTTTGTCTGGGCTCGAAAAAACTTTATGATTTTGTGAACGACAACCCTGCGTTTGCTTTTCTGGATATTGATTATGTGAACGAAATTTCTGTCATTCGAAAAAATCCGAAGATGCATGCTATTAATAGTTGCATTGAAATAGACCTAACCGGTCAGGTGTGCTCCGACTCTATCGGAACTTTTCAATATTCAGGAGTTGGTGGTCAAATGGATTTTATGAGGGGTGCTGCCCTTTCTGATGGCGGTAAAGCCATCATCGGTCTGCCTTCCCGTACAAAACAGGGGGGCTCAAGAATTGTTAATTTTTTGAAGGAAGGTGCCGGTGTAGTCTGTACAAGAGCGCACGTGCATTATGTAGTAACAGAATACGGCATCGTAAATCTGTTTGGGAAAAATCTTCAGCAAAGAGCCAAAGCCTTAATTTCAATTGCGCATCCCGATGACCGGGAAATGCTGGAGGAACAAGCGAAGAAACGGTGGCTAAACTTTAATTAGTCCTTCCTTTCAGCTCACATTTATTTCAATAGTCGATTAAATCCATTCCATCACTTTGTTGTTGGCTTCGTTGATTTTTTTTACGTTGAAATAAGTTGGTATCCTGTTTTCCGAAACGATAGCTAAGTGATACAGTAGCCACCCGGGATTCCCTTGTTCGTGTATATTCAGAAAGGTAAAAATCATCAAAGTGAGAAATTCTAAAATTGCGGGTATTAAATATATCAGAAACATTTAAACTGATAGAACCTTTTCCCTTCCACAAGTCCTGCTTAATTCCTGCATCCACCCCACTCATCCCTTTGAACTTACTAGTCGGTGATACCCTGGGCGACATATAGTTGGCTGTAATTTGAAGTGAGGTTGATTTACCTGCTTTGATATTAAAATTCAAACGTCCATTCCATTGCTTTGAATCGCTTTGCAGATCTGATTCAATATTACCGGCTTTAATCTTATTCTGATAAAAATTTGCTGTCCCCATCACACTTCCAATCCGCTTGTACTCATAACGCAGAACAAGTTCGGCTCCAATATTCTCTGAAGAATTAAAATTAACATAACTTAATGTCGACACCGTAGTGGCAGTATCGAGTGTTCTGAATCTTGAAATCATATTATCGGTATAACGATAATAGATTGTGGCAGTCATATCTACAGGACCAAGTGGTGTTGAGTAAGCTAATTCATAGCTTTGAATGAATTCAGGTTTGATATAAGGGTTACCTGTTCTAAGGAACAAGGAGTCAGAATAATCTGTATATGGATTCAGAGATCTTGTTTCGGGCCTGTTTACTCTTCGGCTGTAACCTAGCTGAAGCTCTCTTTGATCACTAAAGTTGTATTTAACAAATGCGCTGGGAAAAAATGAAAGGTAATCATTGCTAAATGTTGTCATAGCAGATTTCGAATCGCCTTCCGCCAATGTTTGTTCAGCGCGCAAACCGGCATTGTAATCGAGCTTTTTCCAATTGCCGGTATACATTAAATATGCCCCGAAAACTTGTTCGGTGTATATGAACTGATCACTCTTTAATATATTTAATAAATAAACCCGGGAAGCCTGGTCATAGGAGTATAACTTTTGATTATTGTCAATATCCCTCAAGGTACTCTTTAATCCGGCTTCAAGTTTTCCAATACCGGCTATCGGTTGCATAAAGTCTGCCTGCAAAATCAGTGATGAATAATCGTTCTCATTGTCACTTTTTTGGTAAGGAATATCTCCGATCGCATAAGTCGAACTCCAATTTTCATTCTTATCTGATCGTTGGTTGCTGGAGTATCCTGCTGTTGCACTTAATTCACGCTTTGATCCGGTCCAGGTTCTTCGGTAATCTAAATTTACATCAGCACCATCATTCTTTTCATTACCCATTGCTGTACTTTGGTATTGCTCGTAAATATTTCCTTCAGAATCTCTGAATACATAGTCATTCTGATCAGGATCAGTTCCTGATCGGGTGGTGAGAGAAGCATTTATTCCGAGGGTGTTATTTTTATTCAGATAAAAATCAGCTCCGAGCTTTCCGGTGTGAAAATCAGATTTACGATTTCCACTTGATATATTCGTAAAGCTGTAAGTTTCGCGACCGGGATAAAAATTTAGCTGATAGGAATCACCTGTAGAACTACGCTTTTCATGACGAAAGGAATAATTTGTATAAAGATTTACTTTGCTGCTTCGGTTATTCAAGCCGAGTGAAAAATTATATTTATCATTAGTTCCAATTCCTGCAGAAACAGTTCCGTTCATCCCCTGCATCTTTTCCTTCTTTGTTTTAATGTTGATAATCCCGGCCATACCACTTGCATCATACTTTGCTGATGGATTGGTGATAACTTCAATTTGTTCAACCGCGCTGGCCGGAATTTGATTCAGGACAGCCTTACGATCCGCTCCTAACATACCTGATGGTTTGCCATCAATAAGGATTGTTACATTCTCACTTCCACGAAGTGCTACATTTCCATCGATATCAACTGTAACGGAAGGGATATTTTGCATCGCCTCTGTTATCGTGCCTCCCGTGTTCACTATATTTTTATCAAGATTATAAACCTTTTTATCGAGGCTGTTAATAAGATCCAGTTTTTCTGCTGACACTTCAACTTCTTTTAGCCTGGCAAGAGATGCATTCAGACGAATTGAGCCTGCATCGTACTCAGGCTGCATGGGATTTAATATAAAAGGATCCAAATTTAAAGTAGCATAACCTATGAATGTAATCCTCAGGCTGAGTCTTCCCATAGGAAGCTCATCTATGCTAAATCTTCCATTCTCATCGGAAAGTGCTCCTCCTACAATGGCTGAATCTCGCACGGAAATAACAGCTATGGAAGCATAACTTACTGCTTTGCCTCCATCGGCATCCAACAAAATGCCGGATACAGTCCCAATCTTTGGCATATTCTTACGGACTGAATCCGGAATATTCTTCATCCTTCCACTCGAACCATCCTGGCCATGCGAAATACTGGCAACTAAAAGACTTACAATCAATACTATATTCAACTTTTTCATAAAGCAATGGGATGATATTAACTCCGGGAATTTCCGGACAGAAATGATTCCGCAAAATACGAAATGGGTTCGGCTTAATTAGACAATTTTGATGAAGGAAAGTTTATTCGAGAGGTCATAAAATTGGGCTTTGAATAGGAATGATGATTAATGCTATCAAAACTTATCTTTGCATCCATGATTCCCCTTGCCGAACGATTACGCCCAACAAATTTAGATCATTATATCGGTCAGGAGCACCTTGTTGGACCAGGAGCCATACTTCGCCGTGGGATTGAGCAAAATTCTATTCCGTCTATAATCTTTTGGGGTCCACCCGGTGTAGGAAAAACCACACTTGCAGGGATCATTGCAAAATCTTTGAAGAGACCGTTTTATGTATTGAGTGCGGTGAGTTCAGGGGTAAAAGATGTTCGTGAAGTAATAGAACGCGCTAAACAATATGCAGGTGAACTGAAGGAAGTACCCGGCAGCCCGATTTTATTCATCGATGAGATACATCGGTTTAGCAAAAGTCAGCAGGACTCTTTACTGGCTGCTGTGGAACGCGGAATTGTTACCCTGATTGGAGCTACGACCGAGAATCCTTCGTTCGAAGTTATCTCGCCATTGCTTTCACGCTGTCAGGTATATGTACTGAAAGAATTATCGAAAGTCGATTTGCTAAAACTTCTTGAGCTTGCAATGAAACACGATGAAGTTTTGAAGCGAAAAAAAATCACCCTTTCAGAAACGGATGCTCTGCTAAGATTGTCGGGAGGCGATGCCAGAAAATTATTAAACCTCTTTGAGTTGGTTGTAAACGCAAGTACAAATTCTGCTGAAATAGTCATCACCAATCAAAACGTTCAGGAAATAGCCCAGGAAAAAACTGCACTTTATGATAAAGGCGGTGAACAACATTATGATATCATAAGCGCCTTCATCAAATCCATGCGTGGTTCTGATCCAAATGCTGCCGTCTACTGGCTTGCCAGAATGATCAGAGGTGGTGAAGATCCCATCTTTATTGCAAGACGCATGCTTATTCTTGCATCAGAAGACATTGGAAATTCAAATCCAACTGCGCTTGTTATTGCTAACGCATGTTTTGAAGCATGTCAAAAAACCGGTTATCCTGAGTGTAGGATTATTCTCTCACAGACTGCCATTTACCTTGCCTGCTCGGTGAAGAGCAATGCGAGTTATATGGCAATAGATAATGCACTTGCTCTCGTTGACAAAACCGGTGATTTATCAGTTCCATTGCACCTTCGAAATGCTCCCACAAAGCTTATGAAAGAATTAGGTTATGGAGACAACTATAATTACGATCACTCTAATGAGGGAAATTTTTCGGGCCAGGACTTTCTGCCTGCTGATATCAAGGGTAGCCTTCTTTATGAGCCGGGAAAAAATGCCAGGGAATCAGAGATTCGTGATTATCTTCAACAATTGTGGAAGGATAAGTATCGCTACTGAACGCTGATTTTATACCAACCAAATCAAATCTTCCATTAATTTTGCACCTTTACGGGTATTCAAATCAATCATGAAATTTAAAGCAGTATTTTCGATTTTTCTTTCTTCAATTTTGTTATTCGCCTGCAAAAAGGAGAATGACAGAACTCAGTGGGATGTCGAAGTTCTTGGCCCTGTTTTGTATGCTTCATTGTCTATAAATGAGCTTTTAGCTGATAGCATTATTCAGAGTAATTCAGATGGATCCGTCAGTTTGATTGTTGAGCAAGAGTTTTATAATCTCGAACCTGATTCCATCTACAAAATCCCTGATACAACGATCACTAATATTGCGGTGTGGCCAATTTTTTCAGCAAACATATTTCCCGGCTTTGCATTTCCTAATCAGGATAATAAAATTTCTCTTGGATTGGGATCCGTCCAACTTACGAAAGCTATTGTAAGCAAGGGATCAATTGAAATTGAGTTGAAGAACAGCTTGCCGGAGAAACTTATTTATACCTACTCGATTCCAAAAGCAAAAAAGAACGGATTAGCCTTTACAATCGTTAAAGAGGTGAACGCTGCCGACATTAATGGTCCGGGAATTTATCAGGGAAACTTCAGTCTTGAAGGTTATACAATAGATCTAACCGGAGTAAACGGAACACAGTTTAACACAATAGCTTATACTCTAAGCGCCATTTCAGATCCCGGTGGAAACAATTTCACAATCAATTTTAATGACATTGTCATTAATCTAAAATCAACTTTGAGGGACATGGAAGCAAGTTATGTGAAGGGATATCTCGGACAAAATTCTGTTTCGGAAAGCTCCTCAAACACTACGGGTCTGGCATCTTTTGTGCGCGGTGGATATATTCAATTGGACAGCGTGAGTCTGGACCTAAACATAGAAAACTACATAGGAGCAGATGCGCAAATTTATTTTAATTCCCTTTCCTCGGTAAATTCACGTACAGGCAGTACGGTTACGTTGACGGCTCCTTCTCTTCTTCAACGCCCTCTCAACATCAACAGGGCGCAAGAAAGCGGACCACCACTGTCACCTGTGATTCCTTCTTTGCATAATTTTCATCTAGACAATTCTAACAGCAACCTACAAGCATTTGTTGAAAATCTTCCGGAAAGAATTCACTACGATGTTAATCTTAACATGAACCCTTTAGGAAATAATTTTTCACTTTACACGGATTTCTTGTATAGGGATTTTCTGGTGAAGGGAAAACTTATTTTAAAAATGCCATTCCGCTTTGCTGCCGATAATTTACTCTTGGTAGACACGCAGGATATTTCACTCAATGAATTAACAAATCTTGATCCAATTGGTCCCTTAACATTAACACTGGTTGCCAGTAATGGCTTTCCGGTTGATTTCGATCTGCAACTATTTACTCTTGATGAAAATAAAAATGTGACTGATTCTATTTTGATTCCCGGAAATATCAGCAGGGCAAATGTCGATGCACAATACAAAGTAACATCACCTGTTATTACACGGATAGAAATTCCGGTTGATGAAGCCCGCAAAGATCATATCCGTAACAGCAAGTTTATGGGAATACGCACAAAGTTCAATACTCCTGACTATGCCCAATTGATCCAGCTGTATTCGCATTATAAACTTGATTTGAAACTGATTGCTAACGGTACCTATTATATCCGCTGATTTGTGAGAAAATTATTTCTTTGTTATTCCATATTCATTGCTTCAATTCTGACTGTAGAAGCCGGCACGCCGGGAACAGAACTTTTCAATATTGGTCCCGGTTACAATCAGGTTTATTCCCTTTATACAGATTATTCTTTCGCTTCAGGAACTGTTACGAATCAATTTGCAAACGAATACTTTCGTTCAGGGTTTATAACAAATGAGATGAAGGACGAGGTAAGTAAGAATCTGTTTCACAGAAACACTTTAGGAGCAGAATTTAATGCCAGTATCACTATTGCCCAAAAACTTGACACCTTGTTTGGTTCCTTTAGCGGTATATCATTTATCAGAATCAGTAACAAAGCCCATATACATGCAAAATTTGAAAATGATTTATTTGAGATGTATTTCCGGGGCAATAAAAATTACGCAGGAAAAAAAGCTGAACTCGGCCCATTCAAGTTGAAATCTTATACTTACCAGCAATTAACATATGGGATTGAAAGAAGCTCTGAACGGAAGAATAAACATATAATTTGGTCCACTGCAGTCTCATTAAATATTGGTCAAAAATATTCCGGCTACGATTCTCAATCCTCATCCTTGTATACCGCACCTGACGGATCATTTCTGGATGTAAATCTTGATCTCCGCTTAAGAAGCAGTGATTCATCACAAAGCAAACCGGGAAGTTTTAACGGTTACGGATTTTCCATCGACGGAATGGTGATTATCCGTGATGAAAAACAAAATGCCTGGTCCATTTCAGCTTCTAATCTCGGATACATTCAATGGACAAAAGAAAGTGCAGAAGTACCGATTGATAGTAGTTTTAGGTTTGAAGGAATAGATGTGACGGATATTTTTGATTTTAGCGACACCATTAGGAAGGAAATCACCACTGACAGTGCCTATGTTCAGTCCTTTCTTACTGACCGAAGAAAAAAAGCCTTTAGTGACATGGTACCATTTCACCTGAAAGCGTCTTACTCAGCCCAGTTAAATCCCGGCAAATTAATTTTAGACATTGGTGCAGAACAAATCTTTTTTGCAGAGGCGAGATTGAGAGGCTTCACCGAGTTAAAATACAACTTCAAACGACGGCATCAACTTGCGCTGAATCTTAGCTATGGTGCTTATACCTTCTGGAATCTTGGATTAGGATATAAAGGACAAGCGGGAAAATCGTGGGTATTCTGTCTTGGAACAGATTATTTGAGTTCTATGCTCAACAATGGCAAAGGACTATCTCAGGGAGCTTTTGTATCTTTGGAAAAATACTTTTAATTCAAATTACAAAAACAAATTTTCATATCAATTACAACATACATGATAAATCACATCCCACATATAAAAAACATAGAACACAATAACTACTTTCTTCTCGCCGGACCATGTGTGGTAGAAAGCGAAGAGATGACGATGGGGATTGCAAAAAGAATTAAGGAAATAACGGATCGTTTAAAAATACCTTTCATCTTTAAGGCTAGTTACCGTAAAGCAAATCGTACCCGATCTGACTCCTTTACCGGAATAGGTGATGAAAAAGCATTGATGATTTTAAAAAAAGTACGCGATGAATTGAGTTTGCCCATCGTAACGGATATTCATGAGAGTTATGAAGCAGAAATTGCAGCGAAATATGTAGACGTTTTACAAATACCTGCCTTCTTATGCAGACAAACTGAACTATTACTTGCTGCAGCAGCTACAGGTAAAACTGTCAATGTAAAAAAGGGGCAGTTTCTCAATGCTGAATCCATGAAATTTGCTGCAGACAAAATCAAAAATGCGGGTAACCCTCACGTTATGCTTACCGAACGCGGCACAATGTTAGGATATCAGGATCTAGTAGTTGATTTTCGTGGTATTCCTGTGATGAAATCATTCAATGTGCCTGTTATTTTAGACATTACCCACTCGCTCCAACAACCCAATCAAAGTTCAGGTGTTACCGGCGGTCGTCCTGAGTTAATAGAACTGATAGCAAAAGCCGGTATAGTATCCGGAGTTGACGGTATTTTTATTGAAACCCACCCTGATCCGAAAAATGCCTTATCAGACGGTGCGAATATGCTGCAATTGGATAAATTGGAAGCATTGTTGGTAAAACTTCTAAAAGTTAGATCAGCAATCTACTAAAGAAAGCGTTTTTTTTAATTTAATTTTCAGATTTTATTACCTTTAATTGTGTTTTGATTAAAGCTATATGCTAATAATCTAATGCTAATACATTTGTGCATTCTTGCCAATTCAATGTCAGTATTTATTTTTTCAACCTTCTTAAAAAACATTTGACATGGAAAACCAACTCGAACAAATCCGCGATCAACAAAAAGAAACATGGAACAAATTTGCCCCAGGTTGGGGTAAATGGGATACGTGGGTAATGAACTTCCTAAAAAAATCGGGTGATGAAATCATTCATCAACTGCAACTCAAAAACAATGATGTTGTGCTGGATGTAGCTACCGGAACCGGAGAACCCGGACTCAGCATTGCAGGTATAGTAAAAAACGGAAAAGTAATTGGCCAAGATCTTTCTGATAAAATGTTAGCTCTTGCACGGGCACATGCTGAATCAAGAGGCATTAAAAATTACGAAACAAGAAATTGCGACATAAGCGAATTGCCATTTCCAGATAATAGCTTTGACGCCGTAAGTTGCCGCATGGGTTATATGTTTTTTCCGGATATGCTTAAAGCAACACAGGAAATTTATCGTGTCCCTAACACGGGCGGACGATTCGCCACAGCGGTATGGGGACCGGCAGAGAAAAATTTTTGGATCATATCAATAATGGGTCCCATTTCAAAAAATCTCGAACTCCCTCCTCCTGTTCCGGGTGCTCCCGGAATGTTCAGATGCGCCAATCCTGATCAAATGAAAAATATATTTGAAACAGCCGGTTTTAAAAATGTGATGACCAAAGAAAAGATTGATCAGGGCGAAGCTGAATCTTTTGAAAGCTACTGGGAATATATGAATGACGTAGCTGCACCGGTAGTTTCTGCACTGAGTAAAGCCGATGAAAAAACCAGGGCGAAAATTAAACAAGACGCTTATGAAGGTTTTAAAAAACGACAACCGGGATCAGGTCCTATTTCTCTTGATTACTCTGTTTTTATTTTTTCAGGATCAAAACAAGCATAGGTATTTGAGAGTGAATTGATTTATTTCAAAAAAACCACGAAGGTTTGTTAATGTTTCTTAAAGTGTAGCATTTAAATTTGGCATGAATTAATTTTAGCAATCAAACTTATTTAGAAACCTCCTATAAAAAAGAAATCATGGACAACAACTCAAATTCTCTCAACTGGTTTGAAATTCCTGCAAAGGATGTAAATCGGGCTAAAAAGTTTTATGAAAATGTATTCAAAATGGAAATGCAGCCCATGCAGGAAATGATGGGTATGAAAATGGTTAGCTTTCCCTGGGAAATGGGAAACGGAAAAGTGAATGGCGCATTAGTTCAAAGTGATATGCATAAGCCTTCTACTGATGGATCAGTTATTTACTTGAATGCTAATCCAAAAATTCAAAATGTCATTGACAGAATTGAGAAATCAGGCGGAAAAGTTGTAATGCCTAGAACCGAAATCAGTAAAGACATCGGCTACATGGCCTTCTTCATTGACAGTGAAGGAAACAAAATGGCTTTGCATGCTCAGGAGTAGTTAAGCTTCTGCTAAAAAAAAAGGAGATTGATGAGGCATCGATCTCCTTTTTTGCCGTTATGTAACAGTGATACTTCAATTTACCGAAACAATACTAAATTCTGTCCTCCTGTTTTTTGTACGGCCATCTTCAGTTGAATTATCAGCTATAGGTTTGGCATCTCCGAATCCTTTTGACTGCAGTCTATCAGAAGATACTCCATTTTGAACAAGGTATTCTTTCACAGCATTGGCTCTCTTTTCACTAAGTTGCTGATTATATAATTTGCTGCCAATATTATCTGTATGTCCTGATATCTCAATTTTCATTTTAGGATTTTTCTGCAGAAATGAAATAAGTTTTCCCATCTCAGTTCGGCTTTCTTTTTTCAAATCAAATTTATCGAACTCAAAAAAGATATTATTCAACACAACGCTCTCACCTATTTTAATTGGTTTCATTGCGACGTCCTTCAGGTAGGGATCTTTGGAGCTTTTTGCATTTTTCAATTCAAAATTCTCACTGTAAAAAAGATAAGCGTCTTTGCTCACATTTAAGGCATAACTTTTACCGATTGGAAGACAAACTAAAAATTCTCCATTACCTACATTTGAAGTGGAACTCACTACCGTTTTATTGGTTTCAAGATCGATTAGTTCAAACGAAGCAGACAATGGTTTCTTTGTTTCTATGTCGTAGACCTTTCCTTTCATGTAAGAGACCGGTTGCGGCCGCATCGCTTCAGGCAAAGAGAATTGATACAGATCCAATCCACCAAAACCTTCAGGTCTGTTTGAGGCAAAATAGGCGATATCGCCGGAGGGACTTACCAGCAAAGAGTTTTCATCACCACCTGTGTTAATCGGATAGCCAAGGTTCACAGGATCTCCCCATTCGCCATCAGGCATTCTCTTCGACATAAATATATCAAGTCCGCCAAGACCCGGATGTCCATCTGAAGAAAAATATAAGGTTTGATCATCCGGGTGAATGAAGACAGACATTTCATCAGAACTCGTATTAATTTTCGATGAAACGGATACAGGCTCCGACCAGTCAGAACGATCTCCGATGCTGCTGATGAGTATATCTCTTTGAGTACGTCCATCCGGTCCTTTTACCGCCCTTACAAAATAAAGTGTTCTGCCATCCGATGAAAATGAAGGCTGACTTTCCCACACACCTGTATTAATCGGAATCTCCAGGTTGCGTGCAGTGTTAAATTTATTTCCAATCTTCTTGGCAAGAAAAATGTCGCAACTGCCATTAGTCTTTCTTGCTCCCAAGCTTTCAAGCATCTCCTGGCATGCCGTAAAAAACAAATATTGTCCATCGGCAGAAAGAGAAGGGGCGCCTTCATTACCGTTGGTATTAATTTCTTCCAGTGGTTGTGCTGCTCCCCACTCCTTTCCTGCCATCGTACTTACATAAAAATCTTCCTGCATATTCAACCTTTCCGGATTTAATCCTTTTCCTCTTCGCGTAAACAGAAAAGTCTTTCCGTCGGCGGTGATTGCAGGAAAATATTCTTCGAAGGAGGAATTAATACTGGCACCCATATTCACCGGACTAAACGGAACAGGATTATTCACGGCTTGTTCAGCGAAGATGGCATTCTGAATCATTCGTTTTGAATTTGCGGCTAATCCGGCATTGAGTTTTGGATAGGTGAGAAACTTTTCATAATTCTTTTTTGAAGCTGCATAGTCCCCACTCTTGAATTGTGCCGTAGCCAGGGAATAATAATTATTAGGAAAAAAATCGGGATCAATGCTGATGGCTTCCTGATAAGCCGGAATCGCTTTGGCATAATCTTTTTTATCGGTATAGATGTTGGCCCGAAGCATATAAGCTTCTATAAATTTAGGATCTGCTTCCAGGGATGCTTCTATATATTCCAGTGCTTTATCTTCCAGCCGTTCATCATACATACGAACTGCAAGATCAAAAGAACGAACTGCCTTAGGTACCGTACTTGTATACTTCTTTTGTGCAATTGCTGATGCTGAAATACACAGAAACAGAAATAAAAGAAAAATACGAATAGTGGAAAATTTCATGGTTTCGATAGGATGAATTACAAATATAAGGCCATCGTTTGAGAATGGATCTGATCTTGTAATGAAATACAAAGAGTTTTCAACGAAGAAATGAGAAGAAAATTGATTCTTCCTTCGAAGCGAATCCTGTTAAGGAATTTGCATCACTTTATGTGTCTGCAAGGAAATTTGCCAGTCGGGATTCAGTTTTACAAAATCTATTATTCCGGGT
This sequence comes from Bacteroidota bacterium, assembly GCA_004295015.1. Classification (GTDB taxonomy): domain Bacteria; phylum Bacteroidota; class Bacteroidia; order AKYH767-A; family 2013-40CM-41-45; genus QQVM01. The sequence continues at coordinate 175,443 of SHNE01000033.1, read as the reverse complement.
AAAACACGATGTTGGACAGAATACTCAGGTTGAAGAAAAAGTTTACAATCCGGTCCAACTGACTTCGCATGTTCAAGTGCCCAGTCAAAATCACTTTGGTTGAAAACGATGACTTTTAATTCATTCGCTTTCTTCAATTCAGATGTAAGAGGAGCTTTGAATTTTTTCGGTGAAACACAGATCCAATCCCAGGCACCGGAAATTGGATAGGCTCCGGAAGTTTCAATAAATAATTCTTTGCCTTTAGTGCTAAACAATGTGGTGATTGGCTCAAGATCATACATTGCGGGTTCGCCACCTGTAACTACTACCCGTTTTGCTCCCGCATCCTCGACCATTGATAGCAAGGAGTTGACACTATGCTTTGGATGTTTAGAAGCATCCCAGGAATCTTTTACATCACACCAGACACAACCAACATCGCATCCACCTAAACGAATAAAGTAAGCTGCCTTGCCTGTATTGTAACCCTCACCCTGGATGGTATAATAATGCTCCATCAAAGGGTACCGAGCCTCTGAGTTTTGTTTACTCATGATGATAAGCAGTAAGGGTGTTCTTCAATAAACCTACGATAGTCATAAGTCCTACACCACCCGGAACCGGACTTATATAGGAGCAATGTGGGGCAACCTCCTCAAAATTTACATCGCCAACAATTTTAAAGCCACTTTTCGTTTTATCAGATTTCACGCGTGTGATACCGACATCGATTACAACCGCACCTTCTTTCACCATATTGGCTCTGAGAAATTCCGCTTTGCCTAAAGCGGCAATGATGATATCTGCTGATTTGAGAATCTCCTCTAAATCTTTTGTCTTACTATGACAAAGGGTAACCGTACAATTTCCAGGATAAGCATTTCTTGATAATAAAATACTCATTGGCATACCAACGATATTGCTCCTTCCTAAAACAACGCAATGTTTACCGGAAGTCTCAATCTTGTAGTGCTCTATCATCAGCAATATTCCGTATGGTGTTGCAGGTAAAAAAGCCGGGAGGTTTTGCACCATTCTACCAAGGTTCAATGGGTGAAAACCATCGACATCTTTCAGAGGTGAAATGGCCTCTGTGATTCGTTGAACATTAAAATGATCTGGTAATGGTAATTGAACAATCAGGCCGTCAATGCCACTATCATCATTGATCTCCTGAATTTTCCCGAGAAGTTCTTCCTCAGAAACAGAAAGATCATAACGAATGAGCGAAGATTTAAAACCAACTTCAGCGCAGTTTTTCACTTTGCTGGCAACATAGGTTTCAGAAGCGCCATTGTTTCCGACAAGGATAGCACAAAGATGAGGCGCACGTTTTCCTTGGGAAATAAGTGTAGCAACCTCCGTAGCCAGTTCAAGTTTGATCGCGGCAGAAGTAACTTTTCCGTCGAGGAGAATCGTGTTTTGTGTCAATTGCTCTTTCATTATCGACGCATTCCGGGCATGTTGCGCATCATCTTAGCAGCCTGGTCTTTGTTTGACATCATCCGCATCATCTTTTTCATTTCATCAAACTGCTTTAATAATTTATTTACTTCCTGAATGCTTGTTCCACTTCCGTTGGCAATTCTTTGCCTTCTGCTTCCGCTTATGATAGCAGGATTATCCCTCTCTCCCATGGTCATGGCGCGGATAATGGCTTCGATATGCTTAAAAGAATCATTGCTGATGTCTACATCCCGGACGGCCTTTCCCATCCCGGGAATCATACCAAGAAGATCCTTCATATTACCCATCTTCTTGATCTGTTGAATCTGGTTGAGAAAATCATCAAAACCAAACTGATTCTTAGCAATCTTTTTATGAAGTTTTGCTGCTTCAGCTTCGTCAAATTGTTCCTGAGCCTTCTCAACAAGGGAAACGATGTCACCCATGCCAAGAATTCTGTCTGCCATCCTGCTCGGATAGAAAATATCCAGGGCATCAAGTTTCTCACCGGTACCAACAAATTTTATTGGTTTGTTTACAACTGATTTAATTGAAAGTGCAGCTCCACCTCTGGTGTCGCCGTCAAGCTTCGTTAAAACAACTCCGTCAAAATCCAGTCTGTCATTGAATGCTTTCGCTGTGTTCACTGCATCCTGCCCTGTCATGGCATCAACCACGAATAATATTTCGTTTGGCTTGATAGCTGATTTGATCTCAGCAATTTCATTCATCATTTCCTCGTCAATCGCCAGGCGACCTGCAGTATCAATGATAACGACATTGTGATTGTTTGCCTTTGCGAAAGCGATACCCTTTTTTGCGATATCTACCGGATTTGTATTTCCGGGCTCAGCGAATACAGGAATACTGAGCTGCTCCCCCAATACCTTCAGCTGGTCAATCGCGGCAGGACGGTAAACGTCACAAGCAACAAGCAATGGATGTTTTTGCTTTTTTGATTTTAAAAATCCTGCCAGCTTTCCACTAAGGGTAGTTTTTCCGGAACCTTGTAAACCGGACATCAATATCACAGATGGATTAGAGCTAAGATCAATTTCCACCTTATCTCCGCCCATCAACTCTGTCAATTGTGCGTGTGCAATTTTGATCATAAACTGTTCTGGTGAAACGGCAGTCAATACATTCTGACCAAATGCTTTCGCCTTTACTTCGTCGGTGAATTGCTTGGCAACTTTATAATTTACGTCGGCATCCAATAATGCCTTCCGAACTTCCTTTAAGGTTTCGGCAACGTTAATCTCGGTAATTTTACCTTCTCCTTTAAGAACTTTAAAGGCCCGTTCGAGTTTATCACTCAGATTTTCAAACATGTGCTGATCGTTGTTATTTAATTTCCCGAAAAATCAATGAAATAGCTTCTTTTCAGGACATTGCAAAATTAGTAAAATCTTCGAAAAATCAGGCTTAGAACTCAATTTGCAGTCCATCAAAAGCACATTCTACACCCTTTGGCAATTGACTGTTAACATCGGCATGCTTCCCCATTTGATGACTCAGATGTGTCAGCCAGGTCTTTTCAGGTCTAATTTCTTCAATCAAAGCCAAAGCTTCATTTAGGGTAAAATGCGATGGATGTTTTTCTTTTCTTAATGCATTTAAAACCAAATAGCGTGTCCCTTTTATTTTTTCCTTTTCCGCCTCGTCAATATAATTTGCATCAGTGATATAGGTGAATTCATTGAACCTGAAGCCCAGAACAGGCAGTTGCATATGCTTTACTTCGATTGGCAAAACCGGAATATCTCCGATGGAAAAGGGCTTATTATCAATCGTTTTAAGATTTAGTTTTGGAATGCCGGGATATGTATGATTCGAAAAAACATAGAAGAATTCTCTCCTGAGAGCTTCCTGAACTTTCACTGTGGCAAAAACATCCATTCCACTGCCACTTAGGTAATTAAAGGCCCTTACATCATCAAGACCTGCTATGTGGTCTTTATGCTCATGCGTAAACAGAACCGCATCCAGTTTCTTCAGTGCCTGTCTCAACATCTGTTGCCGGAAATCAGGTCCTGCATCTACAACAACGTTAGTTTGTCCGCTTTGTACGAGTATACTGCTTCGAAGGCGCTTATCCTTAGGATCACCCGAAGTGCATACGGCACATTCGCATCCGATCATAGGCACACCCTGAGAAGTACCGGTACCAAGAAAAGTGATAAGCATATAATTTGAGGGCAGGCTCTTATGAAACCTCCGATTTTGTCAGAACCGTAGACCGAACTTCTTGCAGAAATTTGAGAAAACGTTCATCCATCATAGATTGATCCAAGTCAAGCTGTTGGACCGCTTCAATAAGAAAACCAACCTTAGTTTCTACAGGTGAAAATTTATTTAGCACAATCAGCTTCGAAGTTTCTACTATGCAACTTCCGGATTTAAAATTTCCTTTTTCCGTGCGAACCTTATAACCTCCCAGAATGAGAAGCTCTTCCAATTTATCGAGTGTACTTTGGGTGAGTTTAATCATAGTTTTGCAAATATACTTATTCCTGTCTTTTTATGACGAATTCAGGATGTTTTCATTCACAAAAACGAAATTAATTGTTTCCTTTGCGATTCTTTGTACCTATTGAAAACCAAAACACGTGAAAGTCGCAGTACCTAAAGAAACAAAAGAAAAAGAATGTCGTGTTGCAGTCACGCCGGATATCGTCGAAAGTCTTAGCAAACAAGGCTTTGAATGCCTGGTTCAAAAAGATGCCGGACTTCTTTCATACTTTGAAGACGAGAAATACATCAAGGCAGGTGCCAAAATTGTTGCCGACAGTAAAGACCTTTATTCGCAAGCAGATGTCATTTTAAAAGTGAATGCTCCTACTGCTGACGAAATTGCCTTTATGAGAAAAGATGCAGTCTTGATTTCTTTCATGCATGCAGGTATGAATCCTGAATTAGTAAAGGCTTGTGCAAATCAAGGAATATCTGCATTCTCTATGGATGCTATTCCCCGAATATCAAGAGCACAGAAAATGGATGTCTTGAGTTCGCAGGCAAATCTTGCGGGTTATAAAGCAGTGATCATAGGTGCTGCAGCCCTGGGAAAAATTTTCCCTATGTTGATGACAGCAGCGGGAACAATTAAACCTTCAAAAGTTGTTATAATGGGAGCCGGAGTTGCCGGACTCCAGGCTATAGCCACCGCAAAACGTCTTGGTGCCATTGTTGAAGTTTCAGATATTCGTCCGGAAACCAAGGAACAAGTAGAATCTCTGGGTGGACGATTCATAGAATTGAAAAGCGATGACTCTGTAAAGCTCGAAGGCGGTTATGTAAAAAATGTTTCTGAAGAATTTTTAAAAGCACAACAAGAGCTTGTAGGAAAGCATATCAGAGAAGCTGACCTCGTGATCACCACAGCTTTAATTCCGGGAAGAAAGGCTCCCACGCTGGTAACCGAAGACATGGTGAAGAATATGCGAATGGGCTCCGTGATCGTCGATATGGCTGTAGAACAAGGTGGAAATTGTGTCTTGAGTGAAAACAATAAAACAGTTGTCAAGCACGGGGTAACTATTATTGGAGAATCAAATCTGCCCAGCTTACTTCCTTTAAATGCCAGTGAATTATACGCAAAGAACATCTCAACCTTCCTCCTGCACCTTGCCGATAAAGACGGTTTCAAATGGGAAATGGATGAAGAAATTACTAAAGGTTCATTAATTGTCCATCAAGGATCAATACTGAACACATAGGCTCAAATTGGACAATAAAATTTTTTTATATAGCGCCCCCATGAAAAATCCACACTTAACAAATTGGACAGAAAACTTCACCGCCAATATTGTGTCATCCACAATGACAAAAGGCGAAAATCATGAAGAAAAATTTCTTCGGTCCAAACTCGAGTCTTCTGTGAATGCCCTTAATCGAATATGTGTGAAAATTCAATCTGCAGAAGATGCTACAACTTTTTACACTCATCTATGTGTATACATACAGGAAGCTAAAAATTGCCTGTACTGGTATGAACGAAGCCTCGACTACGAAATAGTGAATTTAAGTAATTCTCAGTTAATATTATCTCAGGGGAAAAGCATGGTAGAAATTCTTGAAGCTACTTTGCGAGTAATTAAATACCAATAATCAAACTTAAACATACAGCATGCAAAATCTAATTACATTCATCGGTGAAAACATGTCGATGATTTACATTGTCATCCTTTCCATTTTTGTGGGCGTGGAAGTGATTGGAAAAGTTCCATCAGTGCTACATACTCCACTCATGTCAGGAGCCAATGCTATTCACGGTGTCGTTATTATCGGATCTATCATCGTAATGTTGAATACGGAGGCTGACAATATACTATTGCTCAGTCTGGGGTTTGTTGCCGTTGTCTTAGGAACATTAAATGTGGTTGGAGGATTTGTCGTAACCGATCGCATGTTGGAAATGTTCAAGAAAAAACCCAAGAAATAAATAAGCATAATCTGCTTTTCACTTATCCTTTCAGACTTCAAAATGAATCAATACATCTTAGAAATTATATACCTCATTGCATCCGTTACATTCGTTGTCGGATTAAAAATGTTGAGTGAACCGCAAAGTGCACGCCGTGGAAACCTTTGGGCTGCATTTGGAATGACGATCGCCATCGTTGGAACAATCTTTCTTTACCAGTCTAAGGATCCGAATACACAAACTTCAAGGGAGACAATCAAACTTGCATTTATTTTTGCCGGCATTGGTTTAGGAACTATTATTGGATGGGCAACTGCCAAGAAAGTCAAGATGACGGCAATGCCTGAACTTGTTTCTTTGTTCAATGGGATGGGTGGTGCCTGTGCGGCATTAATCTCTTTACTTGAATTCCATCACAATGTTGGACATCCGGAAAGGATTTCAGTTATTATGGCCGGAATGATCATTGGTAGTGTTTCATTTTCAGGTTCTATCATCGCATTCATGAAGTTAAACGGTACACTCAACAAATCATACCGTTTGCCAAACTACAATATCATCAATACACTTCTGATGATTGTTACTATCGGAGCCGGGGTTTGGTTGACGGTCAGTGGATCAGACAGTATGTCCATGCTCTTATTGGTGTTCGGACTATCAATTCTTTATGGGGTTTCCTTTGTTGTCCCTATTGGAGGAGCAGATATGCCTGTTGTAATTTCATTATTGAATTCGTTCACAGGTCTGGCCGCAGCTTTTGGTGGTTTTCTCTATGGAAATCAGGTTATGCTGACCGGAGGAATTCTGGTCGGATCAGCCGGAACCTTGCTGACTGTTGCCATGTGCCGTGCAATGAACCGACCACTTTATAGTGTAATCTTTGGTGCATTTGGAGAATCCTCTGCTGCTGCATCTGGTGTTTCTTCTACCGGCGGCAGCATAAAAGATATCAGCATCTCAGACACAGCAGTGCTGATGAACTATTCAAAAAAAGTGGTCATCGTGCCCGGTTATGGCTTAGCGGTTGCACAGGCGCAACACGTCATTCATGAGTTAGAAGAGCTTCTCGAAGAGCGGGGTGTTGAAGTTAAATATGCCATCCATCCTGTTGCCGGACGAATGCCCGGGCACATGAACGTATTACTTGCTGAAAGCAACGTAGACTACGGAAAACTGGCAGAGATGGATGAAATAAATCCTGAGTTTGCAAGCACTGATGTGGTTCTTGTAGTTGGCGCAAATGATGTTGTAAATCCGGCAGCTAAAACTGATCCTTCCTCTCCTATTTATGGAATGCCAATTCTTGATGTTGAAAATGCCAAACACATCATTGTAAATAAGCGAAGCATGAATGCCGGTTACGCAGGAATAGAAAACATGCTTTTCTACGATCCAAAAACCAGTATGTTATTTGGTGATGCGAAAGATGCTCTTACTAAATTGGTTGCGGAGTTAAAGACGATGTAATTTATTTCAGCCATAACTCTTAATCTGCATTGTTCAACACTTATTAATTTATACCTTCGCGGCCGTTAAAATAAACAAACACTATGTCAAACAGAACTTTTACGATGCTCAAGCCTGATGCTGTGAGTAACAACTACATCGGACCAATACTTGCCAAAATTAATGAAGCAGGCTTTCGTATCGTAGCAATGAAATACACACGTCTCAGTCAGGAACAAGCCGGGAATTTTTATGCCGTGCATAAAGAGCGTCCATTTTACAAAGACCTCGTATCATACATGTCATCAGGTCCTATCGTTGCTGCTATTCTTGAGAAAAATAATGCAGTGGAAGATTTCAGAACGCTTATAGGTGCTACGGATCCTTCAAAAGCTGCCCCGGGAACTATTCGGAATTTATTTGCTAAATCTATCGAAGCTAATGCCGTTCACGGAAGTGACAGCGATGAAAATGCTTCTATTGAAGGTGGGTTCTTCTTCTCTCAACTGGAAAGATTTTAATCCACGAAATGATTAAAACAACACCGAATCCATCTGCTCAGTGCAGGTGGATTTTTTTTTACCTGAAAACTACTTCATCAATTACTTTCGCACCGGCAGCTTCGTTTAACAAAAGCAGAATTTTATCCCTGGCCTGAAAAAGTTCTTGCCTCAGGGAGGCCGAACTCAGACTTACAAATAATTTCTTGTCCCGGATTATAAGTTCTGTCGTCCGATGGGCCACAGCTTTTCCCATTATTTCTTCCCAAGAGTTCACAAGTTTTACCTGACCCATTTTCTCATTCAGATGATAGCTGCTTAAGAGCTCCTCAAGCGCTGCTTTAATTGGTCGGTCGTTGTTTCGTTTCATGTGAATTGCAATTCGATGTAATCTGGACAAATTTATGCGTGCTGTGATTCGGCTTGTCCTGACAAGCTATTTCTTTTTATTTCCTGCTGTTGTACTTGGAACACAGGCAATGTTATACCCAAACCTTTAAAAATTTCTTTCAGCCTGCCTGCGTGTGAATCCGTGATAATAAGCTGTCCGAAATTCTCCTGACAAACAAGCTCCATCAATCGGGTAACACGACTATCATCCAGCTTATCAAAAATATCGTCCAACAATAATATCGGCGGCTGGCCTTTCTCCGTAGCAACAAAATTAAACTGAGCCAACTTCAAAGCTATCAAAAATGATTTTTGCTGTCCCTGAGATGCATATCTTTTCACAGGGACATCACTTATCAGGAAAGTCAAATCATCTTTATGAATTCCGACGGTTGAGTATTGTAAAGCACGATCCTTCTCCCGTCCAGCATCCAACTGATCTCTTAAATTTCCTTTTGACAAATGCGATTCGTAACTGATATCAATCACCTCTTTATTTCCCGATATAGCTTTATAAAAATCTTTAAATATCGGCACCAATTCACTGATGAATTTGGAACGTACTTTATATATTCTTTCGGCAAGAGGAATCATTTGCTCATCCCATATCAGCAATGAATCAGCATCAAAATTGCGGTGAAGGGCAGCGTATTTCAGGTATGCATTACGCTGTGAAAGCACCCGGCTGTAATTTATCAAATCATCCAGGTAATTTTTGTCGAACTGAGAAATGATACTGTCCAGAAATTTACGCCTCTCCTCACTCCCTTCAGTGATAAGAATTGTATCTGTTGGAGATATCATGACTACAGGCACAAGTCCTATGTGATCGGCAAGTCTGTCGTATTCCTTTTGATTTCGTTTGAATACTTTCTTCTGATTTCGTTTAAGTCCACAAGAGATCGTCTCAGAAACTTCATCAATTTCAAAAACACCTTGTACCATAAAAAAATCTTCACCAAATCGAATATTGTGTGCGTCAACCGGATTGAAATAACTCTTACAAAGGGATAAATAGTGTATGGCGTCCAAAAGATTTGTCTTGCCTTCACCATTAGCTCCAACCAAGGCGTTAACCCCCGGCTCAAGCTCCAGGCTTGCCTCAGGGTAATTCTTGAAATTCAGGAGGTTGATTTTCTTTAAAAACATACGATAATGCGAAGTTACGCATGCTTGACCAATTCCCCTCAGATTAGAAGGATTAAATTATGGGAAAGAATTTGAGCCAATTAACCATATTCTGTGAATAACTCAGGATTTGACAGGGCAAAATCCATAGCCAATCACTATCTTTGAGAAAGCAATCCTTTTTCGAGAACCTAATCCAAGTATGGAAGAAGAAGAATTCCCAAGCGCGAGAGACGAGAATAACCAAATTCGTCATTCCATTGAACGGTACGAAGAAATGATCCGCAACAAAGATGCCTACTTCTTTGATGTGGATGCCTTTTTGAATATTATCGATTATTATATAGAAAAAAACGACCCTGTGAAAGCATTACAGGTTGTCGAATTCGGACAATCACAGCACCCGGGATCCGTTGAGTTTCTGCTGCGTGAGGCTCAGCTTCTGGCCATGGTAGACCGGTTCCAGGAAGCTTTACATATTCTCGACATAGCAGAAGAGATTACACCAAGGGATGCGGATATTTTCATGATTCGCGGGAGCATTTATTCACAACTACAAAAGTTTGAACTGGCGATTGTGAATTTCAACAAGGCCATCCCTCTGGCGGATGAGTTGGATATGTTATACCTGAACCTGGCTTATGTTTACGAGAGTTGGGGTGATTACAACAAAGCGATCGAATACCTTTCACTTAGTCTTGATGCAAATCCGGAAAATGAAATTGGTCTTTACGAACTGGCCTTTTGTTTTGAATTCACCGAAAGGTTTGACGACAGCATAGACTTTTATAAAAAGTTCATTGACAAGCAACCCTACTCCTATGCGGCGTGGTATAATCTTGGCAATGTATACAACAGGTTGAATCGTCACGAAGAAGCGCTTGATGCATATGACTATTGTATAGTTATCAAAGATGATTTCTCTTCAGCCTATTTCAACAAAGGAAATACGCTGGCAAATTTGCTGAAGTACAATGAAGCAATTGAATGCTATAAAAAGACTTTTGAGTATGAGGCCCCTGATGCACTGACCTATTATAACATTGCAGAATGTTATGAACAGCAAGATGATTATCACAGAGCTCGTGACTATTATAAACGAGCCACTAAACTGGATCCTAATTTTGCAGAAGCCTGGCTTGGTATAGGAATTACTCTCCAATCTGAAGAACGATGGTTTGAAGCCACCCATTATCTGAGGAAAGCAATTGAGTTAGACGATGAAAATGCGGAATATTGGTTTGCTTTAGGTGATGCTGAATACCATCTCAATAATTTTGCAACGGCAGAAGCTGCTTACCAAAAAGTAGTTCAGATGGAGCCCGATAACCATGAAATCTGGCTTGAGTACTCTCATCTGCTTATGGTCGACAACCGATCAGATGAAGCGCTGGCACTGATTAATAACGGTTTGGTTTTCCATCCCAACGATGCTGAGTTGCTGTACCGACTTGCCTGTTACCACTACAATACAAATCATGTAAATGAAGCTTACCAGGTGCTTGAAGCTGCTTTAGATAAAAACCCTGATCTTTGTCACAGCATTTTTGAATATGCTCCGGTCATGGAAAACGACTCCAATGTGCTTCATCTTATTGATATTTATAAAAATCGTATATGAATTTTCCTCTTGATAAAATACCAAAGCGGACGAGTAAACCGCGTGACAATGGATTAACAATGGTGATGGACAAAGGTCTCAGCATAAGACAGGCTGAAGATCTGGTGGACGGATCAGGTCCTATGGTCGATATAGTAAAACTTGGTTTTGGAAGCTCTCTGATCACGCCTGATCTTGATAAGAAAATAAAAGTTTACCGATCAGCCGGAATACCCGTCTACTTCGGAGGCACATTATGGGAAGCTTTTGTAGCACGTAAAAAATTCAACGATTACATAAAATATCTCGATAAATATAAAATGACTCATGCGGAAATCAGTGATGGCAGTATCACACTGCCGCATGATGAGAAACTTGAATATATCAGAAAGCTTGCAAAGCATGTTACAGTAATTACCGAGGTTGGCTCAAAGGAAGAAGGTATCATCATTCATCCCAACAAATGGATTGAAATGATCAATAGTGAGCTTGAAGCCGGTGCATGGAAAGTAATTGCTGAAGCAAGAGAAAGCGGAACAGTCGGGATTTTCAGACCAAGCGGAAAAGCACATGTAGTTCTTATCAATAAAATAGTCGCCAAGGTACCGTCGGAGAAAATCATTTGGGAGGCGCCAAACAAAGGTGGACAAACATACTTCATCAAACTTTTAGGTGCCAACGTTAACCTTGGTAACATTTCTCCTACTGAAGTGATTGCGGTAGAGTCGCTTCGACTTGGTCTAAGGAGTGATACCTTCTTTCAACACCTGAAATAAATTTACGCATCCTTAAAAACTCATCAGATAAAAAAAAATCCTCTACCGAAATTCAGTAGAGGATTTTTCTTTACGAAGGTTGGTATCATCAATCGCGCAAGATTGAAAGAGGAAGAACGAAAGTATTAGTTTCCGCTCTTAACAGAACCCGATAAACTCCATTTGCAATTGACCCGGCGTCAACCATATGACGATTCATGCCTGTTAGCCATTTGATATTCTCTGAGTATACAATCTGACCAATGGCGTTGACAATTTCAAGATTTCCACTTCCGGTATAGGATGAGTTAAACGCAATTGAAAATTCTGAATTTGCCGGATTAGGATACAGTTTGACCGAATTAACCTTTGTTATTTCATTAACTGAAACCTGATTTACAATGTCGAGAATCTCTATATCATCTACGGCTGCTTCTACAATACTTCCGTTACCTGCATCATCAGCAACAAACCGCAACATGATCTGCGTAGCTGCCGGAAAATAATCTTCGACTTTTAAAGCGAACCTTCTCCATTGGTGATCCGGAACTAATAACTGCTCTACGAAAGTAAAATTCACCCCATCATCAGAAATATAAGTTCTCCAAAAATCTGTTTTTGGCGCACTTCCCTGATCATTGGTGTACCATCTCCAGTAAGAAATCACAGGCATTGTGTAAGATGATATATCTAACATCGGCGATTGTAAGGTTGTTTTTCCTCCATCCACATCATTAGCACCAACAGAAAAAGATGTATTTGCCATATTACCTGTCAAGGCACACTTCAGTCCAACTGCTGTATGCTGGGAATCAGTCTGGCATAACTCGCCACCACTTGTATAACTTGCAACAGGTTGCTCGATAACCCAAAAACCGGACGAAGCATTATCACTTGCCTGAGAAGTCAACCAGCCCGCTGTTTGATTGGAATCAAAGTCTTCGATAATCTGCCTCTCATAGTCTACCAAGATGAAATATGGAATATTAACATCGGTTCCGACAGCCTCTTTAGGATTAGTGCTAAGACTTGTCCCTGAAATATCAAATGCCTCTACATAATATGCAATTAAAGTCCCCGATGGCTGGCCCGGAATCGAAGTAGTAAAATTCCCTCCTGTTCCGGTCATTGGAATAGTCGTCCATGGATCAGTTGGTGATGTGCGATAGTTTAGCTTTACTGTTATAGGATACCAAGGGTATTGAATTTGCATTGAAGCATCAATCGTAATTGGGCTTAGTTTTGCAGATGTCAAAACTTCCTGATGTACAATATTTACACTATTTAGTAGTGTGATTCCATGGAGCTCAAAAGCTGAAATGATCGCCTGATCATTTGGAGTACCATTACTGAGATCTCCATCGTTGTCGTCATGATTCAATGCCGAAATTAAAATATCGGTATAAACTTGTCCTTCTGATCCATCGGGACCTGTAACCAAATCATAGTAAGTCGATGCGAAAAGTGCGGTCATGTCTGCCCAAGATCCCAAATTCAAGGCAACATCGTACCAGGCTCCGGCTATAATCTCACCATCGTCATGCACTTCACCCGTCAAATTCTGAGGATAGACCTTTCTCAAAACATCATAGCGACGTATAAAAGTATTTGCTCCACTTGTGCGATAACCACTTCCTAAAATCGGATTTTGAGTAATTGATAATCCCCAAACATCTGCATATCCCTCACCCATTCCACCATTATCCCAACTTGCACCTTGCCATTGATAAAACTTGTCATTTATTCCATGACCATACTCGTGATAAACGATGTCACCCACTTGCGCCATGCTATGACAACCGCCACCGGTTGAAAAGAAATTGATGCTGTTACCACTGTAAAATGCATTACAAGTACCCGAGGTAAGATCGATCTGTGTTTCCAGTGGGTTATCCATGCTGGTGAAAATGGGAAAAAACTTCTTCATAAAATCATGTACAACATTTACATGATAATATCCTGATACATGTGAAAGAGTCGTTAATGAATCGAAACTTATCACTCCTGTTCCTGAATTAAATGATGAAACACTGGATGGCGAAACAGAGCCACCATCAGTATAAATTTTACTCCATTTACCGGCAAGTGTAAAAGTGCCTGTCACAGGACTTGTTCCTGGTAGATTCACTAAACCTGCAGTGTCGGTATACACTATCGTCACGCCATTATTCACTTTCAAATTGGGAAGTGGGACCGTAACAGTGGGTTGATAAGGAGAATAAAGGGAAACAGTACCGATCACGTTCACATCGGAACTCAAAGGTTGGCTAAAGCGAACTCTGTTTTGGCGATAAAGCAATTCACCGGTATTAGCATCCAGTAGTGAATAATACAGTCCGGGAATATTGTTCTCATCCCTGGTGGCAACCGTCAATTCATAGACAAGTCGATATTCATAGGTACCGCTAATTGGTAAAGGAAGAATTTTTGTTAAGGCCGGACTAATTTTTTCAATCTGCAGATTCATGTCTCGTACGGCAAAAGATCCGATGGCAGAGACAGGAATAGCCGGAGCAGTAGAAAGTCCCGATATGGAGAATATATCCAAACCGAAAGTTGAGACGCTCATGTCAGGCATAATCTTGATAAAGACCCTGCTGTTTAATACATCAATGCCCTGGTATTTTTGGGTGTAAAATACATTGTAGTATTTTCCTGAGAAATTCTCAGTTTGAAATTTCAAATCCTGGAAAGGAATATTGAAACCGGAAAGCTTATCACGCATAAATGCATTGGCAGCCGCAGTAGGATTAGCTGCATTTGTATGTATAGGTTTACCGGTAGCACGATGCGGCATACCACTGCGTTCATCAAATGAAACATACCACCCGGAATTACTGACCTGAAAATTTTTCCATGCAGAATTTTCTTTTAGTGCATTCTGGATTTTCAAATCAGGTAGTTTTTTCGAGTCATGAATGTATCTTTTCTCAAAAGGATCTTTCCCACCGGAGACGTCCGTTGCTTGCGCTTGCCCAATGATCATTACTGAAATGACCAACAGCAGATTCATAAATTTCATGTGATTTTCGTTAATATTTTAACAAATAAACCTAAAAAGGACTGATTTTCAAAAGAAAAAGAATAGCCATATTACTTTCCCTATTTTTGCACAAGAAATCAGGTATCGATCCAGGGAATTGTCATTAAAGTGTCTGCAAACCATTCAACACACAGAAATTCTTCCTTTTGCCTTTCGAAATTAAACAGAACCCGTCTGGTCTCGGGGAGTCATGGCCGATCTGAAAAAGCAACACTAAGCACCCTTGAAATGAAATTCTTCTCTGTAATTAAAAATATATTTTTTATTTCTGTCTTCCTCCTTCTAAATGGCTGCACAAGTTATAAGGCGATTCAATTTAAAAAAGTTGAAGATGTACATTTTTCCATTGATGAAAAAAATTCTGAATCAGGGTTTTCATTGCGTATACATAATCCTAATTCCGCAGGGCTAAAGTTGAGAGCGGCTAAAGCAAGGTTCATGTTTCTTGACAAATCACTCGGAGAAGCATCTTTAAAAAAATCAATGCTGATTCCCGCTAATGCAGAGATACTGATACCATTTAATCTAAGCCTTGAAAAAGAAAACTTACCTGATCTTATCCCCGCCGGAATTGATATACTTTTTGGAAATGCTTCCAAACAATTACAGGTATCCGGATACATCCGGATCAGGAAATTTTTATGGTATAAACGTTTTAATTTTACGATCAATCAAAAAATCGATTTGAATTTTATCAAATCACTAAAATTGTAATTTTGAAATTCAAAGAACAGACTGTATGCTAAATGACAAAATTAAAAGGCTCCAAAATATTAAGTCACTAGTGGAGGAAAGCTTCGGGAAACTCAGTATTCAGCAGCTCAGCAAGAAACCATCTCCGGAAAAATGGAGCATTGCTGAATGCCTCCAACACCTGATCACTTCCAATGAAACTTATTTTCCCGTTCTGGACAAATTAGCCATTGGATACATTCCAACCTTCTGGGAAAAAAATAATCCATTTAGTCGTTCAATCGGAAAAAACATGGTTGATTCACTCGGAGTAGTTGTGAAGAAGAAGTTTAAATCTCCCAAACTATTCCTTCCAAAGAAAATTAAATTCCCTGAGAATATAGTAAGCTCCTTCTGTGGACATCAGGATCATTTGATTGAAAAGATGGAAAAACTCCGTCATTTGGAAGGGAAAAAAGTTATTATCAGCTCACCTGTATCGCCATTGATCACCTTGCCATTAACAGATTGCCTGGAAGTGTTGACAGGACATGAGGAGAGACACTTTAATCAGGCAATGAGTGTTTTGAATCTAATTATTTCCAAAGAGCCTGATCAGGTTATTGTGAACTAAAGTTTTAGCAGATCAAAAAAAATCCTCTGAATATTCAGAGGATTTGATCCAACCAAGAACCGTTATTGCACTGAAAAAAATAGTGTATTTTGACTCCAATCAAGCAGACATAAGTCAAGCCGGCAGCCGGTTTAAATCTATATTTAATTAATCCCCCCCGGTGCTTTGCTTGTCCTTAGATTGAGTCAAACTTACATCAGACCTAGCTTCATCATGGTTAAACTCCCGTTAATCTCTGTTAATGTTTGGTTAAAATCGAAATTCAAATGTTAAGGCTGTGTACATTTACGAGGAATGAATAAAAGAAATTTTCGCTGGATCATTGGATTAATGACCCTGGCCCTGTTGGGAGTGATAAGCCTTCAGGTTTATTGGATCATGCACGACATACAAGTGCGGGAACAGCAATTTGAACAAACTGTCAATCAGGCAATGAATGCCATTGTAGACAGAATTGAGACAAACGAGGCAATGAACATGCTTCACGAGCGGATTTTTGATATTGATCCTGCTCAAATTAGCCGGATGATGATGATGGATACCACTCCACCGGAACCACATTATATTTCAGATACGATTTATGAAGTACCCTCTATCACCTTTTTACCACCTTCCCCCTTTTGGTCAGACCTGGATAATGCAGATATTAATATTGAATTTCACACGCCCGGCAGCAAACAGTCATTCTTAAGAGTTCAAAGAAGAAATTATTTTCATCAGGATTCATTATCTACTCATACCATTCGTTCGTCTCAAATTACACGATTCTATGGTGATTCTGCTGAAGTTATTATTAAGCAAAATCAGGAAAAAATAAAAGCCAGAATGGACAAGCTGAACGATGTCATGCAACGAATGGCCATCGAATTTGCTAAACCTGAAGATAATGTACGCAAGAGAATTGATGCACAAAAATTAGATACCATTATTAGAGAAGAACTCACAAAAAGAGGTATTGATCTTGATTATCAGTTTGGCGTTTGGAAAGGTGATAGTAGCAGTTTGATATTCTCGAATGCATCCTTAAATCCTCAGGAAATTCTTCTTTCCAAGTTTAAGATTCTTTTGTTTCCCAATGATATAGTTTCCAAACCAGACTTCCTTCTACTGAATTTTCCGGGAAGCATTAAATACGTTTTGGCCTCTATATGGCTGATGTTGGCAGGATCATTTATTTTTACACTGATAATTGTCTTTTCTTTTGCCTACACAATCCATGTTATAATAAGACAGAAAAAGTTATCCGATATAAAGAGTGACTTTATCAATAACATGACACATGAATTTAAAACACCTATAGCAACCATTTCATTAGCTGTTGATTCGATCAGAGACCCTCGCGTATCATCCAATCAGGAGAAGCTAAATTATTTTAGCAGGATTATTAAGGAAGAGAACAAGCGCATGAATTCCCAGGTGGAGAATGTATTGCAAATGGCTCAGATTGATAAAGGTGAGTTTAGTATTCACAAAGACACTGTTAACATTCATCAGTTGATTCAAAAAGTTGTAGAACTCATTTTACTGCAGGTAGAAAGCCGGGAAGGTAAAATTCATCTTGAACTCGATGCCTCGCTTCCGGTAATTGAAGCCGATCCTATTCATATTACGAATGTTATCTTCAATTTGGTAGATAATGCCAATAAATATTCACCTAATCATCCCAATATTTCTATTTCTTCTGAGAATAATACCAAGGGTATAATCGTTAGAGTTCGCGATGAAGGAATTGGAATGACCGCTGAAACACAGAAAAGAATATTTGAAAAATTTTATCGGGTCAGCACCGGGAACATCCACGATATAAAAGGCTTCGGACTTGGACTTAGTTATGTCAAAGCAGTCGTAGATCAACACGGAGGTTATGTAATTGTTGAAAGTGAACCCGGTCTTGGAAGTACATTTGAAATCTTCCTGCCATTTAAATAAATAAACAAATAAGATATAAAATGAAAAACAATATTTTACTCGTTGAAGATGATCCCAATTTTGGCTCGGTACTAAAAAATTACCTTGAGCTCAATGAATATAATGTGAGTTTAAGTACCGATGGCTTTGCAGGATATGAGCGCTTTATAACCGGCAAATACGACATTTGCATTCTGGATGTTATGATGCCGAGAAAGGATGGCTTCACTCTAGCAAAAGAAATACGTGAAAAAGATCAGCAGGTTCCTATTATTTTTCTCACCGCAAAAACAATGAAGGAAGATATGTTAGCCGGTTTCCAGTCCGGAGCAGATGATTATATCACAAAACCTTTTGACTCGGAAGTTTTACTTTACAAACTAAAAGCTATCATTAAAAGAAGTGTTGACAAAAGCCATGATACAAGTCAAAAAGAATTTAACATCGGGCAATTTCACTTTAATCATGACCACAGAACTATTAAGACCAATGACGATAGCCAAAAGCTTTCCCCGAAGGAAGCAGATCTCTTAAAGCTGCTTTGCATCTACAAAAACGAACTGCTACCAAGGCAAAAAGCTTTAAAGGAAATATGGGGTGATGATAATTACTTCAATGCAAGAAGCATGGACGTTTTCATCACTAAACTCCGAAAATACCTCAAGCAGGATCCTTCCATCGATATAATAAACATCCATGGTAAGGGTTTCAGGCTCATCGACAATGCCGGAGCATAATTTTATTGACATTTTCTGCTTTTCTTCCGTAGATTTGCCACTTCATACGAAGAATCTCTTTTTCAGAAATTATGTCCTTCTATATTGCCATTATCAGTTTTCTGGTGTCTGTAAGTATCGCATTGATGCTTCTTTCTGCTGCAAGGAATGTTAGTAAGAAAAACCTTACTTTCTTCGGCCTAATGCATTTAATGATCCTTTTTGCCTTTTTAGCTTCGCTGGTTCTTAGCGCAGGAGGAAAATCTCCAAACTATTTCTTCCTAACCTACATTTGTTCCGGTATTTTACTCAGCGGATTATTCCTCCGGTCTGATTTTTTCACTCCGGTCAAAGTCTATTTTGGTTTGTTTGCTCTTTGCCTTCCCCTGTTTATCTTCTCTCCATCGATGCTGGTGAATTTCCTCCTTACTATGAGTTATTCTGATTCATTCGGACCTAAGTTCCCATTAACAGGAAAATACTATTTGGAATCGCAAAATGTTATAAAAGAAAATGACAGCAAGCCACTCTATAAAATCATGTTGAAACGGGGAATGTACAAGCAAACGATCGAACGGGATATTGAATTCGCCGGCAGACTCGATTCAGTGAAGGTACTCGAGCAAAACGGAAATTATTCAATGCGAATACGCGGTTACAGTAGCAGCACAACATTTGTAACTGCTGAAGTTGACAGTGCTGATGTAGAAGTCTCCTTGCGAAAACAAAAGTATGGTGATGTTGAATATAAATTGTAGTAAAAATGGTGTCTAAATCATGGCCGGCATGGCTCTTCTTACTTTTATTCATGTGCTCCTTAGAAGTATCCGGTCAGTTGCCTGATACCGAAATTTATATTGCTTCATTAAGTAAAGAAGCTGAGACCTGGAAGTTTTCAGAAGCTGACAATGTCACGAATCGGGTTGGCTATGATAATCAACCACATTTTAGTGCTGACGGAAATACAATGTTTTTTGTACAAGTGGTTGATTCTATTCAATCTGACGTATACAGTTATTCCATTGAAGAAAAATTAACCACAAGAATAACTTCAAGCCCTGAGAGCGAATATTCTCCGAACTACACGTTTGATCACTCGAAATTATCTGTTGTTCGGGTCGATAAAGATTCAGCACAACGCTTTTATGTCTTTGAGCCTGAATCTCCATCAAATGCCGTGTTCATCCCGGGAACAGACTCCATTGGTTACTATTGCTGGCTTAACGACAGCTTACTTGTGATGTTTCTTGTTGGAGAAAAATTTTCCTTACAAATTTTAAATACAAAAACTAATCAGCGACATTTTATTGCGTACAATATTGGACGTTGCTTAAAATTATCTTCTGATAAAAAAGCTCTCCTCTTTCTCGACAAATCGGATTCAACACAATGGATGATATCGAGTTTGCAGTTTCCGGATTATAAAACTACTCCAATCGTTAGAGCTATAGACGGGAATGAGGATTTTTGTCCTCTTAACGATGGCTCTTTGCTTATGGGCTCGGCAGGGAAATTATTTCTATGGAATGAAGGCTCGGGAGATACTTGGAATCTTGTGAAGGATTATAGTACCAGCATTGGTCCATTCTATAGAATCACTGTGAACGAGAACGCAACCCGAATTGCCTTTGTCGCCTATGCAGGAAAAAAACCATGAGTGACCAGTTGAGCTGTGATTACTTAATCATAGGCCAAGGCTTAGCAGGTACTGTCTTGGCTCATACCCTGCTTTCAAAAGGAAAATCTATTTTCATTTTGGATGAGTATAGGGATTCTACTTCTTCTCGTGTGGCTGCAGGCTTATTTCATCCCGTAACAGGACGTCGGATTGTCAAAAGCTGGATGGTAGATGAGCTTTTTTCATTCGCCAATAATTTTTATCCCGGTCTGGAAAAACTTTTGGAAAGCAAATTTTTCTTCCCCGGAAATCTCATCGAGATAATCTCCTCTGCCCATGAATACAATGTTTGGTCGGAAAGACTCGATGATCCTGGGATTGCCCGGTACCTGGCCACAGACGTCCGCCGGGAAATTTATGATGATAAACTGATCAGGTTTTTAAAGCTTATTGCATTGTCCGGTGCAGGCTGGATGGATATTGCAAAATACCTGGACGTATCACTAAAGGCTTTTTCAAAAGCCGGCCTTCTCCATTCAGGAAAATTTTCAGGTCAAGATTTGGAGGTTTGCGAGACCGGCTTTAACTACAAACATATCAGAGCAGATAAGATAATTTTTTGTGAAGGCTCAGATGCATTACAAAATCCTTTGTGGAGTTGGATACCTTTCCTCCAATCAAAAGGTGAAATATTAACGATACAAGCAAATACACTTCCTGAAGAATATATTCTCATGAAGGGCCTTTTTCTTATACCATTGGGAAAAAATCGATTCCGTGTTGGTTCAACTTATAGCTGGAAATTTACGGATGAACTTCCAACAGAATCAGCCAAACTTGAATTAGTATCGAAGCTGGAAGAAATAATAGCTGTTCCCTTTGAAATAATTGAACACAAAGCAGCTATCAGGCCTACTACAAAAGATCGCAGACCCCTAATTGGAGAGCACCCGCTAAGGAAAAACCATTTCATCTTCAATGGACTTGGAACAAAGGGAGTATTATTAGCTCCTTACTTTGCCAATGAATTCGCCAATTATTTAATTTCCGGAAAAGAACTAAATCAGGAAGTTCGAATCGAACGGTTTTACTCTGCTTTTAACAGTGCTTCAAGTCTCTTGAGTAAAGGTGGGTGAGAATAATGGACAAAAACGTAAGCCGGATGAGGTACCAGATTACTCAGGTTATCAGACGATAATTTTTTCAGTGCAGTGACCAAAGGATCTGCTTTGTAGCTAATCCTCGCAAATGCATCGGCTTCATACTCGTGTTTTCTGCTTAAAAAATTAGAGAATATCCCAAGTACAGTTGAGATTGGACTGTAGAGCAAACTAAATGCAATTATGTCTAAATGAAAAGAAGACAATTCAGCTCCTAACGCATTGGCCGAGGCATTGTTTCCTAAAAACTTTGAAAGAATAAACAACATCAATCCTGTCTGTACGACTCCCATGAGCAGCCCGGTACGCGTATGTTTTAATTTATAGTGTCCGGTCTCGTGTGCCAGAATAGCTACAAGCTCGTCGGTGCTATGTTTCTCGATCAATGTATCATATAGAACAATCTTTTTCTTCTTACCTAGTCCTGAGAAAAAAGCATTGGCTTTAGAGGAGCGCTTTGATCCGTCCATTACAAAGATATTCGTCAGTTGGAATCCTGCACTTTCGCAATAATCACGGATTGCATCTCGTAACTCACCATCTTGAAGTGGACTGAGCTTGTTAAACAAGGGAAGAAAGAGACTGGTGTAAAACATGCTTGCAAAAATTAAAATCACAGTCATAACCAACCATGCGAGAATCCAAAAATATTCTCCGGTATCAAGGTATATGTTTACCAATGCTGCAATGAATGCCCCTCCAAGTAGTAGTGAAAGAAGATACCCCTTTAGTTTATCAAGAATAAATAACCTGACACTTGTCTTATTGAACCCGAATTTTTCTTCGATTACAAAAGTCTTGTAAATACTGAAGGGAAGGGAAAGTATGTCTGAACCAAATCCAATCACCGCAAAGAATAGCAGGCTAATCCAAACCGGATCTTGCGTGTATTGCCTTAGGTAAGTATCAAGATACCCAAATCCTCCGAAAATCAACATGGATATAAGCAGAACAAAACTAAAAGCAGAAGCTAACTGAGAGAAGCGTTGGTTGGCCCTGAAATATTCCTGTGACTTCCTGTACTTCTCTGCATCATAAATGCCTTTAGCTGCCTCAGGCAATTTTATAGAAATCCTTGATGCATTTAATGACTCGAGAACCCGATCAAAAATAAAATTGAGGACTACTAATACGATGAGTAAGATCAACATCCAGGCATGCAATTAATAATTTCCGGACCGCTTGCGCAGATACCATTCCAGACTAAGAAGGAATAGAAGAATAAAGAAAACCAATTTCATGTTTACAAGATCCTGCATTTTGTAATGTGAATACGAAACTGTTTTAAGGTCGTCTCTGTCTAAAAGTTCCTTTTCCAGTGCTTTGAGCTCTTTAGGAGAAAACATACCTCCGCCTGAAGAGGCAGACAATGTATTCAGCAGTTGATGATCCGCTACAGTTTCACTTTGTTCAGCATGCAAACTGCTCACACTAAAACTACCCTCCTTACTAAAGACCTGATCACCTGCATTAACACTTGCTTTGTAGCGATAATCTCCGGAAGGCAAATAACCTGCATTCAAACTATAAGCCCTGTCCGATTTTGAAAACACATAAGGGAAACTCTTGTTTTCCTGGTTGAGAATGGTAAGCTTAACATCCGGTTCATTAATTAATTCGTAGCTGTTATTATACACTTCGGCATCAAAAGTTACCGGCTCATTTTCAGCGTAGTCATTCCGGCCTACAATCCTGAATCTGCTCTTCGTTTCTTTCACTACGAGATTCTGAACAGTTTTGACAACAATTTCATTAAAGACGTTAAAATTTCCATTGCGGGAAAAATCATCAAGTCTCCACCTCCATAAGCCTTCTCCACAAAGTATTCCGGTTTTGTCAGTTGCATTCCCACTAAAAACCAATAAGGGATCACGTGTTGTAACTGATCCGATTTGCTGAGTCAGCAACTCATAGTGCTCTGTGGTAAATGAATATTTCCCAAATGGAGTAAGTAAAGGTGGAAAAGAAGGTATTACTGAGCGCGCTTCATCTGATAAAGTGAACAATGAAAACCCGGGATTTACAGCGGCTTGTACGGGGTTTGACTTATCCAATGCGCTGCTTATGCTAAGCAAAGTCTTCAGGTTATTAAACTGGGCAGAACTGGTTTGAGTACCGAGTATGTACCAGATCGGAATTCCATCCTTAATTGCCTGAGGGACCAGCGAAGTCAAGTTATTTTCCCGGGAAGGAAGATTATGGAGTATAAGCAAATTGTATTCTCTCAAAGAAACCTGAAGGTTGTTGGCCATGGCAACTTTCATTGTATAATTTCCATTGCTCTAGATAGCTTGCTTAATAGCAGCAAGATCAGGATGAGGAGCATTCGCAACGAGAAGAACTTTTTGTTTACTCTCCTTTACTTCGATGTATACATCCCTAACATTATTCGAATACGTTACTTCATCATTTAGTTTGGTGAGTTCAATGCGGTAATGCTTCATTCCTTTGGAAGAGGCATCAAATATCACAGGGATCATCTGACTAAACCGATTACCGCTAATAGGGAACGACCGACTGAAAACAGTTGCCGAATCTAATTTGACAGTCAAGGTTGCCTGTGATGCATTGCATTGTCGTGCATCTATACTTATTTCAATCGGAAAAGAGTTCCCAAGATAAACGACACGGTTATAATTCAGATCTGAAATCAGAAGGTCTTTACGAATGTTTGTGTCGCCAAGGGCCACTGTATACATCGGGACCTTAGGCCCACTTAGGTAAAGCGGATTACTGCCTTTATTATATAATCCGTCGGAAGCAATGACTACAGCTCCGACATTTCGATTTCCAAGGCGTATATTCATTTGTTCAAACAGTGCATCGAAATCAGTTTGTTTATCGGAATAATTGTAATCAACACCTTCCCGAACTCCATCGCCCCATGATAAACCAGTGACCTCATATTTATCCTGCAGATTGTTTAAAAAATCACTCACTGCCTGCTTGTATTCCCCTTTGTAATAAGCTGAATCTGCATTTAACAAAATACTCGATGATACATCCTGGGCAAAAAGCAACAGAGGTTTCTCCGTCTCTCTTGAAAGAGTACGAATCATTGGAGAAAGAAGCAGAAAAGCAAGAATCGAAACTACTGTGAAGCGAAGAAAAAATAAAATCCTATTAAACCACGGGCTTTGTTCATCCTGTGTTGGAAAGTGCCTGTATAGAATCCAGGCATATAAGAATCCGATGAGCAGACAAAGAAGTATCCACCAGGCAGAGAATTGTGTAAGAAGCTGAAAGTTCATAAATGCTGCCAAAGATAAAGATTGTAACGGCAATGAACACGATATTTATCCATCCCAAATCTGTTGATTAAAAAACAAAACATCCCTCATCAAGAAGGATGTTTTGTTCACCGTTGATTGTAAGCCGGGTTCTGTATTCCGGTTATTCACCGGAAGCTCTATCATTTATCTGGGATGTTGTTCACACAACACCTCAATCAACCTACCCGCCATGGTATTCCTGTTGAAGGGAATTTGAACGAGCCGTTCTTTTTGTCCGGAGACAAACCATGACTTATTTGGTTTTTCAACTCCTGAGGTTTACCCGAATGCACCTTACGGAAACACACCGTGAGCTCTTACCTCACGTTTTCACCCTTATCCGGCCAAGGCCGGACGGTAATTTTCTGCGGCACTTTCTGTGACCAAACCGTTACCGGTTTTGCCCCTTCCCGTTAGGAAGCAGGATGCTCTGCGCTGCCCGGACTTTCCTCCACCAAAGCAAGCTTTGAAGGCGATAGAACATCAACGGTGTTTAATATTCTAATCATGCAAAAGTACGAAATTCAATCGAAATTAAGCACCTTCAATACATTTAATAATTTAAAAATCCGAACCATACTCAATAATCAATGAAATTTAAGAGGTCCTAAACAAAATGCGGAACTTGCTGTTCATCTCTACAGAATTTAACTCATTCGGTCCGTTTTGCCGCAAATTAGCTTAGAGAATTTCCTCTCAGAAGAACTGAAATTGGTACATTTGCAAAAATATTAATAACAGATCTGTCTGTTACCATTGAAGACAGGTTTCTCCATTTAAAATATGAATTCCGGAAAATTACTACTGCTTACCCTTTTCTTCCTTTCTACCATTGTTTACCAGGCTGTCGCTCAGAAAAATTATACCATTAGTGGTTATGTCAAAGAAGCTGAGACCGGAGAGTCGCTTCTTGGAGCCAACGTTTATGTGAAGGAAACTCTCAAAGGAACAGTCACAAACAGTTATGGATTTTATTCCCTGACACTGTCAGAAGGCCAATATACATTGGTAATTTCATACCTGGGTTTCATTACACAGGAGTATCCGCTCAATCTTAATACAGATATCAGACAAAATGTAAAGCTGAGCGGAATAGCCATTGAGACTCAGGAAGTGACCATCACTGCTGAAAAAGCTGATCGTAATGTACAGAGCACAGAGATGGGTAGAGAGAAAATCGAAATAGAAAAAATTAAAACACTTCCTGCATTCATGGGTGAGGTGGACATATTAAAAACCATTCAATTGCTTCCCGGTGTTCAATCGGCAGGCGAAGGTAATACAGGCTATTATGTCAGAGGTGGAGGTCCGGATCAGAATTTAATTTTGTTGGACGAAGCGAATGTATATAACGCCTCTCATCTCTTTGGATTTTTCTCTGTGTTTAATGCAGATGCCGTACAAAATGTTACGCTTACCAAGGGTGGTATGCCTGCAAATTACGGAGGTCGACTTTCATCAGTTCTCGACATCCAAATGAAGGAAGGAAATAATCAAAAATTTGGTGCTGAAGGAGGACTTGGATTTGTTTCTTCCCGTCTGACAATCGAAGGTCCGATAAAAAAAGATACCGGCTCTTTTATCATTTCGGGGAGAAGGACTTTTATTGATTTGTTTCTCCAAAAACCATTTATACCTGAAGGGTCAGACATTCAAGGAAATAAATATTATTTCTATGATTTGAACCTGAAGGCAAATTACAGGCTGAGCGACAAAGACCGTTTGTTTTTAAGCGGATATTTTGGGAGAGATGTGTTTAATTTCAGAAGCCCGGAATCTGATTTCTTCATTAAAGTTCCTTGGGGCAATGCAACCACTACCCTACGCTGGAATCACTTGTTCAATAACCGTTTGTTTATGAACACCTCGCTGATTTATACCAACTATGATTTTTCCTTTGAAGGAGGTCAGGAGGGCTTCAGCTTTAAATTATTTTCAGGGATTACTGACTACAATCTGAAAAGTGATTTTACCTGGCTGCCTGAATTAAGGCATACAGTAAAGTTTGGAGGACAGTATATTTTTCACGTGTTTGTTCCCAGCAATGCCTCAGCGAAATCAGGGGAAGTTGAATTTGATTTAGGAAAAATTCTACGGGAATATGCACATGATGTTGCTATCTATGTAAACGATGAATTTGATCTTTCTGATAAATGGAAAATAAATGGCGGGCTGAGAGGCACTTTCTTCCAGCAAGTAGGGCCTTTCGATCGTTTCATCAGAGATCCGATTAAAAAAACGGTTATAGATACCGTTCATTATGGGTCAGGAGAAAAAGTGCAGACATACAGAAATTTGGAACCGAGACTCACCGTTCGTTATGCCATAAATAACGCTTCTTCGGTTAAAGCAGCTTATACCCAGAATTACCAATACATTCATTTGGCCTCGCTATCCGGTGTCTCGCTGCCTACTGATGTATGGATTCCAAGTTCAGATAAGGTCAAACCTCAATTTGCAACTCAGTACGCATTAGGCTATTTTAAGAATTTCAAGAATAACACTTACGAATCAAGTGTCGAGCTCTATTATAAAGAGATGAAAAATCAAGTGGAATATGAAGAAGGATTTTTGCCTGAAAATTCTATCAATGATAATGTCGACAATAATTTCGTTTATGGAGATGGATGGAGTTATGGCGCTGAATTTTTTATCAAGAAGGCTAAGGGAAAATTCAATGGATGGATTGGTTATACATTAGCCTGGACAAAGAGAAAGTTTCCTGACTTGAACCGCGGGCTCACCTTCTCCCCCAAATATGATCGTCGTCACGATGTATCCATTGTTCTCATTTATGAACTGACAAAACGATGGACATTTGGAGCTACCTGGGTATATGCAACAGGAAATCTCAACACTTTCCCCGAAAGATTGTATGTACTCTCGAATGGCGACATTGTTCAGGATTACGGAGAGCAACGTAATAATTACAGGCTTGCACCTTATCATCGTTTGGATTTTAGTGCAACTCTTAAAAACAAGCCCGGTAAGAAATTCGAATCCAGTTGGAACTTCAGTTTCTTTAATGTCTACAATAGATACAATCCTTATGTCATCTATTTTGATACAGAATACAATGAAGATAAAATCAGCATTCAAGCCAAGCAAATTTCCCTCTTTCCATTCATTCCAAGTATCACCTATAATTTCAAATTCTGATTGAATGAACTTCAATAAACTCTTGTTAAATTTTAAGCAGCATTTTTTGGGTGCAATAATATTTTGTGGCCTTATCCTCGGTCTTACTGCTTGTGAAAAAAACGTAACCGTTGATGTTCCGGACGCAGAACCATTGGTAGTCATAGAGGGATATATCGAAACCGGAAAAAACCCTATTCTTGTTCTGTCTAAAACTCTGCCTTTCTTCGGAACAATAAATACCTCCACAGTATTTCAACAAACCATTCAAGGCGCAAGAGTAATTATTGACAACGGAAGCATGATTGACACACTTGATCAAATTCCCGGCATAGGTGTATATACAAGTCCCAGGATGACAGGCCAGGAACGAACATCTTACTCGCTACGGGTTGAAGTAGAAGGAAAAGTGCTTAGTGCTACGACTTATATTCCGGAGGCAATTAGTCTTGATAGTGTGTGGTTCAAAGTAAACGGAACAAGAGACTCATTGGGATTTGCCTGGGCACATCTCACAGACCCTGACACACTCGGAAATCATTATCGTTGGTTTGCTCAAAGAATCAACCGATACACGTTTGGTGCACAAATTGGAAGGATGAAAGACTCTATTCTCATAGCGCCAAGCGGCTCAGTCTTTGAAGATAAATTTATTAACGGAAAAAGTTTTGATCTTGGTTACCAGAGAGGAACGATTCGGAATTCTCAGAAAATTGATGATATCAATGATGAGAAATACTTTTATAAGGTCGGAGATACGATTGTTGTAAAATTCTGCACACTTGATCGCCAACATTTCGAATTCTGGCGAACGGAAGAAACACAGGTTCAGAATAATGGAAATCCATTCGCTTCACCTGCACCGGTACTTGGGAACATAACAGGCGGATTAGGAATTTGGGGTGGATATGCATGTACATTCGATACAATTATTGCCAGATAAATAATTATAAAACAAGTCAATATCAATCACAACAACAAGTAAATAAAATGAGAGCAGCGCATTGTGCATCTCCTCTTCTCATTGATTAAAGAAAAAACAAATCTTAGATAAATATTCTTATGTTAAATGAAATTGAACATGTTAAATGTCTTATTATAGGATCAGGTCCTGCCGGTTACACTGCAGCCATTTATGCAGCCCGCGCCGACATGAAACCGGTACTTTATCAGGGACTCCAACCGGGCGGACAATTAACGATAACAACTGAAGTAGAGAATTATCCGGGCTATCCAAAAGGCACACAAGGTCCTGAGATGATGGAAGATTTCAAAGCTCAGGCAGAACGCTTCGGAACAGATGTTCGGTATGGTTATGCAACTTCTGTTGACTTCTCTTCGCTTCCACACAAAGTTGTTGTTGACGAAAACAAAACACTCACGGCCGACACCGTAATTATAGCCACAGGTGCATCAGCCAAATGGCTTGGATTGGAATCAGAACAAAAGCTTAACGGCTACGGAGTTTCTGCATGTGCCGTGTGTGACGGTTTCTTTTTTAAAGGACAAGATGTTGCCATAGTAGGTGCCGGTGACACAGCCGCCGAAGAAGCTACCTACCTTGCGAAACTTTGTAAGAAGGTGTACATGATTGTACGACGTGACGAGATGCGTGCAAGTAAAGCTATGCAACACAGGGTGGAAAATACGGCCAACATTGAGATTCTCTGGAGCCACGAAACAAAAGAAATCCTGGGAACAAAAACGGTTGAAGGCGTTCAGGTTGTAAATGTGAAAACGGGAGAAGAACGAACCTTAAAGGTTACCGGTTTCTTTGTAGCCATCGGACATAAACCGAATTCAGATATCTTCAAAGGTTGGCTTGACATGGATGAAACCGGTTACATCAAAACCATTCCTGGAACTTCTAAAACCAATGTGGAAGGAGTATTTGCTTCAGGTGATGTGGCAGATAAAATTTACCGACAGGCTGTAACTGCTGCAGGAACCGGATGCATGGCGGCACTAGATGCTGAAAGGTATTTAAGTGCTAAAGGAATTCATTGATGTTACAATACATTCTTCGCTGAATTAATAACCTAAAAGAAGAGCTATGTGGGAAGAGAAAAACAACAAGCTACAGAAAAATTTTGAGTTTAAAGATTTTACCCGGGCATTTAGCTTCATGACAAGAGTTGCCTTTGCTGCTGAAAAGATGAATCATCATCCGGAATGGAGCAATGTGTGGAACAAAGTCTCCATTTCACTTTCCACACATGATGCAGGCGATGTTGTTACAGAAAAAGACAGAAAACTGGCTGATGCTATCGATAAAATCTATTCTGAATTTGTAAACTGATTCTTCTAATACTTGATTACTTTTCTCAGAAAACTTGTTTCGCTTGCCTTGATCAACACGAAATAAACACCTTGTTGAATTCCTGAAAGCGAACTCAGTTGCACTGTATTCATCATCCCTTTTTGTATCGCTCGTTTTTCACTCCTGACGACTTTTC
This sequence comes from Bacteroidota bacterium, assembly GCA_004295015.1. GTDB lineage: Bacteria > Bacteroidota > Bacteroidia > AKYH767-A > 2013-40CM-41-45 > QQVM01. The sequence continues at coordinate 145,156 of SHNE01000033.1, read as the reverse complement.
CGATAGCATCAATAATCTCTATTACCAACATTTGTGAGGCAGCAGAAAAGAACTGGAATTTAATTTCACTTTGAAATGGGTTTGGATATAAGCCTACTAAATGATCATCCCCGGGAAGCGACAAACTTGAGCCTCCTAATAATAAGTCTGCAACGATAAAATTCGGAATCCCATAACCAAGGGAATCTCCCGGTGTTTGATAATAGTTGGCACTCTGTTGTATCGCATTAAATATTTCCATATTGCTTTTTAAGGGATGTGCCTGCCATAGACAAGCAGCCGAGCCTGCAAGAACCGGACAGGCGAAAGAGGTTCCATTTCCTGTACCCACTCCGCCAAAAGAAGTGGCCAATGTGGTCTGTTGACCTTTAGCAGCAACATTTGGTTTTACATCTCCATCTGAGGATGGTCCCCAACTGCTAAACCCGGCTTTATTTCCAAATTCATCAACAGCTGCAACACTTAACACACTGTCTCCATCTGATGGTGCACTGATATAATACCAGGAGCTGTTTCCATTATTACCGGCACTGCAAATTACCAGCATCCCTTTCGAAGCCGCGAAATCGGCGCCGATACTTGAAGGTGCGGTATTCCCATTCATGTCTGCATAGGTGTGGCTTGTGGAGGAATCATCGAATGTAGAATAACCCAGAGAAGATGAAATAATATCGGCCCCAACGCTATCAGCAAATTCTGCAGCACTCACCCAATTGTATTCTTCAATAATATATTCCGTGGCAACATCTTCTGATCGTAGTAGCCAAAAGGAAGCATCGGGTGATGTACCAACCAATTGTCCGGGGACATTGCCTGCCATGCAAGACAATACCTGCATACCATGACTATTATCTTCGTAAACGCCTTGCTCATTAGCAACAAAATCCCATGTGCCGAGTATATTGTTCTTTGCACGTAAGCTGTCAAAAGCTGAAAGCATATCTACTGAATAAAAACCGGCATCCAATACTGCAATAGTTATCCCTTCCCCTGTAAAACCATTGTTATGCAAGTATTCTCCGTTCATCAGATGAATTTGATTGAAGGAATTTCCATAATCTAAATTTGATACCCGCATCATTCCCTGATTCGAAAGCAGAGGAATATTTTCCGGAAATTTTTTTGATTTCTTTTCGGTTTGGGCAGATAATCTCATCACCTGCCTTCCCATTTCTACAAAAGACAATGTCTGGATACTTTGGTAAGTGAGTGAGTCACAATCTACCGTTACTCCATTGAGCCATTTGCTTGCATTTAAGATGGTGGCACCCATGATCTGTATCGAATCAAGGTAGGCTGGATTCACCGGTAAATCTGAATCAGTAATGGGGATACCTTGATTCGCTCTTCGTTGGATTGCTTTCGCAGATAAATAGGTCGAAGGGTTAGAAATAGAAAAAGGGCTATTATTTTTATCCTTGAACTTTATAAAATATCTGGAAGCGTAAATTTCACTTTGTGAAAATACCGTAATCAGCAGTAAAATGACCAATCTCTTTATCATGGCTTATCGTTTGTAGTCGCGGATTTCTAGCTTATATTCTGTTCCATTCAATATAACAGTAGAACCATTAGGAAGGTTTACAATATTCAGGCTATCGAGCACTTTATAAATCATACCAACATTTTGGGCATAAATCTCCCGTTTATCGATACGGTTTATATTTGACACAAAGTTATTCTGAATAACGCTTACTGTAGAATCAAAGATGCTTGAATTTACGGTATATTCTTCATTAATGGCATCATAAGAATACTCTTCCAGAGGATAATTATTATAGGCATTCCCATTCCAACTAATTCTTGGATCGAATGGGAAAGCCAGTTTAATGAAACGGATATTATCCTCCACTCTTTGCGCAGAATTATTACTCCTTTTGGCAGTCCATAAATTCATGAAAGTCCATGGCGAGTTGCTATCCGCTCGTCTGTATCGGCTGACTCTCCATGCTATCTCCCCTCCTGCATCTGTATAGGAAGAATCAATTTCTTCTCTCAGTTGAAAATGGTACGTGCGGATAGCCGTGTCAAGATTGTAGGCATCGTCAATATCCAAATGAACAATCGAATCCGCATTATACTCAACCCAATGGCCATGTATTAAAGGAAAATAGCTTGTATAAGATTGGCTGTTCCCCGGAACGATAGCATCATCCTTACACGAATAAAATTGGCTGATTACAAGCAATAAAGCTGCACAGAAAAAAATAATAAACTTGTTGTTAAAAAGTTTCATAGGGTTTAAACAATTGTTCCCGGTTTGATTTCAATTTTTTTCATGCTTTCTATCCTGGGATGAATCATCTTGTACCACAATGGAGGTATCATTGCCAGGTAAATACAGGATGCATAACCTGCCGGAAGAACAGGACTATCATCATGGGAACACAATGTATGATAAGGTTTTGAAGCATAAAAATGATGATCACTATGGCGACTCAAATCGATCAAAATAAACCTGCTCAGCACCTTGTCGCTCTGCCAGCTCAACTCTACATTGACCCTGCTGTTATCAGTCCTGACCAGTCCGTAATGCTCAATATAATTGGTATACTCTAAAAGGAAATTTGCAACGAGGCATTGAAGCAGAAATGCAGCTAAAGTAAGTGAACCCATACTAAGATAAATTGCGATAAATAGAGAGGCAAGGATCAGACAACTCCGGAAGACATAATTTCTTATAGACCAAACGGATTTGTTCATTGCTGCTAATCTGCTCTTCTCCACATTCCATGAAGAGATAATCTGCCCGACGGTTGAACGAACGAAAAAAGAATAGACAGATTCTCCCTTCTTCGCTGTTGCGGGATCTTTATCTGTACCGACCCACTTGTGATGCACTCTCAGGTGGTCAACAAAAAAATAAATATTTCCGGCCGTAAAAAGCAGAAACTTTCCGAGCACTTGCCAGATCCGTGCCTTTCTATGAATCAATTCATGTGCAACAATGATAGACGAACTACCTGTATGCACACCGGTTGAAATGGAAGCAAAAAGCAGAAAGTAGCCACTAATTCTTCCTTGATAAATCGAAATAAAGAAGCAGCTTAAGGCGATTATTTGAAAAACAACATGCGTAAACAGAATGAAATCTGGAAGAGCAGAATCTTCCTCCTGATCATTTCGCTTATCTTCAGGCATGAAAAACTCAAGGATAGCCAGAAAAACCAATGAGTAAATCAAGTTCGATAGCACCCACCAGGAACCGAGCGTATTACCAAGTATGGTGAATATACCAGGAGTCAGGCTCCATAAATATTTGCTATTTCGGCTATAACTCATTTATTGTCAGCAGATGTTATATGACAAATTTACTGAAAAGGAAAGCTCCATGTGTTAGCCGGACTGAACAATTTACACACTATAATTTCGTTCGATTCATTGAAAATTCTTTGGTACATTAGCAACCAAATCCAGTCAAAATGCGAAAATTAGTCTTATTTCTATTCTTATTACTGATAATCAAGGCTGAAGCGTTTAGTCAGGATAATTCTCAAATGAATCAGAACCTGGTTCAATTTTCCGGTGTTGTCGTCACCACCGACAGTCTTCTTCCAATTCCTTTTACAAGTATCATGATTCGAAACTCTTACCGGGGTACAATCAGTGACTACTATGGATTCTTTTCCTTCGTAGCACGAATGGGAGATACAATTGAGTTTTCGGCCCTTGGTTATAAACGGATGAATTTTGTAATTCCCGACACCCTATCGGATCACCGCTGTTCACTTATTCAAATGCTTGCTAAAGATACAGTCCTTCTGAAAGAAGTGGTGATTTTTCCATGGCCGACAAAAGAACAGTTTAAAGAAGCATTTCTGCAACTGAGAATTCCTGCTGATGATATTGCACGGGCTCAAAGAAATCTTGATTCTGATCAGTTGGGTATTCTGGGTGCAATGATGCCAATGGATGGCAACATGAATTTCAAATATCAAATGGAACAGCAATCTTCCAGGTTATATTATTCCGGACAATTACCACCAAACAATTTATTAAATCCGATTGCCTGGTCAAAATTTATTCAAATGTGGCAGAATGGTGAATTCAAGAAAAAATAATTGGATTCAGGTCAAAAGTCAATCTCGCCTTATGTTTCTCCGACGATTCCAGTACAAACTTTTGATTCCTTTTTACCTTCTGCTGAGCCTGGATTCTTTTTCACAGGATTCGGAAGTTTATGGCCAGGTGAAAGATGATCAAAATCGTGCTGCCTTTGGTGTAAGCGTAGCTGTTTTTGGTAAACCAATTGGAACAACGACCGATAACAAAGGAAGGTTTTCCATGAAAGTTCCTGCCAACGAATCACTAAAAATATTTTTCTCTTTCACAGGATTACAAAATGATTCGGCCATTGTAATCCTCAATCCGGGTGAACGAAGGGAAATCAATAAATTCCTGAAAAAGAAAGTTGTCGAATTCAAGGACGTCGTCATTGAAGAAAAATCTTTGAAGAGAATAAATATTGTTCCGATTAACCCAAAAGTGGTCAGCGTCATTCCGACTCCTAACCAAAGTGTGGAAGACCTGATAAAAACCTTGCCGGGTGTTGCCTCTTCCAATGAACTAAGTTCCTCCTACTCTGTTCGAGGTGGAAATTACGATGAGAACCTGGTTTACATTAACGACTTTGAAGTTTACCGGCCTTTACTGGTACGATCCGGACAACAGGAAGGATTAAGTGTGATAAATCCGGATATGGTGGAATCGATTTCTTTTTCAGCAGGAGGGTTCGAAGCAAAATATGGAGATAAACTATCCTCAGTTCTCGACATACAATATCGAAAACCAAAAAAATTCGGTGGCTCAGTAAGTGCCAGTTTATTGGGTGCTTCTGTTGAATTAGAAAACAGAAGCAAAAACGACAGATGGTATTGGATGACCGGAATCCGGCAAAAATCCAATCAGTATTTGTTGAATACCTTTGATACGAAAGGTGAATACAAACCATCCTTCACCGATATTCAGATTCTTTCAGGATATGAGCTGAGCAAAAAATTAAGTTTGGAGGTATTTGGAAACTATGCCCGTAACCGCTATAACCTTGTACCTGAAACCAGAGAAACGAACTTCGGAACAATTAGTGATGCCAAGCGATTCACTGTTTATTTTGACGGACAGGAAGTCGACAGATATCAAACCATCACCGGATCTATCTCTTCTACCTATCAGCTTTCAGAAGAAGTAAAATTGAAACTCATTGCGAGTGGATACAATACCAGAGAAGAAGAGAATTTTGATATCCTCGGTCAGTATTTTCTTGATCAACTTGAGAATGATTTCGGAAAAGATAATTTCGGAAATGTAGCCTTCAATTTAGGCGTGGGTTCCTTTCTGAATCATGCAAGAAACAAGCTGGATGCTGACGTATATTCCATCGAACATAAAGGAGAAATAATCAAATCAAGTTCGGTGTGGCTTTGGGGTGCAAAATACCAGCAGGAGAAAATTTCTGACCGACTTCATGAATGGAATTACAATGATTCTGCAGGTTTTTCTATTCCTTCACAAAGAGATACACTCAATCCCCAAATTATACTTAATGATGTAGTCATTACCCGAACAAATCTTTCTTCTTCCCGCATCAGTGGCTATATTCAAAACGTGTGGCAAATCAGCGACACCAACGAATTAATATTAACCACAGGTGTCAGGGCGAACTACTGGGATCTCAATGATCAACTGGTAATCAGTCCAAGGATTTCTCTCCGATACAAACCCCGCTGGAAAAACAATGTAGCATTCAGACTTGCAGGAGGTTATTATTATCAACCTCCATTCTATCGGGAGTTAAGAGATCAGGAGGGCAATATTCATACTGACATAAAGGCTCAGCAATCAATACATATTGTTGCCGGAAGCGATTATACTTTTCTTGCTTTAGGACGAGAATTTAAATTGACATCGGAAGTATATTATAAGATCCTGAAAAACCTTATCCCATATAAAATTGACAATTTAAGAATTCGCTATCTCCCGGAATACAGTTCGACAGGCTATGCAAGAGGTGCAGACTTGCGCTTGTTTGGGGAGTTTGTACCCGGTGTAGAATCCTGGGCAAGTATTTCCTTTCTTCAGACTGAGGAAGACCTTGACGGAGACTTTTATATTATCAATGACACTGTTAAAGTTGAAGCCGGATACATCCCTCGTCCCACTGACCAACGCTTTACTTTTGGTTTATTCTTTCAGGATTACCTGCCCAAATTTCCAACTTATAAAATGTCTTTAAGTCTGCATTTTGGAACAGCCTTGCCTTTTGGCCCTCCCGGCAATGAACGCTACAATGATATTCTCAGAATGCCAACCTATCGTCGTGTTGATATCGGATTCTCTAAGCAAATAATTGGCGAGGAAATTCCTCGAACTAAAAAGAAAGGTATCAGCACACACCTGCAATCGCTTTGGATCGGATTAGAAGTATTCAACCTTTTACAGGTTAGTAATGTTGCTTCATATACCTGGATAACAGATGTAAGCAACGCCAACCGATACGCAGTGCCTAACTACCTTACCGGCCGACAATTGAATTTAAGAGTGAATGTAAAATTTTGACAGAAGGATTAAAAATTGTATCTTAAGTGATTAATCAGTTAACATTTTGACAGGCTCAGCCATGAAAAGCCATTACAGCATTCTCCTTTTATTTTTTCTTTATCTCACTCCTACTCTGTCTGCACAAAAGTTGAGTTTTTGTGAAAACGTAGATGTCAACGGAAAAATAACCGGCGCCAGTGAGGTATTTACTATAGGAAATTCGGGAGGATATTTTCAGCTAATGGTAAGAATGCCCGGCCAGGTAAATTCAAGGTTTGTACTTTTTGACGTATACTGGGTAAACCCTACCACCCAAAAAGAAACTTTTGAAAACTCCATTCGTGTTCCGGTTGATCCAACATGGACCTGGTTTAAGAAGGAAGTCACTTTTTATAAAGAAGGCGATTATGTTGTTTACGTTTACGACGATCAGGACCACCTGATAAGTGCCGGCAAAGTAAAAATTATTGTCCAGTAAAATTTTATTTGCTGAAAGGAGAATCCGGCTCTTTGGCCATGTGATTGTAAACCACTTTATCCATCCAAGAGGGAAAAAATTTATTCAGAAATACAGATAACTTTCCTTCAGGTGTGAGAATCAGGTCCCGTTTTCTATTCTTGACGGCCAAATAAATTTTCCCTGCAACTTCTTCGGCAGACATCATACTTTTCTCATCGCGGGGAGATTCACCTTGAGCTGTTCCATCTTTTGATAGCGATTTTGCTCTTATACCTGATGAAGTAAAACCCGGACAAGCAACCAAAACGTGTAAATTATTCTTCAGATTTTCTGTTCGTATCGTCTCTAAAAATCCCTCAAGAGCAAATTTCGAAGCGGAATATCCTGATCGACCCGGTAATCCTTTTTTACCGGCAATTGATGAAACTCCTGCCACACTCCCTTGAGTTTTTAACAGATGTGGAAGTGCATACTTTGTTGCATACACTGCACCCCAGAAATTTATATCCATCACTTGCCTTATCACATCCAAACTGACTTCAGAAAAAAGAGCCCGCATGGAAATACCGGCATTGTTAATCAGGACATCAATCTGACCATATTTTGAAATTGTTTCTGCAATGAGTCGCTTGCAGTCCTCCTCTTTACTTACGTCAGCGGGAACGACATGCACGTGTGCTCCTGCTTTTATCATGGATGCTGCATTTTCATGCAATTGGTCTAACTGCCTTCCACTAATCACAACCTTGGCTCCTTCACGACCAAACTTTTCAGCGAGTGCTTTACCAATGCCGCTCGTAGATCCTGTTATGATGACAACTTTATTCCGCATAAGAATCGCTAAAAATTTTTCCGGGATTTAAAATACCATTCGGATCGAAAAGTTTTTTTATCCCTCTCATAAGATTCAATTGAGATTCATTGAAGGCAATATTAAGATATGGTTTCTGTACATAACCTATCCCGTGCTCACCTGAAATCGTTCCTCCTAATGAAACGCAAAGTTCAAATATTTCCCGGATTCCCTGAGGCACTTTAGTATTCCAATCTTCATCTGTCATATCCTCTTTGATGATATTGACATGCAGATTTCCATCCCCTGCGTGACCATAACAAACACTCCGGAATCCGTATTTCTTTCCGATCATTTTTACTCCGGATAAAAGCTTTGACAATTCAGCTCTTGGAACAACTGTATCCTCCTCCTTATATATTGAATGAGATTTTACAGCTTCACCTGCAGATCTTCTTGCTCTCCATAGCTCTGCTTTTTGTTGCGATGATTCAGCAAAGAGTACTTCTTCACAATCATATTGCTCCAAAATCGAAGATATTTTCTCGCAGTCTTTAAACAAGACCTCTTTATCCATTCCATCTACTTCAATTAGTAAATGCGCCTGAATTCCTGCCGGGAGCGGGATCTTTACTTCAGTATGCTTCATCACAAACTCAATGCAATCTCTTTCCATAAATTCCAATGCAGATGGAGTTAATCCTGCTCTGAAAATAGCACTCACTGCTTCGCATGCTTTGCCGGCATCCCGAAAGGGAACCAACATTAATAGATTCTCAGTGGGAAGTGGGATCAAACGGAATACTATTTTTGTAATGATACCAAGAGTTCCCTCACTACCTATTAAAAGCTGAGTCAAATTATAGCCCGTGGAATTCTTCAAAACATTCGCGCCGGTCCAAATAATTTCTCCGGTCGGGAGTACAACTTCTGTATTCAAAACATAGTCTTTCGTTACCCCGTATTTTACGGCTTTTGGTCCGCCTGCACATTCAGCCAAATTACCTCCCAGAAAACAACTGCCTTTACTCGCCGGATCAGGAGGATAGAACAATCCTTTTTCATTCACAGCTTCCTGAAATACCTGATTGATAACCCCCGGCTCTACAAGCGCCTGAAGGTTTCTTTCATCAATGTTGAGAATAGAGTTGAATCTTTCCATGCTCACTACAATGCCGCCATGGACTGGCAGAGCTCCGCCACTTAATCCTGTTCCCGCTCCTCTGGGAGTTGCAGCGATATTTTCCCGATTACAAAGTTTAAGAATCGAAGATATTTCTTCCGCTGTCCTTGGTTTAACCACTACCTCAGGTAAAAACCGAAGATCTTCTGTGTAATCATGCGAATTATCGATGAGAACTTCGGAATCAGTAAAAACATTTCCCTGTCCAACAATCTCCACCAGTTCGGAAAGGTGTGTTGCGTTAATTTTTGCGTAATGTGCCATTCGCTTTTTTAACAGGTTTTCTTTTACCTGCTGCTTCTTTTTTTAATTGATAACAAAACAAGGTTATGGTTCCGGTGGCTTCACCGGTATCATCTCCGAGAAAATAAAGTTTGTTGCCTCGCACCCTGTAATCCAACATATGTGAAAGTCCTGCTATGCTTGAATCAGCATATTGCCATTCGATTTCACCGGAGGTATCCGTTTCGGCAATAAATGGAATCAGCGTGTTCTCCGGTCTTATGAGTCCTGTTCCAAGAATCAAAGCAGTTCCGTTTAACGAAACTATCTTGCCAAAACGTATACCTTTCTCATTCTTCAGAAATAAGGTCTGCTCCCCTGCTTTGTTGTAATGAAGGGCGATTGTAGCAGTTGTTCCTCTCATGTAATCACTTTGTTGTGCGATAATGAAGCAACCGGTTTTGTCGACAAACAATTGCTTGCTGATACAATCAGTCATTCCTCCAAAAAATATATTCTCCTGCAGCAACTCTCCATTTCGACTTAATTTGAAAATAGGAATGTCAGATCGTTCACTTCCATGGTTCAGGTATCCTGTGACATACAAATTTGTTGAATCATCTGCAGCCATATGGAAGATTGCATCTCCCATTGAAAGTGTTCCATCATAGATATATTCCCATTTCTTATTACCTGCGGAGTCATATTTTTGAATCAGCATGTCAGAGGTACGTATCGATGAATTGTAGGTTCCGCCCACATATACATTACAGGAGTCGTCTGCTACCAATGTATTGGCAATGTCCATATTTGTGGTACCGGAAGTTCGGAACCAGGATAACTGACCGTCAGGATAAAACCGGTATAGGGCAAGGTTTAGTCCTGAATCCGGACTGGTTACATAGCCACCAAGTAAAATATTCCCTATAGGATCACAAGTAACTGATGTAGGAGCATCAAACAAGAATGATCCTCCATCCATTGTCCGGCTGAAAACCGGTACGCCTTCATTCGAAAATTTGACTAAACATATATCCACGTTTCCTTTCTCATCTTTACTTGTACCGGAAACAATAATATCACCGTAGTGGTCCAGACAAGCTGTTATAGCGATATCATCATTGTGTGCCGGCCCATCATAAAAACGTCGCCAAATTTCTGCACCATTTGGATCAAATTTCATGATCAAGATATCCTTGGTCGAATCAGCTACCCAGGTTATCCCTACCACATAGCAGTTTCCAAGCTTATCCATTTCCATTAAGACTGCCTGATTCACACTGTTCAAGGATGTTTTGATGGGATCCTTCCACAATAATGAAACCTGGGAAAAACTGAAATGACTAAGCAATACGAAAAAAGGAATCAAAATAAAAAAAACGTTTTTTTGTTTCATGATAAAGATCAAGTCTTTTAGCTTAAAGGAATTTCAACTCCGATTTAAAGCCGGGATTTTAGAAATATTTAATGCTCAAAAATAGACAAAAAAAAATGCCCTGAGGATTATTCAAGGCATTAGATATCATCATAAGTTTTTTCAATGAATAACAATCCTTTTTGTTTGTATAATATTGGATGTCATTAATTTAAGATTATATACCCCGGGACTCATTCCTAAGTTCTGTGTATCAAAATTACTTTCATGTTTTCCGGCTAACTGATTTGCATAATGATCTTCCAAAATGATACGTCCTCTAACATCAGTCAAAGAGAATGTGATATCATCTGAAGAGCCAAGAACATAAGAAAGTGTAAAGGAATTCTTGGCAGGATTAGGAAATACTTTCAAGGAGAATAATTTTTCATTTTCTGAAATTCCTGTATTAATAGGCAGAATAACAACGGTATCTATCGTAACCGTTGGTCCGCACTGATTATAAGCAGTCAGAGTAACAATATAATCACCGGCAGCAGGAAATGTATGTGTCAGCAAAATGTTTGTTGTTACGTCATTCACTGAACCATCGCCCCAACTCCAAACTAATGAATCTGCACCGACAGCATTGGCAACGAGGTTTGCAGAGTTCCCATTCACGGTATACATATATCCTGTAGCAGGAAATGATCCTGCACTTTGTTGGGTAAGAGTTATTGGAACCGCAACCCAATTATTGTCATCGTTCATTTCAAGCATGTTATTTTGGGGGTCGGTAATAGAAACGATGTAATAATCTCCATTGCAGGTGTTAGGTGGAAGAATAATTCCCATTCCATTTAATCCCGAACTGTAAATATCCAGGTTACCAACATAAATTCCCTGATCACGGCTACATCCTGATACAGTACCAAAATCAGAATTCGGAATATCTGCTTTGTGCAATGACTGACCGATTGAGTCTACGCAATACCCAAAATCGCTGTCACAATCTCCCAGATTAACCAGGCAAAAGCTGACTTTCGTTCCTTCACCTATCACCGGCCAATTGCGAGCATCAGGATCAGAGGTACCGCGACGAAGAGTAAACTCTGCCCAATTATCTACATGCACATGGCCATGAGTAGGATGATAACTCATAGTACCTGCAGGACGATCGTAATAAGTCATTGAAGCGTTATCTCTGTGATAAACGCGTTGAATGATCAATTCCTTGACAGCAGATCCATCAGGACAAACAGAAGTTGAACAGGAAACCGGAACAGTATCGCAATAACAAGTCCCTGACCCATGAATCTCCAAAGGTCCGTAGCCTATGTTAGGTGTGGCATTTGCCAGGGTAATATTTCCGGGATATTCCTGATGATCATTTTGAATACAAAGAGCAGATGCCGTCATATCAGGCAGTAAATCACAATTCGTTAATACACCATCCGGGCATTGACAAGCGGCAGGATTTGAAGCACTGCAAGGCCCTCCGCCGGATGCCGGATCTGCCGGAGGATTAAACATAAATGTGATGTTGATATACTGAAATGATCCTGTATCTGACGGAGTGAATACATCCCGAAGAATCAATTCCCATGTTCCATTTGGATTTTCACCTGTGTTAAATAAGTTGAGCGACTGTTGTGGATAATACGAGCCTGTAAAAGGTGTTGGGGCCAGATTTATCCAGCCATCCGTGGCATTCTCCTGGAAACATGTTCCCGGGTAACCGTTTGAACTTCCTCCTTTTGAATCGGCAAGAATGATAATTGTTCCACTTGGAGATTTTAATTTGACAACTAAATCGGCTGTGAACTGATGCGAAATATTCAAACAAACGGCACCAATTCCAAAAGAAGAATCTATTACGTTCGGGATACCAATGACATAAATAGGGATAGAAATATCCGTATTTGTATTCGGTATCGGAGTTGGCGTCGTGTTCGAAAATGTTTGAGCAAATCCGGAGATACTCAAACAAAACAGAAGCGGAAGTATCAGTCTCTTCATGAGAGTAATTTTTTTATGAGTTTAAATATAGGAAAAAATAAATCCCGGGCTGATGCCCTCTTTACACTTTTCACGGATTACGAGGTGCATCAATTCTGTTCATTTTGACTAAAATAGAAGAAATAATCCGGGAAAAATTTATTAACAAGCGGGAAAGCATGAGAGTATCAAGATCAATTTTCGTACATTTGTCCTAAATTATAACAATTATGCAAGTAAGCGGAACACTCAAAGTCTTAAAGGAAACAACAGCAGTAAACGACCGTTTCAAAAAGAGAGAATTTGTATTGGAGGATAATTCTTCACAATACCCTCAATTCATCAGCTTTCAATTGACACAAGATCGATGCAACCTGTTGGATGGAGCAAATCAAGGTGATGCTATAACGGTTCACTTTAACCTCCGTGGAAGAGAATGGACAAGTCCACAAGGAGAAATTAAATACTTTAATTCTCTGGAAGCATGGAAAATAGAAAAAGGTGCAGGGAGCGGAAATTCAAGTCAGCGCGAACCTGAATACGAAACACATCCTCCAAGAGAGAAAGATGATCTTCCTTTTTAAGCCTTTATATAAAACGAAACTTACAAATTTCATATAAAAGAAAAACCGCTGTGTACAGCGGTTTTTCTTTTATATAAGTTAGAACTGAGCCACGATTAATGAACGTGACCGTGTTCGATCTCTTCTGCTGAAGCTTCACGAATCTCAATAATTTCTCCGGAGAAATGAAGCTGATGCCCTGAAAGAGGATGATTAAAATCCATAGTAACCATGGTATCATCAAAACCAACAACCTTTCCATTCATTGTGTTTCCCTGATTATCGCTCATAGGAAGCATATTGCCGACCTTCAATACATCGAAGTCTATCTTGTCTTCCACTTTGAAAATTTCGATGGGCAACTTTATGATTGCCGTTTCATCATTCTCCCCATAAGCCTCAGCTGCTTCAATAGTAAAATTAAAACTGTCGCCGGTTTTCATGCCTTCAAGGCCTTTTTCAAATCCGGGAATCATCATACCTACACCATGCATAAAACTTAATGGACGGCTTGCGTCTGCCGTTTCAATATGCTGCTTTTCTTCAGATGGAAGGTTTGCATGCAATATGTAGGTGACAGTTACCACTTTATTTTCGGCTACATTCATTGTATAAATTTTTTACAAAGTTAAATTATTTTAGATTTACATGAATAATTTAGCAGGATTTTTTGCCAAAAGCAGGATATGGATTCATTAACACATACAGTATTAGGAGCTTGTCTTGGTGAAGCTATTGCCGGAAAGAAAATAGGCAAAAAAGCAATGTTGTGGGGGGCAATAGCCAATAACGTCCCTGACATTGATGTTATTACAGGAATCTGGATGAACCAGGCCGATTCTTTACTTGCACATCGTGGTTTTACTCATTCCATACTTTTCTTATTTCTCGCTGCTCCTGCTTTGGCATGGCTGTTCAGAAAAAAATATGCTGCTTCGGGAATGCAGTATAAAGATTGGCTTCTGATATGGGGAAGCGGAATTCTCATTCACCTTTTTATTGATGCTCTCACAGCTTATGGTACCGGCTGGTTTGAGCCGTTTAGCCATTATCGCGTTTCGTTCAACGTACTTTTTGTTGCTGATCCCTTTTATACAATTGCCTTACTTATTTCAGCCATTGCACTTCTGATTCTGAAGAAAACAAATTTACATCGGATGAAGTGGGCAAATTTTGCTCTTGTGATCAGTACTATTTATATAGGCTATGCACTATTTCATAAATTTCAGGTCGACAAAATTTCACGTGATAATTTTCAGGAGAAATCAATTTCGACTACTGATTATTTCAGCACTCCTACTCCGTTGAATAATTTTCTTTGGTATATCGTTGCAAATACCGACGATGGTTATGAAATTGCTTATTATTCGGTCTTTGACAAGAGTAAGGATCTCACATTTAACTTTTATCCGAGAAGAGATTCTCTCTTAATCGCCTACAAGGATAATGAGGAAGTTCAAAAACTAATACGCTTCTCGGCAGGCTATTATACCATTGAACAAAAAGGTGATACTGTACAGTTCAGCGATCTTCGTTTTGGTCAGATAGGCGGTTGGTCATCGCCACAGGTTCCGTTTGTTTTCAGATATTATCTGAATGAAAACGCAAACAATGATTTGTTGATCCAACAAGGACGGATTGATGCATCAAAAAGAGATGGAATACGATCTCTGGTAGAAAGAATAAAAGGAATATGATTGGGGAGAGAAGATACCCTATCAATTAAAATCACAGGTCGTTGGCCGCTGCGATAAGTTCGGCAATGTCCATGACTTTTACCTCTGCTTCCTTATTGAAATGCTTCACTCCGTCTGTCATCATTGTCATGCAAAACGGACATCCGACTGCAATCACATCTGGTTTTAATGCTAATGCTTCTTCTGTCCTCTCAATGTTAACATCCTTCGATCCTTGTTCAGGCTCTTTAAACATCTGAGCTCCTCCGGCCCCACAACAAAATCCTTTGGCACGTGAACGTTTCATTTCAGAAAGTGCGGCATCCAGTTTTTCGATTACTTCACGTGGTGCTTCGTACACTGAATTTCCCCGGCCGAGGTAACAAGGGTCATGAAAAGTTATCTTTTTCCCTGCATAACTTCCGCCTTTAACCTGAAGCCGGCCTTCGTTAATGAGACTTTGCAGTAGTTCAGAATGATGGAAAACGTTGTAGTTCCCTCCTAGTTCAGGATACTCGTTCTTAAGTGTGTTAAAACAATGAGGACAAGCAGTAACTATCCTTGTCACTTCATATCCATTAAGAACCTGAATATTTGTCATTGCCTGCATCTGGAACAGAAATTCGTTACCGGCTCTCTTTGCCGGATCGCCGGTACAGGATTCTTCAGTACCAAGAACAGCAAAATGCACTCCTGCATGATGAAGAATCTTCGCTACTGCACGGGTTATTTTTTGTGCTCGCTCATCGAAACTTCCGGCACAGCCAACCCAAAAAAGCACTTCGGGTTTTTCACCTCGTGCAGCGTAGTCGGCCATCGTTTCAATTTTAAATTCCATTCTGTGATGATTTTTTGCTTAAATGCTCTATGAATTATCCTTTGCCCAGTTGAATCGATCAGCTTGCGCGAATTGCCATGGAGCTCCGTTGTTCTCAATTTTATTAAACATTCCTCCTAATTCAGCAGGTACTTTCGACTCTTCCATAACCAGGTAGCGACGCATATCCATGATGATACTAAGCGGATCAATATTAACCGGACAAGCTTCCGTGCATGCATTACAGCTGGTACAAGCCCAAAGTTCTTCTTCTGAAATATATGAAAGCAAAGATTTATCATCTCTGAAGTCGGCACCATTTTTATCTATAGCCTTGCCGGCCTCTTCAAGTCTGTCTCTTGTATCCATCATTATTTTCCTCGGAGATAGAACTTTCCCGGTTTGATTAGCGGGACAAACAGATGTACATCTTCCACATTCAGTACAGGAATATGCATCCATCAATTGCTTCCAGTTAAGATCAAACACATCCTTGGCTCCAAATCGTTCAGGTGCGGCGGCACTTTCTGCAGGTGGCACAGCGGAGGGATCAAGCATTAATTTTACTTCCCTGGTAACACTTGCCATATTTGTAAAACTCCCCTTCTCTTTGAGATTGGAATAGTAAGTATTCGGGAAAGCAAGGAAAATATGAAAGTGCTTTGAATAGGGTACATAATTTAAAAAGGCAAGAATCCCGATAATATGAAACCACCAACATAATCGTTCGATCATGAATAACCCTTCACTTGAAACGGATGAAAGAAAACCTGTCATCAACGAACTTACCGGAAATGCACCTGCCTGTGTGAAATGCGAGAAATCTCTTGATTGTAATATCTGATCGGCAGCATCCATTGTCAGAAATGCTGACATCAATAAAATCTCTGTGATTAGAATAAGGTTAGCATCTGTACGCGGCCAGGAAGTCATTTCTTTTGACCAAAACCTCTTCAATTTTAATATATTCCTTCGTATCAAAAAAATCACACAAGCCACAAGAACCAGAAGTGCAAGAATCTCAAAGCTTCCGATTAAAAAATCGTAGAGTGGTCCGAGAAAAGAGAATACCCTGTGAGTTCCGGTGATGCCGTCAATAATTATTTCAAGTACTTCAATATTGATGATAACAAATCCAATATACACGAAAATGTGTAATATACCTGCTATGGGTCTTGCAACCATTTTGCTTTGTCCCATTGCAACCATAAACATTGTTTTCCATCGCTGAGCAGACTTATCGCTTCTGTCAAGATCCCTTCCCAGTTTAATATTTCTTGAAATACGACGAACGTTTTTCGAGAATAAAAAAACAGAAGCAATCAACAATAAAATAAAAATGATTTGGCTAAACATAAAATCTAGTTCCCTGTAGTCTTTTTACTTTTTTTACCACTTCCTATTGAAATAACGGAAAAGCTCAGATATTTTTTAGGATTAAGTTGGATATCCTGCAACAGCAAATCCAAATCGCGTGCAGACGAATTCAATTGCGAATACAAGCTATCATCATTCACCAACATCCCGAGAGAACCTTCCCCTTTATTAACCTTGGCAAATATCCCTGCAGTTTCTTCAAGTGTTTTTCTGGCATTCTCGACAGTACCGGCAAAATTCGACTTAACCAGTGTGTCTGAAAGTGCATGAAAATTACTTAGTATTCCCTCAATCTTATCGTTATTATTCTTCAGGTTGAGACTAATGGATTCGACATTGGCCAGAATATTTTGCAGCCTCCCTTTTGGAGAAAGGACTGTATCAAGATTTGATGCGATATGTTCAATAGAAGATAAAGAATTAGAAATACTTTGAAACGAGTTCTTTAAATTCTGTTTGGTTGTCTCATTGAAGACGGCCTGAACAATGAGTAACACAGAATCCATGGAAGACAATAAACTTTCCGCCTTCTGTTTGAAGGGCGCTACCTGGGCATTTACTTCTTCCGTGAGACTCTTTTGGATATCAGCAATCAGTGTGTCTCCATCCTGCAGGTCTTCCTTACTATCCCCAAAAATTATTCGAACTCCTTTCGAACCCAGCAAATCTGTACCATAAATTTCTGCCTCAGAGTTTCTGGGAATTTTTAAATCATTGTTAATTTGAAGACTTACCAGAATACGACCAGAAAAATCAGGAAGGAGAGTAAGTTTTCTTACCATGCCTACTTTCATTCCATTAACATAAACGGCATTTGATGGAGCAAGTCCGTCAACTCTGTGGTACACAGCAAAAACCAGGGTTCGGCTGGTAAAAAAATCCCTTCCCTTTAGAAAATTTATACCCCAATATGCGAGAAGAACTCCTGCAATAACAATAAAACCGATTCTTACTTCCTTTGATACTTTCATACGTACATTATCTGTCTGAGCCTAAGAAAACAATAATTCAAACCCGATAGATTTTTTTTAAAAGTAAATATTTTCCTTCAATTAGTCCGTTCCAATAATTGCCGTGCATCTTTCATACTGATCCTCTTCTTGTTATGAAAGGGAACGATGAATGCATCTTTAAATCCCTTTTCGCGCATCTTCACTTGCATATCAATGGCTTCGTCTAAACTTGTAAAACGTTCTACAGTATACTTATAAGTACCGCGATCCAATTCTTCGATAGCATTTTCGATACCCTTGAAGTCAGGATCACCTTTTTTCAAGGGCTTAGGTGCAAGTAGAATCTGAACACCGAATAACAAATCATTGGATTCCGTAATCTTTTTATCGGTTTTACTCTCGATCTTCGTTTCTGATCTCGAGGCGGCGATCTCCACATTGTGCTTATATGACTTGAATGCCTGATAGATTGCCTGGGCAGTTTCAGTTTGCCCTTTGTCAGAGGCAAGGTATTTTTCTTCATCCGGATTAGATAAAAAACCGGTCTCAATTAAAATACTGGGCATGGTGGTCTTATACAGGACAAGAAAACCTGCTTGCTTCACTCCCCTGTTATTTCTTCCATTTTTTGTGAACTCTTGTTGAATGTAGGAAGCCATTTTTAGACTCTGATCCAAGAAAGCATTTTGGTACAAAGAAAAAATAATGTTCGCTTCGGGACTATTGGGATCAAATCCATCATACTGTTTAGTGTAATCCTTCTCGAGCAACACAACTTCGTTTTCCCGCTTAGACACCTCTAAGTTTGCTTCTGACTTGTTTAGTCCCATCACCCAGGTTTCCGCACCGTGTGTGAGTTTATTGCATAACTCCTTTTTCTTTTTCTTGTCAAAATAACATGCAGAGTTAGCATGAATACAAATAAAAAGGTCTGCTTTTGCGTTGTTGGCAATAGTGGCTCTTTCGTGCAACTCGACAAATACATCTTTGTTTCTTGTATAAATGACTTTTACATCAGGAAAGTTCTCTTCGATGTAAGCACCCAGTTTGAGCGCAATATTTAAAGCGATGTCTTTCTCTTTGGATTTGCTGCCTAAACAACCTGAATCATGGCCACCATGGCCGGCGTCGATCACAACACGACTCAAAGAGTAATGCGTCTTTAACGGTGGTGAAAAGGAGCTACACAGAAGCAGGCATACAAGACATGTCAGTTTCATCAGATGAATAAATCCGGGACGATATTTTTTCCTTAGTTTTGGCGTCAAAATTCCTATTTTAAAGCTCCTGTTGTTGTCGCAAGTATCCAAAATATCAGCCCTGCTTTTCGTGGTGTTCCTGCTTGTTTTTCAACAATTTGCTGTTGGTTCAAAGCCTTTGGCAATAGTTCAGGATTCGGTGGTGATTGCCTCAGCTGATACAATCCTGTTGAACGACTCCCTAACTATTTCTGCTGACACTCTCATTTCCTCTGATAACACCCTCAAGTCTAAGATCAAATACCATGCAAAGGACTCCATAGTAGCTGATCTGGCGAATGAGACCGTGCACTTATACGGCCAGGCGACAGTAGATTATGAGGATCTCCATTTAGAAGCAAACTATATCAAGATCAACATGTCAGCTAAGGAACTCTTCGCTGAAGGTACTCCGGATAGTCTTGGCAAGCTTAGCGGAACGCCGAAATATTCTCAGGGAGCCCAGGAATTTCGTTCCAATGCCATCCGCTATAATTTTGAAACGAAAAAAGGAAGAATATCTTATGTAATTACTCAGGAAGGTGATGGATATATTCATGGTGAGGTTGTGAAAAAAGATCCTTCAAACAACTTCTTCATCAAACATGGACAGTATACTACCTGTAACCTTGACACACCACATTATTCCATTTCTTCAAATAAATTAAAAGTTATTTCCAACAATAAAATTGTAACCGGCCCTGCCTACTTAACAATTGAGCAAGTACCTACTCCCTTGGTTATACCTTTCGGTTTTTTCCCGAATAAAAAAGGACGTGCTTCAGGTTTAATTTTTCCGGCTTTCGGAGAGTCGGCAGAACGTGGGTTTTATTTCCAACATCTTGGTTATTATTTTGGTTTTAATGATCACTTCAACCTTGCACTTACCACCGACTTATATACCAAAGGCAGCTATACAATCGATGCTTCTTCAATATATAAAAAAAGATACAGATATTCAGGTAATGTACGACTGAGCTATGCCTATTCGATAAACAGTGAAAGAGAACTTCCTGACTATAATGCTCAAAAAGACTTCCATTTATATTGGACTCATAGCCAGGATCCTAAGGCGAATCCATATAGATCATTCAATGCGAACATAAGTGCAGGTTCTTCCAAATACTATCAGAACACAATTTCATCGGTGAACAATTTTTTATCCAACACATTCCAATCGTCTGTTGCCTACGCCAAATCATTTCCCGACAAACCGATTAATCTTGGAATATCTGTAAATCATACTCAGAACACTATTACAAAAGATATACGGATTACGGCACCGGATGTGAGCTTTAATGTTTCCAGAATAAGTCCCTTTAAACGCAAACAAGCTATTGGAGCGCAAAAGTGGTACGAAAAAATCGGAACAAGCTATTCACTTCGGGCGACCAATTATATCCAGACAAAAGACACACTGTTATTCAGAGAAGAAAGTCTTAAAGAATTCAAGAATGGCATACAGCATAATATTCCCTTATCCACTTCCTTCAAGGTCTTGAAGTTTTTTACGCTGAGTCCATCTGCCACCTACTCTGAACGCTGGTATTTCAAAACTACCCAATATGAATGGAATTCTGAAAACCGGAAAATTGATACCATCGTTGAAAATAAATTTAAAGCAGCAAGAGATTATCAGTTGAGTGCCGGACTTTCTACGAGAGTTTATGGAATGTACCTTATGAAAAAGGGACCTGTTTCTGCGCTACGCCACGTCTTAACTCCTACTGCTTCTTTCAACTATCGGCCGGATTTCAGTCAGTCGAAATTTGGGTATTATAAAACGATACAAGCTGATACCACAGGAAGAACCTTAACCTATTCCCTGTTCCAGAATTCAGTTTATGGAGGACCTTCAGGAGGCAAATTTGGATCACTTTCATTTGGCCTCGATAATAACCTGGAAATGAAAGTGCGTACCAGATCAGATACAGGTGCCACCGAAAAGAAAATCAAACTATTGGAAAGTTTTAGACTAAGCACAAACTATAATCTCATAGCTGATTCAATGAAATGGAGCCCCTTGAGCATCAGCGGAAGAACCACATTATTCAATAGAATTGGCATCAATTTCGGAGGAACCTTTAATCCTTACGCCTTTGATGAAAACAACATCGACTACGATCGATACCTGTATGATGAGACCGGGAAACTCTTTCGTATGACCAATGCCAACTTATCGATGAGCTTTTCACTGGCGAAACAAAAAAAGAAAACCAGTACCAAGTACAGTCGTCAGGAGCTCGACTATATATACAATCATCCTGAAGAGTATGTAGATTTCGACATTCCTTACAACCTGAGTGTCAGCTATACTTACTCATTTTCACGTCAAGGTAATTTATCATCACAAACAAATCAATCGGCCAGTATAAACGGAGATTTAAGTCTGACACCTCAATGGAAAGTCGGTTTCAACAGTTGGTATGATCTTGTTGAAGGACGTTTCACCAATTTTGGCGTTAATATTTTCAGGGATCTTCATTGCTGGGAAATGCGCCTGAACTGGATTCCATTCGGATTCCAGGAGAGTTATAATTTTCAAATCAATGTGAAATCACCAATACTTCAGGATTTAAAACTCATCAAGAGAAAAGACTTCTATGATAACTAATATCAATTAAAGAACATTTTACAACTTTCTCTTCATCAGGTAATCCTGATCCTCTGCATCACCCAGCTTAAACATTTTTGTCCCGAAAATTTCAAAACCATAGCGCTTATAAAAAGCAATTGCCCTATGATTATCGATATTTACTCCGAGCCATATCCACTCGCAATGGTTGTTTTCCGCAATTTTAATACTTTCATCCATAAGTAATCTTCCCGGTGATTTACCCTGGTATTCCTTCCTTACATATATCCTCTCCATCTCCAGCGTTTTCGTGCCTTCAAATTCGGAATAGGTGCGGTCGTTTCTTAGTTTAGCATAAGCGACAGGAATATTATTTTCAAGTGCAAATAAAAAAGTATTAATGCCATCATTCAACAAATCGATTTTAATTTTCTCCTCACTGAAGGCCTCTTTCAGATAAAGCTGCATATCGGCTTCCGTGTTATAATCTTTCCAGGTTTCGTAAAAAGTTTCACGTCCTAATTTCGCTAAGAGCTTGTACTCTTCAGGATAAACAGCCCTTACAATAATTGAATCCATCGAACAAATTTAGGCAAGATAAATCCAGCACCCATAATCTGAAATTACAACTGCAAATAATAAAATCAGACCTCTAACAAAGCCTTGTGCCAGCTGTTTTTGAGTGGACCTTCCCATTTAGTGTCTAAATCAATTTTACTTTGAACAAGGTTATTGAAGACAATTGTATCTTCATTAATCTCACCTTTTTCCATTCGCTTTTCAAACTCATCCTTGGAAACAAGTTTTAAAATTCCATCAGCCCAATAAGCCAGAACAAGCCGATCGAAGAATGATAAATTCATCTCTTTCTCGAGAGATTTAACAAAATGAACAGATGAATCAATCGAGCAACCACTTGCCATTGCCTGCTTTTCGTCAATCATTAAAATCAGAAATTGATTGTAGCGTAACTCAAAGCTGGCCTTAAGAGCAGCTTTATGTGCTGTCCATGTTTCTACAAATTCATTCGTTTTGGATATGATCAATTCTGCTTCGGAATCAGTTAAAGGTCGGCTTGACTGATAAACCCACACCCGCGAATGTGGCGGCATTTCGTTTGATGGTATAAACATAGTGAGAAAGATTATACTCAAATTTACAAAAAAATAAATGAAAAATAAAGCATATCAGTCTTTGCTATTGCTTTCCTTTTCAATTTCATCCAAAGATAATTTCCGCAATCCGGGCATCCATAATGCCGTGCCACCCACAGCCAGGAGAGCGACACCGCCTCCAAAAATTACAGATGGAATTAATCCCATCAACTTGGCCGCAAAGCCTGATTCAAATGCACCAATTTCATTCGATGAACTGATAAACATGGTACTTACAGATGATACCCGTCCACGCATCTCGTCCGGAGTTAGCAACTGAATAATTGTAGAACGAATAACTACGCTTACATTATCAAAACCACCACTTAAGGCCAGGATAAAAAGAGACAGGTAGAAATTCTTGCTTAAGGCGAACACAATCATACATACTGCGAAACCGGCTACACAAAACATCAGTTTCCTGCCTGAATTATGAAGAGGCGGATAACGTGTCATATATAGTGCCATGACCACAGAACCTGCAAAAGGTGCAGCTCTTAAAAAGCCATAACCCTTCTCTCCGACTTCAAGTATATCACTGGCAAATATTGGTAACATAGCCATAGCGCCACCAAACAAGACAGCTATCAAATCTAACAATAGCGCTCCAACGATGGCCT
This sequence comes from Bacteroidota bacterium, assembly GCA_004295015.1. GTDB lineage: Bacteria > Bacteroidota > Bacteroidia > AKYH767-A > 2013-40CM-41-45 > QQVM01. The sequence goes on along the minus strand of SHNE01000033.1, from coordinate 121,636 downwards.
GATTCTTAAAAACAAAACGTATCCCTTCCTTTATACTTTTTCTCATTCCTTCGTTCAGAACACTTACCTGCACCGGTTGAGGTGGAATTCGAATCATCTGTATAAGTGCAGCCACGATGAGTACTATTACACTTGAATAGGTAAATGTTTTTCCAAGGAAACCAAGCATCAAGCCACCCACTGAAGAACCTACAACAACAGCAATATGCCAAACCGTACTACTCCATGCCGAAGAATTTGCATAAGCAGAACGCGGAATTAGCTGGGTCATAAGTGGCAACTGTGCCGGACTGTAGAAAGCGCGTATTATTCCTATTACAAACATGACTATGTAAAAAGGAAGGGCAGATTGTGATTCCGCCGGGAGATTCTTGAAATAAAGTGTAATACCAAGTAGAACAAAAGAGCAAAGGAGCATACAAAACTGTACTATGGCCATAATTTTTCGTCTGTCATTCCGATCGGCAACATGTCCGCCAAATAATGCCAACGAAACTGCAGGGATCGCTTCTGCGAGACCAATAAGCCCGAGCGATAAGGGGTCTTTTGTGATCTCATAAACATGCCAACTCAACACTACAAATTGTATCTGGAGTGCGAGAGAAAATAAAAATTTAGAAAAAATAAATCTTCTGAAATTAAGATACTGAAAAACCTTAAATGCTTCCCGGTTTCTAAGAATTGCTTTTATCATGAAGGAGAGATTGAATCAAAGCCACAATAAAGAACGTAATGTTCAGGCTTAATCCGATAATTATTTCGGGAATTTATTCACAATAGAAAAATCAACCGGCCATTTCCGAGAGCTCAAGCCAACGTATCGACTTTTCATCAATGGCACGCATCACTTCATCCATTCGTTCAGCCCAGTTTCTCAGCTCTTCGTGGTTTGCAGAATCAACACTCATTTGATTTGTCAGCGAAACTTTCTCCGCTTCTAGTGAAGCAATCTCCTTTTCTAAGGTTTCAAACTCCAGTTTTTCTTTATAGGTGAATTTCTTCTTCTCAAGGGCAGCAGGAAGAACGGTAGCTTCTTTCTCCTTTGCCGACTTTGACTCCTGTGATTTCATCTTTGCCAGTTCTCTGGCTTTTAATTCCTTTTCTTTATGGTAATCACTATAGGTCCCGTTGAAATCACGAATTCTTCCTTCTCCTTCGAAAATAAACATATGATCCACCAGCTTATCCATGAAATATCGATCATGACTTACTACGAGCAGACATCCTTTGTAATGAAGCAGGAATTCTTCCAACACACCCAGTGTAATCAGATCAAGGTCATTGGTCGGCTCATCAAGAATGAGAAAATTGGGATTTCGTACAAGTACTGTCAGCAAATGAAGCCTTCTTCTCTCTCCTCCACTCAACTTTGAAACGAAAGTGTGCTGCTGATCAGGCGGAAATTGAAATAGATTCAAAAATTGAGATGCTTGTACTTTTGTTCCATCACTTAATTGAATTACTTCGGCATAATCCTTTACTACTTCAATAACGCGTTTGTCTTCCTTGAGATGCAATCCCTGCTGCGAATAATATCCGAAAACAATTGTCTCACCTACATTAATCTTTCCTGAATCGGGTTGTTCAAGACCTACGAGCATATTCAGGAAGGTAGATTTTCCACAACCATTTTTCCCAACAATCCCTATTCGTTCACCGGTTTTAAATGTATAATCGAAGCCATTCAGGATTTTAAGATCTTTGAATGATTTGTAAACCTTTTTCAACTCAATAACTTTTCCACCGATGCGATTCATTTTCACATCCAGCTTGACTTTCTCTTCTACTTTCTTCCCACTTGTTTTTTCTTTCAAAGCATAGAATGAATCAACTCTTGATTTGGATTTAGTACCTCGTGCTTTCGGCATACGACGTATCCATTCCAATTCAGTACGAAGGATATTATTTGCTTTATCCATTTCACTTGACTCATTCACTTCTCTTTCCAGTTTTTTCTCAAGGAAATAGGAAAAATTTCCATCGTAGGAATACAATTTTCCACGATCCAGTTCCATTATTTTATTGCAGACATTATCAAGAAAATACCTGTCGTGTGTAACAATAAAGATGGATAAATTCGATTGTGTTAAATAATCTTCCAGCCATTCCACCATTTCCACATCAAGGTGGTTGGTAGGTTCGTCCATCAGTATCAAGTCCGCCGGTTCAAGGAGCACTTTGGCCAGAGCTATTCGTTTTCTTTGTCCGCCTGAAAGTGTCTTTACTTTATGGTTCAGGTGATGAATATCCAGCTGAGAAAGAACCTGACGTACCCGAACTTCATAGTCCCAGGCATTTGCATCCTCCATTTTGGAGATTAGTTCGTGCAATTCCGCTTGTGCACTTTCCGATGGATCTTCTTCATTTCTCTCAAGACATGCCTCATAATCCCTTATGACTTTCACTACCGGACTATCATCATGAAAAATACTTTCAAGAATGGTCAGCTCAGGATCTAGTTGCGGATCCTGATCAAGATAAACCATTCGGATATCGTTTCTCAAGGTTACTTGACCTCCTTCAGGACTTTCCAAACCGGCGAGAATCCGCATGAGGGTTGTTTTGCCGGCACCATTTCTTGCTACCAGTGCGATCTTTTCACCCTTGGCTATACCGAAGCTAATGGAATCAAATAGTATCTTTTCAGAAAAAGATTTTGTCAGGTTTTCAGCAGATAAATAATTCATTTTTTCTTTTCCTGACGGTGTAGTGATATTAATATTGGATTAAAAGAAACGCAAAGGTGCAAATAGACTCTGCGAAATATTTGTAGACTGTTTTATATGTTTTTATCAAATTGAGAATTTCAGAAGCAAATCAGTCTTTGCTTCCTTTATCTCCTACAAAACTATCGGTTGAATATTTGAAAAGCACATTGAATGTAGTCAAAGAACCATAGCATCTGGTGATGTATTGCTGCATATTAACCTTATCTTCTTCCGTTAACTTATCATGAGAATTCACCCTTTGTTCGAGAACCCGCAATCGATCACGAAGCATAATAATTTTATTAAAGAAAACTTCCATCGGAATCTCTTTAGATTTCATAGAAGTATCGCCAGGTTCCAGAATAACTTTTCCTCCCATCCATTTCTGTCCAAGGTCTACTCGTTGCTGAATATCAGAATACTTGTTCAGAATATTGACTAGCAGCACCTCAATGTCAGCCAAACTCACCAAATCATTATCCTGATCATTAGCATCAATGATTTCGAGATCCGGGGAAGTTCTTTCAATTTCACGCATCCCTTTTTGCATAAAGGTGATCGTGTAATCTTCCGGTTTCACCTGAACGATCACGCCATCTCCAAATTCCTTATGGCGAATGCGGGAACCGATCCCGAGAGAGAATGTATTCATAAAACCTTCATTTTTTTACAAAGTTATTAATTCCCCGTCACGAGGAGACGAATTTTCCCTGCCATATTCAACAATAATTTAAACAATCGAAACGATATCACAGTCCTGAATATGATCTTTCTCAGGCATTAAAATGGCTCATCTTCATACTTTTGCGTGACTCCTTTCAATAAGGGAATCCCTCCATCCACATGCAAACCAATAAGACACATAATTTTCACATCCCGGTTATGGGATTGGGATTTACAATAGATACTCCCTTAAAAGTAGCCAAATACGGAATCAATTCCGTAGTCTCCATTATCGAAGATGAACTCGTAGAGGAAATGCGCCGCTTTCATTGTCAGAAAAACAATATCGAATACCATGAAATTAAAAGTGGCAGCCAGGATGCTCGGGCCAAACGAATCAGCGCATATCTCAATCTTATGGAACAGCTGGTGAAAGAACAAATTGAGACGCTTCAGAAAGAAGAATTTGATAAAGACTCTGATATTTATAAATATTTCGAATTATTGCCTGAAAGTGCTGCATTGAAGAAACTCTTCCTTGCTATGCTCGAAATCGACGAAGGCGCTGAAAAAATAAAATTGCAGGAACAACTTCGTCAAAGTATTCAGGCAGGTGCCATCGATGTTAACATTATGGCTAAGGCTGACAGAATAAATTACAGTAGTTCCGGAGAAGAATTGAGTAGAGAATATTCTGATGCACTTTCGGCTTTACGCGGATTTGCTTTGAGCAATCTAAGTTCTTCAGTCGTTTTATCTGCAGGGTATAATCCGCTATTATATACTTACATAGAATCATTCGCCGATTTTTTTCCTGATAAACATTCAACATTAAAAAAGAAGATCATTCTGAAGGTGAGTGATTACAGATCTGCTATTACCCAAGGAAAGATTCTGGCCAAGAAGGGTGTATGGATTTCAGAGTATAGAATAGAATCCGGCTTGAATTGCGGTGGGCATGCTTTTGCCACTGAAGGCAAACTACTTGGACCTATTCTCGAAGAATTCAAGCAGAACAGGCTTACTCTGCGACAGGAGCTAATGGAGCTTTGTAATAAAAATCTATCGGCTAAAGACATGCATCAACTGGCCGATGATACATCATTGAAAATTACTGTACAGGGAGGAATCGGAACGGCGAACGAAAATAATTTCTTGTTAGACTATTTTGAAGCAGATGCGACCGGTTGGGGAAGCCCTTTTCTATTGGTACCTGAAGCCACGAATGTTGATGACCGAACCTTGAGAGCACTGGCTACTGCCAAAAAAGATGATTACTACCTGAGTCATTCCTCACCTTTAGGAATTCCTATTCATAGCTTCCGAAAAAGCACTTCAGAAATACAACGTAAAGCAAGAATAGAGAAAGGCAGACCCGGAAGTCCCTGTTACAAGAAGTATCTTTCAACCAATACAGAATTCACGGAAAAGCCCATTTGTACAGCCTCCCGTGAATACCAGAATTTAAAACTCAAAGAACTCGATGGATTGCAGTTACCTCAAGAAATTCGCGATCAACAATATGAAAAGATTGTTGCGAAAGATTGTCTTTGCGAAGGCTTGGGAGAATCCGCCAGATTGAAAAATGATATTGAGTCTCCTCATAAACTTAATGCCGTAGCCATATGCCCCGGTCCTAACCTGGCATACTTTTCAGGAATCTTTTCATTGAAAGAAATGGTTGATCACATTTATGGACGGCTAAACCTTCTCGGCTCCGGTAAACGTTCTAACATGTTTGTGAATGAACTCAAGCTCTACGTTGAACATTTCAAGCAAGAGATAAAAGATGGACAAGGTAAGCTGAATAAAATCCAGCACCGTCATCTGCAGAATTACAAGAACAATCTGTTGGAGGGAATTGAATACTATAAAAAACTCTCTGCCGATTTTCAAAGGGAAAGTAAAGCATACATTGATAGTTTCATTGAAGACCTGGCCCAACATCGTCGTGCAATTGCACAAGAGTTGGTTCCGGAACCTTCCGAATTACAAGTTTGAATGAATCTTGTAGTTGTTCATACTACAAAGAGGTTAATAATTGTTAAATTTTGTCATTTAATTGTCAGAACGATCTTTTCATAGAACAAAATCCCTTGTTTAACGTTATTCTTGCTGGAGTTTTTGTGTTCATGTTTTCGTGTGTGAGCCGTCGGAAGAAGAGCCGACGGCTCTCTTTTTTACCGGGATTTATAGGATTTTTTTGATTGTAAGATTAGCCGGTAGTCTGAACTGGGATTTGTGGGATGGGTTTGGTTAATTCTGTTTTATGATTTTTTTTATATGAGTTACTTTTTCATCATTGTATTTCAGAAAATAAATGCCATCATTTAAAAAAGATAAATCGATGGATGAGCGAGATTTTAGCTGGCCGGTATAAACCAGCTTTCCCAGCGTGTTGAAAATTGTGATTTCCCCATTGAGGAAGTTTTCTTGATTGAAATAAATTTTGTCTTTGAATGGGTTTGGATATAATGTATAAAATTCAATGCCTTTCTGTGCTTGAATTCCTGTGTAAAGATCAATTTCTAAATCATCAAGGAACACGGCTTGTGCATAATTTTGTGCATACGCTTTTAGACCAATATACCAGATACCACCTGAGCTAACAGTGAAAGGAAATTGAAATGGATGGTATGAACTATCCGTTGGAGTAAGAACAGTTCCTAACAAGATAGCTCCTGTTGTGTCAGGCTCTTGGTTGATGTAGATTTCTAGATTATATGGTTGAATAACCTCGTATTCTTTCATCCATCCACTTACTTTATAATTGGTTAATGCATTTAAATCAATACACGGTGTCCAAAGCCAATTATTTGGATTTGGAAGAAAGGAGCTCGCAAAGACATAGCATTGACTCCCATTTTGGGGGTAGCCTAGATCCAAAGAACCTGAGCGACCATCTCCATCTAAGTCAATACTTTTATACGCTCCAAAATATTCCTGACTCTCAAAGCCCATTATCATAGGGACTGTATTATGAGAGATAGAAGTAACATTAATTGTACTCACATCATTAAATGCATGTCCATCACCGACTACAATCACGTTAGCCTGCAAGGTATACGTCCCGGGAAGGATGAAATCTGCACGGGTAATAAAATGATATAACAATGTATCTCCGGGATAAATTGTATCAGAAATAATTTCTTGCACGGGGTTCCCACCATTAATGGAATAACTTGCCTGAAAGTTTGAAAACTCATGTATCCCTAAATTGGTGATCTGAAGAATTACTTCTTCTGTATCTGTGAGGGTGCAACTTCCATTTATGGGTTTCAATTTAATTGCTGCTTCATACACAGAGGGTTCAAATAGTTTTGCAATCCAAAAATCAATTCCACCGTGGTTGCCACTTACATCGGCATCATTGGAATAGGATTCGTTAATAATTAACCACCCACCGTCCTCAGATGCAATTAAATCCACATTGTCCTCCGAACCTGACCCCCCAAAGCATTTACCCCATAAGATCTGGCCACTATCACTAATTTTAGAAACAAGTATCTCAGTAGAACCATTACTCCCAGTGATATCTCCATCTGTTGAGTATGCTGTTGTGCACACCAGAAATCCGGAATCCGGAAGTACTATTACTGAATTACCGGCATCATTATTTGTACCTCCAATTGATTTTTCCCATAGCAATGTCCCTAATTGATCAGTTCGTACAAGCCATGAATCATAATGTATTGAGTCATGATTGTAACTAATGTCACCGTCAGTTGAGGCAGTTTTTCCAATTAAAACAAATCCACTATCCGGTGTTTGTTTTAGATCAACCCCTTCATCAGACCCCCTCCCACCAAAACAATCTCCCCAAAGAAAATTTCCCAAATTATCTATTCTTCCAAGCCAGTAATCTTTGTACCCATTTCCACCAGTTACATCCCCTCCACTAGTTTCACTAGTTGCCAAAAAGGCAAACCCACTATCAAATGTTTGGACTATGGAAAAGCCTATATCGTCACCCAAACTTCCATAATTTTTTGACCATTCTATTGTGCCAGCGGAATCCAATTTAAAAATCCAAACATCTGCAGTTGCTCCACCAGGGCCAGGGTTTGGACGGTGATTACCAGGTACATCACCATCTATTGACCAAGATGATCCAATCACAACATAGCCGCCATCATATGTTGATATTATGTCCTTTGCTCCTTCGAAACTAGATCCTCCATAGCACTTTTGCCATTCAAGAGTACCACTTGAATCTAGTTTCAGTAACCATACATCAGATTCACCATGATTACCGCTTACGTCGCCATTATTTGAATAGGTGATTCCGCATACAAGGACTCCTCCATCGGGAGAACTTACGACAGATTGAGCATAATCATCGTATGTTCCACCAAAGGTTTCTGTCCATAGTAAATTACCACTGCTATCAAGGTTTACAATCCAAATGTCATAACAATCAGAAAATTGGCATAAACCCGGATGCAAACCTGTTACTTGGCCATCAACAGAATTTGTCCCTCCTACAATACTGAAATCTCCTAAGGAATTCTGAATTGCTTTTGAAGAATATTCTGAATTTGATCCACCAAAACATTTCTGCCATTGGATATTCGGTTGACATTGACCAATGATTGAAGTAAAAATGAAAAGGAGTAAAAAGCTAAATCGCATTGAATGATTTTTATCGGATAGAAAATTTCAAGATTGATTAATAAAGTTAATGAAAATATGTTGGAGTAATCAAGCTGAGGGTGGACGGGAAGAACGATAATGTCAAAACACAGGAAATTAAGTTCGGGTTTTCGGTCAAAATTGCGTTTATTTTAAGCGGATTATCCTATCTTGCGGCAGCAAATTCAGCTATTATCTTTTAAAATGGATGATCCCCCATGGTCAACGTTGACGAAAAAGAACTCCTCGCCGAGCGATTGGTTACCGGCAATCTTTATAAGCTGAAGCAATTGTGCCTTACAATTCAGCCTGAAGAGTTGGCTGAATTTATCAATGACTCGAAAGAGATTGATTTTAAAAAAATCTTCCAAATACTGGATGCGGAGAAGGCGATCAAGACTTTTGAGAACCTTGACTTTGACATTCAGCTTGAGTTGCTTCAATCTTTCAGCATTGAACAGCTAAGCCATACGCTCAACCAGATTTCTCCGGATGACCGTACGGCACTTTTCGAACAGCTTCCGGAGGAATCATTACAAAAGTACCTGTCTCTCCTTACAGTAGAAGAAAGGAAGACTGCACGTCAACTACTTCAATATCCTGAAGACAGTATAGGTCGATTGATGACACCGGATTATATTTCTGTCCGGGAAGAAGCAAGTGTGCAGGAAGTTCTTGATTATATAAGGAAATATGGCAAGTCCTCTGAAACCCTGAGTTTCATTTATGTGGTCGATCCACAAGGATTTTTATTGGATGATATCCGCCTGAATCAGTTACTCCTCTCTCCACTGGACACCAAGATCAGTGAGTTGATGGACAAGCAATATATTTCACTTGACGCGCGGGCAGACCAGGAAACAGCCATTGAATTGTTTAAGCAATCGAACCGCGAAGCATTACCTGTCACCGATTTCAAAGGATTGCTCCTTGGTATCATCACCATTGATGACGTGATTGACGTTATCGAGGAAGAAGATACTGAAGACATCCAAAAATTCGGAGGAACAGAGGCACTGGATGATTCCTATTTAAAGGTATCTATACGAGGGATGATCAACGCCCGGGCAGGTTGGCTTATCGTTCTCTTTTTTGGAGAGATGCTAACCGCAAGTGCCATGGGATTTTTTACGCATGAGCTTGAAAAGGCGGTAGTCCTGGCTTTATTTGTCCCACTAATTATATCCTCCGGAGGTAACAGCGGATCTCAGGCAGCAACACTCATCATCCGTGCAATGGCTCTTGGAGAAGTAACTTTGAGCGACTGGTGGAGAGTGATGCGTAGGGAATTTTTCAGCGGTTTAGCCTTAGGCGGAATCTTAGGAACCATTGGTTTCCTCCGTGTAGCAGTCTGGACCTTATTTTCAGATTTTTATGGTCCACATTGGTTTCTAATCGGACTTGTAGTTGGAATCACCCTTGTCGGTGTTGTGCTCTTTGGAACTTTGAGCGGTTCCCTCCTGCCACTACTATTGAAAAGAATTGGTGTTGACCCTGCAGTTTCTTCAGCCCCCTTTATTGCAACTCTCGTCGACGTAACAGGTTTGATTCTGTATTTTACACTGGCCTATTTTATTCTGGCAGGCACTCTGCTATAAATGGCCGGAAACTACTCTTGTTTTTTTCCAAAAAATCTGTCAATGGCATTCAAAAACAATTGTGGTTGTTCTATAAATGGGAAGTGACCACATTCTTCAATAAAGACATATTTTGAGGTCTTTATGTTTTCATGGAGCTCCGACACTGCAACAGGAGAAATAATATCAGCTTCAGTAGCTAAAATAAGTACCGGCATCTTCAATTTTTTAAGATCAGAATTCAGATCATAAGAAATTAAACTGCTGTCATTGTACAAATGATTCATCAACAAACTTGTTTCCGGATAGCTAGGCTGGAATTTCAAGGTGAGTTCTTCGACCTTTTCCTGAAAATAAAAACTCTTTTTGAAAAGAAGTCTGAAAAAATAAGCCATAGTATCAGGATCACGCTTTTTGAATGCATCTGTTTTCATGAGGGCTTCTGAAATGGCAGTTGTTTCCGGATCATTCCTTTTGACCATCATGCTAAATGACGAATCTCTCCAGGCAGAAGTTGCTGCGCTGGAATTGATCAATAACAAAGTCTTTAAATTCTCCGGATATTTAATTGCATAACGCATGGCTATCAGTCCACCAAAAGAATGTCCCAGCAGATTCATCTTTTCCAGCTTGAAAAACTTTCTCAATGCCTCTAGATCCTCCACAAACTGATTCATATTGAGAGTTTCAGTACCCACATTGACTGATGATTTTCCACAAGCGCGTTGATCATAGAATATCAGTTTGTACTTTTTTGCTAACAGCTCCATCTGCGGCAGAAAATATGAATGATCCAAACCAGGGCCACCATGAACCAATACTAATGGTTCGCCTTCACCGATGCCGGTAAAAAAAAGATTTCCTCCCTGCACAGGAATATATCCTTCTGTTGTTGCAACTTCAGCTTTTAGAACAGTCATTGGACAAATTAAAAAAAAGAAAAACACTTGAATTAACGTTTTCATTCAGAATAAATAAATTACATATTTAAAAATTGATCATTCCAAAAAGGAACTTTATACTAATAAATCTTATTTCCATACATCTCCCATAATGGTAAAACGAATTTCCGGTTGAGCAGGATCATTGAGAAATATCAAGGTCTCATTTGAATTGGATCCTTCTTTCCCAAACGAATCAAACTCAACTGTCGCAATAGAGCTGTCGCCGGGCGCAATCAAATTCTTTGAAAAACTTGTTTTTATACAACCACATACATTTTTTGCATGATGAATTTTGAGTTCGCGTTGTCCATCATTATAAATCACGAAATCATGCCTGGCCTTATCACCTTGCTGTATACGACCAAAATTATAAGTGCTTTCCGGAGTTCGTGCCTTTTGAGAAATTAAAGTATCCGTAGGATCAGGCGGCGGAAAATATTCCTTTATGCTGAGGGTTATATTAATATTCTTTTCTGCCATTTCTGTGTCATTTGTTCGCAGAATAACCCGTTCGAAATGAAAACCAAATTCCTTTCGGAAGTTAGCATCATAGCGTAAAAGGATAATTCCCTGGCTTCCCGGCTCTAACTTAGAGGGCGATAGCTCTACCTTCAGATAGTCGGGAAGTTTCTCACCCAAAGCGATGGATAATGGTTGCTCTCCACCATTAAACAATAATATTGTGTCAACTTTAATTTCGTTATTAAAAATAGTGCCCAGGTGAGCTGTAGTTTTTGAAAATCGAAGTTCACCGATTCGCTTTGGAAATCGATCTTCAAGTGTTGGTTCCCCTTGTACAAGAGTTTGCTGAGCAGATAAAATCAATGATGAACAAAGCAGTAAACCCAGAAATAGAATGATTTTAATTTTCATAATCAAATGTAACATTTCATGTGTTGGCAAGAGTGTTCACGGCTATTTCCCGTGCCAGGTCTTCAAGGGAAAGACCATCAAAATTTCCTGAACTCATCATTAGAAACACTTTATACCGTGGATCTTTTGTCAGCAAATACTGATGTAGCTTAAAACTATCCTTAAAAACCAATAAGTCATTTCTTCCGAACGCATTCACAAGCTGTTCCTCAGTCAATGGTTCCAGCTTTTTATGTTCTATGGTTTTAGGATTAAAATAGACAATGGCAATATCCGCGGAGTTCATACTATCCCGATACTGATCAAGAAATTTTTCATTGAGGCTACTAAAAGTATGAAGCTCCATGCAGGCTATTAATTGCTTATCCGGAAACTGCAAACGAACGGCATCAGTGGTTGCTTTTAGCTTTGAAGGAGAATGAGCAAAATCTTTGTAGACAGCTACAAGTTCATTCATTGCTAAAAGCTCCAGTCTTTTGGAGGCCCCTTGAAACTCCTGAATGCCATTATAAAATTGTTCATATGAAATTCCCAAAAGTGAACATACTATTCGTGCCCCTTCAAGATTCATGAGATTATGATCTCCGAATACTTTAAGCGGAATCTTTTCATGGCTGGATGTCTCCAGGTAGCTTATGCCATTTTCAATAGTGTGTGCAGGTATCGAATAAGGAATTTTGTAAGCAGAGGTAGTTGAAGATTCAACCAGTTTTTTAACTTCAGGATCTTCAGAGCAGTAAATCAAGTTGCCATTGGATGGAAGAGCATTTGCAAAAATCCTAAACTGTTCAACATATGATTCATAAGTCGGAAAAACGTTCATATGATCCCATGCAATTCCACTGATTAAACCAATATCTGCTTTATACAAATGAAATTTAGGTCGTGGGTCAATGGGAGAAGCCAGGTATTCATCCCCTTCAAGAATAATTACAGGGGCATCAGACAGTCGAACCATGGTATCAAAACCATCCAACTTGGCTCCAACCATATAGTCAAAATTAACTCCGCATTTTTTCAGCACGTACAGAATCATGGATGTGATGGTTGTTTTCCCATGACTACCTCCAATGACAACACGCAATTTATCCTTAGAATGTTCGTACAAGTATTCCGGATAGGAATAAATTTTTAGTCCCAATTCATTTGCACGGATCAATTCGGGATTATCAAGGCGCGCATGCATTCCAAGCACGATTGCATCAATATCTTCAGTAATTTTTTCAGGAAACCATCCTTCCTTCTCGGGCAATAATCCTGCAAGCTTCAATCTGGATCGAGATGGCTCGGCGATTTCATCATCTGAGCCGCTGACAATAGCTCCATTTTGAAAAAGTGCTAAAGCAGTATTATGCATTGCAGCTCCACCGATCGCAATGAAATGAATACGTTGTGTTTTAGAATTCCCCATAACAGCACGAAGATACAAGATCCGACAGCTACTTAGAAACCGTCAAAGTCAGAATTTCCACACCTTTACTAACAATTTCACAATGAAGATAATTACGAATGTAACTAAAACTAAAATGAATAAATAATTTTGTGAAGTAAAATACTGTATATTAAATCTAAATTAGTAATTTGCTAATTCATCAAAGCAAAACATATGAATATATACACGATTGATACCGGCTTTTTTAAACTGGATGGCGGTGCAATGTTTGGCGTAGTTCCCAAATCAATGTGGAACAAATTAAATCCTGCTGACAGCAATAACATGTGTAATTGGGCAATGCGTTGTTTGCTCGTGGAATCCGGCGATCGTCTCGTTCTCATCGATAATGGAATCGGTGATAAACAGGATGCAAAATTTTTCTCCTACTATTATTTGAATGGTGATCAGACTTTAGACAAATCATTGAAAAGCCACGGATTCAGTCGCGATGATATTACAGATGTCTTCCTGACTCATTTGCATTTTGATCATTGCGGGGGCAGTGTCCGATGGAATTCAAAAAAAGATGGTTTTGAATTATGTTTTCCAAATGCTACTTATTGGTCAAACGAGAATCATTGGAAATGGGCTACTCAACCGAATGCGAGGGAGAAGGCAAGTTTTTTAAAGGAGAATATCCTACCTATACAGGAGAGTGGTCATTTACAATTTTTAAAACCGGGAGAAGATCTCTTTGAAGGATTCAGGGTTCATCTCGTAAATGGGCATACTGAATCAATGATGTTGCCAATTTTAAATTATAAAAACAACAAAGTTGTTTTCTGCGCCGATCTTATTCCTTCAGCAGCCCATGTGCCTCTTCCTTATGTCATGGCTTATGATACTCGTCCTCTCCTCACACTTGAAGAAAAAGCTCCTTTTCTCAAGATGGCTGTTGATGAAAATTACACTCTCTTTTTTGAACATGACCCATTGAATGAATGCGGGATACTCGAATATACAGATAGAGGTATTAAGCTGAAGGCTACTTTCAAACTGGAAGAGATATGAGAATTGATTTAAGGCGGAGAATTGCCCTAGATCAAATCTTCAACCTCATCGTACAATCGTGTTCTCCTCTATGAATTCTTTGCTAAAGATCTTTGAACTTAACGGATATCACAATTGAATTCTCAAAGCCTGTTTATTGTACGCTCTTGCAAGCAAACAGTATTCACTTTTCTAAAATGAAAGCTCCACTTTCAGTTACATTTATAAAAGAAATTCCCCTCCGTTCGCATGCCAGCTTCCAGGCTTCGATTTTCCAGGGAGAATTGCTTGCGTCTACTATCAGCGTTTTGCACTTAACTCCTTCCAACCATGACTCGGGTTTGACTTTGGGATTTAAACTTACCAAAACATAATCAAGCGAATCAGAGTCCGGCTTATACTTTGCAGTACTGCCTGAAAGCAGGAACAATTTATCCTTTCCAAACTGTATAAAGGGCAAATTAATTATCAGATCACGGTACATTCTGCACTCATTGAACCCATTCTCACTTGAAATGATCAATTCGTTCAGAACTCCCCTTTCCAACATAAAGTTTTCTGAAATACGCTGTCGGGAAGCTGCATTCGACGCAAGCAAGCTGTCACAAACTGAAATTACATTTCGACCTTGAAAAAACTGAATATAAGTTTGCTTTGGGCAATGAAAAACCAACATGAATTTTTGCTGCATGGAACGAAAATTCGTGGTAAGCAAGAGGGTATAAAAGAAAAGCATCACTAAGAGAAAACTGAGAAAATACCATGGACGAACTTTCAAAAAATAATATGTAAGAAGAATAATAGATACATATAATAAACTCATTCCAGCAAGAGATAAATAAACAGAATCAGTGCTGGAGCCGGGCAAATTTCCCAGAAAAGCGACTGAACTATTTAGCATATAAATAAGCGTGCTTAGCACTTTACCTAAAAACAAAGAAACAAATGGCCACCAGCTAAAAAACAAAACAATAATTCCTCCAAAAATAACAACTGTTCCAAGAGGAATCACGAGTAGATTAGACAGCAAAAAGTAATTTGGAAAACGGTGAAAGTAATAAAGGCTTAGCGGAAAAGTTGCTACCTGAGCTACCAATGACACGGCAAGAATGCTCCATATCTGAGATGTAAGCCACGTTTTAGGTATATAAATTGAATGAAGGGGTTTATATAAAAAAAGTATTCCACCCACTGCCAGATACGAAAGCTGAAAGCCGGCCGAATGGATAAGGTTCGGACTAAAAATTATAAATAAACATATTGCCGAAGCCGAAAGAATGTTCAAAGGATTCGAAGAACGTCCTAAACTAATCCCGACAACTAAAAATGTCAGCATCATTGCCGCTCTCAGGACAGAAGGAGAAAGGCCGGTGAGCATAGCATAAAACCATAGACAAATAATGAGGAATACTGTCTTAATCCATTTGAACTTTCTGTTTTTCCCGGGAAACCTGATAAGTAAACACAGAGCTGCATAGATGAGTCCAACGTGCATTCCTGAAACTGCCAGAATGTGCATGACACCGGCAGTTGAATAACTTTGACGAAGCTCAGAATCAATTTCATCATCCTGTCCCAGAATCAAAGCAGATAACACAGCCTCTTCCTGCCCGGTGATGCCGGCTTTTCGAATCGCTTTTAACAAATAATTTCTCCAGGAAATTGCCGTTCGCATGAAAGCCGATCCTTGCTCCTTCTGAATAATAATGAACTCTGAACTTTTTAAAAATACCTGGTGGTAAATTTGTTTGTTTCTTAACCAGGACTGAAAATTAAAAGCACCGGGATTCAAGGGAGCTTTGATATCAAGGGGTCTTTTTAGAAAAACTATCTGATCACCATACTCAAGATTGATCAACGATGAATCTTTTCGAACGTACACCAGACATTTTCCATTGACATTATGCAGATCTGATCCAATTTTTAAAGTGGAAATTTCAACTTCAAAGCGAAAATTATTCCCCTTGTTCAATGGGCTCTCACTCAATTCAGCTAAGAAAGCATCAGCTTGAATGTTTTTTGAAAAATGATTTTTAAATGTGATTTCCTTTTTTAATGAACTTACTAAAGCAGCACAGGTGAAAATTGAAAGGTGAATCAGAATTCCGCTTAGCCATCTGTACGAATAACTGTTGCGTGCATTAAGAAAGAAATTAGCTGCCGCAAAAGCTGCCAGAGATACAAGAAGCAAAATCAACAAAAACTGATTAGCAGGCTGAAAATACATCGAAAAAAAAATCCCTCCAAGAAATGCAGGAAGAAGTCTGATTATTCCCGTTAGTCTTTCGCTTTGCATGGGCGAAAGGTAATGCTGCTAGTAATTCGTATTCAAGATTAAAAAAAACACATCAAATAAGAAATGAAAAAAAATAAAAAACAAAGAAAACAGAATCTGATCTATCCTTTAAGATATTTAATCATCAGTTCTGCCGTTTTTGCAGAAGCTCCACTCCCTCCCAATTTATTAAGTAATTCAGAGTATTCGTTAAGCATCTTGGTTCGAGCTTCCGTCTCGAGGATAGACTTTAGTTCTGAAATGATATTCTTAGTATTCAATTTGTCCTGGATGAGCTCTGTAACAATTAACTTATCCATAATTAAATTTACCAAAGAAATATATTTTACTTTAATCAGACTCCGGGCAATCGCATATGAAATTTTACCTCCTTTATAACAAACAACTTCGGGAGTACCGAGTAAGGCAGTTTCCAGGGTGGCTGTCCCGGAGGTGACCAAGGCAGCTTCTGCATGATAAATCAACTCATAAGTGACATCACTTATCATTTTTACAGAAGGGTCATTAGATACTTCTTTATAAAAATCAGACAACAAAGAAGGGGCTCCCGCAATAACAAATTGATAATCCGGAAATGACTCTTTTACAGATAACATCAAAGGAAGCATTACCCTTACTTCCTGTTTTCTACTTCCGGGAAGCAAAGCTATTATTGGCTTTGCGGAAAGCTTATGCTTATTTCGAAAATCCGATAGGGATGAAAAAGAGTTTCTCTTCTGTTCCAGTGAATCAAGTAAAGGGTGTCCCACAAAATCCACATTCATTGCAAAACGTGCATAGAACTCCTTTTCAAAGGGAAGTATGACGAACATTCGGTCGACAAACTTTTTAATTTTATGTACACGACTTTGCTTCCAGGCCCAAATCTGTGGTGATATGTAATAAAATACTTTTATGCCCTGTTCATGGGCAAATTCAGCGATACGCAAATTAAAGCCAGGATAGTCAATGAGAATAAGTACATCCGGTTTATATGCTAAAATATCTTTCTTACAAAAAGCAATATTTCCAAGAATAGTACGAAGGTTTTGAATCACTTCGGAAAAACCCATAAATGCAAGGTCACGGTAATGCTTTACCAGATCTGCACCTTCTCCCTTCATCAGATCACCACCCCAGGCACGAAAAACTGCAGAGGAGTCAAGCTTATTGAGCTCCTTCAATAAATTGGCGCCGTGTAGGTCACCGGAAGCCTCACCGGCAATAATATAGTATCGCATCAAATAAAAATTAATACAGCAACCGTCAACGCATAAATAATTGTCGCACCAATTACACCGTGTGCAGAACGTTCATTGTTTGTCCATAAAAACAAAAAGAACACAAGCAAATTGGGGATGCAAGCCAAACTCATCACATGGGTAAGTACATTTAAAAATATGAAACGATCCACAACCTGAATCAACGTTTCTCCTTTCCGGTACAAGGATACATATGTCTGGAAACTAATCATAGGAACCAGGATTCCGATCACCAAACCGGTCAACATAGTATTACTCCATCGTTTCATCATTTAAGTCAATGGTTCATTATATAATAATAGATATAATAGCTGAAGACTGCCAAAACAGTCACAAATAACAGACCCTTTCCTGTTTTTTCTCTTTCCATATTAATCATAAGAATGCGGAAACAAATAAGGTTCAGTCCTACTGCTATCAATTGTGATCTGGGCGAACCAAACAGATAAGGGTTATTCATTGAGCTTACAATAAAGAGTCTGATCTGGGAAACGATGAGGAAGAACAGATACAAAGAAATTGCACCACCAATCAATCCCAATAGAAAGGAATCTTTAGTCCAGCTTTTCAAGTTCATAACTCATAGTATTAAGAAATGGAATAGCGTGATGGGCAGTAAAATCATACTGGACGGGCACAACAGAAACATATCCGTTTGCAAGGGCCCACTCATCGGTATCCTCGCCTTTATCATGGTTAATAAACTTTCCGGTAAGCCAGTAATATTTTCTTTTGTTTGGATCCATCCTTTCGTCAAATTCTTCTCTCCATTTCGCCATAGCCTGACGGCAGACTTTCATACCTTTTAACTCGCTTAGTTGAAGTTTTGGAATGTTTACATTTAGCAGAGAGCCGGAGGGCAATCCACTTGCAAGAATATTTTTTGCTACTGTCCTTGCTACAACTTTGGATGCGCTGAAATCAGCATCAAGAGCATAGTCAAGGAGAGAAAAACCCACTGAGGGAATTCCTTCGATGGCACCTTCCATAGCTGCAGACATGGTACCTGAATAGATAACATTAATCGATGAATTTGAGCCGTGGTTAACACCGGAAACACACAGATCCGGTTTTCGGTGCAAAATTTTATCTATGGCAATTTTCACGCAATCGACAGGTGTGCCACTGCATTGATACCAAAGATGAGTACCATACACTTCCACTTTATCCAATCGCAATGGCTGGTTTATTGTTATGGCGTGACCCATACCTGACTGAGGACTATCCGGAGCCACAACAATTATTTCGCCCAGATCCTTGACTGCATCGACTAAAGCATGCAATCCGGGTGCGGTGATTCCATCGTCATTGGTTACAAGAATTACAGGCCTGTCTTTCTTTACTGAACTGTCCATCGATGCAAATTATTTATTTGTTGTTATTTGCAGCGAAGGTAGGGAAATAGTTCTGCTTTCCTTGCCTGATAAGTCCCTCAAATGTATTTTATTCCATGGTCCGAAACAAAAAACAAACGGCCCAAAGAAAATCTCTGAGCCGTATGTACAACAACATGAAACATTTTAAGAAACCTTAATTGCTTTTGCAGGCTTAGTCTTACTTTCTTCTTTCTTTGGAAGTGTCATGGCTAAGACTCCATTTTCATAGGACGCAGCAATCTTATCAGGATTTACCGCATCAGGCAAAGTAAAAGTTCTTTTGAATGAAGAGTAAGAGAATTCCTTTCTTGAAAACTTAACATCCTCTTCGTTCTTCTCCGATTTTTTTTCTGCACTGATAGTGAGAATACCATTCTCAACTTCAATATTAAAATCTTCTTTTTTCATGCCCGGTACAGCCAGATCCACAAAAAATTCATTGTCAGATTCATGAATATTTACAGCCGGAACCGTGCTGCTAAATGCACGGGGACTTAAATCACCGGTGAAATAATCATTGAAAAAATCTGTAAAGATGGAAGGAACATAACTTTCTCTTCCGAAACCATTGTTGTTTTTAAATTTTACGAGTGTCATTTTTTACCTCCTGTTTTTAAGTTAATACAGAAAGCTTTTTTCAAGATCCATGCCATTACATTTTTTAGTAAAATGCCGAAAACAATTCAGACATTTTGTCTAAAATTTATTTTTAGTCCGACAAAAAGTCTTTCATCCTAAAAACAAATTGACATTTTTTCAGTCCAGGAATAGAATAAAAAATTATTTTCCGAGAGTTGCTTTGGCATTCTTCAATTCCTGATCAAATAAAGATTGGGTAATACTGGTTTCATTTTTAAAATAATAAATACCACCCCAATTATAAACTATCTTCTGATAATTGAAAGCACTTCCATCCATTTTCAAAACTGTTCTGTAAATGATCCTGTTGGATTCCGTGATTGTTTCTTCAGTTAAGCCATCGCGGTAATCAGAGTCAATAATTTTTGGAACTACCGTAGAAGGTTTAGGAGCTGTCTTGGTTTTATCTTCAGTTTCACCGGCTTTGGCAAGCAATCTTTTCTTCTCTTCAATTTCTGCCAATGCTTTCTTTTGCCTTTGCTCCTCCAGCCTCTCTTGTTCAAGTCGGTTGGCAAGTGCTAATGAATCTTGTCGGGCTTTATCCGCTGCCAGCTGAGCAAGGCGCTCTACTTCTGCTTTCGCTTTTTGCTCTTCTGCCAATTTTAATCTGGCATCTTCTTCCTTCTTTAGTCTGTCTGCTTCAGCCTTCGACTGAGCATCTTGTTCTGCCTTTGCTTTGATAGCAGCTTGCTTTGCTTCTTCCTCGGCAGCTTTCTTTTTCAACAGTTCTTCTTCTCTTGCCTTGGTTTCCGCCAGCACTTTTTCTTGCTCTGCTTTTTGGGCTCGTAAAATTGAATCCTGTCGGGCTAGTTCATTGGCGCGGGCTAATGCCTTTGCGGCTTCTGTTGCAGTAAAAATACTATCCGCTTCAGCCTTCTTCCTTTCGTTTTCTTTTTGAGCTATTAATGCCAAAGAATCCTTTCTGGCTTTTTCCCTTTCCAGCTTATCTTGTTCAGCTTTGGCAAGATTCTCTGCTTCAGCTTTAATTCTTGCCTTTTCTTGTTGCTCTGCAAGTGCTATTGAATCCTTTCTTGCCTGTTCAGCTGCTTTTTCGGCTGCTGCAACTAATGCAAGTGAATCTTTTCTGGCTTTTTCCTGAGCAAGTTTATCCTGTTCTAACTTTGCTATTGAATCGGCCTCTGCTTTTAATCTGGATTTCTCAGCTAATTGTGCCTTTGCAATAGAATCTTGTCGGAATTGTTCTAATCTTTTAGCTTCAGCTTCATTGCGCAAGCGTTCCTTTTCTGCTGCGGCATTTGCAAATATGATAGAATCCTGCATTGCTTTCTCTTTGGCTGCAGCCTCTGCCTTTGCCTTTAAAATAGAATCTTGTTTTGCCTTTTCAGCCAGCCTGGCCTCTTCTTCCAATCTTGCCTTTTCAGCAGCAGCCTCAGCTGCAATTCTGTTGAGTGAGTCTTGTTTGGCCTTTGCTTCCGCCTTTGCTTCGGCCTCTGCTTTAGCTTTGGCTGCAGCTTCTGCTCTGAGTTGAGCGAGTGAATCTTGTCGTTCCTGTTCTGCCTGAGCCTTTAGAGTAGAGTCTTGTATTGCCTTGTCTCTGGCATCGGCGATTGCCTTAAGCCGGGCTTGCTCAGCAGCGGCTCTAATAAGTGAATCCTGTCTTTCCTTTTCCAAAGCAGCAGCCAGGGCATTTGCTTTTGACTCTGCCAGTTGAATACTATCGAGTCTTGATTTTTCTTTGGCTGCTAAAGCAGCACTGGCTTGCATGGCAGCTTGTGCTCTCGCAATGGAATCTTGTCTGGCTTTTTCCTGCTCTTTTTTTATCCTATCCTGTTCAGCCTGACTTGCAAGCAACTTAGCTTCCTTTTCTTTTACTTTCGCAAGTGAATCATTCCAAATTTTATTTAATGAATCAAGTCTTGCACGCTCCTGTATTCTTGCAAGATCTTCAGCATCTTTTCTGGCAGTCTCCTGTTCTGATTTTATTTGTTTTGAATAATTTGCATCAAAGACAAAGTCCTCATAAGTCGGGTTGTAAGAATATTTCGCAACCGGTTTATTCATCGCCGTTGTTTTAGACATCCCGGCTACATCGGCAAACAGATCGATGTTGAATTCTGTTTGGATAATAATATCTAACTCCTGCGGGGGAACCTTGGTGTTAAACTCGACACTTTTAGAAACCAGACCATTTTTTAAAAAAGAAATGGTATACTCTTTTTGAAAATCCAGACTTACGTTGAAAGTACCATTGTCCTTAGAAGTAACTGTCTGAGGAGCGGCTCCCGGCGAAGTAATTTGAATGGTCACTCCTCCTTCAGGCCGGTTATCCTTACGGATCTTTCCGTTAATTTGAACATGACCGATAGATTGAGCCATCCCGGATTGCGGAAAAGCGATCAGAACAAGCAGTAAAATTGATAAAAGGGGGAAGTAACGATTGATGAGTAATGACATGCCGGGGAATAAACGATAAGATTATTATTTTGTTGTTATGGATTTGGCTAAAGATTACAGATTTTTTGTGATTAGATTCTCCATTGAATCTATTCAATCAAAATAAGTGATTAAACAGACCGATTATTTGCAAAATTAACAGAAAAAGCGGTTCAGCATAAGCAGATTTTAAAATCCATCAGTTCTTCATACTTTCTTCTGATTTATATTCACGAAAATTCGGATTTAAACTTTAAAAGAGCAGTTTTTCAAAAGCAAATTCGGCTTGTGGCAATTCAATTATATAACAATGAATGGTTCAAGACTGAAAAATTTTTCCGGCCAATTCCATTGATTTGGAAAAATAATTTTCATCTAAATTGAGTGCCTTAAAGCCATTGAAATAAGAAACCAAATTTTCAGTAGCCAGATTACCAACCAAATCATCATTTGCCATTGGACAGCCTCCAACACCACGCATTGCGCTGTCGAATCGACGACAACCGGATTCATAGGCTGCATGCACTTTTTCTTCCCAGTTGGTTTTTAAAGAATGCAGATGAGCTCCAAATTCTACATTTGGCATTTCCGGAATGAGGTATGAAAAAAGCTCTTTGATATTGGCGGGATTACTCACGCCAACGGTATCCGACAGCGCTATTATGGAGATCCCCATTTGGGCAAGCCGTTTCACCCAAGAACTTACAAGCTCTGCGCTCCAGGGATCACCGTAGGGATTGCCAAAACCCATAGAAATGTAAATCACAAGGGATTTATTCTTCTTAAGACAAAGTTCCTGAATGTCTTTGACACGGCTCAGAGATTCTTCGATGCTTGAATTAGTATTTCGCCTTTGAAACTCTTCACTCACGGAAAATGGGAAACCCAAATAAGTGATTTCTGAATAGGATGCCGCTTCTTCGGCGCCACGTTGATTAGCGATGATGGCAAGCAATTTTGTTTTCGTGTTAGTCAAGTCCAATTTAGACAAAACATCAGCTGTATCCTTCAATTGAGGAATGGCTTTGGGAGAAACAAAACTTCCAAAATCCAGGGTGTCAAAACCCACTTTCAGCAATGTGTTCAGGTAGTTGACCTTTGTTTCGGTTGGAATAAAATGAGTCCAGCCTTGCATAGCATCACGCGGGCATTCAATTAACTTGATAGTAGATGGCATAATTTTAAGAAACGAGTTTTGGATCATTAAGTTCATCCTAAGCAAAGGCCAATGAAATAAGGCTTTTTGAAGAATATTGATGAAAACAAGGAATCCTGAGCTCAAATTTACGTCAGAAATTGCGAGTTATCGAAAAAAAGCTATTTTTGCAGCCTGTTTTTGAAAAAACAATAAATAAAATGGCTGAAAAGAAGCAAGAACCGGATTTTGATGTGTCCGGAGTAGTGAATAAAACGGAACATTTCGTTGACCAGAACAAGAAAAGCCTGGGTATTATCCTCATAGCCCTATTGGTAGCAGTAGGCGGATATCTTTTCTATCAGAAAATATATGTAGCCGGCAAGGAGAAAGAAGCTTCTGCCATGTTGTTTCATGCCGAAAAGTATTTCACTGCTGATTCACTAAACCTCGCCATAAATGGTGATGGAAACAATCCCGGACTGGAAGAACTGGCTTCGGATTATGGAGTGAGTCCTTCAGGAAATATTGCACGCTACTACCTTGGAATGGCCTATATGAAGCAGAAAGAATATGATAAAGCGATCGAAACGCTAAAGGCATATGATGCTCCTGATGCGATGAGTGGTTCTGTTGTTTATGGAGCTATCGGCGATGCTTATATGGAACTAAAAAATACCGATGAAGCAATTTCTTTTTATGAAAAAGCTTCCAAGGAGAACAGCAATACCTTTTCGACTCCCATCATGCTTATGAAATGGGCCGGAGCACTTGAATCAACGGGTGATTACAAGGGTGCGAAAAGTGTATATGAAAAAATAAAGAAAGATTACTCAACTTCGACTGAGGGAGCTCAAATAGATAAGTATATCGCAAGAGTCGAAGCCCTGGCGGGAAGCAATTAAAGAATCTTAAAACCGGGCATTGTCCGGTTTTCTTTTTATAAACCATGTCATCAATACTAAAAAATTTAAGTTCATACGATCCGGCCACCATTCCTTCGGCCAAAGGCATGAGGATTGGAGTTGTTGTGTCGGAATGGAATCCGGAAATCACCCATGCTTTGTATCAAGGTGCGATCCGGACTTTATTGGATCATGGTTGTGAGGAATCTCACATTTCTCAATCAACTGTTCCCGGAAGTTATGAATTAACAGTAGCAGCTCAGTGGCTTGCAGAACACGGAAATCTTGATGCTGTCATTTGCCTCGGATGTGTCATCCAGGGCGAAACAAGACACTTTGATTTTATTTGTCAGGCCGTGGCATCAGGCCTAACAGATCTAAGTATTAAATTTTCGATTCCTTTTATTTTTGGCGTTCTCACACCCGATAATCAGGAGCAGGCATTGGCACGAGCAGGCGGGAAACTCGGAAATAAAGGTGTGGAAGCAGCAATCACTGCCATTAAAATGATTGCTCTTAAAAAGAGCAAATAAGAATTTACGGATTAATTTTTTGTCAAAGGCTATTTGGAATCTGTGATGATTAAAGGTCGTACGTAAGACCTACCATCCACCTCTAATCGAACGAGATAATTCCCTGCAGTGATGTTCTGTTCACGGAAGTTAATTTTGCAAGTGTGCAATCCGGAAATTTGCTTTTCAGTTTTGAATCCATTGAAAACTTTTCCATCGACAGAAATTAGTTCCATTCCGACCAATGAGGACTGTTTTAAAGAATAAGAAATGGTCGAAGTTCCCGGGGACGGATTCGGATAGATTTTAAAATCTTCCAAGGTCTGATCAAGCTCAGCAATATTTACAAGCGATCGAACTGAGTCCTTATATAAAATTTGGGTAATTGCTCCGGCTGCAGTAGTATTAATCTGCAGTAAGGGGATTCCCTGACCTGCTCCTAGCCATTTATACTCATGTGATGTGATGGTAGGAAGATTGAAACCCAGGCCAAGAGTATCCAGGTACAAACTGTCCTTTTCAACGATTGTAGTATGTACTCTGAGAACATTAAATGTTCCAAGCGGTGTAGTCAGGCTCCCCCACCCGTCCACATCATTCTTTCGAGTCTTGTCTACTTTATAGTAAACACCAATGGTGCTGACTAAATCGACGGCATATCCTGAAGCGGAAGAATCAAGAGAAGGATAGTTCAATGGAAACTTGTAAATAATATCATGTGGAGAAAAGCTAATTGGCAAAGGAATCCCATTTACATTGGCACCTAAACCAACCTGTTTGTAAGAAGCATTTGAATTATAAAAAAAGTCAAAGACCCCCGTTAAACTAATAAATGTACCAAGACTAAAATCATCTGATCCGGTAGCCTGATTAGCCCTGTTGGTATTAAATGAGTTGTCAATAAACACAATTGAGAAAACAGTGCTGGTGGCGCTTTCATCGATAAATGAATCTACTCGCTGACCTGTAGGCATGAGTTGCGAAAAATCCCATGTAAACGCAGGCCCGGTCAAGGTAGCATTTATGCCCGGAGTTATTTGACCTATACTTAGTCGAAATGTATCATTAGCATGCGGTAAATCGGCACTTCCTATAGTTATTTGCGCAGCGGAAGGTGATACGAATGCGAAAATCAACAGGCTGAGTGTAAAAAGCTTTTTCATCAGAGATGCATTTGGTCTTTTAAAGATAGGAAAATAATCGGATGCACAGCTTTGTCGCTGAATTCAGTGCGGACTCAGATCATTGCTTCAAATCGGTTGAGCGTAGATTTTGATACCGGAAGCAATGGTAAGCGAACAAACTCCGAACAACTTCCCATCACGCTTAATAAGCCTTTTACGCCGGAAGGGTTACCATCAACAAAAATGGCATGCATCATATCAAGCATTTTATAGTGTAGTTTTTTAGCCTTATCAAAATTGCCTTCCAAAGCCTGCCTGACCATTTCCGAAAAATCCTTGGGGTATGCATTTGCAAAAACAGAAATAACACCATCTCCCCCACATGCGATTATAGGCAATGCAAGAACATCATCACCACTTATCACAAGAAAGTCTTTTGGTCGGTTTTTAATAATCTTCATTACTTTTTCAAGATTGCCCGAGGCTTCCTTTATACCTACAATATTTTTTACATCATGAGCAAGTTCGAGGGTGATCTCTGCATCCATATTGCTGCCTGTTCTTGCAGGAACATTATATAGTATTACCGGAACAGGACAATTAGCGGCGAACATTTTATAGTGCTGGTAAATTCCTCTCTGAGAAGGTCGATTATAGTATGGCGATACTGAAAGTACGGCATCAATTTTAGAAAAGTCGGTATCCTCCAGTGTTTGCAACAGTTCCTGTGTATTATTCCCTCCCATTCCAAGAACAATCGGAATCTGTCCATCTGTGACTTCGGTGACAAAATCAGTCACGGCATTCTTTTCATCTTTGGTCAGGGTTGCAGCTTCACCTGTTGTGCCCAGTGGGACCAGGTAATCCACTTTGTTGTCGATGCAGCGTTCAAGAAGTTTTTTAAAGCACTTGAAATCAATACGGCCATCTTTATGAAAAGGTGTAATCAATGCTACGCCGGTACCTCTTAGAGAATTTAAGTTCATGCTAATTCTGGTTTTATTTTCCTTAGAAAATGTTCTGTCTCTTCAATCACTTCTTTAATAGCCGGTTCACCCTTCAAATTCAACATCATGTCATAGCAGGAGGTACTTTTGGAATCATATCGGCCAACCCGAAAACGTGATTTTGACAAGGCTGCAATATATCTTAAAGGAAAACAACTGCCGTTGTTCAGGTTTATCAATATGTCAAATTTTTGCTCGATAAAATTCTTTACGATCGGGTTATTGGGAATGAGTCGAAAATCTAAATCACTCCGGGTGAAAAAATCCAATCCATACTGCGCAAATTGTGCGGGTGGAAGTTTCTTTTTGTCCACAAATCCCATGGCGAGAATATCTTTTTTATACTGACCGCGAACTGTTTTAACATAGGCTTTGACGGCTTCATAGTCACGTTCATTCGTTGCATCATAAAGAATTCCTATGCTGGAGGCTGTATCGAAGCCAATAACTTCAGCTTTGTAAGTATGTTTTTGTACCTCCTTTAAAAAACGAAGTTGCCCTAATCGGGAGCGGATATTTCTGGAAAGACTCATAACTTATTTAGCAATCATTTGAAGAAAATCATTTTCTGAAATAACAGGCACGTTTAATTTCCGTGCTTTTTCTAATTTACTGGGACCTGAATCTTCCCCGGCAATCATAAAGTTAGTTTTAGAAGAAATCCCGCTTAAGTTCTTTCCTCCGTGTTGTTCTATCAACAGCTTTAATTCATCCCGGCTGAAATTACTGAAAACACCTGAAACTACAAACGCTTTTCCTTCAAGTGAATTGCTTAACTTTTCCAATTGAGCCTCCCCTGCAAACTCCATCTGAAGACCGGATTTTTTCAATTCATCCACCAGGGCAATATTTCTGCTTTGCTTAAAAAAATCTACAATGCTTTGGGCGATTTTGTCTCCAATTTCATCTGCGAGCACCAGCTCTTCCAAAGGTGCATGCATTATGGCATCCATATTCCTGAAGTGAATGGCCAATTTTTTTGCCACCGTTTCTCCAACATAGCGAATCCCTATCGCATAAAGAACACGCTCGAACGGGACACTTTTTGAGGCTTCAATTCCGGAGAGGATATTAGCTACAGATTTTTTTTGCAAGCTGATCTTCTTTGACTTTCCGCCTTCTTCAGGTTCAATTATTTTTTCCAATCCCAACAAATCTGACTCTTGCAGCTTATACAAATCAGCGGGAGTTTTAATAAGTCCATGATCATAAAGCATCTCTATTTTACCTTCGCCAAGGCTATCGATGTTCATTGCGCGTCTGCTTATAAAGTGATCAATCCTTCCCTTTATCTGAGGGGGGCATCCGAGGTTGTTCGGACAATAGTGAAGCACTTCACCTTCATTTCTCTCTAATGCAGTTCCACATTCCGGACATTTATCAATGTAACGAATGGCGGTAGCTCCTTTTTTTCTTTTAGTAAGGTCTACTTCCGTAATCTTAGGAATAATCTCTCCACCTTTCTCCACAAAAACGAAATCACCTTCATGTAAGTCAAGCTTTTCGATTTGATCAGCATTGTGGAGCGTTGCTCTTTTTACTGTTGTGCCGGCCAATTGAACAGGTGCAAGATTAGCAACCGGTGTAATCGCACCCGTTCTACCTACCTGGTAACTGAGCGACAACAATTCAGTAGATACACTCTCTGATTTATACTTATAAGCTATCGCCCAACGTGGTGATTTTGCAGTATAACCAAGGTCCTCCTGCGTAGCAAATGAATTCACTTTAATAACAACACCATCCGTGTCGAAGGATAATCCGCTTCGTGCCTTGTCCCACTTATTGATATAATCAAAAACACCCTGACGATCATCAACGGTTCGCACATGCTCGCTGATTCTGAATCCCCACTCTTTCGCCTTTTGAATAGAATCATAATGTGTTTCAAATGGAAGATTTTCTCCCAATAAGGCATAGAAAAAGCAATCGAGTCCACGCTTTGCGACAATTTTTGAATCCTGCATTTTCAAAGTGCCTGAAGCGGCATTTCTAGGATTCTTCAAAAGTCTCTCAGCAATTTCTTCAGGATCATATCCATCTTCTAGAAGCTGAGCTTCCATTTCAGAATTTATTCTGTCGAAAGCAGGCCTTGGCATAATGATTTCACCCCGAATTTCAAATTCCTCCGGAACATCCTTGTTTGATAACAATAAAGGTATGCTTCGAATAGTCCGAACATTTGCAGTAACGTCATCACCCTGAATTCCATCCCCCCGTGTAAGCGCCCGGATAAGTCTTCCTTTATTATAGGTGAGTCCGATGGCGACACCATCAAACTTCAACTCACAAACATATGAAAAATCATCTCCGATCGATTTACGAATCCGTTCATCAAAATCGGTAAGATCCTGCTCAGAATAAGTATTACTCAAAGAAAGCATCGGATACTTGTGCTTTACCGACTTAAATTCTTTGGTGACTTCACCTCCAACCCGTTGAGATGCCGATTCACTTGAAAAAAATTCAGGGTTCTCCTTCTCAAGCTTTATCAACTCCTCCAACATCATATCAAACTCGCGGTCACTGATTATCGGATTGGATTCAACATAATAATGGTGGTTATGTTCATCCAATTCTTTACGCAGCAGGAGGATTCTCTCTTCTATTTTTTTCTTATCCATAATATGTGGAAGCAAAGATAAATGAATGGATCTACAAATTTAAGCTTGCTGAAATCATCCTGTTATTTCCTTGAATATCTTTTCGCAATTGAACAGAAAAAAACTTCAGGTTTACCAGCATTTCTACGATTTCCGGACCAAGGTCTCTGTTAATTTCAAAATACAACTTGCCTCCTGTGCGTAAATGAGCCAATGAGAACTCAGCAATGGCACGATAAAAAATAATCGGATCATTATCAGGCACAAATAAGGCTATAGAAGGCTCATGCTCTGCAACGCGAGGACTTAAACGAGTCCGCATGCTTTCCGGGATATAAGGTGGGTTACTGACAATTACATCCAAGCCACCACTCTGTCTGTCCGCTTGGGTGAATTCCGATAAAATATTTCTGTCATTCTTCCAATCCAATATATCCGCTTTGAATAATTTTATACTTGCATTATGCGCACGCATATTCTCAGCGGCAATTTTCAATGCAGGCTCAGAAATATCCAGTGCTTTAATATTCCAGGATGGATAAAATTTGGTAAGGCTTAATGCGATACAAGCACTACCCGTACAAACATCCAGAACATTTAATTGATAACTATTAATAAGTACATGATCATCTACAACCCAGCGGACCAGCTCCTCGGTTTCCGGACGGGGGATCAATACATCTGCAGACACTTTGTATTTATTGTCCATGAACCAGCTGTATCCAAGAATATGCTGAATCGGATAGCCTTTCCGTAATGAATCCTGAATTCGCAACAATTCGTCCGTTTCAGTCTTTGTAAGAATTCCGGAAGCAGACAAAATTAAATCCGCACGGGAAAAAGCACAAACATGCTCAAATGAAGCAACAATAATTTGATCCAATTCTTCAGGGTCATAATCAGCAGATAAAAACTCCTTGAAGGATTTTACAATTTCCTTTACATTGGGCATGGTACGAAGATAAGATTTCGTATGCTTTCTTTTCTGATGTTATTTATTAAACTAATTTCGAGCGCGTGAATAATCATTCCATGTACATGTCGAGATGCATTGAATTGGCAAAAAAAGGCCTTGGAGATGTTGCACCCAACCCGCTGGTGGGTGCTGTGCTTGTATATAAAGACAAAATTATTGGAGAGGGCTATCATAAAGTCTTTGGAAAGGAACATGCCGAAGTGAACGCAGTGAAAGATGCCATTACCAGGAATCCCCATATCCCGCTTGATGAATGCACCTTGTATATTAATTTAGAACCATGCTCACATTTTGGTAAGACGCCCCCCTGCACAGACCTTATAAAATTTCACAACATAAAGAAAGTTGTTGTAGCCTGTGAAGATCCATTTGAAAAAGTCAGAGGAAATGGAATTAAGATTCTAAGAGAATCCGGCATTGAAGTCTTAACCGATGTCTTAAAAGAAGAGGCTCTTGAATTAAACAAGCGATTCATTACCTTTCATACAAAAAAAAGGCCCTACATAATTCTTAAGTATGCACAGAGCAAAGACAATTTTCTTGCACCGGAATTTCCTACCAAAGAAAACAGAAGGATCAGCAATGAATATTCGGGCAGGCTGGTACATCGATGGAGATCCGAAGAGCAAGCGTTAATGGTCGGCACCAATACCGCGCTGACCGATGATCCTGCATTAACACTGAGGTATTGGCCGGGTAAGCAAGCACTACGGATTGTGCTTGATAGAAAATTACGTTTACCAAAAGAGCTACAGTTATTTAATCAAAGCTGTTCCACCTTAGTATTCAACGAACTAAAAGACGAGAAAGTGGGAAAGCTCGAATTCGTTAAAATTGATTTTAACAAAGGTATTACTGAAAGTATATGCAATACTCTATATAGTATGTCGATTCAATCTTTAATTATTGAAGGCGGGCAAAAACTTCTTCAAACCTTTATTGATTCAAATCAGTGGGATGAAGCCAGGGTTTTTACTTCTGACAAATTTATTGAAAAGGGTACGAAGTCACCAAAAATCAGTGCTCAGTTGATTTCAAGTGAATTTATAGACAATGATCTATTGGAAATCTATTCTCCGGCAATGGATTAAGCTTTAACTTAAAATAAATAAAATAAACATGAAGCTATTAAAAGAAATGTGTTCGATTCATGCGCCATCCGGTAATGAATATGCTATGACACAGTTTCTGCTACACTATATTGAAAAGGAAAAATCAAATTGGAAATTTCAACCCGAAATATATTCGGGTGAAGGATTCCAGAATTGCATTGTATTAGTCTTTGGCAAACCTCGTACTGCCATTTTCGCCCATATTGATAATATAGGATTTACAGTTCGTTATAAAAACCAGTTAGTGAAGATCGGAGGCCCTCATCTAGAAAAAGGTATACAATTATATGGAAACGATAGTCAGGGACCGGTGGAATGTGAAGTAGTAATCGACGAGGAAGAAAACTTAAGCTATAAGTCATCAAGACAAATCGAAAGAGGAACTGATCTTTCCTATGTACCTGTTTGGGAAGAAGATGATGATTACGTACAATGTTGTTATATGGACAACAGACTCGGGGTGTGGAATGCCTTAAAAGTTTGTGAAGAGCTTGAGCATGGAGCCATCGTTTTTTCATGTTGGGAAGAACATGGTGGAGGAAGCGTCCCCTTTTTGTTAAAATTTCTTTTTGAAAAATATGCCATTCGTCAATGTCTGATAAGCGATATTACATGGATTACTGAAGGCGTACTTCCGGGTAAGGGAGTAGTCATTTCCATGCGAGACACCGGAATACCAAGAAGATCATTCGTAAATAAAATTATACAGCTTGCCGGGCTCAGCAAGGTAAATTTTCAGCTTGAAGTCGAAGGATCAGGAGGAAGCGACGGAACAGAAATCCAGAAGCAACCTTATCCTGTTGACTGGTGTTTTATTGGCGCAGCTGAACAAAATGTACATTCTGCGAAGGAAAAAGTACATAAAAAAGACATTGAAGCAATGTTAAGCCTGTACAAATACCTGATGAAGCATTTAGAGTAGATCAGAAGTATTTAGAAATTGCTTTCATAAAATCTTCCGGGGCAGGACATGGTCTATTGGTGCTTTTCTTTATAAAGACCAAGGTAGTAGAAGCTCTGTTAATTAATACCTCACTTTCATTATAGGATTCATATTCAAAACGAATTCGTGCAGATGGCAAGTCCCGAATGGTTGTTTTGATGACCAGTAAATCATCGTAATATGCCGGTTTGAGATAATCTATAGAGTAATTCATTACAGGCAGCATGACCCCGCTGTCTTCAATTTTTTTATAACTAAATCCAAGAGCGCGAAGAGCCTCTACCCTGGCAACTTCAAAATAAGTTGCATAATTTCCATAGTAGACATAACCCATTTGGTCAGTTTCAGCGTAACGTACACGAATTTGTGTTTCAGAGATGAACATAAAATGTATTTTAAAATCCTATCTTTATCAAATCAAGAAATTAATTAATATTGTTGAGATACTGTAAAACGCAAGTCAGCTCCATGTTTACTAAAATTAAATCAGGCATATTTATCATCCTGCTCCTGGCAGCCTGTTCACCCGGCAATCAGTTGTCAAAGGTAGAAACATCTGAATATATATTATCAGATAGCAGCAGCATTCCTGAAGATTCATTGATGAAAACAAAGATCCGTCCCTATTCAGAGAAAATGGAAGCAGACATGGGAATTATACTGGCTCAAAGTGCAGAAGCTCTGGAGAAAGGAATTCCTGAAAGTAAATTAGGGAATTTTGTTTCTGACTTATGTTTTGAAAGTATTAAAAGAGAATATTCACCTTCAGATGGAAAAACAATCGACTTTGCTTTTTTTAATAATGGAGGTTTGAGAAAATCATTGCCCGCGGGAAATATCAGTAAGGGAGATGTGTTCGAGTTGATGCCATTTGAAAATGAATTGGTAATTTTAACATTAGATGCTGTACTTACGAAAAAATTAATTAACTTCATGGCATCGAAGGGTGGTGTTCCGGTAAGCGGGTTACGGTTTTCGATAAAGGACAAAGCTGCAATTGACATTCTGATTGGAGGCGCCGCTTTCGATTCTACAAAAACATACAAGGTTCTCACATCTGATTACCTTGCAAACGGGGGTGATAATTTTTCATTTTTATCGGAAGCAAGCAAGCGGGAATCAACATCAATAAAAATCAGGGATGCAATTATCCAGCATTTATACATTCAAGGAAAGACAGAAGAAATAGTCAGAGTGAACCTTGATGGAAGAATTCGCAATGAGTAACAGAAGAGAATTTATTCGAACATTGATGGGAAGCGCAGCCTTTTTGGGTCTTGCTTCCACTCCACTGGAACTTTTTGCAAAGCATGAAATAATCAAGCTTACTATTTTGCATACAAACGATGTTCACAGCAGAATTGACCCCTTTCCAAAGAATGACCCCAAATACCCGGGTATGGGAGGTGCGGCAAGAAGAGCGACGCTGATAAAGCAAATCAGGGCAAAGGAATCCAATGTGCTCCTTTTTGATGCGGGAGATATTTTTCAGGGAACACCTTACTTTAATTTATATGGAGGAGAATTGGAATTTAAATTGATGAGTGAAATGGGGTATGACGCTGCTACCATTGGAAATCACGATTTCGACAACGGAATTGAGGGACTTGCAAAACAACTGCCGCATGCGAACTTTCCCTTCCTGAATCTGAACTATAACTTCAGCGATACGCCAATGGCCGATTCTGTTCTTCCGTATAAAATCTTTCAAAAGGCAGGACTTACAATAGGTGTTATTGGTATAGGAATAGAGCTGGCCGGCTTAGTTGACCCTAAACTTTACGGCAACACCATTTACAGTAATCCTCTTCAAATGGCGGACGATACAGCGCTCATGCTAAAGAAAAACTTGAAGTGCGATATGGTTATTTGCTTATCTCATCTCGGCTACAAATATTCCGAAAAGAAAATTTCAGATGAAGTACTAGCTCAGGAAAGTTCGTATATTGACCTCATAATCGGAGGACACACACACACTTTTCTTGATGAACCTGTCAGATACAAAAATAAATCAAACAAAGAAATTTTAGTTGCACAAGTTGGCTGGGCAGGAATACGTCTTGGTCGTGTCGATTATTATTTCGATGTTCGCAGTCGGAAGAATGAGGCGCTTGGATGTTCTGTAAAAATTAGTGAAAAAACAAGAGCAGTATAATTTTTTTTTTACTTTTTTTTGAAGAATATTTGTTAGCGAAATTTTAAGAACAGAATTTGATTTTTGTTCCTGAATTTCAAGGGG
Organism: Bacteroidota bacterium; assembly: GCA_004295015.1. GTDB lineage: Bacteria > Bacteroidota > Bacteroidia > AKYH767-A > 2013-40CM-41-45 > QQVM01. Next base: position 87,312 of record SHNE01000033.1, on the reverse strand, counting down.
GAAAAAGAACTACAAAAAAGAAACACAAATACCTAAACACATTTTTCTTGGAAACAATTATGGAGAAGACTTACGACAGTGTATGGAAAAAATGTCTGCAAATAATAAGCGACAACGTAAGTGCTCAGAGTTTTAAAACCTGGTTCGAGCCAATCAAACCTATCAAACTGGACGAAAAGGTCCTCACAATCGAAGTTCCCAGCCAATTTTTCTACGAATGGCTTGAAGAACATTACATCACACTATTGCGCAAGACTATCCGCCAACAGTTGGGAAACGATGGCAGACTTGAATACAGCATCGTGATGGAACAAACCCAGACTGACGCTAAGCCCTATACCGTTAAAATTCCAACACGCGGTCATGGGGATTTGAGAAACAATCCGGTTAACGTACCAATGACTTCCGGAAACAACACTATCCGCAATCCTTTCATAATTCCGGGATTGAAAAAGGTTAACGTTGAATCTCAATTGAATCCTAATTACACTTTTGAGAACTTTATCGAAGGAGATTGTAACCGACTGGCCCGCTCTGCAGGCTATGCAGTGTCGAATAAGCCGGGTGGTACATCCTTTAACCCATTATTATTGTATGGTGGTGTAGGAATGGGTAAAACGCATTTGGCACATGCTATTGGCATTGAAATCAAGAATCACCACCCCGGAAAAACAGTGCTGTACGTATCTTCCGAGAAATTTACTCATCAGTTTATTGATTCCGTTAAAAATAATGAGCAAAATGATTTTGTACATTTTTATCAGATGATAGATGTACTGATCATAGATGATATACAGTTTTTTGCAGGAAAGGAAAAGACTCAAGATGTTTTCTTCCATGTTTTCAACCACCTGCATCAGACAGGCAAACAACTTATCCTGACTTCGGATAAAGCCCCTGTAGATCTGCAAGGTATGGAGCAGCGCTTATTGAGTCGCTTTAAGTGGGGACTAGCCGCTGACCTCCAAATGCCTGATCTTGAAACCAGAATTGCCATTCTGAACAAGAAAATGTATCTTGATGGTATTGAACTCCCTAAAGAAATTGTAGAATACATCGCCTACTCTATCACCTCAAATGTTCGCGAGCTGGAAGGTGCTCTCATTTCAATTCTTGCCCAGGCTTCATTGAATAAGAAAGCTGTCACGCTGGAACTTGCCAAGCAAATGATAGATAAATTCGTGAAAAACACTACTCACGAAGTATCGATCGACTATATTCAGAAAGTTGTATGTGATTATTTCGAACTTCCTATCGAGATGTTAAAATCTAAAACCAGGAAGAGACAAGTTGTGCAGGCACGCCAGATTGCCATGTATTTCGCTAAGAGCCTCACGAAGTCTTCATTAAGCAGCATAGGCGCTCATTGTGGAGGAAAGGATCACGCTACCGTATTACACGCATGCAGAACGGTAAACAATCTGATTGAGACGGATAAAAAATTCAAGGCCAGTGTGATGGAACTTCAAAAGAAAATTGCCATCAACGGTAAATAAACGAATTACTATTTTGCAAAAAGGTCGCCCAAAAAGCGGCCTTTTTTTTGTCTCTGTTTTATTATTTCCGTGGTCTTGGTTTTCTGATCCTTTTACCTGAATGCTCCAATCTGACTCAAGATCACAACTACGGCTTCGAACGATCGCTTAGGAAGGCCTGTATTAAAATTAATAGACAGAATTTCTTTCGCTTTTTATACTTTCGTGCATCATTCTGCTATGAAAATCACCGAAATAAACAGCCCGAAAGACCGAAAGGAATTCCTCCGTCTTCCAACACGAATCTATTCGAATGACCCTGCCTGGATGCAGCCTTTAGACAAGGATGTGAATGCTGTGTTTGACGCTAAACAAAACAAGTTTTTCAGACATGGACGATGTACCCGCTTTCTATTGTGGAACGACAATGGAGAATGTATAGGAAGAATTGCTGCATTCATCAATGATAAAACTTCCAAAAAGGAGAAACAACCTACTGGTGGCATTGGTTTTTTTGAATGCGTCAATGATCAAACTGCAGCACATCTCCTGTTTGACCGTGCAAAGGACTGGTTGAAAGAACGTGGAATGGAAGCCATGGATGGTCCGATAAATTTTGGAGAAAGAGACAGCTGGTGGGGATTGTTGATAGAAGGATTTTATTCTCCGGGTTACAAAACCAATTACAATCCTCCATACTATCGTGAGCTTTTCGAATCTTACGGCTTTCAGACCTATTTTGAACAATGGTGTTATGCCATGAAAGTACGTGTCACTCTTCAGGATAAATTTTACGAAAGGCATGCAAAAATTGCTGCAGACCCGGATTACCGCGCCGAATACCTGAAGAAATCACAAATAGAAAAATATGCTGAGGACTTCCGAACTGTATATAATAAAGCATGGGTCAAGCATGGCGAGGGCAAGGCATTAGAAGCAAAGCAGGTTCAGATGTTCTTTAAAAAGATGAAGCCTGTAATCGATGAAAAAATTATCTGGTATGTTTATTATAAAAATGAACCTGTGGCAATGTGGGTCAATCTGCCGGACATAAATCAACTCTTTGGGAAACTTCGAGGAAAGTTTGGGCTGCTTGAAAAGCTCAGATTTTTCCTGATGTTGAAGCAGATGAAAATAAATAAATTCATCGGAATTGTTTTCGGTGTAGTCCCTGAACATCAGGGAAAAGGTGTCGACACTTATATGATCGTTGAAGGAGCTAAAATTATTCAAAGCCAAAGAAATTATGAAAACTATGAAATGCAATGGATTGGAGATTTTAATCCGAAAATGCATGCCATAGCTGAAAGCCTTGGAACTACGAAAGGGCGAATTCTGATAACTTACCGTTATTTGTTTAACCGGACGAAAAAATTCGAGAGACATCCGATGTTATAAGTCAGGAATGGCTTGAAAATGCCGAAAGATTGATTTTAAAATCCGCAAGCATTTTTTTTTTAAATCAGTTCTTGCGGTATATCCAAAATTACCGACTATACTCTTTGCCTCTTCGATATTAATTTTTCATACTCAGCAATCCATTTCCGGATTCTCGGACTCTTTAGTAATACTTTTTCAAAAAGTACAATGGACAATACCGCACAAGCCAATCCTGCAATCACATCCAAAATATAATGATGAGTCAGGTAAACGGCAGAAAACCATATTCCGAGAACAAAAAGTAAAAATATGAGGGATAATTTTTTATGTCCGAATTTCGCTGAATAGTAGAAAGCCAATACGGGATAGGCAGAATGTAAGGAAGGCATTGCAGCGAAAACGTTTGATCCCTTTGCATACATATCCTGGAAAAGTTTAGTTCCACTCCATGTATCGAAGCGAATCAATCCAGCTGCATAGCTTTTTGTTGACTCGTCCAATTCAAAACCATGAAGCTGAACATACCATGGGGGTGCTGCCGGGTACAGATAATAAATAATGAAGCCAATAATATTTGTGAGAAAGAAGGCAAGAGAAAAGCGGAGAAACTGTGCCGGATATTTTTGAAACAAATAAAATGAAAGAGCTAATGGCGCAGGAACCCATGACAAATAAAAGATTGCACCAATGATGTCGAGTAAAGTACTGTGGTTGCTGATGAAATATTCATTTGGCGTTATCAGTTGACCATTTGACTGAAAACCGAAAAGCGATTTTTCGAAATTATACAGACCCTCAATATCTACCGTAGAAAAATGATAATTGGGGAATAATTTCATTGAATCAAACAGTATCCAATAGACAATGAAGATAGAAAAAGCGAGAATAAACCTGCGCCAAACTCCATTCAAGACGTAAGTCACGTTAACCATTGCCACCAACATAAGCTGGTCGTTCCTTATTCCAATGCTGAAATATGAATACAGCAGATAGATCAATGAAAGCAGCATTACTGCCGAAACTCCCTTCCAGCTTGACTTTCCTGTAACTGCAGTATCTTTCTCCTGAATCATTTTACGGGATAAAATGTTCTACTAATTTCTCCTTGGTTAAGGGATCCCTTCCATGCAAAACAATTTCATCGATTGTGGGAAACCAAAAAGTCCCTCCGTTGAGTTGGATGAATACTTTTTCCAATACAGCCATCTTTCCGTCAATCATAGTTAATGCCTGATACATATTTCCTTCTCTTGACTTTACGAGGTAAAACTTCTTTTTATCATAAGATACGAAATTCAAAATGAACTGTCCGCTTTTCCCTTCAATCTCCACACTTTTAACTCCATAGGCATACTTTTTCTGAATATAAGTGAGTTCGGCCTTCGTTGAATCTGATGAATAGCGAATCCAATAAACATGAACAGGCTCTGCTCTGTTGATTGTGCTGTCGGCATTTAAATTCATTTCGTAAACAATTGCATTATTGTTATTGCTTCGCTGCACATAAAATAATGTCTTCGAATTTGTCGGTGGAACTGGATAGTTCCAACCACCATATAGTTCCGGTTTAAGTTGAAAGGCTCCATGCGCTGCAAATGGCGCCAGAAAAAACAGAAAGCCTTTCAGAAAAACAGACTGCCAAATTCGAATGCTACTTTTCAGAAACATCTCTCCCATCCCCGTTATGCTTCAGGTATTCATAACATGTATACAATCTCTGAAATGCAGTATAATTTGCCATTATTGCTACAAAGGTAAGAGGAATTACAAAAATTGAAATGGATTCGAGAGGATAAAAAGGCCACCATTCAAAATTCCACTTTTGCGGACCACCTGAATTTTCAGTAATGAGCCCGCAAAGTAAAGCCGAAACACCAATGAGAATAACTCTTTCAGGCCTTTGCATTAGTCCATCCTTGCATGGAACCCCCAGGCCTTCTGCCCTTGCACGGGTATAGCTAACCATCATGGAACCAATCATCGCAATAAAACCGATCAAAGAGCTTATAAAATAATGATGAGCAACCAGGTAATAACAAATACCCAAAAACATAAAAAGTTCGCTGTAGCGGTCAAGAACGGAATCATATAATGCCCCAAATTTAGAAGACATTTTCCCGATGCGTGCAACCTGACCATCAATCATATCAAACAAACCGGCAAAGAGTATTAAAGCACCTGCCCAACCCAGATAAGACAGGTCGGTTCTCTCTCCATACTCGGCTCCTTGAATAAAAACAATAGTTACACCCACATTCAACAACAAACCTATTGAAGTAACTATATTGGGAGTTAATCCCAAGGCAATAAACCCCTTCACAATAGGATGAAGAATACTATGCAGTGATTTTTGAGCTTTATCTCTAAATGTCATCAAACGAAATTTTCAGAAGTCAAATTTAAATCTTCCACGGATACCAATCTCATCAACACCGGGATGTTCAAGGTAGCTAAACCTTCTGATCAAATCGATACGGAATAGTTTAAATATGTTGGCAATGCCTATACTTGCTTCAATGTAGGGCTTTTTCTCAAGGCTATGGGTCAGCGTTTGACCATCATTTGTAAGTGGAAATTTGTATAAGGAGGCATTATTCTCAGGCAGGTTCTTATCAGAAATTCCACCATACAATACTTTCATGGTTACAACTTCCCGTAGCTTCAATTTTTTTAGTAAAGGTAGTTTATTGAAAATAAATCCATTGAAATAATGGTCTATATTAAAAGCAACATATCGATCACTTACAAATTCAAGAAAATTCATCAGATTATACGACTGTAACTGATAAGAATAGGTTTGATTTGCTCTGTGTATGGAAAGCAAGGGATAAGGGACTGTTCCGAAAATCTGTCCGTACTCAAGAAACATATCTGTATAACCGATGGGTGAAGGGTAAAAACGTTTCATTACACTGAAGGAAATATTCTGGTAATCCTGCTCCCCTCCCGCTAAACCTTTAAATCCTGCTGCTACTCTGAGAGAAAATATCGGATAACGGTTAAACATTGGTATGCGATAGGTTTTTCCCTGATAGAACTGTTCGTGTGGCGCATAACGTAAATTCACGATCACTTCAGAAGTGGTGAGTGAAGGAATTTCTGTCTGAGGAAAATCGTTATACACAACAGGATTAAAATACAATGAACCTGCAGCACTTTGCTCCCAACGCTTGAATCCAAGTCCCACAGAAAAATGATTTCTAAATTCATTCAAATACTCCAGGTTGAAAATCTTATTGTAAAGCAGTTTAGTGTTTTCTCCCCTTTTAAAGGACAGTAACACATTGTCCTCCTGAACAAACTGAAGCTCTTGTCCGGGAATTTTGGTATCGTCCTGGTAAGAAAGTTTCATTGTTTTTAAAGGCCACTCATTGTATTTGTAATTCTTTTTCAAAGCATACGTTGCCCCGGCATAATACTTCCAACGGTCATCTAAAAAAGCATAGGCTCCATACATTTCCAGGTTCAGCCTTTTGCTGAAATCCTGTGTAGTTCGTCCACCTAAGCGGACACGAACACCTTCGATCGGATTGTAATTATAAAAAGTGTTTACAGGACCAATTTCAAAACCACCTATATCTCTATATCCCGCAACCAGTAGAATCATAAGGTTCATTGCCCGACGAAATGCCGGAATTTTTTGAATGGTATCCATCATCGCAATAACACCGGCTTCTGACTTTGTCAGTTCAAGGTGTCTGGAATCGTCCCAAAACTTATCTCCTCTATCAGAGATACTATCCGGAATAAATTCGACGATCTCTTTGTAAAATGACTCCTCTTTAGGTTCACCTATGATATAATCTTTATAGGAGACCGACCGCTGACCGAAAAGGCCGAGACCATTTGCACCAACGCCAAAGTCTATGGCGATCTCATCGGTATTAAGCATCCATTCTCCTGCCTTTGCCTGTTTATAGTCTTGTGCAATTTTCAGTTCTTTAACAAAATTCAAATTGATATCAGGACTTACAGCCATTTCATTTCGTCTGACGGCATAATTACTATCAAGGGTGATATATAAATCTCCCTGCAATAGAAAATCTGACTTATTTCTGGGAAAGAAACCTAGTTTAATACAGCGTGTTGTATCAATCATCAAGGTATCCAGAATATAATATCGATAAAAAGTTGGAGCGATGTCAGAAATCGGACTCACAAACTGATTCGTTAGAATGGTAATATTATTCTTGTAGATGTCTATCTCCTGAATCAGGTATTGAATGAATTTCGAAATTCCCTGGTTATCAAAATACTTATCGAAATTTACTTTTCGAGTACCCTGCACAAGCTCTTTATTCGCTTTTGGATCTTTTCTATAGTATAATTCTGAAATTGTCTCAGTCAGGTAAACAGGCAGAATCTCCTTTCCTTTAAGACTGGTAGTATCGATGTTCTCAAAAATGAACTGAAACTTTTTAAGAAATTTTCGGTTTTTAAATTTCTCGGTAATATTACTGAGGGCAAATTGAACTTTCTCATACTTCTCTACCTCATATGCGTCCACAGCATCCTTTCTGTTTTCATCCTTATGATCAATGACCAGTTGAATTAATTGAACGGCAGGATTATCTTTATTTCTGTATCGACGTTTTCCGGCTTTGATCGTTACTTCCTTTAATTCCTTTGTTTCTCTTTGCAATTTGAAATTAAAATTCTGAGTCTTGTAGGCTTGGACAGTCTTGGTTTGAGTTTTATAGCCCAGGTAGGATACACGGATCTTTGTAAATGGCTCAAGGTTTTGGAGGACAAACTGTCCACTAAAGTCGGTGGTTGTCCCCATAGCTTTAGAACCATCTGCAAGAATATTTACAAATGGTAAAGGTTCCCCGGTTTCAGCATCAGTAACCACTCCTTTTACGATGGTAAAAGGAACTACTGTCTGTCCTGTCATGATTAATGGCAGAATAAAAAGAATCAATACGGGGATAACTGCAGTCAATCGGCGCATCATACAAACACAAATCTTTTAGCCAAAATATAATTATAAGAGAGGCCAATAAGAATAGAAACGATAATTTTCGAATAGAGATACGAAATATCAAGTGATTCAGTTAGAAGATATACACCGCCGGTATTCAAAACCCAACTTCCTGCGGCAACCACAGCATATCGAAAGGCCTGAATACGTACTGAATTTCTTTTTGATTTGAATACCCAATTTCTGTTCAGCCAAAATGCCACCAGGGCACCAACAGCTGCCCCAAATCCTACAGCACTCAGATACCAAATTCCGATAATTTCTTTTAAAAATATAGTCAGTGCAAAATCAGATGCCGTGGCTGTTAGTGCAACAAACTGTGATCTTAAATAGGTGAAAAAGTTTGTCGTTTTAACACCTTGCTTAGTTTCTCCAGAAATTACAGTACCGACAAAAGACTTTTTTTGTATCATCAAATCATCCATAAAACTATCCGGATCAGAACATTTCCTATTACTCCGGCAATAATATCATCCATCATCACTCCCCAACCACCTTTGATTTCTTCAGCTCTTTTAATTATCGATGGCTTCCAAATATCCAGAATTCTGAAAACCAGTAAAGCCAAAATAAGAATTCTCCAGTCGGCAGGTAGGAATAAAAGAGTGATCCACATCCCTGCCCATTCGTCAATGACAATTTTTGAAGGATCCTTACCCCATACATTCTCCAGGCGAACCGAACTCCAGATTCCTATGATTACTGAAGCTGAAACTGCCAGCAACTGAAGACCTGCGGTAAAGACAATATTTTGCTGAAGAAAATACCAGAGACTTACTGCAGCTAAAGAAGCCCAGGTACCCGGAGCAAGCGGCAGGTATCCGATACCGAATGCAGTGGCACTGAGTTTTTCAAAGCCACGATTCATCAGGCTTCAATAAACTCCTCATAGTAATCAAGCCCTAAGTGAGTAATCAGATCTTCACCCTGAATGTGTCTGAGGGTATTTTCTAATTTCATCAATTGCTTGAAAATATCATGCTGTGGTGGAAGCCCTTTTGCAGTTTGCGGCGATTTAAAATAAAATGATAGCCACTCCTGAATACCACTCATCTTAGCTCTTTGTGCAAGATCGAGGAATAGAGCCAAATCAAGTACAACGGGTGCTGCAAGTATTGAATCACGACAAAGGAAATTGATTTTTATCTGCATCTGGTATCCTAGCCATCCTGTGATATCAATATTGTCCCAACTTTCTTTATTATCACCGTGTGGAGGGTAATAATTGATTCTCACTTTATGGTACAGGTCGCGGTATAATTCAGGATGTAAACCGGGCTCAAGAATATTTTCAAGAACGGAAAGTTTTGAAACCTCTTTGGTTTTGAAGCTATCCGGATCATCTAAAACTTCTCCATCACGGTTTCCAAGAATATTTGTAGAAAACCAACCACGAATTCCGAGAGCACGTGACTTTAGGCCGGGTGCCAAAATTGTTTTCATTAGTGTTTGGCCGGTCTTGAAATCCTTCCCTGCGATAGGTACATTCATTAATAGTGCAAGCTCTTCCATTGCAGGAATGTCGCAAGACAAATTTGGTGCACCGTTAGCAAATGGAACTCCTGATTTTAATGAGGCATAGGTATAAATCATCGATGGAGCAATGGCCGGGTCGTTATTACGAAGACCTTCTTCAAATTTTTCCAAAGTCTGATGAACCGGACTTTGCTCAATGTAAATTTCAGTAGATGCACACCAAATCATCACCGTTCGTTCGCAATTATTCGTAGCCTTGAAAGTTCTGATATCTTCGATAAGGGCTTCAGCCTGCTCCATTTTTGTTTTGAGCTTTTTGATGTGCTGCCCATTTAACTTTCTGACATAAGCCGCATCAAAAACTGCTTTCATCGGTTTGATTTGTTCCAACTCAGTCTTCAAGGCGTGCAGATGCTTATGTTCATCCAGAACTCCGGCAGTGATAGCAGATTCATAAGCATTATCTTCAAATATATCCCAGGCTCCAAAGACAATGTCATTCATTTTTGCGAGTGGAACAAAATCTTTTACAAGCGGATTTCTGTGCTCGGTCCTTTTACCGAGACGAATGGTTCCAAGTTGAGAGTAAGAACCTATTGGAAGATCAGTTCCATTACGTATAGCCAATACCCCGGCTATCAAAGTTGTGGAGACGGCACCTAATCCGACAGTGAGGATTCCAAGTTTGCCTTCGGCAGGTTTTATTTCAGGATTCATAAAATATTAATTTAGTGTTAAGATATTTTCAGTGTGTAAACAATGTTCAATTTGGTATGGGAATCAGGGAGTCAATTATGAATTTACTGACGTCTTTTTTATGTTGTTCTATAAAATCTGAGTAGCCATCTTCATTCAATTCAAACAATCCCTGAACCACAGGTTTGGCCATGAAAGGATAACCTGTCATGGCTAATAAATTTAGAAAGAGGTGATCCGGATTAACTTTTTTAATTGTTCCTTTCTCGATCTCTGCCACTACTTCATTCCGGAATTTGGCATACAACTTATGCATTTCCATGTTTTTCATTTTCATTAGGCAGGAATCCGGGTCTTGCGTCAATTCATTCATTATGAAAATGGGTAAACGGGGACAAGAATTCATCGTATCAATTTCTTTCGCAACAAGCAGCTCAATTTTTTCAAATAAAGTGATAGGAGCATTCATTATCTCCTGCATGTTATTAAAGAAGTTCAACAACTCATCCTGAAATATTGTTTGAAATAATTTTTCTTTTGAACGATAATAATAATGAAGCAATGCTTTGTTCAAACATGCTTCATTGGCGATGTCTTGCATACGTGCTCCTGCCAATCCCTTTTCAAGAAAAATCTTGCGGGCTGCGTCCAGAATCTTCACTTCTGCATTTTTATCTTTCAATTCCTTTACTTCCATGGTTTAACCATTTGGTTAAGGCCGCAAATATAAAAAGAAATTGCTTGAAATATAAACTCAGTGATCAATTTCAGGAAAAATATACACCTATATTATCTTGTATTTCAATAATATACACTAAGATCTCAAATCGATAAGTTTATTCGGTTTTCTACCTGCATTTCGCATTTGAAGTTGCTGAACTTCTGCCAAAGCTGTAAAGCGGATTGCGGGTGCGATGCGTAAGGCAGACTGCAATAATTTACTCAGGTTTTGTTGTAGTGATTTTTCATCGCCGGCTATAACCAGTTCCAGATTATCTGTACCAAGTTCATTTTTTGTCACAACGATCGCATAGTCTTCAATATCTTCCTGAATGTTCAACACGTTATAAATCGTCTGCGGATAGAGAGTCGTACCATTATATTTAATCATGTGCTTCCTTCGTCCGATTATCGGACTTAATCGGCTAGTCATCCTTCCACATTGGCAAGGTTCGATATGATAGCTGCAAACATCTCCCGTTCTGTATCTCAGGAGTGGCATTCCTTCAACTGCCAACGTTGTAATAACCAGTTCACCCGCAAGTCCGGGCTCAACCATTTTATTATTCTCATCCAACACTTCATAAATAATAAGTTCAGGTATGTGATGCCCACCTGTTCCGTGACTGCATTCGGTAAAAGCTGTTTGTTTCTCAGTGGAAGCGTAAGTCGAATAAAGCTCAATATTCCAATCGTCGCGAATTCTCTTTCCCAGAGTATTGAATGCAAAATCTGTATCCCGAATATTTTCACCTATACAAATTACTTTCTTCACGGAAGTTTTATTCAAATTAATATTTTTCTCTTTGGCGGTCTTTATCACTGAAATAAGAAAAGAAGGTACAGCAATTAGAATTGTGGGTTGAAAACGATTGATAGCATCGAGTTGCATTGCTGCATTTCCAGGACCAACGCGCACAAGTCCGGCACCGAGTCTTCTCACCCCTGAATAATAGGCTATGCCGGCCATAAACTGACGGTCAAGACTTAGCATGAACTGAAAAATATCATCAGAACTTGCTCCTGCTGTAAGGAATGACTGATGTTCATTATAAGCCAGCCGATCCAAATCGTTTGCTGTCAAGGCTATTGTAACGGGATTTCCTAAAGTACCGGAAGTTGTACAATACTCTGCAATTTGATTCCTGTTAACGCAAAGAAAGTCCCAATTTCGCAACTGCAAATCATCTTTTGTCGTTGGTGGAATTCTTTCAAGATCGGAAAGTGTGTGAATGGAATTTATATCAATTCCATTTGACAGAAAAAGTTCTTTATAATAGGGAGATTTCGCATTCAGGTAGGAAAGTAAATTTCTCAATCCATTCTCCTGAATTGTACGAATATCTTTATTCAAAGCTTGATCAATTTCAGGTAACATGAAGCCAGTCTTTTTCTGTTTTAATTTTACAAATCTACTAAATTGATCATTCAGAAGCTCAACGCCAATTCAACTCAGTTATTTAGCTTCTTTCTTTCGCACTTAAGTATCCTTTTAATGATATAGGCCTCTTCGGATTTAGTGGCAACTTCTTTCGTGGCTGCAGTCATGTAATAGCCAATTGCCAGTTCCCAGTTTTTATGACGAAATTCCTGGTCACCGGCCAATACGTAGGTATGATAATAGCCGGGATTGGAACGAATTAAATTGCTGATGTCGACATCCTTCCCATCTAAAATCTCTGCTTTCAATCTCCTGAACTCGAGAAATTTTTTGTATTCAGGTGAATAGAGAAACGAATCAGCCTTGATGGTAAACAATGTATCATTTAATTCGTGATTGTTTTCAAGACCATCTATGGCGAAAATTTTATTTAAATCGTAGGCTAAAAATTCACCTAACTGCCATGGAGAGGTTGAAACCCAAACCATGCGTTTCTGAGGTTCAAAAATTACTGCATGATGTGCTATCAACTGATTCACTGCCTTTTCATTTCCATACCCGATAAATTTGTCCTCCAGTCCGAGTTGATCGCGTAATATTTTTGCGGTTGCTTCAGGTGTATTAATCGGCACACGGTCCATCAGTTCACGAATACGCTCCTCGCGATAAACGGAGGCACTTTGACTCATCTGAATCAGGTTCTCTTTCTGATGAAAGAGATCCGGTCCTTGATAATGGTTTGTACAAACTATAGAATTATCTTTCTCTTCGTATACATCAAATGCAGATGGAGTCTTTTCAATGATCACAGCCTTCCGGTCATTCGATGAAGCAATCAAAAAGGATTCTGAGACAAATGTCTTTCGCTTCTTAACAATTTCAATTGCCTGTTCAATGTTAGTGGCATACTGCAACACTTCTCTGGCCAGTAAAGAGATTGGTGTAGCAGATCCGGAAGGAATGGTTGATTTAGCCGCATTCAATGTGAGACTCAATCCTTCCATATTCATACCTGATACTACTCCGACCAAACCGCCCCAGGTTACCATCATAAATTTGTTCCCTTGAGTCGGATTACAGAAGTAAACAATTTTATTTTCTGCAAAATGGTCTCCCACATAGAAGTCAAAATTTCTACCGACGATTAATAAACTGTCTTCCGACTTTTGATTCCAGGTAGCAAAGGAGGAACAACCGACAAGAGCCAAATTCTGCAAGGCGTGTCCGATGTCATGAGCTGCGTGATAGTTCATCATTCGTTGGTAGGAAGACCCGATGTAGTCAAACTCAGAAGACGCTACCCTTGAAACACCAAAAATTTCTTCTTTGTATTCATCGGTAATATTATCATCCAGATCCCTGTTAAACCATGCAACAAAATACTTTAGAAAATGTCTGTAAAAATTTGATGGCACCATCTTAATGATCTGATCAGTGAATGCTTTCTCCTGTTCGTATATGAGCTCTTTGCTCAGCTTACCATTGATTACCCCGCGCTCAAAAGCATTTCCTTCAACATACATTTCCCACAGACCGCCTTTGTTTTTCCTGATCCAATTCTTACCAATTACATAGCAATTTGTATCTAACTGTGTGCGCTGAAGATCCAGACTGCTTGTGTCTTTCACTTTAGGCGGGTAGTCAATAGCAACAAGAGCAAGGTAAATAGCCAGAACAATGAACAAGCCGGCAATCCCAAGAAAAACAAACAGAAGAATCCGTGACCACCTAGGCTTCCTGAGCTTCATTAATAGCATCAATTAAAAATTCCATACCTAATATTTCAGCACAGGTAACCAGTGAACTGATTGCCACTCCCAGTACACCATGGAGGTTTACATTCTGTCCCGTAAATAAAAGATTAGGAATTCTTGTTCGTGGAGAAATAAATGTCTTCAATGGATCCTTATAGTTTTTGGCTATCCCGTAAATAGATCCGTCATGAGTGCCCATGTAGTCTCTGAAAGTCAGAGGCGTTGCACAATAATAGGACAGCACTGCATTTTTCAATCCCGGAAATCGTTCATTAGCCAGATTAATGAGTTTCTCCGCCTTGGCTTTTTTAAAATTTTCGTACTCATCTCCCCTTGATTCAGGTGTAAGCACGGTATTAAAGCTGTCCTTCCACTTTTCAACTTCCTCGTATTTCATATAGGCCATAAGTGTTATGGCCTCTGCATAAGTATCGGATTTCGACGAAGCTGAATAGAACAGACAATAACTGAGAGGCCATGTTTCATCGGTATGATCCATCGTTTGCCAAACATCATCGTGTAAAAAGCAATAATAGTTCGTCTTCTCATACTTCATCAATCCGGGTTTCAAGGTTATATTCACCATGAAAGCCGATAATGAATTCTCAAGGTTCATTATTCGATTTCTGTAAGCATTCCTTATTTTATCTGTTTCCAGCATCTCAAGCGTCCGTGCAGGGTGAACATTGGAAATAAAATAATCGGCTTCGTATCTTTTTCCATTTGAATCTTCAACATAAGTGATCTTCCCATCTTCTTCGTGAAAGCGGGTTATTTCGGTTCGGTTTTTTACGATGCCCCCGGCATTTGTAATTATTTTACAAAGGAGACGGGCAATTTGTGATCCTCCATCGACAAAACGCCATGAACTTTCTATATAGCTATTTAAAACAAGAGCATGTACATACACCGGGGTATGGTCACCTATTCCTGCATACAATCCGTTATTCCCGGCCAATACATTCCTCAGTCTTTCATTTTGTGTGATGGACTCTATGAAAGCTTTGGTATCGATGCTAAGTACGGTTGACTTACTAAAACCATCGCCAACTTCCAATTGATACATGGGGAATTTTTTACAGATGCTTTTGATCTGCTCGCAATAGTTTAAAATTGCATCCCTCTCTTTCGGGAAATCTGCAATCAGGGTTTCTGCAAAACGTTCATAGCCCTGAGCATATTTATATTCTTTTTGATCACTCAAAAATACAATCCGGTCGAAGGCTTCCTCATCCAACTTCTGCATTTTAAGTTTATCTATAATATCAAGATACTTGAAAATTTTATAAAGGTTTTGCCCCTTATCAAGCCCGCCAACATAGTGTACACCCGAATCAAATATACATTTGTCCCGCGCATAGGTTTGAAGATTACCACCAATCTGCTTGTTGCGTTCAAGCACCGTCACATGATAACCGTTTTTACTCAGGATAGCACCACATACCAGGCCGCCTATTCCGCTTCCTACAATTAGTACTTCCTGTTTGACCGATTCCATTATGTACTTCTCTTTAATGAAAAAATGATGTTGGAGGTAAATTTAGACTGATCAATCCTCGAAACTGTCATCTTATGGGATTCAGCGAAGTTCTCAATCAAGTCTGAAGATATAAAAGAAAGTCCGCTCTTTTGTGTTTTATTAAAGCCAAAGATACGGGTTGAAAACAACTCTGAAAGTTTTGTACCCTTATGCCTGTCTTTTAACTCTTTAATCCCGTCCCTTATTACGAAAACCCCATCCGGACTGAGGTTTTCCAAGCATCTTTCAAGGAGTTTTACTTGTGAAGCAGGTTCCAGGTAGTGCAATACATCACTTAGAACAATGGCATCGTACTTATCCTCATCAAAATCCAGGACATCCTTATGCAGGAAGTTTACATTCTTTCCTTTCGAATAACCATGCTTAGCGATGTCAATTTTATCTTCATCATAATCAACTCCGGTAATGATTCTGGCGGGTGACAAATAAGCCAACATATAGGAAAGGAAGCCATAGCCGCATCCCAAATCGAGAATTTTACCTGATTTAGGAATCAGCTCGTTGAAGATCTTGTAATAGTTTTCAAGGTGTAATTTAATTTTCATGTACCATTCAAGCACAGGACCTTTGTAAATAAAATCACTTTGAATATGCGTTTTATAATACTTCGGCTGCTGAATTTCCTCAGCTAATAGTCTATACTCCTCTCTGAAATAGCGGCCCATCAGTTTTGCCCTTTCTGCGTATGCTGCACCAAATTGAGTATCCTTAGGACCAATTCTTGGAAGATACTTTATGGTGATCTGACTGTCTTTCAATAAAAATTGTCCCTTGGTCATACAATATCCGGTACCATGAAGTACAATCGGAAGAATGTCGACCTGTAATTGTTCCGCAAGAAAAAATGCACCCTTGTGAAATCGCTTGATCACTCCATCGACTGACCTGGTACCTTCGGGAAAGATTACAACAGAATATCCTTCTCTAACCCGTTGAGCAAGTTTATCGACACTGTTTTCTGCTCCTTCAGCTACCGGATAATAGTCAGCCATTCTCACAACAAAACCAAAAACAGGAGAATTCCACACCCATTTGTTGGTCAGAAAAATCAATTTTGGATTTAACATACCCAATGAAAGAATATCAAGAAATGATAAATGGTTGGCAATGATCACAGCCGGTTTAGAAAAATCCTCCCCGGTCTCATTGATAATTCTTTTCTTCACATTGGCCATGATGTAAATCAATGACTTCATAAAATTGCTGAGTATCCAATGAAAGGTATACTTCGTTCTTTTGCCATGAAAAGGATTCAGCTTAAAAAACAGAAGGCCGATAAGAGTAAGCAACAAAGCTCCAAAGACAAAATACAAAAACGCAAATACAGATTTCATTAAACCCCATAAGGTATAAGGTGGATTATTCTTTTCAGTAGGACCTTTAATCAGAGCTTGAAACAACATAGGCTGCAATGTTTGTGAAACCAGCCAGACAGCGGCCAGACCAATAATTGAAACCACCGCAATGGAACGAAGCGCCGGATGCTTAGCAAAAATTAAAATTCCTAAACCCACGATCGTGGTAGCAACTGAAAATAAAATAGAAGCACGAACAGATACAAGACTTTTCTTTCGCTTGGCATATTCCTGCTGCAACCCATCCATAGTGAAAATACAATAGTCATCTCCTAAGGCAAAAACGAGAGTTGAAAGAATAATATTAATAATATTAAATTTAATACCCAGCAATGACATGATCCCCAGAATCCATATCCAGGAAATAACCATAGGTATAAAGGAAATAAGAGCCAGCTCTATCCTGCCATAAGAAATCAATAAGGCAAAAAAGACAAGCAATGAAGAAAATATCATTATAAAATTGAAGTCTTCTCCTACAATTCGAACCAGATTGTCTACTATAAACTGCCTGTCAAACACAGTAAGCTCCGGATAAGCTGACAATGATGAGTAAACCTCAGGAATTCTATCCGCTGCAGGTTTTAGCAGGGTGATTACGTGATAATCTTCCTTGTTCTTTTCGACAAAATTTCCGGCAATACTATTTCCTAAAGTTCCGAGGCCATGATTATTTAAAGGTTCAAACTTTTTTTCGAGAAAAGTTTCGAATGTTTTAAAGGCTGAACTTTTAAAACGCCATTCTTCTCCTGCTTTGACCAAATCTGATAAAACCTGCCCTCTCTTCTCAGGACTCCAATAACTACTCCATCGTTCCAACCGGACTGATTGTTCTTTTTCTGAAATAATAAATGAAGAGACCCCTGTATAGGAATTTAATATGGAGGCCTTTTTCATTTTAATAATCTCGGGAAGAGCTGCCTCGTTTCTCTGCAATGCTTCGTCCAGCGATTTACCAGATGCAACCACGAAAACGGATTTATGATAAAAAGATCCGGCATTGTTCATCTCTGTCTCTGCTTCCTTCAGCTCCTTTGACATGTAATTGATCTTAGTCATGTTATCCTCGAAACTTACATCCTTTGCAAAGTAAAAAAACACCGGTGTGAGAAGCACAAAAAACAAGGCAAGCTTTTTATTCTTTTGAAGACTGAGCATCAATTTCTCATAGGCTGACAATTCTGTCCCAACCTTTTCACTAACCGTAGTATTCTTTGAAATAAAATGTGGAAGGAAGATCAAAGAAGAAAGCGCTGCGCCGATGAGGCACAAAGCAGCAAACAAGCCCAGATCCTGCAATACCGGGGCCTTAACAAACTGTAAAGAAAGAAATCCGCCAATCGTAGTGAGACTTCCGACTGTCATCGGAAAAGCAAGTTCCTTAATGGCTTCTTTTACATTTCCATGATAGCGTTGGTGCATTAAAAAATGAACAGAATAATTCACGGCGATTCCCAAGACCACTGATCCGGCACCAATAGAAATAACAGAGATCTCTCCTTTTAAAAAATAGACCAGAGCCAAAGCGAAGGCAGCTCCGAAGATAACAGGAAAAATCATCAGGATTGAATAGGTCCACTTTCTAAAAAACAAAGCGACCATGAGTATCAACAAAACTATCGTCAGAGTAGATGTGAGAACAATATCCTTCCTTATCTGAGCTGCATTACCTGCAGCTACTAAAGGAGCACCGAAATAAGTAAGTTTATATCCTGATCCCTCAAAAGCTTTGGAAGTCGCCGATTTTAATCTTTCGGAAAAAATAAAATTCTTAGATGTTTCAGAAGAGGAATACTTAGGACTCAGAAAAAACAATAAGTATTTGTTATCATGACTAAAAAAGTGTCCATCGTACAAACTAATATCTTCATCCCCTTTTAAATTTTGAAGCTTCTTATAGGCAATGAAATTTATTCCTAATGGATCCTTCACAATAAATTTTGACATGGTCATTCCGGCAGGTCCAGTCAATGTCTTATAATTAGCTTCAACTTTGGCCGAAATTGCTTCAGTACTCGTGATCGAGTCAATCAGTCTGTAATCGTCTTTCTCTAAAAAGAAGGGAAGATTCTCATCGATTGAGGAAAGCATATTATTAGTTGTACTGTCCTGAGCCATGTATTCTATAGACTCGATAAACTCACCGGCGGACGAGTCAATCAATGCGATAATCTTATCGCAGAGAAAAACCAAGCTGTCCTGATCAGAAACCGAGGTACTATCCTTTGCGGAAAGACGGAAGAGTATTCTGTCTGATATTTTAGAATTTTGATAGAACTTATTCAGTTTCTCAGTTGCTTTATCCTGTGGCAACATTTGAGCCACACTTTCCTGCAACTCAACTTTGGATGCAAAATAAATCAGGACTAACAGAATGGAAGAAAAAGTAAAATAGAACAGCTTCTTCCTGCCATCAAAAAAGTAAAATATTTTTAAGAATAAGCTACCCATGAGTGCTAAGCAGTTTTTCTTTTTATCAAACTCAACAATAAATAACTCCCGAATCCTGTGAGTACTGCTCCTATCAGAGCCAAAACCACACTACCAAATGCATATTGCACAAAACTGTTCCGTACAGATTCAATTGTTATCGAACTGTCAAAGGTCATTTGTTCACCTGCATCATTTCCCATCATGAAGCCTCCGAGTTTATAGCTCAGAAAAACAATCAAAGGAATCATCGGTGGAATACTAATATTCGCACTCAACACGACCAACAATTTATTAAGTCGAAAAAGCACGGATAATAAAATAGCTACAATCAATTGGAAACCCCATATTGGTACAATCCCCATAAAGACCCCAAAGGCCAATGAAACAGAAGAATGTAATTTGGATTCATTGGACTCAATAATCTTACTTGCGATTTTAGAGTAGGTTTTTTTGGCAAACAGAGTCCTCAGAAAATTTCTGGGTATTATATACGCTACTGTTATAATCACGAGAAGAGTATTCAATACTGAAATTCTACTGAAATCCTTAAATGGCCTGAAGTGAGAAATGCGCGTCTCTTTGGGTGAATAAAATACTCTCACCGGGACTGATTCAATAGCAATACCTTTCCAGGATGCTCTTACCAATACCTCTATTTCAAATTCATACTTCCTGGTATAGAAATTCATTCCACGAAGCAATTTAATCGGATAGAGTCTGTAACCTGTTTGTGTATCAGGAGCTCTTACACCTGTTTCTACCCAAAACCAGAAATTGGAAAACTTATGGCCAAAACTACTTTTACCCGGTATCCCCTCTTGCTTCATATTTCTTGCACCAAGAATAAGAGCAGGTCCCTTTTCTTCGAGCTTCTGAATAAATAATGGAATATCTTCTGCGAAATGTTGTCCGTCAGAGTCAATCGTAATGGCATAATCAAATCCCGCCTTTAAAGCCCATTCAAAACCTTTGCGTAGTGCCCACCCTTTGCCAACGTTTTCCGAATAACTTAATGATCGCAACCCGGGAAACTTATTTAAAATTTCCCGAGTATGATCAGTCGACCCGTCGTTGACAATGTAAATGTCATCAGTAAAGACAGATAGATCTTTAATTATCTTCTCAAGGGTTTGTGCATTGTTATAAGTAGGAATGATTATGCACACATTCAATTCCCTGAACTTGCTAGGATAAAAATCAAGCCTCTCCATTTGTCTATCTATAGATGGCTTTAGCAAGCTTAAAAAATACTTTATCCGAATAGGTAATAGACGCATCCGCATTGATGAATCCATCATCACTTTTCCGGTAAGAAATGCTGATACTCAATTCAGGATTTTCAAGCGGGTTGATTACAGATAAAAATTTCAGATTGCCTGCCTTTACAAGCTGAAGAGGGCTGCCAAGCCTGTCTTCCAATTGTTCTTTAATCATCTGCAGCATACATACACCCGGCACAACGGGCACCTCAGGAAAATGGCCTTTAAAAATCGGATCATCGATATTGATTAATACCTGTGATTCAATCTCATTAATGGTCTGTTTATCAGTGGACAAAGTCCTGTAAAACTTATTCCGGAGCATTTGATCTTTGGATCTTTTTCAAGGAAATATTAAACTCAAATCCCTGATGTGCAATATAAACAGAATCAGCCAAATTCTCTCCGGCATCGATCAAATTCACGATTACTTTCTTCTTACGTTTTGTTGTATTTTCAATCCTTTTGAGCTTTGAGCAGGCTTTATCCGTAATTAAATAGGTTGTTTCGGTTCCATCAGGAATTGCAAAGTAAAGCTCTGATTCAGATTGATAAAATTTCACATTTTTATAGTCATAGCCCGACTGCAATAACATAGTAATATCCTTTCTCAATGCTCTTAGAACGACAGTCCTGTTGAGCTTCTTCATACACTGTAATACACGAAATTCATTCTCGAAAAACTCGAAATCAAATATCGTCAATCCCATCTCATTAGTAAAAACAACCCTTGTAGAGCCATCATTCATTTTTTTTATGAGAAGAAGTCCACTCAAATGAAAACCGACTACATCAACGCTTGTATTGTACAAGACTGTATTAAAATCCGGCTCAAGCGTTTTGAGACATGCTACTGAAGGTGCGGAAGCCTTTAAAAAAGCATAAGGCGAGGGCCCACAGGAAGTCAGTAAAAGTCCAAGGCTACTGCACAGTAAAAAACGAATCAGCGATACTTTCATTAAATTTTTTGTTCAAAAATGTAAACAAGGTGTTATCCCCGTTTGGTTCAATCATTTCCATTCTTTGTACAGAATAGTCAGCCTTATCAATCAGCAGGCGAATGTTGGAAAAAAATTCCTTCATCTCCTTTTTCACGGGAGCCATTTCCAATAAGTACTGTTTTTCGCTTTCATAAACACTTACCTTAAAATCTTTACTGTCAATAGCCGTTCCCTGTACACAATCGATGATTATCTTATTGACATATTCCAATAACTTATTGCTGCGTGAAGAAAGAGTTGTGGTTTTAGTTTCGTCCCGGATAGTCATCTTATCCTGGTTGATGATCATGAGGTACTTGTAAGGACTTTTGTACTCCATCTTAACCATATTGGGTTTTTTAAACCAGAATTTACCGTTGGAAGTAATTTTTTCTTCAAGCACCTGAAGATTCTTTACCTGAGTAAAATCAGCAGTGATGGTGCTCAACTTTGCTGCTGTTTCTGAAAATTTCTTTCTGAAAAATGCTTCATCCTTCAGCTTTTGAAATCCGGCAGGTTGTGCTATACATATCGAAGAAAGAGAAAAAACCATGATAAATAAAATCAATCGTTTATGCATATGCTTGAAGTTTTAAGAGTTGATCGAGGCGAACGATTTTGAAGCCTTGCATACGTACTTTTTCAATAAACTCCTGTAATACCTGCACGGTTAATTCAACCGTATCATGAAACAAAATCACATCACCTGCCCGAAGATTCCCGGTCGTTCTTTTTATCAGTTTCTCTTTGTCATTAATGACAGTATCCATACTCCTTACACTCCATCCGATGGCATGATAACTCCCGTTTTTTACAGCTCGCGCAATATTAGGTGTGGTTACACCATAAGGAGGACGAAAGAATCGAATGTTTCTGTCAGCAATCTGCATAACCAACTTATTTGTATCATTCAATTCAGTTTGAATCCTTGTTGAAGAATATAAATCAAAAAAGAAATGATGTGAATAACTGTGATTTCCTATGAGGTGACCATCCATATCAATTTGCTTAACGATGGATGGCAACATTTCCACTTTTTTACCAATACAAAAAAAGGCAGCAGGTGTATTGGTTGCCTTCAATATTTCAAGAATTCTTAGAGTCATATCAGCATCAGGACCGTCATCAAAAGTGATGGCAATACTTTTTTCATTTTTACTCCCATTACAAACTACCGGCAAGAAAAATCCGGAATTGATTCGGGCAGATCCCCAAATTATAATACCCAGAAAAAACAAAATTGCTATCACATATACCCATGCCGAGAAATCAACAAATATATTCAGTACCATAAGCATAATAATTATGGCTGAAAATAATACTGAAGCTTTCTTAAAACCTAACATGCAGAAAGAAGTATGAGAGAATGGTGTACATTCTTATAATTATTATGTATGAGGATGTTCTTGAGTTTAGTTTCCGACTGAAGATAAATTCCCGCTTCTTTTGGAATACTCTGTTTTGCTAAAATATCTGCTCCAAGGTGCACAGCAAAAGAAGAGGCTGTCGGATACTCCCCGCAGAATCTTTTGAACTCACAAACTCTTTCTGAAGAAGTAAAATTGCTGTAGAGATCCATAAGCAGGCTTGAATCATTATCTCTATTTACATTCCCTGAAAGGATCAAATCCGGTGAATCGACATTAAACAATTGAAGCAATTTTCGTGCCCTCTCTTCTACTGCATCAAGACCGGCGAAGGATACACATTCAACCGCTTTAATCTCAGCTAAGCTACCGGGAGAAGATTCGTTCGACAGATTAAAAAACGCCGAGCCCTCCCCGGCCTGGATTAATTGTGAATCTGTTCCTGTATAATACCCAAGTCGTTTTAAAATTTGATAGCTCTCAGAGCATAGTTCATCAATTCCTCCTACCAATGCAGTGCCAATTGCTGACTCATCGAATAACAGCATAGCATCAATCAGAGCAGATTCGAACGAAAGATTCCGGTGAACATAGGTGCTGTTATAGCCCATGCACTTAAGATTAAGAGCAATCTGAGAAGAAATTGTATTGTGAGTGGAATGAATAAAAGCTGTGGGATTCAATAGCTCCTCCTTATTCAATACCAGTTTATTTAAAAAGGACACGGTGTCCTCAAGACAACCTAAGGCGGTACCAACAATAATCGCATCCGGCTTATCGATTCCGGATCCTTTTAGCGAAAGCATAGATGAAGTAACGCCCATCTTAATAATACGACTCATTCGTCGTATAGCCTTCACATCAATGAACTTACTATAATCCGGTTCAGCACAAAACAGGCGATCGTCCTCAACTCGAATCAACTCATTTTCCTGAGTATATCCGGGTGATATAAGTCCGACTCCATTTATA
Organism: Bacteroidota bacterium; assembly: GCA_004295015.1. GTDB lineage: Bacteria > Bacteroidota > Bacteroidia > AKYH767-A > 2013-40CM-41-45 > QQVM01. The sequence goes on along the minus strand of SHNE01000033.1, from coordinate 63,543 downwards.
AATATTCCCATGCTCTTCTATTTTGAAAATACCAGTGCTGTACAGTTTCCTCCAAAGCCAAAAGAATTAGAAAGTACATTTCTGATAGTTTGTCCCTTTTGAAATTTCGTTTCCGGAACAATATCCAGATTGCTCATCTGATTTTTATACTGATAATTAGGAAACAAGTATCCTTCTTTTATAGCCAGTGCAGACAAGACCGCTTCAACGCCTCCACTTGCACCGAGTGTATGTCCGGTGAAAGATTTGGTGGAACTCAGCTTCGGATAATGTGGATGAAAAATTCTTTCTACCGCTTTGCCTTCAGCCATATCATTATTTTGTGTACCGGTACCATGCATATTGATATAATCAATTTGAGTCGGAATCAGTCCACTCATCTTCAATGCCGCTTCCATAGCCAGAAAAGGACCATTTCCCTCATTGGATAAAGCAGTCTGGTGAAAAGAGTCGTTGGAATTAGCATAACCTGATAGCCTGCAGTAAGGATCCAGGTCCAATTCCTTCAAAACTTTTTCACTCATTAATACTACATAGGCTGCCCCTTCGCCCAGATTCAAACCAACACGACTTTCATCAAGAGGTCTGCATTGCTCTTTGTCGACAATCATGAGACTGTTAAAACCATTCAAGGTAAACTTAGTAAGAGAATCCACTCCTCCGGCTATGACAATATCCAATTTGCCCGCTTTGATTAGTCTCGCACCCAACATAATGGAATTCGCAGAAGATGAACAAGCAGTGCTAAGCGTAGATACGAAATCTTTGAACCCAATTCTTTCAGCAACAAAATCTGTTGCCTTCCCGCAATCGTGGTTCATTACATCCCGTAAATCGCCGGTCAGAGGGTCTTGACAGAAATCTTCAAAGAAGAATTCTGTTCTGTCCATGCCACCAACACTACTCCCGGAAATAAATCCTTTGCGCCACTTTGTATTCTGAATGGAGGGAATTGTTTTCAAAGCAGCCAAGGCCGCATGGTAACTCAGTAAGATGGTCCTGCTGAGACGAGAATCCAGACCATGAATTGATGCAATCTCAGCATTGCTCATTTTTACTTCTCCCAGCGGAAAAATATCTTTATGAACCGTATTGAGAAAGCGACAAGGACCAATCCCCGAACGATGATTTACAAAAGAATCAATCGTTTCATTAACATCATTTCCAATTGCGGAAATTATTCCCAGTCCCGTAAGAAATACCGGATCGACCATTTATTTAACCTTATTGGCTGTAATATATTTAGCCATTGATGACACTGACCTGAAAACATCCGGGCCATCCTCTGCCTTTGCCAGTTTCAAACCATAGTGTTGCTGCAACAATACTATGAGTTCCAAGGCATCAATTGAGTCGAGACCAAGTCCTTCTACAAATAAAGGCTGATCGTCGCCTATATCTTCAGGTTTGATATCTTTTAGATTAAGCTGCTCAACAATCTGAACTTTCAGATTCTGCATTAATTCCTGCATGTGTATATTGGATTAGATAAGATTATACAATTTGGTTAATGATTCATTTGAAAATTCCTCACCTTGCTGATCATCTTTCCTTGTAACAAGGTAGAGAAAGGATTCATAATTGCCCCGGATGAACTCAACCCATCCTGATATACATGCGTCTATTACTTCCGTGGCAAAAAGTAATTTGATGTAATCTATCTGCTCCTTCATTTTGTAATGATCAGAAATAAAGAAAACAGATTCGCCTTTTATTTTGTTCCGAATACAAATCTCCCCTATAAGAATGTTTGGAAGAGTGTATACAAAGACAGCCGGACTTGCAATTCCATTTCTTAGCATGGTATTGTATTTTAAGTCCGTATCAAGACTGGAACTTTTATTTGCCAGAACCACACCAATTTTATCACTCGAATAGCTATCTGTTAAATTATAATCTTTAAGTAAAAACTCAGAGGTCATAAATCCCAATTTGGACAAATGATCCATCTTATGAAATTTTGGATAAGACAAGTTGTTCAGACGATAAACACTATCCATCAATTCTTCAAATTTTTCTTCAGGAGAATCATGAACCAGCTTTCCATTTGACAGAATCCTTCCCTTCTTTATAGCAGCGAATTTTTCAATTACGTACTTATCGCCGCTCATTAAATCGTATTTTCAATTTTTATAACTTTTGATAAGGTTTGCAAGACCTGATCATGTTTTTTAACGAATGGATTCTCCATATCCCAAACATAGCCGGCAAGAACAGAACATATCTGCCTTTTTATTTCCGGGTTTGTGAATTTAGAAAAGAAAATATCGTGCAAAGTTCCATCATACCATCCCAAAACGTAGGAGCGGAATGTATTAATCCCTTGCATCATATATTCAGTATAGTCTTTATCCCAGTTAACATTTTTATTATTAAGGAAATCTCCAACTAATTTCGCTGCTTTGTTACCCGATTCCATCGCAAAAGTAACACCGGAGGAAAATACGGGGTCCAAAAATTCTGTAGCATTTCCGCATAATACAAAACCTTCACCGTGCAACTGCTTGGTGGAAATAGCATAACCTTCGATGCTTCTTGGAGGCAGAACCATTTCTGCATTGGCAAATCGTTCCCGGGTATTCTCATCAGCATCAATGAGTGCTCTCATTCTTTCTGAAGGATCAGCAGGGTACCCGGAGTAAAATTCAGGATCGGCCACGTAACCGACAGAAGTGTTCCCATTTGAAAATGGGATAATCCATATCCAGGTTCTTTGCTCGTGTACAATGACCGTTATTCTATTACCGTCTACTCCTTCCGGGCGAAGCTTATCTTTGAAATGTGTGAAATGCGTTTTTCTCGACTCAAAATTTGATGGCTTATCAAGATTAAACATACGAGGAATAACACGACCGTAGCCACTTGCATCTACGATGAATCGAGCTTTAATTTGCTTTTCTTTTCCGGCTTTATCAACAACTGTCGTGGTAGAATCCGTTCCATCAAAACTAATTGCTGTAACAGCAGTTTCAAATTCAACTGATACGCCCTTCGCCTTCACCGTTTCAGCAAGCACCTGGTCAAATTGCGCACGTGGTACCTGCAAGGTCAATTTCCATCCATTCGAAAACTGTTCTCCAAAATTAAAATCACAAATTTCATCACCGCGGACAAATTTTGCTCCAAACTTCTCCTGGAAATTTTCTTTCTTCACTGCGTCAAGTAATCCGGCCTCTTCAAGGTGATCCATAACCCTCGGCAACAGGCTTTCGCCAATGACAAATCGGGGGAATTTTTCTTTCTCCAGCATTTTAACATTGAAACCTTGCTTATGCAGCAAAGATGAAGCAATAGATCCAGCGGGACCGGCACCAATAACTAATACATCAACCTGTTCGGTTTTCATTGAATAATATTTATCACTTACTGCATTTCATCATGGAATGACAAATTCCAATTCTATCTATTCGTTCTATAAAAGTAAAGCCGGCTTTACGAATGAGTCCGGTAAATAACTCTGAATGATACATCTGACTGTTACCGTTAGCCATCGCTGTAAAATACAAGGAAGTCATCTGAAGACAAAAGGCTGAAACTTCATAGGTTTGCTTGTCCCACAAGGGCTCAAGGATGATCACTTGACCATTATCAGGAAGAGCTGCATAACATCTTTTCAGGATGGAGACAATTTCATCTTCAGAGAAGCAATCTAAAAACTGACTCATCCAGATTACGTCAAAACCTGTAGGCAATGGACATTTTTCATCAAGAAGATCCACTTCAAAAAATTCGGCGCGATTGGTAAATCCATTTGTAGCAATAGTTTGTTTGGCTACATTAAGCTGGCCGGGTAAATCTGCTATACCCATAATAACTGTAGGTGAGTGAGAAAAACACTGAAGTGCCCACTTGCCGGTGTTGCCTCCTATGTCAAGAATTTTTTTCGGCTTGGATTTAAAAACGTGTTCAAGAACAACAGGAAAAGAATCACTTGAATAGTAATGATCGAATGCAAACCAACTCGTCCGCACGTGTTCCGGAAGATGCGCCAGTGCTTCATAAATGGTCTTCCAATCGCCAAAAACCTTCAATCCTTCCGGCTTCCCGGACATGAGTGATTTGTCAAGATCAAAAAGACCCTTATAACAAACATCGTGTGTAAAATCCATGTTTGCTATTGTCATCTTATCATGCAGAATAAAATATCCTGTGCGTGTGAGAATATACTTACCATCATCGATAGTAAGCAGGCCAATTCCTAAACCGGCCTCGAGCAATACACGAACACTGTATTCAGACAATTTTGTTCTTGAATGAATATCCTTTGCTGTGATACCCAATTCTCCACTGTCCTCAATAATATTCAGGATACCGAAATTTCTGAGTGCCCTGGAACTTTGAAAGACGAAAGGTGCAAAAGCAATCTGCTGTGCATATACTTTTGCAGACATTGCATTGCGCGTGTCCTTTTGAAACATTTCAATTACTTCTTGCATAGATCTAAATTATTTTTTTTGAATAAACTATTACCGCGTTACACCCGCCAAAACCGGAGGCCATTTTGACACAATGCTGATATTCTTTCGATATTGATTGAGAACAAACATTTACCAAAGGATCCATCCCTCCTATGGAAAAGCCTTTCGAAGCCAAGATAAGTCCCTTTTTCATAGATTCAATGCTTATGATGGATTCAAGCAAGCCGGCGGCTCCCAAAGTATGACCAAAATACCCTTTAAGGCTGTTCAAAGGTACATTTTCCAGGCCGGCAAAATGTATAGCTTTTGCTTCCATTTCGTCATTGTAAGGGGTAGCAGTTCCGTGGGCTGAGAGCAATCCGATTTCAGACGGATTAAGTTGATTGAAATTCAATACCTTTCTAATTGAAATCACCAACTCTTCGCCAGTTCTTGAAGGTCCTGAAATGTGGTTGGCATCATTGCTCATTGAGCCTTCGCCAATCAATATGTTTTCAATTTCAGCAATGGGACTTTTTTTGCCTTTTACAGAAAGTATCATCGTTGCGGCAGCTTCACCCAGGTTAATTCCATCTCTATCGCTAGAAAAGGGTTTACAAAAGCCCGGACTAAATGCCTGGAAAGAATGGAAACCGGAATAAACAAAAGAGCCAATCGTATCAGCCCCAACAATAATGGCATTTTCGAATAATCCTGCTTTCAACAATCTTTGCGCTACGATTACTGCCGCCACACCTGAAATGCAGGCATTCGAAATCACGAGAGGATCGTTCGGGTTTTTGTAAAAATCCGCCAGCAATTTTGCGGAAGGATACAATTCCAGTTTCTCTATTGCAAAATCTGAAGGTGTAGCCTGATCAAGCTCATCAATATTCCCTTTGGTCGTAGAAACAATAAAGACTGTTTTTTCTGAAGAGGCATCAACATCACAATAATTCAAGGCATCATTTACAGAGGCAATTAAAAGCAATTCAAACTTTGATAATTTTTTTTTTGTTTGAAGTTTTTCTTCGAGGTAACTAATTTGTTCAGCCGGAAATAAGGATGCGTGCATTTCTGATTGGGTTAGCATTCCCGGAGCATGCAGCTTCACACCCCGCATTCCGGAATTGACCCCGACAAAATTCTCTTCTGTTGTATTTCCCAGAGGAGAAATTATATTAGTACTTTGTAGGAAGACAGCCTTCATGTTTCCGGATCAGATCGACAAATGTTTCTTTTTCCACTCCTCAAAAAAAGCAGGCGAGGAAAGTTGTAACTCCTTTGTATCCTTATCAAGGAAGACTTGTACGCTATAACCTTCAGCCAATATTCCCTGGCTTATCGGGTCGAAGATTTTGTAACTGAAGTTTATTTTAGCAGCAGGATTATAAGTGTAGGTAGTTTCGACAATAGCCGTATCTCCATACTTAAGAGATCTTTTGAAATCACAGTGTATGCTTACCAGTGGTGCTATAAAGCCAAGTTTATACATTCCGAGGTAGCTTAGATCATACCTTTCACCAAAGGCTTCGCGTCCGTCTTCAAAATACCTTAAGTAATGCCCATGCCAAACAATTCCTAATGGATCAGCTTCATTAAAGCGAACTTTCACACTGTGCTTATCAGATAATTTCATAGAGTAAATTCTACCTTCCGGCGATCAACCAAATATCTCAGGATAAAAATTTCAAGCTTGAAATTTTTATCCCGGAAAAAGAGGTTTTACTTATTGTATTTCTTATTCCAATCTTTATACAAATTTCCTTTTACTTGTTTAAGGCAGCTATAAAAAGATCCGGCCCAATAATTTCGAAAACCAAAGCCGGCCGCTTTTCCGACAACTCTTTCTGTGAGAAGAATTTTCCCCTCAGCCATGTTTACAAAAGTTATCCAATATGCACCCTCCTGATCATTTTTATTCAGTGCTTCCGTGATAAACACCAAACCTATCCCGCTTTCTTTCAGGCCGTAGGCCTTAATCTTTTTGCTGATAGTCTCAGCATTGAACCTGGTCATGTCTTTTGAATCGGATGACATAACCTTATCCGTATTCATGGCTGCGTTTGCCTTTTCGACATATTTTAGATTCGAGCTGATACTTTGTTTATCGAATGCAGAAGTGATATTATACTTTTTGGGTTCCCGCAAATAAAGATCATTCAGAATTTTGGCATATTCATCAAGTTGAGAAGTGCTAACATCAATTGGCCCGATAAATCGCATATCAGAATAATCAACGCCCAGCCATGTGACAGGCGTTTGACTTTTAAAAATATCGGCAAGGCTTTGTGCAGATAAATGCTTTGTGTTCATTGCTCCGGTAATAAGCAAGGCAATGGATAGGATTGTCAACGTTTTTTTCATGATTTCAAATTTTCCGGTAATAGAAATATTCTCATTTCGCATTGTGCGAGGAGGGTCTCATTCATTTTAACCGTCCCGACAATAATGGTTACGTCCATTACCTGGTTAATAATTTTTACTTCAGTTCTTAATTCGGCTCCAATTGGCGGCAAACTAAAAATTTCCAGATTTTTAATTGAGGCAATAAAACCAAGAGGAACTTTCTTATTTTCTCGTTTACACTCATAGCCTACGCCTGCTGCAGCTGTTTGAGCAATATTTTCAACCAAACCGCTTTCAGATAATAGTCCATTTTCACAAAATACACAAGTTGAAGGAATTGTCAAACCGCTTATGGAAGTAGTTTCGTCAGAATACAGAAATTTATCGATCATAACCACGGGTGGACGCTGTGGGATCAGTTCAAGCAACTCATTTCCGGAAATTAATGCTTCCATTATGCTTTCTTTTGCCAAAAATTATAATAGTTAAACCATTGTTCAGGATACAACTTCAGCATCAGTTCCAGATTATCAACATATTCTTTCAGAATACTATGCATTGTTGCTCCTTTCTCAGCATAAAAATACTTCAATTCTGTGGAATAAAAATGATAATGTGAACTGCTTTCTTTAAAAGAATGTACAAAGGCTACAGGGACTTTTAATTTCAAGCTAAGGAGAAAAGGTCCTTCAGGAAACAAGGCTTGCTCACCGAAAAACTCGCAGCTTAGAGTTTTATTGCCTTCAAGAAATCGGTCGGCATGCATACAAACCAGTTCATTGGATGCCAGGGCTTGATTAATTTTATAGATGTGTGAAAGATCATCCTTCACATAAATAATATTGAAATTTCTAACGCCGGTTACCTCATCCATGTATTTTTTAATCTTCGCGTCTTCCCCATCATACATCAAAATATTTATGCGGGTTTTAAGCCTCTTCAACATGTGACCTGCGGCTTCCCAGTTTCCTACGTGAGCGCTTAAGAGAATTCCGCCTTTTTTCTCCTCCACCATTTTGTGCAGATTTTCCTCTCCTGTAAAATCGAAATCAAAGAGCTTTTCAGTTTGTGACATCACAGCTACTTTGTCGAGCAAGGTTTGCCCGAAACGAAAATAATTTGTGTACAAAAGTCTGATTGATTTCAATCGACCGAACTTAATTCTATGTCTGTAGAATGAATAGACAGGTCTTGAACTGTGGAGTGAGAAGAAAAAATAATACGATGCTACAAATCGCAAGACGAAATAGCAGACTTTCAAGCCGAAAGTTCGGATAAGGAATACAAAAATTTTGTAACCTAATGTGTTTGCCTGAGACTTACCTTTCCAGGAAGTCATTTTACTTTACCTCTTCGCCAACCCGTGATTGAACGTAGTCATAAAAATTCTGAAAAGTTTGGATATCGGTAAAGTCTTCGGGCTTTACTTTGAAACCAAAATTACTTTCAATAACTACCACCAGGTCAATATAATCCAGGCTATCGAGTTCCAGGGTGTCCCTTAAATTGGCTTCAGGCAATATCTTCTCAGCATCTACCTCAAATTCCTCCACCAGGAAAGCATTGATTTTTTCTATTATTTCTGAACTATCCATTTTATTTTCCGTTCCACTTTTTTACAATAATCGATGAATTTGTCCCCCCAAAACCAAATGAATTAGATAAAAAGACGTCAATCTTCTTATCTATTGTTTTGGCAATAATATTCAATTTTGCTGAATCCTCATCAGGATTTTCGAAATTTATATTGGGTGCTACAAAGTTTTCCTGCATCATAAGCATAGAATAAACAATTTCACTCGCCCCCGCCATCCAGCACTCATGACCTGTCATGGACTTAGTTGAACTAACAGGTGGTCTGGATTGCCCAAATACGGCATCGATGGCTTTTGCTTCTGTTGCATCTCCGGCAGGTGTCGATGTGGCGTGTGCATTGATATAGTCTACATCTTTGGCCAATATTCCGCTTTCTTTCATTGACATCCTCAAGGCTCTGACAGGACCATCAACGGTAGGATTTGATATATGACCACCATTGGAAGAAAATCCATATCCAATCACTTCACCTAAAATGTTGGCTCCACGTCTTTGCGCCGATTCCAGACTCTCAAGAATAACAGTTGCTGCACCTCCGCTTGGAACAAGTCCGTCGCGGTCTCTATCAAAAGGACGTGAAGCTTTTTGCGGTTGAGACTCCATGACAGAAAAGGCAGAAAGCGCATCAAAATTTCCCATTGAATAAATATTCACTTCCTGAGCACCTCCGCAGATAATCATATCCTGAAGTCCCTGACTGATAAACAGATAAGCCATTCCTATGGCATGTGAGCCACTGGCACAAGCCGCGCTAATCGTAAAATTTATTCCTTTCAATCGAAAGATCGTTGAGAGGTTCATCGTTACAGTCGAATTCATAGTCTGAAAGACTGATCCTGATCCAACCAACATCGTGTCCTTCTTAGCGCGAATGATGTCGGTTGCTTCTATGATAGGTTGTGCCGAACTGTCGTTTCCGTATAGTATTCCTACTTCATATTCGTCCAAATAGGTTTGATCGATACCTGCATTTTTCAAAGCTTCAATTGTAGCCATGTAGGCGAATTCGCCTTGTTCAGGAAGCATAATGCGCGCACGTCTGTCGAGCAAGCCTTTCAAAGCGGGTCTTTCAACTCTTCCGGTTAAGCCGGAACGGTATCCGAAGTCTTTTCTCTCCTGATCAAGAACAATTCCTGATTTTCCCTGATACAAGGAATCTTTTACTTCCTGCAAATTTTTACCAATGCAAGAATAAATTCCGGTACCTGTTATTACTACCCTTTTCATTCTACAAATTTAAAAATTTATATGACTACGAATAGAGTCCTCCATTGACGGATATCACTTCTGCATTCACATAAGAAGCCCCTTTAGAAGAAAGGAAACCAACAACTTCAGCCACTTCTTCCGCTGTTCCAAAGCGTTTCATGGGAATCAGCGTGGAAAGTTGCTTCTCGTCAAGATCACCGGTCATGTCTGTTTTAATGAATCCGGGTGCAACTGCATTCACTGTAACTCCTCTTCTGGCTACTTCTTGTGCAAGAGCTTTGGTTGCCCCTATCATCCCGGCCTTAGCTGCAGAATAATTCGTTTGACCCGGTAAACCTTTCAGTCCTGAGAGGGAAACGATATTTACAATCCTTCCATATTTCTTAACAAGCATACCGTTAAGTACGAGTCTGGTGACATAAAAGAAGGCATTTAAACTGGTGTTAAGCACGGTTTCCCATTGTTCGTCGCTCATCCACATAAGCAGGTTATCCTGACGAATACCGGCGTTGTTTACTAGAACTTCAATGTTTTTCTCTTTATTATTTTCAATCCAATCGCCGAGTACTTGTTTGATTTGATCTTTATCAGACACATCAAACTTTAACAATTCACAAGTCAGCCCCAATTCTTCAATAAGAGCTTTGGTTTTGTTAGCCTCTTCATCATTACTCTTGTAATTTAATAAGATGTTATAATTCATGCGAGCTAATTGTATACAGACTGCACGTCCTATACCCCTTGACCCCCCTGTTATGAAAGCAAAATTCATAATTCTAATTTTATTGTTAGAACTTAACTAGTTTGAAACAGTCAATAACCTCATCAAAGGCATAAATGACTTTATCAAATAATTTATAAGAGTTCGATTTCTTTTTCCTTCAGATATGCCGTAACAAGTCTGATATCTTTAAAAAGAGGTCTGTCCTCCACGAATTTCGGACAAATTTTTCTTAACTCAGTATACATTTTTCGTGCGGGACCGGAGAGTTTATCCGCACAATTCGTATAATCAATAGCCTGAATCAAGGCGATGACTTGTATAGCAAGCACCTCAAATGAATTTGAAATTACTTTCCGTGTGATGAGAGCAGCATTTGCGCCCATACTTACGATGTCTTGATTATCATTGTTGTTAGGTATGCTATGAATGTATGTTGGCATTGAAAGCGTCTGACATTCTGCAACTGTGGAAGTGGCCGTGAACTGCATGCCCTGTGAACCATAATTCAAACCCAGTTTGCCAAGGTTTACGAATGGAGGCAATTTCTGGTTGAGTTTATCATTCAACAAAAAGTTTAGCTGACGTTCTGCGAGCATAGCAAGTTTGGTGATGGAAATTTTTAGTTTATCCATTTCAAGGGCAACATAATCGCCATGAAAATTACCACCATGGTAAATATTTTTATTTTCTGAATCGATAACAGGGTTATCATTTACAGAATTCACTTCATGCATCACAACTTTCTCGGCACTCTTAATGGTATCGTAAATCGGACCAAGGATTTGAGGCACACAACGAAGTGAGTAGTATTCCTGCACTTTTTCTTCAACGATATCGACTTCGATTTTCGCGCCCTGGTATAAATGATCCGTACGTTTGCGAATCAGTTTGCTGTCTTTAACAATTGCACCCATTGCCTTTGCAACCTCTAATTGTCCATGATGCAATTTTACAGAGTTCAGTTCGAGGGAAAAGTGATCATCAAAAGCTTCCACCAGCTCATTGATACATGTAGAAATGAGAACAGACCAGTTGATTAACTTCTTTGCATAAATCAGATTCACAACGCCAATACCTGTCATAGCAGAAGTTCCATTCAACAAAGCGATACCTTCGCGTTGGTGAATTTCAACGGGCTCAATATTTTCTTTCTTGAATACAGCCGAAGAATCCTGAACCTTTCCATCATAAACTACTTCACCTTCTCCAATTAGTGCCAAGGCAAGGTGAGCCAACTGAACAAGATCGCCACTGGCGCCTACTCCACCATGTTCGTAAATACATGGATTAATATTTCGATTAATCAATTCCCGAAGTGTAGTCAATAGTCCCTGACTCACACCCGAATAGCCTTTCATCAGAGAACTCAAACGAGCTATCATCAGGGCTTTAATATCAGTTTCTGACAAAAGATTTCCTGAACCTGAGCAATGACTTCTGATCAGGTTGAACTGCAATTGTCTCAAGTCCTTATCGGCAATTTTATATTGAGCCATCGGACCGAATCCTGTATTAATTCCGTAGATCAGTTTACCGCTGGAAAATTCCCGTAAGAAAGTATAATTCGCTTCTGCTTTAGCTAAAGCTTTATCTGACAGGCTAATATGCTGCTCCTTAAACAAAAGCAAATACATATCCTCCAGGCTCAGATCCTTTGCACCTATTTCAATCATATCAATTTCAACCATATTAATTCATTCAAGGAGAAGAGTATTTCCCTATCAATTGAAAATTTTTGAAAAGTAGCTGTAATATATCGATTTCACAATTTTGAATTTTGTGTCCTGGTAGCATTTAGCAGCTATTTCCAATTAAATGCATCAGAATGTCGAAGGTATCCACCAAAAATCCAAAAGACCTTAGCCAAAATTAATTACAAGGATTATTATTCCTTCTTCCAGCATGTTCCGGAGTCACCTATTTAGTGTATACTCAACTTCTTAGAGAATATTTTCAAAACGATTAGCATCATAAAAAAACCGGTAAAACCGGTTTTTGTGATCCCGCTGGGACTCGAACCCAGGGCCCTCCCGCTAAGGCGGGATGCTCAACCCTTCGCAATCAACTCTTCAATGAACTTTCTTGACTTTTTTTTCTTTATCTCTAATTCTCTTTTTTTAGCTTTCGCCAAATCTTCATATTCTTCAACATACATTAATTCCCAAGGTAGACCTGTTTTGGTAAACTTTGAATGGCCAATATTATGTTCATATATTCTCCGATCAATATCTTTACAAGCGCCTATATAGTGCTTGTTCAACTTCTTAGAGAATAATATATAAACAAAGGCCATCATAAAAAAAACCGGTAAAACCGGTTTTTGTGATCCCGCTGGGACTCGAACCCAGGGCCCATACATTAAAAGTGTATTGCTCTACCAACTGAGCTACGGAATCATTAATTTGTTGAAGCGGGTGCAAAAATAGTAATCTCTACGATTCTGCAATAGTTTGTGGAAAAATAATTGAAAATTAAGATATTTTTGCTCTTCTCCACTGGTTGCTAAGCTCTTAAATCTTAAAAAAAACAATTATGAACAATACACAGACAATTCAGGAGGCAAAAAATGATTCTGAAATCCTGAAATGCTTCCTTGTCATGAAGGAATTGCGACCCTATTTGGAAGAACAGAGCTTTGTGGAAAAGGTGAAGCGCATGCAAGGGCTTGCTTATCGTTTGATTTATATACCAAATCATAATGGTGTTGCTTTAGCTGCAGCAGGCTTTCGAATCACAGAACTCTTGCATTGGGGTAAAGCAATTTATATTGACGACCTGACAACAATGCAATCGGAACGTTCAAAGGGATTTGCTTCCAGACTTCTGGATTATATCGAACAAGTGGCTATCGAAAATTCCTGCGGACAAATTCACCTCGATTCCGGCTGTCAGGCGAGCAGATATGATGCTCATCGCTTATATCTCAAGAAAGGATTTAATATTACCAGTCATCACTTTGCTATGATAGTTGATAGGGAGAAACATTGAGTCGATAATACGGTATGTTAATTGGAGAATTGTAAGCACAACACATTGAAAATTCGATTCGATCCGGATTGCTTTAAACCATTTGATCTATGCTTCGTCTTAGAAAAAAGATCAGTTGAAATCAACTTAAAAATCGAAAAATGAAAATCTTCAGAAGCCAGATCAATTATGCAATTGCTGCATTACTAATTTCTACCAGCTTGACTTTTATGTCTTGTCAGAAAGAAAAAACAAGTTCGGACATTACTGACTATCAAACCAGCCCTCAGGATATCGGACAAATGGAAAGTATTTTTACAGATGTAGATAATCTTGTAGCTGAAGCCTCAGTAAACGGTTCGGTGAACGGTCGTTTTTCAAATCCTCAGGATGCGAATTCATTTATTTTAAATGCATGCGCAACAGTAACAAATGATTCGATAAACGGAGTATTAACCATTGATTTTGGAACCGGTTGTACAGGCCCTCATGGCCGAACAAGGAGCGGTATCATACAGATCAATTATTCGGGCGGGCATTATTTTGATCCTGGAGCTACAAGAACCGTTACTTTCGTCAATTATTATATCGATGGGAGACATGTAGAAGGAAGCCGTTCCATAGTAAACAATGGTTTCAATACCGCCGGAAATATGAATTGGACCATTACTGCCACCAACATGCTTATCACCAATCCAAACGGAAGCTGGCAGGCTTGGAACGATCAACGTAACAGAGAAATGACCGCCGGCCTTGGTGACTCCTTGTGGGTCAATGATGTTTATCTGATTAATGGAAGCGGTTCAGGAGCTAACAGTCGTGGACACTCTTCTACTTCTGTCCTCACAAATCTTGTTCGGGATAATTCCTGCCATTGGATAATCAACGGTACGATCGAAAATACTCCTTCTTCAAGGCCTGTGAGATTAATCGATTTTGGAAATGGAACCTGTGATGATTTGGCAAGTGTGACTGTGAATGGAAATACATACACCATACATTTAAGACCTTGAAAATTCGAGCAGCTATCATTCAATAAAAAAACCACCGGAATACCGGTGGTTTTTTTTCGCAGACAAAAGGAGGTGATAAACTCACCCGGCGTTCTTATTAATCACTCGTATTAAATTTCTTTTTGTTCAATTTAAACCCGGGTCTTCCGGAAAGTCATTCATGATTCCATAAACGTGTCCCATACGTGTGAGTACTTTGCCCCATACGATGGTAGGCTCTTCGATGAGCGTACTGTATAGATCCGCAGTAGTCATCCACCAATTCTCCTGCTTCAACTCTTCTTCGAGCTGTTTAGGACTCCATGATGAATATCCTGCAATAAATTTTATTTGTTCAGGACTTATTTCGTCAGCTTCAATCATCAGGCGTAGTTGTTTGAAGTTACCTCCCCAATAAACACCATCGGCAATTTCATGACTGCCTTCCAGACTAGGAATTGAATGAAGATAGTAGATCGAATCTAATCGCAGGGGCCCGCCCCAATAAACAGGTGCGTCAAATTCAGGAAAATCCTCCAAAGCTTCATGAATTTTTAAAGGAGTCGGCTTGTTGATGATAAAGCCGATGGAACCCTTGCGACCATGCTGACTGAGGACTACCACTGAACGCTTAAAAACAGGTTCTGGATTGAATGGCTCTGAAATCAATAGTGCGCCGACTTTCGGTTTCGGTAATACAGCTTTTGCCTTCTTCTTTTTTCCCATGACAGCTCCTATTATTAAACCCCAATATCGAATGGATTTCCTCTTCAATGATAGTTTAGGAGCAGGGCTAAATCAATTAATTTATGCGAAAATTATTCAACTTTTATTAACTTCTTGTTAATCAATGACTTATTTGTCCTGATCGAAAGAAAATAGATGCCAGTTTCAAAAGAAGCAAATTCAGGAATTGCCAGTAATTTCCTTCCAATGTATTTGTCGCTGATGGTATTCACATAGACAATTTTACCACTGAGGTCGCTCAGGCTGATCGTTAATTCTGCACTTGAACGGGAAGTAAATTCAATATTTACGGATGAAGATGCAGGATTCGGATAAACCGATACATCCGAAACATCCCAATTAAAATCATCGATACCGGATGTTGGACCGATGTCAAACTGAGCATAGACCGGCAAGTGATCAGAGGCTCCGAATAAAGCATCAGCTATGTTTGCAGGAACTGCTGAATTGAAGCCATCATTGATGGCTTTATTGTAGTGGTTACCATCATTGCCAACAGGTGTTGTGGATCCTGCAATGTAATAAACCCCGGTCGGTTGAGAGACTGCCTCTGAAAAGAGGATCATATCGAAACGATCATCCAATCCACCACCGACAAATCCTCCACTTTGAAGATCATGACTTGATTGGGTATGATGCTGGCGATAAATATATTTATTCCAGAGTGTGTCTTGCAGGTTAGCCGGATCAATAAAATGACCTTCATCCGTTCCATTCACCTGAATTAATTTCAAAAAAGAACTTTCGAACGTTTCGTAAATATTGAAATCACCACAGACGATGAAATCCGAACCAAAGGGCAATTGATTCGTGATCTTTCTCAATGAATCAACCTCTGCAGCACGAGCTGCCTCATTAACAGAACCACTACTCGCCTTGAGATGCACAGAATATATTCTCAAAGTGTCCGCTGTCTCTTTGAATAGCAATTTAAATTCATTGATATCCCGAAGCTGAGTCTGTATTCTGGTATTACTTATAAACTGAAACAAAGAGTCTTTATAAAATATACCATTATTGGTATCGTATCCATGAATGTAACTGCCTTGACTGTATTCATTCCCATTGGCATTCATTGCGCAATTCAAAAACCAGGTTGTGCTATAAGTTGCAGCGTTTTCCTGCGTTACCAAAATATCCGGATTCACATACTCGACAACAGCACGGTAGTGTGGACAACGTGTTGTGCTGTCGGACACGGCATTAGAAGTGATAGGCCAATTTAGCAGGTTCCAACTCATCAGCCTGATTGATGATACTTGAGCCTGGATTGAAATTACGGTAGTAATGCTAATTATGAGTAGAAATATCTTTTTCAATAGAGGGAAGAATAAGTATTGTAAATAATGTACTGATATAAATTAGAAGAAGCGAAAGAGCCGAATCAACTCTTCCGCTTCCGAATCTTTTTTTAATTACTATTTACCTGCCAATTTCATTTTTTCAAATGTCTTATTCTGTACTGCTTCAATTGCTCTATCCAAGGAACGATTCAGTTCATTGCTGATTTCAAAGTATGCATCTGTATCCCAGAGATTTCTGGCAATAAGTGCTTTGAGATGGATGCGAATTGCTTTTTCAGATCTGATAAATCCGGCGCTATCCTTTTCCACTCCTTGTTTCTTGGCTAAGGCAAGGAAATCATCAAAGACCTTTCCGTCGACTGAAAAGTTTGCTTTGAAAGCATCGATGTTCGGATAATTACTCTTAAGGGAATTCCGGTTATTGTCTACATAGGTGAGCGTAAAATCGTTGAACACTCCTTTTCTAAAGAGGTCTGAAAAGTAGGTACTGTTATGGCTTGTGTCCATCGGGACAAACAAATCCGGCATTATACCTCCACCACCACGAACAACACGTTTTGAACTGGTGAAATACTGAGTGGTATCAGCAAAATGCACGCTGTCTTCATAGAAAAACTCACCTTGTTTGGCCCGGGTGGAATAATCAAGGTAATAGTCTTCCTCGTCTCCCAGTGTGTAGGGCTTTTGAATATTTCTGCCTGAAGGTGTATAATAATGAGCAACGGTTAGTCGAATGATTGAACCATCAGGCAATTGAAATGGCTTCTGCACAAGTCCTTTACCGAAAGACCTTCTGCCAATAATCAATCCTCTATCCCAATCCTGAATAGCCCCTGATACAATTTCCGAAGCAGAAGCTGAGCCTTCATCTATCAATACGGCGATATTTCCTTTTTCCCATCCTCCTCTGGAGCTGGACATGAAATCCTCATCCGGATTAGCGCGACCTCTTGTGTAAACAATTTTTTTGCCGTCAGCTAAAAACTCATCCGACAATTCGACTGCACGATTGAGGTAACCTCCTCCATTTCCTTGCAGATCTAAAATCAGACTGGTCATGCCTTTGGTTTTCAGATCTGCCAAAGCTTTTTTAAACTCCTCCACCGTGGCATCAGCAAAGCGGGATATTTTGATATATCCGATTTCAGGTGCAACCATATAAGAGGCATCCACGCTGAATAAAGGAATCTGATCACGGGTAATCGTATAGTCAATTAACTCACTCATTCCTCTTCTGTAAATTCCGACTGTCACTTTTGTTCCTTTATCACCTCGTAACTTTTTAAGAACATCATTGTTGGTGATCTTTATACCTGCCACATTTTGCGTATCAATCTTTACAATTCTGTCGCCTGCACGTATTCCAAGTTTCTCGGAAGGTCCGCCAACGATAGTTTGTGTAACCATAATGGTGTCTTCATGAATATTAAACTGAATCCCTATTCCCTCAAACTTACCAAGCAATGGTTCATTCATTTCTCTTAGCTCTTCAAGAGGAATATATACCGAATGTGGGTCGAGTTCTTTTATCATAGCCTTCATGGCTTCTTCCATGAGTGCCTTTTCATTGACAGTGTCAACGTAATAGTATTTCACTATTTCGAGAGCATGGTCTACTTTACTTGGCTGCATTAATTGAGCGCTGGACTGAAAAAGTCCGGTCAATATGATAAGCAGCGATAAAAATGCCACACGAAATTTCATTAATCTTGATTGGATCATGCCTGTATACGATTTTGGGTTTAAAACAATATACAACAAAGATACAGGCTATCTTGTTAAGAAAATGTCAAAAATCACAATCTTTCACAAGGTTATTAAAAAGCTCATCATGTTTACAAAATCTCATTTCATTTTCATGATAGCAAATGGCATACTGAGCCTAATACACACATTTCTACCCATTTCGTGGATTCCGGACGGCAACCGAGAGAGCTGATTTGAATAACTTTCATTCATCAAATTATTGACAGCCACAGAAACATGCAGGAACTGTCTGGCAATTTTTATCCTTCCTCCCAGTTGAAAGTCAACCAGTGAGTAGCCCGGTGCAGCAGTTTGCAATTCATTCGTCAGCGATTGTGCCGAATAATTTCTGAGAATTATTCTGATGTACGGACCATACAAATAGTTCATTTTTTCAGATTGAAACTGCAATGCAACAATTGCCTTATCTCCACTAAGTCCTGTTAAATCTCCTGCATCTTTAAATTTACCTGTTTGAGTAGAATAAGCCAGGTTTAATCTGAACCATTGTGCTGCAATGGGGTGAATAGCCACTGAAATTTCCGCACCACTCAAGTTTGCATCCGATTGAGTAAAATAATAAACAGGAAGTAATGTGTCATTGGCAGACAAGGTCACGGCTCTCAGTCCTCCTGTATTTACAAGATGAGTGAAGTTTTGCAAAGCATTATAAAAAAAAGTTGCCCCCAATGAAAATGATTTTTGATCAATGTGAAAGCTTAAATCCAATCCGGCATTTGTCTCCAGATTCAAAGAATCGGAACCATAAATAAAACGAGCGGTGTCAGAAGACATCCCATAGCTATACAACTGGAGATAATCAGGAGCAGCGTAAGCTGTAGCTCCATTCAGTTTAAAATATACTTTATCTGAGGCATGATAAACGAATCCTGCAGATCCGCTTAAAGGAAGGTAGTCGTTTGTTACAGAGTTTTTTCGAGCATCGAATTCATCTACCGGAACAATGTTTGATTTCAGTTCCAGCCGACGTGTATCAATTCGGGCGCCGGCCAAAAAATTCCAACGCTTCAAATCATAGCGCATCATAACAAAAGCACCCAAATTTGATATTTTTGAATCCGGAATTAAACCTTCAGTTTGTATATTATCATTACTCTGAAAATAACCTTGAGAACCTATTGTATAACCAACTTTTTTTAGGGGATCAGAACTGTACTTTAAATCATAGGTAATTGTGCTCAAATCAAGAGCAAAAGTTGAAGGATTTTCCTGACCGGAAGACTGAAACTCGCGGTTATTATTTTGCTGGTAGGACAGATTCAATTCAAGTTTTGAATGTCCGGCAAGAATAGTATTCTGAGAAGAAAGGATCATGCTTTCGGTTCCGATGTATGGAAGGCTGAAGCTTCTCTCCCTTTGAATTTCATTGTATCGAAATGGATCATTGTATACAGAATCTTCAAAACCGATGATCCCTGCCTCTTGTTGCATGTAAGAAAAAGTCAGCCTTGACATGCCCCAGGCTTTAGTCAGGCCTGTGTAGAATTTTAAATTCTGATTATTGAATTTGCTGTTGATGGCGAAGTCAAGATCCTCGGAATTTTTCCTGACATCAGAACCATCGCCTTGTACATAGCTTGTATGGGAAAGATTTCCGAGACGCAATCCGTAAAAAACTCCTGATCTTGTCTGCCCTTTCAGGCCGGCTTCAACATTATAACCCAAAGAGCTGGAATGAAACTCTCCATTGAACTCCCCGCTGATTGTTCCGGCAGGAGAAGGCTTTTCTTCATTGAGAATAATCACTCCGCCTAAAGCATCTGCACCATACAGAAGCGATGAGGGTCCTTTGATTATTTCAAATCCATCGGCTCCATTGGTATTAAAACCGGGACTACTACGGTCGTACCAGGTCTGATTTTCGATTCTGCTTCCAAATTGTCTGAGTTGGATTTTGTTGTTCGAAAAAGCACGGATGACAGGTTTGGCAAATCCATTCCCTTCGGAAATATAATCCAGGCCCGGTTTATAGGACAAAGCAAGTGCAGGATTCATGGCACCGGATTCGACGAATTCATTGCGTGAAAGTGTTTCGATTGCATTGGGAACAGAAGGACTCATGTCGGAATAACCTGAGAGACTCAAGACTTCTTTGTCGGATGAACCCGAGCTTTCCAGATTAACATGCACAACCGTTGCACTATCCTTGATCAAAATAGTTTTAAGAACCGTTTTGAATCCGATTTTGGAGAACTGTACATGGATAACCCCTGCACCGATATCACGAAAGATATAAGTTCCACCCTCTTTGGAAAAATCCACACGATTAATCTCCGGAATATAAATCTGAACGCCTTCCAGCAATTGAGTTTCTTTGCTATCTCCTCCAATTATTCCACTGAGAGAATATTGAGCGAATATTATTTGTGCACTTGAACACAAGAATAAAATAATCAGACCGAAGCTTCTTAGGTAAAACATTCTCAAGAATTTGATTTTCCCAAAAGTAAGAGTTGAAATTGAATGAGGCACGTCTTTTTTTTCAATTGAAAATAAAATTATGCGCGAAAAATCGTTCAAATCCAACTAAAAATATACATAGGACAATGAACAAATCACAGTGTAGAGAGATGTTCTAAATAATAGACAAGCGATTTCCCGGCAATGAATCCGGTGGTCCAGGCAGATTGGAAGTTAAATCCACCTGTTACAGCATCAATATCAAGAATCTCACCGGCAAAGAATAATCCCTGCGCTTTTTTGCTTTGCATTGTTTTGAAATCAACCTCTTTAAGTGACACTCCTCCGCAGGTGACGAACTCTTCTTTAAATGTGGTCTTACCTTGAACATTATATTCATCAGCGATCAGGACAGAAATTAGTTTTCGCAATTCCTCATTATTCAGCTGCGCCCATTCTTTTTCAACATCAGTAACAGAAACATTTAGTAAATGCTCCCAAAGTCTTTTTGGCAGCAGGAAGGGATTGGAAGTTGAGACCTTCTTTTTAGCCAACTCTTTACGGAGTTCGTTTAATTTAGATCGCATGCTATCTTCGGTAAATTGAGGCAGCCACTTAATAAGAATGGAAAAATTATAATTTAGTTCAGCCAGCTTAGGTGCAGCGAAAGAACTCAGTTTAAGTATTGCCGGACCACTCATTCCCCAATGTGTAATAAGCAGTGGGCCCTCATTGATGAATTTTGTGCCAATAATTTTTACCTGAACCGGATCAACCGAAATACCCATGAGTTGAGTAATTGGATTGTGAGGCATATTAAAAGTAAACAAACTTGGAACCGGTTCTATAATGGTATGGCCTGTTCCTTTCAGGCAATCGAAACCTTTTAATGAGGGTGAACCTCCGCTTGCAACTATCACTGCATCGCATAGCATCTTCTCTTCATCCGATAAGCCCAGTTCAAACAAATTATCTTCTCGCTTGTGAATCGAATGAACCGGACTGTTCATTCTGATGTTAACCAGTGCGTTTTGAGCGGCATTCATCAGGCAATTGACAATCGTTGTACTATCATCTGTGGTCGGGAACATTCGTCCATCGGCTTCTATCTTTAGTTTAACGCCCCTGGATGCGAACCATTCAATTGTATTTTCAGGTGAAAACACATGAAAGGGACCGAGCAGTTCCCTTCCACCGCGTGGGTAATTTCTCACAAGGTCAGAAGGATCGAAACAAGCATGTGTTACATTACAACGTCCTCCTCCACTCACACGTACCTTAGCGAGAAGTTTTGAGGATTTCTCAAGAATAATGACCTTTAAATTTGGGTTAGCTTCAGCACAAGCAATGGCAGCAAAAAAGCCTGCTGCGCCACCTCCGATTACAATAACAGTTTTCACCCTTTCCATTTGAAATCTTATGCATGCAATGAACGAAAAAAGAATAATTCTTCCTTCATTCTTATTCTATTTTGTGAGTTCGGTTTAAAATCAAATCTTTGCAAAGATGAAAATCCACGGAGAAGATATATTGAAACTGTTTGAGTTCGATAAAGTATGCGAACAAGTGGCATTTCATTGCAGATCAGCTTCTGCAAGACGATTGGCTTTATCAATGGAACCCATTCAAAGCCGGGATCACTTAAATCTGATACTAAGACAAACAGAAGAATATAAAAGTACCCTGGCGAACAAAGGCCACTTTCCGGATACCACCTTCGAAGATTTCGAAGCTGATTGCCAATTATTGAGCAAAGCGGGCTCAGTTTTGACAGAAATGCAATTCAGCAGAATTCGATCCGCATCTTCAACTGTCAATTCCATTTTGAAGTTTCTGAAAGAACGACAAGAATTTTATACATCACTGTCGGAAGTCATGTCGGGGGTTTACGAGACAAAAGAAATTATTGAGGAAATTGATGCAATCATCGATGCACATGCCATCGTAAAAAATTCTGCCTCGCCTGAATTACAGGATATCAGAAATCAGTTACATTCCAAACGAAGAGAAGCAGACAAGCGATTTCGATCTTATATCAATGAGCTCAACAAAAAAGGATGGTTGAGAGAGAATGAAGAAAATTTTTACAATAACCGTCGAGTCCTGGCAATACCATCCGAGTTTAAAAGAAATGTGAAGGGACTCATCCATGGTAAAAGCGAAAGCGGAAAGACCACTTTTATAGAACCTGAAGAGCTTGTTGAATTGAACAATTCAGTTTCAGAATTGGAACAGGATGAACGAAGTGAAATACTTAGATTGTTGAGAGAGCTTACGGAAAAAATCAGAACACATGCTGTTCTGATCACTGCCTATCATTCTGTGCTGACTTTGTTGGATTTTATCAGGGCTAAGGCATTATATGCTCTTGAATTGAATGCACATCTTCCGAAAATCGACAAGAATTCCCGTGTAGAACTATATGATGCAGTTCATCCATTGCTTTACCTGAAAAACAAAAAACTAAATCAGTCGGTTGTTCCCCTAACTATTTTTCTGAATCAGGATAATCGTATTCTTGTCATCAGTGGTCCGAATGCCGGGGGAAAATCGATCACCTTAAAAACGGTTGGACTGCTTCAATTGATGCTTCAAAGTGGATTGCTTGTGCCTGCGAAACAAAACTCATGTATGTGTTTTTTCAATCATTTTCTTGCAGACATCGGCGATAGTCAATCCATTGAAAATGCCTTGAGTACTTATAGTTCAAGACTCATCAGGATGAATAATTTTCTGCGTTCTGCGAATAACCGGTCATTAATTCTCATTGATGAATTTGGAACCGGAACAGATCCTGAACTTGGAGGAGCAATTGCAGAAGCGGTGCTGGAAGAACTCAATAAACGAAAAGCCTTTGGCGTTTTTACAACGCATTATACCAATATCAAATTAATCGCTGAAAATTTACCCGGAGTTCAAAATGCGTCTATGCTTTTTGATCCTGAAACTCTGAGTCCGAAGTATCAGCTTATCACAGGACAACCCGGAAGTTCATACACTTTTGAAGTGGCTGAAAGAATCGGTTTACCTCAGCATGTGCTTGACAAGGCGAAGAGTAAAGTTCAAAAGGATAAACTAAAGCTCAACACCTTACTTTCAGGGTTGCACTTACAAAAAAACAAGCAAGTAGAAGAAAGTAAATCCCTAAAACTACAGGAAGCAAAAATGAGTGCGGCTGAAATGCAGTACAAGGAGATGACTAAAAAGCTTGAGTTAAAAATGGAGAAGGATAAATCGAAGCGTGAGGAAACTCAAAAGCTCGCTTTACTGGGTAGAAAAATGAATTCATTACTTGAAGAATGGGAACAGAATAAAGATAGAAAAGCAGTTATTAAAAAATTTGTTGGAAGTCTGACTGCAGAAGTGAAACGCAAAGCTGCCGAAAACGCACCTGCCAAAGTAGAAAAGAGAAAGCAAGCCTTGATTGAAAAACTCAAGAAAGAAATTCAGGTTGGCTCACGCGTGAGAATGCTCAAGAGCAAGCAAACGGGTGTTGTAGAAGAAATAAAGAAAAATGATGTTGTTGTTCTTTTCGGTTCAATTCGAGCAATCGTTGCCATTCAAAACCTGCAACCGGTGTACGAAAATGATGAATCATGAAGTAGATTATTTCATGAAGGCCTCGACAATTTTTTCAACGGTCATGCCTTCGGCTTCAGCCTTATAGTTTCGAACTATACGGTGACGAAGTATTGGCAGAGCAACGGCCTTTACATCTTCAATATCAGGAGAAAATTTTCCCTTCAAGGCAGCATGGCATTTGGCACCGATTACCAGATACTGTGAAGCACGTGGTCCGGCACCCCATGAAAGGAATGCGTTTGCTTCAGGGGCTGCAGAATCAGTGTTAGGACGCGTCTTGGCAGCAAGCTTTACGGCGTATTGCAGAACATTATCAGGGATAGGAATTCGTCTCACCAATTCCTGGAAAAATAAAATTTCTTCAGCACCGATAATTTTATCGAGCTTAGGTTTGTAGTCAGATGTTGTATTCTTCACAACCATGATCTCCTGCTCAAGATCCGGATAGGTAAGCATAACATTGAACATGAAACGGTCAAGCTGTGCTTCAGGTAATGGGTATGTTCCCTCCTGCTCGATCGGATTTTGAGTAGCCAGTACGAAGAAAGGAAGATCCAGTGCATAGCGCTTTCCGGCAGCAGTGACAGCGTACTCCTGCATAGATTCAAGCAAGGCGCTCTGCGTCTTAGGCGGAGTTCGGTTGATTTCATCTGCGAGAATGATATTTGCAAACAGAGGCCCTTTAATAAAACGAAAATGACGCGACTCATCCAGGATTTCGGTACCAATAATATCCGAAGGCATCAGATCCGGCGTAAACTGAATACGGTTATAGGTTAATCCCAATGTTTGGGCAATAGTATTTACTAGGAGCGTTTTTGCCAATCCGGGTACACCAACCAATAAACAATGGCCACGGCTGAAAATAGAAATGAGTACATCACGAACAACCTCATCTTGTCCAATGATTACTTTACCAATTTCTGAACGCAGTTGTGTGTATTTGCTGACCAGATCCTGAACAGCATCAACATCACTTTTATAATTTGTTGACATAATTTTAAAAAAATATATTTTATGAATAGTACTATTGAACTCTTACTGCTTAATCCCTGAATTAGTCCAGGCCTTTAACATTTCACAATTATCGAAAGTGTCGTTAAGGTGGATATAAGTAACAGACTTTTTATTTTCTACCCAGGTTGTGAGTAACTCATTCTGCTTTTGTTGTAATGCAACCTCCTGAATTTTTTGATAGTCATCCTTAAGGTTTGCTCTGTGTGGAAGGTTCTTCGACTTGACCATCACAATGCGATAAGCCTGCTTGCCTTCGGCAGTAGCCATACCCAGTGGCATTGATACCGTATTTAATGCCATTGAATCCACCTGAAAAAACAAGAGCCTGTCCATCTTATCAGGCGACAACCTGGTGGTTCCTGTTTCAGGATTTACCAGAAGGCCACCGTTATTACGGGTTTCCTCATCATCTGAAAATTTCTGCGCAGCCTCGTCGAATGAAATGGTGCCAAGATTAATTTGCTTACGCAAGCTGTCAAGCAAAGCGTATGATTTGTACAGGTCTTTCTCATCTGTTTGAGGTTGCAATAAGATGTGGCGAACGTTTATCTGATCAGCCCTTCTCTCTATAAGCTGGAGGATATGAAATCCAAATTTCGTTTCGATGATAGGAGACACTTCTCCGGTGCGAAGATTAAAAGCAGCCGCTTCAAATTCAGGAACCATGGTTCCCCGTTCGAACATACCCAACTCACCGCCTTTTTTTGCTGTCGATTTATCCTCGGAATATAATGCAGCGTATACAGCAAAATCCTCTCCGGCCATTATTTTCTTTCTGTACTCTTCAAGCCTGGCCTTTACAGATTTTCTTTCCGAGTCACTGACAGGAGGTTTGCGAACGATTTGTCCCACTTCCATCTCAGCATCAATATAAGGCAAGCTATCCGGATGGATGCTTTCAAAATACTCCCTGACATTAGATGGAGTCGCAACCACATCCTTGGTGATTGTACTTTGCATACTTTGAACCAGTAGCTGCTCACGGATCATATCCCTCAACTCAGCCTTTAATTCTCGAATGGTAGTATGGAAATACTCTTCCAGCTTTTCCTCGGAACCAATTTGCTTGATGTAGAATCGCATCCGTCGATCCAATTCACCGTCGACCTGACTTTCTGAGACTGTTACACTGTCAATTTCAGCCTGGTTAAGTAAAAGTTTCTGAAGCAGAAGCTGATCAAAAATGAGGCATTTAGTCTGACTATTATCTTCAGCTCCTTGCGCTATGTACTGGACATGTTGCTTTTCTATATCCGACTGAAGGATTATTTTACTTCCCACAACAGCAAGAATCTTGTCGACAACAACCTGCGCTTTCGCCGTTGGAGCAATGCCGGACAGAAACAACAAGGCAGCCAGGGTGTAAATATTCCTCGACTTATTCAGGTAAAAATTGACTGTTTTTTTCATAAGGATTACAAAGGTACGTTTTTAATATACTTCTACATCGCCTCCCTTTCGGGCATCGTCATAGGCTTCCTGTTCCATTCTTTCGATCAGTTTAAGCTTACGTTCATTGATCACCATCGTTCGTATGTTATTTCTTTCAAAACTTAGTGGAGATGTGCTGTTCTTCATCATAAAACCTTTGATACTGACCATGTAGATATTACTTGAATCTTCAATTTCAATATTACGGTTATTTTGAAGATACTGTTCTTTATCATAGGTTTTGATAGGAATCTCTTTTAACAAATCATCGAAGAGCAGCCAGGTGCTATCGTCCAGGAAATAATTTAAAGCATACTGATGGCAATAATCCTGAAGCAATTTTCTATCCTTTGCCGAATTACTCTTGAACCAATCGCGAGCCTTGTTCAACTTTGGAGATTTCTTATTGAGTTTGATGTATATAACCTTAATAATATTGTCTTTCAGTTCGAAATTATTCCGGTTTGACTCATAAAACTTCTCGATTTCCTCCTCAGAAACGACAGTATCGAGAGATTGTTGAACGAGCTGGGTTTCATAGGTGTAGGTGAGCAAAGAATTTCGATACTCTTCAAGCTTTTTTGCAACATCCTTTTTTTCTTCATCAAGATTTCTTTCTGCTTTATGCAAAACTGCTTTCTGTCGAATCCAATTTTCGATGAAGTTTTTCGTGACAGTGATACTGTCTTCTTTTGAGGCAGAGGGAGGAACGATGCCATTCAAATCTTCCAGGTAGAGGATATAATCAAATGCTTTGGCAACTTTAACCCTGCCATCCATATCCTCTTTCTCTTGCCACATTTTGCAGGAGGAGAATAAGATCAAGACTAAAAGAAAATAAATAATTCTATTCACCAATTAATTTGATTTCATTGAATGTGATCTCTTCTTCTTAGAATTCAGGGATTACATGAAAAACAAATCGGCGTCCAATGAAGAATGAACGCCGTTTGCTAAATTTTATTGAGAACTCTTAATTCTTGCTTACCGATTTAACGACTTCTTCATTGACTTTGACAGGATACTTCTGTTGCAGTGAACTAATCCAGGCCTTCTCCAATGAATTCTGATAATCAGCTGTCACCAATCCTTTAGCTTCTTCGAGGGATTTTGGTTGGGCCGGTATCATTTTATGGACATTCACAAAAATAACCTGACCATCCTTTTCAATATCCTTGGTTAAACCGGGCTTCCACTCGATCTGGTCTATGATTTCCTGGTCTCCTTTGCTAAACTTGCCATACTTCACCTGCAGGTTGAGCTGAGAATTTTTATTGATGCGAGCCATGAGGGTGTCAGAATCATCAATCTTTTTCATCAGTTTTCGGGTCTCAGCAGCTAACTGTGGACTGGCGCAAGTATAGATTGTTGCTTCCACGCGATCATTCCACATGTAATTACGTTTATTCGTCTCGTAAAACTCTTTCAAACCAAGGGTATCCTTCACTGCTTTGGACCAAACTTTTTTATCAGTCAATTCGAAGAGAAGGATTCCGTCACGGTATTCCTGCATAAGGTTTCTGAAATCAGGATACAAGGAATCGAGTTTGGATTCTTCGTAAGCAAGACATGATTCAGTCTCAAATTCAGAATAAAGTGCATTTGCAACTGCCTCCGGAACGGCACCTTGAGCCCTCTTTGACTGATGATTCACCATATACGATGTGAAATCAGCCTGGGTATAAATTTTATTTCCGATGCTAAAAAGTTTTCCATTCAATCCGGCTGCTTTATCGACTGTCCATTTTCCTTCGAGCAAAGTTGTATCTGCCTTGGCAACAACTTCCGCTTTTGCTTTTGGCACATCTTTAAAATTATACTTCGATTTAATTTTATTGATCATGGAAGTACGGCTCAGATCTGATCGTGAATCCTTTTGAATTTTTTGTTTCAGGTCAGCCTGAAGTTCTTCATAAGTACCTAATGGCTTTTTGTCAAGAAGTCGAATGATATGCCAACCATAGCTTGTACGAATCGGTTGAGTATAGTCATTCAAATTTTTAAGATCAAAAGCAGCGCGTTCGAATTCAGGAACCATTCTTCCGGTCCCAAACATTGGCAGAGCACCACCGGTTTTAGCCGAGCTGGGATCATCGGAGAATTGACGAGCCAGATCATCGAATCGTTCGCCGGCTTTCAGCTTAGTGTAAATCTCATTGATTTTTTGGGCAGCCTTCAAGGAATCTTCAGCGCTTGCACCCTGTCCGATTTTCACCATGATATGAGCCACCCGAACTTCTCCCTGTGCCGGGCGTGAATCAGTAACTTTAATCAGGTGATATCCGAAGCGTGTACGCACAGGCATGGAAACTTCTCCCTGTTTAGTTGAATATGCAGCAGTTTCAAAAGGATAAACCATTTGCAATGCGGAAAAATATCCGAGATCGCCTGAATTATCTTTTACAGAAGGATCTTCAGAATATTTTCTGGCCGTTTTATTAAAGTCAGAACCTTTTATTAATTCATTCCGGACCTTGAGGGCTTTGTTGAAAGCTTCGATAGTATCTTTTGGTAAAGCACCTAATTCACATTTGATAAGGATGTGGCTTGCGCGAATATCCGTCTTCATTCGTTCGTATGCCTCCTTCAATAAATTTTCGGTAACGTCTTTGTCGACCAAATAAGGTTGTGCAAGTTGTTTACGATAACCGGCAAGTTCATCAACAAATGCCTGGACAGTATCCATACCTAACTCAAGAGATTCACGAACCTTTAGCTTATAGTTAATATACAATTGTAAATATTCAGTGACAGCCTTCTGACTGAAATCAGTTTCTTTATTGTTGTTCTTTTTAAACACTCTTTCAAATTCACTTCGAGGAATATTTTCGCCGGCAATGTTTAAAATAGTTGGATCCTTATCCACTTGTGCAAAAAGAAAAGTATTCAAACTGAAAAATGTGATGACTAAGAGAAAGAAATTTTTCTTCATGGTTGTTTTCTATTTATTTTAGGAGCGCAAATTTAATAAACCTTGCCTTTCGACAAAACCTTGCAAATTTGACTTTATTTGGAGTTTATTCTATGAAGCAATGATGAACTTGTAGATTTTGAAGGAGTTACAATCCGTTTAAAAACAACTTCTTTCAAATTAATAAATAGATCTCACAATCAACTACTTATCTGTGATAATTAGGAGCTTCTTTGGTTATAGTAACATCGTGCGGATGACTTTCTCTGACTCCTGCGGAGGTGATGCGGATGAATGAAGCCTTCTTTAGTTCCGGAATAGACGGTGTACCACAGTATCCCATGCTTGCGCGCAAACCACCGACGAGTTGATAAAGTTCCTCTGAGACGAGACCTTTGTAGGGTAATCGTCCGACTATACCTTCCGGGACAAGCTTTTTCACATCATCGGTTTGAGATTGAAAATAGCGATCCTTGGAACCTTCTCTCATTGCTTCAATGGAACCCATTCCTCTATAGAGTTTGAATTTTCTTCCTTCGTAAATTATCATTTCACCCGGAGATTCTTCAGTCCCGGCAAGTAAAGAACCAAGCATTACGCTATCAGCTCCTGCAGCAAGCGCTTTAGAAATATCTCCGCTGAAACGAATCCCACCATCGGCAATTATTTTTACCGGAGTTCCTTTAAGCGCATTTGCCACGTCATAGATAGCCGTAAACTGTGGCACTCCAATTCCTGCGATCACACGAGTGGTACAAATAGAGCCTGGGCCTATTCCAACTTTCACTGCATCAGCCCCTGCTTTAGCGAGGTATTTGGCAGCTTCTGCCGTGGCAATATTTCCAACAATAATTTGAAGTTTAGGATATGCTTTACGAATGATCTTCAAAGTTTCCATCACTCCTTTTGAATGACCATGGGCAGTGTCAATGGTGATCACATCAACATTAGCATCAACAAGGGCCTTCACTCTTTCAAGTGTGTCCTTAGTTACTCCTACCGCAGCTCCTGTTCTGAGACGACCAAATTCATCTTTACATGCATTGGGTCTGGATTTAACTTTTAAAATATCTTTATAGGTAATGAGACCAATGAGTCTACCCTTCTTATCAATGACAGGCAGTTTTTCAATTTTATAATTCTGAAGAATTTGCTCAGCCTCCTTGAGGTTTTTTACTCCGGTAGTTGTAATCAAATTTTCCTTCGTCATCACTTCGGTGATAGAACGATCCATGTTTTTTTCAAAACGTAGATCTCTGTTGGTACAAATTCCCAAAAGAACCCGGTCTTTATCAAGCACCGGAATACCACCGATTCCATATTCTCTCATTATTTGAACAGCCTCTCTGAGTTTGGCAGTAGCCGGGAGTGTGACAGGGTCGTGAATCATTCCGCTTTCGCTGCGTTTTACTTTTCTCACCTCGGCAGCCTGTTGCTCGATGCTCATATTCTTGTGAAGCATCCCGATACCACCTTCCTGAGCAATAGCAATGGCCATTTCAGATTCGG
The DNA here is from genome assembly GCA_004295015.1 of Bacteroidota bacterium. Classification (GTDB taxonomy): domain Bacteria; phylum Bacteroidota; class Bacteroidia; order AKYH767-A; family 2013-40CM-41-45; genus QQVM01. The sequence goes on along the minus strand of SHNE01000033.1, from coordinate 32,641 downwards.
TCACGGTATCCATCGCAGCGGCAAGGATGGGAATATTCAGCCGGATTCCGGCAGTCAGGTGGGTTGACACGTCAACTTCATTCGGAAGTACCTCAGAATAAGCAGGTACCAATAAAATATCGTCGTAAGTAAGAGCTTCGCCGAGGAAGCGATTTTGAGCAACTTTCATGAGAATGGGTTAAAAAAAAGTTGCACGCAAAAGTAGGAAAATTAATGGATAAAATCCTGATTATATCGACTTAATCAGCTTATTTCAATATTCGAGGGGGAAAAGAAATTTAGTCTCAACCAGAACAGATGATAATGCAGGTGATCGAATTGAAGCAGCGGAGTCATGTCGTATGCTTAAGAACTCATCTTGACTTTGAATTCCGGTGCCTCAACCAAATGAAAGGTTGCTGAAGCGAACTTAATCTCTCCGTTTGTTGCCTCTATTTTTGTGAGAAGACGTGTAAATAATTCTGTCTTGGTAGCTCTGCGTTTTTTATAACTTACTACATAGCGTAAGGTGAACTCCACCCAATTATCATTCGCTATAATTGAAACCATCGGTTCTGTCTGCGCATCTTCCAGTCGGAATTTTCTTTGAAGGGCAATCCATTTTAATCTTGATTGCTCTGTAAGATCACCTGCAACATCTTTTCCTACCGCTAATATTATTTCTTTGGCTTTTTCGTAATTACTCCCATATTGTATAGGTAATTTTATTTCATCCCATAAAAATGGAAAGTCACCTGAGTAATTAAAAACAGGTTCTTTAAAGACAAAACTGTTTGCCACCAAAACAATTCTTCCATTATACAAATCTCCGTCAACCCATTGTCCGGTTTCCATTACCGTTGTCCTGAGCACACCAATATCCATGACATCTCCTTTTATACCACCAAGCTGCACCCTGTCACCGGTCTTATAAAAACCGCCGAACATGATGGCAAGCCAACCGGCAAAGGAGGTAATCACTTCCTGCAATGCAAAAGCTATTCCGGCACCGGCAACTCCCAGAGCAACTGTAAAACCCCCAAGCTTGTCACTATAAACCACCGTAATTAAAATGATGGTAAAAACATAGCCTATATAGCTGCTGAGTTTTTTGCTGCGATAACGGTTATCAGTATCCTTAATTTTTGAAAACAGATTTTTCTGTAATGCTTTTACTAAAATCCAAATTACGGCAATGCCGATAAAGATGGTGACCAATTTGCCAACTACGGGGTTGAATAATATTTCCCTAATCTGCTCTTCCATAATACTATTTGCTTAAATGAACGACACGTTGCGGAAAAGGAATCGTGATTTGGTTTTCTCTCAGCAATTCGAATACTCGTACTCTAATTTCGCTTTTTATATTTTCAACGCGAAACACCTCTTCTGACCAGAAAAAAATAAGGAACTGCAAAGCTGAATCTCCATAATCACTAAAGCGAACCGATGGTGTCGGATCGCTGAGCACTCCCGGATGTTCCGAAGCTGCCTGCTTAAGTATACTCATTACAAGTTTTACATCTGATGAGTAATCGACGCCGACGGCAATTTCAAAGCGGGATCTGATATTGCTGTGTGTCCAATTTATCAACTGATTTCGGGTCAGGTCTGAATTAGGGAGAATAATGTATTTGTCTTCCCTGGTAAGCACAGTTGTTGTACGAAGATTTATTTTCTGCACTTTACAAACCAAGCCATTAACCTCAATAACATCTTCGACTTTCACTGAAGACTCAATAAGGATGATTATACCTGAAACAAAATCACTGAATAAATTTTGAAGGCCCAGTCCAACGCCAACCAATAAGGCCGCTGAACCCGCCAGTAATACAGATAAATTAAATCCAAGAATTTGTAAGCCAAAAATAAAGGCTACTACTAAGACAACATATTTAAGCAGACTGTAAATGGCAAACTTTCTGGAAAGATCCATTTTAGCAGGACGATAAATGATGCGCTTTAAGATTTGCAAAAAAAGTACTACGACTGCACAATAAGCAAGAAACTTTACCAAAGACAATACGCTTAGGCTAAAATCGCCAATTTGAAAAATAGAGTGTTGAAGTACTTCGTTCATGATCATGCTTTTAAATTAACGCCGCAATGCCTACAATAAGTCGATTCGGTCTCCACGGATTTATGACAGTTGATACATTCTCTTGTTGCGTTACTTCTCTTCGCCATCTCCACGGTAACAATTCCGGTAGGAACTGCAATGATGGCATAACCCATGATCATAGCAATGGATGAAATAAATTTCCCCAAAACAGTATGCGGCACCATATCTCCATAGCCAACGGTAGTGACGGTTACAACAGCCCAATAAATACTTTGCGGGATACTGGTAAAACCCTCCTCCCCACCTTCAACAACATACATGATAGTTCCCATGAATGTTACTATTGAAACAACAGCCAAAAGAAAAATACTAATCTTATAAAGACTGGATTTCAATGCATCTACAAGCACTTGAGCTTCGGAACTAAACCTTGCCAGTTTAAGGACACGGAATACACGAAGCAATCGAAAAATCCTAACGACAAGAAGATAGTGATAACCAACAATAAATAAACTGAGATAAGTTGGCAGAATGGAAAGAAAATCAATTATACCCCAGAAACTTTTCGCATATGCGACGGGCTTAGGGCTAATCCAAAGTCGCAACAAAAATTCGAGGGTAAATATTACTGTCAATACCCATTCCAGAATAAAAAACTCCCGGCTGTACCGGCTTCCTAACTCCGGAACACTTTCCAGCATGACGACTAATACACTGAAAAGAATCGTCCACAATAAAAAGACATCAAAGGTTTTCCCAGCCTTTGACTCTGTTCCAAAAACAATATAATACAATTCTTTCCTTAGATTAGTCATCCTTCTTTATTTGGACATTAAAAATTGGTGCTTTGTAATCCTTCGGTAAATAGTTGGCAGGAATGGTTACCATATTTCCATCCCTTGCAGAACGATAATGCGGTGAGAGGATTTCGATACCTCGTTCATTGCAAGTGTCCTGAATATTCTGATGAAGTTCAGAATAAATAAATGCCTGCTTATTTGCCTCTCTTATGTAGGCATTGATCTGGTACGACACATAAAAGTCATCAAGGCTTGTTTGCAATACAAAGGGCTTTGGATCCTTGAGGATTAAATCCGTTTTATCAGCGGCATCGATTAAGGCTTTGTGCATATCTCTCCAGGGAACATCATAACCGATAGTAACCGTTGTGTGAATGATCAAGCCTTTCTCCGGTGCATCACTGCTGTAATTAATGGTATGGCCATTCATGACAGAAGAGTTCGGAATGGAAATAATTTCATTCTTAATAGTTCTGACTCGGGTGACCAACAGTGACTTCTCAATTACATCACCGAACACATCGCCGATTTTTACACGATCTCCGATTTTGAAGAGGCGCATATATGTGAGGACGAGGCCGGAAATAATGTTTGACAAAGATCCCGCGGAACCAAAGGTGAAGAGAAATCCAAGAAAAACAGAAACTCCCTGAAAGACCGGAGAATCACTACCCGGCAGGTATGGGAATATTACCACAATCATAAAGGCAAAGACAAGCACCCGTACAATCTGGTAGGTAGGATTTGCCCAGTCGGGATAAAATCCGGGTATGGAAAGATCCCCTTTTTCAATTTCGGTTTTAAGAAAACGAATTCCGCGAAGAACGTATTTGAAAACAAAGAGCACAACGATGATAGTAATAAGGTTGGGTAAATAATTCCAGAAGCCTAATAAGATTTTCTTCATAGGATTAAGGATATAACCAAAGAGCGTATCTGCAAAGTTTTTTGTCCATGGAAAAATTCCGAAGAGCACCGGCAAGGCAATGTAGACTATCAATAAAATAATCACCCACTTTATAATTTTATTAACCAGCAAAATGGCATTTACTTCCCTCTTTGCATCAAACAAAGTATAATTCCGTATTTTAATTCCTTTAATTGCTTTGTCTTCCTGAGCTTCTATTTTCGAAGCTGTCCAGAAAAATAGTTTTCTTGTGTAGAATATGAGCACAACAATAACTCCTAATACCAGCAGAGCCAAACCAATTTCTTTCGTTAATGACTTAAGGCTTGTTTCTGAACGGTAATGCATTATTGCATCAGAAATTCTTCCCTTATAAAAGCTTGCCGCTTCCAGCTTTGAGGAGTTAGCCCATAAAGCGTCATTCTCTGAAACGCTCATAATGATGCTCTCGCCAAACATAATATCAACGGTAGATTCTGATTCGATTATCAGGAGAGAGTCAGGCTTGAAACCGAAGGATGAACGTATACTCTTTATACGTCCTCGTATGGCCTCTGCCCTGTCTTTAGCTGAAAAACTTCCCAACTTACTATAAATGCTAAACAAGGTATCGTTGAAGAAACCAATAACGGGAAATGCTTTCGCAGTAATTCTCAGGGAGTCAATCTGAGCTTTTTTTGCTGCAATTCGTTTTGTTTCCTGTTCATTCAACTCTTGTAACTGATTTTGAAGTTCCTCCTTTTTCAGGTTATCGGTGGTCTTTAAGGAATTGATTTCAGCTTCAAGCTCAGCTTTTCTGACAGAGTCATTTTTTCTTTGTCCTTCAATGGCTGCAAGCTTTTGGTTATACTCCTGAAGGATGAGGGCATTGAGAGAATCATTATTTGTAGTGGCACTATCGATTTGTGCAAAAACCTGCCGTGAAAACAGGATTGCACATATCAATAATAGAAGTATGATAACATGTTTTTTCATAGTAGATTTTTGCTCAATAAACTATTTTAAATCTTTGTTATGAATACGCCAGGAGAAACCCAGACTTGCAAAATAATCGACGCGCCCATCATTAGAACCGGCGCCACCAAACAAGTCGAGTTGCAAATTACTGTTCACTGTATATCCCAGTCCTGCATCCCAGTGATTCTCAAAATAATCTTCCGTGAAGCTAGCATAATTTTCAATAAAAATTCCGAGAGAATTTGAAATAGTATAAGCAAAGTTAAGAACATATAAGCCGTTTGGTTTGCTGTCAAAACCATTGTAATCAATGCCCAGATTTACCAGCACGGCCAGACGCTCTGTCAGCTTTCCTCCGGAAAGAAAAACTATTTTTGGTGCCACATAATCCTTCTCATACTGATATCCCAGAAAGGGAAGTTTTAAACTTATCTGCAAGCCACTTGCCGGAAAAAAACCTTCTCCTTCGGTCAGGTTGATGCGTGCTCCAAGATTCAATGCACTTAGTCCGCCGAAATCGGTTTTTCTTCCGTAAGAGTCGAAATGATCTGCCCGGAATTCAAGAACACAATTCAGATCGAAATGTTCACTCATACCAAACCTAAGAAAAGTATTAGGGACCAAAAAACTTCCTTTATAATTCTTGTCCTTCAATTTAAAACCTCCTGCATCCAATCCGGTTTCAGTTTGAAAGACATTTGTCCCTACCGCAAAAGGATCATCTGCCTGTCCCGGCCTTCCCGTTCTAATGCTTTCATTGAATTGTGCATTTGCTGAATCAATACTCAAAATTAAAAATAATGAGATACTGATTTTTCTTATTGTATCAATAGCTATCATGCAGCAGGTTTTCTTCTCGAAAAAAAAATTATTACAGCTGGGAATTAAACCAAAACAGACTAATCCTTGATAAGGTACGAAAAGTAATTAACATGAAAGATCCCGTTAAATTATCTATCTACACACTACTTATGTATACCGACTGCTATCTTTATTTGATAGGCCTCAAGTAGGGCACTGGATTCCAGTGTCGTCGCTGTAACTGTAAAACTTCAATGGGGACATGAATCTAGTTCCGCCGGGTGGATACTTGCAGGATCCGCTTCTGGTGTTGTCCCACACAGCCCATGGACCCCTGTACCAATTAATATTAACCTAACCATGAATGCAGGTGAAACTTATGGATGGTATGTCACTTCAACTATAAACGGAGCTAATCTCTCGATGCTGGTTGGTTCATTAATCGGAGACCCAGCGTCTTCTGATGCGAATCTTGCAATTAAGCAAGGTTGTTCGGCTGACTATCCGTTTATGGGATTTGCTCCTTTAGTGCGCGTATTCCTGGGACAAGTTCACTATTGCACAGGGACAACCGGAATTAACGATGTAAATCAAAACACAATCAGTGCTGACGTATACCCTAACCCGCTTACCGCTTCATCCAAACTTGTAATTCGCGGCCTCTCAGACTTTAACAATTATGAGGTACAAATTTTCAACTCTCTCGGTTCGCTTGTTAGCAATGAAAGCATCGTAAATAGCAATGAGCTTTCATTATCGACCAGTAAATTCTCACCAGGATTGTATTTCTACACGGTTCGTGGAGCAAACAATTCATTTTCTAAAGGCCGGTTTCTTGTGGGCGACATCAAATAATACCACATATTATCAGAGTAGATAAAATGAGAAAAAGGATCTGGCAGCTTAACTGTAAGAACCTTTTTTTTATCCATGCATCTGAACCTTCAATAACTAAAATTACCGGTTGACAATTCGCAAATGAAGAAAAACAAACTAAAATTGAGTTACATCAAAAACTTCCGAGTATAATAAGAAGAGCTATACTATTTTTCAATTATAGATATTGTTATTAAAGTCCCTGAAACATTGAATCTTAAACAAAGAAGCACATGACAAAAGAATATGATTTTTTCACCTTATTGAATAATTACATTTCTGAATGCGAATCGGGAAAGCATCTTCTGAAGAATGGTTCAAAGATGCGGGAAGGAAGTATTAACAATTACAAAAGCCTTAATAAACTTCTAATCAAATTCTGTACTGAGAAAAAAGTAACACTTAAAATTACGAATTTGATAAAATGTTCACAGCGAGAGTATGTCAAGGAGAAAAACCAATGGAAAAAAGTTTATAATAAGTTGACTCAATATATGTATTCTGAATGCAATCACTATGACAATTATGTAGGAGCTACAATGAAATTAATTCGTTCATTCTTCAACTACCTCAAGTATGAGAAAGGGATTGATTGCAGAGATATCCCTAAAATGTTTTATGTAACCAAAGAAGAGGTGCCAATTGTAGTTCTCAGTCAGGAGCAACTAAAATTCCTCATATTTAATAAAGAGTTTGAAGCATCCCTTTGCCGGAAGCTGCAAAAGGCGAAGGATACCTTTGTTTTTGGTTGTGCTGTAGGTTTAAGGATATCTGACTTAAAACTTCTTTCTAAGCGAAACGTTGAAAAAAATTACAGAGATTATTATATTAAAGTATTCTCTAAAAAAACCTCGACATTTACGAGGATAAAATTACCTGAATATGCCGTAGACATTCTGAAAAAGTATGAAGGAAAAATCCCTACATTGCTACCTCATACCCAGTTAATATATTTTAACAGACACATCAAAGAAATAGCAGAGAAAGCCGGTTGGACTTATTTCATTGACAAAACACGTAGCAAAAGAGGTTCAAGAAAAATCATCAAGAAGACGAGTGCAAAAAACAAATTCCGTTTCTGTGATCTGATCACTTCACATACGATGCGCAGAACTGCAATAACTACTTATCTATCATTAGGAATGCACGAACAGTTGGTGCGTCGTATTTCCGGGCATTCTTCAGGGAGCAAGGAGTTCTTCCGATATGTTAAATTTTCAGAAGAATTGCTGGAAAATGAAATGAAACTAGTGCACGAAAAATTCTTAAGTTTTGGATGAATAAATGCTCGTAAAACGGTACAATTTGTGCAAAAACTGCTTAAATTAGAGCCATCAAATTGTCTAAATTATAATGATTGATAAGCACATATATCAAAATGACTATTATCCCTTTGGGATGATGATGCTAGGCAGGAGTTTTTCGAATGAGGGGTATCGGTTTGGGTTCAATGGAAAGGAGAATGATGGTGAAACACAAACTCAAGATTATGGATTTAGAATTTATAATCAGAGATTAGGAACATTTTCAAGCATAGACCCATTGATTAAAAAATTTCCGTTTTATTCTCCATACCATTATGCAGGAAATAATCCTGTATCTGCCATAGATTTAGATGGCCTTGAAGATCTATGGACGAGTACGATAAGGTATAGAGACGGTTCAGAAATGACATTTCAGATTTTTTCTGGCGATGACAATTTTGAAAATACAAGATTTCAATGGGCAAAAGAAATGGGGATTGATATAACTCAAATCCCGTTATCTGGATCTTTTACAACTTATGCTGAGCAAACTGAAATAGGTGTACCTCTAACTAATGTTCAAGCCACATTTATTCCAACCGTTGATATTAAGCCGTCTAAAACATTTAGTGATTATGCTGCTCAATCCGGACGATATTTGGATGGCTTAGTTCCAAGGGGTAATGCAGTTGACCCATATGATGGACCGTTGGGTTTAAGAAAAGTAGGAAAAGACTTAAGTACTACGAGTACTTATGTAAAAGGAATCGGATTAGCTGCTACACTTTTTGCTGGTCCAGAGATTGGTATTCCAATTTTTGAATTTGGTGAGATTATCGATCGAGGCAGTACAATTGCAAACATAGCTTCCGATGTTAATGAAGGCAAATTGGAGGATGCCGCAATTCGCTTAGGAGCCGATCTAGTCGGAGCAGGAGCAGCGACAGGTATAGGTAAAATTAATACACTAGATGAGTCCCGTAAGCTTGGAGCAAAGGCCGGAGTCGACCAATCGATAAAAAAAATTACTGAAACAGCAATTGGAGATAAGAAGAATGATTAACTTGTTAATAAAAACATACTTGAACTTAGAAATCAAATCTGTCAACCATTTCAGTAAAAGGTATTTATAGATGAACAAACTATTTTTAGGGATTATATTTATTTTGTTAGGATTACTAAGTCTGTACTTTCGTTTCAGATTTCCTCAAACTAAAACCAGCGGGATCGGCACAAACTTTAGGTATTTGTTATCAGGAATAGGTTTGATAATAATTGGAATATTGGAGATAATTTATTTCTTTAAAAATTGAATAGTTGACATTTTTAGTGACGCCCCCGCTTGGCGGTGTAAGCTCCCCTTTTTTTCAGGCCATTTAAAAATGGAGAATCGAAGTTAATTATTTAATTGTATTGGACATTGAAATATTGATAAGTCTCTTTTAATTTCATCGGATTGACTTCTCAACATTTCAACATCCTCATCACATTTCATGTTTTTCATTTCAATAGGCGTTTTATAATTCAATGCCGCATGTGGCCGGTAATAATTGTAATCCATTTTGTATGCTTCCGCTTTAGCACGAAATTCATCAAGCGATTTAAAAATACTTGCGTTCAAGAATTCCCTCCTGATATTCCCGTTGCATCGTTCTATAAAGGCATTCTGTGTAGGTTTGCCTGGCTGAATGAACAAAAGCGTAATGCCATGTTCCTTGCACCAGAGGTCCAACTGATGCGAGATAAATTCAGGCCCATTGTCAACACGGATTAATTTAGGTAGTCCTCTCATTTCTTTTAAGGCTTCTAACACCCGTATGACCCGAAGAGTCGGCAGAGAAGTATCGACTTCTATCCACAGCACTTCTCTGTTAAAATCATCCAGGACATTTAACAGGCGTATTTTACGACCATCCCATAAGCTGTCGCTCATGAAATCAATACTCCAGACCTGATTGATACTATCAGGCTGATAGAGCATTTGCTTCACTCGTGCCGGCAAACGCTTTTTCATTCTCCTGGTAATGTTTAATCCCATTTGCGTGTAGACATTGTAAACCCGTTTGTGGTTCCAACTAAAATTCATCTTTCGAATGCGGAAGTAGCTCTGCCAAAACCCTATGGTTGGATGTTTTTCAATGAGCGACTGTAATTGCTGACGTACCGGTTCATTTTTATCCGGTCTGGCTACATAGCTGTAATTGCTCCGAGCTATGTTTGCCAACTGACAGGCCTGTCGAATGGATAGATTTTTCTCTTCTACCATTGCTCTGGCAAAACTTAGCCTTTCGGCAGGCCGCCGTACTTTTTTTCATACACGTGTTTGAAGGCATCAATCTGAAGGGTCATGTCGGCTACAATGCGTTTTAACCTGGAGTTTTCATCTTCCAGTTCCTTCACCCGCTTAAGTTCATTTACATCCATCCCGCCATACTTGGCCTTCCAGTTGTAAATCGTCTGCTCAGAGATCCCGTACTCTCGGCACAGCTCTGCTACCTTTTTGCCTTGCGCATACTGCTGCAGTATACTGACAATCTGTGTTTCGGTAAATCTTGATTTTTTCATGGCTCATTAAATTTAGAGATTTGTTTTTATTTTCCCTACTTTTAATTGACCGAATTTTAGGGGAGCTTACATTAGCTCTGGCTGCATTATCAGCTAGGAATGGCGGTTTCTACTTTTAAATAATTTCACTATAACATTATCAATATTGATGAAATTAAGCTCCTGCACTTCTTAGGGAAATGAATTTTACATCTTGGAAAGTGGTTGTATTTCTATTTCCGAAAAAGTTATTTTCAAGCCAAAATTTACACATGCAAAATCTATTTTAGAAAGAGGGGTTTTGTCATCTGCATTTGACAAACTAATATCATCTACATCAACTTCATAGCCCCTGGGTAAAACATCGTCTCTCCAAAACTCAAAGGTAGAAATTCCAAAAATCGCTACTAAATAATCAATGTCTTTGGTTCCCCTCTCCTCAACGCACATTACATTCATTTTTAGAATATTGCCATCAAATGAAAAATCATATATTTTTACTAGGTACCTAAAAAATAATTGATCTATAACTTTCTTTTTGTTCATTGCTTTGAAATTGGTTTTTCCGTTTGAATAGCTTCTCCACTTCCACCATTACTAGGTCTGTTATCGTGAATGATATCTTGATCTCTTGTTGCTTTAAACTCGCCATCTTTATCTTTTATTAATTTTTCTCCACTATTTGATGGCTGTCCAGTTTGTAGATCTTTTCGTGTCTTTGAATGTCTAACTACATCTCCGTTGGACTTAATTCGGATCTTTGAATCGTCTTCACTATTTGTATATTCCCGGTCTCTATTCTTTTTCTCATTCCCATCCTTGTCATATTTTGGACCACCCTCAAAACCATTTGCCTTTAAAATTTCTTCTGCCTCTTTAATTGATTTCCCACTCAAATCTGGGACATCAGCAACTTTTCCGACATCTACTTGACCTGTGGTCAATAAGATTCCTAATCCAAACCCGTCATACTTTAGCTCTTTCTTTATGTGCCTAAAATTAATCATAGGCATATTGTTAACAATTTGAATAAACACCCCTAATGAACCTAGTACTCTTATAACAGGAGAGGGTAGTGGAATAATCCTAGGCAATGGAATTGTCCTTGGTTGAGGTGAGATTGTGGAGGCGCCATTCGCAGCAGTTCCTTCCAGTCCATCAATATCAACATTCATTATTGGATTATTACTACTGAATTGGTATGGTGTAAGTTGAGGAAATTCGTAATACAATGGATCAATACTTAAAAACCTTCCCAATTTAGGGCTGTAAATTCTCATACCATAATCCTGTTGACTCCCTTGCCCTTTAACCTCATTGTCATTCTCTTTCCCATTAAAGCCAAACCGATACTCCGAAGCACTAAAACTCCTCCCTACCATCATCATCCCAAAGGGATAATAGTCATTTGCACTCAAAATGTCGGGTTGATAGAAGTCAATCGTGGTGGTATTTGAGGAATACGGGAGCTTCCTATCTGAGATAGTGGCCAGCACATTTCCCAGGTGGTTCGTCAACTCATAGCGTTTTAAACCTATTGGTCTGTTAAAATTCGTTATGGAGCAAACAGGGTCAACACCGACCAATTCGAGAGAATCCTTCGTTATACCCAAGCGACTACTGCCATATATTTCACGCTCTTTTACCATATAGGAACCGGGGCTAAGCTCATAGGTACTGAGAATATTTCCCTGTGCATCCCGAACATAATAGGTGCTTGTCTCAAGAGTATTATTGCTGGCATATACATGCTTCGCAATCCGGTTTCCACTTGGGTCATAATCAAAGCGAAGGCCTTTCATTGTACTAGAGGTTGTACGAACAATTTCTTTGATTTTGCCGCTTACTGTCCAGTATATTGTATCAATTTGAGCACTATCTTCCTTCACCAGATTTCCGATGGCGTCATAGGCGAAATCCATACTATCAAGAGAGCCGGAGGAAGTATTCACAACGCTTTCCAATCGGTTTCGAACGGTACGCATAGTTGCATCACTACAAGAATTTAGAGAGTCGTAAAGATAATGAAACTGATCAATAATTCCACCGGTTTCGCCGTATCTGTCCTGGTTAATTATATTACCATTGGCATCATAACTGAACTGATTAAAATAGCGATTGGCATAGGTCGATTCGGTATTCTCCGTTCTAAATGATGTAAGAATTCCTGTGCGTATGGTCATTCTGCATAGCTGGTCAGGAAAAGATAAATCTCAAAAAAATGAATTAGTTTAGCAAACCCAAAACCTTAACTTTTCATGAAACCAATACTAAGTTTAATTTTTGCATTTATTTTCTTGTCACATTTTCAATCGAGCGGACAAATTCCCGACAGCGATTTTAATAACTGGAATACCAATTCTGTTGGCCGCCTGGATCTTCAGGATTGGATAACCAATAATTTAAATTTTTCTGCTCCAACTCTATTGCAAGATGTCGGACAGTCAGGGAGCGATTATTCTGCTAAATTTGTTTCAGTGTATGATTCGTCGGTTGGCTATTATCAAGGTGGATTTGTTCAATTGATTGAGGTTCCCTTTACAGGAACAATGAGACCAAATTCCTTGCTGGGAAACTGGAAGACTTTTAATCCAACCAATTCAGACATTGTACTGGCAGACGTTCAGATTTACAATTCCAGTCTGATAGAAATTGGCTCTGGTGCTAAACAGACTCCATTTGTTGGATCTTTAAGTTCCTGGACTCCGTTTTCTATTCCTATCACTTACACTTCGAGTGATTCGGCTGCTTTCTTTTCCATTCGAATCAGCTGGACCAATTTCGGTGGCAACCCTGCCGGGTACTCCAATATTGATGACATTCGTTTTGACATAAGTACAGGTGAAGCAGCATCTCCAAATGCTCTGGCAGGAATTAAAATAAAAGAAGTGAATCGTGGAAAATTCAGACTTTTAGGTTCTGATAATGACTGGGCCAATTTTGCATTTCAAGTTTATGACATGAGCGGAAAAATAATTATTGAAAACAAAGATTCCGGTGAAAACAATCAGAACTCACAGGCTTCAATAGACTTAACTCAAAGTCCATCGGGCATTTACTTTTGCAAAGTTTTTAGTAAATCAGAGTCGAAAACAATTAAATTAATTAATTATTAAAGTTGAACTGACTTTAGCAAAGAAATCGCAAAGCGATGAGATTTGGTTTGACTTACCTAATCAAAATTGATTCTCCCAACATTCTCGATCGGCGGAATTAGATTGCACACAGTTTTTCAAAAAACCTTCAGCCGAACCAGAGCAATTTAGATTTTGGTTTGTCCTTTACACTCACAAGATCCTAAAGGATGACAGGTCAGCCGTTCAATCATCTCAAAAAGGGGAAGAAAGTGAATGCCTTCGGCATTCACTTTCTTCCCCTTTTTGAGAAATAAAATAATAGCCACCTGTCATCCTTTAGGATCTTGTGGGTGTAAAAATACTACAGGTTTAATATCAAATCAAGAAATGAGAATGGCTAGAGTCTTCCACTGAATCAACCGAAAAGAATAGGCATTCAAATCACCTAATCAAAGTCACACTCCCCACCTTTTCTATCGCTGTACCATCCGCTTTCTCAGCCTTGAGCTTGTAAATATATACCGCCTCCGGTGCCGACTTGCCATTGGTAGAGCCATCCCAACCGATACGCGGATCACCGGTATGAAATATCACTTCACCCCAGCGATTAAAAATGTCGAGGCTATAGGTCTTTGTATCGACGAAACCATTGCTCGGATAAAAAATTTCATTCAAACCGCCTCCGGGATGGAAAGCATTGGGAATAAATATGGCAGGATCCTGGTTCAGACAGACTTCATTTGATCGTGCGGAGTCAAGGAAAAAATAAGGATTCCCGCTTCCCTCTATAGCTTCAATTACATAGCAGAATTCTCCATTACTGAAAACATCATCAATGACAGTATCAAGATATGAAAATGGATCCCCGCTATAAAATGTGTACAAGGGAACATTTGAGAGAACGCCGTTTATCCTGATATATAAATTATAATGATCGACAGAGCCCGGCCATGAAGCATAGGGAGTCCAATTTAAACTATTTGTATATTCAGGTTCTGCAAATCCGGAAAGTAAAATCGTGTTACTTATCTGTGACTGTAACACCACATTATTGCAGGAATCAATACTATTTACCCGGTAAAAATAGGTGAACAGATCTGGCTGAGCAGATTGATCGTAAAAAATTATATTAGTCGAGGAACTTGCGGTATGCGATGCAACCACGGTAAACGGACCCGTTGGAGAAGTTGAACGAAGCAGCCTGTATCCTGCAATTGCTGCTGCTGCCGCATCTACATAAGCCCGAACCTGTACGATTGATGATCCTATTACACTAACGCTTCTTATATATGAATATGCAGGTGGTGGCGGAAAAATCGGAGTCACACAAACTTTATTCGAAGTGGACGTGCGCAAACCTGCACCGGATTCTCTTGCTCTAACGCGATAACAATAAAAAGAACCTGAGACGAGATTCGTATCATTGAAAACTAAAGCGGTAGTTATACCGGCAATGCTCTCAGCTCCCCCATTCACGCTAACCAGAATTTCATACTCTGCAGGATTTGGCCAATAAGAATAAGCGTTCCAATTGAGCTGAATCGACTTATCACATAAAAGAAAAATTGCTGTAGTATAAATTGTGCTATGCGGAATTCCAGGTGCACTTGGGTTATTGCATGAATCAACGGCATAGACAGAAAAAGGAACTGATCCGGAATTTCCTGAAATGCTTGTGGCTAACATGGTATTGTTAATACCTCTGGCAGTATCAACTGTCCCTGTACCCTGTAATACTACATATTCATCGGCATCAGGAGAAGGGCTTAGATTCCACCCTATTATTGCATTGCCATTAACGTCAAGGCTCACTGAATCAATGACAGGTTGTGCGGGCGGTTGCAGATCGCGAAAAAATTCGCCGGCGAGATTGGAGACAGACTTGCAACCAAAAGCAGGATCATCGCTCACTTCAACTTTGAACTTAATGGTGTCACTACAAATTGAAATTTGATTTGCATATGTCATCGGCTGGCTTGCAGTAGAGGCATTAACCGAATCAAGAAGGGTGAAAATGCCCGCGGGGTATTCTCTATAAACTTTATAATACAATGAATTGGATGCAATCAAAGGATTGGCAGTGGCATTCCAGCTAAGGTTTGCAAATCCCGTTCCCGGATTAAATACATTCAAATAAATTGCCTGTACTGTCTGTGTTGTAATATCAGGTGTTCCATTATTACTTTTAAAAACCAGGTAGTAAAAGGCAGGATTAGAGTTCGCCAGAGCTGTGAGGTGCGTTCTGGTCGTTGTATTGAAAAAGAAAATACTGTCGATTGGATTGAAAGGCCCGGCGGCATTGGTACTGTGATAAATATAGTAGCAACGAAAATCCGCAGCATTTAATGCAGTCTGATCCCAGCTTAGGAATACCGAACCATCCGTATTTACAGAAATGCAGCGAACACTAAAAGCAGAAGTACTCATGCTTATAGTGGCCATAAACAGGCTGATTAGCAAAAAACGGCTAAAAATCCGCATCAATTTAGAATTTCTTATAAAAATACGACAATGCAGAACGCCTGTCAATTATTTAGGGCCAACGACAAGTTCTGTCATGCTTTCCGGATCGAAGTACTTCCGGGCCAGTGCCTGAATTTCATCCGGTTGTATGCTTCTTAGTTTCGCCAGATAGCGATCATAATAATCGTATTCGAGACCGCTAAGGTGCATGGATTTAAAGCGGTCAGACAAATGAAATGCAGTTTCAAGACTCTTGATGAAGGAACCCAACATATAATTTCTAACCGTTTCAAGTTCTTCTTTTTCCACAGTGGTTTCACGAAGGTCAATCATCTCTTTGTATATCTCTGTAAGTGCGGCTTCCGTTACATCAGATCCTACTTCCGTACTGATGAAAAAGTATCCATGATCTTTCATAGGAACAACAGCCGAACCGATACCATAAGTATAACCTTTGTCTTCCCTGATATTAGACATGAGCCTCGAGCCAAAGTATCCTCCAAAAAGTGTGTTCAACACGGCCATTCCGGGGTAATCGGCATGAGAACGGGTGAACATTTTCTTTCCAATTCTGATGGCCGATTGGATGGCCCCTTCTTTCTCTACCCGATGAATTCTTCCGGAAGCAGATGAGAGAGGAACGCCGGCAGCAGCCTGACCATTACTTCGACTCCAATTCTTATCACCCAAATGCTTGTTGATTAATTTGATTGTTTCGTCAGTAACTTTTCCGCTGAGAATAATGGTGCAATGCTCGCTTACGTATTGACGAACATGATAATCCTTCAATGCGCTTCGTTGAATGGCTGAATAATCATCCGCTGTCATAATATGTCCATAGGGATGCTTAGGACCAAAAAGGATTTCATTGAACTTTTTCCTGGCAATGGAATTCACCTTTTCATTTTCAACGGCGATTCTTTGCGTGTTATTCAGAATAAATGTGGCCAGATCTGAGTCAGGAAAAATTGCTTCCGTAAGTATCTCTCTGAGTGTTGGCAATGTTTTATCCAAATGCTTATTCAATGAATAAAGATTCACCGAACAATGATCAGCACTTTCCTCGGTACCATAGAAGGAACCATAGTAATCGATAAGATCAGCCAATTCGAGTGCGCTGTGTCGGGCAGTGCCTTCCGCCAGCATTCTGTTGGTGGCAGAGCTAAGCAAAGGCTGAGAAGGATCATAGCTGAGGTTTCCAAAAATCAAATCCACTTTTACAAGATTCTGCAAACCGGCATTGATCACATAGACAGGGATCCCGTTATCGAGCATATGCTTTTCGGCATGCGGAATTATTATTTTTTCAATTGGCTTTAAAGAAGGAGGTGTTGATCGGTCAACAATATTTTGCATGATGATTATTTTTCAGATTAATTAGACTGAGTCTTGCTCAGATAATATAAAACGGAACAATTGCTCTCGCGGAAAATTTGCCTTGCCTGTTCCTGAATATCCTTTGCTTTCACGGCCTGGTAAAGTTCGATTTCTGTATTGGCCAGATTAATGTCTCCCATGTAATCGGCTATAGCGAGATTCAGTGCTCTGTCTGCCAAATCCATTTCCGAAAACTCCATAGTGGATTCGACTTTATTAATTACTTTCTCGACTTCCTCATCATTAATTTCCCCATTGCAAAGTCTTGCTAACTCTTCATCAATGGCAGCTTCAGCATCTTTCATCTTGACACCTTTTATCAATTTCCCTTCAATCACAAGCAATCCTTTATCAAAATCCGAAGTGGTATAGGTATTGATTTCGCTAAACAGATTCTTTTCTTTCACCAATGCATGAAATAAGCGGGAAGATCTGCCTCTGTTCATTATATCGGTGAGCAAATCCACAGCATAAAATTCCTTATCGAGACGTGAACAGGTATGATAGGCTCTATAAATTGAATCAAAAGGAATGTCTCTTTCAACGGTTAGTTCTCTTTTTTCCGTCTGTGGCGGCTCGACAGGATAAGGGGAACGTTTCACCACGCTTCTTTGTATTCCACCAAACCATTCTTCCGCAAGAGAAAATATTTTATCGGCTTTTACATTGCCGGCAACGACCAATGAAGCATTATCCGGACAATAAAAACGGTTGAAGAAGTCTTTCACATCCTCAATCGTCGCATTCTCTACGTGAGAAATTTCTTTTCCTATCGTAGCCCACTGATAAGGGTGAACTTTATAAGCTAATGGACGCAAGTGCAACCATACATCACCGTATGGTTGATTCAGGTAACGCTGTTTGAATTCCTCAATCACAACATTTCGCTGTACTTCCAGACTCTTCTTCGAAAAAGCAAGGTTGAGCATACGATCACTCTCGAGCCAAAAACCTGTCTCAATATTATCCGCCGGAAGAGTGAGGTAATAATTAGTTACGTCATTGTTTGTCCAAGCATTATTATCACCACCTGCCATCTGAAGAGGCTCGTCGTAGTCCGGAATATTTGCTGAACCGCCAAACATAAGATGTTCGAAGAGATGAGCGAAACCGGTTTTGTCCGGACTTTCATCTCTCGCTCCAACTTTGTATAGGATATTCATCGTTGCCAGGGGCGTAGAAGGATCTTCGTGGACGATAACCTTCAGTCCGTTTGCAAGTGTTTTTGTTTTATATGGTATCATAGTATTATAAAATTCTGATTTGTTTCAAGGTATTTCGATTATTTCAACTTGCAAATTTCCTCTTTGGCTTCAAGAAATTCATTCCACACATCTAGAACAATTTCTCCCGCAGGTTTGACTTCTTTTATCGAGGCAGAAACTTGCCCTATTTCCAATTCCCCTTCGATCATATCCCCTTCAAACATGCCCTTCTTGGCGCGCGCTCTGCCAAGCAATTCTTTCAGTTCTTCTTTTGAGGCACCACGAATCTCGGCAGCTTCAATTTCGGAATAAAATTTATTCCTTATTAAACGTACCGGTGTGAGTTGTTTCAAGGTTAAAACGGTATCACCTTCCGACGAATTGATCACCCTTTCTTTAAATGAAGCATGTCCGGATGATTCAATCGAAGCGACGAAACGTGTACCCATTTGGACAGCATCGGCACCGAGTGCCATGCATGCAAGCATGGATCTTCCGCTTGCGATTCCACCGGCAGCTATCAATGGTAAATTGCTAATCTTCCTGATAAGCGGAATGAGGACCAGCGTAGTTGTCTCCTCCCGCCCGTTATGGCCTCCGGCTTCAAAGCCTTCTGCCACAAGAGCATCAACACCTGCCTCTTCCGCTTTTTTAGCAAACTTAGTATTGGCAATAACATGAACGACAGTACATCCTTTTTGTTTTAAAAAGCCTGTCCATATTGAAGGATTTCCTGCTGATGTAAAGACTACCTTCACCTCTTCTTGAACTATGATTTCCATCACTTTATCTATATCCGGATAAAGTAAGGGTACATTCACTCCGAAGGGCTTTTTTGTAGCCGCTTTACATTTTTGAATATGCTCCCGGAGGACCTCAGGATACATTGAACCTGCACCAATAATCCCCAAACCACCGGCATTACTGACGGCTGATGCCAATTCCCATCCGCTACACCAAATCATACCTGCCTGAATAATAGGGTATTTGATGTTAAAAAGTGTACTGATGCGATTTTCTTTCATTAATCTGTTAATTTCAATTAAAAAGCTTGATGCGCAGCGTCGCCAAAAGTAATACTTTTACGACCTTGTACACGGATCAAAAGAACCTAATTTCCACAGACCATCTATGAAAGTAATTATACCGGTAGCCGGAATTGGAAGTAAGCTGCGTCCTCATACGCATACTCAACCAAAGGCCTTAGTGCCTGTGGCCGGAAAGCCGATTCTTTCTCATATCGTTGACAATCTAATAGAAGCCGGAATCCGCGAGTTTATTTTTATAATCGGTTATCTGGGAAATAAAGTCGAAGATTATATCAAAGGACATTATCCCGGTATTGAAACACGTTTCGTTCTTCAGGAGCCGCGTGAAGGAACCGGCCATGCAGTTTGGCTCGCACGAAATCTGATTGAAGACAAAGACGAAGTCATCATAGCTTTGGGAGATACCATCTTTGATGTTCAGTTAAGAGATGTGCTTCATCAGCCGGACTCGATGCTTGGTGTTAAAAAAGTTGACGATCCCAGAAATTATGGGGTTGCGGAGCTTGATGAAAAGGGAATTATTAAAAACCTGGTAGAAAAGCCTCCCATTCCAAAGTCGAACCTTGCGCTTGTAGGGCTTTATAAAATCCGCGAAGGCAGGAAGCTCATGCATTCCCTGGAAGAAATCATAGAAAAAAATCATCGCACACATGGTGAGTTTCATCTTACCGATGGTATTATGCGGATGATTGAAAAGGGATCTGTTATTAAAACATTTCCTGTAGAAAACTGGTACGATTGCGGTAATAAAGACAGTTTACTGGAAACTAATGCTGTATTACTCAAAAAAGGTAACGGGCATGCTGTGAAGCATAGTTTTGAAAACACCATCATCATTCCTCCTGTAAGCATTGCCGAACATTGCAAAATCAGCAATAGCATCATTGGTCCGAATGTTTCTATTGGCGACCATACCACATTGAATTATGCGATACTCAAAGATGCAATTATAGGCTCCTACTCCTCTATTGAAAATGCAGTGCTACATCATTCTGTTATAGGAAGTGATGCCGGCTTACGTGGACTGAGTCAGTCTTTAAACCTGGGTGACAGCACGGAGATTGATTTTGGTTGAAATACTAAAACAAGATTTAATTCGAAATATCATGGACACTCTCATTTCTAAAGAACAAAGCAAAGCGCAATCACATTCATATAGCATGGAAAAAGACAAAGAAATTTTCAGACTGATTAATAAAGAGAAAAAAAGACAGCAAGAAGGAATCGAACTTATCGCTTCTGAGAACTTCGTGAGCAAACAGGTTATGCAAGCCATGGGATCTTGTCTGACCAACAAATACGCAGAAGGTTATCCCGGAAGACGCTATTATGGCGGCTGTGAGGTTGTGGATATTGTGGAACAACTTGCTATTGACCGTGCGAAAACATTATTCAATGCGGAGTATATTAATGTGCAACCACACTCAGGTGCACAGGCAAATGCTGCGGTGATGCTGGCTTTGCTGCAGCCTGGAGATAAATTCTTAGGCTTTGATCTCTCGCATGGAGGCCATCTTACTCACGGTTCTCCCGTGAACTTCAGCGGTAAATTATATAGTCCGGTCTTTTATGGTGTGAAAGAAAATACAGGACGTGTTGATTATGATGCCATGGAAGAAACGGCAATGAAAGAAAAACCAAAAATGATAATCGCCGGTGCCTCTGCTTATTCCCGTGATTGGGACTTCCCGCGCATGAGAAAGATTGCCGATAAAGTAGGCGCCTTATTAATGGCGGATATCGCCCACCCTGCAGGGCTCATAGCCAGAGGACTTCTCAGCGACCCACTTCCCTTCTGTCATGTTGTAACTACCACAACACATAAAACATTACGCGGTCCGAGAGGTGGAATGATCATGATGGGGAAAGATTTTGAAAATCCATGGGGACTGAAAACACCAAAAGGAGAAGTAAAAATGATGAGCGCATTGCTCGACAGTGCCGTTTTCCCGGGAACACAAGGTGGTCCGCTTGAGCACGTGATTGCAGCCAAGGCTGTTTCTTTCGCAGAAGCTTTATCAGATGAATACTTAGAGTACTGTGTACAAATGGTAAAGAATGCGCAAGTGATGGCTCAGACTTTTACCCAGCTTGGGTATAAAATTATCAGTGGCGGAACAGATAATCATAGTATGCTGATTGATCTTCGCTCCAAAAATATCACAGGCAAGCTTGCTGAAAATACTTTAGTAAAAGCAGACATTACGGTGAATAAGAACATGGTGCCTTTTGATGACAAAAGCCCATTCACTACATCCGGTATCCGAATTGGTTCCCCGGCTATGACTACCAGAGGAATCAAGGAAAAAGATTCAGTTAAAATTGTTGAACTGATCGACAGAGTCTTGATGAATCACGACAATGAAACGGAACTGAAAGCCATCAAAAAGAAAGTTAATTCGATGATGGAAGGATTTCCTTTGTACTAAATCCTGATAAATTAATCAGGATCTACTCCATCCAACTCTTATAGTAATCACCTTTCATGATTGACATCCCATCTTTGGTAATCCAGAGAGGTTTGAAGGTGTCTATCATCACAGCAAGCTCCTTGGTTTCTTTCTGACCAATTCCTTTTTCAACTGTGCCGGGATGCGGGCCATGAGGGATACCTGCAGGATGCAAGGTGATCATTCCTCTCGTGACAGATTTACGGCTCATGAAATCTCCATCTACATAATAGAGTACTTCATCGGAGTCGATATTACTGTGATTGTAAGGTACCGGAATTGCCAAAGGATGATAATCGTACAACCTTGGAACGAATGAACAGATCACATAATTATGTGCTTCAAATGTTTGGTGTATAGGAGGCGGCAAATGTACTCTGCCGGTGATCGGCTCGAAATCATGAATAGACAAAGCCCATGGATATAAATTTCCATCCCAACCAATGGCATCAAATGGATGCGTTCCATAAGTGTATGGATACATGTGGCCTTCTTTCTTGATAAGGATTTTGAAATCTCCTGTCTCATCAATGGTCTTCATGTTTTTTGGCTTGCGGATATCACGCTCACAATAGGGCGAATGTTCTTCCAGCTGTCCGTATGCATTTCTGTAACGCTTACATGTTTCGACAGCGCTAAATGATTCAACAATCAATAAACGGTTGGCTTCGGTTTTAAATTCAATCTGGTAAATGGTACCACGTGGGATAAGCACATAATCCCCGTAAGCAAAATCCAGTTCGCCGTAAATCGTCTTCAGCAAACCTTCTCCTTCGTGAATGAACAGTACCTCATCAGCGTCGGCATTCTTGTAGAAATAATCTTTCATGGACTTACGCGGTGCGGCAAGTGCAATATGCAGATCATTATTAATAAGAACAGCTTTCCTGCTTTTTAAAAAATCATCTTCGGGTTTAATTTCAAAACCTTCAAAGCTTTCATGTTTTAGTGAATGTCGTAAAGCCACTTCAGGAAACACACTGTAAGGCTCTGCTGCGTCCTTGATCATTGTCGGAGGATGGCAATGATATATAAGAGAGTAGACATTTGAAAAACCATGCGTTGAAACCAATTCTTCCGCATACAAGGTTCCATCTGCTTTTCTGAATTGCGTATGTCGCTTGGCAGGAATTTTACCGAGCGTATGATATTGTGGCATAAGATCTATGTTATTTGATCCACAAATTTACTCAATTCCTGCTTTTATCGAAACATGCTTTGTAATAAAAACATGAAAGTTGTCATATCTCCCATAATATGATGGTGTGATTCAGTGAGTCACCGGATCAAATCCTTCTAATTGACAGAAATTTTAATAAAACATCAGGAAAAACTTCGTACTGATTTTTATTGATGTATTTCTTACAATTGACAGCTTTGCTTGCGAAGCTGCCAACGTTAAGCTTCCATTTACGATTAATTTGTACCAAACATTTAAAAGGTCTAAAACCTCGAAGAAACTAATACTAATATCTCACACTATGAAAAAGTCGAGAATGCAGGTTCTTATAGAATTTTCATCCCTGCTGTCGCAAATTCGCTCCAAAGGAAAGAGCATACGTAAAAAAGTTTCTTCCCAAAATAAAAAGGGAAAAACAGCATTTGTCGTATTACTCCTGATGAGCATGGCTTCAAGCAGCTTTGCTGCCCGTTACTACTCACGTATTAACGGAGGTAACTGGACAACGCCAAGCACATGGTCAACGATTACTTATGGTAATCCTACCAATACAGGTACCTACCCTATGGCAGGTGACCAGGTATTTATCGGTGACGGGTATACTGTCTTTATAAATAACAATGTGAGTTGTGCTCTGGTAAATATAGGACAAGGTTCCAGTGGAACGCTTGAATATGCATCCGCAGCAAACTACAGTCTTACTGTAAGTGGAAATGTTACTGTTAATAATGGCGCCAGATTTTGGTACAATACAGCGACAAACCGTTCGCACTCCTGCTTAATCGGTGGAAGTTTCACGAACTATGGTACTGTTGATTTTTACAGAAATTCAGCTCAGGCAGTTAATCTCACTTTGAATTCAGCAAGTAATGCAACAATATCAGGGATCGGAACTTTTGACTTATATATAGTGACGATGAATAAGTCGCTCACTACTTCACAGGTAACAGTTCAAACTAATGGCTTCGAAACAGGAATAAAAAATTTCGTAGGTACAATGGGAACGTATATTCACAGTAATACCGGTGTGTATGCCATCAACCCATCAGCCGGAAATTTTACCATTGGTCCCAATGTCGCATTTAAAGTTCCTGCAGGAATCATGTGGTTCTCTGCCTTGTCTACAGATGTTATCCTTCAGGGATCATTGTATGTAAATGGAGGAACTGTTCGCATTGGTTCAAGTGCGGGTACACAAGGCTTAAGGACAGACCGGTTTGGAACTCCAATCCCATATCTTGAAGTGAGCAGTGGAACCCTGTTGGTATATGGCGGAATAAGCTATGCAGCTTCGGCTTCGGCAGATGCCTTTAGCTTTAATATGACCGGTGGTACGATTATGCTTAACAGCGGATCAACAGGAACAAACAGACAAGTGTTTTATGTGAATGATCGTCCGGGAAGTACTTTCACTATGACGGGCGGAACAATTGTTCTCTCTAAACCTAATACCAATGGGCCACTCACCTGCGACTTCGGCCTGTGTGGAAACTTTGGAAATGTGATTTCAGCAGGAGGAATAGTACAATTCGGGGATAACAGTACGGCCAGCGGGAGAATATTCAGCTTCCAACCATTCACAAGTGTTGTACAACCAAATTTTAAAGTAACAGGATTATCAACACGTACGATTACATTAAAGCCATCTTACAGCTCCACGACAAATTTCAGATTAAGAAGTTTGCAAATTGATGCGAATAAAATATTTGATATTCGTTCTATCGGAGGAACAGCAGGTGATTCAAAGACCATGACACTGACTGCAACGGCCAACGGTACGGATGCATTAGTTAATCATGGAACATTTACTGCGAGGACGAGTACTGTAACCTTTAATCCTACAGGAGCTCAGGCAATTGGTGGAAGTGTTACAACTACATTCTACAATCTTGCGATCAACAATATCAGCAATATTACGCTGAACCGACCTGCCAACGTAAGCAATTACCTGAGTATGGTTAACGGCAAACTGATTACAACAAATACCAATGTTTTAACATGCCTTGCAACAGCTAATGCAAACCTTGGATCAAACAGCTCTTATGTTGATGGTCCTATGGTACATACTGTGGCAACATCAACCTCGATAAGCAAAACTTATCCTATCGGTAAATCAAATGCATATCGACCAAACGTCATCACGGTTACACACCTGAATGCAACTTCAGTTACGTATCGTTCTGAAGTGTTTAATGCACCTGCATCAGGACTTCCTTATGGACTTCCACCCAGTATTGCAAATGTATCTAACATCCGCTATACACGATTTACCCGTCAGTTGATCAACAACTTTAATAACGGACGTATACAATTGTATTATGATTCCGATGATGGTGTTGCAGATAAGAACTCACTTCTGGTGGCACAAGACGATGGTGTTTCATTATGGCAAAATGAAGGCGGAGTTGCAACGGCAAACTGGACAGGAAGTATTACTTCAAATGTGTTTAACAAATTCAACACGTATTTCGCTCTTGCCAACCCTCCTGGAGGTGGAAATCCATTGCCGGTTGAATTAATCAGCTTCACTGCTCAACTAAACAAACAACAAGTAAACCTGAATTGGATAACCGAAACCGAAATCAATAATGATTACTTCACCATTGAACGTTCGGAAGACAATATTCATTTCACAAGCCTTAATCAGGTGGATGGGCATGGAAACTCTTCTATGAGACACAGCTACGCTTATGTAGATGCTCAGCCTTTAAAAGGAATATCTTACTACCGTTTAAAACAAACCGATTATGACGGGCATACAGAATACCTCCCGACTGCAGTTGTGAATAATGTGATCAGAAAAGATTTTTATGCTTACCCTAACCCGGCCCCTGCTGCAAAGGTGCAAGTGAGCTATGGCGACGATGAGTTAAAATACTATGATATCACCGTTCAAGACATCCAGGGAAAAGTGATCCCGGCCTCTGTACACCGCGAAGAAAACGGAAACGTGACACTTAGTGTTGACGAAACTCAGATTGTATCAGGGCAGGTTTACTTTATCCGTGCAAGCGATGGTAAAGAAAACCTCCAGCAAAAGATAATAATATATTGAGAATAGTTTTCATGGTTGATTATTTTAATGGTTAGTTAAAAGGGTCCGTGGTTGGACCCTTTTTTTTATAGTCTTAACTGGGATTTTTGGGATGTATGGGATTGATGGGATTACGCTATCAGATATCTAAACAATTTGTTCTTGCTTTCCCTTTGTCAATCATTAAAATTCGGACTTGTTGTTGAGAAAATTCAATGTGTATTTTGAAAATTGACAACGAACTATTTCAGGATTACAATTTGAACAGAACTCCCTAAATGAGCAAGGAGCCTACTGGCATGAAAATGTTCGGTAGACTAAAACAGCTAATCGCAAGCCCTTCCTGGCAATCCTAAAAATCCCAAGAATCCAAGTCCAGACAAGTGAGCCAAGACCCCGGTTCAGCTGGCAAAGCCCTGTCGAGACTATTTTCCAATTATTTCCCCCGTTTCCTCTGTGTTTTGTATTTTTACGGCAAATAAAGCCTAAACTATGAAACTCGTAAATTTTACCATTAATAATGTTGAACAAATAGGGCTCTTTTTTGAGGGGAAAGTCTATCCTCTTGCTGAAAATGCAAAATCCATGGGATTAGCTCCTCTTCCGGCGAACATGCTTCAATTCCTTCAGGGTGGCGAGGTAAACATGAATATTGCCGGAGAAATAGAAAAAGCTATCAAATCGGGAAGTTCTGAAGCTATCGTTGCTAAAGTAAATGAATCTGATTTCCGTGCTCCTATTCCAAATCCTACCAGCTGCCGCGATGGCTATGCAGTCCGTCAGCATGTTGCTTCGGCCAGGAGAAATCGTAAGGTGGACATGATTCCTGAATTCGATCAATACCCGATTTTTTATTTCACAAATCATAATGCGATCCAAGGCCAGGGTGATATCGTTTGTATGCCTGATCATTTTCAAAAACTGGATTTCGAATTAGAGGCAAGCATTGTTATAGGAAAAAAAGGAAGAAACTTTAGCGCTGCAGAAGCTGATTCCTATATCGCAGGCTATATGATCATGAACGATATGAGTGCTCGTACTTTGCAAATGGAAGAAATGAAACTGAATCTTGGTCCGGCCAAAGGAAAAGATTTTAGCACAGTCATCGGGCCTTGGCTGGTAACTCCGGATGAACTGGAACCATATAAAGTTCCGGCTAAACCTGGGCATACAGGTAATGCTTATGATCTTGCCATGAAATGTTGGGTAAACGGAAAACTTGTTAGCTCAGGAAACATGAAAGATATGGACTGGACATTTGCTGAGATCATTGAACGCTGTGCTTACGGTGTAGACGTATTGCCCGGCGATGTTATAGGATCAGGTACCGTCGGTACGGGATGTTTTCTTGAACTAAACGGTACCGGACTTCTCAATGACCCGAATTTTAAAGCTCAATGGTTACAGGAAGGCGATGTCGTTGAAATGGAAATCGAACACCTCGGTCACCTGAAAAACACTATTCGAAAAGAAAATTCTGATTTCAGTATTCTGGCATTAAAGAAAGCAGTTCAAGTCGTTTAGGTTTGAAGATAATTTATCTAATCAAAAAAATAATTTACCTTTTAATCAAAATTCTACCAATAAGATTCTCTTCGAATGTCAGAAACAGTACCCGGTGTTATAAATGCAGAAGCTGAAAAGGATCAGATCCTAAAAGCCTATCGAGCTTTGTTACGTGCCTTGAAACCCACACTTGGCAAGGGTGATAAGGACATGATTCGTCTTGCTTTTGACATGGCACTGGAAGCGCATAAGGATATGCGCCGTAAAACAGGCGAGCCTTACATTCTACATCCCCTTGCTGTAGCTTTAATCTGTGCTGAAGAAATTGGCCTTGGACCTTTGGCTATCGTTTGTGCATTATTACACGATACCGTCGAAGATACCTACATGACTCTTGAAGATATCAGGAGTTCATTCGGAGAAAAAGCTGCAACGATTGTTGACGGACTGACTAAGATATCGGGAGTGTTCGATAAAGGAACTTCTCTCCAGGCAGAAAATTTCAGGAAGATGTTGCTGACTTTATCAGATGACATCCGCGTTATTCTTATCAAACTTGCTGATCGTTTGCATAATATGCGAACGCTGGATTCTATGCAGCGTGAAAAGCAATTGAAGATCGCTTCAGAGACTGCTTATCTTTATGCTCCCCTCGCCCATCGCCTTGGACTTTATGCTTTCAAAACAGAATTGGAAGATTTGTCGATGCGTTATACTGAGCCGGAAGTATACCAGGACATCACAAACCGCCTGACCCAAACAAAAAGAGAACGAACAAGGTTTATAAATGAGTTTACGGTTCCTATAAAAGAAGAACTGACCAAACAGGGATTTAGCTTTGAAGTAAAAGGAAGATCAAAATCAATACATTCTATTTGGAATAAAATGAAACGTCAGGGTGTGACCTTTGACGAAATATATGATTTGTTCGCCATTCGTATTATCATTGATGCTCCCGAAGATGTGGAGAAGGCCATGTGTTGGAAAGCGTATTCGATCATCACAGATTATTATCACCCCAATCCGGACCGTTTGCGTGACTGGATCTCTACGCCGAAGGCCACAGGTTATGAATCCTTGCATACAACGGTGATGGGACCGAGTGGAAAATGGGTAGAAGTTCAAATTCGTTCACGTCGGATGGATGAGAGCGGCGAAAAAGGATATGCTGCCCATTGGAAGTATAAAGAGTCAGCAGCAGAAACGGCTCTTGACGAATGGATCCAAAAGATCAGGGAGCTTTTAGAAAGTCCGGAGACCAATGCGCTAGATTTTATTGATGACTTTAAATTAAACCTTTTCGCTGATGAAATTTTTGTCTTCACTCCTACCGGCGATATGAAATCTCTGCCATCTCAAGCAACTGCGCTCGACTTTGCCTTTGAAATCCATACTGATTTGGGGAGCAAATGCATCGGAGCCAAGGTGAATCATAAACTTGTTCCGCTTTCGCATAAACTGCGGAGCGGTGATCAGGTAGAGATTCTTACTTCCAACAAACAAACACCGAAGGAAGACTGGCTTAAATATGTTGTTACGGCTAAAGCTAAATCAAAAATTAAAGGCGCTTTAAAAGAAGAGAAGAAAACCGTAGCCGAAGACGGGAAAGAAATTCTTGAACGTAAATTCAAGCACCTAAAAATTCAATTCAATAATGATAATTTAAATGAACTCCTGGCTTATTATAAAATTCCGAATACACTTGAATTGTACTATCGTATTGCCAAGGGCGTGATCGACATTCAGGATCTGCGGGATTTTGCCAATGAAAAAGGATCTATAAAGATGAAAACTCCGCAACGCATCGAGCCACATTCTCTGGAGCAGATTGTAAAAAATGTGCGCGGTTCCAGTGATATGCTGGTATTAGGTGAAAACATGGAGAAGATTGATTATAAACTATCTCCTTGCTGCAATCCTATTCCCGGTGATGACGTGTTCGGATTTATCACAATCAATGAAGGAATTAAAATTCATAGAGTAAATTGTCCGAATGCCATTCAGTTGATGTCGAATTATGCTTATCGGATTGTAAAAGCCAAATGGACCAATCAACAACAGATAGCATTCCTTGCCGGAGTAAGAATGACGGGAATAGATGAAGTTGGCGTTGTAAATAAAATATCCAAAGTAATTTCAAGTGAGTTGAAAGTAAACATGCGCAGCATAAGTATTGAGTCGAACGATGGAATATTTGAAGGAACCATTATGCTCTTTGTACATGACACCCATCACCTTGATAAACTTCTGAAAAAATTAAAAGAAATTCATGGAATCCTAACAGTCAGTCGTATTGATGGAGGAAGAAGTGCTGATTTGAATTGATCTAAAAAATGGCAGAACCAACAATTAAATCAGAAGTCAAAAAGGTCTTTACCAAATACCTTGAAGATCATGGTCAGCGAAAAACCGCTGAACGCTTTTCAATCCTGGAAGAGATTTACTCAATGAATGAACATTTCGATGTTGATTTTCTCTTCATTCATATGAAGAAAAAAGGACATCGCGTAAGTCGTGCAACAATTTATAATACCATCGAACTCTTACTCGAATCAAATCTGGTCACCAAACATCAGTTTGGAAAAAACCTGGCGCGATTTGAAAAATCCTATGCCTATAAACAGCATGACCATTTAATCTGTGAAGACTGCGAGCATGTTCTTGAATTCTGTGACCCACGGATCCAGCAGATCCAGAGCATGATGGGAGATATCCTCAAATTTGACATTACCCACCACAGCCTCCATCTGTTCGGAAAGTGCAGGGAATTAGCCGAAAAAGGCAGCTGTAAACACAGAAAAAGCTAATTCTGTTAAAAACTCGATTCAAGGTCATTTTCAACCAATCAATTAATTCCTTTATCTTCGTCGACATGGACTTTACATACAATATCAGCAATAAAGGCACTTATGCCATCGTAGAAATGAGCGGTAACCTGATTGACAAAAATCAGGCTACACCACTCCTGGATGAAATCCAAAATATAATCAACAATGGAATTACGAGTTTCGTGATTTCAATGGAAAACTTCCGTTATATGAACAGCAACGGACTGAATGTGTTGGTTAATATCCTTACTAAGAGTCGCAAGAATGGCGGAGATACTACCATTTGCAGTGTCAGTGATAAAATCAAAGAACTTTTGATCATCACTAAACTCAATACCGTTTTCACCATTACGGAAGATCTTCCTGCAGCTGTTCGTCAGTTTCAAAACTAATTTTCCGAATGGATGCTTTTGTTGCATAGCAGCAGGAGAATTTTCTTCAATCATTTCGAAGGAGCTTTCCGGAGAACTATTCTAAGAAAACAAAAGATTTTCTTTTCAATTATTTATTAATAAAGAATCAGAAAAAATGTCGGTTGATGTACTGCTTGGCCTCCAATGGGGTGATGAAGGAAAAGGTAAAATTGTAGATGTACTAACTCCTAAATACAAAGTAGTCGCACGCTTTCAGGGTGGACCTAATGCCGGACATACACTCGAGTTTGAAGGCATTAAACACGTACTTCATACTATCCCATCAGGGATTTTTCATAAGGAAATTGAAAACATCGTTGGTAATGGCGTTGTTATCGACCCTATCACACTTCAAAAAGAAATCAAAGCATTAATTGCCCTTAATGTTGATGTGAATGCTCATCTGTTTATTTCCAGAAAAGCACACTTGATCATACCCACACATCGCTTGCTGGATGCGGCTTCCGAGGCCGGTAAAGGGAAAGAAAAAATTGGCTCTACATTAAGAGGAATCGGTCCGACGTACATGGACAAAACAGGCAGGAACGGTTTGCGTGTTGGTGATATTGAAGCATCCGATTTTAAGGAGAGATATGTTAAACTTCGTTATAAGCACCTGGAATTACTCCGACAAATGAATTATGAGCATACTGCGGAAGCAGATGAGGCAATCTTCTTCGAAGCTATCGAGGCAATGAGGAAATTAAATTTTGTCGACAGTGAGCATTTACTGAATCAACATATTAAAGAGAAGAAACAAATTCTTGCAGAAGGCGCTCAGGGTTCATTATTGGACATCGATTTTGGCTCCTACCCTTTTGTCACTTCATCCAATACCATTTCAGCCGGCGCCTGTACGGGATTAGGTATTGCACCCGGACACATCGGAAAGGTGTACGGAATATTCAAGGCCTATTGCACTCGTGTTGGTAGCGGACCATTCCCTACTGAATTAAATGATGAGACCGGCGAGGCAATTCGTAAAGCAGGAAATGAGTTTGGTGCAACTACCGGTCGTCCGCGTCGCTGCGGCTGGCTTGATCTTCCGGCGCTTAAGTATACCATTATGATCAACGGTGTCACTGACCTCATCATGACCAAGCCGGATGTATTATGCGGCTTTGATATAATTAAAGTTTGTACAGCGTATAAAATTGACGGAAAGGTGTACGATTATTTTCCTTATGATATCGTTAACAGCATCATAGAACCAATTTACAAAGAGGTTAAAGGCTGGAAGCAGGATTTGATGCCTGTGCGCGCCGAGAAAGATTTTCCGGTTAATTTTAAAAATTACATCTCTTATCTGGAAAAGGAATTGGAAGTTCCAATTAGCATTGTCTCTGTTGGTCCTGATCGTAAGCAGACGATTATACGCTGATTTTTTCTGAATCCAATTAGGCTTGTATTTTTTTACTGCTAAATTATTTGATTCTCCCTCTTCAAGCATGGGGGTTTTATTGCCACGAATGCACGAATTCGCTTTCAACTCTATTCTTCATTCTGAATAACAGGAAACATTCTAACCTGAGCGATTTTTTCTACACATGAACCTGTGACTCCACCATTCGTGTTTTTTTCCTGCTAAATTATTTGATTCTCCCTCCTTAAGCATGGTGATTTTTTTGCCACGAATGCACGAATTCGCTTTCAATTCTATTCTTCATTCTGAATAACAGGAAACATTCTAACTTGAGCGATTTTTTCTATACATGAACCTGTGTCTCCACCATTCGTGTTTTTTTCCTGCTAAATTATTTGATTCTCCTTCCTTAAGCATGGTGGTTTTTTTGCCACGAATGCACCTTTAGACCCCAAGCTAATGGTTAATCCCAAAGATTGATGTTAGTGAAGAGGAGCAAATTACTAAAGCAGGATTGATAATTTCT
>SHNE01000044.1 GCA_004295015.1 Bacteroidota bacterium | reverse complement strand
TTTACAGAATGTTTGCCGTAGTTAAAAGACAAGAGCCATATGTAAAAAATCATGTGTATAATGCAGCCTGATTTGGAAGTTAGAAGATCTTAGAATACGAATGATTTGTGCTATTGCTATAGTTCTATCATTAAAATAATTTAATTCTGCTTAATCTAGACTCACTTATTTCATTGCGCTTTTATTCGTGCATTCGTGGCAAAACCTAAACTTAGAATTTTATAATAAAACCTCAGGATGATCACTTTGCAGATCAAATTATTTATTCTGTAAAGCCGAATTTATAGAGACCTCATTCTGTCTCGAAATTAAAATATTCAGGTAAACAAACTACCCGGTTGCGTCGGAAGGCTTTTTCCTAAATGTTTATACGCAAGCTCAGTTGCTTCTCTTCCTCTGGGAGTGCGTTTGAGATAACCTTCCTTAATTAAAAAAGGTTCATACACTTCTTCAATAGTTCCGGCCTCTTCACTCACAGAAGTTGCGATGGTGCTAAGTCCCACCGGTCCACCTTTGAATTTGTCTATGATAGCCAACAGAATTCGATTATCCATTTCATCCAAACCATGTTTATCCACATTCAAAGCCTGCAAGGCATGATGGGAAATCGGTAAATCAATCGTACCGTTTCCTTTGATCTGTGCAAAGTCGCGAACACGTCTTAACAATGCATTACAAATTCGAGGAGTTCCTCTGCTTCTGCCTGCAATTTCTTTGGCAGCATTGTCTTCGATATGTATCCGTAAAATACCGGCAGAACGTTTTACAATTTTCTCCAGCAATTTAGAATCATAATACTCAAGACGTGAATTGATACCGAAACGTGCACGCAATGGAGCGGTAAGTAAACCGGAACGCGTCGTTGCTCCGACAAGTGTGAATGGATTTATTTTAATTTGAACAGAACGCGCATTGGGTCCCGATTCAATCATGATATCAATCTTATAATCTTCCATTGCGGAATAGAGATACTCCTCCACAATAGGACTTAAACGATGAATCTCGTCAATAAAAAGCACATCGTTTGGTTCAAGATTGGTGAGCAGTCCGGCAAGGTCTCCCGGCTTATCCAATACAGGCCCGGAAGTTGTCTTAATATTAACGCCAAGCTCATTGGCTAAAATGTATGCAAGCGTCGTTTTTCCCAAACCCGGAGGGCCATGTAATAGAACATGATCAAGTGCCTCCTCACGTCGTCGAGCTGCTTCAACGAAGACAAGAAGATTACTGATAATATTTGGCTGACCGGTGAAATCTTCAAACCCCTGGGGGCGAAGAACTTTTTCTATTTCCTTCTCTGCAGGAGCGAAAGAATCGGCGCTGGGATCTAAATTTGGATTATTCATGTGTTTATTCTCCTCAAAGATAAAGAAAGCAATACACCTCTGTCATCAAGGAAAAAAAAATCAGACTTAACTGTCTTTCTTTCCTTTCAGACCATTGGGGAAAGCTATTTTGTACAACTCATCAACGAAGACCTTCAAGGTAAGGGAAAATGTAGGGGAATTGAAGTCTTCCTGAACTATTTTTGAACCATTCAAGGAAACCCTGTAGCCTAAAGTTGCCCCTAATCCTAACCATTCCAGAATACTGTACTGTGCAGCAAAATCAGGATGTAATATCAAGATCGATTCTCTTTTTGTAGCGACGCGTTTGAACTCGGATCTACGGATATAATCATAACCGGCTCTTCCAAAACCAAGCTGTAAGGGGATGAAGGATAACTGCCATGGTTGGTTTTGATAAAATATATATTCTGTGGTCACACTAAAAAAATGAAAGTTTAACTCTCCTGATGTCTCATAAGCCACTCCATCATCTTCAATCAAAACCGGACTAACAACCGAACTATTCGTAAGCGCAAAATATCCGAGACCAAATTTTATTCTTTTGTTGAAATTCAAGCCTGCACGAATACCACTGAAGTTGGCAATGTCTCTGCTTATATAACTGTTGAATGGAACAAAATTTAAAAACAGTTTTGGTTTCTGTGCCAAGCTGTAACTGATCGTATCCAGAATCTGCGCCTCAGCAGTCTTCACTGGGAACACAACTCCGGAAAGCAAAATTCCCACCAGGCATAGAAAACATTTCGAAAGAATTCGGTTTTTCACAAGTACACAAATTTTTTGAAGAGCCCTCAGCTTCACTATTTAAAACGAGGAAACACTTTCTTTATTCTGATGCTAATTCAGGAAACGAATAAAGAGAAATGTTCGAAAGAATAGTCCTGTCTAAATACGGACTGAATTCATATTGGTTGTGAATTGCGAAAAAAATAAAAGAGCAAGCCTTAATTCAAGAACACAAAAAAATTATCGCTTCTCAATCGCCTCGGAAACCATAAGTTTCTTTCCCACAAGTTCTTTACCATTCAAGCCTTCAATAGCCTTCAGAGCCTCATCCTGCTTACGAAATTCAACAAATCCGAAACCACGTGATTCCCAGGTGATGGTATCGTAAATAATCTTGGTTTGGAGCACTTCTCCAAATTGCTTAAAGATGGATTCAAGCAAAATTTCATTCACTGATCCTTCGATGTTTTTCACAAATAATTTCATGCCGCAAATGTAAATAAATCTTCGGATTCATGCTTAATTGGCAACATTTGCCTTGAATGAGAAGCATTATTTGATCGAATCAGCTGTATTATCCCTAAAAAACAAGAAAATTGAGGAAATAACCTAAAAAGGGTGAATCTCAGGGAAAAACATCAGGATTCTTACCTTAGCATTTCAATCTCTTTCTTTTATGGCATATCGAATCAGGAATTTTGAAGACTATAAATCCGAGTACAAAAAAAGTGTAGAAAACCCTGAGAGTTTTTGGGCCGACAAAGCCGAAAATTTTCTCTGGCAAAAAAAGTGGGATAAAGTATTAGAATGGAATTTCAGTGATCCCTCTGTAAAATGGTTCATGAATGGCAAGATGAATATCACTGAAAATTGCCTGGACCGACATTTGAAAGATCGACCCGATCAAACAGCCATCATCTGGGAACCTAATGATCCTAAAAAAGACAAAACCAGAACGCTTACTTATCGGGAATTACATGATCAGGTCTGTCGCTTCGCCAACGTTTTGAAAAATAACGGTGCAAAAAAAGGAGATCGTATTTGTATTTATATGCCTATGGTGCCCGAAGCGGTAATTGCGATCTTAGCCTGTGCTCGTGTAGGTGCAATCCATTCTGTCGTTTTCGCAGGATTCTCAGCTAACTCCATGAGTGACCGAATTCAGGATAGCGATTGCTCAATCGTCATCACCAGCGATGGTGCATACCGTGGTGCAAAAGAAATTCCGATTAAAGATGTTGTCGATGATGCCTTGCAGATTTGTCCTTCGGTGAAGCGTGTGATAGTTCTTCAAAGAACCGATTGTAACATCCGAATGATCGAAGGCAGGGACGTCTTGTGGAATGATGAGATGAGTAAAGTGGATGCAGATTGTCCTGCTGAAATGATGGACTCAGAAGACATGCTTTTCATACTTTATACAAGCGGCTCAACAGGAAAACCAAAAGGAGTCGTCCATACCTGTGGCGGTTACATGGTTTACGCTGCATATTCTTTTGAGAATGTCTTTCAATATAATCACAATGATATTTACTGGTGCACAGCTGATATCGGCTGGATAACCGGACACTCATACATCATCTATGGCCCCTTACTTACAGGTGCCAGCAGCTTGCTTTTTGAAGGCATTCCTACATGGCCTGATGCAGGTAGATTCTGGGAAGTAGTTGATAAGTACAAAGTAAATATTTTTTACACTGCTCCTACCGCCATTCGTGCACTGGAAGCTCAAGGTCTCGATTTTGTAAAACCCTATAAACTTGATTCACTAAAAGTTCTCGGGACGGTGGGAGAACCCATAAATGAAGAAGCCTGGCATTGGTACGATAAAAATATCGGCAAAGAAAAATGCCCTATTGTAGATACATGGTGGCAAACCGAAACCGGTGGCATCATGATTTCTCCTCTGGCAGGAATCACAAAAACGAAACCAAGTTTTGCCACACTTCCGCTTCCCGGAATTCAACCCATGCTCGTCAATAGCGAAGGAGTTGAAATCACAGGAAATAATGTCGAAGGAAATCTGTGTATTCGTTTCCCTTGGCCCGGCATGATTCGTACCACCTATGGTGATCATGAACGATGCCGACAAAATTATTTTGCCACTTACAAGAACCTATACTTTACAGGTGACGGATGCAAACGCGATGAAAATGGAAATTATAGAATTACCGGTCGTGTTGATGATGTGATGAATATTTCCGGACACAGAATAGGAACAGCTGAAGTTGAAAATGCCATCAACCAACATCCCGATGTCGTAGAATCTGCGGTGGTTGGATTTCCGCATCCTATTAAGGGACAGGGAATTTATGCATATGTTATTTGTACGAAGGAGCATGATGATATTCCGATGCTTCGTGAAGAAATCGCAGCAACAGTCAATAAAATTATTGGCCCGATTGCGAAGCCTGATAAGATTCAGGTTGTACGCGGACTGCCAAAAACCCGCTCAGGAAAAATTATGCGTCGTATTCTCCGCAAGGTAGCTGAGGGTGACACTTCCAATCTGGGAGACACCACAACTTTGTTGGACCCGGGTGTAGTTGATGATATTAAAGAAGGGGCGCTCAAATAAATATTAATTCATATTTTTTAATATACGCTTCAAGAAAATTATTGATTGAACCAAGGAACACTTAAAATAATTGAACTATTAATCAAATTTAAATTCATTTATCTATGTACATTCCCATTCTAGTCGATTTATTTCTTCGTGACCTGACGAAACTCGAAGCAGAAATTTCATTATACAACGATGAAAAGAAGTTATGGGCAGTCGGAGGAAGCATTACCAACTCAGCAGGAAATCTTACTCTACATATCTGTGGAAATTTGCAACATTTTATCGGAGCTATTATTGGAAAGTCAGGCTACGTGAGAAATCGCGATCTCGAATTCTCTGCCAAAAACATCATGCGGGGTGACTTGCTGATGGAGTTGGCCAAGACTAAAGCCATCGTTGAAACTACTTTAAAGAATATGCATGATGAGGACCTTAGTCAGATTTACCCTGTCGAAAAAGCCGGTAAAGAAATGAATACGGCTTATATGCTTAATCACCTCTATGGCCATTTACAGTACCATCTTGGACAAATAAACTATCACCGGAGATTGCTGGGAGAATGAGTTAATTTTCCATTTCACAACTTTACATTGCACTCAATTTCAGGTCAAAACACTATCTTCGTGCCTAAACATTTCCTTTTGTGAGCGATTCCTTAGTCATCATTCCGACATACAACGAAAAAGAGAACGTGGAGAAAATGATCCGCAAGGTTTTTTCTCTTTCTTTTGCTTGTCATGTCCTTATCATCGATGATGGCTCACCTGATGGAACCGCTGACATTGTCAAAAAACTGCAGCAGGAATTCAATGGGAAATTATTTATCGAAGAACGAAAAGGAAAACTTGGACTTGGCACTGCCTATATCCATGGATTTCGCTGGGCTATAGATAAAAAGTACGATTTCATCTTCGAGATGGATTGCGATTTTTCACACAACCCGGAAGATCTTGCCCGCCTGTATTATGCGTGCAACAACGAAGGAAATGATGTCGCCATCGGATCCAGATATATCAAAGGAGCTAATGTGGTCAACTGGCCACTTGGCAGGGTTGTAATGTCATACTATGCCTCGGTTTACGTTCGCATTATTACCGGCATGAGAATTAAGGATACTACGGCCGGATTTATGTGCTATAAGCGAGAGGTTCTTGAGACAATTCCCTTATCACAAATAAAGTTCATAGGTTATGCCTTCCAGATTGAAATGAAATACACGGCCGTGAAATGTGGTTTTAAAGTAAAGGAAGTTCCCATTATTTTTACAGACCGCACTGAAGGAACCAGTAAAATGAGTAAAGGAATTTTCAAGGAAGCTATTCTGGGTGTTCTCGAATTGAAATGGAAGAGCCTTTTTAGAAAATATCCTGTTCCAGCTTCTCGTCAATGAAAAAAAGTACTCCTCTCCTCTTAATAAAAAATGCACGACTGGTTAACGAAATGTATGTTCGTGAATCCGATCTTCTCCTGCGTGACGGCCGTATAGATAAAATTGGGAGGGATCTCAGTCACCCTACAGCAGAAGTTTTTGATGCAAAAGGT
Organism: Bacteroidota bacterium; assembly: GCA_004295015.1. GTDB lineage: Bacteria > Bacteroidota > Bacteroidia > AKYH767-A > 2013-40CM-41-45 > QQVM01. Next base: position 248,062 of record SHNE01000044.1, on the reverse strand, counting down.
CTGCATATTTTCCCGGGCATTATCGACGACCAGGTACATTTTCGTGAACCCGGACTGACACATAAAGGAGATATTTACACCGAATCAAGAGCAGCTGTTGCAGGGGGTGTTACATCCTTTATGGAAATGCCTAACACCGTTCCCAACACACTTACGCAAAATTTACTGGAAGAAAAATATAAAATCGGAGCTGAACGTTCTTTGGCAAATTATTCCTTTTACATGGGTGCTTCCAATGATAATCTTGAGGAAGTACTGAAAACAAATTCTGAAAATGTTTGTGGTGTAAAAATATTCATGGGCTCATCAACCGGAAATATGCTGGTAGATAATGAAAAAGCCCTGAATGATATTTTTTCTTCTTCCCCCATGCTCATCGCCACGCATTGTGAAGATGAAGCAACTATCAGGAAAAACATTGAACTCTGGAAAGAAAAATTCGGGGAGGATATTCCTTTCAAGGAACATCCATTGATTCGCAGTGCGGAAGCATGTTATTTATCTTCCTCATTCGCCGTTTCCCTGGCAAAAAAATACAATACGCGTTTACACATCCTTCATATCAGTACGGAAAAAGAACTTTCTTTATTCAGCAATGAAATCCCTCTGAAAGAAAAACGTATCACAGCCGAAGTTTGTATTCACCATTTATGTTTTGACGATCGTGATTACGATCAACTGGGTTCTCTTATCAAATGGAATCCTGCTGTTAAAAGGAAGGAAGACAAGTCGGCACTTTTGGAAGCCTTGCTTGATGATAAGCTTGACATTATTGCAACTGATCATGCTCCGCACACTTATGAAGAGAAAATGCAAAAGTACCTGCAAGCTCCTTCCGGAGGACCTTTGATTCAACATTCCTTGCCGGCTATGCTTGAATTTTATCATCAGGGAAAAATAAGTCTTGAAAAAATTGCTGAAAAAATGTCTCACGCAGTAGCCGATTGCTTCCGTATAAAAGAACGAGGCTATCTCCGCGAAGGATACTGGGCAGACCTCAGTGTCGTCAACCTGGACGCACCATGGACAGTTGACAAGTCGAACATTTTAGCGAAGTGCAAATGGAGTCCCTTTGAAGGAATAAAATTTCAATCCAAAGTTACCGATACATTTGTGAATGGACACAGAGTGTGGTCAGAGGCAAAAATACATGAACACCCTGCAGCCATGCGCCTACTGTTTGAAAAAATCTCATGAAAAATAAATTCGGCTTTTTAATTGTATTGATATTCTCAATCCATCTGCTTGCATGTAAGGATTCGAAAATCATTATTCCACCTGATGTTCTGAGTAAAGAAGAACTTGTTCCAATCCTGACAGACATACAAATCGCTCAGGCTTCAAGAACAATTTTTGAATACAGCGACACGGTATCATATAGCCTGAATGATTACAGGATCGCCATTCTTAAGCAAAAAAATATTCCGGAAGACAAGTTCGAATCAAGCATGAAATTCTATTCCGAAAACCCGGAACTTTTGCAGGAGATTTACAATGAGGTTGTAAATGAATTGAGTCGAAAACAAGGGGAGTTGGAAAAATAGAATAGTATCCGGAAAAGAAGCTCAAGTCTGAGCTATTTAGCCTTAAACGATTCCTCCAAATAAACCTTACAGGTATCTTCAACAGATTTCTTCATGGAAATAAATTCCACGCCCAGAGTTTTTTTAATTTTTTCATTGGAATAATTCCACTTTTTCCGACTGTTACGACTTGTTTCCCTGGTGATCAATGGATTTGAATTTGTTATCAAAGAACGTATTGCTTCGAGTCTCCAAACAATTTCCGACATCCATGCTTTTGCCAAAATTCCCGGCGCTTTCTTATTAAATCCGATGGCAATATTGGACAGAAGCTCTTTGTAGCTTACATTCTCGGCATTCAAAATAAATCTTTCTCCGTAAATTTCTTTTTCCATCAGAGAAATGCAACAAGCAGAAACATCGCGTACATCTACTACACCTGTTATTCCTTCGGTATAAAACTTCAAACCTCTCCAAACCTGTTTGAACAACTTAGAACTGCCGCTGTTTAAATTCCCGGGGCCAAGAATAATGCTGGGATTAACGATTACAACCTTTAATCCTTCTTCATAACCTCTCCACACCTCCCGTTCGGCAGCATATTTACTGATAGCATAATTCGAATTGCTTTTTGATGTTTTCCAAACCGCACTTTCATTAATACTTATACCTTGATCCAAGCGGCCTAATGCAGCCACTGAACTTATATGGCAAAATTTTTCAACTTCCTTTTCCAAAGATATATTCACCATGTTCGCTGTTCCCTCTGCATTAATCTTCATCATCTGAGTAAATTCAGATGGACGAAAAGAAATAATGGCAGCAGAATGATATACTTCCTTAACACCTTCTAAAGCTTCTGCTACTGAATACAAATCAGTGATATCGCCTTCAATCCATTCGATATTTTCCAGCAATTCCGGGGCATGATGAAAGACTCGCTTAATCACACTGAGTTCGCTACCGGCTCGCTTCAAAGCACGTACTTTCCTTCCATTTCGAACTAAATCGAAAATGATTTGTGCTCCTACCAATCCCGTTCCTCCGGTTACAAGAATCATAATGCAAAACTAAGCTGCGAAGATGGGAAATGTTTTTAAAACTCCTCTTTTCTGTGTTTGCACATCTCTTTAGCCTGTATATCTTTGAGGCTTAATATAAAGGAATGAAGAATTTTATTGAAGAACTACGCTGGCGTGGCATGCTGCACGACATGATGCCCGGAACCGAAGAGCTACTTAAGACCGGAATAACAAAAGGATACATCGGTTTTGACCCGACGGCCGACTCGCTTGGGGTAGGTAATCTGGTTCAAATCATGACTTTACTGCATTTTCAGCAATGCGGCCATAAACCGGTTGCACTTGTCGGCGGAGCGACCGGGATGGTTGGAGACCCAAGTGGAAAATCTGCTGAAAGAAACCTGTTGAATGAACAAACGCTGGAGCACAATCTAAAATGCCAGCGAAAACAGCTTGAAAAATTTCTCGACTTTAACTGCGGTGATCGTTCAGCCGAAATCGTAAACAATTACGACTGGTTTAAAAATTTCTCCTTCCTCGATTTTATCAGAGATGTCGGTAAGCATATTTCTATCAATTACATGCTGGCTAAAGATTCAGTGAAAACACGACTTGATTCAGGGATGTCCTTCACAGAATTTAGTTACCAGCTGGTTCAAGGATATGACTTTTACTACCTCTGGAAAAACAATGGTATAAAATTACAAATGGGAGGTTCTGATCAATGGGGAAACATTGTTACAGGAACTGAACTCATTCGTCGAAAAGATGCCGGCGAAGCATTTGCACTCACCACTCCGCTCATTAAAAAAGCTGACGGTTCCAAATTTGGAAAATCTGAAGCAGGAAATGTATGGCTTGATCCTCAGCGAACAACACCATATCAGTTCTATCAATTCTGGCTCAATGCATCCGATGAAGACGCGAAAAATTTCATTCGAATTTTTACCTTGTTGGATCAGGAAACCATTAAATCGCTCGAAGAAGAACACGCTAAAGCTCCGCATCAACGTTTACTTCAAAAAGAATTAGCCAAAGACATTACCATCAGAGTTCATTCTGCAGATGATTATAAATCAGCATTGGATGCCTCTGATATTTTATTCGGAAAAGGTACCGCTGAAGCACTTCTGAAACTTTCAGAACAGGATTTGCTTACAGTATTCCAGGGAGTACCGCAGGTGACTGTTTCCAAAACAGAAATTCAGGCCGGTATTAACATCGTTGATTTCTTGTGTGAAAAGACGAATATCTTCCCTTCAAGAGGAGAAGCGCGTAAAATGATCGAAGGTGGCGGCGTGTCCATCAACAAGGCAAAGGTTGATGATGTGAACCATGATGTATCTTTAAATGATATGCTTAAGGATAAATATATTCTGGCTCAAAAAGGAAAAAAGAATTATTATTTGATTACGTTGAGCTAGAAAGGCAACCGGTAATTACTTGTTTTCCTGATTTCTTTTTTCCAAATCCTTCTTATCCTTGTCATTCATCTTCTGTAAAAAGATGGATACACCCACTACAAGAGCCGCCGCAAAGAGAAAATTCAATCCTATCTGCATGTAATCATTCGGACTTAAAGTTCCCATTCGCTTTTTCATTATCCAAAGTGAAATAAGACTTCCGGTTGTAACACTTAAAAAAATGAGCAGGATTCTGCGTCTACTTTTCATGATTGATTCGTTAGGCTTTTAAAAGCGCTGCAAAATACGTAATGTTTCAGAAAGATTGGCGGCGAAATTTATCAAAGTACCATCAGATTGCAGCCTCGTAAATCACTGGTATCGAAGCGACCAAGAACTTCAAACAGACTCTTTTCATGAGTTTTTCCCAGATCCTGTGTTTCAATAAATGAACAGGAGTCTAAATTGGCGAGATCTATAATATTGATTCCTCCGCTTTTTCCATCCGGTAGCAGATAAAAGGGATCATTGGGCTCACGTATAAGAATTTTCATCCAGGGAGGACAAGAAAAAATTCCATCACCTGATGAATATGCCTGTGATAACAATTCCGTCATTCCATATTCAGAGTGGATTTTCTGCAGTGCAAAACCTGACTTAAGAATTGAATGAACTTCTTCTCTGATCAGTTCTTCCCGCTTACCTTTCATGCCACCGGTTTCCATCACAATCAGTTCAGGAAATTCCATCGGAAATTTTTCTACAAAATCAAGCAAGGCAAAAGTAACGCCTATCAACATTGTCTTTTGCTTAGCTTGTTTTAAGACTTCAAGCTTTTCAGCCAAGGCCTTATGATTGTGCAAATAAAAACCCCCTTCTGAATGTTTTGATTCTTCGATCAATTTATCGACCATGTATACGAGTGAAGAACCCTTTCTTTCAAGATACGAGGGCAATAAGGCCAGTATACAATAGTCTGCAGGTTTTCCGTAAAATATGTCGAATGCTGCAAAGAAACTCTCCTCATACAATTCAGGATCCGGAATATAATGTCGGCTTGGTACTGAGCCGGTCGTGCTGCTGCTCGTAAAAATTAAATCAGCATCCGTGAAATGACTAAGTACTTTCTCCGTTTTGAAAAATTCAATGGGAAGAAAAGGAATTTCTTCGATTGTAGTGATGGACTGAAAATCTCTCTTAAGAAAATTCAAATACTTTCTATAAACAGTATTTTCTTCAGACTGATACCGGAAGATTGAAAGTGCCAATTCTTCAAACTCCGGTTGGTTTTGAATACTGAATATTCTTTTTCTTAATGATTCTCTTGATAGTGGTTCCAACTTTATAAATTAAACGATGGTGGACGATTGAATTTGGCAAAAGAATTACTCAGCCTTTTAGCTGTTCGGAACTTTTCACATCAATGGGAGGGTAATCTGTAGAATAATGCAAGCCAACACTTTCTTTCCTGGCCATAGAAAATTTCACAATAAGATAGGCAATGGTGATAAGGTTTCTAAGCTCACATAATTTTGATGAAAGTATTGTTCTTCCATACAAAGCTTCCGTTTCTCCGTAGATAATCCTGAGGCGATCCATGGCTCTTTTCAACCGGTGATCAGAGCGAACAATACCAACATAGGTACTCATCACTTCCTGTAACTCCCGTAAATTTTGTGTGATCAATACCATCTCATTGGGTTGAGATGTACCCTCTGAATTCCAATCGGGAACCTCAGACTGAATGGCAACAGTCCTGAATTGCGTGATAGCATCAACATATGCCCGATGAGAATAAACCAAGGCCTCCAACAAAGAGTTTGATGCGAGTCGATTTCCGCCATGCAGTCCGGTTGCAGCGCATTCTCCTGCAGCATATAAATTTTTAATAGAACTTCTGGCCCACTCATCTACAGCAATTCCTCCACATATATAATGTGCAGCAGGTACTACAGGAATCATCTGCTTGCTTATATCAATTCCGACTGACAGACATTTTGAATAGATAGTCGGGAAATGCTCTTTGAATTTTTCCGGAGAGATATGTCGGCAGTCTAACAAAACAAAATCATCGCCCCTGACTTTCATTTCCTGATCAATCGCTCTTGCGACGATATCACGGGGAGCGAGTGATGCACGGGAATCGTAGCGATCCATAAACTCTTTACCGTCTTTGGTTTTCAGTATTGCACCTTCGCCTCTTACTGCTTCGGAGATAAGGAATGATGGATGATCAGCCGGATTGTACAAAGCCGTAGGATGAAACTGGATAAACTCCATGTCCCGCAAGGTTGCTTTTGCCCTGTATGCCATCGCCATTCCATCTCCTGTTGCTATGGCAGGATTCGTTGTTGCTTTATAAACCTGGCCTGCGCCACCGCTTGCTAAAAGCGTAAGCTTGGAGAGAATAGTTATTATCTCTGAACTTTTTTTATCCAATACATAGGCACCATAACACTCTATATCGGGCGTGCCTCTCTTTATTTCCTGACCAAGATGATGCTGTGTAATTAGATCAATAGCAAAAAAATGAGTGTAGACAGTGATGTTCGGATGTGAATGAATCTGCTGCAATAATGCTCTTTCAATTTCATTGCCGGTTGAATCTTTATAATGCAAGACACGATGCTCACTATGTCCGCCTTCATGGGCAAGATCATACTCGCCTGCTTCCGTCTTGTCAAACCTCGTACCCCACTCTATTATTTCCCTGATGCGCTCAGCTCCCTCGGTAACAACCATACGCACAACTTTCTCGTCGCACAATCCGGCGCCACATTCAAGGGTATCACGGATGTGCTTCTCGAAAGTATCCGGTCCATGTAAAACACCGGCAATCCCGCCCTGTGCGTATTTAGTATTTGATTCCTCCTCATTAGCCTTCGTAATAACCGTCACTTTACCATGATCGGCAACCTTCAATGCGAAAGTCAAGCCTGCAATGCCGCTCCCAATTACAAGGAAATCTGTTTCTTGCTTCATATACTGCAAATTAAAGCTTAATCCCTCAAATCCACGAATTCCATTAGTATAAATTCTCAGAATCTACCCTTTAAATCAAACCATTTGAAAATTACTTACCTTTGCATCAAATGAATACCGAAAAAATGAAATTGGTTACCGTATATGCAGAAGCCACGCCTAATCCGGCTTCCATGAAATTTGTGCTAAATAACTATATACTTCAGGAAGGGAGTGTAGAATATACCAATCCGGGCCAAACAGGAAATTCCCCACTGGCAAAACAACTCTTTGGCTTTTCAGGGATTAGCAGTGTATTTATCACTGCAAACTTTATCACACTCACAAAAAATTCAGATGTTGATTGGTATGAATTGATTCCGATCCTCCGTGAATACATAAAAAATTATTTTCAAAATGATGAACCTGTCTTTACAGGACCCACAGAACAAGTTGCAGATGCAAGAATAGAAAGGACTAAAACATCATCAGCACTCGAAAGTAAAATCATTGAAACACTTGATGAATATGTAAAACCTGCCGTTGAACAAGACGGTGGGGCCATTCACTTTAAATCTTTTGAAGAAGGTGTCGTAACAGTTGTCATGAAAGGGTCGTGCAGTGGTTGTCCATCTTCTACGCTCACCTTAAAATCAGGAATTGAAAATCTGCTTAAACAACTTATCCCTGAAGTGACAGAAGTTGTTGCTGTGGCTGATTGATTCATTTATAAAATCTAATATTTTTCTTTAGGCTAATTTTTCATACAACACTCCGTCAGGTGTGTGTACCGTTTTCCAAAGCTCCATCTTATCAACCAGCATTTCCTTTGGCATAGGAAATTCATCAGTCTTTATCAAATTTAGTTCGGATCCTTTTTTAAGACGTGCAAGTGTAATATGAGGAATGGGGTCAAGATGCCGGGGTACAATCGTCATGTATTTTGAAACTATTGAAAAGAGCTGAGAAGAAACTTCACTGAATGCTTCGCACTTTTCGAATTGAGCCCATATCATTCCGGGATTGTGAGCTTTCCCCCGAAATGTTATTTTTTCAAAGACTAAAGTGAAGGACTTCAGGGTATTCCGGAAAGCTTTTAGTTCATTTATAACATGAACAATATTCCTGTCCTCCACTTCTCCAATAAAGAATAAAGTCAAATGTAGATTCCGTGCTTTAGTCCAGCGAAGGCCTGAGATTTCTTTGAATCGAGTTATGTAAGCTGAATACTCCGCAGTGATGTCAGCCGGGATAGGGAAGGCAACAAAAAGCCGGGTTAGTTTATTTTCCAAGATCAAATTATTTATCCGGAATAAACAAGCAAGATGAATTTACAATCCCAGCATCACTTTCACCGGATCATTTCCTGAAAACATCATCTTTATAGGCTCTTCCAGCATTTGCTTCACTCTTACGAGGAAGCCAACAGATTCTTTACCATCAATAATCCGATGATCATACGATAAAGCAATGTACATGATCGGACGAATTTTTACTTCGCCATTAATAGCAACAGGGCGCTCTACTATATTATGCATGCCAAGAATTGCACTTTGCGGGGGATTAATGATGGGGGTAGATAACATCGATCCAAAAACTCCGCCATTGGTAATTGTAAAAGTCCCTCCGGTCATTTCTTCGATTGTCAACTTACCATCACGCGCTTTAGTTGCGAGTTCAATAACGGATGCTTCGATTTCTGCAAGACTCATCGACTCTGCATTACGCATCACAGGAACCATCAGTCCTTTTGGAGCACTTACTGCTATGGCGATATCACAATAATCATGGTATATAATTTCCTGTCCGTCAATCTGCGCATTAACAGCCGGAAAAGCATGAAGTGCTTCACATACGGCTTTTGTGAAAAATGACATGAAACCCAATCCAACTCCATGAGTTTCTTTGAACGAATCTTTATACTGTTTACGAATTTGCATGATGGCACTCATGTCAACCTCATTAAAGGTGGTTAACATTGCCGTCTCCTGTTTCACAGCTACCAATCGCTCTGCAACTTTCTTGCGAAGCATAGACATTTTTTCTCTTCTAAGCTCGCGTGTTCCACCCCATGAATTCTGCGATACTCCCATAGACTTAGCTGAAGCATTCAACACATCGGCTTTAGTGATGCGTCCGTCCTTTCCGGAAGGACTTACCTGCTTTGCTGTAACTCCTTGTTCTCTCATCATCTTGGCAGCGGCAACCGACGGAACCCCTGTTGCATATGATTCACTATTGGATTTTGCTTTGTCAGCTTTTACCGGCTCTGCTTTCTTTTCAGGTTTCGCTTCTGCGTTCTTCGCCTCTCCGGCGGGTTGCTTCACTTCACCGGCAGGCTTTTTTACGGAAGTATCAATAGAACAAACCAGTGTGCCTACAGGGATGGTCTCCCCTTCTTTCACTAGAATCTTTAAAGCACCATCAGCCTCTGCATTGAGTGTTAAGGTTGCTTTGTCAGAATCAATTTCACAAATCTCTTCATCCTTCTCAACATAATCTCCGTCTTTTTTAATCCATCGTGCGATTTGAACTTCTGTGATAGATTCTCCCGGAGAAGGAATTTTCATTTCAATTATTGACATGGTGCAATGCTTTGGTATTGAGTTTTATCTATGACAATTAATTATTCCGAAATTATTACTTTAATAGTTTGCTACGAATGCAAGAATAAAATCTGATACAATTCCTTCATTCTGACTAAAACCATGACTTCTGTCCAATATTTATTAGCAATGCATGGATTAAAAGCAAGAAAATTCGTATTCGTGGCAAATTTTACCTTTGTTGATTACTCATAATACATTTTAATGGCAAAACTTTTGAGTAAAGCTCTCCCTCTAATTTTATCATTTACTAACCAGTGTTCTTTCAAACACTTTTTCAATTAATTCTTTTTGTTCACGGTCATGGGCTTTGTGTGAACCGGTGGCCGTGCTGGCACTTTCTACTCTTGAGATTAATTTGAAAGAAATATCTTTTGATTTCCTGAGGATGTATGACCAGGCTCCCATGTTTTCAGGTTCCTCTTGCAACCAAATCCACCCGGATGCATTTTTATATTTTGCTTTCAGTGCTGATAATTGTTCAGCTGGATAAGGATACAATTGTTCCAATCGAACAAGTGCTACATCTGTGTTCTGATCCCTTTCTTTTTGCTCAAGCAGTTCGTAATAAACTTTACCGCTACAAACAACTACTTTATTCACCTTAGCAGCAGTTACGCTTGCATCATCAATCACTTCCATGAAGGAACCACTTGACAAATCATCAAAGCTTGAAACACAACGTGGGTGCCGCAATAAACTTTTTGGAGTCATCACCACTAAAGGCTTACGGAATGGACGATGCATTTGTCTTCGTAAAACATGGAAGAAGTTTGCCGGCGTGGTACAGTTCACCACCTGCATGTTCAGTTGTCCGCATAAATTTAAAAATCGTTCTATCCTCGCACTCGAATGTTCGGCACCCTGACCTTCGTAACCGTGTGGCAACAACATCACCAGTCCGTTCATCCGGTTCCACTTATCTTCTGCACTGCTCAGGTACTGATCAATGATGATTTGAGCGCCATTCATGAAATCTCCAAACTGAGCTTCCCAGATCAGAAGTGAATTCGGAGCTGTCATCGCATAGCCATATTCAAATCCAAGCACAGCATATTCCGACAGCAGTGAATTGTAGATCTGAAAGGGAGCCTGCAAATTATCAATGTGATTCAAAGGTGTATACTGTTCTTCTGAATCTTCAACACGCACTACAGCATGCCGATGTGAGAATGTACCGCGCTCTACATCCTGACCACTGAATCGGACAGGAAATCCTTCTTTCAACAGTGAACCATAAGCAAGTAATTCCGCCATGGCCCAATCCGCCTTACCTTCCTTTACATTCTTGAGTCGTTCTTCAAAAAGTCTCTTACTCTTACTAAAGAAGTTTTTATCGGTCGGAAGAGAACTAATCTTAGTACCAATTTCACGCAGCGTCTTTAAATCCACACCGGTCTGAGGTGAAGCGGCAAAATCCTTGTCACTTGCTCTGCGTAAACCTTTCCAGCTTCCTTCGAGTCTGTCGGTATATGGAATTTTTTTAGCTTGCTTGGCGGTATCCAGACTTTTCTGGAGTAATGCTTTGAAAGATTTTTCCATCTCGCGTGCAAGATCCGCCTCTACCTGACCCTGTGCCAGGAGTTTTTCATTGTACACTTCACGAGGGTTCGGATGTTCGGCTATTGCTTTATACAGTAATGGCTGCGTAAAACGTGGTTCATCCCCCTCATTATGTCCATATTTTCTATAACCAAGTATATCGATGAAAACATCACGATGAAATTTCTGCCGAAATTCCATTGCTAATTCAATCGTATAAACCAAGGCTTCAACGTCGTCAGCATTCACATGAAAAACCGGCGATAAAGTTACCTTAGCCACATCCGTGCAATAAGTACTCGATCTTCCGTCAATATAATTAGTTGTGAATCCGATTTGATTATTGGTAACCAAGTGTATAGTACCACCGGTTCTATATCCCTTCAAAAGCGACATCTGTATAACTTCATACACGACACCTTGAGCTGCAATTGCTGCATCTCCGTGAATAAGAATCGGTGCAATCATATCTTCCGTTCCATCCTTGGTATTATCAATCTTGGAGCGTACGATACCCTGTACAACAGGATCCACCGCCTCAAGGTGCGATGGATTTGGTGCAACACTGAGGTGAATTTTCTTTCCACTCAAGGTATCCACATCACTGGAAAAACCAAGGTGATACTTTACATCACCCGCATATTCAATTCCGGAATGTTCCAGTCCTTCAAACTCTTCAAAAATCTCTTCATAGGTTTTTCCCATGATATTAGCCAGCACATTTAGCCTTCCTCTATGAGCCATCCCAATCACGAATTCCTTAATACCCTGCTCTGCTCCGCTCTCTATGACTGCGTCCAGAGCAGGAATTAAAGTCTCACATCCTTCTAGTGAAAATCTCTTTTGTCCAACAAATTTTGTATGCAGGAAATTCTCAAAAGCCACTGCTTCATTAAGCTTACTTAGAATACGTCTTTTTTTCTCAATCGAAAAATTAGCTGTATTCCTACTTCCCTCCATTCTCTGTTCGAGCCAGTTAACCACTTCAGGATTCCGGATGTATTTATACTCGGCTCCAATGGAAGCACAATAGGTTTGTTCAAGATGCTCAATGATAGCCGATAATTTCGCAGGTCCTATTCCGATTATAGATCCCGCCTTGAATACCGAACCTAAGTCATTTTCACTCAGATCAAAATTCTTTAGTTCAAGGGTCGGAGAATACTTCCTTCTATCACGAACCGGATTAGTATCGGTAAAAAGATGTCCTCTTGTTCGATAACCATTAATCAAATTGATCACATTGAATTCCTTCCTGAATGCCTCCGGCACATCAGATCCTGTTTGAACGCCAACATCCTGATCGTAATTGGTCCGTGCGAATTCAAAGCCACTAAAAAATGACTTCCAGCTGGATTCTACCGAATCAGGGTCTTGCAAAAACTGCTGATACAATGCATCCACCTGAGCTACAGAAGCATTACCTAAAAATGAAAACTTATCCATGTTTGCTCTTACCTGCTTTTAACCGGTCAAAGGTACAAAAAGCGCAGGCATGATCTACCAAAGCAATATAGCTTTACCGGAAGATTCAAATTATTGTCCAAATCCGTTCATGCCACCTTACTGAGGCTGACCGGATTTCGGGCATTTAATATCTCAAAACCAAAAACATTCATTAAAATCATAGACATACCGTAAAACAAATCCTCAAAAGGAATGCTCAGTATTCTTAATCCCATATTCTCATTGTCATCATACCAAACAATTGGTTCTGCCAGGCCGGTTCCTGTTAAAAGGCCATTGACCATCAAAAAGGGAATTAACAAAAAAGCATAGACTATAAAAAATTTGCTCAACCATTTTACCTTAAACCAATACTGTACCATAATCAGCATGAGTACCAAGCCCGCACAAGCAGCAAAAGTATAGAGCCGGTCATAGTAAATTACTGATAGTACAGCTGAAAACGCGATAATTCCCGGGCCCAACCATTTTTTAATTTGTTCATACTTTTTAAAATCAACGAGACGATCAAAACAATGATAACTGAAAACACAGGCATAAGGAATACAAAAAAAGAAGAGTACTTCCTCCAATGGTAAATTTCCTACTTGAATACCTGTCAGGTAATCCGGATTAAATCCCCATACTCCCAGGTGGGTATACAAGGCATCGCCCATAAGAAAAATGATTCCTGAAATTATAACGGAAGGAAAAAATGATTTCCAAACTTTGTGAAATTGAATCTTTGGATGAAAGGAAAAGATAAAAGGCACAGAGATGGCCAATAGATCAATCAACAAATATGTATACTGCTTCAACATCTTAATTTTTTAGCTCCTTGAAATATTTCATGGGTACCCAAAGCATTCCGAAACATTCCCCTTCCTCTTTACTTAAATGTTTATGATGCATTTTATGCGCTCTTCGAATGGCTCGTAAATACCTGTTCTCTGTGTTTCTGAACAACCTGAATCGCTGATGAATAAATATATCGTGAATAGTGAAATAAGCGAATCCATAGAGAGTTATCCCGAGTCCTATCCAAAACAATATATTGTAATCCTGACGCAATCCTATGGCCAGACAAATAATTCCGGGGATGGCAAAGATGAGAAAGAAATAATCGTTGCGTTCAAAAAAACCTTTTGTCTCTCTTACATGATGATCTTTATGTAAGAACCAGAACAATCCATGCATCACATACTTATGTGCAATCCATGCAACACATTCCATCATTACAAATGCTCCTATAACCCAAAGTATATTGATCATCCAATCTGCCATTATCCAACGAATATTTTTTGAAGTATAGTAAAACGATAATCAAAAATAGATTCAATTTTTTTCCTTATAAAAAGCCGATGCATGAACCTGCCAAGAATTCCAAAAGGCAGTGTATAGTATACTTCATCTTGCATTCTTACACCTCCCTCAACAGGAATAAAACGATGTCTATGCTCCCAATTTGTATATGGTCCGGCAAGCTGTATATCTTTAAAGGAAGCAGGCTTGTTCACATCCAGAATTTTAGTTTTCCATCGCAGAGGAATTCGAAAAAGTGGTTTAACTATATATTCAATGATCTGCCCTTCCTTCATCACAGGATCATCAGCTCCTGAAATAATTTTAAATCCCATACCCGGAGGAGTAATCCTGGCAAGATTGGCAGGAGAAGAAAAAAAATCCCATGCCTTATCCACACTTATTGGTAAAAATTGTTCTCGCAGGAGTTTATACATTTTTTATGCTTTATCTATACTATGGGCACATGAAAAATTCATTCGATTATGCGACGAAAGATAATCTTCCATGCTGCAGGTGATTAACGACTTTAGCAATACTTAACTTTAACCATTCAGTATATAATTGTGGATTGACCTTTATGTCGGAAATCAAAGCATCAAGGCTTATGTACTTGGAATGTTGAACCTCTGTAGGATCAGGTTTGGCAATATCATCACACACGCCAAAATATACATGGTCGAACTCATGCTCAGTCAATCCATTCTCAAAACTCACTTTATACATGAAGTTAAAGCCGTATGATAAGTTACAGGAAATTCCCATCTCTTCCTTCAGTCGGCGGTCAGCTGCAAAATCAGTCTCCTCACCAAAGCGAGGGTGACTACAACATGTATTAGTCCATAAACCACCCGAATGATACTTCTCAGAGGCTCTTTGTTGCATTAACAATTCGCCCTTTGTATTAAAAACAAATACGGAAAATGCCCGATGCAATAAACCTAATTGATGCACTTCCATTTTTTCCATCTTGCCCCATGCTGTATCCGTATCGTCTACTAAAACTAAAAATTCATCCATCTTATCCTGTTTTGTCATATTTGTTCATGTACTCAGCACTTATGCCTGATCGAATTACAGTATATTGAAACGATGACGCAGCACTGAATTAATCATCAATCCAAACTTCCTTCCGTTTGATATTCGGATTCTTTCCTTCATCACTGTTTCTGCAGGAACTCCTTTTATTTTATTGAATAATTTTCGGTAGTATACATATGCCAGATATACACCACATCTTGCTCCAGGCGGTAATTTTTTAATACCCGTTAAAGCATCTTTGAATTCTTCCTCAATCTCAGCTTCGATACGCAATTTATCCCGGCCGGAAAAATTATTCAAATCAACATCAGGAAAATAACTCCTTCCCAATTTCTCAAAGTCTGCACGTAAATCTCTCAGAAAATTTACTTTTTGAAATGCAGAGCCTAACTTCATGGCTGAAGGCCTGAGCTCCTTATACAACTGATCATCCTTTTCGGTAAAAATTCTTAAACACATCAGTCCCACAACCTCTGCAGATCCTAATATATACTCCCTATAAAGTTCTTCGGTATAATCCTGCTTTTTTAAATCCAAAGTCATACTATGCAGAAATTTTTCCACCAATTCTGATTCAATATTATAGGCATGAACAACTTCCTGAAATGCATTCAAAACAGGATTCAGGCTGATTCTCCTTCCGATAGCTTCCCTTGTGTCCTTCTTGAATTGAGTAAGTAATTCTTCTTTATCAAAACCATGAAAACTATCTACTATCTCATCAGCCAGGCGTACAAAGCCATAGATGGAATAAACCGGAGCATGAAACTTTTTCGACAGAAAAGATATACCAAGTGAAAAACTGGTACTATATTTTCGTGTGATAAGTTTACTACACGCAACAGAGACGTCGTCAAACAGAGATTTCATGTTTCTTAATGCTAAAATTTTTAATAACTTCTTTGGCTGATACTTTTCCGGAAATTATCGCCGGCGGAACACCCGGTCCGGGTACCGTAAGCTGTCCGGCAAAATATAAATTATCAAGCTTTTTGCTCTTCATCTTCGGTTTAAGAAAGGCTGTTTGCATCAGTGTATTCGCCAAACCATAGGCGTTTCCTTTGTATGCATTGTAATCGGATTTAAAATCATCGATACAATAATCTCTTCTGTAATCAATATGAGATACAAGTTCTTCACCGGTATACGCTTCAATTCGTTTCATTATCCAGGCAAAGTATTTCTCCCGATTTCCGGATGTGTCAGTTAAACCTGCTGCAAGAGGCATGAGAACAAATAAATTCTCATGACCGGATGGAGCGACATTGTCATCTGATTTAGATGTGCAGCAAACATAAAACAAGGGATCTGTTGGCCATTTCTTATCCTTATAAATTTCGGCTGAATGAACGTCAAGATCTGCATCGAAAAATAAATTATGGTGCTTCAGCTTTTCGATCCTTTTCTTTATTCCAAGATAAAAAATCAGGCTCGATGGTGCAAAAGTCTTTCTTTCCCAATAGGACTCGCTATAACCCCGATCAGATTCATTCAATAATTTCTGTTCTATGTGATTATAATCTGCAGCGCCAATCACCACATCTACTTCGATACTACCTGAATTTGTATCTATACTTTCAATTGAATTAGCTCTGACATTAATTTTATTTACGGGAGAATTAAAGTGAAACTGAGCACCATGCTCTTCAGCAACTCTTCTCATTCCCTCGGCAACCTTTCCAAAACCCCCTTGTGGATACCAGGTACCTAATTTTAGTCCTGCATAATTCATCAGACTATATAAAGCCGGTGTCTCTTGCGGCATGGCACCCAGAAATAAAACCGGGAATTCCATCAAAGCAATAAGCTTTGGGTGTTTAAAATATTTTCTTACATGTTTGCTGAATGAACTGAATACCTGCATGCGGCTTATTCCCATAAGCGTTTTGAAATCGGTAAACTCAAGAAAAGAATGCGCCGGCTTATAGACCAAATCCTCCACTCCGGCTTTGTATTTGTATTCAGCCTCTAATAAAAATTCTTTTAATCGTATAGCACTTCCGCTTTCGATCTGCTCAAACAACTTTAACAACTGTTCATAATCTGCAGGAATGTCCATGCAATCCTGCTTTCCAAAAATGATTGAATACGATGGATCTAATAGTTGTAGTGAATAGAAATCTGAAGCCTTCTTTCCAAAGTCATTAAAAAAACGTTCAAAAACATCCGGCATCCAATACCAACTTGGCCCCATGTCAAAAAGATACCCTTCCGGCGTTCTGAATTGTCTTGCCCTGCCTCCGGCTGTCGAGTTCTTTTCATGTACGTGCACATCATAACCTGCGGCAGCCAGGTAGGCCGCGGCACTCAATCCGGAAAAACCGGCTCCTATTATGATGACTTTTTTTGACATGCCTCTTTTAATTCAAATTTTAATACGGAATACTGTTTAATATTTTGTCAATTTCTTTAAACAACATAAATTACTTTAAATAGTTCAATTCAAAAGTAGAAATGTCACTTATCCAATCAGTCCTCTTGCTAAGTTTAAGATTTTCGGCCAAATGAGCATTCCCTGCTACATGAATTTTAGCATCTTTAAAATTCCTCTCAAGCTGACTTATATAATCCTGCACTTCATCAGCCGGGCTATGCCTGACCATAAATAAAAGTAGGTGTTTTGGCTGAACATCTTTCACAATATCTTTTATTGAGTCTAATGGAACATTGCTTCCCAGATAAATGACATGTTCCCCATGCTGACGCAATAAAAAGGAAGAAAACAGAAGTCCCAAATCATGAAACTCATCTTCAGGTAAAAATAATACCCAGGTTGGCTTCTTAGATGAAACGGCAGGCAAGGCATCTATGGCTGTACAAAATTTTTGACGGAGCAAATTGGAGAGAAAATGTTCCTGCGCCGGACAAAATTCGTCTTTCCCCCACATTAGTCCGATTCGAACCATCATCGGATAAATCACGTTAACGTAACAATTCTTGAATCCAAATCTAAGCAAACAGGCAGAAAAAGCCTTTTCAAAATCAGCCTCTTCATAATTCAAACCGGAAATTATCAGCTGCGAAATGAAGTACTCGAATTGCGCATTTTCAGTTTTAGAAAGCTCAATCTGTCGATCTAGAAGTTTCGCCAGATCCTTCTCCGATAATCTGCATAATTCAGAAACCTTAAGGCCGGTGTTTGACAGACTTACTATATTCAAAAGCTTTCGTAACTGTTGGTCATTATATGACCTGACATTCCCTTCAGAACGTTTCGGAGTAAATATTTTATAGCGTTGCTCCCAAATCCTGATTGTATGCGCCTTTATTCCACTAAGCTGCTCAAGACGACTGATGCTGTATGTGCCCATTTTTGTTTAAATATATGCAAATATACTTAAACAATTTTAAACGGAAACAAATTCGAAAAAAAATACTAAAAATGGACTAATTCTTCATCAACCTGAAGGTTTTGGAAACCAGTCCGTTTTGAGAGGCTTGTAAAAAGTAAACTCCCGGCTCAAGTTCCTGCAATCCGGTTAGGCTCCATAACTGAGTTCCGGAAACACTTTCCGCACGGATCGATTTGGTTTCCATACCCTGAGAATTTAAAACTGAAATTTGAATTTCGTCTCTCGCAGGAGCTGAGAAAGTTATTCTGGTGCTTGCTTTAAAAGGATTTGGGTAAACATTATCAATAACAAGATCCTTTCTTTTTGGAATGACATTTACCGAAACAGGATCATACACTTTCTGATTCCCATCATGATCCGTTTGTATGAGTCTATAATAGTTCAAGCCCTCGGACGGACTCTCATCAACAAAAGCATAGTAATTTGTTTTCGAACTGTTACCTGCACCAGGCAGGGCTTTTATCTCATAAAACTCCCTTCCATCATCACTTCTTTCAACAACAAAATATGCATTATTAGTTTCTGATGCCGTTGCCCAGTTCAACTTTACTTTAGACTCTGAATTTAAAGTTGCTTTAAAATACATCAACTCTACAGGTAAGGGAGTATTTTGTGCAAAGAAAGCTTTAAAGTAAATACTAAATTGCCGCGCTGTGGTGCTTGTTTTGCTCACTCCACCTGTTCTGTAAGTGATTAGATTTACATTCTGAAAATTCATTTGAAACATAACAGCTTTAACTGATGAATCCATTCCAGAATAATCAGTCGTAGAACCTAATGCCGTCACCGACGAGCCATCCGTTGACAATGTTAATTCGTTCGGAGAATTCACCGAATAACTGGAGGGAGTATAAGCCTGTACTTTCTCCTGAAGGTTACTATTTCCATCAACATCAATTGCCGTGGCAGATATATTGGCAAGACTTGTATCGTTGTCGGTACCGGCTTTTTTAAATCGGATCTCCCATTCAACATATGAAGTCTTTGGACTTCCACTCGTTCCGTTTGCTATTGAAATATTTGGTTGGAATGCCGGATCATATCCGGTTGTAGACGAAGGAATGTCCACATTACTAACTGTTGCTCCGTTATATTTTGCCGATAATCTCACATGGGCATCCACGCCGCTTGTAACATTTTGAAATTTGTAGACAGCATCAACAGATCCTGCTGTACCACTTATCACAGTTGAATTAATAAATGTCAATGGGGAAGTACTTGATTGTGCCAAAATTATCCCCGGCTTCAAGACATAAAGCAGTCCAAGCGCTATCAGAGTTGCTCTCAAAAATAGTGTCCTTGGATTCTCATTCAATCCTACTTGACCCTTGTTTTTTTTCATTTGATTTTACAAGCATGCGCTTGTTCGTATCCTCATTAAATGCCTGAAATTCTAATGAAAAGTACGACGAAACCAAGAAGGAAAGTGATTTGTTTCATGCAAAAACTTACAAAAAAAAGGCACATTAAGTATTGGGAATAAACGGTCTTTGTTACTAATCAATGAAAAAGCAGAATATTCCTGTATAACTCTTACAGTATTTTTTGCTTTTCCTTTACAATATAGTTTACGCTAAAAGCTTGAATTTTATCAAATTTTAACTGCCTGTTTTGCACTAAATTATTCGGCAAATTATGTATTCAAGGATTTGGAAAATTCAATCATTCCTATACCTTTGAATTACCAAAAACATAATAATTTTATTTCTCAAAACCTGCTCCATGAAAAAATTATTACTCCTACTCTTTGCTTTTCTTTTCATTTCCTCTGCTCAGGCAACCCACCTCATGGGTGGACAAATAACAGCTCAACAAATCAGCGGAAACAATTATGAGATCAAACTTACTTTATTCAGAGATACAACAGGTATTCCTATGTATTCGACCGCAATCTTTAAAATAGCGGATGTTGCTACAAGCATTCAACAATCAATAACCATAGGCCATACCGGTGCACAAGCATTCTTTAATGGTGTTGAAGTATATGATTATATCCTAAACTATACCTTCCCCGCAGCAGGTCAGTACCGGATTTCATGGAGTGACTGTTGCCGCAATGACACCATTCTCAATATGTCAAATCCCGGTGGAGAATCTTTATATTTAAGTACTGTCTTAACTGTTGATTCCCTGTCAAGCAATTCAAGTCCTGTTCTGCTTAATCAGCCGGTGACTCTTGCACAAAAAAATACTTTGTACACTTACAATCCTTTGCCTTTTGATGCCGATGGCGATTCAATGGCCTGGAGCCTGGATATTCCATTAAGCATGGCTGGCGATACCGTAGTTGGCTATACTTTACCGCAAGGAGCAGCCTCAAATCCATTTACACTTAACAATATTACGGGTGAAATTACCTGGATGCCGGATTCAAACGGACATTGGGTTGCTTCATTTCTTGTGGAAGAATTCCGCGCAGGTATAAAGATCGGAGAAATTCGTCGTGACATGCAAATCATCGTTGTTGACGACACTACCAACTTCCATCAAATGGTTATTAACACAGGCTCATGGCCGCAAGATGCCAATGGAAATTTCAGCATCACACTTGCGCCAAATGTTCCATTCACTATGGATATTCAGGCAACGCAAGGTGACAACGATCAGATGGATATGCTAGTACAAGGGGAACCTTTTATCTTGAGTGGAAATCAGGCTCAATTTACCATCGTAAACAATGTCCCCGGCTCTATCAACGGTACCATATCATGGACACCATCAACTGCTCAAATGAGAACAGCTCCTTATTTCGTTGTAGTGCGCGGACTGGAATTTCATAATAATTATGTGCTTACTCATGACCGAACAATTATGTTCAGAGTTGGAACTACAACCGGCATAGCAGAAAATACTATTATTTCAGAGACGCAACTTTACCCTAACCCTGCTTCTCAGGAAATGTTTGTTTCTTTTAATTTGAAATCTGCCTCAACTGTCGCAATGGAAATTTATGATTTGAGCGGAAGACTGGTTCATCACACGCCTGATAATTTTAAAGCTGCAGGAATGCATCTAATCAGTCAAAATATCAGCTCACTTTCATCGGGCTATTATACCGTAAAATTGCTCCTTGATTCAAAAGAATCGAAAACCTTACCTTTAATTGTGAGGTAAGTATATTTTCACATAAGGCTTTAACCGGGTAAGAGAGATGTTAAAATCAACTCTTACCCGGTTTTTTTTTGGAGGAAAGGGTATTTTTACCTGAAATAAAATTTCGAAAATCATTCAGCTTTAAGAATTATATTATCTCATTCATGAAATTCATTCTTCTTTCTTCCTTATTGTTTCTTACATCCATTGCCACTTCTCAGGTAAGTCCTGACACCCTTTTCGATCCTGTATTGAATGCCCCCGCCTATCCAAAAGGTCAGGGCCCGCTAATTCATGTGGATGCAGCTCATCATAATTATCATACAGCATCAGATCGTTTTGCTCCCTTTGCAAAAGTTTTACAAAATGACGGATATAAGGTATCAGAAAATACCATGTCATTTGATCAGGCCGGACTTAGCACCATGGAGCTGCTTGTTATTTCCAATGCAATCAACGAAGCTAACTGGGAAAACTGGTCGAACCCTACACTTTCTGCCTTTACACAAAATGAAATTGCAGCGGTAAAAAACTGGGTGCAATCAGGTGGTAAATTATTGCTCATTGCTGACCATATGCCATTCGCAGGTGCGGCCAAAGAGTTGGCTGCTGCATTCGGTTTTAAGCTTTGCAATTGCTTCGCGATGGATAACCGGAGAAGAAATCCGGAAATTTTCTTGCGATCTGATTCAACTTTGCTGTCAAATGAAATCAGCAATGGCAATTCAACGCAACAAGAGGTCGACAGCATTCTTACTTTTACCGGTAGTGCTTTTAAAATTCCTAAAGAGGCAATTCCTATCCTAAAATTAAAAAACTATAGTCTTCTTTCTCCGGAGCAAGCATGGCAGTTCAAAAATGATACTCCACATGAAAACAGCGATGACCACTATCAGGCAGCAGCCTTACAATTTGGAAAAGGAAAATTAGTGTTAATGGGTGAAGCGGCCATGTTTACTGCCCAACTCGCAGGAAATCAAAAAATCGGAATGAACTCTCCGCTTGCCAAATATAATACTCAGCTTTTACGGAACACAATTTCCTGGTTGATGAAGTAAGTGTCTATATATTTCAAACAAAGCATATCAAGCTTAACACCGGAATTTACTGCTTCAATATCCAGGCAAACATCAAGGGTGCAACAATTGATGCATCACTCTCAATTATAAACTTGGGAGTTTTTATGTCAAGCTTTCCCCAGGTGATTTTCTCATTAGGCACAGCTCCCGAATAAGATCCATAACTGGTTGTTGAATCACTGATTTGACAGAAGTAAGACCAGAACGGAACATCATGCCATTCCAGATCCTGATACATCATCGGTACAACGCAAATTGGAAAATCTCCTGCAATACCTCCGCCTATCTGAAAAAACCCAACGCCTTTACCTCCACTGTTTTTACGATACCAATCGCTAAGCCAAACCATATATTCGATTCCGCTTTTCATGGTTGTTGCCTTCAACTCATTTTTAATAACATAAGAAGCGAAAATATTCCCCATGGTTGAATCTTCCCAGCCCGGGACAACAATAGGTAAATTCTTTTTAGCCGCCGCCAGCATCCAGGAGTTTTTCGGATCAATCTCATAGTATTGCTCCAGCTCACCGCTCAATAAAATCTTGTACATATACTCATGCGGAAAAAACCGCTCGCCATTATCTTCTGCATCCTTCCATATTTTATGAATATGCTTTTGCAAACGTCGAAAGGCTTCTTCTTCAGGTATACATGTATCTGTAACTCGGTTATAGTGGTTCTCTAAAAGATCCCATTCTTCCTGAGGACTAAGATCTCTGTAATTTGGAACACGCTTATAGTGATTGTGCGCTACAAGATTCATGATATCCTCTTCCAGGTTTGCTCCTGTGCATGATATAATCTGAACTTTATCCTGACGTATCATTTCAGCAAGTGATATGCCCAACTCAGCTGTGCTCATGGCACCTGCAAGGGTTATCATCATTTTTCCATTTTCCAATAAATGCTGTTCATAGCCTTTCGAAGCATCCATCATCGCTGCAGCATTGAAGTGGAGATAATTTTTCTCCATAAAATTAGAAATCGGTCCTCTGTTCATGTGTCTTTCGTTTTTGAAATTGAATATGTCCTAGAAAAAAATTGATTTAATCATCAACTCAATCACGGAGAATATTCTTAGTAAATCAATTGTTTATATTACTTCACTCTTGAATAAATAACCAGAAATGTCGGAAAGTGGTCACTGTATCCTGCTATATAATTATCGAAGTCAAATGTCCTTTTTGGATAACCCTTGTAACGACCACTTGATTGCATCATCCAGGGTTTGCTGAAAATATGTGCTTCTCCAAAAAAGTATCCTGTCTGATCTTTACTTAATAATCCGGAAGAAACAATTATCTGATCAAACAAATTCCAACTGTCATTATATGCCAGAGTACCGATGCCTTGCTTATATGAATCCATCCATGGATTGAACATACCTCCTCTTTCAATGCTATTCTTCTCTCCTTTTGCCCCGATAACTTTTGCAACAGATGGACTTACCGGATCGTCGTTCAGGTCACCCATTAAAAAAATCTTCGCGTCGGGGTTTAATGCAGTGATTGAATCAATTTTATGCTTGCAAACACTTGCAGCTTTGGCACGACCCGGTGCGCTTGCCTCTTCTCCGCCTCTTCTTGATGGCCAGTGATTCACAAACAAATGAATGGGCTCTCCATCAAAATTGCCGGCTACATACAGTACATCTCTGGTATAACGTGGAACCGTATCATTCTCAAACAAGGGTACAAAGAGTGGTTCCGAATAACTTGGACTGAAATATTTTGGATTATACAAAAGGCCAACATCGATTCCTCTGACATCAGGAGAATCGTAATGAACGATCTTATAGTTTCGGCTCTT
This sequence comes from Bacteroidota bacterium, assembly GCA_004295015.1. GTDB lineage: Bacteria > Bacteroidota > Bacteroidia > AKYH767-A > 2013-40CM-41-45 > QQVM01. The sequence goes on along the minus strand of SHNE01000044.1, from coordinate 223,882 downwards.
TAATTTTTCTGTGGAAACGAGATCCCGTAAAACCCCTTCATTTTCTATTTCAGCTACGCCCAATATGGCTGCTCCTTCAGGAGAGCGATCTGTTCCAATTTGTGAAATAACCTCAGCTAAATGCTCCAACTTATCCTGATATATTTCAGTACTATAATTCTTCTTACCACCAGGTAGAAATTCAGAATCATCGATCTTTGGATCATCGATTGTATCGAATAAATTTTCAAGATTATAAAAGCTTACAATCGCAACCTTATATGTCGGCTTCTGTGCAAACAACGAGATCTGGAAGGAAATAAGGATACATGCAAGAACCGGTAATTTTTTCATGTCTGAATTTTAAGGGGAGCAAACATACAAATTCTGGAGATTAATCACAGATTCAATTTTTAGGAATTGCAAGCTTTTGTATGCACTGATGAACTTTCAGGAAGAAAGATCAAGGTCAATTCAAAGTGCCAAATTTTGACCTAAGCCATAATATGCCCTTACTTTCTAACAAATCTGTCATATTATAGCCGGTCTGTACCAAGCTTCTGATTTTTTTCTAAATTTCAGGTTAAAAATCAGTAAATACTATCTGATTCAGTGAATTCATCATGAAATAACCTACAGGCTATTTGAGAATTTCGATATTTGATTAGCTTTGTCGCCCTTCTTAGCAAATCAGTACTCTACTTTAATATATAATTATGAATATCAGGAAACAACTACTCACAGTACTTTTCGCAGTCTTAACCAGCTTTACTTTTGCCCAAAATGGCACACTAAGCGGAATGGTTAAGGACGAAAATAATCGCCCGATTTTTAACGCAAAAGTTTTGGTTAAATCTTCCGGACAATCAGCTAGCACAGATTCAACCGGAACTTTCAGTATTCCTTCCGTTCCTTATGGCACACTAGAACTGGAAGTAACAGCTGAACAAATTTCCAATCACATACAGAATTTTGAGTTCAGCGAAACAAATACTGTTGTTGCTATCCCGGTAACTGACAAATCCATGGAACTCGCGAAAACTAACGTGGATAACATTCCCACTGTGAGCTTGTCTGATGATGAGATTAGGGATGGAAGCGGTGGAAGCGTTTCAAGTGTCCTTTCTGCCTCCCGTGATGCCTTTACAGCTGCAACATCCTTCGTGTTTTCATCTGCACGCTTCCGAATCAGAGGCTATGAAGACGAAAACTTCCTTACTTTGATGAATGGCATCCCGATGAACGATATAGTAAGCGGAAGAAATCTTTATTCTTCTTTCAGTGGATTAAATGATGTGGTAAGAAGCCGTGAATATTCAAATGGACTTGCTCCTGCCACCTATTCATACGGCAGCATTGGAGGTGTCTACAGTATTGACAGTCGTGCTTCACGTCAACGTAAACGATTACAGGTGTCTTACGCAGCAAGTAATCGTTCGTACGATAATCGCCTTATGGTCACTTATGGATCAGGTCTCACTTCAAAAGGTTGGGCTTATTCCATTTCCTATTCCCGTCGTTGGGCTAATGAGGGTTTCACAGAAGGAACTTTCTATGATGGGCATTCTTATTTTGCTGCTGTAGAAAAGGTCATTAACAGCAAACACTCTTTGTCATTAACAGCATTTGGTGCTAACACGAAGAATGGACGTTCAGGTCCTGCAGTACAGGAAATCATGGACATTGCCGGTACAAATTATTACAATCCTTATTGGGGATACCAAAACGGAGAGAAACGAAATGCATCTGTAGCGCATGGCCATCAACCAATTGCTATTCTTAGTCATGATTGGACCATCTCAGACAAATCTTCACTCGAAACTTCTGTTTCTTATCAAATGGGGAAATATAAAATCTCCGGTCTTGATTGGTATAATGCGGAAGACCCTCGTCCTGATTATTACCGCCGTCTCCCAAGTTTTGACCCTTATTACGGTGAAAATCCAAGCGCTTTTGCTGAGTTAAGAGCAGCCGTTGATGCCGAGTTGAGAAGCAATAAAGCACTTCGCCAGATCCAGTGGGATAAGTTGTATGAAGCTAATCAATTGCATGATACCGTCTTTAATGGCACCTCAGGCAAATGGGCTAAATACATCGTTTCTGACAGAGTAATTGATAATAAACGATTCAATTTCAACACTACATACCACTCAATTATTAGCGACAACCTGAATTTTGACGGTGGAATCACCTATCAACAGGAAAGTTCGAATTTTTACAAAGAAGTGAATGACTTGATGGGTGCTGATTTTTATGTTGACATCACTCAATACGCAGATCAATCAAATGTCAATAATCCTGACGTACTTCAAAATGATCTTAATAACCCAAATCGTATTCTGCATGAAGGTGACAAGTACGGCTACGACTATACAGCTAATATAAACCGCGCTGCCGTTTGGGGACAAGGTGCCTGGAAATTTGAGCGTATGGATTACTTCCTTGCACTTCAGTTGTCAAATACTTCCTTCTATCGTACCGGAAATGTGCGAAACGGTGTGTATGCTGACAACTCCTTCGGTGATGCTGAAAAACAAAGCTTCTTCGACTATAGTGTGAAAGGTGGAACTACTTATAAGTACAATGGTCGCAATTACTTCTTTGCAAATGCTTCTTACCTAACACGCGCCCCTTTATTTGACAACGCATATATTTCCACCCGCACCCGTGATAATGTTGCGGATGATTTAACAAGTGAGAAAATTTATTCACTTGAAGGCGGATATATTCTGAGAGCACCTCGATTTAAAGCAAAAGTGATTGGATACTATACCCAGTTTAAAGATGGTTTTGATGTGAAAAGCTTTTACCACGGAGATTTCAGAACCTTCGTAAACTATAGTTTAACCGGAATTGACAAGCGTCATGCTGGTTTCGAAATTTCAGGAGAAGCAAATGTTGGAAAAGGATTTACCCTTAGTGCTGTAGCAGCAATTGGTGAACACATTTATAATTCCAGACCATTGGCAACAATTACGCAGGACAACAAGGACACGCTTCTTGCGAACGATGAAATTATCTTTGCAGAAAATCTGCATGTAGCAGGAGGCCCGCAAACAGCCTATACGATCGGAATAAATTACCGTTCTAAAAAGTTCTGGTGGGTAAGTATGAACTTTAACTATTTTGATAATTTATACATCGATTATAACCCTTCACGTCGTACCTATAATGGTCTGGATCTCGTAGATCAGGGATCAGCTGAATGGGTTAATATCCTGTCTCAGGAAAAGGTCGATGCACAATTCACTATGGACATTGCAGCAGGATATTCGTGGCGCCTGAACAACAAATTCAAATCCTTGAAAAAGCAAACTTTCCTTGTGTTTAACCTGGGAATCACAAACCTGCTTAATAACGAAGATATGATCACCGGAGGTTTTGAACAGTTACGATTTGACAATGATTACAAAGACATAAATCGCTTCGCACCAAAATATTTTTACGGTTACGGAACAACTTTCTTTGCAGGAATAACACTTCGAATGAACTAATCAAGCAATTACATTTAAAAACAATCTATCTATCATACTCATGAAAAAAATTAAAAATCTTCTCCTTCTTTCAACTCTGACTTGCCTTATAGCTGTCGGATTCACCTCTTGCGTGAAAAAAGAATACGACGAGCCGGTTACAGCAAACCTTGATCCGGCCGGTGTCGTTGCAACCCATACTATCGGTCAACTTATAACAGCATACAACGCTGCGGGTACATCATTACCGGTGTTGATTGATTCGAATGTTGTCATCAGCGGAATTATCGTTGCCGATGATGAATCCGGAAACTTTTATAAAGAAATAATTATTCAGGATTCAACAGGTGGAATTGCCTTTCAACTTGATGTTACAAATTTCAACACTACTTATCCTATCGGAAGAAGGGTATTTATTAAATGTAATGGCTTGTACTTCCAGGTTGACGGAGATGATAATGCGCAGATCGGCTTCAAGGATGGTACTCAAATTGCCCGCGTTCCACAGTCTCTTTATGAAAGATACCTCATCAAAGGAATGTGGGGATTGAATCAGGCACCAAAACTTAAAACCTTGACCACCTTAGGACCTGCGGACATCAACACCTTAGTTCAAATAAACGATGTTGAATTTGACCTGGCATTTGCCGGTGCACCATTTGCTGATGCAATTAACCTGGTAAGCGTCAATGCTGATCTCAATGGATGCAGCGGAGGAAACATTATTTTGCGTACCAGCGGTTTTGCAAAGTTTGCAACCCAGCTTACACCAACCGGAAAAGGAAATGTGGTAGCAGTATATCAGGCATTCAATGGTGCCGGTCAGCTTATGATCAGAACTCCCCAGGATCTGACGATGGGCAATGTTCGTTGTGATGGAACCACCGGACCAAGCGGCAATGAAACCTTAATGCCAATTGATAGTTTGCGCATGTCATTCCCGGCATCTACCACCGGACCCCTTGAACGTAAAATCAGAGGAACTGTGATTTCGGATCTAAATACCAATCATACAAACAATAGAAATGTAATTATTCAGGACGCCACCGGAGGAATACTTGTTCGTTTTGCTACGGCTCACACTTACACACGTGGACAGGTAATCGAAGTTGTTGTAAGTGGACGGGTTCTTTCTGAATATAACAGTCTGTTACAGGTTGATCAGGTTCCTCCTCTCTTTGCTAAGTCAGTTGGAACTGCTACAGAAGTACCTTTTGTGATTACTCTTGCTAATCTTCAGGCTGATTTTGAAAAGTACGAATCTTCTCTTGTTGAATTGCACTCGGTTGATTTTTCAGGTAGCGGAACATACAACACTCTGACCATGATTGATGATGGAACCAGCAGCATGCCTTTGTATACCGGCACCGGATACAGTTACTCAGGTCAGCCTTATCCAATTGTTACTGTGAGTAAACTGACAGGTATTGCCAGTCAGTTTAAATCCGGTACGACTATAGGTGATGGCTATCAAATCATCCTAAGAAATCCTTCTTATGATGTGACTCCATAATTTATTTTCTTCATCGAAAAACAAAAAAAATCTCCCGGTCACCCGGGAGATTTTTTTTTATAGTAAAAACTCAAGAGATCTTTTAAAAAAAACTTCAGGATTTTCCGCATGCACCCAATGACCGGCATCAGGTATGATGGCAAAATCAACATTTGAAAAATGCTTTCGAATTCCCGGTATGTCTTCAGGTTTAATATATCCTGAGCGTTCGCCGGCCAGAAACAAGGTTGGTGCACTAATATAAAAATCATCTGGGAGCGCTTTCCCAACTTCTTCAATATTCTTTTCAATGCTCACTATATTAAATCTCCATTCCAGCTTTTCATTGTCATTCCAATACAAATTCTTCAATAAAAACTGAATTGTAGATTCTTCGCTCAATGCCTCCCGCAGCCTGGCTTCAGCTTCTTTGCGACCGGCTAATTCCTGAGGCCTGACTGCATGAATGGCAGCTAATACACCCTGATGGTGCGGAGGATAATACTTTGTACCTATATCAACGACTATGAGTTTTTCCAACTGATCGGGAAAGAGTGCTGCAAAATACATTGAAACTTTTCCGCCGAGTGAATGACCAATTATTGATGCCTTGGATAATCCATTCTTCGAAATGAAATCTGATAAATCCTGAGCCATTGACTCATAATCAAACTTCTCTGAATGTGGACTCCTTCCATGGTTTCTTAAATCAGGTACAAATACTTCAAATCCCTTCGCTGCATATCCGCGCGAAAGCGTGACCCAGTTATCTCCCATGCCAAAAAGCCCGTGAAGAATAATGAGCGCCTTTCCACTTCCACTCTTCTTGAAATATAAATCCATGCTCTAAATTATAACCGGATAAACTATGAAACTTCTAAAATTTGTAATTCATTTTTGCAATTGTCTCAAATACATTTGAACCGTGTTTTCCAATCCATAATAAATGGAGTCACAAATTAAGGCGTGACCAATAGACACTTCAAGCAAACCGGAAATAGTATCGCTGAAGTACTTTAGATTCTCCAGACTCAAATCATGACCCGCATTGATTCCAAGATTTAATTCGGAAGCTTTTCCGGCCGCAAGAATGTAATCTCTGATCGCCAATTCTTTCGAGGCTGCATAAGCTGATGCATAAGCCTCCGTGTATAATTCAATCCGATCTGTTCCGGTACTTTTTGCATGCTCAATTAATTTCACATCCGGTGCCATGAACAATGAGGTTCGAACTCCATAGGATTTAATCTCAGCAATGATATCTCTTAAATAATCCTGCTGCTTTATCGTGTCCCAGCCGGCATTCGACGTGAGCACCTCGGGTGGATCAGGAACAAGCGTAGCCTGTGCAGGCAGAATATCTTTAATCAATTGAAGAAATTTCTTATCCGGATAGCCTTCAATATTCAATTCAGTCTGAACAACCTTTTTCAGGTCGTATACATCAGTCCGGCGAATATGCCTTTCATCCGGCCGAGGATGCACCGTTATACCCTGACCTCCAAATCGTTCAATATCCCGGGCTGCCTTAATCAAATCCGGGTTATTTCCACCGCGCGCATTTCTCAGTGTTGCGATTTTATTAATGTTAATGCTCAGCTTGGTCGTCGGAATCTTCATGATAATGTAAAATAAAGGTAAAATTACAATAAAAGAATTCCATGAATAATTTAATTAAAACGATTTTTTAAAGCAAGGATCAGCCTTAAAAGCCTTTGCTCACAAAATTTGTGTAAGTTGCGCCCCGAAAAACTTTCAGTAAGAAATTTCGTTAAGAATGTTATGATTGCCAAGGATCTCATCAACGACTCATTTCCACCTCTCAAACTCGGTGACACCGGACTGAAAGCCATCAACTGGATGGAAGAATTTCATGTTGAGCATCTGCCAATTGTTGACGGAGTGGATTATGTTGGTCTTGCAACCGAAGAAGACATTCTAAAACTCCGTTCGCTCGAACAGCCTTTAGCTAATCAGGCATTGCCTCTGATAAAACCATTCGTCAGGTATAATCAACCCATCTTTGAGGTAGTAAAAAGAATGTCAAAAGATAAATTATCCCTCACACCTGTTCTTGATGAGGCCGATCATTATATCGGAGTTATTACACTTGCTGATATTCTAAAACACTATGCTGACAGTGGCCTGTTCGAAGATGCGAATGGTGTTGTTGTTTTGGAATTACCTGCCAAAGACTATTTACTAAGTACCATAGCTCATCTTGTGGAGCAAGAAAACGGAAAAATTATCAGTTCCTATATCACCCCTAATCCTGAACAGGAAAGCCTTGACCTTACACTCAAAATCAATCAACCTGATCTAAGCAGGATATTAGCTTCCCTCACACGTCACGGATATGTCGTGAAAGAACATTATCATCAAAATGAATTCATGGATGATATCCAATCCAGGTATGATTCCCTGATGAATTACCTCGGCATCTGATATATTGGAGGTCATATCGCTGCCTTTTCTTCCGCAATTTTTTCATTCTCTGTTCTCTTCAACTCAAAAGAGCATTCCCTGTAATAATCCATAAATTCTTTCCGGTTTAGCCATAAATTTGCTTTTCTTTAAACCGGAAATTAAATCCTTCAATGCGCATTACAGGCCTTGCCTTATTGATATTCTTTTCGTTTACCATAAATGGTTCGAATGCTCAGTTCTCCGGCTCAACTAATGCTGCGGATAGCACCTTGTCGGATACAAGCTTTGTTCAAATCCGATCAATCACGCTGATTGGGAATAAACTCACCAAAGATCATATCATTTACAGAGAATTAACTTTTCGAATTTCTGACACACTTGTTTTAAAGGATCTCGATGCAATTTTCCGACGGAGCGAAGAAAATCTTCTCAATACATCTTTGTTCAATTCAGCCAGGATAACAAGACTACAAGATGGAAAGCAATTGGATGTTTATATCATCTTCACTGAACGTTGGTACATCTTTCCTTTACCCATTTTTGAAATCGCGGAACGAAACTTTAACGTTTGGTGGAAGACCAAAGATTTTTCACGAGTGGTTTATGGCGGAGTCCTTACATGGAATAATTTCAGAGGAAGAAATGAGGAAGTTGGTGCTACGGTGCGCCTTGGCTATACCCAGCGAATCAGTTTTTTCTATAAAATTCCTTTCATCAATAAAAAGCAACGATCAGGGCTCAGCTTTGGCTTTGCTTATGCACGCAACCATCAAACGGGTTTTGCGACAATCAATGATGAACAGGTAAATTATAAGAGTGAAGAAGAATATGCACGAACAGAAAGAGGTGCCTCAATATCCTACACTCATCGTGCTGATTTATACGAAAGTCATCTTCTTGAAGCAGCATACAGACAAGCAGAAGTACTGGATACGGTTGTTATGCTCAATAAAGACTACTTCGCATCGGGTAAATCCAACACGAAATATTTTTCACTACGATACCTTTTCAAATCTGATCACCGTGATATTGTCAATTATCCGCTCAAAGGAAATTATTTTGACATAGAGCTGTCCAAAGTAGGACTACCATTTCTGAAAGACGATGTAAATATCTATTCTATAACTTCCAGGTATAAAAAATACTGGACCCTTCCACGGGGTTTTTATTTTTCTTCAGGAATTACTGCCAAATATTCAGGAAACGAGTTTCAACCTTATTATAATACGCGTGCTCTGGGTTATAGCTCAGAGTACTTGCGTGGCTATGAATATTACGTTATTGACGGACAGCGCTTCGGTCTGCTGAAAACTAACCTGAAGTATAAACTCCTCGGAGAACGTGTCGTGCGAGCAGGATTTATTCCTTTCTCCAAATTCAACGTTATCCCATTTGCCTTTTACCTAAATCTGTATGGTGATGCAGCCTATGTATGGGATCAGCAGTTTTCAAAATTCAACACACTTGTAAATGCCTGGCAATACTCAGGTGGTGCAGGTATAGACTTCGTGACTTATTATGATTTGGTATTTCGTTTTGAATTTTCAGTAAATAAATTGGGAGAATCCGGATTTTTTCTTCACTTTACTGCTCCGATATAATAATCAAACCATACAATCTCATTCATGAATATTGCCATATACGGCCGACCGGTTAACCCAAAGCAAGTTGAGCTGGCTGAGCGAGTGATTCAGTTGCTTATTAAAGCCGGTGATCAGTTCAGCATTCACGAACCTTATCGTAATTTTTTGTCCAAACATATGAAGCTGGATCCAAAAACTCCTTCCTTCAACTCACACGAAGAGTTAAGGGGTGCAACAGACTTTCTGTTCAGCATCGGTGGAGATGGGACATTGCTTGACACAGTTCTCCTGGTAAAGGATTCAGGAATTCCAATTGCAGGAATAAATGCAGGAAGACTTGGATTTCTTTCAAGTATTTCAGAAGATAACCTCAGTGTTGCTCTTGAGAGTCTAGCCAAAGGACACTATTCACTCGATGCACGAACTTTACTTCGCCTGGAATCAAATCATCCTCTGTTTGAGGAAGATAATGTGGCCTTGAATGAATTCACCATTCATAAAAAAGAAACCTCCTCCATGATTACCATTCACGCCTACCTGAACGGTGAATACCTCAACTCTTATTGGGCAGATGGAATAATGATTTCTACACCTACCGGCTCCACAGGTTACTCACTCAGTTGCGGTGGACCTATTGTTGTTCCTCAATCGGAGAGCTTCGTGATCACACCTATTGCACCGCATAATCTGAATGTTCGACCAATCGTCGTTTCAGACAAAAATGTAATTTCTCTGGAAGTTGAAGGACGAAGCCAACGTTTTATGGCTACACTAGACTCCCGCTCGGCCACAATTGATTCAGGCTATCAATTGGCCATTCGAAAAGAGAATTATTGCGTAAATCTAATCAGATTAAGTAACGAGAATTTCCTTAACACACTCAGAAAAAAACTAAACTGGGGGCTGGATACACGAAATTGACTATCGAATTGAAAGATTATGGGATTTTATGGTCATGATTATAACTTCGAACAGGTCTCAAACGTATATGCATCCTATCTTTAAATTATTATATTTGCCGTGATCTGAACATCATATGAAGAAAGTACTTTTACTCCTCCTTGCCATCATTTTATTGTCCACAGGCATTAGCGATGCGCAGCGCTGGAAGCGCCAGCGATATGAGCTAAGCATTGGCGCCGGCGTGAGCAATTTTTTAGGTGAATTAGGTGGTGCTAACCAGATCGGTACAAATTATTTTAAAGATTTGGAATGGTCCCTGACCCGGATGGCATTTGCAGCCGGATTAAGGTATAAATTGAGTAATTATTTCGCCTTGAATACCCACCTGACCTATGGCAGGGTTACCGGTGATGATAAACTCACTCAGGAAACATTCAGGAATTACAGAAATCTGAGTTTCTTCTCCGACATCTACGAATTCAATATCAATTTTGAAGGTGCCTTTCAACAAGAACAAATCGGGCACAGGTACCGCTTGCGTAAGGTTAGAGGAGCCCGTGGCTATGAGATTTACACTTATGCTTTCGTAGGTGCAGGAATTTTCCATTTCGACCCTAAAACAGTTTACCAGGGCCAAACACTGCGTTTACAGCCATTGGGGACCGAGGGCCAGGGACTTATCCCTTCGCGTGGAAAGTATGCGCTTTTCCAGTTCGTAATACCGGTTGGAATTGGATTTAAATATACGATCGATAATACATGGGGTGTGGGACTGGAAATTGGTGTCAGAAAAACATTTACGGACTATATCGATGATGTAAGTACAACTTATTTCGATTTTGAAAATTATCCTGATGCAAATCCACTCTCAGCGGCCCTGGCAGATCGATCCAATCAATCAAGACCGGGTGTTACTTCTGCTCAACAACAGCGTGGAGATCCAAGAGATAAGGATTCATATATGTTTGCCATCTTCAGCATCAATTATAAACTTAAATCAGGCAGAGGAAGATTACCCAGATTTTGATTGGGGTATTTTCAAATTTATTCCTCTCTCAGTCGTTTTAGCAAGCTGAATCCAGAATTGTGCATTAATCATGAATATCCGAAGAACTTTTCTTCTATTATTTCTTTTCAACGCAGGCTTAGGCATGTCGTCTTACGCTCAGTATGAGGAGATTGGCTTGCAAGGAGGGATTACTCATTATAAAGGTGAGTTGGCAGCTCATTTATTCAAACCGGAAGAGGTCCACCCTTACTTTGGTGCCTTTTTCAGGCACAATTGGAACAGGCATTGGAGCTACAAGCTGGAATTAAATGTGGGTAAAATATCAGGTAGCGATTCTCACGCTAAGAATGCTTTTGAAAAGGATCGAAACTTGTCTTTTTATACTACCATAATTGAAGTATCTCCGCAGATCGAATTCAACTTTTTTCCCTATGAAACCGGTAATTTCGAATATCCTTTTACGCCTTATATTTTCACCGGCATATCTCTTTTTCGCTTTAATCCTAAGGCAGAATTAAACGGAGAAATTTATGAGCTTCAGCCGCTAGGTACAGAAGGACAAGGATCGAACGGGAATAAAAAATACAAACGAATCCAGATTGCAATCCCTATCGGCGGAGGAATAAAATTTGCAGCCGGAGGAAATGTAGGAATAGGAATAGAAGTCGGCGCCAGAAGAACCTATACAGATTACCTCGATGATGTTAGTACGGTCTATCCTGATCAACAAATCCTACTGGCAAATCAAGGCGCTGCAGCTGTGGCACTTTCCAATCGATCGCTCAATAATTCAGACACATCGTCCTCCATACCAAGTATTTATAGAAAACAACGGGGCGATTCAAACAGCAAAGACTGGTACCTTTTCGCCGGTGTTACTCTTTATTTCAGATTATCCAGCATGATGAAAGATTCATGTAAACCCTTTAAGAATCGACGATATTAATTTACTCTTGATTATCAAGAACTTAAATCAGCAGCTTTTTACAATATTTCTCTCATTTAACGGTTCTCCAACCTTAGCCTTGAGCTGAATTTATTAACTTGCGCCGCTTTTCATGCATATATTTGGATGAGTCTTAAAGAGAAAATAAACCTTAATAATTTACCGCAGCATGTTGCCATCATAATGGATGGTAATGGACGTTGGGCTAGAAAGCAAGGGCAGGAACGCGTGTTTGGCCACCAGAATGGCGTACAGGCAGTAAGAGATGTTACAGAAGCTGCCGCTGAATTAGGCGTTCAATTTTTAACACTTTATGCTTTTTCCACTGAGAACTGGAATCGTCCGAAGGAGGAGGTAAATGCACTTATGGAACTCCTTATCCATACAATTCACCAGGAAAGACACACCCTTAATAAGAATAATATTCGTCTAAGGGTTATTGGTGACCTTGAATCCCTTCCTAAAAATTGCTTCCGGGAAATTACTGAAGCAATTGAAGAAACTTCAAACAATAGCAGGCTCAATCTGGTTCTTGCATTGAGTTATAGCTCACGCTGGGAACTTACTGCTGCAATGAAGCAAATAGCCAGGGAGGTAGAGGCAGGAAAAATTAACGCTTCACAGATTTCAGAAAAAACTATTGAATCTCACCTCTCCAGCACTGGAATTCCTGATCCGGAATTATTGATCCGCACCAGCGGTGAATTCAGAATAAGCAATTTTCTATTGTGGCAGATTGCTTACGCTGAATTATATTTTACACCCAAACTCTGGCCGGAATTCGGCAAAGAGGATTTTTATGAAGCACTGATCGCTTACCAACAACGCGAACGTAGATTCGGAATGATCAGTGAACAAATTCACAAGACAAGCTAATGAAAAGAATATTTCTTCCGGTTCTCTTATTTTTATTCTCCTCTGCTTCGTTCGCACAGATACAGCTTGGTGGTGACAGTACTATCATCGATTTTGGAAATCCCCGTGAATATATTGTAGGCGGAGTTGTTGTCACCGGTACAAAATACCTCGACGAATCTGTACTCATTTCCATTGCAGGCTTGCAAGTTGGCGACACCATTGACGTTCCGGGAGAAAAGACGTCTAAGGCCATCACTAATCTCTGGAAACAAGGACTCTTTTCGGACATTAAATTAATTGCCGGCAGAACGCAAGGGAAACTGATTTTCTTCGAATTGAATTTGAATGAAAGACCTCGCTTATCAAAGTTTTCTTTCAAAGGTGTGAGCAAGTCTGAAGCCGACAAAATCAGAGAAAAAATCGGACTTGAAAGGGATAAGGTTGTAACCGAAAACGTCATAAATACAACTGCAAATCACGTTCGGAATTTTTATATCGAAAAAGGTTTTCTGGATGTTCAGGTTACTATCAATGAGTTGCCGGATACTTCATTTGCCAATCGTGAAATATTAGAAATTGTTGTAGATAAAAAGAAAAAAGTCCGGATCCGTGATATAGCCTTCGAAGGCAACACCGCATTTTCCAACGGAAAACTTCGTCGAAGTTTTAAAGACACCAAAGAAAAAAAATGGTACAAAATTTTTACCGGTGGTAAATACATGGAAAGCAAGTTCAAGGCTGATAAAGCCAAACTCCTTGCTAAGTACAACGATAAAGGTTACAGAGACGCCGCCATTATCTCTGACACTGTGTACAGAACCGGTCCAAAATCTCTGCAGATCGACATAAAGATTAATGAGGGAAGTAAATATTATTTCAGAAATATTAATTGGATTGGAAATACTAAACATACTTCTGCCGAATTATCAAACATTCTGGGAATTAAAAAAGGCGATGTCTTTGATCAGAGTGCACTGGATGAACGATTGTACATGAGCCAGAGTGGTCGTGATGTAAGCTCATTGTATATGGATGACGGTTATTTATTTTTCTCCGTGACTCCTGTAGAAATCAATGTTGAAAACGACAGCATTGATTTGGAGATGAGAATTTATGAAGGAAAACAAGCCAGAATCAACAAGGTTACCGTTTCGGGAAATACCAAAACGAACGACCGCGTTATCATGCGGGAAATACGAACCAAACCCGGACAACTTTTCAGCCGTCAGGATATTATCCGAACACAAAGAGAACTGGCACAGTTGGGCTATTTTGATCAGGAAAAACTGGGAGTAAATCCAAAACCGAATCCTGCAGATGGTACCGTAGATATTGATTATACCGTAGAAGAAAAACCATCGGATCAGCTTGAACTTTCCGGAGGTTATGGTGCCAATCAATTGGTAGGAACTCTGGGACTTTCATTCAATAATTTCTCAGCAAGAAATTTCTTTAAGAAAGGTGCATGGCGTCCACTTCCGTCTGGTGATGGACAAAGGCTCAGCCTCCGCGCACAGACTAATGGTAAATATTACCAAAGTTATAACGCATCCTTTACTGAGCCATGGCTCGGTGGCAAGAAACCAAATTCTTTTAGTGCATCAGTATACCGTTCAATTCAAAGCAATGGTTTATCTAAAAGCGATGAATCCCGACAATCGATTGTTATCAATGGAGTATCTCTCGGACTTGGAAAAAGATTAAAATCTCCGGATGACTTTTTCACGATTTATCATGAAGTCAGTTATCAGTACTACACATTGCAAAATTACGGAAGTACTTTCCTCTTCAGTGATGGAGTAGCTAATAATCTGAGTTTTCAGGAAACCATTTCACGTAATTCTGTCGATGCACCTATTTATCCAAGAAGCGGCTCACAGCTGTCATTGACATTGCAGTTTACGCCACCATACTCTCTTTTCAACGGAGTAGACTATAAAACTGCTACTGAAGCTGAAAAATATAAATTCATTGAATACCATAAATGGAAGTTCTCTTCCTTATGGTACACACGTCTCTTAGGAAATCTGGTACTTCATACAAAAATTCAATATGGTTTTCTTGGATTATATAATCGAGAACTTGGGGCCTCACCATTTGAAAGATTCTATCTCGGAGGAGACGGGCTTTCAGGCTACGCCCTTGATGGACGTGAAATCCTTGCGCTCAGAGGTTACCAGAATAATTCCGTTACCCCAAGAAACGAATTCAACAGTCCGATCGGTGGCACAATCTTTGACAAGTATACATTGGAATTACGCTATCCTTTGTCACTAAACCCCTCAGCCACAATCTATATGCTCGCTTTCGCAGAAGGCGGTAATTCATGGCTGAAATTCAAGGAATTCAATCCATTCAGTGCGAAAAGATCGGTTGGTCTGGGAGTAAGAATATTCCTACCTGTATTTGGACTCTTAGGACTTGATTGGGGTTACGGTCTGGATAATCTTCCAAATAACCCTGATATTAGTGGTGGCCAGTTCCACTTCTCAATTGGTCAACAGTTTTAATTTTATAAATTTGCAACCCCTAAAAGAAAGACAATTATCATGAAAAATGTCACCTTCTTCCGTTCCGCATTCATCGCCACGATGATGTTCTTTGGGCTGATGTCATTCACTGCGAATGCTCAGAAATACGCTTACGTAAATACTGAGTACATTCTGGAAAACATTCCGGACTATAAAGCTGCACAGCAAGCGCTCGACAATTTATCCCTCACATGGCAAAAAGAAATTGAGGATAAATATGCCATTATAGATAAACTTTATAAGACATACCAGGCCGAGCAGGTTCTGCTTACTGAGGAAATGAAAAGACGTCGGCAGGACGAAATCACACAAAAAGAAAAAGATGTGAAAGACCTTCAGAAGCAACGATTCGGTTACGAAGGTGATCTCTTCAAGAAAAAGCAAGAGCTTGTAAAACCAATTCAGGATAAAATATATAATGCAGTAAAGAAAATGGCAACAGATCAGAGTTATGCTGTCATTTTTGACAAGTCCAGTGACCTCATTATGCTGTACACAAATCCGAAATACGATAAAAGTGATGCCATTCTACTGGCTTTAGGTTATAAGCCTGCAGCTAAAGAATCAGACAGTTCTAAATCAGGAAGCGGATCTTCTTCCGGCGGTGGCAGCGACAAACCGGTTATCCAAAATGACGAATCAAAAGAACAACCTAAAAAATAATTAAACCGAAAACTCTTTTACCTATCATGATCAAGAAAATTTTCCTGCTTGCAGCAGTGGTATTTATAGGAAGCAGCCTTCCTGCAATTTCTCAGACTCTAAAATTGGGTCACATCGATTCAGGAGCACTGATCCAACTGATGCCACAAACGAAGCAAGCGGATAGTACGCTTCGCAAATACGGTGAGTCATTGGATTCACAGTTAAAAGGAATGACTGCCGAGTATCAATCAAAACTTCAATCCTACCAAAACGGAGCAGATACTATGCCTGACGCAATTAAAGCCTATAAGGAAAAAGAATTAAATGACCTTGGTAACAGAATTCAGGATTTTCAACAAACCGCGCAGGAATCAATTCAAAAGAAAAAAGAAGAACTGTACGGACCGATTCTGAAAAAAGCTGAAGATGCTATCAAAGATATCGCGAAAGAAAAAAGCTACTCGTACATTTTTGACACAAGCCTTGGCAGTGTCATTTATGCACAGGAAAGTGACGATATCATGCCACAGGTTAAGGTAAAACTTGGAATAAAGTAAAGACTTTTGAACTTATTGAAAGCCGCATCCATTTGGGTGTGGCTTTTTTGTTGGGAGGATCTCAAAGTTTTAAATTTCCCTACTTTTAATTGGCCGAATTATGGGGGAGCTTACACTATATGCTGTTGGTCGGACGGATACTAATAAACCACTTGATAAGCTTTCGACTTCAGATTTAAGCTTAAGCAGTAAACCAATAAAATGAGTCGGATAATTAGTTCTAATCGATTGTAAAGAAATATTGGAATTTAATTCGCCACGACAATTTTTTTATACTCAAATCGGTCAGAGGAAATCAATTTGACGAAATAAACTCCAGGAGTAAGAAAAGATATATCGATTGACTCAAAACGGTTCGTTAAAGTGTTAGACGAAGTAACAAGTTCACCAATATCGTTAAATAACTGCAATTCTAAAGGGATGATTCTTGGGTTCGATATTCTAAGAATTTTGATCGCAGGAATTGGGTATAATTTTACATCATTAAATCTTGAAACTGTTTCGACTCCAACAACATTTTCCCATTTGGCAATATGATTTGCAGGTACTCCACCAGCATTTAAAAAAAAGCCGCCAACAAATAATTCTTGATTAGAAACCGTCAATGCTTGAACCATACTATCAACACCTAATCCAACAGAAGACCAAGACACGCCATTCCACTTAGCTATGTAGTTGACAGGATTTCCATCAGCAGATGTAAAATCTCCTCCTGCATATAATTCATTGTGATAAACCGCTAGAGTGCGAACCCTTCCATTTAATCCAAAACCAACCTTACTCCAAATTGATCCATTCCATTTGGCTATATAAGGAGAAACGATCCCACCTACTGAGCTAAAAACACCTCCAGCATAAAGGTCTCCATTAAATCCAATTAAAGCTTGGACAACATTGTCAGCCCCACCTCCTACATCTGACCATACCAGACCGTCCCATCTTGCAATTCTATTTACGTGTAATGATCCGGCATATTCAAAGCCTCCACAAGCATAAAGATCACCATTATGAACAGCTAACCCTAAAACATTATCCGGATTAGGGTTCATTCCTGTTCCTACACTTGTCCATACTGATCCATTCCATTTTGCTATTTTACTTGCTGAATTTCCATTTGCGACGACAAAATTCCCTCCTGCATATAAATCATTGTCATAAACCGCTAAGGTAAATACTTGGGCGTTCATTCCAGTACCGACGGCAGACCATGAACTACCATCCCATTTGGCAACGTTTCCAACACTATTTCCACCAGCCAATATAAAACTACCTCCAGCATAAAGATCTCCGTTATATTCTGCGAGTGCAAAAACAATTCCTCCACTTGGGCCCATTCCTCCATCTAGTGTCGTCCATGAATTTCCATCCCATTTTGCGATTGAATTAACTGTATCACCACCGGCGATACTAAAATATCCACCAGCATAAAGCTCACCATTATAAACAGCCAAACATGAAACAAGATCATTGGTTCCAGAGTCTACTCGAGACCATTGCTGACCCAAGGCCACCGATTGAATAAATACATAAAGTAGAAAACTGACAACAAATTTCATTGTAATTAATAATAAATAAAATTTATACTACCCTATTTGGATTCGAGTTAATACTTAATCACTCCTTTTTCCTCGATAAGTACAAGAATTTACTGCTTTAGAGAGTGAAGTGATAGAAATCTTTATGAAGATAAAAAAAAATGGACACAATAATGAATATCAAATAATAAGAAGCAGTACTTTCAACCTAAACATCAGTCATCAAAATATTTTTCTGTAAACTGTATTTCTAAGATCAATCTTTGCTACAGTTTCAATTCCAATAGCACCGGACAATGATCACTGTGCCTTGCTTCTGGCAGCAATACAGAACGCTTCAATTGTTTTTCGAGAGATGATGTGGCAAATTGATAATCTATACGCCAACCCAAATTTTTATTTCTTGAATTGGCGCGGAAACTCCACCAGGTATATTGATGCGGTTCTTTGTTGAAGTGACGGAAGGAGTCGACGTAGCCTTGGTCAAGAAACTGATCCATCCATGCTCTTTCTTCAGGAAGGAAACCGGAAGAATTTGCATTGCTCACAGGATTGTGTATGTCGATCGCTTTGTGGCAGATGTTAAAATCTCCGGCTAAAATCAGATTAGGTCTTTCTTTTTTAAGCTTGTTCAAATATTTCTGAAAAGATGCAAGCCACAACATTTTAAAATCCTGCCGCTCATCGCCACTCGAACCGGACGGAGCATAAATACTCAATACTGATACATCCCCATAATCAGCTCTGATAACCCTGCCTTCATCATCTGACTCCTTGATGCCCGATCCATAGACAATATTATCAGGTTTTTCCTTTGAAAGAATGGCTACCCCGCTGTATCCTTTCTTCCTGGCCGGATACCAAAAGTGATGATAGCCTCGCTTTTCAAAAACGGATAAATCCACTTGATCGGGATTCGCTTTGATTTCCTGAAGACAAATTATGTCTGCCTTGGTTTCATCCATCCATGTATCAAAGCCTTTGGTCAGAGCAGCACGGATTCCATTTACGTTATAGGAGATGATTCTTTTCATAATATCATATTCAGGATAAAATTACTAATTCCCCTCAAAATATAGCTATAGAATAGAATTTCAGGGTTTTCGTTAATATCTTGAAACTCTCAGCTGACAGGCACGGGCTGAATCCTGTACATTTACCACTCTAACCAGCTTGTTACCCGCTATGCGGAAGTTATTTCTCCTTTTCATTCTGCTTTTGTCCTTAGATTCAGTGTTTGCACAAAGTCTGAGCAATCTCCGAAGCAAATATATCCAAGTAAGTCAGGATAGCATTTCTCTGGATACACTAAGCTTGGTGCCCGGCAGTTTCTACATGGTCAATGCGGACGGTAAGCTGATAGACGATAGCTCTTATTCACTGGATGAAGTAAAAGGTTTACTTATCTGGAAAGAAAAACCTCAAACTGATAGTATCAAAGTCAATTACAGAGTATTCTCATTTTTACTCGGAGAAACCTTCCAGCACAAAGATGCAAGCTTGCTTTCGAAAGGAGAAGCAAGAAATCCCTTCCTGTATAATCCCACTAAATCTCAAGCTGAATTATTCAAAATGCCCGGACTTAACAGATCGGGAAGTATTTCGAGAGGAATAACATTTGGAAATAATCAGGATGTCTTTGTGAACTCAAGTCTCAATCTGCAACTCTCCGGTAAATTAAGTGAGAATGTTGAGATCCTTGCCGCCATTACCGATGAAAATATCCCTATACAACCGGAAGGAAATACACAACAGCTACAAGATTTTGACAAAGTATTTATTCAACTTTCCGATGAGCGAAATAAACTCATTGCAGGTGACTTTGAGTTAAGGAGACCGGACAGCTACTTTATGAACTTTTACAAGAAAGCTCAGGGTGGGTATTTCACTACTTCTTTTGATGTAAGTGGCAAGGATACCGTTCAACAAAAGAGAGAGTTGAGAAGCGGGGTGAGTTTCGCGGTTTCAAAAGGAAAGTTTGCGAAGAATACCATACTTACAGTTGAAGGTAATCAAGGGCCCTATCGATTGAAAGGGTCAAACGGAGAATCATTCATAATCATTCTCGCAGGAACAGAGAAGGTATATCTCGACGGGCGGCTATTGGTTCGTGGAGCAGAGAATGACTATGTGATTGATTACAATGTCGCGGAAATAAGGTTCACTGCACAAAGGATGATTACCAAAGATTCGCGTGTGGTGGCAGAGTTTGAATATTCAGATAAAAATTATTCCCGCTCCCTACTCTACTTCAATCAGGAATATGAAAGCAGAAAACTAAAAATTAAGTTTAATCTTTACTCTGAGCAGGATGCAAAAAACCAACCACTACTCATCGATCTCGACAGTACCCGAAAAGCATTTCTAAGCGACATTGGAGATGATATTGGGAACGCCTTTTTCCCAACTGCCGATTCTGTTGCCTTCAATCCTGACGTAGTTCTGTATGCACAAAGGGATACAATTCTAAACACAATTCAATATTCATACTACATCTACTCTACTAATTCTGATTCAGCAAAGTGGCAGGTAACTTTTACCGATGTAGGATTTGGGAATGGCGATTATATTCTTGATCTGAGTTCTGCCAACGGCAGAGTGTATAAATGGGTGGCGCCTGCGGCTGGTATCCGCCAGGGAAATTATACCCCATTCGCAATTATCGTCACCCCGAAAAAACAACAGTTGTTTACCCTTGGAGCAGATTATCAGTTTAACAAAAAAAATAAGCTGAGCATAGAAACCGCAGCCAGTAATAATGACATAAATTTATTCTCAACCAAAGACAAGAAAGATGATGTGGGCTATGCTAGCCGCCTGGCCTATACAAACAATTTGAACCTTAGTGAAGATACGCTTCGAGGCTGGAAACTAGCAAGCGTACTTACCGGTGAATACGCAGGAAAATATTTTAAACCTGTTGAACGATACAGGACCGTAGAATTTGATCGTGACTGGAATCTTGGAACGGGCACAATCCAGAATGATGAATATTCAGGTAGTTTTCAAACAAGTCTGAGCAAGATAAGTCTGGGTATATTTTCTTATCAGATAAAAACTTACCTCAAAGGCGAAAATTATAAGGGGCTCATGAATGCTGCATCGACATCTTTAACACTAAACAAATTCAGAGTCAATGCCGATGGAAGCTATTTAACTACTAAAGGCCTGACAAGTCGAACAAATTTTCTTCGTCACAATGCAGAAATTTCAAGACCCATTTGGCGGCTTGTATTGGGACTAAAAGAATCGGCTGAACAAAATCGGTTTATCAATCTTGTAAGCGATTCACTTTTTGCTAACAGTTTGGGGTTCCAAGAATGGGAAAGCTACGTCTCTACTGCTGATTCTGCAAAGAGAAAGGCAACGCTCAGTTACAAACAACGATACGACTACGTTCCTTATTCGGGTGCCTTTGAAAACTCAACCCGTGTTGATGAGACCACTTTGAGAACTGATTTAAGCTCCAATCCAAAACATACTTTAAGAACCACAACCACTTACCGTGTGCTTTCCATCTCAGACACCTTGTACAGCAATCAGGAACCTTCAAAAAATCTTCTCAACAGATTGGATCACAGTATAAGTTTATGGAAGGGAATTGTTGTGGCAAATACATATTATGAAGTAGGTTCAGGACAGGAGAGAAAGCAAGAATATTTTTACCTGCAGGTTCCGGCCGGACAGGGAGTGTATGGTTATTTGGGGGACTACAATAATAATGGCGTAAAAGACCTGGATGAATTTGCCGTAGCTGCTTTCGCTGACCAGGCTGAGTACATCAGAGTTTTTATTCCAACCAACGAATTCATTACGACCAGGAGCAATCAATTCTCCGAAATATTGACTTTAAGTCCTGCCGGTTCTACATCGTCTTATCAAGGCACTCAGCCTTTATTACACAGGTTCTCGAATCAGTTATTAATTCGACTGGATAAAAAAACCAAAGATGAATCTCTTTTATCATCTCTCAATCCTTTCAGTCGTGATATCGATGACAGCTTACTTGTTTCAGCAAATTCAAGCATTAGAAACACTCTCTATTTCAACCGAACCAATCCTGTTTACGGAGCGGATATAAGCATTCAACAAAACAGGAATAAATCAATCCTAAGCAATGGTTTTGAATCAAGGGTGCTCACATCGCAAGGGCTCAATCTGCGGTGGAATCTAAACAGGAGTTACTTAGTGACTTTAAGCCTGGAACAATCCGATAAAAAAAGCAATTCAGAGTTTTTAACAGGCAGGGACTATAGAATACTTTCAGAATCCATAGAACCTAAATTCAGTTATCAGCCGGGAAATGTTTTCAGGGCCACTGCATCTTACAAATATTTGAGCAAAAGAAATACACTGGGTTTACTTGATGAAAAAGCACTGAGTGATAAATTTAGTCTGGAACTGAAATACACTACAGTGAATACCGGAAGTATGGTAGCAAAAATAAACCTCATCAACATTAAATACAATGCAGATGACAACAGTTATCTATCCTATGAATTATTAGACGGATTAAAAAATGGGAAGAACATCACCTGGAATCTTTCTATTCAAAGGAACATAAGCAACTCGGTGCAAATGAGTCTGAATTATGATGGAAGAAAATTGAAAGATTCCAAAACCATCCACACAGGAGGAGTACAGGTGCGGGCCTTTTTCTAGAATAAATAAATTTCAGATTCAGGGATTAATTTAAATCTATCCGGGTGTTCCCAATCAGGAAGCCGCTGTGATATATTTCAACTTTATAAACACCCTTAACAAATTCGGTACCCTTTGCCCAAAAGACTTCTACAGGCATGTCGCTGTTAGTATAATCAACGATTTGCTTTACAGTGAATACCAAATCCTGACCTTGTGCTTTAAAAGTTTCTTGTTTAGAAGACATCACGACTCCGTCAGGACCGAACACTCGCAGGTATATTTCAATAGGACCTTTGTCGATCACTTTGTTTTCTGCAAGCGTAAATTTGGTTCTGATCTTCTGTACTTGTTTGGCACGACTGGTTTGAAATTCCTTTCCATTGGACTTATAGCGAAGTCCTTCTGTCAAAATATTTTGAGCCTTCAGAATTGAACCTGCCGCTACTTTAGAAGAAAGCCTTACGTTCTCGGCAGACAGATTTTCATTCTTAGATTTTTCCTGATTAAGGTTAGAAGCCAGATCGATATTTTGTGCCTGCAATTGTGCAGTAATTACATTGAGCGAATCAATTTGAGCCATGTACACCTGATTCATTTCATTGAGCTTGGCTAATTCTGCTTTTGCGCGCGCAATTTGTGCCGGGCCTCCTAAGGAAATGAGTCTTTGAATCTCGGCTACTTTGGCCTTGATCGCCTCATCCTTCTCGGTTAACTCTTCCTGCATGACAGAATTTTCCGATTTTGCCTTTTCAAATTCTGCTTTTACTTTGTTTAATTGAGCTTGCAATGCATCTTTCTCTGCAGTGGTAGTGACGATGGTCTGGTTGGCAAGATCAAGACTATTTTTCTTATCAAAAAACTGCCATAACAGCAATGCGTTCGTTCCAAGTAAAATGGTAATTACAATGATTACGATACCCTTTTTCGGACCCTGCTCCTGGTATTCGTTTTTATTGTTTTCTTGGGAATCCATAGGCAATTTATTGTAATGAATTTATTACTGTAAACGGAATTTGAAGAAGCTTAAAATTAAAATGAGATAAATCAAAACATGGAAATAAATGGATTGAAGATCTCCAATGATTTGGTAAATGTCATAAAAATCAATCACAAGATCTGATTTTAATTTAATGTTTATGCCTTCTGTTCTTATATGTTCAAAGCGTCAATTTACTGCATTAAGAACCAATCAAGTCCTTATTTTTTTCGTCTACAAAATTCAGCCTGAGTTCTGTTAAAAATTTATCCAATACACCCGACATTTCCGGGCTCAGGTTCCCCTTCGTTTTTTCCTTCAACATCTCCAGGATATCGATGGATTGCTTAGCCTGTTCCAGGTCACGTTCAATCTTGTCCGTAGCCGGGTTTTTCAATTTACCCAAAGCTACCATTGCGGAAGAATGAAAAATGTACATCAATTGGATAAACAGCTGATCGTTATTTTCCATAATAGTATAATACTTACCTAACAAAGGTAGTATTTTTTTGAAGTTTGCAAATTTCTTCGTAGGTTGAAAATTATATGCTCAACTTCCCGATATTACCAAATCTATGACAGGGTCATTGACGTTTCAGGTCATAAAACCTGAAATTAGTTCATAATTCAGCCCTCATATTATGACTTCAACAGAACACTTTTCGAAGCGAAATTTGGTAGAACTCGTCGACTCCGGTGAGGAATTCATCAGGAAACAGGAAGCAATTATCCTGGGGGCAGTCCGGGAAATCCATATTCAGACATATATCTTCGAATCAGATGAAACCGGACTCCGAATTGTCAAGGCGCTTAAGGAAGCGGCTAAATCCGGGGAAATAAAAATCTACGTTTTGGTCGATGCTTATGGCAGTCAGAATTTCAATAATCTGTTGCGAAAAGAACTTATTGATGCCGGCATACACTTTCGCCGTTTTGGTAAGTTTTACTCGAGCGGTTCCTTTCACATAGGCCGAAGGTTGCACCAAAAAATTATTGTAGCAGATGGCGAGCTTGCCATGGTCGGTGGCTTTAACATAAGTAATAAATACACAAATCAACCCGGCTCACCGGCCTGGCTTGATTTTGCAGTCCAGGTTAAGGGAGACGTAGCGAGAAGGCTTTTGTTGATCTGCAGAAAACGGTGGATGAAAACCAGTTTCAGGTCCTTCCCGAAAAAGCTGCGCGAAGGTATCGTGACCTCCCAAAATCCTTCACCGGAAGTACGCGTGAAAGCAAGTCAAAATGACTACATCAATAGGAAAAATGAAATTGCTTTGACCTATAGAAAGGTAATAGGTTCCAGTAAAAAAAGCATAACTATCGTAGGAGGCTACTTTTTGCCCGGTGGACGAATGAGACGGATACTTGCTCAGGCAAGTGAGAGAGGTGTTGATATTCGCATTCTGGTTTCTGATGCCTCAGACGTGAAGCTGGTTCAGCTGGCAAGAAGATACCTTTACTCCTGGCTTCTGAGACACCATATCCGCATCTATGAATACCTGCCTTCTAATGTTCACGGAAAGGTTCTTCTTTGCGATGACGAATTTGTAAGTATCGGTTCCTATGATTTAAACAACCTTAGTACCTACAGCAATATCGAACTAAACCTTGACATCAATGACGCTGATTTCTCCGGGATCGTGAATCAAAAATTAAATGTTATTTTCGAAAAAGATTGCCGCTTGCTAACTGAAGAAAGTTTCAGAAAACGCTTCGGTATCTTTGATAAATTATTAAGCTGGATTGGTTACCAGCTGGTAAAAACCTTTTTTGTGCTCTCCCTACTCTTTGCAAAGAAGAGTGAATAATTAAATTGAATGTGATATTATGCGTTACCGGCGATTCGTTTAACGATGGCCCGCTTTACAAGTGGCAGGAAAGTTTCTTCAAAAGGAATTGCCATATCTGTTTCTATAGCATAAGTTGCCGGATTAGGCAGATTCCTGTTAAACCTTATCAAATCACTTTTAATTGCCTCATAGGTGTTCATGAGTGTCTTCTCATAAGTGGCAATGAAATTTACCTGTATGCTTCGAAATTTTTCCGTTGGATTTTCGAAAAAACTGATATGGTATTCATAAACATGTGCATCCGAAGAACTTCCTGATCTAAGAAAAATGTAACCGTCTTCATTGAATAATGGAATTACTCCGATCGGAATTATTTTTAGCTTATCCTCTATAAGGTCATATATTTTTTTGCCTTCATTTAGACTATTCTCCATTTGAGGAATTGAATAATCCAGAATGCTTTCAATTTCTTGCATCAGGTTATCATCCTGAACCATTTTCTCATAGATTAGTCGAAATTCATCCGTGTCAGTGCCGGCTAAACGCTCCGGAAATTGGTTGAAAAGAACCTGCTTATTGTCTTTGATGCTGCGTAGATTTCGATAGTGTTCTATCAAATCAGCCAGGTAGGGATAAAGGCGTTTTTCCGTAAAGTTCTCGCTGATATGTTGCAGGTAAGCTAACAGTATATACTTCTTATATTCGAAGTCAATGTGATTTTCGGTAATCCAATTTTTGTTGAGTGATTGCATATACCAATGTGTTTAATGAAAGCCTTTTATAATAACGATATGGGCCTTAAAATGTTTCCATATGGTTGTTGAAAACAGAATTCAGGCCCTGATTTATGAACTGCAAGAATGGCTAATTTTAGACCATCATTGAATTCAATAACACTAAAATAAGTATCCATGAACAATAAATCAATAAGAATAGCAATATTCATTACATTTTGCTCTGTCATCGTCTTATTTAATGCTTGTGTACCTGCCAGGCAATTTGAAGATTTGAAGAAAAAGGAAAGCTCTTGTCAGGATGAGAATAAACAATTGAAATCAGACAATGAGCAGTTGGGTATAAAATCTACAGAGCTGGCCTCACAAGTCGATGAACTGGAAAAAAACGTAAAGGCCCTTGTTCTGGATACGACGACACAAGGAACTTCCTATAGACGGTTGACAAGTCTTTATGATGAGTTGACAAAATCTTATGAGAAACTCCTTTCAAATAATGAGAAACTCCTGGCCGGAAATACTGAAGAGACTAAAAGATTGATAGCCCAGCTTATCCAAATCAAGGAAGATCTGATCAAGAAAGAAGACAAAATAAAAAGAGACTCGCTCTCCTTGGCCGACAGGGAATTAAAAGTGAATGAACTTCAGGCAGGCCTGAACGAAAAAGATGCAAGGGTGAGAGAGCTTCAATCAATTCTCAACAGAGGAGATTCCAGTGTCAATGCTCTGAGGAAAGTAGTAAGTGACGCACTTTTGGGATTTCAGGGAAACGGTCTGAGTGTTAATCAGCGTGAAGGCAGGGTGTATGTTTCTATGGAAGAAAGATTACTTTTTGCGTCCGGAAGTACTTCTATTGAAAAGAAAGGAGAAGAAGCCCTACGTGAGCTGAGTAAAGTAATGGCGAAAAACAAGGACATTAACATCCTTGTCGAAGGACACACCGACAATGTGCCAATTTCAGGAACACTTCCCAGCGGTGCCAGGGATAACTGGGAACTAAGCGTATTAAGAGCAACCTCTGTGGTAAAAATTATTCTTTCCGGTTCCGAAATCGAACCTTCCCGACTTACAGCAGCAGGTCGAGGACCTTATCAACCGATTGATGTTTCAAATACTGCAGATGCAAGAAAGAAAAACAGGAGAACTGAAATTATACTCAGTCCAAAACTTGACGAGTTGATGAAGCTGCTGGATCAAATCAATCAAACAAAATAAATAATACCGGATCTTATAAAAGTAGAAAGGCGCCTTGGGCGCCTTTCTTATTGAACAGAGGTGCTTTCATGTTAATTTTTCATCGCTGTCCATATATGCTTTTCTTCTTCCATTTAATCTTATAGGAAGCTTCGAAACTTAAGTAAGTAAATGCATCACTCAGATTTGGATTTCCTCTCGGGCTGGTAGCAAGACCACTATATCCGTTGGTACCGCGTCCGCTTGGGTCTGAAATGTATTTGGCAAGGGTAAACTGATTTACATCAGGAAAAGAGGCAGCTAATTCTTCATAGGTAGCATAACGACCACTAACGTCATCCAGGTAGTCAGTAAAAAAATAATAGTAATTAAGCTCAATAGATAAGGTCAACAACTTATTATATAAATATCGAACACCTAAGCCCATCGGAATACCGACATTACAATTATCGTAAGGCTTGGTTTTATGAATTTCTCTACTGTAACCTTGTCCTTCTGTATTCCAATCACGAAGCTTGGTTTCATAAACACCGTCTCTTTTAACTTCCTGCCCGATGTGTTTTTCATTATCAGGTCTGTCACGCACGGTGCCGTCATCCCAGAAATAATAACGGTTCTCAAGTGCTACATCCCCACGGAAAAGATCTGCTTTAGGCTCTCCCAAAAAGACCCCAAGCCCAACAGACACGAATCCCATAAATTTAGGCTTGGTCAAAGGAGCACGTTTATTCAAAAGAAAATTATACGTAAGGCCCACTTCAGTTCCAAATAAGTCATTTCTGAAACCTATGCCGCGTAAATAATTGCGAAGCTCACTGCCTTCTTTTCCTCCAATGGAATTTGTTTCATCGTACTGTAAACGATGCCAACTAAAACGAACCTGCATATCAAAAGCCCGTTGGTAGGTACCTGAGCGGCGGGGATTGTTCAAAAAATTCCTTACTGTCAGAGAGGATCCGAAATTTGCAGAACTTAATGGAAAGTTCTTTTCATTTCCCAGATCTCCTATGTAATTTGAAATTCCTCCGGACAGAGCGACATCTGCAAAACGTTGAGCAGATGACGACGACGCAAAAACAAAAAGAATAAATGCGATGGAGTAGATTATTTTCATGTCAGATGCCTGATTAAATTCAATATGAAGTTAATGGT
Organism: Bacteroidota bacterium; assembly: GCA_004295015.1. Lineage (GTDB taxonomy): Bacteria > Bacteroidota > Bacteroidia > AKYH767-A > 2013-40CM-41-45 > QQVM01. The sequence goes on along the minus strand of SHNE01000044.1, from coordinate 195,454 downwards.
TTAATTCCGGTTGACAAGAGCCTTTTTGACAAAGGTCAAATTTTATGGGTGAATCACTCAGCTTAAAAGAATAAAACCAAAAAATGGTACAAAAATTCAGGAAATCAGAAAAGTGCGACTCAGAAAATTTGGTGAAGGAAATTAAAGCCGGCTCAGGTTCATCCTGTTTTGGGCAACGATAGGGTAAAAACAATCGCGGTGGCTTGTTCAAACAAATGAACAGCGCACCGCGATTTTCAAGATTTTGTTTTACTACTATTGTTTCTTCCATACCGGAAGTCTTCCCGGTGTATGCGGTGCCTGAAACTGTTCGAGCGTTTGCTCAATCGTTGCAAGTTCGGCATGGATCTTAGTTAACTCAGACAACACAGTAGAAAACTGTTTGCCCGCTGTTTCCAAACTCTGTATTGCAGTTTGAGTCGGGGCAGCAGTTGCATTCCAGATTGAATATTGAATATTTCCTATCCTGGAATTGATTGAAGCTCCTGTCTCAAATTCGCGCTTGGCCAGACTGGCATTTCCATTCAACTGAATATTTAGTTCGTTCAACCTTGATTCAATATTCATCAATTTGGTGGACACATTGAGAAGATCAGCAGGTGCGTCTATCAAGGCTGTTTTCATGTACTTTATTCTATTCATTGCGTCGCTTCTGTAATCATCAGCTCCTGCTGTTGCTCTTCTTAGCTCTGCTACCTTCTTCGCGAATGCGTCCAAGGCTTTTTTATCACTTGCAGCAAGTGTGGCAGCATTCAATCCTTTCACTTCGAACGAAACAGGTGCTACCAGTTGAGATATAACACCGTCTTCAAACTTGCTCATGCTTACCGTATACTTTCCCGGAAGTGCGAGGTATCCGTTCTCCGCAACATCATACGGATTAGATGGATCAGGTACGACAAATGTTACCGGCCCTGAAGATGCATATCTGAAATCCCATACGATTCGCTGCATACCTTTCTTTGCATCCTGTTTGATGTTTCGCACAAGATTTCCGGACTCATCTTTTATTGTAAACAATATGTAAGGTTTAGGTTGCTGATCTTCCAGCATGATTGAATCCTTCGAAGGATAAGGAACCGGTAATCCTTTTTTTATCAGCTCTTTCTCTCTCTCCTTCCGTTTATCCTTTATTGTTTTGATATCATCTTTCAAATGATACGTGAATACAGCTCCAACTTTCGGATTGGCAACTGAATAAAAACTTTCTCCCTGGAAACCTTTTAGAGGAGAACCCCAAGGTCTTCCTTCCACAAACATCCAGGAGTCTTTAATCGGTGAAATGATAGCCTCTTTTTGCAAGTCTTCTTTTTTCAAATTACGCAATGGGGAATAGTCGTCGAGCACATAAATTCCTCTTCCGAAGGTTCCCAGTACAAGATCACTTTCACGGGTCTGAATAGCCATATCACGAACAGCAACGATGGGCAGACCTCCCTTCAGTTGAGTCCAGTTACTACCACCATCAATTGTAAAAAACACACCGAACTCTGTTCCGGCGAAAATCAAATTTTTATTTACCCCGTCTTCTGCAATGCAGTACACACTACCTCTTGCAGGAAGATTATTTTGAATCGGGTTCCAGGACATACCGCCATCTGTGCTTTTGAAAAGGTATGGCTGAAAGTCTCCGTAACGGTGGTGATTGAATGCTACGAAAAACGTATTTGCTTCGTGTGCAGATGCAATAATCTGATTTACGTAAGTGCGTTCAGGAACGCCGGGAATATTATCAATCTTTGTCCATGTTTTACCACCATCCTTGCTAACCTGAATTAAACCATCATCAGTACCAAGCACCAAATGATTCTCGTCAAAATTTGACTCCGCAATACTTACTAGATTACCATAAATATCGGTTGAAGCATTTTTTGAAATAGCATCCATACTCCAAACCTTTCCCATCACAGGTAATTTGTTCCGATCTATCTGTCGAGACAAATCTCCGCTTATGGCAGTCCAGGTATTTCCCCTGTCGTCGCTACGAAACAATCGATTTGCTCCGAAATAAATTCTTGTATGCTTATGATGAGAGAGTAAGAGCGGAGAATCCCAATTCCAGCGTAATGCAGGTTCACCTTCTAACTCTACAGGTTTGATGTCAACACCTTCGCCACTCTTACGGTCAAATCTTGTTAGAACGCCATACTGAGCCTGTACATAAGCGATATTCGGATCAGTAGGATCATTGACAGATTCGAATCCATCACCTTCCTGTGTGATGATCCAATCAGAATTAGTTATTCCATTTGCACTTGTAGTGCGGGAAGGAGCCGATAAGCTCATGTTATCCTGAGTTCCTCCATATACATGATAAAACGGAAGTGCATTGTCAACGGACACTTTATAAAACTGTGTGACCGGAAGATTAGTTTTGAATTGCCAGTTGGCTCCAAAGTCACGTGTCTCATATATTCCTCCATCACATCCAACAAGAAGGTGGTCTGTATCTGCAGGGTCAATCCATAAACAATGATTATCCACATGCTTATACATCTCACCAATTTTATCGAAAGATTTTCCTCCATCCTTCGAAATCATCACCCAGAAATCCATGTAAAAGACCTTATTAATATCTACAGGGTCACAAAAAATTTCCTGATAATAATTTCCGCTGCTTGTATTATCACTTCGTTTTTCCCAGCTGGCCCCACGATCCGTCGAACGATATACTCCCCCTTTTTTATCGGCAGCTTCAATAATGGCAAAAAGATAATCAGGATTCACCGGCGAAATTGCCATGCCAATCCGACCCATGTCAACTTTTGGCAATCCATTAGACAATTTATTCCAACTTTCTCCGCCATCGGTACTTTTATACAAGGCAGATTCAGGTCCACCATTGATGTATGTAAATACGTGACGGCGTCTTTGATGTGCCGTTGCATAAAGAACTTTACTATCTCTGGGATCCATATGAATTTCATTGAAGCCGGTGTTTTCACTAACAGTCAGAATGGCCTTCCAGGTCTTTCCTCCATCGATCGTTTTATAAATTCCCCTGTCACCTCCCGGGCTCCATAGAGGTCCGTAGGCAGCAACATAAACTATATTCGGATTTGTTGGATCAACGGTTATCATACCTATATGCTCGGAGTTTTTCAATCCCACATTCGTCCAGGACTTTCCACCGTCTTCGGATTTGTACAAGCCATCACCGTATGAAGCACTGCGCTGATTATTATTTTCTCCGCTTCCGACCCACACCACATTTGAATTTGTAGGATCTATTGTTATGCAACCTATGGAATAAGAGCCTTCATTATCAAAAATGGGATCATAAGTGATTCCACCATTACTGGTTTTCCAAACGCCACCTGCTGCTGCAGCCACATAATATTCTTTTGTATTTTTGGGATTGACCGCCAAGTCAGCAATCCGCCCGGAGGTAGTAGCAGGTCCAAGATGCCGAAAGCTTAGGCCATCGAATGTTGACGATTCCAATTGATCTTTAGTGCCGCTTGTTGTTCCCTGTTTTTTCTGAGAGAATGAATAAGCGCTGAAAAATATCAGTGTAAGCAGGAGTAGAATTCTTTTCATGTGTTGTATTTATTGATTGAATGGGTAAAAATGCATTTTATTTTTTAAAAACCGCAGTCTCTTTGCATGATATATACCATGCTAACACTTATTAACTTAATTATTTTTTCGGATGATAGTTTAAGACTCAGAAAAGAGAGGATTATCAATGCGCCTTATGAGCTGCAGCATTCCTTCTCACATCAAATATATGCAGAATGTGTGGAAACAATGCATCCATGGATTCGATAGCGCCCTTTGTAGAGCCGGGAAGAGTCAGAACAAGGCAATTAGAAATCATTCCGGCTATTCCTCTTGATAACATAGCATAAGGTGTTCGGCTCTGACCATATGCACGGGCAGCTTCCATAATTCCGGGAATCTCATAATCGAGCTTGGGGCCTAAGGCTTCCGGTGTAACATCACGACTTGAAAGGCCTGTGCCACCGGTAAAAATTAGAAGCTCAAAATCCTGCTTGAGAAGTTCATCCAATTTTGACCGGATTAATTTCTCCTCATCCGGGATGATAGAATAGTCTGCAACCTTTAACCCACATTGTTCCAGTTTCGAAATAATTGCGAGTCCGGCCTTATCCATCTTCTTCCCGGAAGATATTGTATCAGAGCAAACTATTACGCCAGTCTTCAATGTTAATTTTTCATTTGAAAGCCAATCTGATTTCCCTCCTGATTTTTCTAAAAGCCTTATTGCCTCTATCTCAATTCCTTTATCAATAGGTTTCAGCATATCATAAATCGTTAATGCCGCAACAGATGCTCCATGCATGGCCTCCACCTCTACTCCTGTTTTATAGATTGTATGAACTTCAACAAAGACGCTTATCCTGAGCCCTGCTTGTTCGAACCAAACTTTAGAATACTCAATAGGTAAAGGATGACAATCCGGAATGACATCACTTGTACGTTTGATAGCAAATAATGCTGCTGTTTTTGACATCTCAAATACGTTTCCTTTAGGGACTGTATTGTTTGCGATTGCATTTTCAGCAGCCGGATTGCTGAGTGTAACCACAGCCTGTGCGATTGCTTTTCTTAAGGAAGAATTTTTATGTGTAATATCAATCATGTGCTCCTGAACTTAATTCCTGATTTTCCTTTTTCCAAATAACAGAATCATCTTCCAAAATTTCTTTTCCCCAAATAGGAATATTTGCCTTGACTCTTTCGACAATTGCTTCGCAAGCATCAATGGCAGCTTTTCTGTGTGGGGCAGATGTGAATACAAACAAACAAATTTCACCTGAACTAACCCTGCCAAGACTATGATAAATATGCAGACAAGTCAATTCATACTTTTCAAACATTTCTTCACGAATTTCGAAGATGCGCTCCATAGCCATCTCTTCATACGAAGTGAAATCAATGGCTGCCACCTTCTGTTCGTTTATAACATCTTCCCGGACCTGACCTAAAAATATACTATGCGCGCCAATAGATTTCTTTCCGCTGTGTTTTGCAATGGCTTCAGATATAAATCCAGGATCAATAGGTCCATCGATAAATACTTTATGCTTTTTGTTTACCATTTTTCTAAAAACTTTTACTGCCTTTTTGTTGTACTCAAATTTTCAGGCAAGAAATCAACTCCCTCGGAGAATTTAACATGTCCCTTTTCAAAAAAATTACTGTCCCTTAATCTATTCCATCCCTCAGCACCATCAATAAGACTGAAAAATACTCCGTTTACGTTTTCAGATTTTAACTTTTCTATCAAAAGTTTGCTGCGAATTCCTCTGCGACAAATAAAAACGATTTTATTATGTCCATTGCTCCTGAATTGTTCGATATTTATAGAACTATAAGGAAGATGCCTGGTTTTAAACACTGAGAATGTCGAGAATTCATGAGCTTCCCTTATATCAATAATTTCAAAATCCCGGTCCTTTATTATGGATTCAAACTGTTCTGTATTAATTTCACAAGAACCATCTGTTTTGCTTTGGCAATATTCCATGTAATCTTTTTGATGAAATTCGGTGGCCGTTAGAGGGCGGCTTCCCTTGTCCGATGAATTACTTAAAAGTTCAAAACTTTCAAAACTCAGGTTCAAGGCATCAAAGCAAATAAGTTTTGAATTAATAGCAGGAGTTTCATTAGTAAGATACTTAATGCATTCCGTTGCCTGCAATAATCCTATCAAACCCGGAACAACTCCCACAACTCCCACTTCATTACATGTAGCTAAGGAAGAAGCAGGAGGTGGTTCAGGGAACAGGGAGCGATAGTCGGCGCTCCTCAAATTATCAGACAAAGGAAAATTAAACAATGCAACCTGGCCTTCGAATTTATACACGCTTCCATACACCCATGGCTTTTTCAACAAGGCACAAGCATCATTGATCAGATAACGTGCAGCAAGATTATCAGTTCCGTCGATGACAATATCAAATTGTGCGATAAGGTCTAATGCATTTTCTGTACTTAAAACAAAATCATATTCGGAAACCCGGACGTTTGGGTTAAGGGCACGCAATCTTCCGGCAGCCGCATTAACTTTTTTTCGTCCAATATCATTTGTAGAATATAAAGTTTGTCTTTGAAGATTTGATCTTTCTACAGTATCATCATCCATAATGCCGATATGTCCTATTCCGGCTGCAACCAAATAAGTCATAGCCGGACAAGCTAAACCACCGGCTCCTACTACAAGAACGGCTGCTTGTTTCAATTTTACCTGCCCATCCTCTCCGAATGAATCGAGTAAAATTTGTCTTGAATATCTTTCCTTCTCTTCCGGGCTGAACATATTATCCTCCTGAATAAGGTGGCATGAATGCGATTTCCGAATCCGGTTTTATCAAGTCATTGGAGCCGGAAATCACTTTATCGATAGCAATAAAATATTTATGCTGTTTTAACAGCGGGAACCGGGTTTCCATACTATTTTTGAGTAACTCCACAGAATCGACAAAATCAATCTCCACGTAATTACTCTCACAGATTTCAATCAATCGTCCAAATACCTTTACTTTCATAATGAACCATATTGCGGAAAAGCTTTTCTCAAGTCTTCCGGGGTGTTAATATTGGTGAACAACTTTTCTGAAAACAAATCACCGGGAATTTGTACAAATTCAGCACCAAGTTTTTTTAACAAATCGTGCATTTTATACTCCCCTTTAAGTAGATATTTCTCGAGGTCCTTGAAAATCGATTTAGAATAAACTCCGATCAGGGGTTCCATTTTACCTGAGTGAACCGGAACTACAATTTCCTTTTTTGCGGATCGATCTAAAAGATATTGAAATAATTCGCCGGAAACAAAGGGGACATCACAGCTCACAATTACCACCTTTTCATTTATTGTATTTGCTAATGCACTATGGATACCTGAGGCGGGACCTTTATCAGGAATGATATCTTTGAAAACCGGAAATTGGCATTGATCATAGACCGGATCATTTGCAATCAACATTGTGTCGCTGACTACTGCTTGTAAAACCGAAGCGATACTACTTATCAATGTTTTACCATCTATTTGAATCATTCCTTTAGGGAGATTCATTCTTGTACTCTTGCCACCTGCAAGAATTGCTCCTGAGACATTCGTAATTTCACTACTCATATGCTTAAGAGTTTAACAGATGCGATTAACAGAACGAATGCCAACAGTCGGCGGAGAAACAAGGTATTAAATTTATGTACACCATAATATGATCCGGCCAGTCCACCCGCTAATGCTATTGCCAGCATTGCAAACATGGATGGATCAAAATTTACTCCACCGGTAAACTGGCCACCCAAACCTGAAAGTGAATTTACAAAGATAAACAAAGCGGAAGCGGCTGCAGTTTCTTTCATTCTACCCCAATGAAAAAGCAGAATAATCGGGCTGAGAATAATTCCTCCACCGATACCAATCAATCCGGATAAAAATCCGATGCCGGCTCCGATGATCAATGACACAAAAAAGTTTCCTTCTTTTATCCGGTCAGACTCCTGTCCAAATAAACCAAAAAGTCTGGCCACCGGAAATAAAAGCAAGCAACCTAATATTTTTTTATAGAGATCAGGTTCAACTTCCAGCATTCCGCCAAGAAATGCAGCAGGAACCGACATTATGGCGAAAGGTAGAAAAAGCTTCATCTTAAAATATCCGGCGCGATAAAACCGGATGAAGGCAATCAATGATACAAAGATATTCAAGAGCAATGCAGTTGCCTTCATGTCTGCTTGATGAAAACCAAATATTGCCATGAGTGCAAGGTAGCCGCTAGCACCACCATGCCCTACAGAAGAGTACATGAAGGCTACAATGAACAATGCAGGAAACAGAATAAACCAATACTGATCAGACATACAATTTTTCAGCTTATTAAATACCAGGCAAGAGGTATGTTTTCACCTTTTCTCCTTCAGAAACTGCGCATAACTCTTCCGGAAGATAAACTATACAATTTGCTTTAGAGAAGGAATGTAGCTTGAATGACTCTTGTCCCTCCAAAATCTTTACACCGAATGAATTTTTATACCCTTTCAGAAAATGAGAAAGGCCTCCTTTCTTGGAATAATCATGCAACAAAGGAATCTGTTCAGATGCCAAATCAATTACTGAGAAGCCTGACATTTTCCGTAGTCCGGTATAAACGTACAGATAAAAACAAGTTAGTACTGCAGCCGGATTTCCAGGTAAGGCGAAAATTCTTGTTTTCCCGGACAGGCCAAACCAAAAAGGCTTTCCGGGTTTCTGTTTGACCTTGTAAAAAATCTTTTGGAAGGAATCTGTCTCAAGTTTTTTTCGAATCAGATCATAATCACCGACTGAAATACCACCTGTAAAAATTAATGCATCAACTTTGCCGGAATATTTTTTAAAAACATTTTCAATTTCCTGATCATCGTCCATGACATGACAGATCTTCGATACAGCGTATCCGCATTGTTGCAAGGCCGCTTTTAACATAACAGAATTGGACTCATAAATATTTGCTGCGTTCAAATCGGAACCGGCTTGTTGTAATTCATTACCGGAAACAACGATAACAATTTCAGGCTTTTTATATACTGACACAGTTCTTATACCCATAGAGGCCAGGAAGCCTACTGCCGCAGGTCCGATTGTTTCGCCACTTTGCATTGCCAAATCGTCAATTGCAATCTGTGAAGATTGTTTCCTGATATTTGCTCCCGGATTGAGGCCTTCCTTGCTGATATAAATTCTATCGGCCTGCTTATCCACACGCTCCTGCTCTATGACGACATCTGCATCAGGCGGCACCTGTGCACCGGTAAAAATCCTGACTGCGGTGCCATTTTTTATGGGATGCTTCCAAACCATTCCCGCAGCAATTTCTCCTTCGACAAGCAATGTTTCATTTTTCGACAGGTCTGAAAAACGTAAGGCATAACCATCCATGGCAGCTTGTGCAAAAGGCGGCAAATTGATTGGAGAATAAATATCCTCCGCCAGTACAAATCCTGTAGAATCTTCGAGAGGAATTTTAATTGACTCAAGGCAATGACAATGTGCTTCAATCAGAGAATGTGCATCATCAACCGAAATCATATTCCTTTCATCCCCCAATTTTCCATCGGGAGATTTTTGTTTTCTGAGCACAGATGTTTCATCAGCCATATTAACCTCCTATAGCAACCATACTTCGGTTAACGATTGAAGCCGGATCCCGGATGCCATCAGGTTCAATAAACTGCCCGCCTCTCTCCGCCTTTTTAGCAATAATATTTTCCTTAATGAGTGGAATAATATCATCGCCCTTTCGAAAGGCAGCCAATAAATTAGTTTCACCTTTGGAGAACAGGCAATTCTTCATTTTACCATCAGCTGTAAGTCGAAGTCTGTTACAACCAGAACAAAATGGTTCTGTGATTGTACTAATGAGGGCAAAAGTTCCTTCATAGCCTATCACTTTAAACTTCCTGGTTGTGTCATGCTTGCCATCTTTTAATTTAATATAATCGAAAGTGGAACTCAGCCTGTTTAAAATTTCCTCATGAGAAAAGAGCTGATCAGAATTCCATTTATTACCGGTAAATGGCATGAACTCAATAAACCTGATGTGTAGTGGATACTCGCGTGTCAAATTGACGAATTCAGTAATCTCATCATCGTTCACCCCTTTCATCACCACCATATTCACTTTCACATGAAAATTTTCTTTCAGTAAAAGTTGGATGTTTGAGAATACTTTGGCAAAATAATCCCGGTGAGTAATACGTGCAAACTTATCGGCATGCAAGCTATCAAGGCTAATGTTCAGAGACTTAATTCCTGCTTGTTTAAAACAGCTGATAAACCTGTCCGCCAATATTCCATTACTGCTGAGAGTGAGTTCTACTGGTAAGGAAGAAAGTCTTTCAATAATTTCTGCGGCATCTTTTCGGATGAGGGGCTCTCCGCCTGTCAACCTGATTTTTCTTATTCCAAGCTGGGAAAATATTTCTGCGATTTGAAAAATCTCATGGGCTTGCATTAAATTAGCCGGGGCAGTAAAATCATTCTTATCAGCCGGCATACAATAATTGCAGCGCAGGTTACAATTATCTGTTAGTGAAATTCGCAGATAATCATGAACCCGTTGAAACCCATCGATCAACATGGGCTATTTCTTATCGTTCTTGGAATCTTTTTCTTCGTCCTTTGAATCCGGTGCGCCTTCCCGCATGCCTTTTTTGAATTCATTCATTCCTTGCCCGATCCCTTTCATGAGTTTGGGCAATTTTGAACCACCGAAAAATAATAAAATGATAATTGCGATGATGATTATTTCAGGCGTTCCCAACATTCCAAGGAGTATGCTTTGTAACATGATGTTCAGGTTAATAGGATTCCTGATAAGCCAATCCCGGCCGGAATCCATCGTTTTAATTTGATCTGAAATTTAAGAATATTTTCGACGACCCCGATGAAAATCAGAACGTTTTTTTGAAAGTAAAAATCCAGGGAACACGAATTTTATTCCTTATGCCTCTAAAAATGTAACAGAATCAGGCTTTTATCCTGACAAAGAGGGTGTTAAGAAAAAGCCGTGATTTCTGCGGCCTATCAGTTAAGATGTTGCATGACAAATAATGCTAAATCGACTCGCTTCGATACTGAATCAACCGCATTTTTATAGTCTGACAATTCCTCCTTGTATAGTTCAAGTACAGAATTAAAGTTCTGAAGAAACTCTTTATTGACCTTGAACAAGGAATCCGGATCCTGTTCTATCATTGTATACTGCCGAATCATAAACTGATTGATTTCATTCATCTCGGATTCTGAGACATGGATCTGTGCAAGTTTAAGTCGAACATCAATTGATGATTCTCCATTGAGAAGTCGCTTGAAAGAATCAATCTGTATAGCACAGATTTTTTTCATGAGTTCAAGTTCTTCGTTAGTAAGAATTACGTTTAGCATGAATCAAGTTTGTGTTACAAAGATATTCATCCAAAGTTAAAAAAGTAAATACTACCTAAAACTTATACACGGTATAAGTTAAAATAGTTTCTTCTGCTATGTGCAAAAATGGCAGGAAAGAACTCGTTCACAGTTCAAGCATACTTTAAAATGTGTATTGTAAAAAGTGTACTCTGTACTGTAACTGTAAACGGTGTATTGTAAAATATGTAGCCTCACCCAGAATCGAACTGGGATCTAAAGTTTAGGAAACTTCTATTCTATCCGTTGAACTATGAGGCCATCTATATAATCAGAATTTACAATTATCAGTTTAAATAGATACTCCTGCCTGAAACCGGGTCTGAATCAGCAATTCAGGAATTCCGTTAATTTTCAGCAGGAGCGCGAAATTATCCTTTCAGATTGGTATATAAAAATTTTTGGAGGCAGATTGTACAGAACATGTGCATATTTTGCATGAAAAAAATTGATTTTATTCATTTCTGTTTAAAAAAACTTTTTTCTTTGCAACTTGTTCTGCTTTGACGGCCGATTATGGAAGACAATAAAAATCAATATACAGCAGGTAAGTGTAATATTGGAATACAGGAAGTAAAAATCAGGAAAAAATTTATCAAATTATTCCTGCCTTTAACCATATTCTTCACTATTACTTGTCTCTATTATTGCCACTCCCTCCTCCTTTGGTCTCTGCTTGTAATCTCCTCCTTTTCATTAATAGTTCTTTATTTGGAAATAAAGTACCAATTCTGCATAGTGTTTGGCTTTTTTAGTCTTTACAATTTCCGTCATTTGGGAAGTCTTGATGAAGTGAAAAACAGAGAATGCATACAAAAAGACCGCAGACGTGTGTTTGAAATAATTATTCTTTCTACATTAATTTCTTTAAGTTTTGCTACCGGAATACACCTGCTGGCAAAATGTCTTCCAATGCTATAGTTTCTGCAACTCAGTCTTTAATTGGCCATCAATCTCCTCCTCGAAGGACTTTCCGTATTTCACCGAACTTAAAAAGAGAGCCTCGAGATCCAAATCTTCCGGAACTATAATCTTCTTGTTATCCATTGCTCCATTTTTATTAAGAGAATCCAGGTGAATTCTGGCTTTAGAAAGAAGAATTGCATTTAGAAAAAGCTTGTAGTTCTGTTCATCCTGAACAGATATCTTGTACTTACGGATTCTACTAATAACTGCAAAAGCAGAATCAAGCTGACCTGTATTATAATACGTAGCACTTAAATTCAGTAATCCCTCAATGAAATTTGGCGCAATGCGTAGCCCTGCTCCGTATTTTTCAATTGCTTTTTGTCCTTGCCCATCTTGCTCGTAGCTTGTTGCCAAATCATTCAATACTCTTAGGTGGTATGGATTAATTTTTTCAGCTGATTCATAATAACTTATTGCCTCCTGTATTTTTCCACTGTAAAAACAGGCCATTCCTTTGTACCAGGACATAGGTGTACCTGTGAGATCCATGGGATACATGAAGGATTCTGCCTTCGAAGCTTCCTTAATCATGCGAGCATAGTTTTTTGCATACTGAGCTCTAAGCAATTCTTGCGTGTGGATTTCACCTTTTAATCTTGCCCATGCGGCATAAACTCCAAAGCAGGAAATAAAAAGACCTATCAGGCCAAGAGATAACCTACGTCTATTATCCACAAGAAACTTCTTTCCGGTGAATGGGGTATAGACCAGAACAAGTGCCGTATAAAGCATTAACAATAGCATCACATAGATTCTCGACCTCGGGTATGCGAAGCAGGACAAAACCGCAAAAGAGAGAAGTCCAAAGACAATCCAGAACATCAGGTTTCTTGTTTCTTTATCTTTAGCAAGCAGGATAGAGCTCCTTGCTGTATGCAGCAAGAAAAAGAAAAAGGCTATATACAAGAGAAGACCGACAGGACCTTGTTCTGACCAAATGAGTAAATAATCATTATGAGGATGCTCGAAATGAATCATCCCTGTATTAATAAAAGGAGTTCCTCCCAAACCGTATTGCGCATGCAATAACTTCCAATTATTAAGACCTGCACCTAAAAAAGGGTGATCATTGATCAAACGAACACTGTTTCGCCAGGACAAAATTCGTTCGAATACACTGTTATCATTAATTCCAGATGTACTGTCAATTAATTCAGGATGATCTATGTATTGAGTAATCAGTTTTGATTTGTTCGTGATAGTCTGAACCCCATCCGATCTTACAAACACAAAGGATACAATGACAAGGCCGGTCAAAACCAGGAATGCAAACAAAAACGGTTTCCTTCTATAAGCAGATTCAAGACTCTGTTTTTTTCTGAACTTAAAAATACCTGTGTATAAAGGGGCGATGATTCCTGCAACTAATAAAGCCAGCCAGCTCGAAAATGACTGGAGAATTATAACCCATAGAAGACAGAGTATAAGTCCAAAGGCGAAAACAAATTTCCATGTTCCTCTCTGTCTGTAAAAGTTAATGGCCTGCAAAGGAATGAGCATTACCATCACTTCTGCAAAAAAGTTCTTGTTTCCAAGACTTGAACCGATAAACAAATTCATTTGATATGATTTCCCGCTTGAGTGTGATGCATTCCAGTCAGTACCCAATTGGTAAAAACCATAAGCACTGAAAATGACTATTGCAGCCATGCTAAAGCGGCCTAAATATTCAACACCATTTTCTACATCCTGAAAGAGCAGACAGAAGGAAATACAAAATAAAAAGAGGATTGTAACCCGGATAAACTCCCAAAGAGCATCTCCTGCATTAATGGACTGAAAGCCGGATACAGTCATCCATAACAATGTAAATAAAAGCAAGCCAAGAAACACTAAAAATTTTGACGACAAAAAAATATATTGTGGGGGCCGAATAATCCAAATTAAGGAGAACATTCCCGTGAGCAAGGAACAAAGCAGAAAACGAAGTGCCAATCCCGGATCAAGACTAATTTGAAGATTGATCAATGGCAATACAACAAACAGGTTTACCGCAAAAAGAGCGAATGCAAAAGTTTGAAGTCTTTTAAATTTCATTTGCCAAATAAAACAATTAAATCTCAATCAAATTTTGGATAATTATACGGATTAATCACTATACCAGTTTTCTTCACTTATAATTGGATGCAGTTTACAAAAATCCTTGCTTTAGAAGCGGAATATTTCTTAACATTACCCGTCAACTTTAATCAGCCATGGAGTCAAATATAAACTTACCTAAAACGACAGGTACTTCATCCGTAAGCACAGATGAAATACTGGCTGTATTAAGCAGAAGAAAGTGGCTATATCTCAGTATACTTTTAATTAGTGGCGCATTAAGTTTCTGGGTTCTTAAATATATGCTTTTTACCTATACATCGCAGGCTTCGTTTTATATGAGTGAAGGATCAGGCGGTGCAAGTGTGGGACAAAATAAGGAGTACAATTTTGATGGTGGGATAAATGCTAACGAGCAATTCAACAGAGCCTATCAATTAGTTAATTCCACTCAGCTGTACGATCATCTGATTAAAAAATTCAATCTTATCAAGCATTATGGCATTGATACAACAAATGAATTTTACTATGAATCTGCCTTAGCACGCTTGAGCGGTTCTATTGTAATTAAAAAAACTCCTTTTAATCAAATCGCTGTATTTGTTTCTGACAAGCATCGCTATTTAGCGGCAGAGATGGCGAACGAAATCCTCCGTTTTTGTGATGAAACCAACAAAAAACACATCATGAATTCCATGACTCAAAAGTTGGAACTCTATGATTTGATGCTTAAAAAGGCACAGGAAGACAGTGACACCAGGACGGCGCTTTTTAAGGCACAGATGAGCGAACTGAATACTGTTATGACCCGGCTTGAAAGACAACCGGTAAATTCCATGGCTTTGCTGGATTTACAATCAAGACTTGGAGGACTGATTTCAAGGGTTGAAAGTTCAACGGAGGAATTGATTCGTATGAAAGTATTTTACTCTTTGGCAGTACAATCTATCAAGGAAAAAAATCTTCCTTCAGTGGTGGTGGTAATCAAAGCAAGGCCAAGTCATCGTTCCATCGGTTGGCAATCAATTTTAATTTGTGGAATGATCATGTTATTGGTTTTATCGGGAATTATTTACTCCATTTATTTTAAATTGCGATATAAAAATTATTTGCACGTTTTGATGTCAAACAATAAACCTATAATTGAGTTCAGACAAAAACAGAAGGCATCAAAATGAAAAAATATGTGATACTTGTTGCCGGCGGTAGTGGTAGCAGGATGAAGAGTGAGATTCCAAAACAATTTCTTTCATTCGGAGGCAAAGCGGTGCTTTCACATACAATTGACCGTTTCTATCACTTCGACAAGGAGATAAAGATCATTGTGGTGCTTCCCGAAAGCTCATTGTCATACTGGAATGACCTGGTAATTGCAAATCCCCCACCTTGCCCAATAACTATTGCAAAGGGCGGAAATACCCGATCAGATTCTAGCAGATCAGGATTAAGTTTAGTTCCGAAGGATGTCCTCGTTGCCATTCATGATGCTGTCCGGCCAATGCTGAGTACCGCTCTGATAAAAAGGTGTTTTGATGTGGCAGAAAAACACGGAAATGCCTGTCCCGGCATCATACCCGTGGACTCACTAAGGAAAAAAGAAAATGATCTTTCAATAGCAGTTAACCGGTCAGAATATTTTCAGGTACAAACTCCGCAGTGCTTTCAATCATCATTGATAAAGGCAGCTTTCGAAAAAACCGTTGACAACGGTTTTACGGATGAAACCTCATTGTTTGAAAAAGCAGGGCACAAGATTCATCTTGTAGAAGGCGACAGGTGGAATATAAAAATCACCTTCCCGGAAGACCTTCTTGTGGCGGAAGCGCTTAGCTCTAAGATTTACTGATGAATTCTGCTAATATCATTTTAGCTCATCTAATCAGGTTTCTTAATTTTAGCACAATGGGAAATCTCCTATTTAAGGACGCATCAATTTATCGATAGGATTTTCATCAAACGGACTAAATCTATGATGATTTTGCCCTTGGAACAGGCAGGATTCCAGCCATATCACCGATAACATTGATCAATTCCTTATCAGAAGGAACAATAATTTTAGAATTATTTGAAAGAGCAGTTTCGACAGCTTGAATTCTTCTAAGTAGCTGGGCATTACCTACGAAATATTTTTCGGCTGCTTCATTTACAAGAGCAATCGCCTGAGCCTCCCCTTCCGCTTCGAGAATTTTAGCGGTACGAACACCTTCAGCTTTTTTAATTTCCGAACGCTTCTCACCATCTGCTCTCGTTTCCACTGCTGTTGCAAAATCAATTGCGGCCATTTTTTCGTTCTCCGCCTTTACAATTTTATTCATTGTTTCCTGAACATCTTTTGGCGGATCGATTTCCTTTAATTCTGTACGCACAATTTCAATTCCCCATCCGACCGTTTCATCGAGTAAGGTTGTGTACAGGCTCTTATTAATTTTTCCACGCTCGCTATTGGCAGATTTCAGTGTCATAGTTCCGATGATATTTCTCAGAGTGGTACGTGCGAGGTTGACGATTTGATAAGCGATATTATTTACATTATACTGAGAGTTTTTAACGCTCTCTTCATCCATCTTTATTTTAAAATAGACTTGGGCATCTACACTTGCATTCAAATTATCATAAGTGATGATCTCCTGTCTCTCCGCATTGATCATCTGTTCGGTAATATTCACCTGATACATTTTATCTATCACAGGAATGATCCAATGAAATCCCGGTGCGGCAAAACGATTATATTTTCCCAGCCGTTCAATAAGGCCACGGTGCGTTGGTCGAACGATGCGGATACCCAAGAATAGAAAAACAAGAACTGCGATGATTATGGGGGTAAGGCTAAGGGTTGAAAGGCTCATGAGAAAGACGATTAAAATTATTTTTGCTGAAATTACAAAAACTAAAAGGCCTGTACAAATTGCACAGGCCTTTTTCAGTATAAAATTGGAGTAAATATGCCCCTTCGAGGTTGACTTACCAGGCGTCCTTGTCCTTTACAGGCTTCTCGTGGGAAATGTAATTTTTGAAATTAGCTATGAGAATCTGTACTTCTTTATCAATTTGAATGAGGTAATCATTATAAACTTCCAAATAGCCCGGAGCCGACTTGTCAAGCCATCTTTCGCAGGCATAAACAGAAAGTTGTTTCCAGCTGAATTCGGTTATTTCGTACTTAAATCGCCCATCCCTTGAAGCAATGGTAAGGGTGTACTGAATCAAACCGGCATCCCCTCTTACTCCGGATTTATCGGGAGGATTGCTTATTTTAAAACGGTGTTTGCCGACAATTTTATTCCCCGCCTCGTCATTTTCCCGGATAACATCTGTTGGATTCTTATAGTTGCTGTTAAACCACTCCAGCGTTCGCTGATACAAAATCTTTGCAGTAGTTCCTTTAACTTCAACAACTCCTTCATAGGTGATCATTTTTGTTACCGGATCAACCGGCACTGGTGCCGCAGTTGTCGTATTATTCTCTTGTGCTCGGGTTCCGGTGCTGATTGCAAGCGCAAGCAATATGGCTAAACCAAGGTTTTTCATGTATCGTAATTTTTGGTAAAACTACGAGAAAAAAATAAATCAGGAATCAACTCTGAACGAGAACCTTAATCTTCATCCCGGGTTTGATGGACTTAGCATCTTTGATGCTGTTGATGGACTTCAATTGTTCAACAGTGGTTCCTTCATATTTCCGTGCAATACTGGTTAAGGTATCACCCGGAACCACAGTATAAAAAACGTAATTCGTTTCTTTTGGAGCAGCTTTTGAAACAGTGGATGTCTTCTTTGCTACAGTTGAAGAAGAACTTTTAATAGCAGTGGCCTCTTTCGTTTGTACATTTGAATTCTCGACAATGGAATTCTCATCCTCTTCTTCAGTACCATTGTCAGGCTTTTGAATAAACACTTTTTTAACCGCCTGATCATAAATTGTCAGGTGTTGGCCCGGATGAATCGTACTCGAACGAACGGTCTTCGAATTCCATCGTTTCAACTCAGGAACAGTACAACGATATTTTGCAGCAATAGCCGATAATGATTCGCCGGAACGCACCAGGTGGGTCTTTTTTACAGACTCTTTCAAAGTAACAAGTTCCCCGTTTATTCCTTTAGGAGATGACTGTTTGGCCAGCATCGGATTTTCGCAATATGGGCCTAGCTTGTCCAGTCCAATAGAAGTGTAATAGTCATTGAACATGTCCTTCACGACTTCATTACGAATTAGAGGCGCCCGACAGCCGAAGACAATACCAATAAGTCGGTGTTCGCATTTAGCCGTTGTTGCAACTAAACAGAAACCGGCACGACGTGTATAGCCGGTTTTTAAACCGTCTACTTCTCCGCTGTACTCTATGGTTAACTTATTGTGATTCTTGATGACACTGGCAGCCCTGCCATTTTCGATGGAAGCATAACCCATTCCGGCAATCTCCAATATCTCCTCATACTGCAACATTTCAAGTGTAAGTAAAAGCTGATCAGTCGGAGTTGAGGCATTATCATTCATCCAACTGGAGGCCGGAAGTCCTGTGGGATTTCCATAAAAAGTATTTTGCATTTGCAATTCTCTTGCACGGGCATTCATCCTACGGATTGTTGATGGCAGGTCTCCGTTTCCAAGGTAACGCGCAAGCTGCTCTGAACATTCATTATTGGATGCGATCATAGTGGCTTTGAACACATCACGAAGTGAATAATTCACCGAAACATTAATTTTTCTCCGGCTTTTGCCTCTGCCACTGTACTGAACGCGTGTCCATTGAATTTTATCGTCCCAGGTGAACTTCCCATCCCGGATATCCTCCACGGCAAGCAAGGCCACCATCATTTTAGTAAGAGATGCAATCGGATATGCACTATGCATATTCTTCTGCCATATTACTTTCTTGTTCTCTACATCATATAACAAGCCTGCGCGCACTTCCGATTCATTTACCTGAATGGGAGTGGCAGACTGGATATGAAAAGGCCGATAGCTATTCATCAGGGTTACCGCCGAATTTGTATCGCTGCTCAACACCTCAGCAGTTGACTGACCCGAAAAAGCCACCAGTGTTAGTACCATTCCTGTTGAAATGGTAAAAAGTCTTCCCATAAGACGAATGATCTTTTTCATCAGTATTTTTTGCAATCTAATTAATATAATATAAGCCCCTCTGTCCTGAATGTCAACCAAATATTGGTGAAAGCTGACAAATCCTCAGTGAATCCAGTGATTAAGTATACTGAATACTCTGAAAAACGTTGCCAAATAACCCCTAATATCTAACGAAATAAAAAGAATTTAATTAAAAATTCATAAAAAAAAGACAGGCAATCTTACAAAAATTTTCTGTTAATCTGATGAGTATCCGGGGAAGAATTGGGAATGCCTGATGCAGAGGGATTTAAGAATTGATCTCCTGCATGCCTGTATTTGAAATGCCAAATGATGCATTCTCAGACGGAAAGAAAATCATTGTCTCCCTTTCTCAAAACAAGCTGAGAAGCATCGATACTACCAATTTGCAAGATTGAATTTCGGTAAACAAACGATCTATGGTTTTTTAGGAATCCCTACCTGTGTGTAAGAAATTAATTAGTGAATGTTGTGAAGGAATACCTCCCATGAAGGAGTAAATTTTACAATCTCAGAAAAAAGAAATCCATCAAAATACTACGAAATCAGGTCAAAATGCCTCAAATTAGAGGAATTACGTAAGAAGAATCACTCAATGCCTGCGTCTCGGAATTGACATTAGCAATAACATTTATTCCAGGTCGCTTTCCCTTTTCAAAGCTTCCGAATTGTTTCTGCAAACCAAAAAAATCAGCACCGTTCCTGGTTGCCCATTGAATCAGTTCATGAGTAGGAATATTATTATACTGCATTTGAATACATTTCAACTCGTCCAACACCGAAAGGCTTTTATTGGATGCGTAACTATCGGTTCCAATGCAGATTTTAGCCACTTCATTCCTGAACATCTCCAGGTCAGGCAAACGATTTTCTATATACATATTGGCATTCGGACAAATGCACCACCACACAAATAAATTGTACAAATGCGCCCATCGCACATCATCCTTAGTTGAGTATGTATTATGAACAAACTCAATCTTATTACATTTTGGAAGATGAACGAATACGGAAGGCAGGCTTCTGAATCCGGTAGCTTTCCAATTCGTGTATGCACCTGAAATTTTATTCAGCTCCTCAACAAAACCGCCGGTGCCATTAATAAACATGTCATTTTCTCCACTGCTTTCCTGATTGTGTATGCTGAGCAGAGAATCATTCTCGTAAGCAAAATCTCCTATAAGTTTTAGCAATTTTGCACTCACGGAATAGGAAGCATGAGGACTAATTGAGGCACTCAACCCTTCTGCTTTAAACTTCTTCCAAAGCTTTATTCCGGCATCAAAGGACTCAAATGCCTTGTCAGGATTGAGGTCGTATATCTCGATGAAGGAATGATAATGAATTCGACTTGCTTTTTTTATTTCAACACTGCTATCATTGTTAGAAATATCACCAACCATCACAATTCCATTGGCAATCATCTCTGCATCTGCGTCTTTAGCAGCATTGAAAATCTCTTCTTCGGATGCCCGTCTTGCCGGAACAAGTTCCTTGATAAAAGCTGCAAGTCCTCTCCCTTCTGTTATTTTGCTTTTTAAGAAAGATAACTCCAGGTGACAATGTGCATTTACAAATCCCGGACAAATCAAGCCATGGTGATATTCAGGTTTAATATCAACCGACACATCAATTGTATCTCTGAGAAGATCCAGAACGGTTCCATCATCATCAATCAAAAGATAAGCACCTCTCATCGGTGCAGCGGAAACAGGATATATATAATCTGCAGTCAACAACCTCATTCTGCAAAAATACCTGATTTCTTGCTACATGCTATCCCAAGTACAGAAGCTTAATTACGCTTTGGATTCCTTACCTTTGCCGGAAGGTGAAAGAGTCAAAGAAAATAAACATTCGCAGTCTGAGTCTGGATGAGCTAAAACAATGGTTCACAGAGTCAGGCGAACAGTCATTCCGGGCCAAGCAGGTCTGGGAATGGTGCTGGGCAAAAAGTGCGAGGAACTTTGACGAGATGAGCAATTTATCGAAAGAATTACGCGAAAAGCTTAAAGAAAATTTTGACTTCCATGCCGTTTCCATCGATACATTTCAGGTAAGCAAGGACAGAACTATAAAAAATGCATTCAGCCTCTATGATGGGAATATTGTTGAAGGCGTGCTGATACCGACAGATTCCAGAATGACAGCTTGTGTTTCTTCTCAGGTTGGGTGCAGTCTTAGCTGTACTTTCTGTGCTACCGGTCGTCTCGAAAGGCTGCGCAATCTTGAAGCAGATGAAATTTACGATCAGGTTGCGCTCATCAGGGAACAGTCACAAAAACATTACGGAATCCCATTAAGCAATATCGTGTACATGGGCATGGGTGAGCCCTTACTCAACTATGCCAATGTGTTACATAGTATTGACCGCATTACCTCTCCTGATGGACTCAATATGTCGGCTCAGCGAATCACAGTAAGTACTGCCGGCATATCAAAGATGATAAAAAAACTGGGAGATGATGAGGTACGATTTAATCTGGCCTTATCCCTACACGCTGCCAATGATGAGAAGCGAAACAAGATTATGCCAATTAATGAGCACAATACACTTGAGTCACTGGCAGAAGCATTGAACTATTTTTATTCCAAAACCGGAACCAGAGTTACGTTTGAATACATCGTGTTTAATGGATTTAACGATGAGTTGATAGATGCGAAAGAATTACTGGCCTTCTGCAGAAGAGTAAAGGCAAAGGTCAACCTTATTGAGTATAATCCGATTGATGGTGGGCAGTATATCAATGCATCTGAAGATAAGATCGAGAAGTTTAAAAATTATCTGGAAGAACACGGTGTTATTGTGAATGTGAGAAGAAGCCGGGGAAAAGATATTGATGCTGCATGCGGACAACTAGCCAATAAAAACGAGCATGCTGTGGTAAAGCTCAAGAAAGTTTAAATCAAGTGCCGGCAGATATGGTATCCTAAGCACTTGAATTGAAATTTAAAGAGGTTAAAATAAGTATAAAATCTTTTTGAATCCGGAAGGCATTTAATATTTACAAAATTCCATTAACTATCTGACTTGCAAGGAAGGAGAGATTAGCCTGAGTGGCCTTTCATTCGACGATTTGCCGTATTTTCGTAGCCCAAATGTCACAAAGTTTAAATCAAATAAAGGAGCCTATCGCCAAAGTGATGGATGAGTTTGAACGAAAGTTCAGGAACTCTATGAAAAGTTCTGTGCCTCTTCTGGATCGGATCACCTATTATATTGTAAAAAGAAAAGGGAAACAGATGCGGCCGATGTTTGTATTTCTTTCGGCTGGACTCTGCGGAAACCTGAACGAAACCAGTCACAGAGCAGCTACTCTTATTGAACTGCTTCATACCGCTACCTTAGTGCATGATGATGTTGTTGACGAATCCAATGAGCGCAGAGGTTTTTTTTCTTTGAATGCATTATGGAAAAACAAGATTGCGGTTTTAGTCGGCGATTATCTGTTAAGCAAAGGATTATTGCTATCCGTTGAACACAAGGATTTTGATTTGCTTCGGATTGTATCAGAAGCAGTAAGGGTGATGAGTGAAGGTGAACTGATGCAGATTGAAAAAGCAAGAAGACTTGACATTAGTGAAGAGATTTATTTTGAAATTATCAGACAAAAGACTGCCTCCTTGATTGCATCCTGTTGTGCAGGTGGAGCAAGCTCGGCCGGAGCACCGGAGTCGACTGTAAAATTAATGCACCAATTTGGCGAAGCGATAGGAATTGCATTTCAAATTAAAGACGACCTTTTCGATTACGGTCCGGGAGGAATTATCGGAAAACCCACCGGTATCGATATTAAAGAAAGTAAAATGACTTTGCCATTGATTTATGCACTGGCGAAAGCACCCTACGCAGAGAAAAAGAAGATTGTCAACATCATTAAAAATCACAATACGGAAGACAAAAAAGTCAAAGAAGTAATTGCCTTTGTGAAGGCATCAGGAGGAATTGAGTATGCCGAAACCAAAATGAATGAATACAAGGAGAAAGCCTTTGTTCTGCTGGACGAATTTCAGGATTCCCAGTATAAGACATCACTAAAAGAACTGGTTCGCTTTACCACCGAACGAAACCATTAATTTCCGATGAGTCTGAATAAAATATATTATCTTATTTCTTCGCTCCTCGCTTTTCTTGCTGCGTTTATCTATTTTTCTCCGGTTGTTGTAACAACAGATTTTATATATCCGCTTCGGATCGACTCCAGCTATGTGAGCCTTCATGATAAATTACCTGAAGAAGGCTTACTCCCTCCTGAAACAAACTTTGAGGATGTAATACGTCTGTACAATCCTGCCTCCCTGGGATTGGAGTATTCTGAATTCAATGTAAAGACTCTTGACAACCTGATTTTACGAGGATGGTATGTTGCAGCACCCGACACGCCGGCAAACACAATTATTCTTTTGCACGACCTGAATCAAAGTAAAATTAATTTACTGGATCATATTAAACAATTCCGCGACCGGGGATTAAATGTCTGTGCTATAGATTTACGGGCACATGGCTCCAGTGACGGAATGGAATTTACACCCGGACTTCCAGCCATTCTTGATATAAAAATGGTGATCGACCAACTATTATTAACACCGGAAACCAACCATCTAATCATTATGGGTTTTGGATTGAGTTCTGCAATAGCTATGCAAATTGCGGCCTATGATGGACGATGTGATGTGGTTATTCTTCAAAGTCCTTCAAATAATCTTGGTACATATTTGGACAGATATGCCTATAGAAAATGGGGCTTTATGCAGTTTTTATGGTACCCGGTTTTTAAAAGAAAAGTAGAAGATTTGCTTCAATTCAGTATAAGAGAACTTGACCTGTCGGTGATTGCCCGATACTGTAAAACACCCACTCTGTTTATTACAGCCGCAGAAGATAATATCAGTTTTACAACGGAAATTCTGGCTATCTATGATTCATCGAGCGCTCGAAGAAAATCATTATTTTTGGTGAAGGAAGCCACCAGATCTACGATGGAAGAGGTGGCAGGAGCTGCATATTATAATCGCATCACAGAATTCATCAATATATCTTTACCAAGAAAGCCAAAGTCTACCCGATATAAAAGATTAACTTTTAATGATAAGCAAAGAGACGATAGACAGGATATTTGATACTGCCCGGATAGAGGAGGTAGTCGGCGACTTTGTTACACTTAAAAAACGTGGTACAAACTTACTGGGATTATGTCCATTTCACAATGAGAAGACACCTTCCTTTAATGTAAATCCTGTAAGAAATATTTACAAGTGTTTTGGCTGTGGAAAAGGTGGCAATGCCGTAAATTTCGTTATGGAACACGAGCAGTACAGCTATCCCGAAGCCTTGCGATACATTGCCCGCAAGTATGATATTGCTATAGAAGAAACAATTCCTGATCCGAAAGATTTACATATTCAAGATGAAAAGGAAAGTCTGTTTGTACTAAACACCTACGCTCAACGAATTTTTTCAGAACAGGTTTTTGAAACTGAAGAAGGCCGATCAGTAGGATTGAGTTATTTTAAGGAACGTGGTTTTAGCGAAGACACCATCCGAAAATTTCAACTCGGCTATGCTTTAAGCGAATGGAGTTCTTTTTCCGATTTGGCAATTAAGGATGGATATCAACCTGAGTTTTTAGTTAAAACCGGACTAGGAATTGTTCGAGAATCCAAAAAAACCGGAAGCGAGACTACGGAAACCGATGGAGACAATACAAAGCCGATAAGTTTATATGACCGCTTTCGTGGAAGGGTAATGTTTCCGATCCACAACATGAGTGGAAGGGTTATTGGATTCGGGGGAAGAGTTTTAAAAAAAGATGAGAAGACTGCTAAATACGTCAACTCCCCTGAATCAGAAATTTACCACAAGAGCCGTTCACTTTATGGAATATTTTTCGCAAAGAAAAGTATTGTTCAACGCGACAATTGCTATCTGGTAGAAGGTTATACCGATGTAATTTCATTGCATCAGGCAGGAATAGAAAATGTTGTATCCTCTTCCGGAACATCTTTAACTGTTGATCAGATTCGATTAATAGGACGATATTCAAAAAATATAACCGTGCTGTTTGACGGAGATGCAGCCGGAATAAAGGCATCAATGCGCGGTATCGATTTAATCCTTGAAGAGGGTTTAAATGTCCGTGTAGTATTGTTCCCTGACGGAGACGATCCGGATTCCTACAGTAAGAAACACAGTTATGCTGAGACGCTGGATTTTATTACAGCAAATGCAAAAGACTTTGTCGTATTCAAAACCGGTTTATTGCTTGGGGAAGTACAAAATGATCCTGTCCGTAAAGCCGGCCTGATCAGGGATATCGTTGATACGATCGCCAAAATTCCGGATCCGATTTTACGTACCATGTATACACGACAGTGCAGTGTAATGCTGGAGATAGAGGAACCGGTACTCGTGGCTGAGTTAAACAAAATGCGCAGGCAACAACTCAAAAAAGTAATTCCTGCCAATGATGCGGAAGAGTTGATGCCGGTTACACTGCTTCCTCATGATCAGACTTCGACAGAATTTAGTTCGGAAATGCAGGAGAGAAATATTATCCGGCTTTTGCTAAATTTTGGGAGTCATGAAATAACATTTTTTGAAGAAGAAGAAAATCTATTAGATCCGACAAAGAAAGAAACCGTATCCTTTCAAGTGAGCGTAGCTAAATTTATTGTAGATGAAATAGCAAATGATGACATAGAATTTGAGAATCGTGCATATGACGACATTTTAAAAGAGTACGCTATTATCCTCAAAAACGGCGATACTCCCGACCCTCAGCATTTTCTGAATTCAGAAAACCCAAATTTTCAGGAGATTGCTGTTGAACTTTTATCAAGCCGCTATGTGTTGAGTGAAGAATGGGAACAAATGCATAAAATTATTGTTCCCGTAGAAGAAAGTTTACTTAGAGATTCGGTTGAGAAAGCTGTTATCCACCTCAAGAATAAAAAAGTATTACGCATGCTTGAAGAAAACCAGAAAAAAATTCAGCAGGCACATAAGGATGGAAAAGATTTTACCGAACTGATGGAAATGCACAAAATGCTGGAAAGTGTAAAAATGGAGATTTCAAAAATTCTTGGAATTGACATTTTAAAATAATCAAATCGTTTTTCTAGCTTAGTAGATTATACCTGATCAGTAATTTTTCACCTTCCCTCCAACGGATCCAACCTTTTCCTAAAAACTTATACTCTTCATCCAAAAGTTCCACTTGCATCCAGGTATCATTAATCATAACAGGATGCATTATCTCATATTTATAATTTACCTCAGCGGCATAGTCAACCGGCTTCACAAAAACCGGGTGTTCTGTTTCTGAAAGAAATTCGACTGAATGAATGGTCAGCAGAAACTCAGGCCAAAATCTGATTGTTCCTTCACTTTTTTTTACAAATACTGTCTTACCTGTCGAGGTATTAACTATTACTTCAACAAAATCTTTAGTCATTGAAAGAATTTTGATCAGTAAAATGTCATAGTCCATTTTAACAAGCTCCGGCTTGAACCATGCCGGTGCATAATAAATTTCAAAACCCGCTTGTTTCGATTTAATAAAAACAAGACTGTCAATTGCTGAAGTTCCTGTAGACGATTTCTCTGTAAATGGATTTCCGTAAAAATAGAATGCGTTTGAATTGACAAAATCAGGAGAAAAAAAACCAAGGCCGACAAGCGAATCAATTAATTGTTCCTTATTAACATTACTATTTTTAAACGACAGTATTTCCCGTGATATACCTGCATTGGCATTTTTCTTTGAAAAAAAGAGGTAGATCAATACGCTAAAAAGCAGAACAAAAATGATCGCCAGAATCTTGTTCACTTTAATGATAAATTTGGTCGAAGAATGGTAAACAGTAATTAAAGACAATACCAAAGCGCCGAAAGAAAAATTCAATCCATACCAAAACACGATAGCTCCACCGGCCAAACCTTGTCCTTCTGCAGCATCAGTGATGCCGGCGAAAAAAGCTCCCAAAAAAAAGAATACAATTATAGCCAGCAAATAAAACAATAATGAAATTGGCTTAAACAATTGTTTCATAGAACATGTGCTAAATGAACAGGTCCGGGTTTCGGGTAATTATCCATACAACAGAGCTAATCACTATTACTTGGCGAACAAACGTATCAATATATCCTGTTTATCTTTTTTATAAACTTCAACAATATAATTACCATCGTCCGTTCCAACAATACGATTCACATACAATTGACTCACAGGCATTCCATTAACATTCTTCATATCAAAAAAATAAGACTTGCTTACTAAGCCTGAATTATCATTTACACTATAGGAAGCCAAATAACCTCCACCCCATCCTCCGACAAAAGGAGCAGGTTTCTCATCAATGCTAAGTGTCTTGTTTTTCTCATTATCGATATAGATCATATAATGTGAACCTATCTTCTCATTGAAGTGATAATAGAAAGACATTCCGGGAGCACCTAAACCCGCCATTTGTCTTTTAGGTAATTTTCTCATCCAGGCTAACTTTCCATCGGGTGCAATCTTCGTGACGAGAATATCATCATAATGATAAATATAAGTCACAGTTTTTGCACTGGATGATCGTCGTGTTTCAACCCAAATTTGTTCTCCAACCAACACGATGCTACCATTCTCTGCCATAAACCAGGTATCCAATTTAAGCGCATCAAAATCAGCATCATTGTCTTGATCTTCCTTTTCGTTATGCTTGACCTCCTTTTTACTCGCATACATATTCAGAATTTCAGTAGGAATCTCGTAAAAGTTTTTTGATTCCAATACGCCTTCTCTTGATAGTTGCATGGTAAAAACTCCATCAGCTGCATTGCTGTAATAATGCTTTGAATAATATCCGGCACAATACATTTTATCATCATTGCCGTAAATTTTTACCTGAGTGAGATACTTCCCATCCATTTCAATTTCTCTTTGGACAATCGTATTGGTTCCGGCAGCAACTTTCATCGTTTCCAAATGATAATTAGGCTTATCATCCTTTTTGGATGTTGCCTTATTCCGTGTGTCATCATTAAAGACTCTTGCCAAAATGAACAGATTACCGTCATTGTCAATACCTGCATCCAGATTGTCCATTTTCTTCTCCGTGAAAGGCATGGTAATATCCTGAACTGATAATTCCTTTAGAGCCGAATCAAACAAACAAACAGTCATGATGTTAAAACTTTTGCTGTCATCCTTAATTTCAGGTTTTCTGTAATATCGGATGGCAATTCTTGATCTGCTGAACGAAAAATTAAAATGGAATTTTACATAATCTTCCGTTTTCCACAATTTCGAACCCAGGATTTTCTTGTCTATGTCGAGTAAAAGCAATGCATCTCCGACAAACTGGCCGCGTTTAAAGTCAATCTCCCGTACATATAACTTTTCATGTTTAGCCTTCAGATCAGTCCAAGAATAAAAATAATAGTACTTACCCTTAATTTGTTCTATAAGTTCCGGTTCAAACTTTTCCGGAAAATCTTCATAGCTCTGTTCACCAATATAACTAAGTGTATTTAGATTAAACTTTTGAATGTAAACTGTTTTTCCGGTAATTTTAACAGTCATTAATTCATCATCTTCTGAAAAATAACTTTTATCTCTTGCATCGATGACGGGATAAGGTTGACCTACTTCATAAACCTGTGTTTGATCATTGCTTTGAGAAAGGACAGAATGGCTAAAAATCAATAGCGAAATAATTAGTCCGGAAAATAGTTTCATAATTATTATATAAGATGTTAAAATACCATGTGAAAGTTAAGGAATCTTACCGAAAGAGAAACAATTAATACTTCTAAAGCATAATGGATGCTTAAACAATTATTATAAAGCTTCAAAGGGTAAGTGGCTTATTGCCATCTAAAATTTTCACATTATTAATTCATGCATTTTGGTTCACTTAATTACATTCAGATGATGAACAAGGTTTAGTACGCAAAACTCACTTGATTCAAATAGCCAAGCATTAAAGACTATTATCCTTTCAAATACAATATGTACATCCCTTGCCATAAAGAGCGATAACTCAACTTACAAAAATTCCGGCTATCTTCTAATGGTAAATCTTTCAGTGTGGGTTGATTGATCTACTGTGAAAATTGTCAGCACATAGATGCCCTTGCTCAATGAATTAGTGTCGATACTGACTTGCTCCCTGCCGTTGTGGTTAATCCTTTCCAAAAAGCTAAAAGGGATTCGTTTTCCCAGAAGATCTGTGATGGCGATAGTATAATCTTTTTTAGAAGGATTATCGAAAGCAATAATTAATTTATCGCTTGCAGGATTTGGATGTAAAGAAAAATTATTGATGGGTTTGTTAGCATTTTTAATGGCATTTGGCGGCTCAATTACTGTCGCAGAATCACACTTCTGACAAGAATTCGAATCAGTAATGCATATTAAATAACTGCCTGCCGGAACAGATGATAATGAATCTGATGAAAAGACTCCTACTGTAGGTGTGGAAGAATAGGATAGAGCACCAATACCATTTTCAACATGAAAATATATTGTTCCGTCTGTACAACCAATGCAGGAAGCAGCCCGGGTCGAATCAATAGTTAACATTAAACTTTCGTTGAGCATTAGTGAAATGGAATCAGAACAACCAAATGAATTACTGCTCAAAAAATAATACACGCCGGCGCTGTCAATAGAAATTGAATCAGTTCCAATAAAATCTGACCAGGTATTTAACAGAGAACCACCTGAATCAAATAAATTAATATCCAATGAATCTATTCCCATATTCTCAATGCTTAACCATGCAGGCATCAAGAAACATGAATCAGAGTATTCAACCTCGAATTGTATCTGACAAGGCTGTGGAATTGGCAAATCGACGGAGTACAAACCGGAAGTGCCACCATACCCATTTTCCAATACATAAATTCTATTAGTGCTAATAGCAGCGTCAACAGGATGGCTGAAAGACTCCACTATTCTATGCGCATTCAATCGAAAATTATCGATGGTTGAATCAAAAGCCAATTCAAGATGAACGAGATCCTGGCTGGGGTCTACAAATGGGCCAATACCTGAATCGGGTAAGGCTTTACAACCACAGCTATCAAGGCCTTCCGACCAACTTAACATAAATGCATCTCCACGATACGTTTGGTGCAATAAATTATTTCTATCAAAAACTAATCCAAGTGGAGAACGATGTGCTGTGAATGTTCCAATGTGCATTCCGATATCACTGGCGTCAACTACATTCCCGGTAATTGAATCACGAAATTTATCACAGTCCGGTCCGTAGTTTTGAATTGGTTCTTGAAACGTCACTCCGGAAGGCGGGATGGGAAAAGTGGGATCATTATTCCAGAAACCTGTACGCCACGATCTGCTGTAGTGACTAATCATAATATCATTAGCAGGAACATAGGATGGAAATTGTTGTGGGTTGTCTGTGTCTCCCATTATCCATGGAAAACCATAGTGGTAGCCACGTCGCAACCAATTCATTTCTTCATGATGATCACGATCTCCCGAATTTTCCACTCCAAATAAATTTCCGGATGGATCAAAAGCCATGTCGAATGTATTTCTGATACCCTTACAATAAACATATACACTTGTATCATGCCATACAGAATCATTTTTCAATACAATAACGGCCGGGTCATTCGTTGGGACTATGTAAATATTTGTTGTCAGTGGCAAATTGCGCAAATCCGGATACAAGCCATATCGATCCTGAACTTCGCCGTGGTCACCCCTTGCACCGCTACATATATAAATGCTGTCACCCTGCGGAGAAACGATCATACCACTGAACAAATGATCAAAGTAGTCACCTGTTTCATAAGGATCAGTTATCATGACCTGGGACCACACTCGGCTTCCTCCTGTTGACAGCTTTCCACGCACAATAATTCCTGTTGTCATGGGAGTGTTGGAATCATTATTTCCTGAAATGTATAATGTACTATCATGAATATCCATTCCCTGGAGATACTGAACTCCATGGTCAGCAGTGGTAAAAATCAACGAATCATATGCCGCTGATCCGGAAGGAGCAATTACTTTATAAATATTTCCATTGGTAGTTGCGTAAAGAATATTATTCTCCACTGAATCCATTACGAGGCGAATAGCTCCGTTTTGAACAGTTAATAATCGTTGGATCTGGATTCCAGGCTTCAATGCCTGAGGATTACTTTGAGAAAAAGAGGTTACATTAAAACAAATAATCAATCCAATAATCATTAATGATTGGACTTTGTTCAATACTGAGGTTCCCATTTTCATAATATTTAATTAAAAATAAGTTGTTAAAAAATAAGGCTTCTAAACCTCTTGAAAATGAGCTACAGGCTTTAGGTAGTCTGACATATTCTTTGCTAAATTAACATTAATTCACATAGCCGTACCAATTATTTATTTTTCCCAATAATTCGAATATTATAAATTTAATAGGAAATTCCACGAAATTAACAATCACTCTAAGCGTCTATGCCCCTTTTAGACTATTGAATTTAATTAGTTTGGCTGGAATTTATTTTATACATTTAGTTTTTGTTTATAGACTTTCTCTTGATCGCATTTTACAATTTCCTCAGCCAAATTAATCACATGCAGCTTGCATCTGTGAATTTAAGAATTTCAAAGAGAAATTTGTTCCGAACGATACTCCTATTTCTTTTTGTTTCGAGCTATGTTTCATCTGTACATTCTCAAGGAGTGATCCCTACAAAAGGAAAAGATTTCTGGGTAGGGTTTCCATTAATAGTACCTGTAGGATCGAACTCTGAGCGGTGTGAGGTTTTTATAACTTCTGAAATAAATACCACCGGTACAGTTAGCGTCCCTCGCCTTGGCTGGACTCAAAATTTTATTGTAACTGCCAATCAGACAACAACGATATCATTGCCTGTTGGAATTGTACAACATACAACCTCAGAGGTAATAGAGAATAGAGGCGTCAATATAACCTCAATTGATACGATTAGC
The DNA here is from genome assembly GCA_004295015.1 of Bacteroidota bacterium. GTDB lineage: Bacteria > Bacteroidota > Bacteroidia > AKYH767-A > 2013-40CM-41-45 > QQVM01. Next base: position 163,455 of record SHNE01000044.1, on the reverse strand, counting down.
GTGTTTGCAATTTCGTTTCAGGATTATTCAGCAGATGCTGCAGTGGTTTATCCAAAACAATCTTTAGGTATTGAATATCGTACCTGCAACTATCAGGGATTGCCAATGGCCGGCTTTCCTGACCTAAGTTCTGAATTGTTAATTGTTTCAACGGAAGACGGAACGCAGGTAAAGATTACCCCGGCATGTTCTACCTTAGGCGGGCACGCAGCAGGTATTCCTTTTACTGTGAATTTAGATGCAGGCCAGTCGTATCAAGTGCTTGCTTCTGCTTACAATCTTGATTTAACTGGTACTGTCATAGAGGCTACCGACACCAGTGGTTCTTGTCGTCCTTTCGCAGTTTTTTCAGGCTCCACCTGTGTAAATATACCTTCAGGTTGCGCGGCTTGCGATGTCCTGTATGAACAGGCAATTCCTGTCCCAAATTGGGGGAAAACATATTTTGCGGTTCCATTTTCATTTGCGACCAAATATACTATAAGAGTTTTAGCAGATAAAAATAATACTTCCTACTCAATCAACGGAGGACATGCAACCATATTGAATGCCGGGCAATTCACAGAAATTAATAATATTACCGGCACACAATGTATAACAGCGAATCAACCACTTTGTGTTGCACAATACATGCAGGGCGTAACATGTGCTGCTGCAGGAGATCCCTCAATGATGTATCTCAATGCACAAGAACAGAAAATTGATCAGGTAACATTCAGCACAGTTACTTCTACAGTCATTACGCAACATAATGTTAACGTGATAATAAATTCATCTCACATTAACCAACTGAAACTTGATGGTGTGAATGTACCTGCAAGTTCATTTACACCATTAACTTCCTGCAGTAACATTTCGTATGCCCAATTGTCGCTGACTCAAGGTAGCCACACACTTAAAGCTGATAGCGGCTTCACAGCTTATGCATATGGTACAGGTTCTGCTGAAAGTTATGCGTATTCGGTAGGCTCCTTTAGTAAGCTTAAGCCAATCCAGGTTGATTCGTTTCTATGCACTTCCGATACCATTCAATTAGGAACATCAACGACTTTATTTGGATCCTGGTGGTCAACGAATACTCTGCCCGATGATACAATTGCAACCGGCCCCATCCTCACACTTACTTCACCTATTGTCCCTGATATATATATTCAACATGGTGACGAATATCTTTCAGGTTGTCCAACTAGTTTTTATTTCGAAGTAGAGGTTCCTATACCACCAACGCTTTCAGTGTCCTCCTCTGCGTTAACAGCCTGTCAGAATCAACTAGTACAATTGACCTCAACAACCTTACCGGCATCCTCTTCCTATAATTATTCCTGGACACCCATCACCGGATTGAGTGACCCAAACAGTGCAAACCCGGTTGTAACTGCCTCGGTTAGTATGTGGTATTATCTCACTGTATCTTCGCCAAATGGATGTGCTCCTTCAGTATACGATAGCATATTCATCAATGTACTTTCACTACCATTGCCTGTGGCCAATGGAGGTGCTAATCAATCCATCTGTTTTGGATCTACAACGACACTCACTGCTACAGGCGGGGCATCCTATCTCTGGAGTCCGGGAGGGGCAACAACAGGGACAATTTCAATTTCGCCGCAAGCCACATCAAATTACATCGTTTTTGTAACTGATACCAATGGATGTGGGAACAGTGATACCGTGAGTGTTATTGTTTATCCGGCTTTAAATGCCAATGCCGGGCAAGATCAGTCAATTTGCATAGGTGCAGCGGCAACATTGAATGCTTCCGGTGGCACTTTTTATCAATGGTCAAATGGAGGAAGCACCACAGGAAGCATTATAGTCACACCCAATTCAACAACCAATTATATTCTTCTTGTGTCTGATTCCATAGGCTGTACGGATAATGATACTGTTGCGGTTGTTGTTAATTCCTTACCTAATGCAAATGCCGGGCCTGATCAAATAACCTGTAATGCTTCTCCAATTACTCTTTCAGCAAGTGGCGGAACGACTTATCTATGGAGTCCGGGAAACCAATCGGCGAGTTCGATTCAAATATCACCGGCCTCCTCAACAAATTATATTGTAAAAGTTACCGATGCAAATGGATGCGAAAATTTTGATAGCGTCTATGTAACTGTTCATCCATTCATTACAGGTTCAACAAGCAGCAGAACTGTTTGCCAAGGTGAACCTTTTACTTTATTAGCATCTACCGGCGTATCTTATCTTTGGGATACCGGTGGAAGCACGGACAGTACAATCACCGTTTCACTACAAACTTCTACAGATATTGCTGTCCAAGTTACCACTGATCTTGGATGTCTTATCATAGATACCTTTCACGTAAATGTAAATCCATTACCTTTTGCATATGCTGGGCCTGATGTGGCAATATGTAGAGAGCTTAATGCTACACTCACTGCATCAGGAGGTGTATCATACCTATGGCTTGCAAATTTGAGCCAGGGATCTTCCCTGGTTGTTTCGCCTGATTCCAGCCAAGATTTTGTGGTCCAGGTTACTGATGGAAATGGTTGTATTAAAAATGACAGTGTATTTGTGACAGTTTATCAATTGCCTTTGGCGAATGCCGGGATTGACGCATATATCTGTCCTGGTACTTCAGCGATATTAACTGCCTCCGGTGGTCAAACGTATCAGTGGAATCCGGGCGCAAGTACCAGCTCTTCCATTAGCGTTTCTCCCTCTATCCAAACAAATTATATTGTAGATGTAGTTAGTGTGGATGGCTGTATGAATAGCGATACAGTTACGGTATTTATAAATCAGAAACCTATCGTACTTTTTAGCGCCCCTTCTCAGGCTTGTGCCAATTATCCTCAAACTTTTATAAACTATTCTTCGATTGTAAATGGTTCCATCATACTTAACCATTGGGATTTTGGTGATGGAATTAATTCCAATGATGTAAATGGAACTCATACTTATATTAATCCCGGGATTTACGATGTAAGGCTAATAGCTACTGCTGCGAATGGCTGTATAGATAGTACAAATTACATGTTCACGGTAAATAACTTACCTCAGGTAGATTTTGAAACACAAAGTAGGTGTGCATTACAACCGGGCTCTTACAATGATCTCTCCTCTGTCGTACCCGGAGTAGTCAGTAAATGGTTTTGGGAATTTGGAGATGGTGGCTATGATTTTACTCAAAATCCATTCCATGCATACAAGCATCCTGGCTACTATGATATAACGCTTACGGTGACTTCCGACAGCGGTTGTGTAGCTAGTACAAAAAAGCTTGATGAGGTTGCCGTATTTCCTTTGCCAGAAGCCGGTTTCGTTTCACACCCTGAAGAAATAAGCATATTGGAGCCTTCCGTTCAGTTCTTTAATTCTAGTACTGGTGGACTTGTTTATCACTGGGATTTTGGAGATGGTAAAGGGACTTCCGATTTAAGGAACCCATATTATAGTTATGGTGATACCGGAACCTTTAGTGTACAATTGATATTGATGAACCCTTTTAATTGTTATGATACCACTTACGGAAAAATATATATTGAACCATATTTTACAGTCTATTTTCCGAATGCTTTCAGTCCGAATGGAGATAATGTGAATGATTATTTCAGACCATACGGAGAAGGGATCAACCAACTTGAACTACAAATTTTTAACCGTTGGGGAACTGAAATATTTAACTCTTCCGGCCTCTCAGTTTCATGGGACGGACTAAATAAAAAAGGAAACCTGGCTAGTCATGAAGGAGTGTATGTATACCTGGCTAAAGTTACTGACTACAAAGGCTTGCAACATGAATTCAAAGGATCTGTTACTCTGATTAGGTAAGATGTTTTCAATTTTTATTCTGAATTTATTATACCAAGTTTGTAGCACTTTTTTTTCATATTCAATCCTCTAAAATGCCACATGATTTAATTAAAAAATATAAGTCCTAACCAAGAGGTGATGACAATACTTATGCAACGATTTCAATTTGTGTGACGAAGTTATGTTTAACAACTCTTACGAAATTTTACTGCGTATTTGATAATGTGAAATCTGATGCCGAGAATTAGACACACCTAATATTCTACAAGACCGCTTTTACTCGAAGCCTCAAATCCGGAAGCACAAGTTCCTCAAACCATTTATTTCTGGCTTGCCATATATTATTTCGTGGAGAAGGATGAGGAAGGGGGAAATAAAGCGGGAGATAATTATTAAAATTACGTACCGTTTCCGTTAATGTTTCTTTCGTTTTGTTTCCCAGATAATAGCGTTGAGCATAAAGCCCGATAAGAAGAATCAATTTTACATCAGGCATTTTTGCCAAAAGTCTGTTATGCCACAATGGAGCACATTCCGGTCTCGGTGCATTATCACCACTAAGCCCTGTGCCAGGATAACAAAAGCCCATAGGCATCAAGGCTACCAAATCCGGATCGTAAAAAGTTGATTTCTCAATCCCCAACCATAACCTTAGGTTGTCCCCGCTTTTATCGTCCCAGGGAATTCCGCTCTCATGAACGATCCGTCCCGGTGCCTGACCTATTATCAGTAGCTTACTACTTGTACTCGCTGATAAAACCGGATTAGCGCCATGCTCAAGGTATTCCTCGCACACTTTGCATTTCCTGATTTCCTGTAGCAGAGAATTCATTACTATGTTCGGGATTGGTTCTTGCTTTCAATCAGTTCTTCTGTTTGGCAAATCGATATTGATAACTGAAACTGACCACATAGGCTCGTGTTAATCCGTCTGAACGAACATCCCGAACGATCAGGGGAGAACCGAAAAGTAAACCTAATGCGGATTTGTCAGATAGTTCGTAATCGATTCCGGCAGTAAGATTCAAGGTTAAACCATCAGAACCTTTCAGTGCTTCACTCAAACCTGTTGCATTTATTATTTCATCTTTTTGAAGACGATAAATGGATAACAAGCCAATTGAAAGATTTAAATTCTTCCATTCAAAATTTCTTTCTACCCTCAATAAAGCATCATCTCCTCTTTTCAGCATATTAGAATTAAAATATGACCTTTCACTTTCGGTTCGTCCGTTTGAATTCAGGTAGCTGTTAATATTGCTGTCGTCGAGAATTGTTTGATAGCCGACACTAAGCCGCCAGTTTCTATACCAATAGGAAGCTCCGAGGATCAGATCGAATGTACCAAGACCGGTTTGGTAAGGCATGGCAAGTGAGAGATTGTTCAAGGATTTATTTGTTGAACCGGTAGGTATCTTAAAGCCAACTGTGGCGGAAAAACTTGACCTTTCCGCACTATGCAGAACCTGACTTGTGCTTAAGCTCAAATCACCAACACCGCTATTGGTTCCAAGATCCCCATCAACATAGATGTACGGAATTTTAATCTGAACTTCATTATTTCTGATCAAGCCAAGCTTCAGTTCAGGTATAATGTGAATATGCCTCGTGGATTGTTCTCCGGCACCATAACTAAATGTTATCCTGGCACTATGTTGAAAAGAGCTATCAAGAGGGTTCATGGGACTTAATGTGCCTACAGTACAAAAACCGGCATCACTACATCCTTGCGAACTAGAAATTTGAGATTGCAAAGTCAATATACAAATAGCAAAAAATATTTTTCTTATCATTCTCTAAATATAAGAAAATAATGAGAAAGATATTAGTGCTTCTCAAATTTAATAATCTCCCGTGAGTCTTCAGAAGTGATGATGAATAAATAAAGACCCGCTGTGAGTTGATTCAAATTCATTTGCAATTCCTGATGATTTATTCCGGCGAGTAATGACTGAGTTTGAATCTTTTGTCCAAGACTATTTATAATACTAATATCCGGCAGGGAAACTTCAGAAAAATCTCCTCTTATAAACAGGATATCGTTAACAGGATTCGGGTAAATGCTGTATGGTAGCTGAGATGTTATTGCGTCGACTTTTGTAATGCAACTCGAGCTCGACCGAATATTGATTGGATCGTTAAATGCTTGTCCTTGTCCACAGGAATTAATTGCAGCAACTTGAATAAGTGTATTTCCCTGACCCGGCCAATAAACCAAAACACCCGAACCGGTGTTGCTGCCAATTAGTTGTCCGGATCCCACAACCCAATAATACGTACTTGCTCCGGCCACCGGAATTACGTTATACAGAACTGTATCTCCCTCACAAGGCATCGAATCTCCGCTTATTGCCACAGGAGCTTCCGGAAAATCATTTACCTCCACATTTAAAATACTACCGGAGCTCAAACCGCAGTCTCCATCGGCAGCAACCTGGACCGAACTGTTGGAACCACTTGCCCAGGTAATGCTTACGGTTGTACCCGAACCACTCACTGTTCCGTTCGGAGCAATCCATATATAAGAATTAGCTCCAACAACCGGACTGATGGAATAGACTGAAGTAGTGCCTGTACAAACAGTATCATCACCTGTAATTATACCAGGTTGGTTTGGTGCAGTGTTGACAGTAACATTTAATATGGTAAAGGCCCCTGCCCCACATGCTCCTATTGAAGCAACCCGAATATTTCCACTTCCACCATTCAGCCAGGTTACACTTGCTGATGTACCATTTCCTGAAACAGTTCCACCTGTACACATCCATGAATAATTATTAACTCCAACAACCGGTGCAATGGAATAGGTAAGCGTGGTACCGGCACATGGATTAGTATTTCCCGAAATCGAACCGGGTTGAGGCGGAGGGCTTGCCAAACTAACATTCAAAGTAGAGTTCGCACTGGTTCCACATGAATTTTCGGCAGCTACCCGTACTATACCTGAACTACCATTATTCCAGGTAACCGAAACAGTAGTGCCTGAGCCCGAAAGTACTCCATTCGATATTGTCCAGTCATAGAATGAAGCTCCCGGAACAGGTGTTATGGAATACGTTTCTGTTGATCCTTCACATGGTGCCGGCGATCCTGAAATTACTCCAGGCTGACCAGGTATATCTATTAAACTAACATTCATTGTTCGCATAGAACTCGTACCGCAAAGTCCAACAGAAGCTACCCGCACTACACCGCTACTACTATTTCCCCAAGTCACACTCACCGATGTACCCGAGCCACTAACGGTTCCATTTGTTGCAGACCAACTGTAAGAAGTAGCGCCGGAGACAGGTGAAATACTATAAGTCGAGGTGCTTCCTTCACAGAGTGAATTGCTGCCTGTAATTGAACCCGGTTGAGCAGGTATATTATTTAAATTAATATTCAAACTTCTGTCTGCACTTGTACCACAGGTACCTTGAGCAGTCACATGGACAGTTCCTGAACTTCCGGTGCCCCATGCAATACTAACAGAGGTGCCACTTCCACTAACCGTACCGTTAGTTGCAGACCAATTATATGAAGTTGCACCTACCACTGCAAGTATTGAATAAGTTGAAGATGTTCCGGCACAAGGCGATGTATTTCCTGTAATTGTCCCGGGTTGAGGTGGTGAATTATTCAAAGTAACATTCAATGTTGAATTACTACTGACACCACAACTGCCTTGAGCAGCAACCTGAATGGTGCCACTGCTTCCACTTCCCCAGGACACAGTTACCGATGTTCCTGTTCCGGAAATTGTTCCATTGCTTGCACTCCAGTTATAGGAAACTGCACCAGAAACAGGAGCAATAGAATATGTGCTGCTTGCCCCGGCACACAAACTCGATGATCCGGAGATTGCACCCGGCTGATTTGGCCCGGGAATTAATGTAATACCTAATGAAGTGTTTGCACTCGCACCACATGTCCCTTGGGAAGAAACAAAAATAGTACCGCTGGTGCCGCTTCCCCATGTTACACTCACTGATGTACCTGAACCCGATACCGTCCCGTTATTTGCAGACCAATTATAAGATGTTGCTCCGGAAACAGCAAGAATAGAATATGTCCCAGTAGCACCCGAACATAAATTAGCGTTTCCTGAAATTGAACCCGGTTGATTAGGAACTGTACTAAACGTAACATTGAGCGTTGAATTCGTGCTTGTACCACAGGCATTCTGTGCATTGACCTGGATGCTACCGCTTGTTCCGGTCCCCCAATTAACACTCACAGAAGTTCCTGAACCTGTAACAGTCCCGTTACTTGCCGACCAATTATAAGATGTTGCACCTGCAACGGCTGCAATACTATATGTGGAGTTGGAAGATTCACACGGAGTCGAGCTGCCTGTTATAGCACCGGGTTGTGTGGGTGCGTTTGAGAAAGTAACAGAAAGAGTACTGTTACTACTTGTACCGCATGCACCGGTAGCAGAGACTTCAATGCTTCCACTTGTACCTGTTCCCCAAGTTACGCTAACAGAAGTACCTGTCCCTGACACAGAACCATTGGTTGCTTGCCAGTTATAGGAAGTAGCTCCTGATACAGCTGCAATACTGTATGAATTAGAAGAACTTTGACAGGGCAAACTATTTCCGGTAATGGCTCCCGGTTGGGCTGGTGCATTTTGGAAAGTTATATTCAATGTTCTGTTAGTACCAGTCCCACAAATCCCTGTTGCAGAAACCTGGATACTTGCGCTTGTTCCTGTACCCCAGGTGACACTGACCGAGGTCCCTGAGCCCGAAACGCTTCCATTACTTGCAGACCAGTTGTATGATGTTGCACCAGAAACTGCACTAATAGAATAAGTAGAAGTTGAACCCTGACATGGACTTGCATTTCCTGAAATAGTTCCGGGCTGTGCAGGTGGATTACACTCAGTCACACAAATTTGAAAATCAGTACCGATTAACCCGGAATTATTATAAACACGAATCCAATAGGTGTTGCCAATTGACAAACCTGATACTGAGACAGACTCCAATCCGGCAACACCTGTACTATTAACGCATTCCAACTCGGTATATGAACTTGAACATATTACGTCTGACAAAAGCTGGAAGACAGGATCGAAGTCCACATCACCCTGAACTTTAATGGTAGCAGTCGTTTGTGTGGCGACAAATTTATACCATACGTCTTCCGCTGTTGCAGGTGTGAGAACACAAGTTGTCAATCCTGTTCCGGGGGAGCTTGCTGTAGCTGCACAGGTAGTTCCGCTTGTATAGCTGCAAGAAGAACCAACGGTGAGTGTAATAGCATCATCACAGAGATCATTGGAAGGAGCTAAACATCCCAAACTGCATCCTGTTGAGCTTAACAAAGCGGATCGTGGGCTCACTGAAAGCGTAGCTCTCATTCTTGTGATCTGGTCAGGGGAAAATCTGCCTGCACTTACATTTGGTGAGGACCAACCATAATAGCAATAGCTCATGTAATTAAAGTGTGAATTATCCCATATCCCTGCTGCGGTGCATGGATTACTTGAACCACAATCACTTTGTTTATGAGGAGGTGTATCGCATAACCTGTCTCCATCAGTCGTACAGCTAGTGTTTGCCGGACATGTTGTATTACTTGCATCACCACTAAATGTGTGATACAAATTAAAGGCATGCCCTAACTCATGCGCTGTGGTGTGATCATTGTAGGATAATTGATTGTAAACGATGACCGCGCCATCATAAGTAGCCGAAGCTCCGGGAAAATACGCATATCCACCCCAGGAACCATTGCATACACTTTTTACAATCCAAATATTATAATAATCGGTATTGGGCCATTTGCTTAGATTTTTAAGAGAAACTTCATTGGCACTTGTTGCGCATGAAGAACTAAAATCTACTCCTTCAGATGAATAATTAGTAAGACTGCTACCATTCACTCTTACAATACCATTGGTACTATTGCCTGCCGGATCTTTAGTGGCAAGACAAAACTGAATTTCAACGTCATTACCATTGAGTAGCAGATTTCGAAAACGATCATTCGCACCATTGATAGCACCTTGAATAACTGCGTCCGAAACATTTGTCCCTGTACCAACGGGTTCCCCTAAATGAATGACGTGAACAACGACAGGTATAGTGTAAACCACCCCTGAAGTAACATTACTCACAGGGGGACCTGATTGCCTTTTCATTCGATTTTCCTGAATGATGTATTGAACCTGTCTTTCCATATCCTCATAGTTCGCTCTGTAAATTGAGTCAGACTTAACCAGCTTTTCCTGGATTATATCTGAGGCACAGTCTCTGTGAGGAACAGGATTGGTATCCTGAGTATGACCGGCTAAAGAAAATAAAGCAAAACAATTTAGCAACAGAAACTTTTTCATGGATCTTCTCTTAAAAAATTTATTATTGAATGAGGTCAATCAAATTTCGCATCAGGATAAATTACAATTCCATTCGATTCAAAATAAGAATCAATCTTTAGGTGTCTGATGTAAATTTAAGAAAAATCACTCAGGCAGTTGATGACAGCCTGTCAAATTATCAAGAAAAATGAAATACTAAACTTAAAATTTTGTGTTCATACTAATTGATGGCTAATCAAACCGATCAATAATGAGGCAACTAATATATGCAATGCCAATAATATTCAAAATATTTTTTGGCCAAGGATATATCAAATAAGCGAAAATTTCAAGTCTTATGAAGCCAATGCTTAAAAACCGCAGAATAACTAATGTTTTGGAAAAGCAGTCAAGTAAAAAAATAAAATTCTTGAACATATCAGACAATATGCTGAATTACGTACAAATATAAATGGTCAATTTATTAGGATACAACTCTCTTTTCTGTGTTCTTGCCTTCGGAGGTTAATATTTTGACAATAAATATTGAAATAACATACACGCATGTTAGAATCACATTGAAATTCATAGAATAAAAAAAGTGAGAACCCGATTGTGGTTTAATTTTATATACTGAAAGAAATTCAACTATGGTTGGAGCAAAACTAAAAACAGAAACTATAATAAAAACGGCTATAATTCCCCGTTTTTCTTTGCTGGAAAACGCCATCATGGAATCTTCAAGCCAATAAGCGATTCGAAGAGGCATTAAAATGAATAAGGAGAGTGCCAGCAACATCGGGAATAAATCAACAAAAGCTGCAAATGCAGATCCACCCTCCCTGACAATTGTATAAAGCCGATCGATACTATATTCGTTTAGGTATTTCCACAACGCAGTATACAACATGATAGCATATACATGCAGAATAATATCCGAAATTACTTCATACCAATAATACCTAATTGAAGAGGCAAGAGGCAGGTTAATCTTATTCCATTTTTGAATTTCGATTTCTTCCTTTTTAAATTCAGTTACATCCTCTATAACATCTCTGTAAAATCCGGATTTCAAATAAATGTATATTAAGCCACACATGTCAATGAAAAAACCAAATAATAAGACAATAACCCCTTGTGGTGACATTTCCTCTTCGGTGGCAGGATAACCCAAAGCAGTCATTGAAATCATGATTATCCCAAGGCGTGCAATCATTCTGACAAATAATCCAAAAGCTACGAACTTCCCAGGTCTGGGAATAATATCCTCACCGGTTAAATTCCTATGATCAATTCGTCTCTCTTCAGCACGAATTCTGATAATCTTAAGTTTAAAATTTAATGCAAAAAACTCAGCGAAAAGCATCGTAAATCCAAAAATGGCTACGAATAAACTTTGTGACTCCAGGTCAATGAATTCGGTGACAATCGGCGAGACAGTCAGAGCATAAAAACCAAAAATTGCATAAGCATAGAAGCCATTTAGCAGATGATTTCTTAAAAGAAAATATATCCTTTTCAAGGAAGTAAGAATTTATTCTAATCCAGAAAAACAATTTTCTTAGACTGGCTATGACCATCGCAATTGAAATCGATAAGATAATTTCCAGCAGGGAGATTTTTTCTAAGTAGACTTAAATTGTAAATGCCGGCATTGAAAATATTGTCAACCAAAACATCAATTATTTCTCCGCTCATGCTGACAATTGAGATCTTCACGATGCACTTCTTGTTCAAAGTATATCGTATTTCAGAAGAACTTCTTAAAGGATTAGGAAAGACGGAGAATTCGGCTGAGCTGTTAATTATTTTATTTGTCCCTGTCGTGGTGCCTAAAAAATGATACGTCGTATTACTCAAGGATCCCGAATTGGCTACGCCTAAGGTATCGGATAGGACATTGTAAAAGATGTCAGCCGGACTAGTAAGGCCGGTCACTACGTTTACCGGTGGTGCAATGAAATCCTGATCAAACTTTGTTATCCCATTCAAGCCCCATGAGCTGACATAAAAATCACCCGGTCCGTCAATTGCGATGCCATCGCAATTACTCAGTGATGTGGAAATGAGCGTTGAGACTACTCCCGTTGTGACATAAAAGGCCATGATTGGAGCATTTGATCCCCATGTTACAAATACACAACGATTATTTGCCTGATCGAAAATAATTCCGTTCGGAGTTTTTGCTAAACCCGGAACGAAAATAGAATAGTCTCTCGTTTGCATGTTAAAACGATATATATTCTTCGCAGAAAAATCTGTGATGTACAAATACGTGCTATCATGGGTAATGCCATTTAAATAGGATGCTCCAAGATTAATGGTAAAAACACTATTTCCGGTACTTAACTCAAATGCTCTTAGTGAGCCACCTGAACAAACATAAACCGTATCATTTGCTATTTCAATTCCATGTGGACTCGAGATTCCGCTGGCAAAAATTGTAAGGTCGCCGGTACTGCTACTTCTTGCCAAAATATTGTTTGCAGATTTGTTAGAAATCAACCATCGATCATTACTATAGTCAAACTCCAGGCTTTCAGGACTGCTATAGGTTTGAGAAAAACCATTAATCGATGAAATAAAGATGATGGCTAAAAAGGTGATTTTCTTCATAAGGATAAATATTTTTTGTGAATATAGACAAACGTACCGTCCTGAGAGTTATCGTCGCGAAGACAAATCTGAATTCTCGATCTAATTCTTCATTGACAATTTAATCAAAACATCTTCCTTATCTTTCTTATAAACCTCTATGACATAATCGTCATTACCAGAAGCTTCGATACGGTCGGTAGAAAACTGTGCTGCAACAATCCCTTTTACATTGCGAACATCGAATAAATACTTTTTACTAATTTCTCCACTTTCTTCATTCACGCTATAGGCTGTAAGGTATCCTCCTCCGGTTGCATTCAGAGTGCTTGGTACTTTATCAACTTCCAATGTCTTATTCTTTTCATTGTCCAGAAAAAGCAGAATATGCGAAGAAGTTGCACTATTATAATCATAAAAATATGACATTAATGCCAGATTAGTTCCTTCTTGTCGCTTAGGTAATCTTTTCATCCAGGCCAATGAACCATCAGCATTAATTTTTGAAACTAAAATATCCTTACAGAAATAATTTGTGCTGGTATAACCACCTTGAGACTGATAAGTACTTACAGAACTAATCTGCTCTCCTATAAGAGTAATACTTCCATCAGCAGCTACATGCAATCTATCAAGTTCCATGTTTTCAAATTCTGCATTTTTATTCTCCTTATTATTTTTTTGCTGGTCCGATTTGCTTGAATACATATTCAATATTTCAAGTGGGATTTCATGATACACCATGTTCTCCAATTTTCCTGACTTATCAGCTTTGAATGCATAAATCCCGTCTGCATTTTGTTCGCCTATCCCACGCTTATTATCCATATTAATCACTTTACAATAAAAGCCTGCTCCAACAACACCATCCTGCACACCAAATAGTCTGGCTCTGGTGATATGGTTATCTGCAACGTTGATTGAGTTTTGCACAAAAGTATTTGATCCGGATTTTGCCATCCAAACTTCCAGGTGATAATTTGCTGCCTCATTCTTCCCTTTTTTAATTTTACCCGATTCATCTTCAAAAACTCTCGATAAAATAAAAACCTGTCCTTCATTACTCAAGGTATAACTCATAATTTCAACCCTTCTCTTCTTGTCGGAACCCGGCATTTCAACCTCTTGCTTCCACATTTCTGTCAAATCAGGATTCATTATACAAAGACCAACTGAGGTCATATTAAATTCCTTTCCCATGAATCCTGCCTCGTTAATTTGATGCTCTCCCTTTTCATAGCGAATCAAAACTTTTGTTGAATCATAAGAAGTCGTAAACCTAAAACGTGTAACCGAATTAAAGATACTATTCATGGAATTGGCGCCACCCGGGATTGACAGAACCAATCGTTCAGTCTCAGAAATGGAGCCGGTTTTAAAATCTATCTCCTTTGCTTTCAATTCAGTAATATTCTCAGATTTCTTGTATGTCGAATAGAAATAATAAAATTTATCCTTTATTTGATAAAATGTTTCTGGAGCACCTCCTGCAGGTGTTGGTTTGAATGATTTGGTACCAGTCTGAGCCATTGTTTTTAAATTAAATTTCTGCACAATGATCTCCTTCCTTGTCCATTTAATGGACATCATTTCGGTTCCATGCGTGAAATATAATTTCTCAACGGCATCAACTACAGGGTAAGGTCTGCCTACAGTATATGTAAGTTTATCCAGTGGGCTTTGAGCACTTGAGTAAGTATTTAGAACAAGTAAAAAAATTAAGAAGCTAGAAATACATCTCATGAGGAATAAATTTAATTAGTTTGGGTCTGCAAGCTAATTAAATATCCACTAAATCAAAATCTACCCATTCAAGCGAGAATATACATGAAAAATGCGATTCCCGGGGAATGCTAAAAAAGGTATGATAAACTGCGCAGCACTCACAAAATTAAAAAGCTTTCTTCTTCTTCCCGGTTATCATTTTCAAATTCGCCACTTCCATCTCTGTCAGAAATCTCCAACGTCCACGAGGCAAATCTTTCTTCGTTAATCCGGCGAATACGACACGGTCGAGTTTCTTTACCTTGTATTCAAGATGTTCAAAAATTCGTCGCACGATCCTGTTGCGTCCACTGTGTATTTCCACACCAACAACATCTCTTGACTCAGTAGCGTATGCAATTTCATCAACTTTTATAGGGCCATCTTCCAAAGTAATTCCTTTGGTGATCGCTTCCATATCCTCTTTTTTTAATGCCTTGTCTAATTCTACCTGATATATTTTATGAACTTCAAAACTCGGATGAGTTAATTTACGGGCTATATCTCCGTCGTTCGTAAATAATAATACACCGGTGGTATTTCTGTCGAGACGACCTACAGGATAGACTCGTTCCTTGCAGGCTTTCACGATAAGATTCATCACGGTTTTGCGCTCCTCCGGATCATCAGTTGTAGTGATAAAATCTTTGGGTTTATTAAGAAGGATGTAGACAAGTCGTTCGCCTCGCAAGGTTTCATTATTGTATTTAACGACATCGCCTTGCTGAACCTTATGACCCATTTCAGTGATGACTTCTCCATTCACAGAAATCACGCCTGCCTTGATCATCTCATCTGCTTCTCTCCGTGAACAAATTCCTGCGTTAGCAATAAATTTATTCAGTCGCGTGCCTTCCTCCGCCTCTGCAGGATCATACTTCACTTTCTCCTTCTTCGGAAATGGAGCTATGCCTTTTTTACGGTCGCCGTATAATTCGTGAGACTCTTTACGATTCCATTTCTTCTCTCCTTCTTCACGAGGTGCTTTGTCGTACTTACCGGGCTCTGAGCGTTTATAGTTATCGTCCTGTCCTATGCGCTTTCGCTTTTCTGTTGTATCGTCTTCACCCGGCCTGAAAAATTTACCTTCGCTACGACCTTTTCTTGGTCGATCTGAACTTTCTTTTTTGTCGTAAGGTCGTGCACTACGCTCTGAATTCCTTCCTGAAAAAGGACGGCGCTCTTCCCCTCGGGAACTACCCGATTCCTTTGAATAACTTTTTCTGACAGGCTTATCCGAATCATCCCGTCTTGGAAAAGGCTTCCCTGTTCCTCTTGCTTTATCCGGTCTTTCTAAATCTCGACCACGTGATTTATCATCAAAAGGGCGACTATCCGGACGTCCACCGGCTTCTCTGCGTTGATATAATCCGCCTCCTGACTTTCTTTCACTGCCTCTATCTGCACCTTCTCTTCTTGGTGAAAAGGTTCTTTCTTCTCTCTCTCTACTATCCGGCTTCCCTGCAGTTTTTTTGCGCTTTGTACCTCTTCCGATTACAGGATTGGTCTTTTCAGGAATATAGGATTTTGACTGTCCTTTCCCACGCCCTGTTCCTTTGCTTGGCTTACGTGTGCCTGATTTAGCTCCCACCGATTTCTTACCCGTACCGCCTTTTCGGCCTCCAGGAGCTGCTTTCCTAAACTTTCCCATGAATATTTGTTGTAAGTGGCAAAAATAAGGAATTTATAGGGGATTTGCGTGGTTTATTTTTGAAGCTTTGACTGATGGAACACCGATGTGTCCGAATTTCGAATTCAATGAGACAGGCGAATGAAGTAGACCTTTATGACTATCGCAGAAAATTTAAACTGTTTATTAGAATTGCCCATATAGCTGACGAAGGAATAGAACACAGATAACGCAGATTTTTATGATTGGCACAGAAAGAATAATTTTGATTGCATAGAATCTATCATACCAATTACAAACAATAAATTCGAATCATTTATGGTTTGAAAAGACCTTTCGTTTGACTTGAGGTTTCTTGCCAAAATTCAAGAGTAAACCGACCTCAAAACTCGTCGCTTTGAGATAATTTACAAGTTGGTATTCGTTTTCCTCACGTAATTTGTCCGATGCTTTAAGTTCAACTATCACGCAGTGATCGATAACCAAGTCAGCAAAATACTTACCAACCAGTTTCTTCTCATAGTAAACATCAATCTCTTTTTGTCTTTCCACGTGAAATCCTAAAGAACATAGTTCAAAAAACAAAGCATTTTCATACACTTTTTCCAAAAAACCATAACCGAGTGTATTATAAACCTTGTAAAATGCCTGAAGCATTTTGTTTGTTATTTCTGTGTGCTTGTAATTAGTAAAAGATTTCATCAATCTTTAAAATTTTAATCGTTAAGGATCAATATTTTCTTAAAAACCAATAGAAATACCCTATAAATCTTAAATTATCGTTAAAGATCTGCGTCTCCCGCCTGTCTTATTGCATTCAACATTCGGACCAATCTGCGTTCCATAAATTTCTATTCCATCACATTTATATCATAGGATAGAAGGCATCAACGATGTGCTCTAATGATGTATACTTATCATTCGTTATTATCACAATAATATCGAAACGGGATTCCTTTTCCGGATGAAACTCCCGTGCGTAATTATCAGCTGCTTTGATGATCTGATTTTGCTTTTTTCTGGAAATTAATAACGAAGGATCACTGAGGTAGGCCGACATTCTGGTTTTCACTTCTACAAAAACAAGCATCCCTTTATGCTCGGCAATTATGTCAACTTCGGCCCGATCGTAAATATAATTTTTTGAATGAATCGTGTATGCCATTTCCAGCAAATGCTTTGCCGCCATTGCCTCACCGATTCGACCGAGCTCCTTGGAAGTCATCAGGAATGAAAAGTAAGGGACATTTTATCCGAAACTTTAAGTGTTACATCTCTGCCAAAAATTAATGGGTAGTTGTTCGGAATATGACCTGCAGGAAATCCAAAAAAGACCGGATAATTATATTCAGCTACCGCCTCCGCAATGATTTCCTCAGCAGTTTTTCCAAATGGAATATCATTGTCTTTCATATCTGTCATTCCACCAATCACAAGGCCTGCCAATGAAGCCAGTTTACCACTGCGCTTTAATTGCATCATCATTCTGTCGATATGATATAGGTATTCATCCAGGTCTTCCAAAAAAAGAATCTTCCCGCTACAATCAATATCAGAAGGGGTTCCACTCAAGGTATGAAGCATCGATAGATTCCCGCCTACGAGCTGCCCTCTTGCCGAACCTGCCCTGTTGAGTTTTTCCATCGCAGCTGCTTGCTTTGAAACAGTATAACGTAGACGCTGACCGAAAAGAGCATCTTTAATTACACTCAGGCAGTTTGTATTCACTTTAGACAGTGTAAGTCCCATCGGTGCGTGCAGGGTTTCCACTTCTACAATTTTATTCGAATGAGAATGAATGGCTGTGATATCGCTAAACCCAATCAGCCATTTAGGATTCTTCTGAAATCTTTTCCAATCAATCCGGTCAATGATACGCACTGTGCCATAACCTCCGCGGGCAAATAATATGGCAGCTGACTTACTGTTCAAAGCCGACTGAAAATCAGCTCTTCGCTCTTCATCCGTTCCGGCAAACTGCCTGTCTGCTTTGAATAAGTTTTTTCCGTATTTCACATCCAGACCCCAGGACTGAAGTGTATCTGCAGCCATCTTTAATTCTGCTTTAGAAACTTTTCTGGCGGTTGATACAATCGTTACAGAATCACCTGCTTTCAAATAGGGCGGTCGAATCATATTCTTATCTTTGCCGCGAAGTTATTGAATTTTGTCGTGGCTGAAAGCTCAATGAGTGATGATAGATCATTAACCTTATTATAAGCTGATTCTCACGGAATATAAAATTGATTATGAAACGTACCCTCGTAACAGCTGCATTACCTTATGCAAACGGACCTGTACATATTGGTCATCTTGCAGGAGCCTATTTACCCTCTGATATTTATGTACGCTTTATGCGGGCCATTGAATCCGATGTAAAATTCATCTGTGGTTCCGACGAACATGGAGTTCCGATCACTTTGAGAGCTCGCAAAGAAGGTATCACACCACAACAAGTCGTAGACAAGTATCATGGAATCATCAAAAAGAGTTTTGAAGATTTTGGGATCAGTTTTGATATTTACCACCGCACTTCATCGCCTGTACATCATCAAACGGCGTCTGTTTTTTTTAGCACTCTTTACGATAAAAAAATATTCACTGAAGAAACCACGGAACAATATTATGACGAGGAGGCAAAAACTTTTTTAGCTGATCGTTATATAACCGGAACTTGTCCTAATTGCAGCAATCCAAACGCCTATGGCGACCAATGTGAAAAGTGCGGGAAGAGCTTATCTCCTTCGGAATTAATTAATCCTCACTCACAATTGAGCGGTAAGAAACCTATTCTTCGCCAAACCAAACATTGGTATTTACCCTTAGATCGTTTTCAAAAAGAATGGCTGGAAGAGTGGATTAAGAGTCATGAAAAAGACTGGAAAAATAATGCATACGGACAGTGCAAATCCTGGCTTGATCAGGGATTACAGCCAAGGGCAGTAACACGCGACCTTGACTGGGGAGTTCCGGTACCGCTCAAGGAAGCTGAAGGCAAAGTGCTTTACGTTTGGTTTGATGCACCTATCGGATACATCTCGGCAACAAAAGCTCTTTTCGAAAATACTTCTAACCCTGAGGGCTGGGAGCCATATTGGAAAGACAAAGACACCCGGCTTCTTCATTTTATAGGAAAAGATAATATCGTTTTCCATTGCATCATTTTCCCGGCAATGCTAAAGGCGCATGGAGAATTTATTCTTCCTGAAAATATTCCTGCCAATGAGTTTTTAAATCTTGAAGGAGAAAAAATATCCACTTCACGCAACTGGGCAGTTTGGCTGAATGAATACCTGGAAGAATTCCCGGGCAAGCAGGATGTGTTGCGCTATACTCTTTGCGCAACAGCGCCTGAAAACAAAGACAATGATTTTACATGGAAAGATTTTCAGGCAAGAAATAATAATGAACTCGTTGCTGTGCTCGGTAATTTTGTAAACCGAACGCTTGTCCTCACTCAAAAATATTTCGAAGGGAAAGTGCCATCTGCATCTTCTCTAACTAATGAGGATCAGGCTTGCCTTGAATTGATCAAAGAAAGCCCTAAACGCATTGAAGAAAATATATTAAAATTTCGATTTCGGGATGCCCTTTTTGAATTGATGAATCTTGCCCGTGCAGGAAATAAATACTTGGCAGATCAGGAACCCTGGAAGATACATGCAACAAATCCTGAACGCGTAGCTACGATTTTATCTGTTTCATTGGAGATAACAGCAGCCCTCGCCTACCTGATGGAACCTTTCCTTCCCTTTACGGCGAAGAAGCTGTTGAAAATGCTAAACATTTCTTCTAAATCCTGGAAAGAATTAATTGATAAACCATTATTGACAAAAGGTCATCAACTGGCAGAGGCTAGTTTGCTTTTTGAAAAAATTGAAGATGCAGAAATTCAAAAGCAGATCGACAAACTCGCTGTCAGCAAAGCCGAAAATGAGGCAAGGAATAATGGTCCGGCACCGGCTAAAGACAGCACAAGCTTTGATGATTTTCAAAAAATGGATATCCGGGTAGGCACTATTATTACGGCTGAGCGGGTCCCTAAAACAGATAAACTTTTAAAGCTGGTCATCGATACCGGTCTTGATAAAAGAACCGTCGTGTCAGGAATAGCTGCTGACTATAAACCGGAAAATATCATCGGGCAACAGGTGAGCATCCTTATCAATCTCGAACCAAGGAAAATCAAAGGAATCGAATCACAGGGAATGATTCTGATGGCGGAAAATGCAAAAGGTGAACTGGCCTTTGTGGCTCCGACAAAAAGCATAGAAAACGGCGGAACTATCCGGTAAATCGCTCCAATTTACTCTGCCAAATATTCCATTGTAGATTGAACCTATATAATAGATTATAGCCTGCTAATAAAAGAGCAATGATTGAATATTATAAAACGCCTAATTTTGCCGAAAAACGAGCTTTTGGGAGTCCGAAAAACTCATTAATTTTTTTATAAAAATCCTCCCCCTCAGCAATTGGGGAGCCACATTTTTTTTCTATCTTTGTCAGGATTTAAGAAGGATTAGAGAAGGGACCACAGGTCCCTTTTTTATTAACAAACAATGAATCTGAAGGAACAAATAGTTGATTTAGTGAGCAGTAAGCTGGAAGGGACTGAAAATTTTTTGGTTGAGGTAAAAGTAAGCCCATCAAAAATTATCGTAAGTCTTGACAATCCAAAAGGTATGAAGCTGGATGATTGTGTATCCATTAATCGCTTTTTACAACAGGAACTGGAAAACACTGATGTATTCGTGAAGCACGAATTAGAAGTGGGCTCCCCGGGAATGGAAGAGCCCTTGAAAGTTTTAAAACAGTTCCATAAACGCATTGGTCAAAAGGTGAGTGTACTTACCTTTGATGGATTAAAAAGAACGGGTACACTTCTTGGCGCAGATGAAAAATTACTCATGCTGGAAGAAGAAGTAAGTGTGAAGACCGGCAAGAAAAAAGAAATTCAAAAAAGCAGGGTAGAAATACCTTTCGATCAAATAAAAGAAACAAAAGTTAACTTCTCATTCGATAAAATCATTTGAATCAATGAAAAAAACACTGGAAAAAGACGAGAACGCAGAATTGGTTGACGCCTTCTCGGAATTTAAAGAACTTAAAAACATCGATCGTGCCAGCATGATGAGCATACTGGAAGATGTTTTTAAAAATATGATCAAGAAAAAGTACGGCACGGCCGACAACTTTGACATCGTGATCAACACCGACAAAGGTGACCTCGAGGCCTTCCGCAATCGCCTGATTGTCGAAGACGGACAAGTAGAAGACGAGTCAACACAGATCTCTTATTCAGAAGCCATCAAAGTTGAACCTGATTTTGAGGTTGGCGAAGATTTTTCTGAAAAGATCCGTTTCTCTGATTTCGGCCGTCGCGCTGTTCTTGCAGCCCGCCAAAATCTGATGGCTCGTGTACAGGAATTAGAGAAGGAAGGAATTTTCAAAAAATACAAAGACCGTGTAGGAGAAATCATCACAGGAGAAGTGTATCAAACCTGGAAGAAAGAAACTTTGGTAATGGATGATGATAGTAACGAACTTATCCTGCCGAAGAACGAACAAATTCCTAGTGATTTCTTCAAAAAAGGTGATAGCGTTAGAGCCGTTGTATTGCGGGTGGAAATGATCAATGGTACTCCTAAAATTATTCTTTCCCGTACATCTCCCCTCTTCCTTGAGAAATTATTTGAACTGGAAGTTCCGGAAGTATTTGACGGACTTATCACCCTCAAAAAGATCGTGCGCGAACCGGGTGAGCGCGCTAAGGTTGCCGTTGAAAGTTACGATGACCGTATTGATCCGGTAGGTGCTTGTGTTGGAATGAAAGGTTCCCGCATCCACGGAATTGTTCGAGAACTTCGCAATGAAAACATAGATGTAATTAATTATACTACCAATAATCCACTTTTCATCTCGCGTGCATTGGCTCCTGCCAAGATTACGACCATTAAATTGGATGAGGAGAAAAAACGAGCATCAGTATTCTTAAAACCTGACCAGGTCTCATTAGCCATCGGTAAAGGCGGAAACAACATCAAGCTTGCAGGGCGACTTACAGGTTATGAAATTGATGTGTATCGTGATACAGATGAAGACAGTGAGGATGTGGACATCGATGAGTTTTCTGACGAAATCGAGCCATGGATTCTGGATGAGCTTAAGAACATTGGTTGCGATACCGCAAAAAGCGTTCTTGAACTCCCAATAGAAGACCTCGTAAAACGCACAGATTTAGAGGAGGAAACAATTAAAGAAGTTATCCGCATCCTGAAATCTGAATTTGAATAATAATACAGCGATGCTTCGGTTGTAAACGACCCTGCGTCAACAATAATAATTCTTACCTTGCAGGAGCTATATCGCTTATACCTGAAAGGCTGATTAAAATTTATGGCAGAAACAACAAAGTCAATCCGTTTAAGCAAAGCGATTAAGGAGTTTAACCTTAGCCTTGATCACATTGTTGATTTCCTTAAGAATGAAGGAATCGACGTTGAAAGCAACCCGAACACGAAGTTGCCTGAAGACGCCTATGCCTTGCTTTTGAAGGAATTTCAAGGAGACAAGGTGGCGAAGGAGGAAGCTCAACAGCTGGCTCAGACCAAATTCCGCAAGGACGTGGCTGTAGTTCTTGATGCTGAGGACGGTAAAAAAACCGGTGGACCAAAAGATGATGAGAACAATGAAATTCTCATTAAAAATATCAGCGTCGCTGATATGTTGAAAGAAGAAAAACCCGCCAAAAAGAAAACAGTTTCCAAAGCTGAACCTAAAGCCAAAGAGAAAGCCAAAGAAAAAGATAAGGAAGTAATCAAAGCTAAGGCCGATAAAGTTGAAGGGATAAAACTTGTTGGGAAAATTGATATTGAAGATACTTCGGCAAAAGGTGTTGCAAAGAAAAAAGCAGCAGCAAAGAAAAAAGCTGATGAAGCTTTAGAAGAAAAAGCAAAAGCAGAAAAACCGGCCAAGAAAACAACGAAGAAAAAAAGCGAGGTGGAAGATACTGTTGCCTCGCCGCTTGCCGAATCTCCGGTTACGGAAGTTGAAACTCCGGTAGCACAAGTGGAGGTTCCTGAAGTACTTGCTCCTGAACCACCTTCTCAATCTGATTCTCCGGATACAGGTCCAACTGAAGAACCGGTAACTCCACCGGAAGTTTCTCCGGAAGTAACACCCGATGTTTCTCCGGATTCTCCAAAAGAGGAAATTCATAGAGTTAGTTTCAAGCAATTATCTGGACCTACAGTCTTAGGAAAAATTGACTTGCCATCGGCACCTGCAAAACGCAAACCGGTAGCTTCTTCTTCAGGTGCTGTAGAAGAAAGAGGCAAGAAAAAACGTAAGCGTACCGACCGCAAAAGCGGTGCTCAGCCGGTTCCACAGGACAAGAGAGATGCAGCTCGTCCGGCCAGTCCGCCACGAGGACGTGGTGGCTTTACACCCAGCGCTCCTAAAGCGGAGCCTACCGAAAAAGAAATTCAAGATCAGATTAAAGCTACTCTTGCCCGATTAAGTGGTGGTGGAAAATCGAAGTCTTCCAAGATGCGCAAAGCGCGTCGTGAAGAAAGAGCTGAAGAGCAACGTGAACTGGCAGCTGAAGAACAATCAGGACAAAAGACTATAAAAGTTACTGAGTTCGTAACTGCGAATGAATTAGCAAAGATGATGGATGTCTCCGTGACAGAAGTAATCTCCACATTCATGTCTTTGGGTATGTTTGTTTCCATCAATCAAAGGCTTGATGCGGAAGCATTGAAAGTAGTAGCCGAAGAATTCGGATTCGAAGTTGAATTCGTTTCAGCCGATGTAGCTGAGACTATCAATACTGAAGAAGATCTTCCTGAAGATCTTATTGCCCGTGCACCAATTGTAACGGTAATGGGACACGTCGATCACGGTAAAACTTCTTTGCTGGATC
Organism: Bacteroidota bacterium; assembly: GCA_004295015.1. Lineage (GTDB taxonomy): Bacteria > Bacteroidota > Bacteroidia > AKYH767-A > 2013-40CM-41-45 > QQVM01. The sequence continues at coordinate 139,470 of SHNE01000044.1, read as the reverse complement.
ATATCCGTAAAGCAAATGTAATTGCCGGAGAGGCCGGAGGAATCACACAGCACATAGGTGCTTATGCAGTTCAGTTAGAGCATGGCAAACAAATGACTTTCCTGGATACACCGGGACACGAAGCATTTACTGCCATGCGTGCCAGAGGAGCGAAAGTTACCGATATAGCCATCATCGTAATATCTGCGGATGATAATGTCATGCCACAAACTGTTGAGGCTATCAATCATGCCCAGGCGGCGAATGTACCTATGGTATTCGCTATTAATAAAGTTGATAAAGACGGAGCGAATCCGGAGCGAATTAAAGAACAACTTGCAAAAATGAATATCCTTGTTGAAGATTGGGGTGGCAAATACCAGTGCCAGGAAATCTCAGCGAAAAAAGGATTGAATATAGATGCGCTTCTTGAAAAAGTATTGCTCGAAGCAGAATTACTGGAATTAAAAGCCAACCCGAACAGACGGGCGAACGGTACTGTCATTGAATCTATGCTTGACAAAGGGCGTGGCTATGTGATGACCGTATTGGTACAGACCGGAACCTTACGGGTAGGTGACGTACTTTTGGCAGGGTGTTATAGCGGACGTGTAAAAGCTCTTTATAACGAACGAGGATTCAGGATTAAAGAAGCAGGCCCATCATATCCTGCACAGGTTCTTGGAATGACCGGCGCACCTCAGGCCGGAGATTTGTTCAATGTAATGGAAGACGAACGAGAAGCTCGTGACATCGCCAATAAACGTTTACAACTGCAACGTGAGCAGGGAATCCGTACGCATAAGCACATTACGCTCGATGAGATCGGACGTCGTTTGGCTATAGGAAACTTCAAAGAATTGAATGTAATTGTTAAAGGTGACGTAGACGGATCAATCGAAGCACTTGCCGATTCTTTATTAAAATTATCGACACCGGAAATTCAGATCAACATCATTCATAAGTCCGTTGGTCAAATTACTGAATCTGATGTATTGCTTGCCTCTGCATCCAATGCCATCATTATTGGTTTCCAGGTTCGTCCGTCAATTAACGCAAGAAAGCTCGCAGAAACAGAACAAATTGAAATCAGACTTTATTCAATTATTTACAACGCCATCAACGAGCTGAAACAAGCTATGGAAGGAATGCTTGCTCCGGAATTTCAGGAGAAGATTGTTGGAAATATCGAGATCCGTGAGATATTCAAGATTCCGAAAGTCGGTACCATCGCAGGATGTATGGTGCTTGACGGAAAAATTTCACGCAATACCAAAGTAAGGGTTGTTAGAGATGGTATCGTAGTCTTTAGTGGAGAACTTGCATCTCTGAAACGATTCAAAGATGATGTTAAAGATGTGTCTTTCGGTTACGAGTGCGGATTAAGCCTCACCAACTTCAACGATATTAAAGTCAACGATATTATCGAAGGATACGAACATGTAGAAGTTAAACGAACCTTGGCTTAAGATTTGTTCAAGTTCTGAATCTACCCATCAGGGTTTTAAAATGCGCTCAGCACCAATGAAAATTTGGTCCGGGCGCATTTTCTTTTACGACCTTGGTATAAACGGAAATTATTTCAGTGGAGGAAGCCTGACCTCATCAGGAACGATGAATGTTGTTGGGTATTTACCTTCCAGTTCTAAAAATATTTTTCTTGCATCAAATCGTGAACGGAAATCCCCTACCCTCACCTTATAGTTTGGCTGTTGATAGCTTAGATATGCCGCCACTTCAGGATGCTGGTTGTTAAACTCCATTTTGATCTCTGAAGCTTTCTGCCTGTTTCCTCCGAAATAAATCTGAACCCGGTAACCAGGCATACTTTGCTTTTCAAGGTTTTCCTGCTTCTGCCTTTTCATCAAATCGTCAAGCCGTGAATCTTTGTTGATGATGAGGCAACTATCATTTTCAAATGATTTAATCATTTTCTGTGCATGACAAATTCCGGTGATATAAATAAGTATTACGAAAAAAAATATCTTTTGCATGGCCTTTAATCTTAGCGTAAAATTAAACAATTATCCTTTCATCCTTAAAAAGATAATCAAAGATGGTTCCGTAGAAAAAAAATCAATTCCTGCCATTAAACGACACCGGATTCAAAATGACACACTATTATAATTGTTTAATAATTGCCAAAATCATCTTAATACTGCTCTCCTTAATGTCGATCTTTGACCGGATAAAATAACCAAATGAAAAAAGCGCTAAATTTCTTCCTTCAAGGATTACTCTTCGTCGTCCCTGTAACTGTAACTGTCTGGGTGCTAATTAAAACTATACTATGGGTCGATAGCCTCCTCCCTTTTCAAATACCCATCAAAATGCCCGGTTTCCCACAGTTGGAAATTCCAGGCTTGGGTTTACTTACCATTTTCATTGTTATCACACTCATTGGTTTCATCGGTGTCAGGTATATTCGAAACCCGCTGTTCTCCTATCTTGAACTGATCATCGACAAAGCTCCGTTGGTTAAATTGATCTATGGTTCGGTAAAGGATCTGGTTGAAGCTTTCGTAGGCGAGAAACGCCGTTTCAACAAACCGGTTCTCGTTCGTCTCGAAAAAGGAAGCGATATTAACCGGATTGGCTTTATCACACAGGAAGATCTGGGAGAAATAGGCCTGGAAAAAGAAATGGTCGCCGTGTATCTGCCTTTCTCATATAGTTTTGCCGGTGAACTGATAATCCTGCCACGTGAAAATATCCGTCCCCTGGACGCTTCAGGTACAGATATGATGAAATTTATTATTTCCGGCGGAGTAACAGAACTCAAAGAAGGTCCACAGTAAATCAAGAGGAGATTCAGAACCTTCTTAATTTGTATAGGTATAAGCCAAATAATAGGTTCGCGTGTTACCGGATCAAAAGCTATTGATCAATAATTCTATTTCAATTGAAAGCTGGAATTTATAATAGTGTAAAATACATTTTTCTTCTGTGTCTTGGCATTGCTCTGTTATGGCTTGCCTTTCGTGGCGTCGACATTCGCTCTACCTTGAATGAACTCCGCGAAACTAACATGTTCTGGGTATTGCTTTCAGTACTTGCATCACTCATAGCATTTACCAGTCGTGCACATCGCTGGAATATGCTGATTAAACCCTCCGGTTATTCTCCAACTCTTTATAAAACTTCCATCGCTTTAATGATTGGATATCTTGCTAACCTGGCTATACCCAGACTAGGCGAAGTAACCCGTTGCGGAACTTTAAGTAAGTCTGAAAAAATTCCATTCGACCTCCTTCTCGGAACAGTAATTGTAGAGAGGGCTTTGGACGTGATCTGTCTGCTTCTATGTGTTTTACTGACTGCAGCGATTACCTATGATCGTCTTGGAAATTTTCTGAACGATAATTTGTTTAAACCCTTAGGTGAAAAATTACAATTGCTGCTGTACTCGCCTGCCTTTTATGTCGTCATCCTAATTCTTCTCGTTCTGTTCATTATTTATCGAATGAATAAGAAGAAAATCGAAACAACTAAGGAAAAGAAAGGCCTGGGCGGAAAAATTTCATCAATGCTAAAAGGTATTCTTGAAGGATTAAGATCCATTCGCAAACTAAAAAATCCGGTGGCATTTTTGTTTCATACCGTACTGATTTGGTTAATGTATTTCCTGATGTCATATATTTGTTTCTACGCCCTGCCTGCTACGGCCGGATTAAGTCTGGAAGCAGGTCTCTTTGTATTGGTTGTAGGTGGAATGGGAATGTCTGCCCCGGTACAAGGTGGCATTGGAGCATACCACTTACTTGTATCGCAGGGATTGCTATTGTATGGCATCAGCTATGAGCATGGACTCGCATTTGCAACTTTGATGCACACTTCTCAAACATTAACCGTAATTTTGTTCGGTGGGCTGGCGTTTCTTTTGTTGACCCTTTCACAACGTAAGAAAGTTGAAAAACATGTTTGAGATCATTCAGAAAAAAGTGTTGGATCACTCTACATTAAACCATCAATTAGGTTTATGGAGGTTTATGGATAAGAAAATCGTGTTTACAAATGGGTGTTTTGATATATTACACCTTGGACATATTGATTACTTATGCAAGGCTGCCGAATTAGGTGATGTACTGATTATTGGCATTAATAGCGATCAATCTGTCTCAAACATCAAAGGCCCGAATCGTCCAATCAACGACGAAAAGCAAAGATCCCTCGTCATGGCTTCACTTCATTTTGTTGACAGAGTGATTATTTTCGAAGAAGCCACCCCTTATGAGCTCATTAAAACCGTACAACCGGATGTTTTAGTAAAAGGTGCTGACTATAAGCCTGAAGACATTGTTGGAGCAGATATTGTTAAGGCTAAAGGTGGAAAAATAATGACTTTGGACTATTTACCGGGCTATTCGACCACTTTGATCGAACAAAAAATCCGGAATGTTCAGAAAAATTCATGATTGGCAGTCGTTGAAAGTGAATTTCTTTTATCTTTACAAAAAGCCCTCCATGAAAACCAAACCAATTCTATCATGGATGATTACGGTAGCATTGCTTATCGGATCATGGTCTTGCAGTAAGACTGAATATTTCAAGTCTGAAAGCAAGATAAAAGAACAGCTGCTGGGAAGCTGGAACCTCATTCCAATTCCTCGTACCAATCCACCTGAAACCTGGATCTTTTCTGATGCCTCTATTGTTCGCCAAAAGGCTCCAAGCTATAATACCGAACCGGTACCCTATGACACCGCAACTTTTACCGTAAATACAAGCATGCTTAAAGTTGAAATTAAAATTGACAACTTTAAAGTATTGTTAGATGAACTGAATGGTACCTGGCAGGTGGTTTCTCTTGATGATGACTTTTTAGTGATTGCCACTGATCACGATGGCACTTCCGGAATATTACAGAGGGAATTCCAAAAGAGGAAGTAATTCGCGAAACATTTTTCCCGGTCGGATTGCAATAAAACATCCCTTTACAATATTTTCTGTGTTTCCTCTTATAATACATTGAAACTGCATCTAACATCAGCATCATTGACTTCATTCAACCCTATTCACTCTTGCCTGATTGACATTGATAATCTCACAAGCTTCCTATCATATAAGCGGATTTTTTCTGAAGCTTAATTTCTTTCCGGATAATTCCTAATTTCATGCCCTGAATAAATATTATGTCTAAGGTTAAAACAAGTTTCTTCTGTCAAAATTGTGGTGTTCAATCATCAAAATGGGTTGGGCGTTGTCCATCCTGTGGTCAATGGAATACTTTTGTTGAAGAAATTGTAGCTAAAGAAGAAAAATTAATCTGGAAAAAACCCGGCGGGAAAAAAGATAAAACTGCTAAACCGGTATTGCTTCAGGAAATTTCAGAAAATACAGAAAGAAGAATCGACATACCTGATAAAGAACTTCACCGGGTTCTGGGTGGCGGACTTGTACCCGGATCATTAGTATTAATGGGGGGAGAACCGGGGATTGGAAAATCAACACTCCTGCTTCAATTGGCACTCCAATTAAAAAATAAAAAGGTTCTGTATGTGAGCGGTGAAGAAAGTGAACTTCAGATAAAAATGCGTGCTGATCGCGTCAATTTAAAAAACGAACAATTTTTCATTCTGACTGAAACGTCACTTGAAAATATTTTTCATCAGATTTCTGAGTTAAATCCTGACCTGCTTATCATAGATTCCATTCAAACTATTTTCAGCAGTAAAATTGAATCTTCACCGGGTAGTGTTTCCCAGATAAGGGAAAGCACCGCTGAACTGTTACGCTTTGCCAAAGAATCTTCCACTCCGGTCTTTTTGATTGGTCATATAACTAAAGACGGAATGATTGCAGGACCCAAAATTCTCGAACACATGGTAGATACTGTTCTTCAATTTGAAGGAGACAGGCACCATGTATATCGCGTGTTACGAGCAATCAAAAATCGTTTTGGCTCAACAGCCGAACTTGGCATTTATGAAATGCAAGGTGCAGGTTTGCGTGAAGTAAGCAATCCTTCCGAAATATTAATAGCTCAAAGAGAAGAAATTCTCAGTGGCGTTGCAATTGCTGCGACCATGGAAGGTGTGCGTCCACTTCTCATTGAAACTCAGGCCCTCGTTAGTTCTGCAGTTTATGGTACACCCCAGCGATCTTCAACAGGATTTGATCTGCGAAGACTCAGCATGTTATTGGCAGTATTAGAAAAACGATGCGGCTTTAAACTTGGTGCTAAAGATGTCTTTCTCAATATTGCCGGAGGAATCAAAGTCGAAGATCCTGCAATTGATCTCGCTGTCATCTGCGCTATCCTTTCCTCAAATGAAGATATTGGTATCAATCCAAAAATTGCATTTTCTGGTGAAGTCGGATTAAGTGGGGAAATTCGTCCGGTCACACGAATTGAAAACAGAATCAGCGAAGCAGAAAAAATGGGCTTTAGCCAGATTGTCATAAGTAAATACAATCTGAAAGGATTAGATAAATCCCGCTTTAAATCAATCGAAGTAGTCGCAGTCTCAAAAGTCGAAGAAGTATTTTCAATTCTCTTCGCATGAGTCTGATCCCCTTTTATCAGCGCAAGATCACCGTCTTGTTGACAATCTCCTTTTCGTAAACAGCCTGTAGCTGATATAATCCGGAAGCAAGGCCTTCTGTATTCATTCTTATGAACGCATCATTTTCGGAAATAACCATTTCTCTCACAGTCCGTCCTGAGATATCCAACAGCCTAATCAGTCCGGTATCATTACTTTTTTCAAATTGAATATACAATACAGAGCCGGCAGGATTTGGATAAATAATAAAAGCCGGAGTTTGGTTCTTCGTTGCCATGCTTGTATTTAGATTCAGACTTATTAAAATTGAATCCGTAGCCGTGCAAGAATGATTGTCAGTTACAGAAACGAAATATACGCCGTCTGTGTTCACGCTCAGTGTAGACCCGGTACTTCCATCAGACCACAGATAACCGGTAAAATTCTGACCCGGGTCAAGTATAATTTGCCGGCCGGATGCAATGCTGCTATCAGGTCCTAAATTTGGAACCGGAAGTGCATGAATAGTTATGCTTACCGGAACGAAGTCACTTGGACATTGATCGCCGGCACGCACAAAATAGATTGCATCCTGACTGAGTAAAGGTGTATTAAATGTGGGGCCGCTATTGAGTACTGTTCCACCCGGACTTTCATACCATGTAATATTGGATGATGAACTTGCTGTCAGTGACACTGAAGCAGGACCGCAATGCTCTGCATTACTTACCAAAGGATCTGCGGTGATGGGATCAATGATTGCCTGAATTGCTACAATGGCACTTGGACAATTCGCTCCGGCTTGCACATAATAGTTTGTGCTCTGATTGAGTACAGGAGTGGTAAATATATTTCCTGAAAATAACAAGTTTCCTCCCGGGGCATCATACCAATTTAAAGGATCGTTACTTGTTGCGGTCAGATTGATCGTACCTGCCCCACAACGAGGCACGTCAGTAACTATCGGATCAGAAGAAATGGCATCTATGATTGCTTCTATGGGAACCCGGTTGCTCGGACAAATATCACCTGCCTCCACATAATAAGTTGTTGACTGAGTTATAACAGGTGTTGTATACGTATTTCCGCTTTGTATTAAATTTCCACCGGAAATAACATCATACCAGCGAATCGACGAGGTGTCAATCGCAAAAAGTGTAATGGCTCCGGATCCGCAATGTCTTACATTTGACACCTGGGGTGCCAATGATACAGGAAGTATATTGGCTTGAACCGCAAGTCTTGCCGATGGGCAAACATCCCCGGCCTCCACATAAAATTGCGCTGATTGCTGAAGAGAGGCAATGGAATAATCACTTCCTGAATAAAGCAAATTCCCTCCGACCTCACTATCATACCATCGAATTCCGGAGCTGTCACTTGCTATCAATGTGATTGACCCGGGGCCGCATCGTTCAACATCCTGAGATTGCGGAACTGAATTTACCGGCAATACAATCGCATCGACTGCAAGCCTTGGTCCAAAACAAGCGCCGCTTGCCTGTACAAAATATGTGCTAGTCTGATTTAATGTCGGCGTGGTAAATGTGGATCCCACAAACAATTCTGTTCCTCCTGTTGCACGATCAAACCATCTTGATCCTGAAGTTGAAATCGCACTGAGTTGCAGGCTACCTGTATCGCAACGTTGGGCAGACGAAGTTGAAATAATCTCTTCAATGGCCAATACATTTACCCGGACTGTGTCTGAAAGCGCAGAACAACCATTTGCACTCACCATAACCTGATAGGTACCGGAATCAAAAAGTTTGTACACATCCTCCGTTGCCGATGCAATATCCTGACCATTTTTTCTCCATTGAAAGGTGGCACTGCTCACAGCAGTAGCCATGAGTGAAAGACTATCTCCCTGACAAAATGATACTAAACCGGCAGATGATACTGAAACAGCCGGAGCCATATAGGGGCCACCGGGAGAACCACCCAAACATCCTGCAAACCAGTTTGACCCAATTCCTGCACTCATATTGAAGTCTTTTCTCTCCAGCGTATAGCCTTGCCCATCAGCTTGTAAAGGCCAAGGAGATTGATCCTGATAATAGACTGAAGTTATTAAGGAATTCTCATGATTAAACAACCGCAAATCCTCGCCTCCATTACTAAAATCAAAACCGAAATTTCCGACAACATTTTGAACAGCGGGAAATTTCTGACCAAATTTAACAAGATCAGAAGCAAGAACAATGTACGCTCCGGGAGCTAGTACAGTTCCGGTAGGAAATTCAAATATATGCCTGTCGTCTTCGTCCTTAAATTTCCAACCGGAAAGATTAAGCGTATAAGCAGCACTATTCTTCAATTCAATCCAGTCGCCCGCATCTGAATCGCTTTTACTGTTGTAATTAATTTCAGTGATTGCAATATCCAGAGCAGCTGCTGAACCGGAGAAATAGCAAGTAATAACGTCATTGGCAGTAAAGTTGATAGTTGTACTTTGATTATAATTATTCTGATTAATTACCACATTGGATTTCCAGTGATCAAAAGAATAACCCGGATTTGGTATTGCCGTAATTGTAACAGGATTTCCGTTAAAATACACACCTGTCCATGGAAGTGTCCCCGGCGTTATTGTACTGATCTGGATTCTCCCAGCTTCTGCAGGCTGGGCCTGGATTGTAAGCGTAACTTGCGATGACAGCCCAAATGAACTTTGCACAAAGTTTCGTGCGTACGCCGGTCGTTGACTTGTAAATGTCAACATACTGTTGATTTTACTTACCCAGTTAGCTGAATCTCCACCCCAGGCTTCCCATTGAAAGTGCATATCATGCTTTATCGAATCGCGAAACAGATTTATCATTGCCTCAACATTTGACGGCTGGAAAGTAGTGTTGATAAGATCAGCATAGCGATTAATGAAATAACGCTTATAGGTACTGTTATTTGTCAAAACCTTAAACAAATCGGAATTGTAATTATGAGGAGAAGCGTTTAATGCTGTTGCAAGCATATTATTACTTACTGTTCCGGAGTAACCAAATCCAAAATCCAAATCATAAATCAGATAACGAAACTTTCCTCCTTCTATTCTTGGTCTCCACAACTTAAGATTATTATTGCTTCCACCCATCCAGTCATCATTTGGATAATAGGTCTCAGCAATAAAATAGTCAACCATATTTTCAAGATCCATAAAAGTTGACATGGTATTGTAAAATGCCGGATTTGATGGCGAAGTATTCATGGCATATGCGTACATCGCAAAGAATGCCGAGTCGCTTCCCTTTTTTACCTCTATACCCGGATAAAAATAACTTTCCTTCAACAAATCAACTTCATCCTTTTTATATCCATAGTTACCTTCTATCCAATGATGATCATCATTCTCGCGGATATAGTATACTCCCCAGTTCTGTCCGTTGATAAAAAGCATACAAGGCTCATATGCGAGATAATCATTGTGTGTTCCCTTTAACAGGCGATTCATCAAGGGATCTCTCATTTTACATAGGTTGCGATCATTTCCGGTAGTATGCAAAATAAAATCATCCCATTTATCAATCCAGGGTTTTACTGATTCTTCCAGAGCATAATTTATTTTTGACTGCCCATAACGATCCCCTAACATAATCTCAAGGCTCTTTTGCGGTGCACTGCGTGACCATCCTCCGGTAATTTTCATCCCTGAATTAAATTTGAATGCCCGGTTTTTTGATCGGTCATAATACTCCAGGGTGATAGGTTTCTCCCAATCCTGCCAAAAATTTGCTCCCCAATATGGGTTGGAAGAGCCTGCATTTGGACCAAGTACAAAGACTCCGGTATTATAATCCCACAAATTCGACGGATCTGTTGTCAATGAAAAAACAGGGAGCCGTGTAATGACATTAATAAAATAGGTATTTGTTACCATAGGGCTTGCTAAATTATTCGCAGCAAATACTGCGGCACGAACGGTAACACTTGTATCCAGTCTAATGGCTGTTGAATATAAGGCAGATGTACTTTTCACATCACTTCCATCAATCGTATATCGGATTTGTGCTCCCGGGAAACTGCTCGTAAGAGTCAACAGCTGTGGAGTCCCATAAAATCCTCCGCTGAGAGAAAATACCGGACTAGATGCATAGCCTGTGGCGCATGTTCCCGAATTGTTAGTCGCGTCAGGAGTAGGGCTCGCAAACAAACACCAGGTAGAACTTCCATCCGGGTTTCTTCCTAAAGAGTTATCCGATTCAAGAACTCCGTAATTTTTTTGGTCGATGATAGTACCGGAAGCATTGGATAGAATAATCGTTTCACCGGTTCTGCTCAACTTAAATGGTGCATGAAGATATAGTTTACCAGCCTTTTTGAAGAATGAAGGTGTGGGACCAAAATAATTTACTTCGTCAGCAACTAAAAAACTCAACCATGGACGACAAGTTAAATCGCTGTTTGTGGCGGTTTGATTATGAACTTCAAGTGCGAGAACGTTTGTTCCATTTTGCAGAACCGACATCAATAAAGCTTTATCAAGATAAATTGAATCCGGAACACCTCCTGAATACATCTTTGCCTCATGTGCGGCTAATGCCAAAGCATTCCAGGCCGGTCTCACACCTGCTGTTCCCATATTCATCCGGGCAATTTCTACCCCATTAATATAAGCTACAAAACCATCATCAAAATCTATATTCAAAACAGCTCCTTTAATCTTTGAAATATCAGGAACTGAAAAAGTTTTACGGCTGTAGATGGAAACACATGTTGAAACCGTTGTACCATCATCATTATCACCAAAGCCTATTCCCCCGGTTCCGGAAGACCAGGTGGAACTGAAGGATAAATTTCTCCAATTTGTATCAGGCGGAGCAGTGGTATTTGCACGATAATTCCATGTACTGTTTGAATTAATTGCCGTTTCCCAATGTGAATTGACATCTGTAACAGTTGTGTCCGCAGCAAAAACAAGTATTCGGGATTGAGCAGGAATACTTATATCAGGAAAGCGAAAGAGATATGGTTTTGTTGGATCATCTGTTAAGCCGTAGCCATTTAAGCTAACAGATGAGCTGCCTGAATTATAAAGTTCAATCCAATCATCAAACTCACCAAATTGATCAGCGATTGTTCTAACGTTTGATGCCTGAATTTCATTGATGACAACCTGGGCTTTAGCCTCATTCAATTTAAAAATGAAAATGAAAAGGCAGATAAAAAGAGAAGAGTGCTTGGCTAAAAAATTGACTTGCATATTGAATGCCATGATTAAGGAGAAAACTCAAAATGCATATTCATGCCTGCCTAATCAACCAAACTTGACGAAACTCGCCATTATCTCCGTGGAGGCTGCATATTCCTTGGTAAAATGCTCGATTTTTTTTAGACAAAATGGCTTGAAGCATTGAAAATTCGGGCTAAATGCTTCATTTCGGAAACCGAAATCACTCAATTTTAGGTTAAAATACCGGCTATTTGAATGTTCAATTAGAAATGAACAAATAAAGCTGCAATCAAATCCTGTGGTTTCCACTGAATAACTGTGTGAAAATGCCGGCTCGCTGCAGCTGTTTTTATCATTAACTTTATGACTGCATTGCGGCATTTTAACATGAAAAAAACTTCTACAACTTCAGATCTAATTAACGAATCCGAAATTCTTGGCGATGTGTTGAATTCTCTCTCATCACATATTGCCATAATTGACGAAAATGGTTTCATTGCTGCAGTCAATAAAGCTTGGAAAATTTTTTCTGTGACGAATGGAGTAAATCCTGAAAATTACGGCACTGGCATCAACTATCTTGACATTTCAAATCAGGTTTCAGGTCCATATGCTGAACACGGAAATAGATTTAGTGTAGCCCTTAAGGAAGTACTTTCAGGAAACATGAAGTATTTTTCAATGATATATCCTTGCCACAGCTCCACAGAGTTAATTTGGTTTAAAGCAGTAATTACGCCATTGCAGAGTAATCTCATTTCAGGTGCTGTGATCAGTCACAGAGACATGACAGAAAAAATTCTGGCAAAAGAAGAGCTTAAAAAGAACGAAACGAAATTCCAATCCCTATTTGAACAAGCTTCTGACGCTATATTTATTGCAGATGAAAATTTTAAAATTATCAATATAAATGTAGCAGCATGCAATCAACTTGGCTACACTGAATGCGAGTTGCAAAATATGCAGATTCACGATTTGTTTTTTGAAACAGATTTGGCCAAGGAACCAATTAAAATAAATGAGCTCAACAGGGGAGAAAATATTATCAATGAACGACGATTTAAAAGAAAAGACGGAAGTGCACTGGATGTGGAGATTAATTCAAAAAAACTTCCAAATGGTTTTTTTCAAGGTATCTCCAGAGATATTACGGAGCGAAAACAAAACGAATTACTTATTAAAAAAAAGGAAAACTATATTCGAACCATACTGAACACGGATCCGGAATGTATCAAGATGGTCAATGCGGAAGGAATTTGCCTGACAATGAATCAAGCGGGTTTGGAGATTTTAGAAACCGACTGGGAATCTGACGTAATTGGTCAAAATATATTAAAGGTTGTGAATCCTGGATTTCAAAAAGCGGTTGCAGATCTGGTTAAAAATTCCTTTGAAGGGAAACCGGGTAAAATAGAATACCAGATTACTACATTTAAAGGAAATACCAAATGGCTGGAAGGGCAGATTGTTCCTTTTAAAAACACCGAAGGTATTATTGAATCCTGTCTTTGGATTAGCAGGGACATCAGTGACAGAGTAAAAGATCGCGAAGCACTTCAAAAATATAATTCCCGTCTGAAAAAGAATTTTTCCAAAGTACAGGAAATAATTGAAAAGGAAAGAAAAGAAATTTCCAGAGAATTGCATGATGAACTTGGTCAAAAATTAACCGCCTTAAATCTCGACATAGCCTGGTTACAAAAACGAATCGCACCTGAACTCACAGAAGAGAAGGATTTAATGAATGAGATGATGAGCCTTGTAGACTCTCTTATGAAGACCGTTCAGGATATCTCAAAAAATTTAAGACCTCAAATTTTGGAAAAATTCAATCTACAAGATGCCGTTACCTGGCTGGTTGCTGAATTCGAAAAAAGAAGTAAAATAAAATGTAAGGTGCATATGCAAATTGGAAATATAAATTTAACTGAGGCATTAAAGGTCACTGTTTTTAGAACACTCCAGGAATCCCTGACAAATATCAACAGGCATTCGAATGCAAGCAAAGTTGAATTGGAAGTTTTTGAAAATGGCGATCAGCTGACTTTATCTGTGACTGATGATGGCAAAGGAATTACACATGATGAAATCAACGATGTAAATTCATTGGGAATTCACGGAATGCAGGAAAGAATTGAATCCTTAAATGGAACATTTAAAATTACAGGACTATCCGGTAAAGGAACAAACCTCTTAAGTACAATTCCCTTACCTTAAAAAGAAAAAATACTGCGACATGAAAATAATGATTGTTGATGATTTCCCTGTGGTCGTTCACGGATTGAAGCGATTATTGCAGGAAGAATTTCCACAGGCAGAAATCCGGGAAGTCCTTGATGGCAATACAGCTGTTAAATTAGCCACTGATGAGAACTGGGATCTCATTATCCTCGACATACAAATGCAAAAAAAAGACGGGCTCGAAGTTTTACGAGAAATTAATTCAGTTGCAGACAAGAAAAAAGTTTTGATGTTAAGTATGTTCTCAGAAGAAATTTACGCTATCCGCTCAATGAAACTCGGAGCATATGGATATATTACGAAGAGAAGCGCACCTGAACAATTAATTACTGCAGTGAAACAAATTCTTGAAGGTAAAAAATATATTTCCGGGACACTGGCCGAAAAAATTGCAGGCAGGCTGAAAAAAAGTCCGGAACTCTTGCTCCATGAACAATTATCTGACCGTGAAATGAGGGTCCTTTCCCTGATCGTCAGAGGCAAGGAAGTCGGCGAAATTGCCAAAGAGCTTTGTTTGAGTGTCTCAACTATTTCAACGTACAGACACCGGATCTTGAAGAAGATGGAAATGAAAACAAACTCTGAATTAATACGCTATTCCCTTCAAAATGAAATGTTTTAGCTGAGAAAACTCATTGCTTTTCAATGTCTCTTGTGGAATTATTTTGACACCAGCCCTGCTCCTCGTTCCTCCTTCTTCTATCGGAATCATATATAAATGTAGAATATGAACTACATCAAGTGTATGTGACCAGCTACAAACTTGACTAAGCCTTTATTAGTATACATATAAAGGCGTATTCGAATTTTTTAGCATGCTTGATCGATTAAAAAATAAATCCTGGAAATGCATAGTCGGCATATTGACCTTTTTGGTTTGCTTTTTCCCGAATGTTTTTAGTTCGCAACCAAACAATTTTGATAATCATTCTCAGCTCATTTATTTTTTAACCAGGTGTTTTGAATGGCCACCTCAAACCAAAACAGGCGACTTTACCATTGGTGTTTATAATAATGATCCGGCATTTGAATCAATGAGTCGGGTCCTTGCGGATAAGCGAAAAGAAAGACAACAAATTCAAATAAAAAAAATTGAGCGGATAGAAGATGTGAAGCTCTGTCATATGTTGTACCTACCCGATGCAAATACGCCTAATTTTGAGATACTAAACCAACAAGCAAAAAACAGCTCAACCTTAGTTATCACAGAACGCCCTAATGCCCTCGCCGAAGGCTCTTGCCTGAATTTCTATACATTAAATGGAAAGCTAAGAATTGAACTCAATGCCTCTGAGATCGAAACAAGAGAAATTATAATTCACAGCGACTTTATAAAATTTATTGAACAGCGCGAGTAATTGTTTCCGGGCTAACTATTCTTACTAATAGAAAATGGCCCCCTATCGCACCTGCCTTAAAAATCAAATGCCTTGTAAATAAATTTACAAGGCATTTCCTTATTATTTCTGTTGACCTACTAGGGCTCGAACCTAGACTCTTCTGAACCAAAATCAGACGTGTTGCCAGTTACACCATAGGTCATTTTTGGGACGGCAAAGGTAAATAATTCAATCCGGTTTACAATAGTTGGACTCAAATATGCTTTATATTTCGCTTGATGCAATCTATCTGCTTTTCTTCGGCGAACTTGAAGATGCCGATAATGTCCTCATTATGAGCTAATTTATTTCCTCGCTATAAGATATATGTCCCAACAGCTGTCAAGGTTTTCTTTCTGCAGAAAAAAATCTTTGGTGCTTATGCCGGAAGTCTGACTAAGGTTTTCCTTAAGCTTTTTTCGCATAAGGTTGGTAATCAGATTGTATGGTTTTGTGAGTAATCCAGCCGGCAATCGTTGGTGCAGTTTGAATATGTCCCACTTCAAAATCATTCTTACAAATTTGCCATTCTCAGCATAATACTGATTCACTGACTCATTGCCATTCAATCCCTGAAGCTCGAAATTGGTACTTAATGATTTCAATTCTGCATCCATTTCCGAGAAAGTGTATTCGTGTACGTGAAACGGGTTTCTCGCAAGAGATTTTAGTGCATTCGGTGTAGTCACGAGTAATATGCCACCCGGTCGTAAAACCCGCAGGCATTCTTTCAAAAATTCCTTGCGAGATTCAATGTGTTCAATAAACTGAAAAGCTGTAATCACATCAAAGCTTGCTTCTTCGAATGGAATCGGGGGAATAAATGCCTGCTTAAAGGTGATGTTAGAAAGAGAACTGTAGGCCTTTTTGTTCTGCTCAACAGTTTCTGCATCATAATCCAATCCTACAATTTCCCTGGCTGATTTGGCCATAAGTGCAGTTCCGTATCCATTCCCACATCCTACATCCAAAACCTTTTTTCCTTCAATATAAGCCACCGCAAATTCATAGGCATATTGACACCTCTGATAGGTAACATTATTAGCTTCGTCGTGATGCGCCCGCTCATGAGAACTCATAAAAATCGTTTTAAATTATGTTGTGGCCTCAAATGTACTGCAAATTGCTTAAACGATTTCCTTCGTTTCTTACAATAAAAAAACGCTCTCCCAATATAGGGAAAGCGTATAATAGAAAATTAATGACAGTAGTTCAGCTCCAATAAATTCAAAGCCTTATCAAATGCTTTGAAATTTTTTTCATGTTCAATGACTAATGATCATCCGCGCAGTTCGAACTTCAATGTTATCAGTATAGAGTTTATAGAAATATATCCCTGCCGGTAAACTTGCAGTCTCCATTTTCAGAAGAGAAACACCGGCAGCACCTGATACTTTTCTCACTTCCTTTCCTGTAAGATCAAACAACCTCAACTCACTTTGTGTGATACCGGAAGGATTAAATTGCGCTGTAAAAAAAGTATTGGCGGGATTTGGGTAAATTACATATTCTTCTTCCCTCAAGGACTTGCTGATACTTGTAGTAGTAGGACTTGGAATCCAAGGGCTCAAATCAACCGAATACAATTTTGACCCTGCACCATTGTTCTCATCAGTCAGATAAATTACATTGTTGGTATAAAAACTAAGAGCTTCCTTCTGTGTCCATGAACCACTAATACTGATCTTGGTATATTGTCCGCCAAAGAAATTATCTCCTGTGAAATTCCTGAATAAGTGTAATCGTGAATTAGACATTACGATCATACTGGTTCCATCAGGACTGATATCTGCTGAGGTGGGGCGATCATTGGTATAAAAACTATCCACTAAAGTAGCTACATAAGTACCTGCCTGGTCCGGCACCCTATACATTTTAGTATAACCGACAGCATCGAGATCAGGTTTTGTAAAAAGGTATAGCATTCCTTCGAAATGAAAAAAGCTTTCTACGTCAAAGTTCATCCAGGCTGAAGGAAAACTGTTTTGATCAGGGTACGAAAACGAGATTAACTCTGCCGTAACCGTCGACCCTGAAACGCTTGAAGGATGAGGAATTTTATAAATTCTCAAATTTGTCCTGTCACAATTATTGTTACCGAAATCTCCGAGATACATATTAACATGTGCCGCATCTTGAGCGATATCTTCCCAGTCATGGTTGACTGCACCAAGAACTTCAACCGTTCTTGTCAATGCACCTGTATTACTGATTTTGTAAAGGTTCTCATCGCCATATCCATCATTGTGGGTCCAAAAACTGGCACCGCCTGTAAATGCCAGTCCGGAAGATTCCACAACAACTGACGGTAAGGTACCCATTACCGAAGGTGTCACAGCGAATGAATTGAAAGAGAACAGAGACAGGAAAAGAATTGAAAGAGCCTTGATATGGCCCGGGTAAATGTTTTTTTTCATGGATGAATTAAATGATAATTAATAACCCTTCCCCTCGAAGGATTCTTAACAGCAAAATAACGCGGTGGCAAATATATAATAATCCTAATCACATGATTCTCTTACACTTGTTATGTTCACATTCAATTCAGATTTGAAAAAAGCAAGGAATTCATGTTAAAAACAGCATATGGCCTAAAAACAAGCCCAAAACGCGTTAAATTATTGACCCTTTTATAAAATTATTTATCAACAGATGAAGAATAGTGCTCTAAATGGCAAGCCTTTATAGTTATGTCAAGATATTATTTTACTCACAGCCAAAGCCCGGTAGCGACCATTATCAGATGCCAATAACCAAAGGACCTCAAGCGGCCTATTGCTCGAAATAATTACAAATAGTACTGTTTTAGATAATTTTCATGGGAAAGGAAAAAACGGGATTTGGGGCGCAATTTCAATTATTTTATACCTTCGCAGGCATTCCAATTTTTAGATAAATATGAATTATCAACGTATTAACAACCTCATCGGTTGGATCACCTTCTTCATCGCAGCATTTGTATTTCTCAGTACGATAGAACCTACCGGTAGCTTTTGGGATTGTGGTGAGTTTATCGCGACAGCTCACAAACTTGAAGTGGGTCACCCGCCGGGTGCTCCTCTGTTTCTAATGCTGGCTCGGATTTTTATCCTCTTCGCCGGAGATAATGTAGCGCAGTATCCTATCATGGTGAATTCGATGTCCGCCTTGATGAGCGCCTTCACCGTTCTCTTTTTATTTTGGACTATTACAGCCCTTTCTAAAAAAATGATCATTGGAAAAGGCGAAGCAAGCATGGATAAAATTCTTGCAATTATGGGTGCCGGATTTGTTGGTGCTGTTGCATTTACATTTACAGATTCATTCTGGTTCTCCGCAGTTGAAGGCGAAGTTTACGCCAGCTCTTCTTTCTTTACCGCCATCGTTTTCTGGGCTATTTTCAAGTGGGAAAATGTTGCCGACCAACCGCACAACCTTCGTTGGCTGATTCTTATTGCATACCTGATGGGATTAAGTATTGGTGTTCACTTATTGAACTTACTTACGATCCCTGCCTTGGCATTTGTTTATTATTTCAGAAAATATCCAATCACCAAAAAGGGCTTGTTTTATACAGCAGCATTAAGTGTTGCTATCCTTGGCTTTATCCAGTATGGAATCATTGTCGGCGTAATCTCTCTTGCCGGTTCATTTGATTTATTATTCGTTAATACCTTCGGCCTTCCTTTCGGTTCCGGTATACTTTTCTATGCAGCCTTAATTATCGCAGCAATTATATGGGGACTTAAATTTACTAAACGAAAAAAGTACCCGATTTTAAATACTGCGATACTTTGTTGCACGTTTATTTTAATTGGATACAGTTCATTTGCTCAAATCGTCATTCGTTCTGCTGCTAATCCTCCTTTGGATGAAAATGATCCTGAGAGTGTGTTCAGTTTCATTTCATACCTCAAGCGTGAACAATATGGTGAAAGACCTTTATTCTTCGGACAGTATTACAATGCCAAGGTAGTCGCCCAGAAAGAAGGCTCAATGAATTATGCTAAGATTGACGGTGTTGACAGGTATGTTGAGGCCGGAAGAAAAATTACGGCAGAATACGAGCCCAGCAAGACAACTATCTTTCCACGCATGTGGAGCAGTCAGGCAAATCATGTTGCCGAATACAAGAAGTGGGCAGATATTAAAGGCGATCGCACACCAACATTCGGAGATAATATCGGATTTTTTATTCAGTACCAGGTTATAGAAATGTACTGGCGTTATTTTATGTGGAACTTCGCAGGACGACAAAATGATATTCAGGGGCCGGGTGGAATTACAAAAGGTAACTGGTTGAGCGGAATTAAATTCATTGATGAAATGCGCCTTGGTCCTCAGGACAATCTCCCGCAAAGCATGTTACAAAATAAAGGACGAAACTTGTTTTTTATGCTTCCTTTTATCCTTGGACTCATTGGTATGTTCTACCATTATTCTAAAGATAAAAAAGATGCATGGGTGGTAATGCTCTTGTTCTTTTTCACAGGAATTGCAATTGTAATTTATCTCAACGGAACTCCACTACAACCTCGTGAACGTGATTATGCCTATGCAGGTTCATATTATGCCTTTGCTATTTGGATAGGAATAGGGGTTCTTGGAATCTTTGAACTATTCCGAAAAAAACTTCCCGGAACCGCTGCTGCAGTTTTATCCATCGTTCTTTGTACAGCCGCCGTCCCTGCAGTTTTAGCTAAAGATGGTTGGGATGATCATGATCGTTCCAACACTTTTACTTCGAGAGATTTCGCAACCGATTACCTTAACTCATGTGCCCGCAATGCCATTCTCTTTACCAATGGAGATAATGACACTTTCCCTCTTTGGTATGCACAGGAAGTTGAAGGGGTTCGTACGGATGTGCGGGTGGTGAATTTGAGCCTATTGAATACTGACTGGTATATCAATCAGCTTAACAGAAAATACTACGACTCTGATCCTATTGATATTTCCTGGACTCCTGATAAATACCAATTAGGAAAACGTGATTATATTCCATTCTATGATCGTGGTCTAAAAGAACCTGTCGAGTTAAAAGAACTCGTGGATTTCATGGGAAGTGATGATCCGCAAGCCAAAGCACGTACAAATTCTGGTGAAGAGGTAAATTATTTCCCTACACGAAATATTCGTTATACGGTAGATTCTGCAGCTGTAATGGCAAATGGAGTTGTGAGTCCTGAGAATGCGTCTCAAATCGTAAAGACAATGGAATGGACAATTGATGGAAGTTACCTCATGAAAAATGATTTGATGATCCTCAACATTCTCGCAAATAATAACTGGAAACGTCCTGTCTATTTTGCCACGACAGTCGGTTCCGACAACTACTTAAACCTGGAACCTTATTTTCAATTGGAAGGATTAACTTACCGTATCGTCCCTATCCGCAGCAACACCGGAAATGAAATTGTGCCGGGTAGAGTAGAAACTTCTGTAATGTATGACAACGTCATGAATAAATTTGTTTTCGGAAACATGAATCTTGGTTCTGTGTATCTCAACGAAAACAATCTTCGTATGACTACTAATTTCCGTATCAATTTCTCAAGACTTGCTGAAGAACTCCTGCGTGAAGGAAAAAAAGATTCTGCAGTGGCAGTTCTCAATAAGTGTGTGGAGGTGATGCCGGACTCAACCGTTCCATATAATTACTTTATGACAAAAATTGCCGAGCTGTATTATCGTGCGGCAGGTGATTTCAATCAACAGGATTCTGTAAGTTTCTCGGACATAGAAAAAGCTAATAATAAGGAATTGATTGAAAAAGCAAATGCTATTTCAGCCCGCATTGCAGATATTTATCAGGACAACCTCCGTTATTACATTTCACTTAAAGGAACAAAATATTTCAAATACGTGGAACAGGACATGAGCCAGGGCTTGTATATTCTTCAGGCAATGTCCAATACATTGAAACAAACACGTCAGGTTGAATTGTCCAACAAGATAGAAAAGCAGTTTATGGAAGCGGCTCAAAAAGCCGGCATCTGATAAAATCCAATTATAAAAAAAATCATGCCTTTTCAGGCATGATTTTTTTTTGATCATTCCGAAAGAACAATTCAACATAACAAAACAGCGAAACTCCCCTATATCGATGGCGCTTCGTATCTTTGATAAACTGAATACCAAATAATAATCTTCAAACATTTGCAAGCTCCGCTTCTTCTGCAGAAATTATTTCCTTCTATCACCTGGAGAATTCCTGATTCGAAAAATAGCCTTTACCTGACCTTCGATGATGGACCGATACCGGTAGTTACTCCTTGGGTTTTAGAAACGCTGGATAAATATAATGCGAAGGCAACTTTTTTCTGTATAGGTCAGAATGTAAAAAGGTATCCTGAAATATACCGGGAAATAATTTCCCGGGGACATCAAACGGGGAACCATACACACAGACATTTGAATGGTTGGAATGTGAAGAACAAGAATTATTTTGCCGATGTTAGTGAGTGTTCCAACTATGTACATTCAACCCTCTTTCGACCACCTTATGGAAAGATTAAACCTTCTCAAATCAGAGAGCTTAAAAAAAACTATCAACTGGTAATGTGGGATGTGCTCAGTCAGGATTATGATGAAAAAAGAACTGCCGGACAATGCAGTGCATCGGTGATCCGTGAATCAAAGCCGGGTTCAATCATTGTGTTTCATGATAGTATAAAAGCTGAAAGCAGGTTACGAGGATCATTGCCAACAGTATTGGAACATTTTATTAAAAAAGGTTTCGAATTCACTCGACTTGAGTCTAGCAGGTTACACACCAGATAATTAGTATGCTTAAAAGATATCTGTTCATACTTATTGTGCTCACTTCACAACTTTCCGCTTCCGGACAAGAGCAACGTGGTGTACTTGGATTTGGTTTGAGTGCAGGTGCAAGTAATTATGCCGGAGATCTCGATGACAATTTCACCCTGCCTTTTACCAGACCCGGCTTTGGTGCACATGCAATCTTTCTATTCAGGCCGAGAATACATCTACGTCTTGCAATTTTCCACGGACGAATTACTGCCAGCGATGCCAGTGGCGTAAACCTCAGCGGAAATCAATACCGAAACCTCAGCTTCTATTCTGATATTAATGAAGGTGGAGTTCATGTCATCTACTCATTGCAAAGCAGAAAACGAGGATTCTCCCGGAGAAATTTTATTGCTCCATATGTTTTCGCAGGATTTGCATACTTTCAGTTCAATCCAAAAAGAATGGTAAATGGTGAGGTATATGAATTACAAAAGATCGGAACAGAAGGACAATTCTTGACTGGAAATTACCCGGCACCCTACTCTCTTCATCAGTTTTCTATTCCATTCGGTGCAGGTTTCACATTGAAACTAAGTAAAAACTTTGATATAGGAGCTGAATTAGGCTTGAGAAAAACATTCACGGATTACCTTGATGACGTGAGTACACTTTATCCGGACAAACAACAGCTTACAGATGCCCAAGGGTATATAGCAGCCTATCTCTCGGATCCTTCCGTTAATCCTAACGAACCACAAGGGAAGCCTGATTTTAGCAAAAGAGGAAATTCCAATTTCAAAGACTGGTATGTTTACACTAACATACATCTGACGTATTATTTTACAACTTCCTTGTTTAAGCCCTACAAACTGAAAAGCAATTTCAGGAATAATTCCTGTAAGGGTCTGAAATGAGATTAGAAAAATCTTTAGCCGGAAAAGGTGGTTTCACATCCTGGCCTTCACAAATTATTTACCGGATTCCCTTTCCTAATAACCAGGTTCTGTAATTTAATATTTCAGCATCTCCACTTTCAGTTCCTTCGTCATTAAGCAAGACTTTTCTAATCTTTGAAACAAGTTGCCCGTCTTTCTTAAGCGGAGTTGTTTGCATCAAACTTTTAATAGCCTGAATAATGAGAGATTCCCGGATATTAATTGCATCAGAAATAAATGAAGCATACTCTTTTTGCAACTGCCTCACCTTCGCTTCCAAAACATCAAAATCATTTAATTCAAAACGAATCATTAATTCTGCAACTGAAATTTTGAAACGGAGTGAAGCATCTGCTTTTCGATAGCCCTCTGATAAATACAATCCATTCAGATGACGTATCGATAAATGAAATTCTTTATTGTCAAAATATGAAACTGCCAAATTCAGATAGACAAACATCTCGTGAAATAAATCCGCCCGAATTTTTTTATTTGATTTCATTTCTAATAATATTTCAATCGCTTTATCACGATTCAACCTTGAATAATTAATAACTAAGGAATTATAATAGAAAAACAGATACTTATCATACAACAATGACTGGTGTTCAGTCATGGCCTGCTTGAGAATTTCTGCATACAATAAAGACTCCTTCAACTTTTTATTTTTAAACAGGGAATTTATCAAATACACAAGCATCTGCAATTTCATATCATGATTGCTCTTGCTGAACAATTTTTCATTTACAAAATCTTTATACGTTACAAGCAGGTATTCTTCCAATGCCTGATAGTCCCTTTTTTGCAGGAGAATCTGAGTTACTGCGTGATAAATCTGAAAACGCAACTTAGGACTTCTGCTCAATTCATTGTCATGGGAATAAGAATTTACAATCTCCTGTAATAATGAAAGGATTGGGTTCTTGGTTGATGAATAATTTTGAGTGATTTTCATTTTATATGTCAGTACCGCAAGAATATCATCGATTGCACGAATCTGATTGATGTTTTGCTGATTCGATCGTCGCTTGAGTACATAAACTTCAGGATCAATCGAAATAAGTTCATGCGAGAGTCGTATGAAATCGCTGTAAATTATATCCAGCAATTCGAAATTTTCAGTTCGTATAGCTAAAGCCTCTGACTTTTTTAAATAATAATGTGAGGCATCATGATTCTTCCTTAAGAAAAACTTCGCCAGAGAAAGAAAGTGGAGTGTTAAATTGCTTTCATCATCATCAAAATGTTGTATAAGCAGGCTTTTATTCAACTCCGAAAGAAGTCGGTTTCTTAAGCGATAAAAAGAGTTCTTGGAACCTTTAAGATATAGTTTCCGAAAAATCTTTTCTTCATCGTATCGATCGCCTGACTTGCGCATATAATCAAATAATGATTTATCCAACCTGTCGTCATGATCATAACCACGCTCCAACCAAAGTTTAAAAAAACGCACCTCTTCTTTTGACAGTCCGTTCACAATTGAATTTAAGGGATTCATAGCTTCTTGAATAGGTAAGAAATTTATATAATTTATTAGCATTTCGCAAGCATTTTCATATATTTGAATTCTACAATTCAACTACCGATGAAAGCTACCCGATACCACCTGCTTTGTCTGATCCTGTTACTTAGTCAGGGCCTATTCGCACAATCAAGACTGGCGATCACGTCAATGACAGGATTCCCAATTACAGGTCAGGATACGGTCTACAATAATATACCCTATGACAGCATTGTAGTCACCATTAAAAACACAGGGAACACCGGTTTTTCCGGCGAGGCAGATATCCTTATCAGAGGTGGACGAGGGATAACTGACACGCTTTTTACAGACAGCGTAAACGGAACACAACTGGCACCGAACGATTCCACCACTAAGTTCCCTCCCTCTTACCTGTTCAGTTCAAACTATTACCTGGATGGGGATAACATTGTAGTCGTTTGGCCTCAGGCAAGGTTTGGAGCTGCTACATCTGACTCTACTTATTTACATGTGTATTTTATTACCATTCAGTCCATAGCTGAGCTAAAAGGAAGAGAACTGATTATCAGTCCCAATCCCGGAACAGACTTTATAAGGCTTGGAATTTCTGAAATTAATCAAATTGAATACGTAAGAATATTTAACCTTTCCGGGGGTATAGTTTATTCTTCAAAAGATGCTAATGAGGCTATTCAAGTCAGAACCTGGACTCCGGGAATCTACTTTATTGAACTACAAAGTAAAAGTGGTATTTATAAAGGAAGATTACTTATACAATAATAGGTATCAAAATATTTTTTACAACAGCTAGAGAAAATTGGGCATCCTAATTTCCTGAAATTAACTATTTCTAATAGAGCCCCAAGCTATTCATCTGCAAGGATTAACTTCTCTGTTTAATTGAATTGAATCCGTAGACAAACCTGAATTACTTTTATATTTCATCAATTATGGAAAAAGCTTCGGATCAGCATCCAGAAGATAAATTCCACAAACATGAAAAATAAATTCATTCACCTGCTACTGTTTGCAGGTATCCTCTCGGCTCAGTCCGCATTCAGTGAAAATGTAAAAACAGAAGAAGCTAAAGTATCAAATGCTACTGTATTTCTAAGAGGTGCTCAACTCACGTGCAACTCTGATTTTGTTGCCCTCCCCGGTATCAATCAATTTATTTTCGAAGGCGTATCTCCAAATCTTGACCCAAACTCCCTTCAGGCATCGGCAAAAGGAAACGTCACGATCATGGACGTGAAATATCAAATCCGTTATAATGAGATTCCTCCCAAAGAAAATCCAAATCAGATTGATAGGACGCTAAAAATGGTCAACGACTCATTGGTCATGCTAAACTTTGAAATCGAAGAAATGAATGAACAGCTTCAATCCTTTACTACGGAGAAAAACATTTTACTTAACAACCGTTTGATGAAAGGAGAGTCATTAAGAGATACGCTTGACATGTTCAAAGAAGGAATTGCATTTCTCCGCATGAGACTGGCTGATATTAGCAATGAAAGCATGCTCCTTAAAAAGAGACTTTATTTTAAAAACAATTCCAAACAGGCCTTAGAAAAAAGAATACAGGACCTGAACAAAATTAATCAGGCAGGTAGAGCTCCGGTGAAGGAGTCTGTTCCGACAATTGTAGTAATGGTTTATGCAGAACTTCAAAGCAACACAAAAATTTCAGTTAGCTTTTTTGTTGACCGTGCTGCCTGGTTGCCTACCTATGATCTCCGTGCAAATTCGGATGGCAGCATTGACCTGAATTATAAGGCCGAATTACGACAACAAACCGGTATGGATTGGAAAAATGTTACATTGACTCTGAGTACCGGCAATCCCGCTTTAAGTACTCAAAAACCAATTTTAAATCCATTTTACCTCAGCTTTGCCAATAGCTATAATAAGAGGATTCAAAACGAAAGCCGGGAATTACTCAGTAAGATACCATCACTGCTAGGTGCCAGCTCTGCTACCGAAGAACAAAAAGATGAAATCATGTTAGATGCTCCTACTCTTGCTGCATACACGGATCAAAGAGAAGGAATGATTCAAACAGAATACAATATCAAATTAAAGTACAACATTCCTCATGATGATGACATGCATGTAGTTTCTATTCAGCAAAAATCACTCAAAGGAAAATACCAGTACTCAGCTGTACCAAAGCTTGACATGAACGCCTTCCTTATTGCAGAGTTAGTTGACCTTACTGAACTCAATCTGATACCAGGCAATTCGAGGATTTACATGGACGGAAGCTTTGTCGGAAGAGGTGTGCTGAATCCGGATGCATTTAAGGACACAATAAACCTAAGCTTCGGAAAAGATCGTAGCATAGTAGTTAATAGAAAGCGCTTGAAAGATAAAACCAAAGAGAGAATATTAGTTGACGAGAAAACAATCTCGACCACGTATGAGATTACGATAAAAAATAACAAAGCAGGAACAGTTAATATAGATCTCACAGACCAGATTCCTGTGAGTCAGGACCCGAATATTAAAATCGCATTGATTGATGGAGATGGTTCTGAGCTCAACGATGAAACAGGTTTACTAAGCTGGAAGCTAAACCTTAAATCTATGGAGAGTAAAACGATTCGATTCAGCTATGAAGTTAAACTTCCAAAATCCAAGAGTCTGGCGGGATTGTAAGAAGTACTTCAAAATTTATTCCTAGAAACGAATATGAAAGCAGTTAAATAGTTTCTTCTGTTTTGCCACGAATGCGAATTTTCTCGCTACAAATCATTCATGCAAATCACTAATGGCTAATAAATTTTTAGGTTTAGTCATCTAATTCCAGATTACCATATCACACATGCCTCTACAGATCACAAACCCCTTCTCACTTTTTTCCTTGATGAAAAAAGTAAGCAAAAAAATCAAGACCAATTGCCCTCCGGAGGCGGATAAAAACCCTGCCAGCCGCACATGCTGACGCTTCCCGGCAATTGGTCGGGCCAACGCGCCCATCGAAATGTGGTTTTCCAATAAAAAATTCAAATTAAATATTGTTCTACAGAAGCTAAATAAGATTATCAATCCTTGGATGTTGGCTGATTTACGAAAAAGTGATTAATCCTATAAATTTTTAATAATAGGGAGCTATAATTTCGATCGATTTTATTCGTGCATTCGAGGTAAAATAAAAGGTGGTTAAAATTTAAAACTTGCAATCTTAGTAAAACAAAATGCCGACTCACAGTCGGCATTTTGTTTTACTGACGTTTATTTTCAAATCCTCACAAAAATATAAGGAGGTAAACAACAGAAATAAGAGGGTGAATACACGATAAACATCCGCTAAAATTTATCAAAAATATTTTTCAGTTTTTTAATAAAAACTATAATTACAATGTTTAACTTACATAGAGATTCGTAATACATCATGTACAGTCGTTTGAAATTAATACTTGTTCAAATGCCAATACAATTTGGTCGCATGATTGGGTTTACAAATTCAAGGCATCTAAAAAGCAGAAGTTTTATATCGCAACGGGAAAATTGATTTAAGCATCTTAAAAGGGAAATTGGAAGAATCACTTTAGGCAAATAAATTACAATCATGGAAATACTTATAGTTGTTTGTTTCACTATCTTTGTCATACTGAAATGGTATGACAAAAAACACTGATTTTTCGCTTTATTGTAATAGCCTGACTCATTACTCCCGCTATTTAACGCGTGAAGTAAAATGTGGGGATTTGGGTATTGGTGCAAATAATCCCATTCGTGTGCAGTCGATGACTACCACCGATACCATGAATACAAATGCTACTGTCGAGCAAAGTATTCGGATGATTGAGGCAGGTTGTGAATTGGTGAGAATTACTGCTCCAAGTATCCATGAAGCAAAGAACCTTGAGCTTATCCGTAAAGAGTTACGCAGTCGGGGATATTTTACACCGCTTGTCGCCGATATACATTTTACACCGAACGCTGCTGAATGGGCAGCCAGGGTTGTTGAGAAAGTTCGGGTTAATCCCGGCAATTATGCAGACAAAAAAAAATTTGAAACTATAGATTATTCAGATGCCGGATACAATGCCGAACTGGATCGGATCCGAAATCGATTTACTCCCCTCGTAAAAATTTGCAAAGAGTATGGAACTGCGATGCGTATTGGTACCAATCATGGTTCCTTAAGTGATCGTATTTTGAGTCGCTATGGTGATACTCCATTGGGCATGGTTGAATCGGCTTTGGAGTTTTTAAGAATCTGTGAGGACAATTCATATTACAATATCGTCCTTTCGATGAAGGCAAGCAATACGCAAGTGATGGTTCAGGCTTATCGCCTGCTCATTCAAAAAATGCGTGAGGCTAACATGAATTACCCTCTACACCTTGGCGTCACCGAAGCAGGTGAAGGAGAAGACGGCAGGATAAAATCTGCTACAGGCATTGGAACATTGTTGGAGGATGGGATTGGTGACACAGTTCGTGTTTCATTAACAGAAGATCCCGAGTTTGAAATTCCGGTTGCGAAAATGCTGGTTGATCGCTATAAAGACCGAGAGAAAAACCAACAAGATATTCCGACTGTAAAATCTTTATCAGAACTTCCCTACTCCCCTTTCGAATATAAAAAGCGTGATACTCATTTGGTTCTTAATATAGGTGAACATCAGGTTCCCTGCGTTATAGCAGATCTGAGTCATAAAGAAAAAATTACTCCGGCTTCTTTATTCCCTGTTGGTTATAATTATTCAGTCCAGCTCGATAAATGGAATATAAGTGATTTGGCTTGTGATTATATTTATGCAAAAGACAAAGTTATAGACTTTGAAATTCCGGGAACATTAGGGATAATTTTAGATGCAGTGGTATGGAAGCATCATGCAGAGAAAGCCCGGCATTATCCAATCTTTAATTCTATTGAAGAATTTAAAAACTCGCCACAAAAGGCGGAGCTGAATTTTATTCGTTCAGATATTGAGTCACTCTTTAAAAATCAGGATTTCATTTCTACGACTAATACGAAAAATATTGTTTTCGTTTTCGAAACTTCCAATCCACATGGAATGGCGGAAATTCGAAGAATGTTTATTGAACTTCTCTCGGATGAAAATGCCAAACGCATTCCCGTAATCATTAAACGAAACTACGATTTACTGAATGAACAGGAACTCCAGCTTCATGCCAGTACTGATATTGGTGCGCATTTCCTTGATGGATTCGGTGATGGGATTTGGATCGCAACCGGGGGAACAGTTTCAGAAAAAGTTGTAAACGCATTAAGTTTTGGAATTCTGCAAGCCACCCGAACACGTATTTCTAAAACAGAATATATTAGTTGTCCAAGTTGCGGGCGCACTCTTTTTGACTTACAGGAAACGACGGCTAAAATCCGTTCGCGTACTGATCATTTGAAAGGAATCAAAATCGGGATCATGGGTTGTATTGTGAATGGTCCGGGAGAAATGGCTGATGCTGATTATGGCTATGTAGGAACCGGCCCGGGAAAAATTACGCTTTACAAGGGACAAACAGTTGTACAAAAAAACATTTCTGAAGATAAAGCAGTGGATGCCTTGATCGATTTAATTCGACAGCATGGAGATTGGGTTGAATTGGAAGTCCGGGAATACTAGACTTACTCTTGCTTATTCAGTGTCATTTCATAAAACTTTGTCCACTTACCGGCACCCAAATTAAACTCGCCGATTTCAACCCATTTTTCGTTTACCTTTTTAATGGTGTATCGAACTTCCGGAGCATCGTCGATTTTGAATCCCCATACTAAGGTACCGTCATCTTCGACATTTATCTTGGCATCAACATATTTACCGTCTGATTTAAATGCCCTCATTAAATACTTTCGTGCAAATATGTCGTAGGAAACTACTGCAAAAGCTTCATGCTTTATTTCGGCATTCGCTTTATCAATACCCAGGCCTTCGATAAGCATAACTGTTCCCTTCACCTTTGTACGAATACTTTCGGTTTGGTTAAAGAAGTGTCTGGCGTCCCTTGAATCGACCCAGCCTTCTCCTGACCAATTTCCTTCAAGCCATTGTAATTTTCCTAATGCTTTTATAGCAAGTGAGTCGGTGATTGTGGATTGTTGTGCCTTACCCGATAATGAAACGGAGAAAAGCAATATGATTAGCAGGAGATTATTTTTCATCTGATTAATTTTATGCACTGACTTTAGTTAAATTTGATTATAGTACTCAATATTTATTTAGACGGAAGATAGCTGCTTATATCAGAAACATACTTTTCAAAAGCCTTCACTCCAGACTTTGTGATTGAACAGGTAGTCAAAGGATAATTATCGCGGAAACTTTTTTTTACATCAATGTATCCGGCTTCCGATAATTTGGTGATCTGCACACTTAAGTTACCCGATGTTGCGCCGGTTTTTTCTTTAAGATAAGAGAATTCCGCTTCCTTCAATGCAACAAGCAATGACATCACTGCCAGTCTGAGCTGACTATGCAATATAGGATCTAAGTCTTTAAACATTTTATGGGCTAAGATAATTTTTAGGTGATTGAACTTCAATAAATCAGCTTAGCGAATTATTCTGTTGCATCAATTTAAATTTGTTTTTTAGCATGTATCCGGGAATAATATATCCAAGAAGCACAGCCAAGGCAAGAATCATGAGCTGATATTCAAAAGTCACGAAAGCCGACAAGATACCAAGCGCCCAGTTTAATATACCACCAATAATCAAAGGACGAAATTTAATCATTCCACCGGATGTAAAAAGCCAGGTACCATAGGTTAGCATTACAAGCGGGTAAGTCATGAGACCCAGTTTTGGCATGAAGATCAAAACAGTTCCAAGTGCAACAAGAAATGAAATTAATACATACTTCATCACTTCATCAGTATAACTTTTTACTCTTTGCTTTTTGTCTTGCCGGTAACCATAAATCATAGAAGCGATTGCTCCTGTCGGCATAAATATCATCCAACCGATATAGTTGTAGGAAATATTCATTTGCATTAAAATGAATTGGGTGGCACAGGCAAGAAAAACCAACCATCCCCAAATTAAATAATGAAAACTGTCGTCTTCGAAATCTCTTTTTGCAGAGCTGATCATTTTGTGAATGAGCTCCAGACTTTCATGTTCGCGTGGTGCTTGTTCTGAATAGTTCATTTGAATAGCTTTTAAATTATGGATACAAATATAAAGTAGTTTGCAACATAAACCAAATAAAATATTTACAAATATCAATAATTGTCTATATTTCAATCACTTAGCTTTATTTAAAAAGTTCTTCCGGGTTAAATAGAGACTGACCATCTTTATTTTCCTAATATAAGATCTCCCATATACAGGCTTGTGATCCATCAGCCAGAATTGAATTTTTGTAATGTAAAATGAGATCACAAATGCACAAAATGCCACAAAGAAAATCGCCCCGGTGGCAGGCTTGGGATTATGCAAAACCCGGGGCATATTTTATTACTATAGTCACGAAAGATAGAAAACACCTATTTGGTCGGATTGAATTAGGGGAAATGATACTCAACAAAACAGGTTTGATCGCCTACAATTGCTGGAAGGAACTACCTGATCATTTTTACAATGTTGAGCTGGGGGAGTTTCAGGTTATGCCGGATCATTTCCATGGAATAATATTTATTAAAAAGGAGGATGTGATAGTTTTCAATGTAAGACCTGAGACGTCGTACACTGAATTATCTCCGGGACAGAAACGAATTCGCAATCAAGGCAAAAATACGGTCTCAGCAATGGTTGGGTCATTTAAATCGGCAGTCACACGATTAGCGCGTCCATTCAATAAAGAATTTGGTTGGCAAGTACGATTTCACGATCACGTTATTCGTACGCCGGAGGCGTTGGATAGAATATCAAAGTATATAAAGAATAATCCGGCGAATTGGAATCCGATAGCGCCGATTGATTCGGATCCGGATTTGATCTAGGGACAGGGCATGCCCTGTCCGTACCGGATTTTTTGGGGGGGGGATTAAATAGATTTATCCATTCCAAATACCTCCTTCGCCACCCATCCCTTTCCCCATTCATTCATTTCCTGCTCTGAGTGTAGAGCAGGATAAAAAATTCTCCGCTGAAATCGTGGAGGCAGGTATTTTTGCCAGTTTGTACCGCCTGTAGCTTTAATATCTTCCGGATCTTTTTGCAGATACCTTACTGCAGATTTATAATGGCTCAAAGGCCAATTAATATTTATACTCACATCAAGCAATCGTAAAGCCTGTACAATTTTATTGTCTTTTTGATCTTGCTGAGGGAGGCTTGTATAAATCTTCCAAAGATTCTTGTCGGTGTATTCGGTCGCCAGCCTGATCAGTTCCACAGAATATTTTTCTTCGAACTGGTTTAAGGTTAAAGTCTTTTTTCCGGTTGCCAATTCTGTTGCACCGGCTTTCCAGTAGATATGTTGGAACATTTCAGCAATAGAAGCATTCTTCTTCTCCATGCTTTCTCTTACGTCTTTATCAACTAATCGAATAAAATCTGCAGAGCATATTTCAATCATCCTGTACTGAGCACTCTGAAATCCACTTGCCGGCAGGAGGCTCATTCTGAATTTTAAAAACTGCTCAGGCTCCATCCCTGCGACCATTACTTCAAAGGATCGAATAAGGTTGTCGAAATAGCAATTGATACGATTTATCCGAGCCAGAAAAAATTTAGCATCGATATTCTGACGAGCAGCAATTTGTTTGTATTCGTGTAAACACAATTTGAAATAGAGTTCAGTAATCTGATGATACATAATAAATATTTCCTCATCAGGAAAACTTGTCTTCGGGGTTTGCAGGGAAAGTAAAGTATCAAGATGAACATAATCCCAGTAGGTCAGGAAGTCTGCATGCAGGAGTCCATCAAGGTACGATGTAAGATCCTGCCCCATCGCCAGGTATTTCTTTTCAAGAGCCGCAATTCTCTCAATAATTTCAGGTTTCAATTCCATGAGGGTAATTTCGGAAAGTTCTTCAAGACTACAAAGCAGGATGGAAATATCAGTCTCAAGCTGCCCGGAAAATGCCTGTACTATTATTTCTTGACTATGGCAGGAGGATTCAATAGGTTCTCATAGTCAGTTAAATCCATCTTTATGGAACCGATGAGGATATTTGTCTGTACCCGAATAGGAATTCGGTTTTTATCATCACTTACCCAAACCGTCATATCTTCCTGCTCTTTGAAAACTCTTCCTTCCTGAAGCATTGGGCGTAACTTTATGCAACGAAAAGTTCCCTTCTTTGTCTTCACCTCTTCTCTGCCGAGGAATTTTAAATTTAATGGCATTGTCGCATCATCAAGGTAACCAACGATTTCAAACTGATCTCCTTCCTTCGCATGAGTGAAATCAATTGTGCGGGCATAGTAAAATGCAGAAACAAGATCTTGAGTGTTTTCAGGAATGGAAATTGTTGCCTTCTCGCTTGTTGCGGAATCTTTATAGTGATTAAAACTAACGTTCTGATTAATCTTATAGCCACCCTCATCGACTCGTCTGATAAATAGCCATGGAATCATGCTTTGCTCATCAATTACACTTTCATACCTGTCGCGAACTTTAAAAAACCAGTCGAATGCACCAAGCGTTCGTCCGGTTCCGACAACATGATAACAATTCCTTCCTGCAAAAGTCCTGGTATCCTTTTTTACTTCAAGTATGGCCTCACCGGCATCCAGAAATCCATAATGAATTCTGAATTTCAAGACCTCTCCACGCTGAAAAGCTTCGTTTTTTACCGTGCGTAAAGTTTTTTGTCCTGCAACAACATGGCTTGTGCTTACAGAAATAAACAATCCAAGAAGAAGAATTCTAATGTTCATGCAAAAGGATTTGCAAAGATTGTTCCAATTGCCGACAAGCCTCAATGATCAGCTGATGGTCAGCGATTTAGAATTAAAATGAATGCCCTTCAAAAGAAGAATTCAAGTAGCATTCACTAAATCAACCTTAAAAGGCATTAAAAGATAATGAACTTAAGAGTTGATGTCGGTGTCATCCTCTGCTACAATATCGTCGGATGACTTCTCTTCAAATTCACTATTAGTAGTTTCAACCTGGCTTTCGATAAATATTGCTTTCCGGTCCGGAAGGATCATGTCTTCTTCTTCACCCATAACCGGAGGCATCTCATCGATGTTTTCAGCTTGAAGATCATCCTCGATCATTACAACATCAGTTTCAAGCTCCGCTTGCAGTATTTCTCTTTCATCAGTAACAGAAGTCACCGGATTTAGCTCATCTACTGTTACAAATTCCTCTGTCATTTCTTCAGAAACAGAAACAGCTTCCGCATTTTCTTCAGAATTAAATTCGCCGGCCACGCCGATTTCATTCTGCTCCATATGCAAGTCTTTCAACTGCGGGAGGTCTTTGGGATTTTGAATGCCAAAATAATCCATGAAGTTTTTACTGGTAGAGTATAAGACAGGGCGACCCGGTCCTTCACTCTTGCCTGAAATGCTCACCATTTCTTTTTCAAGTAATTTATGAATAGCATAATCACAATTTACTCCGCGGATATGCTCCACTTCACTTTTAGTGATTGGCTGCTTATAAGCGATGATGGCAAGAGTCTCCATCTGAGAAACAGATAATTTCTTCTTTGACTTATGTTGAATCAATGCCGAAATAGTAGCATGAAATTCTTTTTTGGAAAGGAACTGATAGCCTTCAGAAATTTCTTCCAAACAAAAAGGATAATCTTCGGAGGCGTATTTCAATTTGATCTCTTCAAGTGCTTTAAGAATTGTCTCTTCTGATAATTCCCATTCGAAAGATAATTTGAGTGATCCGGCAATCTCATCAATTGAAATGCTTTGCTCTGAGCAAAATATCAGGGCTTCTATATGTTGATTTAACTGATTCATTTTCAGGGACTGGTAGTTTTTGGTTTGAGCAGGCAAATTAGACTATTTCCGACAACTATACCAAGAAAGTGTGATAATTTTCAACTAAAGACCTGTTTACAAAGAGAATAAATTATACAATTTTTAAAGATTCGACAAAAGCAAAGCTCTACACATCCTGATCAATGCTTCAAATCACAATATTGACAATTCGACCCGGAACAATGATCACTTTTTTGGGACTTTGGCCTGCCAGAAACTTTTGAACTTCTTCAGCACTTAAAACCTCCTTTTCGATCTCTTCCTTATTCAAGGCCAACGAAATTTCCAAATTGAACTTCGTCTTTCCGTTTATAGAAATTGGATAAGCAAATTGATCTTCGACCAGATACTCTTCATTGAACTCGGGGAATGGAGCCGTACTAATACTTTTATTATGTCCTAATTTTTCCCAAAGCTCTTCTGCAATATGCGGAGCATAAGCTGCCACGAGAATAGCCAGTGGTTCAAGGATAGAACGTTTGTTGCATTTCAAATCAGTTAGCTCATTGACACAAATCATGAAATTGCTGACAGAGGTATTAAACGAATAACGTTCGATATCCTCAGTAATTTTCCTGATGGTCTTATGCAATACTTTTAATTCTGTTTTTAAGGGCTGTTCCTCGGAAACAGACCATACAAAATCTTTATTCCCATTTACCGGACTATGGTACAACTTCCATAGTTTACGAATGAAATTCGAAGTACCGCTTATACCATTAGTATTCCATGGTTTAGAGAGCTCTAATGGTCCAAGAAACATTTCATACAATCGAAGACAATCGGCTCCGTACTTTTCAATCATCGCATCAGGGCTTACGACATTCCATTTTGATTTGGACATTTTCTCCACCTCTGCTCCACATATATATATTCCTGAGTCGCCTGTCGTTTCAGCTTTCGTGACTTTATCTTCAAGAATAAAACCGGCGTCTGCGTATTCAGCACGCCAATTTTTAAAGGCATTTAAATCCAGCACATCGTTCTCAACAATATTTACATCAACATGTAAAGCGATTGTTTCATACTTATCCTTAAGATTGAATGAGACGAATTGGTTAGAATCTTTAATACGATACACAAAATTAGACCTGCCTTGAATCATTCCCTGGTTGATCAATTTCCTGGCGGGCTCATTTACCGGAATTAATCTCAGATCGAATAAAAATTTTGTCCAGAACCTGACATATAATAAATGTCCGGTAGCATGTTCAGCACCTCCGATGTACAAATCTACATCCTGCCAGTAATTTAATGCATCCTTAGAAGCAAAAGCATCTTTATTACCTGCATCCATGTAACGCAAAAAATACCATGAAGAGCCGGCCCAACCGGGCATTGTGGTGGTTTCATATTCATAAACACCTTTATACTTCCAGTCCTTAGCCCTGGCAAGCGGTGGTTCACCGTCTTCAGTTGGGAGGTATTTATCAACTTCAGGTAAAATCAAAGGCAATTCAGATTCCGGCATAGCATGCGGAATAGCATCCTTATAATATATTGGAATAGGTTCTCCCCAATAACGCTGGCGACCGAAAATTGCATCACGCAAACGAAAGTTCACTTTCCCTTGTCCTAAGCCCCGGGAAGAAATTTCATCGATGATTCTTCGCATAGCATCTTTCACTTTCAGTCCATTCAGAAAATCAGAATTAATACATTTTCCGTC
Source organism: Bacteroidota bacterium (assembly GCA_004295015.1). Taxonomy (GTDB): domain Bacteria; phylum Bacteroidota; class Bacteroidia; order AKYH767-A; family 2013-40CM-41-45; genus QQVM01. The sequence continues at coordinate 102,518 of SHNE01000044.1, read as the reverse complement.
TTTTGCATCATATGATTGCTCCTGAATATTTCTTTCTTCTGAACCTTGAATGACCTCAACAATTGGCAATGAAAAATGACGGGCGAAAGCATGATCACGTTCATCATGAGCCGGTACAGACATAACAGCACCGGTTCCATAACCTGCCAACACGTAGTCTCCAATCCAGACAGGAATGGGCTTAGCAGTAAATGGATGAACTGCAAAAGCTCCGGTAAACACACCTGTAATCCGTTTTACTTCTGTCATTCTTTCGCGTTCGGAACGCTTCTTTACTTCTTCAATATATTTTTCGACGGCTGCTTTCTGATCATTGCTAGTGATTTTGCTCACCAGCTCGTGCTCAGGAGCCAATGTCATAAAGGTAGCTCCGAAAATAGTATCCGGCCTGGTAGTAAATACTTCAATTGCGAGATCAGAATTTTGCAATTTAAACTTCAGCTGTGCTCCTTCACTTTTACCAATCCAATTTCTCTGTTGTTCTTTAAGCGATTCAGGCCAATCAATTCCATCGAGATCATTCAACAATCGATCAGCATAAGCCGTGATGCGCAAGCTCCATTGCTTCATCAGCTTCCTTTCTACCGGATGGCCTCCCCGTTCACTTAGTCCTTCTTTTACCTCTTCGTTTGCCAATACAGTACCCAAAGCCGGGCACCAGTTGACTGTTGCTTCGGAAATAAAAGCAAGACGATAATTCAGTAAAATTTCACTTTTCTCATTTTCCGAAAAAGCATTCCACTGGCTCGCTGTGAATTTGATTTCCTGCGTAGTGCAGGCATCAAGCATTTGATTTCCATTTTTGGAAAATTCTGCTGTGAGCGTTTCGATTGCTTCCGCTCGCTTTGATTGGTTGTTATACCATGAACCGAACAGTTTTAGAAAAATCCATTGAGTCCACTTGTAGTAATCGGGATCTGATGTTCGAACTTCACGACTCCAATCGAAAGAAAGACCAATCGTGTCTAATTGTTCACGGTATCTGGCAATATTCTGCTCGGTGGTAATGGCAGGGGCTTGTCCGGTTTGAATTGCGTATTGTTCGGCAGGTAAACCAAAGGCATCGTAACCCATAGGGTGCAGCACATTGAATCCTTTCAGTCTCTTGTATCTGGCGTAAATATCAGAGGCGATATAACCCAAGGGATGACCAACGTGTAAGCCGGAACCTGAAGGGTAGGGAAACATATCAAGAACATAAAACTTTGGTCGTGATTGATCCGAGTCTGTTTTGAAAGTTTGATTCTCTTTCCAGTACTTCTGCCACTTCTTCTCTACTTCTCTGAAATTGTATTCCATGTTTACTCGGCTCCTCAGCTATAGGGTAAAATTAAATTCGCGGAAAGGTGTTTTAGAGTCTCAATTGGGCAAAATTCCATACAATGAAGAACCAAAACGCAACAAACTTTCTGAACATGCGAATGTAGAAAAAAACAACAAAATAAGCTTGATTCAGAGCCTTATCCGTTTTTCTTTTTCTACTTTCGTATCAGAATTTATGCAAACAGAAGCACCAAAAAACAGCAATAGGAGATTACGTTCCTCGTATATCTCTGCCATACTGAGTATTTCTCTTGTATTGCTCATGCTCGGCCTTTTAGGACTGTTGCTGCTGGATGCAAAAAAGATATCTGACTATGTAAAGGAACATGTGGAAGTAAATGTTTATCTCGTAGATGGTATTTCCAATTCAGAGATAAAGCGCTTTCAGGAAAAGATAGAAAAGCAACCATATGCGAAATCCGTATTATATATTTCAAAACAACAGGCACTCGACAGCCTGATAAAAGAATTAGGGGAAGATGCTATGGGTATGCTAGAAGCAAACCCTCTTCCTGCAACCCTGGACGTACGGGTTAATGCAGCTTATTCAAATCAAGATAGTCTCAGAAAAATTCACGAAGAACTTTCTGCTAATAAACTGACCAGAGAGGTCACTTATCAGCAAACGGAAGTAGATAAGATGAATGAAAATTTCAGAGCCATTGCAATGGTCATCCTGGTGTTCTGCGGGCTCTTGTTTTTTATTGCCGTCGCACTTATTAATAACACCATTCGATTATCTATGTACAGTCGACGTTTCCTGATCAAGAGTATGCAACTTGTTGGCGCTACAAAAGCCTTCATCAGATGGCCATTTTTAAAGAAAGGTATTATTCATGGGATAATTGCCGGCGTAATTGCCGGAATTCTGTTAGCCGGAATAATTTATGTTATTGATACCCGCTTCCCGGAGCTTGGACAACTTTCAGATATGCGGATGCTAGGAATTTTGGTAGGCGGCGTTGTGGTTTTGGGACTTTTACTTTCCTTTATTTCTACATTTTTCGCCGTCAACCGCTATTTACGATTAAATACGGATGAGCTCTATTAATTAGAATTGAGCCTAAAAAATGCAATTTTGCTATATTGAAACCAATTTCATTCAGAAAATTTCTGATTAAATAAACTATATTTGCGCACAGAAGTTTTGAGGATCTATAATTTAAAGATAGGTCCTAATCGTTGAAACCAGAAAAACCAAGCTCACAGTCATGGCAAAAAAAGTCGATAAAGCAGTAGAAGATTTTCCATTCGGAAAAGAAAATTATATCATTATGCTTATTGGTCTTGCAGTAATTTTTGTGGGCTTCCTTTTAATGAGTGGTGGTGGTTCTGAAGATCCAAAAGTTTGGGATCCTTCCATTTTCAGCTTCCGTAGAATTACATTAGCCCCTATTCTCGTTATCTCCGGTTTTGTGATTGAGGTCTATGCTGTTCTAAAGAAATCTAAAGAGTAGCAAACTTATTCTGCTTGTGAATAATGGCCGGCAGAATTTAACCCTTCGGATTTTTTCATCATGAATATATGGCAAGCGTTGGTTCTGGGTATCATTGAAGGTATCACAGAATTTCTACCCGTTTCCTCCACCGGACATATGATCATTGGATCTTCTATCATGGGGATAGCAAGCGATGATTTCACTAAAACCTTTACTGTAGTTATTCAACTTGGAGCAATCCTATCGGTGATTGTACTTTACTGGAAAAAATTTCTTCCTGCAAAGGGTAACCTGGCAGGCAGCATTGATTTTTATAAGAAGTTGTTGATTGCATTTATTCCGGCGGTCATTTTTGGTGTACTTTTCAAAAGCTACATCGACATGTTATTGGAAAATGTTATTGTTGTGGCTGTGGCATTGTTAATTGGAGGAATAATATTCCTTATGCTTGACAAATGGTTTGCGCATGCTGAGGAAAGGGGGAATGAAGAATTAAAATCCGATAAGAAGGCATTCAAGATTGGAATGTTCCAGGTATTGGCAATGGTTCCCGGAGTTTCACGCTCTGCTGCAACCATCATCGGAGGATTGACACAAGGTCTAAATAAAAAAGGTGCTGCTGAGTTTTCATTTTTTCTCGCTGTACCTACTATGTTTGGCGCAACGGTTAAGGATCTTTGGGACTTCTATCAAAAAGGAAACGGATTTCAAGAAGGACAAATCCAGTTATTGATCTTTGGAAACATAGTTGCCTTTATTGTTGCCATGCTTGCTATCAAAACTTTCATTAACTTTCTTACAAAGCATGGCTTTAAGGTATTTGGCTATTACAGAATTCTGGTTGGTAGTTTGATACTCATTTTACACTTAATGGGAGTAGAATTATCGATGTTCTAATTCGAAAAATTCTTTTCCAGTCAAATGAATTTATCTCAACATATTTTTCTTTTCAATAAGCCTTATCGATGGACCTCCTTCGATGTTGTGCGCAAGGTGAAAGGCTCCATTATTGGCAGTTTGAAAAAAGCAGCCATTGACCCAAGTCAGCGTATCAATCTGAAAGTAGGGCATGCCGGAACGCTTGATCCATTGGCAACAGGATTATTAGTTGTTTGTACCGGATCCAACACAAAGAAAATTCAAGAGATACAAGATGCTGAGAAAGAATATACCGGTACTTTTTATCTCGGAGCGACAACTATCAGTCATGATCTCGAATCTGAAGTGATTAAACTGAAAGATGTGGATAGTCTGGATGAAAAACTGCTCCAAAAGACTATCCTGAGTTTTCTTGGAAAACATGAGCAAACTCCGCCCGCCTTTTCGGCAGTTAAAGTCGAAGGGAAAAGAGCCTATACGCTTGCACGAAAAGGACAAAAACCGGAAATCAAGGCTAAAGTGATAGAAATCAAGGAATTTGAAATAAGCAAGATACAACTTCCTGAACTTCATTTCAGGGTGGTATGCAGTAAAGGCACGTATATCAGGGTATTAGCTCATGAATTTGGCGAAAAACTTGGGACCGGTGCCTACTTATCCTCACTTTGCCGAACCAGAATTGGATCATACAAACTCGCTGATGCTATTGACCCCATGGAATTCTCCATGCAACTAGCTGATAAACAAGCCAATTAAAATTTATTTCATTTTCTTACAATTTATATTCAAAAACACTTTACAAGGGGGGGTGTGGGGTGTTATCTTTGCCGCCCTTCAATTCTTCTGAAGGATTGAATCAGACCAAAAATTATGAAATTATCACAGTTTAAAATCAGCGTACCTGATAACCTTATTGCAACTCATCCTGCAAAAAACAGAGAAGATGCAAGGCTAATGGTGATGGATCGCAAGACAGGAAAAATCGAACACAAACATTTCAAAGACATTCTCGGATATTTCAATGAGGATGATGTCATGGCTGTAAATAACACACGTGTATTCCCTGCACGTTTGTATGGAAACAAAGAAAAGACCGGAGCGAAGATTGAGGTTTTCTTATTACGTGAGCTTAATCGTGAAAGTCGTCTTTGGGATGTGTTGGTTGACCCGGCCAGAAAGATTCGTATTGGTAACAAACTTTATTTTGGTGAAGATGATTTACTCGTTGCCGAAGTAATCGACAATACGACCTCCAGAGGCCGCACACTTCGCTTTCTTTTCGATGGCCCTTATGAAGAATTTAAAAAAACCATCACGGCATTAGGGAACACCCCTCTGCCAAAATACATCAAGCGAAAAGCAGAGCCAGAGGATGTAGAGCGCTATCAGACGGTCTTTGCCAGACACGAAGGAGCAGTAGCCGCACCAACGGCAGGATTACACTTCAGTATGCCATTGGTAAAAAGGCTTGAGTTAAAAGGTATAAAGTTCGCTGAACTTACATTACATGTTGGTCTTGGAACTTTTCGTCCGGTTGAGGTAGAAGATTTGACGAAACATAAAATGGATTCTGAGCAAGTAATTATTACGAAAGATTGCTGCGATGTAGTCAACAAGGCAAAAGCAGGGAAGAAAAGAATCTGTGCCATTGGAACAACGGTAATGCGCGGAATCGAGTCATCTGTTTCAACCCAAGGTGAACTTAAACCATTTGATGGATGGACGAACAAATTTATTTTTCCACCTTATGATTTCAGTGTTGCCAATGCCATGATTACAAATTTCCATATGCCTGAGTCAACATTATTAATGATGGTTGCAGCTTTTGGTGGATATGAAAATGTCATGCATGCATACAAAGTAGCTGTTAAAGAAAAATATCATTTCTACAGCTATGGTGATGCGATGTTAATTATTTGATCGACTAATTCTTTTATAAAAAAACCGGCTTTGTTTCAAAGCCGGTTTTTTTATAAAGTAAATTTTAAATGATCAAGGGAAAATTCCAAGGGCCTGATAACTCACTCCCAGTTTACGGATACCGCTTACAAAGGCCGCAGTACGGAGATCGTTGATCTTTGGGTTTCTCATTTTAATATCACGGATTTCATTGTAAGCAAAAAGCATTGTCTCTTCCAAACCTGAACGAACCAAATCAATTTCATCAGGTCCATGTACCAGAATTTTCCGGTGTACAGGATCGAGCTGTTTGCCTGTAACACTTTCTACCGCTGAAACAAGCTCAGTATTTGCCATTTCATGAAAACGTTTTTCCATTCTTCCAAAGCGGACGTGGGAAAGATTTTTAAGCCATTCAAAATATGAAACTGTGACACCACCCGCATTAAGGTACATGTCCGGTATCATCATAACATTCATTTTATGCAAAATGGCCTGAGCATTAATTGTCACCGGACCATTCGCACCCTCTGCGATTAACTTTGCTTTTATCCTTGGAGCATTATCCTGAGTAATCTGATTTTCCAAAGCAGCCGGAATTAATATATCGCAATCTTGTTCGAGAAGCATCAGGGAAACCGGGAAATCAGTTGCACCGGGAAAATTCAGAATGGAACCGGTTTCGTTTCTGTGACGAAAAACGGCATCAACGTCGAGTCCTTTGGGATTATAAATTCCACCTTCACGCTCAGCAATACCTATCAATACGGCACCGCCTTCCACGCAAAATTTCGCCGAATAATAACCAACATTACCCAGACCTTGCACGATAATTCTTTTATCCTTCATGCCTTTGGTCAGGCCAATCTTTTTCATGTCTTCCTCATAGCTGAGTGCTTCACGTAATCCAAAGAACAGTCCGAGACCGGTAGCTTCAGTACGTCCTTGTATACCACCTTGGCCAAGAGGTTTTCCGGTAACGCAGGCTAAGGAATTCAAATCATCATATTTGAATGTTGCATAGGTATCAGCAATCCATGCCATTTCCCGCGAACCGCTTCCGTAATCCGGAGCAGGAACATCAATGCCGGCACCGATCATACTCTTCTTGATTAACTCAGTGGTGTATCGACGAGTGATGCGTTCTAATTGCTTTTCTGTGTATTTGCGAGGGCTGATTTTTATTCCACCTTTTGCACCACCAAAAGGTACATCCACAACTGCACATTTGAAAGTCATTAATGTAGCCAAAGCTTTGACTTCATCTTCATTCACAAATTCGCTGTAACGAATACCACCTTTAGTAGGCGTTTTATGATGACTGTGTTGAACGCGAATCCCTTCGATTACTTCCAACTTCCCATCAACTTCGATTGGGAAATAAAATTTGTAAATACTGTTACAGATTTTAATCTGGTTTAACAGTCCGGGCTCAAAATCTGTGAAGGCAGCTGCATTGTCGAATGCGGCCATAACACCATCGTAGAATTTCTTTCCGTTATCTAGATCGTTTTGCATATATAGAGTTTTAAAACTGTGGGGTAAATTTAGTCAAGTTTTTTACTCATTTACACCTAAAAAAAGTACTTTTATTTTCTCTTAAAATTTAGACATTTCATTAAATTTTCTATGGATTTACTCAGTCGTCTGATCGTTGGAGTTTTAGCTGTTCTGATAACAGCATGGTTATTACCGGGAGTTCATGTGGACAGTGTACTTACGGCGATCTTAGTCGCTATAGTCATAGCTTTCCTGAATGCCATTGTAAAACCTGTTTTGGTCATTCTGACTATTCCGGTTACGATCCTGACTTTAGGCTTATTCCTATTGGTTATTAATGCTTTACTGATTCAGCTGAGTGCTAAAATTGTGGATGGCTTTTCTGTTTCCGGATTTTGGACCGCTCTGGCCTTCAGTATTATTTTGTCTTTGGTAAGCTCAATCTTGCATGGCCTGAACAGGAGTCCGAGGGAGTAACTCTAGTAACAATTCAGAAGGCTAGGAAGAAACATCCGGAAAGAAAAAGATGCAGACAAACGAGTGTAACCTGAATTTTCCCGTTGTCACTATTTCATCTGAATATCCTTGACATTCAACTGAATATTAGTCTTGCCATTGTAGGAATTTTCTTCAAGATTATAACAAACATCAAAAGGAATACGGCGTGAAATAAAGGGGTAAAACTGACCCATTTGGAAAGCGATCCCATCCACACCAAATCTGGTTGTCTGATCTTCAGCCAGATTCAGTTTCAGGTGATTGTTTCCAACGATTCTGGAAAGTCCGGTATCACGTACATTTTCGGTTCTAAAGACCGGGCTCATATTGCCCGGACCAAAGGGAGCAAATTGTTTGAGAACATTGAAAAATGATCCTGTTATCTCACTCAATTTTAAATTTGAATCAATTTCAACTTCCTGAACCAAAGATTTTTCGTCGATGGTAGCTGCAACGATTTCTTCGAAGCGAAGAGAAAACTTTTCGAGGTTTTCAATTTTCAGTGTAAGTCCGGCTGCGTACATATGACCACCAAACTGCTCAAGCAAATCACTACAGGATTCGATAGCATTATAAATATCAAAATCTTTTACGGATCGTGCAGAACCTGTAGCCATTCCGTTGGATTCAGTTAAAATAATGGTGGGTCTGTAATACTTCTCTGTAAGTCTGGAAGCCACGATTCCGATCACCCCTTTGTGCCAGTCGGGATGAAATAAAACGGTGGATTTTTTTTGACTAAAACGAGCGTCCTCTTGTACAATCTGCAGTGCATGCTCCGTGATGGTGAGATCTAAAGTACGTCTCTCCGTATTTTTCTCATCGATGATTTGACCTTCAGAAAAAGCAACCTTGCTATTTTCAGCAATCAGCAGGTCAACAGCTTGTCTTGCATCCTGAATTCTTCCGGCAGCGTTGATTCGGGGACCGATAATAAACACAATATCATTGACAGTCAGCTCCCTCTTCACTTTCACCATATCCAATATTGCTTGAATACCCGGTCTTGGATGGGTATTAAGCCATTTCAAGCCATGGTATACAAGAATTCTGTTTTCACCAATAATAGGAACTATATCTGCAGCTGTGCTTACGGCAACCAGGTCAAGATATTGTTCTAATTCCGTAAATGGAATTTTATGTTTTTGGGCGTAGCCCTGCACCAATTTGAAGCCAATTCCGCAGCCTGAAAGTTCATCGAAAGGATAATTGCAATCATCCCTTTTAGGATCCAATACAGCAACAGCATTTGGAAGCTGTTCACCAGGACGGTGATGATCGCAGATAATAAAATCAATGCCTTTATTTTTTGCGTAATCGATTTTGTCATTTGCTTTGATGCCGCAATCCAAAGCAATCATCAGCGTAACTCCGTTGGCTTCTGCATGATCAATTCCTAAGAAAGAAATTCCATAGCCTTCTTTGTAGCGGTCCGGAAGATAATAATCGACCTGATCGTAAATTGACTTGATAAATGAGTAAACGAGTGCAACAGCTGTTGTACCGTCCACATCATAATCACCATAAATAATTATTTTTTCTCCATCACGAAAAGCCTGTTCGATACGAAGAATGGCTTTGTCCATATCCTGCATGAGAAAAGGATCGTGCAAGTCTTCGATAGAAGGTCGAAAATACTTCTTTGCTTCGGCAAATGTATTAATGCCTCGCTGAACCAATAGATTGGACAGCGTTGGACTTATATTTAAAGCTTCTGAGAGTTCAAGGATAATTTTTTCATCACCACGGGGCTTTAAAGCCCACCGCTTCTCTCTTACATCAACGTCTAACATATTAGAAAATATGTTGCAAGGTATGAAAATTGGCCGGACCTTAAATCAGGTTTTAGGAATTCTTCAATAGTAAAGGATAATAAAAGCTGTGTTTCGACAAAATCAGAGCAGATCTATAAAAAACTCAGCATATCTTCATAATAAAATCAGCACAGACACTCAAATGTGAATTTGATTAAGCCAATGTTATTTAGAAGGATCAGGTTTATTCGAAAGCATTCAGACCAGTTACATCCATGCCTGTGATCAGAAGGTGTATATCGTGCGTTCCTTCGTATGTGATTACCGACTCGAGGTTCATCATATGACGCATGATGGGGTATTCTCCTGTGATTCCCATTCCGCCATGAATCTGACGAGCTTCTCTTGCGATTTGAAGAGCCATGTTTACATTATTACGCTTAGCCATTGAAATTTGAGCCGGTGTAGCGCGGTTTTCATTTTTCAATACTCCAAGACGCCATGTCAGCAATTGAGCCTTAGTAATTTCGGTAATCATCTCAGCGAGTTTCTTTTGAGTGAGTTGGAATCCGGCAATAGGTTTTCCAAACTGGATTCTTTCTTTCGAATAACGCAATGCAGAATCATAGCAATCCAAGGCAGCTCCAATAGCACCCCAGCTGATTCCATACCGAGCGGAATTGAGGCAACCTAATGGTCCTTTGAGTCCTTTGACATTTGGAAGTATATTCTCCTTAGGAACTTTCACATTATCGAAAACCAATTCCCCTGTAGCACTTGCACGTAATGACCACTTGCCATGGGTTTCAGGTGTAGTGAATCCCTCCATGCCACGCTCCAGAATCATTCCTCGAATAACACCCTGCTCATCTTTTGCCCAAACAACGGCAACGTGTGCAAAAGGAGCATTGCTGATCCACATTTTAGAACCATTCAAAAGATAATGATCACCCTTGTCTTTGATATTTGATAACATACCGGAAGGGTTGGATCCATGATCTGGTTCTGTGAGACCAAAACATCCCATCCACTCACCATTGGCCAATTTAGGAAGGTATTTTTTTCGTTGCTCCTCACTTCCATAGGTATAAATCGGATACATCACTAAAGAACTCTGGACAGAAGCGGTGGACCTTAATCCGGAATCACCTCTTTCAAGCTCCATCATGATTAAGCCATAGGCAATTTGATCTAAGCCTCCTCCACCATACTCGACCGGAATATATGGCCCAAATGCCCCGATGTCTGCCAAACCACGAATCCATTGTTTTGGAAATTCGGCTTTCTGACAAGCGTCTTCAACTATCGGAGACACCTCTTTTTTTACCCATTCCCGAACAGAATTCCGAACCAGTATATGCTCTTCCGTTAAAAGTTCGTCGGCCAAATAGTAATCATGAAATTGGAAGCGGTCTTTACTCATATGAATTAGAATTATAATATTTAAAAACTCAATGCACTGAAACAGCCGGTCACCGATTGCAATTTGAAAAATTTCTTTGTCTTGCTTCAGAAATCAATCAATTCGGTCATTTTGATTTGAATATCAAACAAACTTTTAGCTGCGGCTGCAAATTTAACAAATTATCATTCCTTTGTTTGCATGACTTTGGTGGAATCGATTTATTTACGCTATGCCCGTTGGTCCGGTATTGCCCTTATTTTATTCGCTTGTTTCCAGTTCTTTTTGGGAATTCTGCCGGGCTGGACTGAAATAAGAAGTGACTTTCCAAATTATTATGTATCAGGAACATTGTTATTCGAAGGCTCTGATAGTCTTCGCATGTATGATAATGACTGGTTTCAACAAAAAATTTATGCGCAAAACATAGAAGCAGCAGGGAAGTTTTCCCCCTTTCCTCCTCCAACAGCTTTTCTTATGGCACCATTGACCGTCTTTGAGCCCATGCTTGCTAAAAGAATCTGGTTGATTCTAAACCTTGGATTTATCTTTTTGATTTCACAGCAGATTAAACATATTGGCAGGTTGCAATACCGGGATGCGCTATTACTGGTCCTGTGTTCAGGTTTGGCTTGTGCCAATACTTTAATGCTTGGACAAGTATATTTATTACTGTTGCTGAGCATGCTTTATTCCTATCAATTATTAAGTTCAAAAAAAAACTACGAGGCAGGAATAGTTTTAGGTGTCGGAATTGCCGTTAAATATTTTCCACTAGTATTTGTTCCTTCTCTCATTTATGAAAGGAGATGGAAGTCATTGGCAAGTATATTTCTTACGGTATCATTATTAAATCTGGCAGCGGCTTTAATCTTGGGGCTAAATACCTACAGGGATTTTTTTGAAACTGTTTTCTTTCAACATCTTACCGGCTCACTGGAAGGACAATCGCCATGGTCCTATGCTTTTCAGTCGTGGAATGCTTTGGCTCACAATCTTTTTAGATATGATATGACAGAAAACCCTGATCCATTGATTGCATCTGAAACGCTGTTTAATCTGTTTAAGTATGGAATTCAAGTGAGTATTCTTTCTATTATGCTATGGGTATTGTATCAGCAGAAAAACAAATCAAACTTTTTTGAATCAGCAATAATTCTTGGGTCAGTAACTGTACTTTTTCTTACGCCTGCGGGTGCCACGTATCATTCGCTCCTTTTACTGTTGCCATTTGCACTCCTGGCAAAAACAGTAGCTTCCATGACTACACAGTTTAAAAAAATATGGCTCGTACTCATAACGAGTTTGGTTCTATGCGGCATAGGTCCGCTTTTACAAAGTAAACTTCCCTTTTTTAATTCCTTGCTGATTATAGCATTTTACAGACTTTGGCTTATGGCAATTATTTTCACGACTACATGTTATTGGCTAATTAAATCAGAAAATCAGTCGTCGTAAATACGCAAGCAAGACATAAAAACCTAAATCAGATATTATACTGATTTGAATTAATCCGATTGTTGGAGAATTGGATCAAGGATATCCCGAAAATCAACCTTATATTTGAGGAAAGTGATGAAAAAGATTTTATTTTTTAATCCAAGAGCAGCCAACAGTAAGCCGCGTATACCTAATAGTATACTGCAGGTTGCATCTTCCATAGAACAAAGTCATCGCTGGACCTTTGTGGATGGTAATCTTGAAACAGATCCCTGGACACAGATAGAATTACAACTTTCGAAAGGGGATATTAATTACTTCGCCCTCACAGTCATGCCCGGCCCGCAATTAAAACAAGCAATTCCTTTTTCAAAAAAAGTCAGGTTGCATTATCCTGATGTCGTTATAATTTGGGGAGGATATTTTCCTTCAAACCAAAGCAAAACTGTTTTGACTTCCGGATTTGTCGACTACGTAATTAATGGACCCGGTGACAAAGCATTTCCAAATCTTCTTTATGCACTTGAAAATGGCCTTGAGGATTTAAATGGCATCTCCAACCTAATCTATATAAAGAAGAATAAATCCGGCGAACAAATTCAGGAACAGGTAATCACCACAGCTAAGGATGAACTTTATGATCAGGATGAATTACCTGCCCTACCATATGAAAAATTAAACAGTATTTATCCTATATCACGTTACCTGGGTAAAACCTATTTGGGGAGCAAAACGATTGCCTACCATTCCAGTTTTGGTTGCCCTTTCACATGTTCATTCTGCGCAGTTGTTACAATTTCCAAGGCACGTTGGAGAGGGAAATCTGCAGAAAACATTTTCAAAGACATACAGTTCATCAAAAATAAATTTGGCGGCAATGCCATTGAATTTCATGACAATAATTTCTTTGTATCTGAAAAGAGAACAACTGAATTTTCTCAACTGATGCTGCATGAAAACATGAATTGGTGGGGAGAAGGTCGTATTGATACCATCGATAAATATTCGGATGAGACATTAAAACTAATGAGAGACTCCGGTTGTCGCATGATTTTCTTCGGAGCAGAAACGGGCAACGATGAAATCCTTAAGAAGATGGATAAGGGAGGAACCCAATCCTCCGCCCAGATAAAAGCCTTCGCTGCCAGAATGAAAAAGTTTGACATAGTCCCGGAATATTCCTTTGTGTTAGGCACACCTGCTGATACAGAATCCCAGGTATGGAAGCAAATTCATTCCGACATTGAATTTATCCGTCAGATTAAAGAAATAAATCCGGAAACCGAAATTATTATTTATGTGTATAGCCCTGTACCTGCGGAGGGGAGCGAATTATATGATGCAGTACTTCGTTCAGGATTTAGGTTTCCTGAAAAGCTGGAAGATTGGATTGCTCCGGGTTGGGAAAAATTTGACTTGAGGAAAAATCCACTCACGCCATGGTTAACAAAAGAAATGGTTGACTACATTAAAAATTTTGAGACCGTACTGAACGGATATTATCCAACAGTATCTGACATCAGGTTATCGCCCCGCAAGGCAAAGCTCTTACGATTTATGTCTTCATTCAGATACACAAAAAAAATATACAATTTCCCTTACGAAATAAAATCCCTGCAAAAGTTTTGGAAATACCGCCAACCGGAAATCGAAGGTTTTTAAAATTCGCAGATTCCGAATCGGTCGCATTAAGGCTGAGTAAAAATAAATAAATTGAGTACTCCGGACTACAAACCTCTTCATAAGTCACCCTTTCAAAAGTTTGAGAAGAAGCTATTGGAGAAGCTAATGCGCCCCTATGTTCGATGGTACACTTCCCGAAAAAGATCCTATAAGTGGAACCAAATAAGGTTACAGGTGAATCCAGGTGTATTTCATCCCGGACTATTCTTCAGCACAAAAATTCTATTGAATTATTTGAAAGGAATAGATTTCAAAGGATACAAAACACTTGAACTCGGAGCCGGTTCAGGGATAGTTTCAATTTACGCAGCTTCAAAGGGTGCCAATGTGTTATCAACAGACATAAACCCTGAGGCAATTGAAAACATCAAAGAAAACATTCTGCTTAATACCTCATTGATCAGGGAAAATACCGGATTTATAGCTGTTGTTGAGTCAGATCTATTCAGCCATATTGAAAAAAACAAATTTGATTATATCCTTTTGAATCCGCCATTTTACAGAGGCGAGATTAAAAAAAATTCAGACTACGCATGGTACTGCGGACTTGAGCTTAATTTTTTCTCCTCCTTGTTTAAGAATCTTGAAAACTATATTCATGACGAGACATTGATTCTGATGATTATATCAGAAGATGCAGAGTTGCAGGAAATACGTAAATTAGCAGACGCATCTCATTTTGACATGAACTGCATTCACACCCACAAAAATATATTGGAAACAAATTTTATTTTCAGAATTCAATCCAGAAACCAATCTATTTTAATAAGCAAGTAAGAAAATGAAAGAATTCGCAACCGACGAATTGCTTGAACCAAATACTTCATTGTCAGGAACAGATGCTTCTGTCTTAAAAATCCTTATTTATTTTGACAATTTTCAGCACCCATTAAGGGCTGATGAGATTGCAGCATATTCAATATATGGTTCTGAAGGTATTTCTAGCATTCAGCATACGCTGGATCAACTACGTGCGAACGGGTTAATTAATTATTCTAATGGCCACTATTTTATTAATGGTAACGAATCATGGATATCGCGCAGGCTTGAAGGAGAAAAAAATGCACAACGAGCTTTAAAGAAAGCCAGATGGTTCAGTGGTATCATTGCCGGATTTCCTTTTGTGAGGGGAATTTGTCTTTCCGGTTCTATTTCAAAAAATTACATGGATGCCAATGCTGACATAGATTATTTTGTGATCACATCGCCGGGACGAATGTGGCTATCAAGAACTATGCTAGTCCTTTTCAAAAAAATATTTCTTTTAAATTCAAAGAAATATTTTTGCGTAAATTATTTTGTGACAGAAGAAAGCCTAAGCATACCAAATAAAAATATTTTTACCGCAACTGAACTTGCCTTCCTGATCCCAACATACGGTCAGGATCACTATTACAATTTAATGTCCTCGAATAACTGGTACAGAGCCTATTATCCGAAACTCAGCTTACGTGATGATACCTGGCTGATCAATAAGAAAAGATATTTTTTCAAAAAGTTATTTGAGAAGATTTTATCAGGCAGTTTTGGGGATAGAATAGACTCCTATTTCTTTCGACTTACTTTAAACCATTGGAAAAAAAAGTTTAATTACTTTGATGAAGAAACTTTTGATTTACGTTTGCGAAGCCGAAAGAACGAATCTAAGCATCATCCATTAGGTTACCAGGAAAAAATTCTATCTCGTTACAAGGAAAACCTTTACAATTTCGAAAGCAAGCATTCTGTAAAATTGGGCCAATGAAAAAAGTACTTTTCAGTCATAGCTATTTTTTACGGTTTGATCCAAAACAATGGAAGATCCAGCAGGCCTATCCCCCACTGGCAACTCTTTATGCTGCAGCCGCATTGAAGCGCTTAAACTATCAGGTTGAACTGTTTGATCCTATGTTCTCAGAAAGTCCGGATGAGATTATACCATTGTTGGAAAAGATGAAACCTGATTTTTTTGTGGTTTATGATGACGGCTTCAATTATCTCACCAAAATGTGTCTCACGAACATGCGTGAAGCAGCATTTCGAATGGTTCACTTAGCGAAAGAAAAAGGAATTACAGCCATTGTTTCCAGCAGCGACTCAACCGATCATCCTGATCTGTATCTCGATGCCGGAGCAGATTTTATTATCTATGGAGAGGGAGAAAAAACTCTTGAAGAATTACTTGAGGCGCTGCAAAAAGGCAATCAAAATTTCAAAGAGATAAATGGATTGATTTTTCGCGACAATAACAAACCTTACAAAACTGCGAAACGTGATGTGATGAAAGATATGGACCAACTGCCGGGTCCTGCATGGGATCTTATTAGAATGGACGATTATAAAAATCGCTGGATGGCTAGTCACGGGTATTTTTCACTCAACATAAGCACCACAAGAGGATGTCCGTTTCACTGCAATTGGTGCGCAAAGCCGATTTATGGAAACCGCTATTCAGTGCACAGCCCTGATCGTATTGCCAAAGAGATGCAGTATCTTCAAAAGAATTTTTCTGTCAATCACTTTTGGATCACCGATGATATCTTCGGATTAAAACCGGGATGGATTGCAGAATTTGCAAAAGCGACCAAGATAAATAAGTTCAGGTATAAAATACAATCGAGAGTTGATCTTCTCTTACAGGAAAACACCATCGAGGCATTAGCAGAAAGTGGATGTGAAACAGTGTGGATGGGTGCTGAAAGTGGTTCACAAAAAATTCTTGATGCCATGGAAAAAGGAACCACGGTATCCCAAATTCATGAGGCAAGCAATCTTTTAAAGAAAAAAGGAATAAAGCCGGCATTTTTTCTTCAGTTCGGTTATCCGGGAGAAACAAAAGAAGATATTGAAAAGACTCTTGATATGGTAATGACCCTCTTGCCTGATGATATTGGCATTTCCGTTTCATATCCTTTGCCCGGAACTAAGTTTTATGAAAAAGTGAAAAATGAGCTGGTAAAAAAATCAAACTGGACTGACAGCGATGACTTGGCGATGATGTTCAAGAACACCTATCCAGCTGCATATTATAAGCTGCTTCAACGATTTGTACATCGTAAATACAGAACCAAACAAGGTATGGAAGAGCTTGTGACTATAATGAAAAGACCTGCGAAGTTAAATTTTAGCAGCTTAAAACGAATTGTTAGTGTTCCATTTCATTATAGCGGCTCCATTTACTATAAAAGCAAAATGGATAAAATGCTTCAAGCCATTCCTGATTAATTCGTACAACATTGACAGAGCACTACGATCCTGCTTTTGATTCCCTCGCAGCTGAGTATGACAATAGTTTCACCCGATCATGGATTGGTCGCCGGCAACGTGACGCAGTTTGGAAATTTTTGGAAAACAATATTCATGTCAGTAGAGAAAAAACAATTCTCGAATTAAACTGTGGCACAGGAGAAGATGCCTGCATGCTGGCGGAAAAAGGTCATTCTGTTCTGGCCACTGATGTCTCTGAAAGAATGCTGGAACAAACACGCCTGAAACAACGCGAAAGATCTATTGAAAATCTGGAACTGAAATTACTAGATATAAATTCTCCTTCGCCAATTCCTGAAGGAAGAAGATTCGACATGGTTTTTTCAAACTTTGGCGGATTAAATTGTAGTTCTCCTGATGATATTAAGTTGCTATCAGCTAGTTTGTCTGATTGCCTGAATAAGGATGGGAAGTTGATCCTGGTTGTGATGGGAAGAAAATGCATTTGGGAAAAAATTTATTTCTTGTTCAAAGGAATGAGGACTCAGGCAGGCAGGCGATCGGGTCCCGGTCCTGTAGAAGTAAATCTGGGAGATTCAGTACAGAAAACATGGTACTATAGTCCGGAAGAAATGACAGAACTTCTTAAGGATCGTTTTACTAAAATACAGCTGCGGCCAATAGGCCTGTTCATACCTCCTTCGTATCTGGAGTCTGGACTAAAAAGAATAAATTTCTTAAAAAGCAGTCTATTAACATTGGACCGCATGTTTAGTCGATTTTCACTCTTTGCAAATTATGCTGATCATTTCCTCATTGAATTCAGAAAAAAAGAATAAACGCAGGCTATTATAAGAATTAGGCCGGGATGCTTTCGTATCTTCGTATAATTTCTATTCCATATGACAGAGAAATTCAAAGAGGATAATAAAGTGTTTCTCACTCACGGATATTTTATTCATGAGGACGCTAAAGAGCAGCTCATCATGAAGCCCTACCCTCCTCTTGGCATTTTGTATGTTTCAGCATTTCTCGAGCAGGAAGGAATTGCGAATGAAGTTTTCGACTCCACATTTTCCGATTTTGAGACTTTATGTGCAAGCCTAATTAAAAATCAACCAAAAATTATAGGGATCTATACCAATTTAATGACGAAGTTAAATGTCCTTCGGATTATCAAATTCATAAAATCAACAGAAAAACTTCAGCAAACGAAGATTGTTTTAGGCGGGCCGGAAGTCAGGTATCATATAGAGAATTTTCTTCGCAATGGTGCTGACTTTCTTGTTGTGGGTGAAGGTGAAGAAAGCATGCTTGAGTTGAGTCAATATATTCTAAGGGATGTCAGACAAGGAGAAAGTGAGAATAGAGGATCTGAACTTTTTAAAATACAAGGGCTGGCCTATTTATCAAATGACGGTAAGGTTATTAAAACCGCAGAGCGGACTTTAAGAAAGGATATGGACAGCCTTCCATTACCGAACCGAAAAAGAATTAATCTGGGATTATATCTGGATGCATGGAAAAAGAAACACGGAACTTCTACGATCTCCGTTTCAACAATGCGCGGGTGTCCATATACTTGCAAATGGTGCAGCAGAGCAGTGTACGGACAAAGTTACAGAAGAAGAAGTGCGGCATCGGTAGTCAATGAACTCGAAACGCTTCAAAAGGAATATACGTTTGACACCATTTGGTTTGTTGATGACGTATTTACCATTAGCCACAAGTGGCTATCAGAATTTAAGCAAGAAATAAAGGCCAAAAATCTGAAGGTGGCCTTTGAATGTATCACGAGAGCCGACAGAATGAACGCCCAAGTCATAAATGACTTGAAAGAAAGCGGTTGTTTTCGTGTCTGGATAGGGGCTGAGAGCGGATCACAGAAGATACTTGATGCAATGGACAGAAGAGTCCGGGCAAGTCAGGTTAGTGAAATGATACAACTGGCCAAACATGCCGGATTAGAGACCGGCACATTTATCATGGTTGGTTATCCGGGTGAAACAGAAGCCGATCTTGAGCAAACAATTTTGCATTTGAAGTCGGCCGATCCCGACTATTATACCTTAACCCTGGCCTACCCTATTACCGGAACAGAATTATTTGAAGAAACTGAAAGCCTCTTCACCTTAAAGCCTGACTGGTCTTCATCAACTGACAGGGATATCGACTTTAAGCGAACCTACCCGAGGCGATATTACGACTTTGCGATTCGTCGTATTTATAATGAAGTAGCATATGCCAAATGCAGGACCCGCAGGGATGGCAACTTGTTACAATCCGGCACCTATAAATTAAAAAGCATAGCAGCTAAAGCAGCAATGCTTTTAAGCAGGATCTGAGGATAAGGAAGTATTGCTTATATTTTTGTTTCTTTGCAGCATCTATAAAGCAATTTTTTATTCTTTTGAGCACACCAAAGCAAATATCCGAAGAAGAGCTTATTCCTTTGCTCCTGAAAAAAAATTCATACGGACTGGAAACCCTTTATGACAACTATTCAGCGAGTTTATATGGAGTTATTCAAAGGATTGTTCAGAATGATGAAGTAGCTGAACTTCTACTCAAAATAACTTTTATAAAAATCTGGAACAATTTTTCACAATACAACCCGTCCAAAGACCGTTTAGCAGCCTGGATGATAACGATCGCGCGCAATACGGCAATGGACAAACGATATTCAATTGAGCAGCAGAATAAAGGCCAGTATAAATCGATAGAAAAAATTCTGGCAGAGGCAAGTCCTGTGCAAGCCGGAGGCAGCAGCAAGGAAATTTCAGGTTTAAAAAAGCTCATCCTGGAAATGGATAGTGAATACAGTCAGATTCTATATTTACTTTTTTATGCCGGCTTTAGTCAGTCTGAAGTAGCTTTAAAATTAAACATACCCCTTGGCACGGTGAAAAGCAGAGCAAGGACTGCTATTCTAAAATTGAGAACGTATTTAGGACAAATTCCTGACTGAAAATGGATATTAAAGAATATATCGCTTCAGGTGTTGTCGAAATGTATACCCTGGGAGCCTTACAGGATTCGGAGAGAACTGAATTTGAGCAAAGGATTTTAATGTATCCTGAGCTGGCGAATGAATTAAAACAAGTTCAAATTGCCCTTGTATCCTATGCCAAATCCTATGCAATTAATCCAAATCCTGAACTCAGATCTGAGATATTAGCAGAAATACTGCACCCGGCAGGAAAAACTTCAGAGAATAATAAAGGGAAGTATTCTGAAAAAAATCATTCACTTACCTATAAGTACCTAATTGCTGCCAGTCTTGCTGCTCTGGCGATAAGTACCTTTGCTTCCTGGTTTTTTTACAGCCGATGGGAAGATTCTGAAGAACGATTTAGCCAGCTTCTAACCGAAAAAAATCAGCTGGCACAAAATTACAATCTGGTAAAAGACGGATTTGACAAGACGGTATACGACATCCTCATCATGCGGGATGAGAATTCGTATGTGATAAATTTACATTCATTGGACACAGGCCTTAATTATAAGGCAAGACTTTACTGGAATAAACATTCACATGAGATATTCATTGATGTACTGAAGCTACCGGAGCCCGAGCTGGATTATCAATATCAACTTTGGGCTAAATCAGACACTCACATAGTCAGTGGTGGCCTTTTCGACGCTCATGAATTTTCAGGTATGCAAAGAATGCTTGAAATAAATCAGGCAGATTCCTTTCTGGTAACGATGGAGCCTAAGGGAGGGAAAGACTCACCTACTTTTGACAATTTGGTTTTGGTATCAAGCAACTGGGAGGGTGAAAAATAAATTTGTAGTCATATAAGTTGAGCAGTAGATCAAGAAACAGAAATAATTTACACGGATAATTCGTGATTTTCTTTCTTAAAACTTTGATTTATTCCGTGGAATTCATATTTTCATTCGATTACAGACAATCCGTCCGGTTTTCGTAATTCAATAAATAGTCTTGTTATATTTGTCTGATCATGAAATTATATTTACTCCTCATTTTTCAAGTCATTCTGATTTCGAGTTGCACAAAAGACTCAGAAAGCATCATCCTTGCAAAGCCATTAGGTTGTGACAGCATGGCTTTTACTTATGATAGCCATATAAAACCAATCATTCAGGCCAATTGCAATTTCCCTGCGTGTCATGCAACAGGTGGCGAAGGAAGTTATGATTATACTAATTATGCAGTAATTGCAGCACGCATAAGAAATGGCAGCTTCGAACAACGTTTACACCTGCCAATTGAAGATCCGCTACACATGCCTAAAGATATTCGGATGAATCCCTGTGAACTTTACAGCCTGCTCACCTGGATTAAACAAGGATATCCTCAAAATTAATCCCTATGAAAAAACTTCTTTTTCTTTTGACACTAATTTACTGGCAATTTGGCCAGGCTCAATCAGTTTTTATTGAGAAAAGCGGAACAGTTTCCTTTTATTCTGAAGCTCCGCTTGAAAATATTGAAGCTGTACATTCCGGTGTAAATGCTATATTAAATACGCAAACGAATGAGCTGGCTTTCATTGTAACTATTCGAGGCTTTAAATTTGAAAAGGAACTCATGCAAGAACATTTCAATGAAAAATATCTTGAGAGTGATAAATATCCTAAAGCTACCTACAAGTGCAACATAGTTGATTCAATTAAATGGGATGTTCCGGGCACTTATGAAGTTGGCTCAACCGGAACTTTCAGTTTGCATGGTGTGGATAAAGAAATTTCTGAGAAAGGTACATTCACCATAGCTGGCAATAAAATTAATTTGAAAAGCGAATTTAAAATTGCCATTGCAGATTATAATATCAGTATTCCAAAACTCTTGTTTCAAAATATTGCTGATACGGTTTTAGTAAAACTGGAATGCAATTTTGAACCATTTAAGAAATAAGTTATTGGACACGATAAATATGTTAAACGCATAAAATTGAACAGATGAACCTATCAATAAGCAGGCATGTCTTACTAACAGTCTTTATCCTTTTCAGTGCCGGATCTCTTTTTGCGCAAGATGATTTGCTGAGCAAACTTGAATCAGTGTCAGAGGATGGCAAATCTGAATACGTGCTAGCCAGTTTTAAGGGGGACAAGATCATTAATGTCAATACCACAGAAACGGTTAAAAAGCAGAACCTCGACGTACGAATTCATCACCTCTTTGGAAACATAGGCAAGGAAAGCGGTGGCGGTTTTCATAATTTATATGGATTCGATCAGAGTCAGGATATTCGGATTGGTTTTCATTATGGCCTTAGCGACAGACTGATGGCCGGTCTTAGCCGATCAAAGAGAAATGAAAATTTCGAAGGGCTTTTAAAATTTAAACTATTACAACAAACAACTGATAAAAAAACACCTTTGAGTATTACCTTATTTGGCAATGCTACTTTTTCGGCAAAAGCTGCTTCACTGGTGGATAAGGATGTACATAGGCTCACCTACAATACACAAGTAATCCTTGCCCGAAAATTTTCTTCAAAATTTTCTTTAGTCTTGATACCATCATACCTGCACAGAAATTTTGTCGAAGCAGAAGATGAAAATGATATCATTAGCATCGGAGGAGGTTTTAGATGGAAATTCACCAAAAGCACTTCCATTATAGCCGACTATTTTCATTCGTTCAGATCCGACATTCCGGGCAGAGAATTTTTTGATCCGATAGGATTAGGGGTTGAAATTGAAACCGGTGGACACGTTTTCAGTATAATGTTTACGAATGCATCAGGTATTCTGGAAAACGATTATCTCGTGAACACTGAAGACGATTGGGCTAAAGGAGGTATAAAATTCAGCTTCATTGTTTCCAGAATGTTCAAGTTTGGAAAATCCTAATCCAACCTGAAATTTTCGATCGATCATTGCGGAAATAACTCATATGCAGGATAGCACACTCTTTATTGCAAACTCACCGACAGTGCTAAAAGAGGCAGTGAAATCTATTTCTGTGCCCTATCAGTCTGCTAAATATGATTTACCAGAATATTCCATAGGCTATACATTGCCATCCACGGATTCCATGCTGAATCCTTCCTTGACAAATGGCTATATCAATTTATTTGCCGGGCATGAATTACACCCTCTTCATCAATCTCCTCAAACCATAGATAATGGTTATCAAGGATGGTTTTTTCCTGTGTTGCTTTTTGTTTTGGTAATCTATACCTGGTTAAGGATATTTTACAACAAATATTTCAACCAGCTCATTCAGGCTTTTTTGAATACAAATCTGACCAATCAAATGGTTCGGGACGAAAACATTTTGGTTCAAAGAGCCTCCATTCTTTTGGCCCTAACTTTTAACATTATTGCCGCTCTGTTTCTTTATTTGTTGAGTATTGAAATTGGATGGAATCTGGGCGGGATTGGTAATGGGTTTAACAGGTTTGCCTTTTTTATAACTGTCGTGTCTGCTTCCTACACCTTCAAATTTTTGATTCTCAAAATAATCGGTTGGCTGTTTGACCTTGACCGTGAAATGGCAACCTATATTTTCAATATTTTCCTGATTAATAATGTGCTTGGGCTAATTCTTGTGCCAATTGTGGCCTTGATGGCTTATAGCCCCCTTATTGAGCCTCATTTTTTAGCAATTCTAAGCCTATGGCTAATTGGCATCGCTTTTTGTTACCGTCTGTTCAGGGGACTGGTCTCGGGATTAGCAGTTTCAGGTTTCTCTCCGCTCTATTTATTTTTGTATCTTTGCACCCTTGAAATTGCGCCTTTACTGGTTTTGATCAGAATTGTCAATCCATGACGGGGGTTAAATGATGTTTTTGTCCAAGAAAGAGTAATCCTGGTATGAGTTTGAAAGTTAAAAGTATCCTTGTAACTCAGCCTAAACCTGAAACTGACAAGTCTCCTTATTTTGATCTTGCCAAGAAATTTGGTGTTAAGATCGACTTCCGTCCTTTTATTCAGGTTGAGCCAATTGTTGCAAATGATTTTCGTAAAGACCGTGTTAACATCGCAGAATTTACTGCAGTTATTTTAACGAGTCGTAACGCCGCAGATCATTTTTTCAGGATTTGCGCTGAGATGAGAGTGACTGTTCCTGAAAGCATGAAATACTTTTGCATTTCAGAGTCGACAGCCTATTACCTTCAAAAATTTGTAGTCTACCGTAAGAGAAAAATCTTCTTCGGTAAGCAAACCATCAATGATTTGATGGATCTCATTAAAAAACATAAGAAAGAAAAGTTCCTCGTCCCTTGTACCGATATTCACAAGCAAGAAATTTTTGACACGCTGGATGAACACAGTATTGATTATTCAAAGGCCGTTATATATAAGACAGTCGCAAGCGATCTATCCGATCTTGCCGAGGTGAATTATGATGTACTGGTATTTTTCAGTCCTTCCGGAATAACTTCTCTTTTTAAAAATTTTCCAAAATTCAAACAGAACAATACACGTATTGCAGCCTTTGGTCCAACCACTGCTCAATCTGTGCTTGACGCCGGCTTGAGGTTGGATATTCAGGCACCGGTGCCCGCTGCTCCATCCATGACTATGGCCTTGGAGCAGTACATCAAAAAAGCGAACAAGTAAAGGAATTTCATGTGTGCAATTGCTACACCAAAATTCACGCAGACATTCCGAAAAGCGGAGCGCCTGACGAGTAGAAAAATCTTTGATCTTCTTGTAACAAAGGGGCGGTCAGTAAATGAATCGCCGTTCAGACTTATTTGGTTAAAAACTGTCATTGACAGTCCTTTTCCTGCCCAGGTTGCCTTTGCAGTTCCAAAGAAAAATTTCAAATCAGCCGTGAAAAGGAATAGAATCAAGAGGATGATGCGAGAAGTCTATCGTAAAAATAAAGTTGCTTTTTATCCGTTGTTGGTACAGAAAGAGCAACAGCTTGCACTACTTCTCGTATACACAGGCAAAACTGTTCCGGATTATGCGGAAGTTGAACAAAAAATAACTTTAATTTTACAGCATCTTGCTGAAATTTTTTAAAAAAATACTCGTACGAATTCTGATAGGAATCATCCGCTTGTATCAAGGCGCCATATCTCCTTTCTTTCGAGCCTCTTGTCGCTTTACTCCCAGCTGCTCTCAATATGGAATTGAGGCGATAAAAAAATATGGTCCACTTAAAGGAACCTATCTCACCATAAAAAGATTATCCCGCTGTCATCCATGGGGAGGACATGGCTATGACCCATTGCCCTAGTACAATAATCTAAATCATTATGAAAATAGTTCAAAGAAAAATCAGGATCTGGCTAGTTGTAGTGCTTACCTGCATCGTATCGATAGGCAGCTACAGCTTTGTAGATCAATATTTTGAAATATCAAAAAACCTGGACATTTTCAGTTCGCTTTATCGTGAAGTGAATATGTATTATGTAGATTCAACAGATCCGGGAAAGCTGATGAAAACCGGTATGGATGCAATGCTGGAATCTCTGGATCCTTATACAAGCTATATACCTGAATCCGAAATTGAAGACTACCGATTCATGACAACCGGGCAATACGGAGGGATTGGAGCTTTGATTCGCACCAGAGATAATTCAATTATAATAAGTGATCCATATGAAGGCTACCCTGCACAGAAAGCAGGACTTCGTGCCGGCGATGTTATACTTGAAATCGATGGAAAATCCACAGGCGGAAAAAAGACTGATGATGTGAGCCGCGCACTGAAAGGTTCTCCAAAAACACAAGTCAAAGTGCTGATTAAAAGAGAAGGCGAAGAAAAAAAACTTGAGTTTTTGATTACACGCGAAGAAATAAAAGTTAAAAATGTTCCTTACTACGGAATGGCCGACAATGGGATAGCCTACATTAAACTGAGTCACTTCACAGAGAATGCCGGAAATGAAGTTTCAAAAGCACTTAAGGAATTAAAAGAGAAAAATACAGTCAATGGCATTGTGCTGGATCTTCGCGGAAATCCGGGAGGATTATTGCATGAAGCAGTAAATGTATCCAACACTTTCGTTGAACGCGGACAAGAAATCGTGAGCACTCGTGGAAAGATCAAGGATCTTGACCGAAGCTACAAAGCGATAAACTCAGCAATAGATACCGGAACACCGGTTGCCGTATTGGTTAATAGTGGTTCAGCCTCCGCATCCGAAATCGTATCGGGTGCGATACAGGATCTCGACAGGGGAATTATTGTAGGGCAACGTAGCTATGGTAAAGGGCTTGTTCAAACAACGCGACCTCTTAGTTACAATTCACAACTAAAAATAACTACAGCCAAATATTATATTCCCAGTGGAAGGTGCATTCAGGCTCTTGTTTACATCAATCGAAACGCAGATGGAAGCGTAGGAAAGGTTTCCGACTCACTTATGCGTCCATACAAAACTCTCGCAGGAAGAACTGTATACGATGGCGGCGGTGTTTTACCTGATGTCATTACAGAAATCCCAAAACGTTCCGAGATCACCACGAGTTTAGTGAACAAAAATATTATTTTCGATTTTGCTTCGTTATATTTAAGAACACATCCCTCGATTGACCCGGCCAACATTTTTAAACTGAGTGAAAAAGACTTTCAGGAATTCACTGCCTATATCTCTGATAAAGAGTATGACTACGTTACAGGAAGCGAAAAGGAATTGCAGGAATTAAAACAAAAGGCTGAAGACGAAAAATCTTTTACGGAAATCGCTACGGAGTTTGAAGCATTAAAATCCAAACTTTCACATAGTAAACAGCAGGATGTAAAAAAATACAAGGATGAAATTGTACAGCTTCTGGAAGAAGAAATTATTTCACGATACTACTTTCAAACCGGAAGGATACAAGCTTCATTGAACAATGACTCTGAATTAAAAAAAGCGATTGACATTTTACGTGACCAGGCTCAATATACCGGCATTTTAAATGGCAGTCTGAATGCCAATGCCAAGGCAACAGGGAAATAATTCATTCGGAAATTTATACTATTAATCCGGCATTTTTTATTCCGTATGAACTTTAACAGGCTACAGCAATCAAATTTTCTGCTATATACCGGCTTGATGATGCTTGTTGCAGGCTTGCCATTGTCATTATTCCTGACAAGCTTATCGCAGTTTTTTATAATCGGATCCTTTTTTATTGAAGGTTCCATTGCTAAAAAATTTAAAAAATTCCTTTCAAACCCAAGCGCAGTTTTAATCACCTCGCTGTGGTTACTGCATCTGCTCGGTCTGGCCTGGACAGACGATCTGCAAGAAGGATTTAAGGATTTGCGAATTAAACTGCCTCTATTAATTTTACCGCTGGTACTTTCAGGCTCAGAGCCTTTGTCTAAAAAACAATTCCAATGTTTACTATCCGTTTTTATCGCTGCTGTTTTCGCAGGCTCTTTGGTAAGTATGGCTGTTTACTCGGGAATTATTCAGCGTGAAATTCATGACATACGCGACATTTTTATTTTTAATATTTCACACATCCGATTCGCTCTATTTGTTTGTCTATCCATATTTATACTAATACAAAAAGCGAACTCTTCATGGAAAGCAAAAGAATTTTCTTCGTTCTTCTTCATTTCCATATTAATAATTTGGTTCGCTGCTTTTCTAGTCTTCATCGAATCAATGACCGGGTTGGTGCTGGTATTAATCACCGGACTTGTTCACCTGGCTATAGCCGGATACCGTGCTTCGCGACTATGGACAAGAGTTCTGGTCATTCTCTCGGTGGTTCTCATAACCTCATTGTTGGTTTTTGAAATCAGAAATATCATAGAGGAATACAATGTTAAACATGAATATGAAATAGACATTACAGAAAAAACCAAAAAAGGGAACACCTATATATTCCAGAAAAACCAGAAGCTATACGAAAACGGCTATCCGATTTGGGTATATGTGTGTGATGAAGAATTACGTGCCGACTGGAACAAGCTAAGCAGCATTCCTTATGATTCACTGGATGAACGTGGGCAACCATTGAGATTTACCTTGATTCGTTTTTTAAGTTCGAAAGGCTTGAGAAAGGACTCAGAAGGATTGGCCACACTCAGCGAGGAAGAAATAAAATCTGTGGAGAAAGGAATTGCAAATGTGAAATACCAAAATTTATCAGATGCACGAATCCGCCTCATCCAGATAATTTGGGAGTTCGACCAATACCGTCGGGGTGAAAATCCCGGTGGGCATTCCGTTACTCAACGGTTTGAATTTTGGAAGGCGGCAATCGGAATTATTTCAAGTAATCCTTTGATTGGAGTTGGAACAGGAGATATGCCTGCTGCATATCAAAATGAGTACGTAAAAACTAACAGCCAATTAGATGAAAAATATCGTCTACGGGCGCACAACCAGTATCTTGCCATCGGTGTTGGCCTTGGGATACCGATACTCATCTATTTTATTTTTGTTTTATTTTACTGCTTTTTTAAATCAGGTATGTGGAAAGACTATCTCTTTCTCAGCTTTTGGTTGATCGCAACGCTGTCTATGCTCACTGAAGATACGCTGGAGACTCAATCCGGAGTAACTTTTGTCGTGTTATTCCTTTCCTTGTTTTTATTTTCACAAAAGCGTGAGGAGAAATCCGAAATTTAAAATGACGAATCACTTAATATTTAACCAGGCTGTAACTCTGTCAGCAATTTCAGTTGCACTTATTTCATTAATACAATGACATTTCCGGGGTTCGGTTCGGCAATCCGAACATGCTTTTTTTACAACTGCCACTTCAGCCCTTTCTCCAATAGGAGCCCACCGTCCGGGGTGCATCGGGCGAATCGGAGGAAAAATTCCCAGCGCATGTTTACCCAAAGCAGCAGCAATATGTAAGGGACCGGTACTTGCTGCGATTAATCCGTCACAAGTGTTTATCAGGGAGATTAGTTCTTCAAGCTCTAATCGACCTACGAAATTAATCACATTTTCCGGAAGGGAAGAAAGCCATTCGTTCAGTCCGGAGAGTTCATTCCCGGTACCTGTTATAATGATCTGCACCTTTTCAGGCGGAAGATATCGAATAAGATCCCGGTAGTGAACTTTATTCCATTCCCGTGCACTTTCATTGGAGCCGGGATGTAAAATCAATTTAAATTTTGTGTCCTTCAGTCGGTCTGAAAATTTTACCGGTAGCGGAGATATTTTCGTGAAACCATAGAGCGAAGCCAGCTTCTCGATCGTTGGAATTTCTATTAGACCAAGATCTTTTAAAAGAAATGTATTTAGTTGGGCTTCGTGTAATGTGGAATTTTTTCTGCTGAAAGAAACAAGATGATTACAATTCCAAATATGGTATAATCGATGCGTCGTTCCAATGCGGTGCGGAATCCCGGCCTGTCTGGCTGCAGAAGCAATCGCTTCACGAGGAAATACGTGCAGAATAACATCGGCACCTATCTCCTTCAAAAATGCAACCTTCCCTGCCTGATCAAAGTTGCTAAACGTATCGTAATTATAAAATTCATCAACATATTCACAGGAATTAACAACGTCATATGTATATGTTTTTCCAAAAAAGGCGATTTTCAAATCTTTGCCGATCATTTCCTTTAATAAGCCTGCTAATGGCAGAGAAAGCATCACGTCGCCAATTGCGTCGGTGCGACTGATGAGTATTTTCTTTATGCCTGAGATTTTAGCCATCTTATTTTTTCTTTTGAAGTTCGATCAACTTCACATACTTTAAAAAAGTGGCATGTGCAGATATTCTTGCTATCACAAAACCTGCATAGCCATCCATGAATCCTAACTTGAAAAAATAATCCCTGATGAATTTATAGAACGGTTTGTATAAAAGCATAAAGCTGTTTGCCTTTTGTCCGGCCTTAAATGCACTCTGCGCCCCTACAGAAGTGAATTTGTTAACCTGTGCGATATGTCCTTCCGTACTATAATAAGAGTAGTGCAATAAATCTCCCTTCAGTTTACGAATAATGCTGTTCTCATCCGGAATATATGCATCGTGTGGGTTCTCTCCTGCCCACTTCCCTTTTCCTTTAATGAAAAGCCGGACTTTCCTGTCCGGGTACCAGCTACCATGGCGGACCCATTTTCCGCAGTAATTCGTTAAACGGCTGATGCTATAGGCTTCATCATTCCAGTTTTCCTTGAGAACTTCAATGCTACGTAAAAGTTCAGGCGATAAAGCCTCATCTGCATCCAATGAAAGCACATGTTTAAAGGAAACCTGATCCAAAGCGAAATTCTTCTGTTCAATATGACCGACAAAAGCATTTCTAATGAATCGCACATTATACCGCTTGCAAATCTCCTCGGTACGGTCAGATGAGAAAGAATCAACGACAACAATTTCATCGGCGATATCCTTTACTGAGTCCAAACAACGGGCGATATTTCGCTCCTCATTGAAGGTTATAATAGTTATTGAAAGTTTTATCTTCGACATCTCAGGCCTGCAATTTAATATATTTCCTCATTCTGTTTTGATGGTCGGTTCCTTTCTTGTTTCTTTGTCTGATTCAAGACACAAATGGACCTTCTGACATCAGATTCAACATTAAAGCTCATTGCGCAAGGTGACCGTAAAGCATTGGCGCGTGCTATCACCATTGTTGAAAATGATCTTCAGGGCAGTAGAGAGCTCCTATCCAAACTTAAAATTAACACATCAATTCCGGTAATAGGTGTAACAGGTCCTCCCGGTGCAGGAAAGAGCACCCTAATCAATGGGATGCTTGCCGAGTTATCAGCAAGAAACAAAAAAATCGCGATTGTCGCTGTTGATCCTACTTCTCCATTCAACTATGGTTCATTGCTGGGTGACAGATTACGTATGTCTGAACATTTTACTGATCCGAACATATTTATCCGTTCAGTAGCAACAAGGGGTTCCTTGGGAGGACTATCAGAGAAAATTATAGAATTGATAGATGTGTTGAGGTCTTCTGATTTTGATTTGATTATAGTAGAAACCGTTGGTGTAGGGCAGTCGGAAGTAGAAATCGCCGGTCTTGCAGATACTACTGTCGTTGTTGTCGTTCCTGAATCCGGCGATGAAATCCAAACGCTCAAATCCGGAATAATGGAAATTGCCGATATCTTCGTCGTGAATAAATGTGACCGAGAAGGCGCTGATGCCCTGGCGAATAGTCTGGAAAAGATGTTACATGATTTTCGTAAAACAAGCTGGACCATTCCGGTAATAAAAGTCTCTGCAACTCAGAAATCAGGCATTGGCGAACTGTTGAATAAAATTGAAGAACACACTCAATCAGACAATTTGAAAGAAAAGAAGATCTTGCTTCTCTGTGAAAAGGCCTATCATTTAATACAACAAGCCCGGATGAAGGATGTAGGAAAAAGGGAATTGCTTGAAGCCATTAAGCTGGCTGTTTCAAAAGCAAATTTTAATTTGTATCTATTTGTAGATCAGTATGTAACGAGAAAGATTGGGGATTCCTAAAATAGTTGTAAATTGTTTCGATTTTATAAGCATGAGCAAGAAAAAAGAAATTAAAAAAAATATGTCTCCGATAAAAACCCTGCTTCTTGCAGGGCTTCTGATTTTCGGCGGCCCGTCAACAGAAATAAATGCGCAAGGCTTTTGGTCTGAAGATTTCGGTAGCACAGGGGGAACCTGTGACCAGGGAAATCCCGCAAATAGCACGGTTACTTCAAATGGAGTATGGATCGTTACTCCGCAAGGGGCGCAGGATATTTTTGCAAATGAATGGTATATCAGCGCCACCGAGCCCGGTTTAAATCCGGGAGATTGCTCCGCTCCGGGATGCCAGACGAATGCCGGTAGTACAAACCGAACACTTCATGTCGGCAATGTTCCCGGATCTCCGAATGCAACCACACTTTGCAGCACAGGAGACTGCGGGGCTGTGTATGATCCGGGTGGATTTCAAATAGAAGTTTTGACAGATAAAAGAGCTGAATCACCTGTCATTGATTGCAGCGGACAATCAGGTATATTTCTGACTTTTGATTATTTTGAATATGGTGACGATTTTATAAACATAGATAATACATCCATTGAGTTTTGGGACGGAGTAAGCTGGATACTTATTGCTGATCCTCCAAGAACAAGTCAGGCCTGCGGTGCTGGATTTGGCGTGTGGACGACATTCACTGTTGCATTGCCAAGTGCTGCAGATAATAATCCGAATGTAAAAATTGGATTCCGATGGAGAAACGACAATGGAGGAACAGGAACAAGTCCTTCTTTTGCCGTTGACAACGTCAGATTATCAGGAGCTCTGCCTCCTACTGCCTCATTCAGTGCAAGCGATACGGTATTATGTGTTGATGACTGCATAAGTTTTACTGATCAAAGCACGAGTAACCCAAGTTCTTTTAGCTGGAGTTTTATTGGAGCCAATCCTTCTACCTCGACAGACCAAAATCCATCAAACATCTGCTTTCCTGCTGCAGGAACCTATTCTGTTCAGCTGATCGTTTCGAACATTAATGGTTCTGACACACTAACAAAAGTCGACTATATTACCGTCAACCCCTGCAACCCTCCTACGGCGGCATTCATTGCGGATACCACGGTATTCTGCGAAAGAACCTGTATGAACTTTACAGATTTGAGTACAGGTGGTGCAACATCATGGGAATGGATTTTCCCCGGTGGAACTCCTTCCAGCAGTACGAATCCTAACCCATTGGGTATATGCTATTTTACGCCGGGATCTTACGATGTAACGCTCATCGCCGGAAATTCATTCGGCTATGATACTTTAACAATTCCGAATTACCTCACCATTGATACCTGCCCATTGCCTGTTGCCGACTTCAACACCTTCACTCAAAATATTTGCTCAAACCGTTGCGTGAACTTCTTTGATCTTTCAACAGAAAATCCAATCGCATGGTCATGGTATTTTCCGGGCGCCAGTCCTGACACATCTTCTCTTCAAAACCCAACAAACATTTGCTATGCAGTGGATGGTTTTTATGACGTTCGCCTGATAGCAACGAATCAAAATGGATCTGATACAATCATTAAGTACTCCTACATCAATGTTGAAAGTGTTCCGGGTGCTTATGTAAGTCCTGACACCTCCATGTTTTTTGGAAGTTCCTATCAGCTAAATGCAGGTGGTGGTTCGTCCTATTCCTGGGCTCCTTCCGCGGGTCTTGATACAACCGGAGGATTTAGCCCGATTGCTACACCAAGCACTTCAACTATTTATACTGTGGCAATTGTCGACAGCAGCACCGGTTGCATAGCCATAAGACAGGTTGGCATTACCATTTTACATAACAATAAGTTCTTTGTTCCGAACACCTTCTCTCCGAATGATGATGGCTATAACGATGTCTTATATCTCAGAGGAAATAATTTGTATGGAATCCGTTTTAGCATTTTTGATCGTTGGGGCGAAAAGGTTTTTGAAACAACAGATGCATCTATTGGCTGGGACGGTCGTTATAAAGGAAAGGATTTAGATCCGGCGGTATTTATGTATGTCATCACAGTTAATTACAATGACAAGAAGACAATAACAGAATCCGGAAATGTTACTCTGGTACGGTAATGAATTCTAATAAAAACACATCGATGAAAAATATTTTAGCTGCGGTTTGTATTCTTTGCCTCTTCATGGTTTCCGGGAATCTGTCGGCACAGGATGCTCACTTTTCACAATTCAACACAACACCTTTACAGATAAATCCGGCACAAACTGGAGTGTTTGACGGAACCTTCCGCTTGTCTAATAATTACAGAACACAATGGTCGGGCTTAGGAAAAGGATATTCAACTATACATGTTGCGGCTGATGCACCTCTCGGAAAAGGAAAACTGGGCACCAACTTTTTTGGTGTAGGTCTGCTGATCTATCAGGATAAGGCAGGAAGTGCAGGTTTTTCCAATACCGTTATTGAAGCTTCTGCATCTTATGTTGCTGCGATGGATAATGATGCCAATCATTATTTCGCCATAGGATTTCAAGCAGGACTAAACCAGATGGGTCTTGATCTTTCAAAAACTACATGGGATTCTCAATGGAAT
Source organism: Bacteroidota bacterium (assembly GCA_004295015.1). Classification (GTDB taxonomy): domain Bacteria; phylum Bacteroidota; class Bacteroidia; order AKYH767-A; family 2013-40CM-41-45; genus QQVM01. The sequence goes on along the minus strand of SHNE01000044.1, from coordinate 68,613 downwards.
GGTGATGCATTTGATCCTACGCTTCCCTCTCAGGATTTAGTGCAGCTCGAACAATTCACTTACCTGGATTTCAATGGCGGTGTTTTATACTATTATGTACCTGATGGAATTAATTCCATCTCGCTGGGTGCAAGTATTGCTCATATTGGCAGCCCGAACGTAAGTTTTTACGCTCGTCAGGAGACTCCACTCAGAAGTAAAATAAGTGTTCACGGCAGCAGTGAAATTTCTTTAACAAGCGAAAACATCACCTGGATAAATCCTCGTTTCCTAGTATCACTCCAGGGAAAGCAGAAAGAAATTATAGTTGGGGCATTGGTAAAAAATAAAATTCAGATCAAATCTGAATACACTAAATATAAAAAAGAAGCCTTCTTTTCTCTAGGCGCATTATATCGTGTACAAGATGCTCTCATCCTCGCCACCCGCTTTGACTATTACAAATTTGGTTTAGGAATAAGTTACGACATCAATACTTCAGGATTGCGCAAGCTAACCGGCTCCGCCAGCGCCTGGGAATTCAACCTCAGTTTTATTACGCCTGTTCTAAGAGGAAGGAAAGAGCAAAACTTCAATAAAATGCCGAAGTTTTTGTAAGCGGAATCAGTCGTACATAAGTTATTTTATAGGATTAAAAAAAATCCCGGCTATGAGCCGGGATTTTTTTTTGAGAAGAATGGATGAAAGTGAAAAAGTCAGTTTAAAATTTAGTTTGTTTTCTGCCTTCGAAGCCTAATGATCAATTCTACTCCTGAAAATAAACCCTCTTCACCCTCTGACTGATATTTGCTAAAACCTCATAAGGAATTGTTCCCAATTGATTGGCAATTTCTGTAACAGGGAGCTCTGGGCCAAAAACTATTACTTCATCGCCTTCTCTTGCCGGAATATCGGTAACATCTAACATCGTCATGTCCATGCACACGTTGCCGACAATGGGAGCCAACTTTCCGTTCAGCCACATTTTACCGACTCCATTGCTTAGTTTTCTGTTAACGCCGTCTGCATAGCCGATTGCTACCGTCGCTATCACTGTATCTCTTTTTAATTTCCCGACACGGGAATAACCAATCGTTTCGTTGGAAGAAACGTGTTTGATTTGTGAAATGGTTGTTCTCAGAGTGGCAACTTGCATCAGATGTTGCTGCTCCTGTGGGGTTGCGGCTACACCATATAATCCTATTCCCAAACGAACCATATCCATCTGTGCTTCACTGAATCGAAGGATGCCGGAAGAATTTAAAATATGTTTAAGGATAGGGTAATCGAAGGCTCTGCAAATAACTTCACTCATCTTTTGGAATTTCTCCAACTGCAAGCGGGTGAAACCATCATGTTCTGCTGAATCACTGGCGGCAAGATGAGAAAAGACAGATTCAATTCGAACCTGACGAAGGTTTTTCAATCGAACTACGAGTTGATTCAGATCATTCTCTTCAAATCCTAGACGATGCATTCCGGTATCCAGTTTAATATGAATCCGGAATGGTTCACCTTCATATTTCTTCAGCTCATCGCCAATCTGATTTAATAATCGAAGATTATAAATTTCCGGTTCGAGACGGTGATTTACCATCGATTCGAAACTTTGAACTTCCGGATTCATCACCATGATTGGAACGGTAATGCCTGCCTTGCGTAATTCCACTCCTTCATCGGTATATGCAACAGCAAGATAATCTACGTGGTGAAACTGAAGAATGTTTGCTATTTCAAAGCTTCCACTTCCATAGGAGGCAGCCTTAACCATTGCCATCATTTTTGTTGAAGGCTTCAGGCGCGACCGATAAAAATTCAGGTTATGAACCAAGGCGTTTAGGTTAATCTCTAAAATCGTCTCATGCGCTTTCTGCTGCAGAAGCTTACTGATTTTTTCAAAGCCAAAAGGCCTTGCACCTTTTATAAGAATGGTTTCATCTCTGAATCCCAACTGAGGAAAATCTTTTAGAAACTCATCCGTATCCTGATAAAAGCTTTTTGGCAAGTCGAAAAGATTTTGCTGGCGGGATATGGCTCCTCCTATACCTATCATCCGATCGACACCTTTTGCTTTTAATAAATTAGCGACTTCTTTATAGAGAACCTCTTCGTTTTTTCCACTCTGCAAAATATCTGAGAGGATGATAGTACGGGTCTTATGCTGCTTTTGCTGGTTCAAAAAATCAAGAGCTACTCTGAGGGATCCGATATCGGAATTATAACTGTCGTTGATAACCGATGAATTATTAATTCCTGTTTTCATTTCCAATCTCATGGCAACAGGACTGAGGAACTGCATGCGTTCCTTTATTTGTCCCGGATCCATTTCAAGTGTCAGCAATAAGGCCCAGCAGTTGATCGCATTTTCCACCGATGCATCATCAGTAAAGGGAATTGTGATGGACTGAAAAGAGTTTTTATAGACTCCTTGTATTTCACATTCCCCTTCGTTCCTGGTTACTCTTCCAATCTGTAAATCTGCTTTCGACTTTCTTGACCAGGTGAAGATCTCCGGTCCACCTTCATGTGCAAGAATTTTCTGAATGCTCTCATGAATGTCAGAATAATCTTTGCAATAGATTAAGGACTTAACACCTGAAAATAATTTCAATTTCTCTAAAACCTTTTGTTCTGTACTCTCAAAATTTTCGTCGTGCGCAGATCCTATGTTTGTAAAAATACCAATGGTGGGATGAATAATTCTTTCCAGTTTTTGCATCTCGTCAGGCATGGAGATACCTGCTTCTATTATCGCCAATTGATTTTCCTCCTTCATGAGCCATACAGACAAAGGAACACCTACCTGCGAATTAAAACTCTTAGGACTACGAACAATATTATGATCCGGTCTCAATAACTGATAAAGCCATTCTTTCACGATGGTTTTTCCATTACTACCGGTGATTCCTATGACAGGTATATGAAAACGGCTACGATGATAGGCGCTCAGGCTTTGCAAGGCAGCCAATGGATCGTCAACAAGAATAAAATTTGCTTCAAGCTTTTTTAATTCGGCAGGCAAATCATTCACAATAAAATTTCTGACTCCTTGTTTTACTAAATCAGGAATAAAACGGTGGCCATCGTGGCGATTTCCTTTGATTGCAAAAAATAATGAACTGTCGGCATGAATAATTTTCCTGCTATCCGTAAGCAACTCCTGAATTGAAATGTATTCGGGTGCATTTAAGGTCAGGCTTCCGGAAATAATTTCCGAAATGCGGGAGATCGTATAGCCTGAGTCAGAATTAGGAACCAATTTATTCGGATTTTAATCTTTCGTTATTAAAGCAAACCCGACATAATGGAGCATAGCTGTCCTGTTCACCCAATAAAATTCGGGAGGAATTCGAAACGGTACGATGAGAATAATTGGCCAGGTTTCCGCAAATCATGCAAATGGCATGAACTTTTGTTACGAATTCTGCGATAGCAAGCATATGGGGAATAGGTCCGAAAGGCTTTCCGAGATAATCCATATCCAAACCGGCAACAATGACTCTTATCCCACGGTTTGCCAGATTCTGAGCAACAGCAGGTAATTCATCATCGAAAAATTGTGCCTCGTCAATACCAACAACTTCTACGTCATTGGCCATTAAAAGTATTTGTGAAGATGAGTCAACAGGTGTTGAATGGATAGAGTTGGAATCATGGGACACGACATTTATCTCATCGTATCGGGTATCCAGTTTAGGCTTGAAAATCTCAACTTTCTGTCTTGCGATTTTTGCCCTTTTCAAGCGGCGAATCAGCTCCTCGGTTTTTCCCGAAAACATTGAGCCACAGATCACTTCTATATGTCCGTGGTGGTGAGACCCCGGTTTTAATTGCTCTAAAAACATATGCTAATTTGTGAGTGTAAACCTACGGAATTGGATGGGGTTTGCCAAGTTGGACCGGGATTCTTGGGATTAGACTTGTATTCATAGGATTATACTCTGATTATTGGATTCGCGTGGATTAGGACTCATTGGATTTTCTTGTGATAATAGAATTGATGTCCTTCAGGAATAATTTTCGTTCCCGATAATTAATCTTTTGAGGAGCAGTATGAGCCCTGAGAAATTGATTTTCGGAATTTGAAATTCTTCTTTTCTAATTTGATTCGTTACAAGTTTTCGGTCGAAAATGAAATTTCCTCAACATGAATTTGAATTCTTGAAGAAAATCTTGAAAGAAAGGCTGGTATTGAAGGCAAGAAAAGGGGCAAATGGTTTAATTCTAAAAAAATCAGCAAAATTTTTAAACATTTTTTTCGTTTGCAAGTATACTCCGGAGAAATATAAAGGATTGGGTAACAATACTAAGTAATCATAGTAAAAGGCATCCCGATATAACCAACCACAGAAAAATTGCCATGGATACAAGATCACTGCAGCGCGAAATTGAAAATTATTTAAACAAGCTGGTCGAACTACAGCGCGAATCGATTGCTTCATCCTCAACACCTGAGGCAATTCAGGAATTTATATCCGGCTTAAAGATTCTTTATGAAAAAGCCCTGGATCTGCAACATCAATATGGAATTCAAAGGTTGCAGATTTTGGAGGCGGAAATGGCAGCTAAATTTGCGGCTGTACCTCATCCTCAAAAGGCACAACCCGTGCATATAGATTCATTGATCCCTAAAGGCCCGGCCATCCAGGCGGAAATTAAGGCACCTATTCAGGAGGTCTTGCAAGTGGTAGAACAAATCGCAGCAGCAAAACCTATGCATTCACATCCTTCAATGGATGAATTACTCATGGCTGCTGCAAATAAAACAGCGGAAGCAAATCAGGCACAGGAATCAATCAGAAGAAAGAAGGTTATCACTGACATTCACGACAAATTTGATGAGGTTCCAACCTTTGCAGGCAGGTTTAACGATCAGGAAACACTTGCAAAGCGTATGGCCGGAACAAAACAACAAAACGGACTTGCTGAAAAGCATCAGCATAAACCTATTTCAGATTTAAAATCTGCTATCGGAATCAACGAGAAATTTTTATTTATAAATCACCTTTTCTCCGGTGATACTCAAGCATATCTTTCGAGTATAGAACTACTCAATACGAGTGCAAATATTGAGATTGCCAGAGCGCATGTGAACCAGAATCTCGTCATTAAATACGATTGGGATATAAGCTCACATCCGGCGAACCTATTTGTCGACCTTGTAGAAAGACGTTTTATTTCCTGATGCTTTCTCATGGCCAAACTTATTCTGGTACCGACACCAATTGGCAATCTTGAAGACATCACCCTTCGTGCAATAAGAATTCTGCAGGAAGCCGATCTGATCTTAGCGGAAGACACCCGAACAAGCAGTCACCTATTAAAACATCTCGGTATCAGTAAACCGATGAAATCTTACCATGCACACAATGAACATCGTGTGCTGGAGGAAATCATACAGGAAATTGAGGCAGGAAAAAATATTGCTCTTATAACAGATGCAGGAACTCCCGGAATTTCCGATCCGGGATTTTTAATTGTACGGGAATGCATTCGTCACGGTGTTGAGGTAGAAACCTTACCCGGCCCGACAGCATTTATTCCTGCTCTGGTTAATTCCGGACTACCTTCCGACCGTTTTTGTTTTGAAGGTTTCCTCCCTCAGAAAAAAGGAAGACAAACCCGGATACGTTCTCTTCTTAATGAAGACAGAACGATGGTGTTCTATGAATCTCCCTACAGACTTGTGAAAACTCTCGGGCAGTTTGCTGAAGCCTTTGGAGAAGACCGGCAGGCTTGTGTGTCGCGGGAGCTGAGTAAATTATTCGAAGAAAATTTTCATGGGACTCTAAAGGAATGTCACGAACACTTTTCTGCAAAAACCGTCAAAGGAGAAATTGTAATTGTTGTAGGTGGAAATCCGAATCTTGCAAAACGAAAGAGGGAAAGGGAAGAACAGGATGACAAGGAAGATATCCTGAATGATGAAGATTAATTAATCTTCCATCTCTGAGAAAAAATCTGCTGCAATACGGTCTGCATAAAATTTTCCTTTACGCGTCAGTCGAAATATATTTCCGGACTTCTCCATCAGGCCATCCTGGATTTGAAAATTTGCAATTGCCAGAAATGTCATAGATGCTTCGGCACCAAATTCATTCTTTAATTTTTCTGCATCAACTCCCCAGCTTGTTCGAAGATTGGTAAGAATAAATTCATTGAATTTATTCTCATCTGACAACACCTCTTTCTCAGCAGGAATTGCTCCTACCATTAGCTTTCTGATATACTCATGGTTATTAGATACATTCCATTGCCTGCTTGTACGATCGTAGGAGTGCGCAGAGGGCCCGATTCCTAAATATGGTTCTGCCTTCCAATAAGAAGTATTATGACGTGAATAAAATCCCGGTTTGGCAAAATTAGAAATTTCATAATGTTCGAACCCTGCATCGGCAGCCTTGTCCATTAACATTTCAAATTGACGAACTGATTTTTCATCCTCAAGTTCAGCAACCTTCTTTTCCTTTATCATTTTAGCCAAAGCTGTTCTTGGCTCGATTGTCAGTGAGTAGCAAGACAAATGCTGTACACCCAATGAAAAAGCAATATCCAGATTCTTTTTCCATTGATCGTCATCTAAGGTTTGTACGCCATAGATTAAGTCAATGCTTATATTGTTGATACCAATCCTTTGAGCATCCTTCACACATTGAAGTGCTTGTTCCACGCTATGTGCACGGTTCATAAATTTCAAATCTTCCTCTGAAAAACTTTGGATTCCAATGCTGAGACGATTAATTCCCGCCTGATGTAATGCCATTAACTTCTCATTAGTCAGATCATCCGGATTTGCTTCCAATGTAATTTCGGCGCTTCTGGTTATTTCGAAATTATCACGAATCTCAGCCATGATTTCACGGATTTCAATTCCTTCCAGCAAGGAAGGAGTACCTCCGCCAAAATAGATCGTATCCAAAGCTTTATTTTCAAGGTATGAACGACGAAGACCTATTTCAAGTTTAAGGGCTGTGAGCAATTCATCCTTGTTCTTCAATGTCGTAGAAAAATGAAAGTCGCAGTAATGACAAGCCTGCTTGCAGAAGGGAATGTGTAAATACAGACCTGGCATGTTTGGGAATTATACTTTTTGTTTCTTCAACACGATTCTAAAAGTGGTTCCCTTTCCCGGTTCCGAACTTTTAACAAATATTTGCCCGTCGTGATATTCTTCAATAATCCTTTTGCTCAATGAAAGCCCAAGTCCCCAGCCACGACTTTTGGTCGTGTATCCCGGTTTAAAAATCGTTTTGTAAGAAGATTTTGGAATACCCTTTCCGGAATCTTTAATATCTATATAGACAAATTGTTGCTGGTCGGTAATCAAAACCTGTATGTCGCCTTTACCTTCCATTGCATCAAGAGCGTTCTTGAGAATATTTTCGATCACCCATTCGAAGAGTGGAATGTTCATGGGTGCGAAAACCTCATGGCCCGGACTTTGTATGTCAAATACAGCCCTGTTAGATGTTCGGGTGCGGATATAATCTACAGAGTGTTTCATAACCAATGCAACGTTTTCTTTGTGCAAGGAAGGTGCTGATCCTATCTTAGAGAAACGTTCGGTTATGGTTTGAAGTCTTTCTACATCCTTTTCTATCTCTGTTGTATACTCTTCATTCGTTCCTTTCAACTTAAGAATCTCCAACCAGGCAAGCAATGAGGAAAGAGGCGTGCCTAACTGATGTGCTGTTTCTTTAGCCATTCCTACCCAAACCTGATTCTGTTCAGCTTTTCTTGATGTGCTGAAGGCGAGATAGGAGACAAAAAGAAACAAGGCAATAACGGCCAACTGAAAATAAGGGTAATAGCGCAGACGAATAAGCAGGTCAGAATCTTTATAGAGTATATACTGAAATAAATTCTGTCCTATGTGAATCTCAATAGGTTCGTGTTGTGCACGCATCTCTTCCACCTGCTTTTTCAGGTAGTTTGGTTTTGTGGCCCGAACCGAATCAAGGTTACGATATGAGATGACGTTAAAATTCTGATCCGCCCAAATTACAGGAATCGTATTGTTATTGCTGATGACGGTCGAAAGGAAATTAATATCACTGTTAACTTCCGATACATCGGAAAGACGTTTTGTGGCTTCCGCCCAGAGCTGGATTTTTTTATTCTCCTCTTCAGAAAGTTTATTGACCAATTTATTGGTATACCACAAGGAAGCTGCACCGATCATCATGGCAGCGAGCAGCAATAGAATTTTCCAGCGTTGTTTTTGGCTATAAATATTCAATCCGACAGGAATTTAAATAAAAACGAGGGTTTTCAGGAAAGATTGTACTTTTTCAGGGCGCAAAGATGGGAGAATTTGGCCATGTAAAAAATTCTATTGTCCATCATCCTCCCAGTCAATTTGCATTTCTTCCTTTTTAGCCTTTTTTGGAAGAATTACGCTATCTTTTTTGAACAAACCGAATTCCTCCTTTAGGATAGCTTTCATGGTTTGCTTCTCCTTTGCAAGGTCTGTTTTCAATTTTTCGCTGGCTCCTTTCCTGTCATAGCCAAAGCGAGGATTGTCGATCGGTCCTTTCATGCTAAGCAGAAGCTTTGTTCTGCCCAATCCGTCATCCTCAATTTCACCAAATTCAGAATTATTCTGCCTCGCATTCTTTCCTAATACATCAGAAAGCAATAATGACAATCTATAATCGACTATATTATCAAAATCATGTACTCCACTGGCAGTTAGGTTTAGGGCTGTGGAGTTTATTTCCATGGAAGGAATAAATATTTTCCTGTCAGAAATGGAGATCTGATTTTTGATTGTCGAAAATTTGATGTTATTCAAGTCAGGAACCTTGATGTATTTTGCTAGTGCCTGGATTGGAATAAAATTTAAAAGTTCACCGTTTGAGATTGTAATGTCAGCAAGTGCACGCACCTTGGCCGGATTCACTGTCAGACTTGTTGTCCAGCTGGATGTAAATTGAATGTCGGCATTGATCTTCCCCTTGACATTTTTATCGGTCATGGTTGATTGTCCAAAATTTTCCAGTTGTGAAAATAGTTGAGTTACATCTAAGGAAGATATCGTCGCTTCACAGCTCATCAGAATACTGTCCTTTCTTGATGCGTTAATCTTTGCATCCATGAAGACCATCCCATTCATAGCAGCGAATGTCAGGTTTTTGCCGGAGATCACCTGTCGCTCAAGTAGAATTTTCCCTTGCAAACGTGAAGCACTGAACTGCCGGAATTTTAAATTACCGATTGAAACATCAAGATGACTCAGCAAGCGCGGATTAAACTTCATGATATATGAAGTGTCATTGTCAGAATTTGATTTATCGGAAAGCAATTCATCGAGATTAAGCAATTTGCTACTCAGTTTAGCATTAAACTCTGCGGCTTGATTTGGAATAAAAACAAAATTTACAAAATTGATAAAGGTGCCACTAAGTTTCAAATCACTTGAGGATATATTTCCACTGAGCGATTCAACATTGATATTATTATCCTGCAATGATAGCCTGGCCTGAATATTCTTATACTCCAGCGGATTAAACTTGAGTACAAAATTCACATTGCTCAATTCAATGTTTCCTGAAGACTGAACTTTGTATTGTTGTCCGATAGAATAACTCTGAACATCTTTTACCTTCCCTGCAAAAGCAATATTAAACTTCAGTCCTCCATTGAGAGAGACAAGCGTATCCATAGAAATAAAATGCCTCACATTTGCGAGATCCAATGATGCAGAAGCGTGCATAGATAAAAATGGATCTGAGAGATTGTCGAGACGAAGATCTGCTTTGATCGCATTTCCACCAAGCTCTGCACTGAGTTGAGGAATGACTAACTCGCTCTTTCCTGTAATACCACGATTACGAAAAGATCCGTTTAGTTCTACTTTTGAAAGGGAGACGCTGCTTTCTTTGGGAGTAATACTTCCGTTACGAATAGAGAATTCGACTTGTACTGCCGGTATGTTCCCCGAACCAGCCTTCCCTTCTATGCCGATAGTACACATGAATTTCCCCTTACTTCTATATTCACTGAAGTACTTGACGTATTCAACAGGAAGCATGCTTAGAAACGATTCTAAGCTGCCTTCATAGGCTTTGATTCCAAGATTCAATATTGTTGAGCTTCCCAGAGTGATAATATTCCCGGAGACATCAAACTCAAGTTCCGCAATCTTTACCCTGCTTTCGTCGAATTTATAAGTACCATCTACAGTATTCACATGTAAGCCGGAACGAATGCGCACCTGCTTACGAATAACGTAATTGGTTTCCCCGGCATAGAGATGTTCCATGAATAAATCAGCGGTGGTGGTGAGTGTAAACTGATCATCAGAAAACTGACCGCTGAGTTCGGCTTCATTGGCTTTCATGAAATAATGCTGATCATTTTTCAGGTCCTGATAACGAATCAGCATATGACTAAGTAAAATCTGCTGAAGATTGATAACAGGTGAGGCTTTAGTAGAATCGCCGGAAGATTTCCAGAAATGATAATTGTTATTTCCCTCCTTATCAAGCCGTATATTCAGGATACCATTGCTGGCTACAATTTTCTTTATCGCAACATTATTACTGAAAATACCGGCCATGTTAAACTGAAGAGAGATCCTGTCGGCGTACAATAGTGTGTCATCCGGTAGTGATTTCAAAACACCCTTGGCCATCACTTTTTCTAAATCTACCGAGGCAAGAGGGAAATGGCGGAAGACGGAAAACTCAAATTTCTCGACCTTAATTTCGGTTGCAAGATTCTTATTCAGTTCGGCAATGATCATCTTCTTAATATCATCTCCGTAAAAAAAGCCAATCAGGAATCCGAGGGCAAGTAAACCCAAGCTGAGCAAACCGACAATTTTACCGGTGAGTTTAAGATATTTCGTGAAATTGCTCTTCATTCTACCTGCTCAACGAAGGTGAGAATAAGAAATTGTCGCTCGCCAAAAAGCATTTGAAATTGCTAACAGATTTATCACAATTTATCTATACGAAAAAACGCACAGAATGATCCGGTAAAAGACAATTCTGTGCGTCAGTCAAAGCCCGAAAGAGGCTGCTCAAAGGCAGCTTACTTCATCGCGGCAGTAAAACGTTTAGCCACTTCATCCCAGTTAACCACATTCCACCATGCATTCATATAATCAGGGCGGCGGTTTTGGTAATTCAGGTAGTAAGCGTGCTCCCAGACATCGAGACCAAGAACAGGAGTACCTTTCAGATCTGAGATATCCATCAGGGGATTATCCTGATTAGGACTAGAGCCAATAGCCAATTTCTTATCAGCACCAACAACCAGCCAGGCCCAACCGCTTCCAAAACGGGTAGCACCTGCAGTTGCGAATTTTGTCTTGAACTCGTCTATGTTTCCGAAGGCAGAATTGATCGCATCAGCCAAAGGACCGGAAGGATTTCCTCCTCCACCTGCTTTCATAATCGTCCAGAAGAGGGAGTGGTTATAATGTCCGCCACCATTGTTGCGAACAGCCATTGGATATTTAGAAATATTCTTGCAAATATCTTCGATGCTCAGTTTCTCGGCATCGGTTCCGGCAATAGCGTTATTTAGGTTAGTTACATAAGCCTGATGATGCTTACCATGATGGATCTCCATGGTGCGTGCATCAATATGTGGTTCGAGGCTGTTAAAAGCATAAGGGAGTGAAGGAAGTTCGAAAGCCATTTTTATTTGATTTTAAAATTTGTAGATAAATTGAAATGTAGAGTGTAAAGGTACGAAAATAAAGGCGTTTCTAAAAGGCAGAATAAATGAACAATTGCTGAAAATCGATATCAATTATGCAAATAATCTGCAAATCAATTGATATGATCAATCCTTGATTATTATTCTGCCAAACCGGAATTCCTCCGACAGGATTTTCAAATAATAGATTCCATTAGGATATTTCGAAATATCAAATTGCGTTAAGCCGAGAAATGCAGTTCCATCTAAAACCAGCCTTCCAAGATTATCATATAAAAAATATTTAGAATCCATTTGTGAAGTTAAAATATTAACAAGCCCTTGAGTTGGATTCGGATATACAGTAATATCTATTGGTGAATTATACCTTGTCACAGTATTAATCATACCGGTCTGATCCGTTTTTAAAAACAAATTGGAGCCTTCACAAAATCCATGGACAGAGTCAATGAAAGTGATCATCTGTAGTGCCTTTGAACTCTGCTGTGTAAATGAAAAACCGCCATCATCCGTATAAAATATTCCATCTTCACCGGCTAGCCATCCGTGAATTGAATCAGTAAAGTAAGAAGAGAAGAATTTAAAGTTAGTGTGAACTTGTTGCCATAAAACACCACCATCTGTGCTTTTATATAATGTTGCAGTATTATTCCATGCCGAATTCGTGATGAAAGCATTTGAAGAATCAGTAAATTGAATTCGTTGTGATTTATCTTGACCTGTGAAAGGAGCATTGCTCGATATATTAATCCAACTTTGTCCGCCATCGAAAGTACGACTGACATAGTTTCCGCCGGAGGTCCATCCATTCAATGAATCAATAAAGCTATAATCCCATCCATAATTCAAATTTCCGTTTGCAAGCCAAGACACTCCCCCATCATTTGTATAGTACCCTCCCCCTACACCATGCAGGGAATCAGTAAAATGAAAAGAAAGAGGTCCAAATGCATTGTTCACCACTTCTACAGTCTGGAGCATATCCTTACTTCTACAGAAAGTTGATGAACTTGCATGCAAATAGCTTAAGGTAAAATACCATAAAGTATCGGATAAAAGTTGAATATCGCTGCATATAGGGAATGCATCAGGTCTGTTCGTCCATGACTTACCCGAATCAGTCGTGACGTAAACATAATTTGTAAAAAAATTCATTCCAGTTTGTTCATCGCCCATTATATAAACACCCGTTGATTGGCTGCTGAATTCCAGTCTAGGTGCGGCGAAAATATAACTCCAGTTAAGAACAGGAAATGTTCTATAAGCAAGAGTCGTCCAGTTAATGCGATCACTTGAATTAATTAGTGATAATCCGTAAACATAAAATACATTCTGACTTACTAAACATATTATATCAGAAGAAGCATGTGAGTAAGTCCAGGTCAGTCCTCCATCATTTGTATAATACACCATATATCCATCCGTAGAAATACCTTGCAGTGTATCTTTAAAACAAAAATGATCAGAATTGATATCGCTCAGGCTTTGCCAGGTAAATCCGCCATCGCGCGTACGCATGAGTGAATCATTGCTTCCTCGTCCTAAGATCCATCCATTTAATGAGTCTATAAACTGAATTGAGGCAGAATAATAAGGTCGTGGCAATGAAATGCTCACCCAGCTTTGTCCGCCATCACTTGTCTTTCGGATTAGTGAATCACCGAAGATCGTTCCCCAACCATTCAACCTGTCTGCGAATGTGATAAATGTGTTTATTGCCAAGCCGGTTGGTTTCAACAACCAGTTTACTCCACCATTATTCGTAATATAAATACTATCTGCTGCAGATCTGAAGGCGAATCCATCAGTATCATTTACGAATTGAAGTCTTAAATAATTAGCCTGCAAAACAATGGTATCCCATGTTTGACAGGCATCATTTGTATGAAATATCCTACCTGAATCTCCACTTACCCATCCATTCTGTGCAGAACTAAACTGTATCGAGCCCAATGATCTTCCAAGATTTATCGATGACCAGCTTTGTCCGCCATCATCTGAAAATACAACTTCTTGGCCATTCACTCCTCTGAAGTGATTCGTATCAGGAATTACAAGTGCATTTGGGAATGGGTCCGGATATGGCGTCACCGTTTGCCAAATTTGAGCTTGCAGCGAAATCGAGTAAAAAACTAAAAGCAGTAAGAAAAATAAATTTCTCATTTGAAAAATTTTCTTCAAGGTACAAATAGAATTTAAACGAGAACCAAGCCGTTAACAAAAAAGCAGTTAAAGAATCCTATTTAATGAAAATTAATCAAAAAAAATTACAATACTCTACTGGGCAAAATAAAATCAGTAATTAACTCCCCTTCACCGCCACCTGCTTCTTCTCAATAAGTTCAAGGGCTTTGGCTACTGTTTTATCCAAAGTCTGAATGATTGGATAAAAACCATCGTTCTTCCAAATTTGTCGGGCGATGAGCGCTTTGATTTGGGTGCGAATGAGCTCAGAGGAAACTTTTATCCCGGATTCTGACCTTTCTACTCCACCTTTAACTGAATAATCCAAAAATTTTCTGAAAAGATCATCTGACACTGTGAAGGAATTTTTATACTCTTCAAATGTTTTATACTTCGCAAACATTTTTCTGTTTTGATCAAGGTAATCAAATGCGAACTGGGAAATCATTCCTTTGCTGCTCACCTCGGCATAATACTGTGATGTCATCCCGGTATCCATGGAAACAAATACATCAGGCATAATTCCTCCGCCGCCATAAACGGTTCTACCACCTGGTGTGGTATAATGCAATGAGTCGGCAAATTGAATACTGTCAGATGAAGCCAGTTCTCCTTTTTTCATTCTGTCGTACAATTCATTGGAATAAGCTTCATAACCACCGGCGTAAGGTTTTTGTATGCTTCTTCCGGTAGGAGTATAATATCTGGCTATCGTTAAACGCATCGCAGAACCGTCAGGGAAAATACTTTGTTCCTGCACCAATCCTTTCCCAAATGATCTCCTGCCGACAATCGTTGCACGATCCCAATCTTGCAAAGCACCTGCTACAATCTCACTGGCTGAAGCACTTCCTTCATCCACCAAAACAATTAATGCCCCCTGTTCGAAGAAGCCACGTTGTGATGCGTAAAAAGACTCACGAGGACGAGAGCGCCCTTCAGTGTAGACAACCAATTTTCTATCGGGAAGAAATTCATCAGACAACTGGATGGCCGACTTCATATAACCACCGGGATTCCCGCGGAGATCAAGAACCAGACTTTCCATGCCGGCATCTTTAAGTTTTACGAAAGCATTTAAGTACTCGTCGTATGTTCTGTCTGCAAAGTGGCTTACTTTAATATAACCGGTTTCCTTGTTTAACATATAGGCAACATCCACACTGTAAATAGGAATTTTACCACGTGTTATGCTATAAACCATTTTCTGTCCGGTACTTTTCCGTAAAATAGTGACCTTCACTTTTGTGCCACTAGGTCCACGCAGAAGCTGCATAACCTCCGCATTAGAAATATTTATATGTGCTACATTTTTTCCTTCAACTGCAATAATGCGGTCACCACTTTGAATACCCAGCTGTTCAGATGGACCACCGGCAACAGCAGAAACAACCATAATGGTATCATCCTGCACATGAAACTCTATACCTATCCCGTCAAAATTTCCTTCCAATGGCTCGTTCATTGCCTGCAACTCATCCGCAGGAATATAGGCAGAGTGTGGATCCAACTGATGAAGCAATTGAGAGATGGTATTCTCAACAAGAGATTTTTGATTGACAGTATCAACGTATTCATTGTTGATGTAATTTATTACGTCGTTGATTTTATTGAATTGTCCTGTTCGAAAAGAAAAAAACGAACGGCTGCTTTTGAAGGGTTCATTGAGACGCATTCCCACATAAATACCGAGCGCAAGAATGGCTGCCATAATAAAGGGTAACCAAAGTCTGAGTTTGTTCACTGAATTAAATTTATTTCCGGATTAATAATTGAATGGATCAGCTGCTTTATAAATCAGACCCTGTATGCTTAAAATCCTGGAGAACAGGAATGGTTCCCGCAGACATAGTTAAACTCTGTTTTCCTCAAAATGTTTTAAATTTTTACAAAAAAGAGAGTTAAATAAATAAAATGCCAGGTGTATCAGGCATTAACCTTTTCGGTACCCGGCACATATTGCTCCACTTCAACCCCAAACCGACGTAAAAAGTCTACCCCTTCATCGAGCCCTATGCCTTTGTATGCCGCGTAAGATTCTAAGAACAAAACCTTTCGAATGCCCATTGTGAAGATGATGCGGGCACAAGCCAGACAAGGGGAAAGAGTGACATATAAGGTGCATCCATTCATAGGCACCCCATTTTTGGCAGCATAAAGAATCGCATTTTGTTCCGCATGAAGTGCGAGCGAACAACTTCCTTTACTATCTCTAGCACAACCTACACCCGGCCATTCCTGATCACAATTATGAGTACCGGCAGGCGGACCATTATATCCTAAGGAAACAATACGGGTTTCTTTTGTCAGAACTGCCCCTACTCCAATTTTCACACAGTGCGATTTGCGCGAAAGATTTTGCGCCAGCTCCATGTAGATTTCGTCAAATGATGGTGAATGCATGTGGTAAAGGTAGTGAATGAAGGGTAGATTCAGAAGTTTTAGCCCCCTATCCTCTCCAACCATTCTTTTGCTTCTTTGTAGTTTGGATTAATCTGCAGGGCCTTTTTCCAGTTCTCTCTAGTCTTTGTGAGATTTTGTAGGGTCATGTAATAGCCGCCAAGATTATAATATGCTTCCGCATTTTGAGGATTTGCTTTTATGGCTCTTTCACACAAGAGTATAGCCTTATCTTTTTCATCGTTGTGAAATGCTTTCGAAGCAAGGATCACATACTCTGAACTGAGAACTTGTAAAGCATCTGATGTCTTACTCATCTTTTGTGCATTGTACATTGCCTGCTCTGCATCATCGAAGGCTTGTTTTTTCAGATATGCCAGCCCTAAATATTTACTCGCATCATGATACTGAGTTTGAATTGCAAGAGCTTGTTTGTAATACATAATGGCAGAGTCGGGCTTTTCCTCTTTGAGATATACAGATCCAAGATTACAAATGGCAAAGGCATAATTAGGTAAAAGACCTATTGCCTTTCTATAATAGAATTTGGCAGAATCCATTTGTCCTTTATTAAAATATAAAATACCCCTGTTTGATGTTGCTTGTGCATACTCCGGATCAAGATCAAGGGCTTTCTGATTTTCTACCAATGCTTTATCAAGATCATTACGCTTGAACCATATTACTGCGAGATTATTAAATGCATTTGGTTGCTTAGTATTTACTTTCGTTGAATTTGTAAAGTCTTCGAATGCTTTGTCTAACACTCCAGCGGAATTATAGTAGTCGCCACGATTATTATATGCTTCGCTGGAACTTGGATTTTTTTCAATTGTATCGGTCCACAAAGCGATACTGTTTTTCCATACCGGTAATCTCTGACTTGTGAGGTAGGCAAAAAGTATACAGACTCCCGCAAAGAACCAAGGTGCCTGCTTTTTAAATTTCTCATTCCCCAAAGGAAGAGCAACAAGAAAAAAGAGACCGATATAACTGAGATAAGCGAAACGTTCGTAAATAAGTGAACTGTTTACGGCAACAATATGCAAAGTGAGAAATGTATTCATCAGAAAAAACAACAAGGCAAAAGCAATAAGCGGCCTGGCCCGGAAATTTTTTACTATGAGCCATGCGGCTCCAATAACCAAAAGAGTACTGATGATTAATTGAAGAATAAATTGTTGTGAGCCTTTCTCCGGAAAAGCATAGATGGCACTTTGCTGAATGGGGAGAATCGCCTTATAAATATAGACCCAAAGAGCAATGAGAGAATATGAAATCTTATCAATAAAACTCAATGGTATGGCATACTTGTCAGCCGAGAAAGTACTTCCGCTTACTGCAACATAGCCAATAATCAGGGAAAGAATTAAGAATGGAATTTTGTTATAGAGAGCTTTCCAAGTCCATGTTTTATCCTGAAGGTAATCAGACAAAATAAATATCAATGGAAGCGTCACCGCTTGTGCTTTCGATAAGAGTGCAAATAGAAACAGCAAAATACTAAAGGCATACGTATACCATTTTTTCGTTTTTCTAAATTGCAGGTAGATCAGCCAGGAAGAAAACATAAAGAAGCCCATCAATACGTCCTTTCTGCTTGCAATCCAGGCTACGGATTCTATGTGCATCGGATGAATGGCGAAGAGCAAGGCTACAAAGCCGGCGATCAAGGGGCGAAAACCAAGTTTACGAACGACAGCAAAGAGTAAAAGAGTATTTAGAATATGAAAAAACACGTTCACCCCATGATACCAGGAAGCTTTGGAATCAGAGAGGTCGTGATCAATGGCGAAGGAGACTAACACTAATGGATTGTAACTACCCAGCACTTTTTTCGAGAACATTGCCTGTATATTTTCCCAAGAAACTCCGAGGGTCATACTCTGCTCATATATATAGTGCTTCTCATCCCAATTGAGAATGTCGAATTTAAGGGAGGATGAGTAGAGCATCCATGTCCCTAGGGAAAGTAATGCAATCCAGCCGATTGAGACAAGAAATGCGTTATCCTTAGGGATTTTAGCCTCTGCAGGCTTTTTACGATGGGGAACTTTGGTTTTTGACATTAATCCGTATCTTCATCACGAAATAAGGCATTTTAAAAGGATCTGGCAATTTGCACATCCAAATGTCATAATTCGAAATCCGGATTGCTAAACTTCTTTGATTTTAGCCAATCCTTTCTATTTTTGCATCAAATCTCAATTATTTATGAAAAAGCTTCTCCTTGTTTTCAGTCTGGTCAGCACCGGCATTCTCTTTTCTTGCAGCAGTAATAAAACTGAGCAAGTAGCAGAGGAATCGATTGACGCTTCCATGGAAGAACCACAAGATTCTGCCTCGATAGCTGCAAAAGAATTGCTCGACTTTAAATTCTTTTATACGATTGCCAATCTTCCATCACCTATGGAAATTATCAATGCCATTTATCAGCACGAAGTTCCTTTTAACAAGGACTTGCTGAATCCACCGGCATCTGAAGGAAAATACAATACGGCTTACAAAAAAGCTATCAACTATGGTGTCTATGGTATTGATATGGCTTATGCTGCCTTCTATGGGCAAAATCAGGATCTTTTAGAATACTATGCAAGTACGCGTAAGCTCTCTGAAAAACTAGGTGTACAGGAAACTTTTGATAACTTCACTACAACCTTTCGTGAGAATGCTGATAACAAAGATTCACTCATTAAAATGATTGATCGCGCTTATGCTGAGACTGATGCATTTCTTAAAACCAATAAGCGTCTTGAAGTTGCTGCACACGTATTAGCCGGTACAATCATCGAAGTTCAATACCTGAGCATTGAATTAATGAAAGACCGTGAGCGTGTTAAAGAAAACTCCGACATCTTCGAAAAAATTTACAATCAAAAGTTATATGTAGATAACCTGGTGAATTTATTCACTGAGTTGAAAAAAATCCCCAGCTCTGCTCAGCTTTATATTCAGTTGGAAGAATTGAAAAAAACTTACGACAGCATTAAGGCACCGGAAGATCTTGATAAAGCCAATCTGGAAAAATTATCCGCAGCGGTGAAGAAAGTCCGCGATGGCATGATTGGTTAAAATTTTGGCCCCTCAGGTAATTCTTAAAAAAGATCGTCCGGATTAACCGGACGGTCTTTTTTTTTACATCCCACTTCCTTCACATTTTCATAGTGGGATAGCAGTTAAATTTTTCTACATTTAACCCTGTCTTTTATCAACCGTGTACATAATCGTTTTTTATGAGTGAAAGAATATTAAGAGCTTTAATGCAACTGTTTGCCATTGGCGCGAGTCTCGAAAGGTTAACCTTGCAAAGCCGTTCAGTTGTAGAAGCATTTTTAAGGCAACAACTTAGTCTGCAAAGAATCCCTGAATACCTGGAACTTTTCGATCAACATTTACTGGCTTTACAAGGAGGGGAAGATCTGACAAAAGCAAGAAAGAAGCTTGCACTGAGTTCTGTTAAAGCTTTGCGCATTTGTACTGAAATCAATAAGGAACTAAATACCAGTCAGAAATATATTGTATTTATCCGTCTGGTCGAATTTATGCATAGTTCTGATTCAGCTATCACAGAGCCGGAGAGAGAATTTTTAGAAACGGTTGCAACAGTTTTTAATATTGAACAAAATTTACAACAGCTTTGTCTGGCTTTGGCGCAGAAGAATCCTGATGTGAGTACACTTGAAGATAAGTCTGTTTTGTGTGTAAGAAAAAATGCTGATTCAGTCACACATCAATACCATCAATTGCAACATGCCGATTTGGATCAGACGATTTGGTTCCTAAACATAGAGCCGGCAGGGATGTTTTTCCTTCGTTACACCGGAAAAGACATCCTCACCGTAAACGGAAAACCGGTGGATCCGGAAAAAGTATCGGTGTTTACACAAGGCGCTGTTTTACGTGGCCAAAAAATTCAGGCTTTATACTACAGTGATGTATTAAACTTTTTCATTGATAAAAAAGAAATTCGTCCAATACAGCTTCGGGCTGAAAATCTCGAATTCAAATTTCCGAATGGGAAAACAGGATTGCATTCTTTGAACATCACATCCAATTCCGGAGAACTGGTTGGAATCATGGGAAGCAGCGGGGCAGGAAAATCCACATTGCTAAGTGTACTGAACGGGACCTCTCCGGTGTCTTCAGGAAAATTATTGCTGAATGGAAAAGACGTTTACAAAGAAGCAGGAGTTCTTGAAGGAATGATTGGGAATATACCTCAGGATGATTTGTTGATTGAAGAGTTGAGTGTGTATCAAAACTTGTTTTACAATACGAAGCTTGTCTATGGAAAAGATTCTGACGAGGAGATTCGTGTACGTGTGATGAACATGCTCGATTCCCTTGGACTTACAGAAACAGCGGAATTGAAAGTGGGAAATGCGCTGAACAAGACGATCAGTGGCGGGCAAAGAAAACGACTTAATATTGCTTTGGAACTTATCCGTGAGCCGGCGGTATTGTTTGTCGACGAGCCAACTTCCGGACTCTCGTCTCATGATGCAGAGAATGTCATGGATCTGTTGAAGCAATTGACGCTTAGCGGTAAATTGGTTTTTGTAGTTATTCATCAACCATCGTCAGATATTTTCAGAATGTTCGACAGACTTTTAATTCTTGATACCGGTGGCTATCCAATTTATTACGGCAACCCATCCGATTCTTTGCTTTACTTCAAAAGACAAGCACAGTTTGCAGATGCTGACGAAAGTGAATGTCCGGCTTGCGGAAATATTAACTCCGAACAAATTTTTAATATTATTGATCAGGAAGTTGTCGATGAGTTTGGAAACAGGACAGGGATCAGAAAAATTTCCCCAAAGGAATGGTATGAATGGTACAAGAAAAAGACAGAACAGGAAAACAAAAGCGCACTTGAAAATGCAGAGACTCATGCGAGTGGAAACAAAGCGAATTACTTTCGTCAGTGGCGGGTGTTTTTTACGCGCGACTTTTTATCCAAGCTGAGTAATAAACAATACATGGCTATTACCCTACTCGAAGCTCCATTGCTCGCGGGTATTTTGGGGTTTATACTACGTTATACAAATCCCGGAGAAGCTTATTCCTTTACCGATAATCCGAATTTACCGGCTTACTTATTTATATGCGTTATAGTTGCTTTATTTCTTGGAATGACTGCAAGTGCTGAAGAGATAATTCGTGACAGAAAAATTCTTCAGCGGGAAAAATTCCTGAATTTAAGCAGGCAAAGTTATTTATTTTCGAAAATTGCTTTGTTATTTATTGTTTCGGCTATACAAACCTTATCTTTTGTGTTGATAGGCAATCTAATCTTTGGGGTTCAGGATATGCTGCTACAATATTGGTGGGTATTATTTACCACCGCCTGTTTCGCAAATCTGGTTGGACTAAATATTTCATCAGGATTGGATTCTGTTGTTACCATTTATATCTTAATTCCATTTCTCATCATACCTCAAATTTTACTGAGTGGAGTAATAGTTAAATTTGAAAAGCTAAATCCTATCATCAGTGATCCTGCTGAAGTTCCGTTCGTCGGAAATGTGATGGCATCGCGTTGGGCTTTTGAAGCGCTGAGTGTTTATCAATTCAGAGAAAATAAGTTTGAGAGAGACTTCTTTGCACTTGACGCAAAGATGAGTGAAGCCACCTTTAAAAAAGACTGGTGGATACCAATATTAAGAGAAAGAACAGACAAAAGCGAACGACTTATAGGAAAAGGTGCTTCAACAGACTCTCTGAACACAATCCTGAAACTGGTTTATAATGAACTTACGAAAGAGCAAAAAGTGAATTCCCGTCTTAAATTGTTAACGTTAAAAACCAATGACGCCGGCAAGCCTGATATGAGTACCATTCAAACAATGCGAAAGGATTTAGAAAATCTGAAAGATTTTTACATCGAACAATTTAATTCCAGCAGTGAAAAGAAGGAAGCTATCATTGAAAAAATGACAAGCAGTCCGGATGGACAAAGAGAATTCCGAGAAAGAAAAAGAGATTACTACAATGAGAGTCTGGATCAAATTGTACGAAACAGTTCAGGAATGGAACGTCTCCGTGTTTACAAGGATGAGGTTATAAGTTATTTCGAACCTGTCTTCAGAGTAAATCCCTCTGAAAATTCGTTAAAGGGAATGTTCTTCACTCCAACAAAATCATTTTTCGGAAAAACCTATGATACCTTCACAGTGAATATCGCCGTGATATGGGCAATGACAATCCTCTTCTACTTCGCACTGGTTTGGGATGTGCTTAGAAAGATTCTACTGTTTGGTAGCAGATGGAAGAAACGATGATAGACTTTTATCCGGTATTAAATTTTTTCTTCATTCAGGGCTAGCAGGGAATAATAATATCAGTTTAAAATTTCAAGCTGAATCATTTTTATGCCCTGGGCTGAATTGTATTTCAGAAAATAAACTCCGGAAGGCAGGTCTGAAATTAAACATTTATAAACCTGTTCGCCATCAGGGTTCCAGCGCCTGACAAGCTTGCATTCTATGTTAAATAATTCGATCTGATACATACCCAGCTTTGAACGAAGATTTACATAAAAAAAATCCTTAGCCGGATTAGGATAAATTGTTAATCGATCCTGACTGTCTAACTCATCCCTTCCTGTACAAATGAGCACTGAAATTTTATCTATTGCAGAGCTTGAACAATGATTAGCATCAGTGTATGAATAATTAAGATAATAATTTCCGGCAACAACTAATGCAGGATCAAATATATTACCTGGTAAGACTCCCGGGCCGGAAAAAACACCACCGGCCGGTATGCCTCCGCTAAGAATTATTGGAGCATCGTCGCTACAGATGGAATCCTGAACAAGCATGCTGGAAACAAGAGGCGGCGGATTCACTCTTACAATAGTTGATACTGTTGCAGAACAATTATTGTTGTCTGCAAAACTAAGAGAGTAAATTCCTGAATGAGAAGCAAGCGAATTTAAAATAACAGGATTCTGCGTGCTTGAAGAGAAACCATTTGGTCCGGACCATAAAAAGGAGTTCCCACCTGTAGAATAAAACTGTACGGTCTGACCTTCACACACAGGGCTATTACTGGCGACCGGACTAATTGACGGAGTTCCATTGATTCCTAAACGGACAGAAATGTTATGATCAGTATAATTTGCAACTGCAAGATCCTGCCTTCTATCCCCGTTGAAATCACCTGCCACGACATAAACCGGATAAGAACCAACAGCAACCTGATTTTGAAATGTAAATCCGCCGGCCCCATCACCAAGCAAAATAGAAACTTTATTTTGAAAATAAATTGTCACTGCTAAATCAAGATGGCCATCGCCATTAAAATTTCCGATCGTGACGGAATATGGGCCACCGGGAATTGGGATATTACCTGATCCTGTAAAAGCACCGGTTCCATCTCCAAAGCGAAGCGAGAGTGTGTTCGAAGCAAAATTACTTACGGCCATATCCAAATTTCCATCACTATTGAAATCGCCCAAACCGATACTATATGCATTGTAACCTACAGGGACATCAGGCATGGAAGTGAATGTAGCATTTCCATTTCCTAAACGAACTGAAACACTTTGCGAACCGCTGTTGCTTACAAGGATATCATCATTACCATCATGGTTAATATCTTCTACCGCGACAAACTCAGGATAAGAACCGACCGGTAGATTTAATGATCCACTGAAGTTCCCGGAACCATCTCCTAAGCGTATTGATACAGTATTTGACTGAAAATTTGCAACTGCAAAATCTAATTTCGCATCGTTGTTAAAATCTCCCAGTGCTACGATTGCAGGCGCAGTCCCAACAGGAACATTTGGCATGCTTCCAAATGCTCCGGCACCATTTCCCAATCGAACAGCAATCAGATTGGCCCCTTCATTACTTACAATAAAATCCTGCTTACCGTCACGATCAAAATCACCTACTGCCAAAGAATAGGGATGTGAACTCACACCTTCCTCCGTGTTGCCGGTAAATCCACCAGTACCATTTCCTAAACGTATGGATACAGAATTATATCCCAAATGTGCAGCAAGTAAATCTTGTTTATCATCGCCGTTAAAATCACCAATGGCCAGTCCGGTGAGGTTTGGTCGTATAATCGGGTAATTAAAGTTTCCACTAAAACGACCATCACTGCATTCCGTATTATTTACTATGAGCGAGAAGGTCTTTGTGCTGCTTGTTCCGGAAGAACTAAAAGCTTTCACTGTGATAGTATAGTTTCCCACAGGCTTTGCATCGGTTATTGTAACTCTCCCGCTTGCCGGATTCGCTGTGAGCACACCTGAAAAATTTCCTGAACTGAAGACAGCGATCTTGCTTGTATTAACAGGAATCGCCTGGGGATTTACACTTGTGTCACGACTAACGGCAATAGTAACCGGAGCATAGTCGCTGAGAATTTGTGCATGAGTTATGAAGGGCAACGTATAAATTGCGGATAGGACAAACAACAATTTTGTGATCTTCATTGGATACCGGGGCTTGTTTATAAAATACGTTCACAGAACCAAAATCAATGTAAATATACCGATTTACAGGGCAATTATTATAAGGTCATCAAGGGATTATACCGTGTCTAAAAGTATAAAAAACGCCTCCCCCGGGTGGGGTATTCTTGGATAAAAACCGACACAGCATCTTCAAAAAGTGCAGTATAATTCTGTTTTGGCTGTCTGAATAAAACGGGAGAGTTTGGCAATTAAACCTTTATCCTAGAAATCATCAGGCAAGGGACATACCTAAATAAATAAGCTAAATGACTCTTTATTAAGATATTATATGCTTAATTGAGATTCGAACGATTGATTCTTTGAAGATCCTGGAAATAGCGTTGACATGAAAAACCCTAATGTAAATTAAAGATTTACAATCCGAAATATTGTACATCGTAAATTTATTCTGCAGGATTAGATGCAAGGAAATTGTGCTGAATAAGAAGTTTGATATCAAACAGTAAAAAACACGACACAAGTCACTAATTGAAGCGCTCCAAAAAAGTCAAACCGAAATTATTTTTTAGATTCGTCCTTATGAATTTCTATCAGCAACCTAATACTTTCATTATTGAGTCTGACCTTTAACCAGTTTTCTAACTTTCTTTGATCCGGTTCATCTAATTTATTCTTAAGGGAAAGCACAACAAGATGTGTGGCTATCTGCCCTTGAAGCGAATCGCTATTTACTGATACAGGTTGGATTATTGCCTCTTTCAAATCAGGATATTGGGTTTTCAATTCTTTATAAACCTGTTGGCTGATTGCAGACTGATTAGTGAGACTATCCAAATCCATTTTAATCATGAGTCGCTCCTCTTCCATTCTTTTCATAGCAAGAGTAAGTTGACTCAAGCGATCTTCTGAACCAACATCCTTCACAAAAGTAAAACCTTGTCTGACTTCCAGGGCAGCATCTTCCAGATTGTAATACTTAAGCTTCGATTTCAACTCTGCGATTTGTTCAGGAAGAATTTCCTTTCCTCCAAAAGTCAGGATTATGCTTTGTTTCTTAGGGTCAATATCTTTTTGAAGTAAATAATCGTTTGGAAATATTGCTTCGTTGGAAACAAAGCTGTTCGATCGGTCGATAAATTTGTGCTGCTGGACAATGTCATAACCCAAATACATGCTTGGAATCAATGTAACACTAACAACAGACCAAAGAATTACTCTTTCTTTTCTTGCAATCCTTGGGTCTTCATATTTCTTTACCGGAAACTTCATGAAATAGGTTGTGATCAAAGTAGCTAATGCTATAAAAACACTATTAATCAGATACAAATAAAAAGCACCGAGAAAGAAATTAAATTGCCCGGTAGCCAACCCATAACCCGCTGTACACAATGGTGGCATTAAGGCTGTAGCGATAGCCACACCGGCGATTACGTTTCCTTTATGCTTACTTGACAAAGCAATAATTCCGGCAAATCCTCCGAAGAATGCAATAAGTACATCATAAATAGTTGGCAATGTCCTTGACAATATTTCCGAATGTGCTTCATCTATAGGTGATAATAAAAAATAGACTGTAGATGCTACCAGTCCTACCGCGGCTGCAAATAAATAATTCTTAAAGGCCTTACGAATGAGGCTTAGGTCATTAATCGCTACACCAAATCCGATGCCAACGATTGGGCCCATTAACGGAGAGATAAGCATGGCTCCAATAATGACTGCCGTGGAATTCATATTCAGGCCCAAAGACGCAACCAGAATTGCGAAAAATAGAATCCAAAGATTTGTTCCGTGAAAAACTACATCTTGTTCAATAGATTTTCGAACAATTTTATTGTCTTCTTTTTCTTTGAATAAACGAAATGTATCCAGAATTTTAATATTCATATTTGCGGTTCCAATTTCACCTTTGGCTGAAGAGAAATGTTTTAGAAGACAAAAATAGGAAAAGTAAATTCAGGTTTCATGACATGGTTCATCTACAAATTAAAAACAAACTATTAGGCATTGAATCACAAGTTAAATGTGAGTAAAATTCACAATTGCCTCCGGAAACCGTTAAAGGTGCACTGGATTCTTGCCTCTAATGCTTCCAGTTTTACCAGAATACTTCTAAATAGTAAGCTTGAAATACTTTTTGGAATTTGATTTCTTTAACAACAAGGGAGAAACTGAATGAATCAATAAATAGTTAGCTATATGTTTATGAGGCTTTCGACAGTTTTATACATGGTCAAATTTCTGAAGAATGCAAAAAGCCAAAGGAAAGCACAGGCTATTGTAACACCTGTAACTTTCGTCCGGCCTGCTTCTCACTAATTGAAAATGTTGGTCTTATTTCATCTTCGAATCTCCCACACCAATAAAAGGAACGGCCCCTGCACCTGTTACTTCAGGAAGGACCCCATTCCATTTTTCAATGGCCTTTAAATTAGCTTCAATTTTGCGCAGCTCAATTAAGTCAGGAGAAATATTCATTTTTTGAAGTCGCAGAGCTTCTGCTTCTGCAGTAGCCGCTGCAATTGTTTGCTCTGCTTCCACTTTGATTCTATCCAAATCGCGCTTTGCTTTCAGGGCATTTTGCTCTGCAGTCTGTTTAGCTTCGATGGCATCCGTGAATATCTTTGAGAAATTAAAAGAGACTATAGAAAAGGCATCAACAGCAATATTATTCATAAGAAGTCTTGCTTTCAGAGCCTCCTGCATTTCAGCACTCACTGCAGGACGTTTCGTAATAAGTTCTTCGGCAGAATAACGTGCAGAAACAGCCTTCATTACTTCCTGAATAGCAGGATCGATTATCCGCTCTTTGAACTCTACACCAATTGACTGATAAACAATATTTGCTTTATCAGGAATGATATGGTAATTCAATGCAACTGACAAAGCAACATCTTGCAGATCTGAAGAAGCTGAAGCAGCATCAGTCACAACTTTGTGAATCTTCACATCCATTATTACTACCTCTTGCATTATAGGTACTCTGAAATGCATCCCCTCATCCAATACCTTGTCTTGAACCGCTCCAAAATTTAAAACGATACCCCTCTCGCCCGCTCCAATTTGAACCCAAGGCTTGATCATTAAAAATAAAATGAATATGATAGCCAAGAAAAAATATTTTCTCCAGGGACCTTTCGTTAATTTAAAAATAATTTCGTCTAAATCGTTGGTTGCCATTCTATTTTTTTTAATTATGTTTCTACCCTCTTAATGCCTGCTGCATACTCGTTCATCGAATGAGGTTCTGTCAAAGATAAAAATAATCAGCAGACTTACAATTATAAATCAGAAAAAAGGAAAATCACTCAAATGCAAAAATCAAACTTTTAGGATTGAAAAATGATTAATTTAAACAGTGGTGATTCCTGTCTGAGAAAAAAGCTTTACAACTGTTCTTAGCTTAATTTCTGAACGGAATTGAATTGAAAATATATCACGCAACTTTTACCCTTTTTCTTAAATCAAATTAGTTCGCTTTACTAAATAAAAATCTTTTATTACCGTATCTCCTTCTTTTCCGAAGACACAACTAAAGTGCAAGTCCGACAAAATTGATTCTTAGCCTTGCATTTAAATTAGCCTGGAAAATTCCAATGTAAAAAAATAAGCCATTAACAAATTGTTCAAATCTAAATAAGCATTCCAAATTAATTCTCAATTCGTTCGCCTCTCTTCGACAAAGTGACGGCCAAGGACTAAATATTCATCATAATGTTATTTCATCACGAAGTTTAAGGTCTTTCTTTCTCAACCAAACACACAACTGCATCCCGGTGTTAGTCCACTTCATATAGGGTTTGATAAAGTGGTCAAGAATTTTTGGCATATGAGTTGGACAAACATAATAGTCATGAAAGGCTATCTCATAGTTATTTGTCTTTGCATGTTCCTGAAAAGACTTGAGGCCAAACTCATACAAGTGAAATGGAGCATGCATTGGAGACAAATTTCCTACATAATCTGTCCTTCCCAGCCAATAGTATAAATTGATCATTTTATTGACCAGCCAATCAGATGATGGTACCTCAATATGCATGATACCGTTTGGCTTTAACCAATTCATTGCTCTGATAATTGAATCAGATGGATCGTACAAGTGTTCTAAAACAGCGCCGAAGGTTATAAAATCAAAATAATTTTCCGGATACTCCAGCTCTTCGATCATACCCAGCTTTAACTTCTCAGGGTTGATCCCCATTTGACTTATAGCCTTTTCGTAAAAGGAAGCGGATGCCTCAAAACCATAAGCATCAAAACCTATTCCGGAAAGAACAATCATTGCCTTCCCGATTCCGGCTCCTATGTCGAGCGACTTCATTCCAGGCTTAAGTTCTATCAGTTCTTTCACCACTCTCACAACCCCTTGAAAATAATTTTCATCCACTTGAAAATATTCCTCATTCCAGTAATCGTCGGGCGCTACTCCGTAGTGATCCTGGAGATCATATGGAATTGGTTGAGGATTAGAAAATATCAAACCGCAATTTTTACACTTACAAATAGTCGTAGTGATTCCAATCCGTTTCCGAGGGCTTCTTCCCTGTGATTTATTCAATCGCTTTCCCAATAATTTGTGCTGATCAGGATTGGAAGAACACATATTGCATTGGGTAATGGAATTGAACTTGTAGCGCAATTCCACATTTCTGGCATTTTCCATGAATACGTTGTTACCTTTTAGATATAAAAAAAAGTTTGACAGAGGGTAGAGAATATTTTACGGTCTTCTCCCTTAGATAATAGTTTCAATATTGCAATTCAAATTCAATTACTCTTTATAAGTCGGGGCTCTCCAAGTTTATAAATATAGCTGGTGAAGTTCGCATTGTGTTTGTTAAGGAATGTCATTACCTTATCAATAAAACCTGGTTCAATTGTTGTTTCGTAAGTCATCTCAGGAAAAATCTTCTTCAACTCATCGACTCTTCTATCAATATCGTCGGGAAGATTAAACACGACATAATCAGGAACTAATTCAGGAGGTGAATTTCTTAATCGTTCAGCCAAGGAATCAACTGTAAATATTTTAGTAACAAAGTAATCACTCTTCCACTTTCGAAGATAAAAGCGGGGTGGCAGAGTATAGTCATCATGAATTGATTCTTCAATAAGAACATTGTTCAAATCCGGTTTCGCAGATAGCCATGTCATTGACTCTACTCTGTTCCTATGAGAATAAGCAACAGAAACGAAAAACAGAGGGATTGTATTTAAGGCAAAAAAGAAAATCCAGGAGGCTCGATACAGTTTGTAATTCTTTTTCCAGAATGCCGATTGTTCCATAAACCTGACCCACCCAATGCTACCTAAAATTATAATGAATTGAATTACAGGAAGAATAAACCTTTCTTGTTTATTTGGAAATGCAGAATGAAATGCAAAGAAAATAAATACAGGCAAAAATATCAGCAGGTATTGCTTCCAACTACGTAAAAATCCAAAAACAAGAAACAAACTAATAGGAGGAATTAAAATTCCGCTTATTAATAGTAGATAGGTGTACCAGCGTTGCGTTAAATATGTTTCTGCATTCTCAATGTTATATCGAACATACTCTTCTAGTTCTACGAATGGCTTTCCCCAAATGAGAATATCAGTAGCGGCCTGGATGACAAGCAAACCGATTACAGACCCAATGCCGGTATAAAAAAAGATTCGCCACTGCTTTTGAATTAACAGAGCCAACATAAATCCACCAACGAAAAGTGCCGTTTGGAAACGTATACTGAAGGCCACACTCAGCAAAACACCGGCTAAAATAAATGGAAGAACTTTCTTGCTTTCAGAATTCTTCATTACTAACCAGGTTGCCAGCAATAAGGGAAGTATGCAGGTGTACTCAACAAGATTACGCACACTCATCATCGGCATGAAAAATAAAATAGCCAATAATCCCCCACTAATTTTGGCAGCTTTCAAACCGGCTTCAAGGAGAGCAAGCTTAAATCCAAAGTAAACAATTAGTAAAGAGGACATTCCATGCAGGAGACGAACGACAAACATTTTCGCCTGAGGATTGAACATCCCAAAGAACTCTAAAACGCTAAATAACAAATAGTGTAATCCGGGATAAAAGAGACTATGTCCGGAAGCTTTAATATCAGGATTGTTTGCAGATGGCAACCAATCATTATAGTCTGCTCCATCCACCCAACTTTGGGCTGCTTCGATGACTAAAAAATGATCATCGTGCATTCCATAGCCCTTTGAAAATATGGCTGCCAGTAATCTAAAAAAAGCAGCTGCAAAAATTATAACAGCCAATGGCTTCTCATCATAATATTTTTTCAGGGATTTTAGCATAGAGGTATAGAAAAAATAGTTCTATCAATGCAGAAAGCTAGGTAATTTTTTGCACTCAAAAAAACTGTACAATATCAATAAAAATTAAGATTGTAATGGATATTCCCCTTCAAAGAAGAGCTTTAGATCACCTTCTAAGGTTTTCTAATCTTTTCATCATACAAAATAAAACTTGCCTGTAATATTTCGATGGCTGTTTTCCTGTCCATAAAATCTCTTACGATGACTGTCTTCTGTTCCAGTTTTGTATACTCTTCGAAGAAATTACGTATTTCAGATAAAGCATAAGCCGGAAGTTCAGAAATATCATTTATGTGGTTGACGCTGGGATCAGCCGCTGCTACAGCAATAATCTTATCATCGGCATCACCATTATCAAGCATCCTCATGACACCAATTACTTTTGCAGAAACCAGACAAAGAGGAACCACTTCAATCTGAGCAAGAACAAGAATATCCAAAGGATCCCGGTCCTCGCAGTAGGTTTGCGGAATAAATCCATAATTGGCAGGATAATAAACAGATGAATACAATACCCGATCCAACTTTAATAAACCGCTTTCCTTGTCTAATTCATATTTAGCTCTCGAACCTTTTGGAATTTCGATAATTCCATTAACAATACCAGGCAGTTTTGATCCGGGAGAAACATGATGCCATGGGTTAAAGGTATTCATCATAATAAAATTTTATTTGTAGTTAATGTAAGTAGAAATTATAAAGAACAACACTTAAACATGCTGATCAAACAGAATCATATTCCCATCCGGATCCATCAACACCAAACTGGCCGGACCGGAGTTTTTCTCATCTGCTTCTGTCTCAATCTTAATACCTTTGGCTTTAAGTTCCTTTTGGATTGTTCTGACATCATCAAATGTATCAAGCATCTTTGCATTCTCATCCCATCCAGGATTAAAGGTTAGGATGTTTTTCTCAAACATTCCATGAAAAAGTCCGATGAGGGCATTTCCATTTTTCATAATCAGGTAATTCATTTTTAAATCACCGGCAAAAACGGCAAACCCAAGATTCTCGTAAAATGTTTTCGAAATTTGAAGGTCTTTCACGTTAAGACTGATTGAAAATGCACCTAGTTTCATAATCTTCTTTTTGAAATTTTGAAGGTTAAAGATACAAATTCACCGGCAATCTTCAGAGATTAATTTCCTTGTTGAAGCAACTCTACCATTAATAAACCAAGACTCATATTAGAAATTTTATTTATCCTTCCTGAATTAAACGAAATTCCATTCGCGGGCTGCCTGGATAATTCACCTAAGCCGAATCCTGACAAAGAATAAAAAGTGGATTTAGTTTCCTTTTCTCCTTTCAAAAGCAAACTACTGCCTGTTACACCGCCTTTGCTTAAAAGTAGTTCTTCATTCTCATTGAGGACATATTTCAGGTAAGTACCGGCCTTTATCTCCTTCTCCTCCTTGTTCACGTCCACTTTCATACTTTTGGAATCTTTTCTTTCTTCTCCAAAAAGAAATACTGCATTAACCTCCCGCAAAGATCTGTTTATGTTTAATATTTCATCAGTTGCAAAATAGCAGTCCAGCACAAGAAATGCTTCAGAATCCAACGTGTCTCTGGTAAAGGAATTTAGTCTGAAGCTATTTGCACCAAGCTTAATTGCTTGTTCACGAATTGCAAAATACATGCTTTCAATTATTTCCTTCCTGTCACGGTCCTTTGCCTGAATACTTGCTACAAAGACAAACGTAGCTGTATCCAAAGATGGTTCGAGAAAAGTGAACAGATCGCTTGCCGGCAAATTATTGAGATCAGAGGAGGAAATAATCTTTACCATCTGAGCATGCAATGCATTGAATGGATTACTAAGGGCTAAAAATAATACGATAGTCGGAGTACATTTTCTTGAAAAAATCATCCGGATGAATGTTTGAATTTTCATAAAGCAAACTTACAGTTAATGGCGAATGAGGAGGAGCATATGGATTTCAGGTCACTATTTCCATAAACCTGAAATTCTAAAAACAAGTATAAGCAATACTACGCAAAAAATGCTCGTGTATATTAACTTGTTATATTTAGCCAACCAATTAGGCAAATAAATATCAAAATTCTCTTTGGTAGAATCAGAATATTTTCTGGCCACGATAGTGAGTGGACACTTTGCCTTAAAAATCAATAAAACTAATCCCTCAACCAGAACTGCTGCAATGCCAAGCCATACAAAAACGCCTATGTTATTTGTCAATACAGCATAAAGCAGGTAAAAGATTACGACATTGAAAAATATCCAGATTGAAGTATGAACGATTTTAATTACGACGAGCTTCGACATATATCCCACAAAAATAACTCTGTGAGGATAACATGCATATGACTAAAATCAGAAATTATTTAGCTAACAAGGCATCGAGGCCTTCCATAGCTATAGTAATACCTTCTTTAAAGCCCATCTGAATGGTTGCTTCCAATTGAGCCAAATCATTATAGCTTATCCTGAAAAACACCAATGTTTTATTCTCGCTTTTGCTAAATGAAACATCCCATTGGGATTGCGGCATTTCCTTGTTTATATTTCCTTCAGCATCGGAAAAGGCATCCAGACCGGAGTAGCTTACCAGAGGAATAATTTTCGTAAATTGAGCTAAAGCCCAATGAACTTCTCCTTCCGGCCCAAGCATGGCATACTGCCATTGACCACCTTCACGGAAATCCATTTTTTTCGTTTGAGCCTTCCAGGGTGCGGGTGCCCACCATTGATCCAAAATTTCACTTTTCGTAAATGCTTCCCATACGGTTTGCAAGGGCGCAGCGAATTCACGCTTAATTGTAATGCTGTTGCTTTCTTTGTCGACTAAAAAGTCCATTGCCAAATTCATTTTCATCGAATGTGATTTTGATTGAAGATTAATATACATTTATTAGGATAGGCATTTTACCTACTCTTGTCTCTCAATTGCAACTACACAATGCATCAATAATCAAGAGTTCCCTATCGCCTTATCTTTTTTGATTTCTTTTGAGTATCAAGAAGGAATTTGTCGAGCATCTCAAAACGTTTGACCCATATCTTTTTGTACTGTTCTACCCAATCTGCAACTTCATTTAGCGAATCTAGTTTGGCTTCACAATATCTTTCCCTCCCCTGTTGGTTAATAGACACCAAACCGCATTCAGTTAAAATTTTAATGTGCTTGGATACGGCCGGCCGGCTAATATTAAAATTATCTGCAAGGGCATTTAGATTCATTGATTCACTTGCCAGGAGATTGATAATTTCTCTTCTCGTCGGATCGGCTATTGCTTGAAACACATCTCTTCTCATTGAGTCAGATAATTTATGTAACTAATCGGTTACAAATATATGTGTAATCAAATGGTTACACAAATAATTTTGCAATTTTCAATGAGAAAACGAGATAATTACTTGATTTTAAATTGTATATAATTCTAACTTCATTTATGCATGGATCAGGTAGCTCCGAATCAAGCTATCATCCTAAGAAAAAACAATCCAAAAACAACCCAGAAAAAGTCTATCCGGCAATTGCCTTTGTGTGGAAATCAATTTGCCTGATAACTGAATCGTAACAAAGTTGGCCTTCTATTCTGACCCTCATTTGTGATCAACATATCATGGTTATCCAGGAAAGTTATACCCTCAGCTTTATTAAATATTTCCGGATTGAGAAGTTCCATGTGTTCAAGTGTTCCATCGCTACCAAAAATGAAAAACAAATGATCTGCTGCTGATAAGAGATAGAGCTTTTTCGAAACAGGGTGGATCGCAATTGCAGAAGTCATGAACTTAATATTAGGATCTTTCACAACTCCTTTCTTATTTGATTTTGTCGGGAACTCAAATTTACGAGTCAGAGCAAACTCCCTAATAGCCTGAAGATCGAAATCAAATACAGGATCGGTAGTCAATTTTTTTGTGTTCAAATCGAATCCATATATCACTCTCTTATCCTTAAACTCTTTGCCTTTGCCGACTTTTCCCTTGGCTGCAATTAATAGTCTTGAGTTATCAGGATCATAACATAGACCTTCATTGTTATTAGCAGGAATGCCTGTATTATAGGAAACGATTGAAAAATTGGCGGATTCAAAATTCAGTATTTCAAAAATCACTCCATCGCTTCGAAGTATATACATCGTACTTCCTACACGTGTTATCCCTTCATAATCCCCGTCGATATGAAAAGAATATTGTTTTTGTATTTCATTCTTTGAAAAATCATATATGAAGAGAATACCATTCTCATCCTGAATGCAGGCAAAGGTTGTTTTATCTATATCTGTGAGACCGGAAACTTCATGAAGTGTATCAGGTAGAATAAATGTTTGGATCGGCTTGTTTAGATCGTATCCGCCGGCTTTGCTTGTAGTTGTATTATTCCATTCAGATGCGCAACCGGAAAATGTCCAGCTAAAACTCAAAAAAAACAAAACTAAGATTTTATACATACTTATCTTTTTATTAATAAAACACCGACTGTTGAGTGCCACAACAATTACAAAGTTAATAAGATTCTTAAACGTAAGAAAGATGAATAGATTGTTATGGCTGGCATAATCATACAAGAATTCATAGGAAAAATAAGTTTCGGCGAAAGAAATGCCTAAAACTGGAGATTTCAGACAAATTGACCCCCTAGTTTCATTTTAAACTGTGTCTTGTCCTGAAATAGCTTTACACAAAAGCTTTCAGAATGGTAAAAATAAGACAAAAAAGACCTCGACTTACACCTGTCAGTAAGGACCCATATGTGAGGCGAAATGAGGCAGAAATGACAAAAATTATTGGTGAAATCAAGACCGGAATTCTCACTATCCGTGGTGCTTGTTTCAAGTATGGCCTATGTAGAAATACGCTGAAACTTTGGATTACCAGAGCATCTGTGCGTAACTTAGAATCCGTCATGTCCAAGAAGTCTATAAAACATATGCAACAAGACCTGGATTCTAAAGCCCTTCAGCGAAAGATTCATGAGCTAACACGGGCGCTTGAACACGCCAAACTTAAAATAAATAGTTTGGAAACTTTAATAAAGGTGAGTGAGGATGATTTGCAAATCAAAATCAGAAAAAAGCCTGGTACCAAACAGTCAAAAGAATGAGGCAGGTATTTCCAAATGTTAGCCTGGAAAGACTATGTGCACTGTTTGGTGTAACCCGTCAGGCTTATTATGAAACTCAAGCAAACGAAAAGAAAACTACAATTGCAAATGCATTAGTGCTGGGTTTTGTCAAAGAATTCCGGAATGATATTCCACTAGTAGGAACAAGAAAGTTATATCATCTTATAGATCCTCATTTGCAAATTCATGGGATTAAAATGGGGAGAGATCAGTTATTTAATTTGCTTCGGTTTCATGGTTTATTAGTTCGGAGGCGTAAAAGGATGGTTAAAACAACCGATTCACATCACTGGTTAAAAAAGTATCCAAATCTAACCAAGGATATAGTCATAAATGGAATTGAACAGTTGTGGGTGAGCGATATTACCTATATAAGAACTCTTCAAGGATTTGCCTATCTCAGCTTGATTACTGATGTTTATTCTCGAAAGATAGTTGGTCATGCATTACATCCGACTTTAGAAGCACATGGATGTATGGAGGCTTTAGAAATGGCAATTTCGAATCGCAAATGCACTTCAATGTTTAAGCTAATTCACCACTCAGACCGAGGAATCCAATATTGCTCATATGCATATATTGAACTACTTCAAAAGGCAGAAATTGATATTAGTATGACGCAAAGTGGCAGTCCATATGAGAATGCATTGGCTGAACGCGTGAATGGTATACTTAAAAATGAATTTTACCCAAGAAGAGTTTATCAAAATTACAAAGAGGCAAAAAAGCAAATCGATAGAAATGTTTTAAACTATAATACTGTTAGGCCACATTCAAGTATAGATTTCCTGACACCGGATGCAGCACACCTGAGTTCCATGAAATTGAAAAAACGGTGGAAGAAATATCCTTACCAGAATAAAATCAGAAAGGAGGTAGAGTTTGTAAAGGCATCGACCGAAAGTATGAATGTATAAAAAAACAGGAATCTTAAAGTTAGATTCCTGTCATACTATCGGGTTAGGTTATTCCTTGAGAAGTTGCTCTCCAGCAGAGCTCCACTCCGCTTCACCTAACGACACAAAGATTAATAATAATTGTGTAATATAGTACTCAGAATATGTCAAGGAAAACCAGTACTAACAATAAGAACCTGTAAGGTTTTTTCAGGACGAGACAAAAACAATTCCTTAAAAAATATCATAAAATCCCCAATAGAAAAACAGAAACAATAAGGCAATGAACACCAAATTATTCAATGTTAGAATCCAGGTAGAAATCATTGTCCAGCTTTTCTCTCTGAATAATTTTCTATTAAATCTAAGTAAAGGAATAAGTAAAAGTAAAAGCAAGAAAGGAATAAAACTAAGCACATTAACCAATGAAAAATCCTGTTCCTGGTAGGGTGCCGGAAAATAATAGATATTTATTTTTGTAGCCAAAACAAAGATGTAATAACTCATTAGGGAACTAAGGAGGAACAATCCCACTTTGATATTGGAATACGGAAGGCTTTTAGCTTTTCTGAAGTAAGTGTACAGGTAGTAGAATGAAAGAAACAAAAAAAGCACTAGACAAAATCGTAAAAATCTATCAACAAGAAAACTGTTCAATGGCGTTTTGAAGCTGGCCAACTTTTCAAACTCTTTGTTAGGCGGAAACAATGTCGTGATGTCCAATATATGATCTCCTTTAGCTAACTCTTCCTTTAAATTGAATTGTACCATATGTTCGTAGTCATGGTAGAAATATAAGTATGTAGTTGTTTCCTTCAAATCCCAAATACTTGTAAGCAAAGTACCATCTCCGATTTTTTGTCGACATACATGCATAGTGTCTGATAATTCTCTGCAAAACCTTAGGCTGGTGTCTAATTTGTTCTTCAAAAATGTTGTACCGTTAATGTACCTGGTTTGTTTGATGCTATTGAAATCCTTTATTTGAGAAGGACAAAAATTAGCTAATACATACTGAGGGTCATTAGCCATAGTCGTGATGTATGGCTCCACAATCAAATACTTTCCAGATCTGTCTACATAGATAAAAACGTCGTGAATAAATATACTCCGATCATATTGATCAACATAAATTTTTACTTCCTCCACATTTCTGCATTTATGCAAAATGTCCTTCAGATATTCTGTTGGATTCACTATTTGTTTTTTATTGGCACTTAGATCATCCTGCAAAGGAGTTGCGGCATCAAGTCGTGAGAAAGCAAGTCCGAATTCATTCATCCCAGATTGGGGTGCAAAATTATTTTCTCCAACAGGCCTCGCACCTGTGAAGCAAGCACCGTAAGATTCTGTTTCAAACCATATTCTAGGAGTTTGATTCCATGTGTCATGGTTACAACCAACCATCGTTTTATCATCAATCGTAACCTTATACATACTGCAGGCAAATGCTTCATTAAAACAAAGCAGGTCGATACAACTAATTAATAAAAGAGTCAGAAACAGGAAAGGCCGCATCAAATAAAAATTTATTTAGAGCTAAAACGCTATTGAATTTAAAATATTGTCAAAATTATTGGTCATATGAATTTTACTTCAATTATTTTTTAAGCAATCAATTGTTAAGGATTAATGTTTGATCAGCCACCAAATCCTGTCATAGGATACTATATAATGGAGAATTACGATAACGGCTACAACTAAACAAATCCGACCATAGTCCATGTCGTACCATGTCCAGATGGCGAATGAAAAAAACAGCAGTTCCAGCAATAGCCGAATAGTCCCCGGAACAGGAACTGGAGCTGAGCCTGAACGACCAGGATCATCAGCAACATTAAAAATTGCCCACATGGCTGCTACAATTACAGGAATTCCAAAGGCGAGAAGGAATCGAAGTAATCCATCGCCTTGCCTCCATCCCCACATCCCCATGGAAATCATACCTACAAGTTCAAGGAGAAAGCGGACGGCCAAATTAATAGGATGAGCATTCATACCTCCAAAGTACAACAATTTTGAAATTTTGCAGAAGGAGTTTTATAAATTTTATCAGGAAGTTTTTTTACACGAAACAAACGTAACAATCCCATCGGCATTGATCCAACGATCTTTTAGACTAATAACCTTTCCGAAAAATATATTTCTGCCAATTAGCGTCTGATAATTATTACGCCCAATACAACAAGTACTACCCCAATAATTTTGCTAAAACTGATTGAACTCTGTTGAACAACCATTATATTGAAATGCTCCAACAAAATTGAAATAGTCATTTGTCCGGCTACTATTAATCCAAAAGTCAGACCCGGCCCCAATTTCGGAAAAGCAAGTATAATTACGGTTACATAAAAAGCACCCAACAATCCTCCAAGCCAAACAGATGGAGGTGCCGACCTTATTCCACCCCAAGATATATGTTGCTTGGTTAATATGATGTAAATGAGAAGTCCGATAGCTCCAACTATGAAAGAGAAAAAGGATGCATAAACAGGATTCTCAATAGCCCTGCCTAATTTTGTATTTAAGCCTGCTTGAATAGGGAGAAATGCTCCCGAAAGAAATGCTAAGGCTATCCAAACTATTTTATTCATAATGATATTTTGAAACTAAATAACACGTAGCTTATCCTCAATGGTGAAAATTCAACAAAGAAGGAAATCTATTCCACGATTGAAACAAAAGTATCATTTTTAGCTATAATTAAACAGCTATTATACTTGCTTAATTCAACAAATATTTTCTGATGAATAAGCCCGGTACAAAATTAAAATTCTTCAAGAACAATTTCCTTATTTAGCATCATCCCTGCAGTGGTGCCCATCGAAACAGCATTAGCAATCGTTCGGATACGGGTAGTGTTATCACCACAAGCGTAAACGCCTGCTATATTGGTCTTCTGAAAAGAATCTGTATTAATGTATCCTGCATCATTCATTTCACAACCCAAAACCCCGGGAATTGTGCAGTGTTGAACAAATGGAACCGGAGCGTATAGGACACTAATGGGAAATTCGCCTCCTTCTTTGAAAACAATTTGTTGAATCTTTCCTTCGGAATGATCAATCTTTTCAATTTTATTTTCGAATACTATGATATTATGCTCTTTGAGTTTGTTTGTTTGCTCCAAGGTGAATGCGGATTTCTCATTAGTAAAAACACTGAGTTCATTCGTCCAATTTGAAATCAACATGGCCAATTCAAAACCGGAATCTCCATTCCCCAATATTCCTGTGGCTTCATTTCTAACTTCGTAACCATGACAGTAAGGGCAATGAAGAACCGAAATTCCCCAGCAAGCGGCAAAACCCTCGATTGAAGGAAAAACATCTTTAATTCCTGTAGCAAAAACTAATTTCTTGGCAATAAAAGTTTTGCCGGAGTCGGTTCCAATTTCAAATCCTTTTTCAGTTTTAGCTCCATTGGTGGCAAGACCATGAATGAACTTAACAGAGGAATAACTTTCTACTTGCTGCTTTGCAAGTGCGGCAATTTCATTCGGTTTACTTCCGTCATGGGTTAAAAAATTATGTGAAAAGGGAGTCTGTCTGTTACAAGGTAAATTACTATCAATAATCAATACCTTTCTCAGTGCCCTTCCCAGAGCCATTCCGGCGGCTAATCCTGAATAACTTCCACCAATTATTATTACATCAAATTTTCTCTGATCTTCCATGACGTTTTGATTTAAAAAATTTCTTAAAAGGGATGGTAAAGCGAGGATGCCCAAAATTACTCCGCTCTGTTTAATGAATTCACGTCTTGAAGATATGATCAATTCTTCTACTAAACTCATTCCATTTATTGTTTTTCACTTTTAGATGAAGCCTTTCTCATGATTAAATCCACAAAAGGAACTCCAACAAACACAATCCAAGGGACAAGTGACAAAGTTAGTATACCGGTCCTTTGATAAAGCGGGAGTGGTGATAAGGCTTGGCCAAACAAATAGAGGAACAAAGTGATTGATGGATAAATTGCCAGCCAAATTTTTAAAGATGCCATTAATTTCATTTTTGTTTTCATATTTTCTTTTTTGAATAATTAATTTATTCAGCAAAGATAATCTGCTTAAAAACTGCGCGATAGGACAAAGTTAAAATTGAATAGGACTTATTTAAATTTAAGTCGAAACGACTCAGGAGAAAATCCGCTGTGCTTTTTAAAGAACCTTATAAAGTATGAAACATCCTCATAGCCTAACTGAAATGCAACCTGGTTTACCTGATTGGAAGTAGCAAGCAAGCATCTTTTAGCTTCAAGAATTACTGCTTCGTTGATAAGAGTTGAACAAGTCTTGCCTAAGGCAGCCTTGGTAATTGCATTCAGCTGATAAGTTGAAAGGTGCATCATTTCTGCATATTCAGACACTTGTTTATGAGTCGAAATATTCCTTTCCAAAAGCTCTAAAAATTTATCGAGACGCTCCTGATCATATAGATCAACTTTACCCGGTGAATTCGAGATATTCTGTTTCTGTCTGACAAGTTCAATAAAGAAGATTCCTAAATAGGCCCGGATCACTTCTTGATACCCTTCCTTCTTATCAGTAAATTCCTGAAATACATCTGCCAATAGCCTGAGTAATCTGCCAAATCCTTTGGCTTCAGGCTGACAATGGGGTTTACTGCTTGCCTTTCTTAAGAGTTGCCTTGATTCATGATCCAATGGATGATAAAACTCCGGATTGAATTGCATCAAGTATCCCCTGCTCCCTGCGTTTAGATTCAACTTGTGAACTTGTCCCGGCCGCAAGAAAAATACGCAGTTGTCGCAGACTTTGTAAGATATAAAATCGATATCATGTCTGCCCTTACCCTTTTCCAAAACCAATATATAAAAATAATCGTGCCGGTGAAGATCCTGATTCATGTCTTTTTCTGACAACAGGCTTTTAATATCCCGAATGACAAATGTGCCGGAAAGCTCCGGCACATGTTGATTTAGCCCAATTCTTCTAATTGGAATTTTTTTCATCTGAATTTTCCGTTCAACAAAAATATAAGTATAAATCTTTCAATGAGATAATTTTGCCACGAGTGCACGAATAAAACCTGAATATAATTATTTTCTATGACTTCCAATTTTTGTAAGACAAATTGTACTTGAAGAGAGCATTTCCGTGCATTCGTGGCCAAAAAATAATAACATCAGCTTCTGGAACTATTATTAATGAACCGGACACTTTAAAAATACAATCGGTACATCAAATTAGGGAAAAATTGAAATTGGGTGACGTGACCAATACTTCCAGGCAGTTTCTCATCATAGTACTCTGACAATTTTGCCTTTGCATTAGTAACATTATTTAAGGTCAGAAATAGTTCATGTGTAACTTTGTTTTTGTTCCACTTATAACTTGCTGACACATTTACCTGGTAGATATCTTCAAATTTCTTTTCGTATGCTTTCTCATAATCCCAGAACTTGTTGTTTGCAGGATCCACCGCCAAATTTCCTTGTGCGTCTCTCAGCAAAGGAATATATCTTTTTCCCCCTCCGAAAAATATTTTAGTATTTAAATTTAATGTCTGATTCTTCTTCCTGCCGAGGTGAGTGAACTCTTTACCAACTAAAGCATTTACCAGATAATTTCCGTTATACTGTGTATTTCTTTCTACTCCGTCTAAAGTCTTGTATTTTGAATCATAGATCGAAGCATTTATTAAATAGTAGTAATTCTTGTTGAAAAATCGCTCTAGGGTGATTTCTATTCCATAATTTTTCCCAGTACCTTTATTGACAAGATCCACATATTTAAAATCGGCTCCTTCATTAATTGTTGCATAAGAACTGGTATTAAAATTTTCAACAGGTAAGCTGTACAGTTTCTGGTAATATGATTCAAGCTTAAATCTGATATTTTCACCAAAACGTTTTTCATATCCCAATACAAAATGGTCGGCCTTTAATAAATCCAAATCTTTATTGGGCTCGGTTACAGTTCCATCCTTCTGTTCTACTCTTGTAAAATAGTTATGTACACTTTCCATGGTGCTGTGTCTGCCATACCCTGCATTCAAGGCACTGGCTTGGTTGAGCTTCCAATCTATTGCAAGCCTCGGCTCTACAGTACTCTTCTTGTTGTATAGTACATTCATGTTATGTACACCTGCAACGACAGTTAGATTTTCAGTTAAGCGATGTTTCCAACTCACAAATGTTCTCAGCGTGCTTATGTTCTCATTGAAATCGGCCATAGAAAACATAAGATTTGAACTATCACGAATACTACTTAAATAATTATCATATCCATGAACTGCATATTTTGCTCCTGCTTGAATTGTATTCTTCGAATTTAACTTATTATTGTAAGCCATGGCAGCTCTATAGGTTGAGTTTTTTAGTCTACTTGTATAATCCAGTGCTCGTTCACCTATAGAATCTGTCAAGAACTCTCCCTGGTCATCATAAATTTTACTGGTTTTAATTTTGAATACATCTTCATCAATGCCTTCATTCGAATAAGAAAGGGTTGTTTTAAGGAAGCTCCTGTCATTACAAGGAAGGGTATGATTCAATCCAATGTTTGCGAGAAAATTACTCTTATCATAATCTTCACTCATTTCTGCAGTAATTGTTCCGTTAGTTGGAGTTGCGATCATATCTGCTTTTATATCTTTCAAAGAGGCAGAACTTAAACCACCTAAGCCAAAGACCGAGAATACGCCGGCTTTCTTTGTAGGAAGTACAATTTTAAAAGCACCGTCCTGATAACTTAAGTCTCCATCAAGATCCAATACGTTCAGTTTGTTCAATAGAGAAATAGTTGAATATCTGTAATTAATTAAAAATGAACCTCCGTATCCCTTTTTAAGTGGACCTTCAAGAGTTACATCCGTTCCTTGAATTCCAACACCGACTGACGTCTCATATTTCTCATTATTACCTGTACGGAATTTTACGTCGTACACGCCGGATAATACATCACCATATTCAGGTGAAAAGGCTCCGGTTGAGAAATCGGATGTTCCCAATAAACTATTATTTAATGCACTCACACCACCATTTACAGAATTTTGATCGGCAAAATGCGTGGGGTTGGTAATCTCTACTCCATCCAATCGCCACTGAATATATTTTGGTGAATTACCACGAACGATGATATCGTTTTGCCCGTTTTGCGAAGCCGTAACCCCCGCATAGTTCGACAAAATTTTAGATGGGTCATCCAAACCACCCGCATAACGTTTTGTTTCTTCCGCAGAAATGGAACGGGTACTTATTAATGACATTTCATTCAAGGCCTCACCCTTGTTTTTGTAAGCCTTAATTTCGACCTCTTTAAGTTTTAGCAGAGATTCCTGCATAGAAAGTTCCAAAACTTTCTCTTTCCCTGAGTTAACTTCAATATCAGGAATAGTTTTGCTTTCATAACCTAAATAAGATAACTGCAATGAAATTCTTCCAACCGGAATATTATCCAGTCGA
This sequence comes from Bacteroidota bacterium, assembly GCA_004295015.1. Classification (GTDB taxonomy): domain Bacteria; phylum Bacteroidota; class Bacteroidia; order AKYH767-A; family 2013-40CM-41-45; genus QQVM01. The sequence goes on along the minus strand of SHNE01000044.1, from coordinate 24,187 downwards.
AACTCTCCATTCAAATCAGTTGTCGCACCAATGTTTAGGTCTGTACTCAATTGAACCACGACGCCGATGAGGGGAAGTCTGCTGTCGGTGTCCAAAATGGTACCTCTTACTGTCTGAGTTAGATTTTGGCTCCTTACAAGTCCACTCAGCAGGATCAGTAAGAATGTTGTAGAAATTAGCTTTTTCATTTTTGGTTCGTTTGTTTAAATGTTTAATACTTACACAAAAGTCCAAAACTGAGCACGTTACGACAATTTGAATATGCAAATCAAGGGAAGCTGTCTGCCAATTCCCCACTTTGTTCTGCAAGGGCAATGGAAAAACTTAGAGACGGTTGTTAATTAGCTGAAAAAAAAGCTCCTTGTAAGTATCCGAAATTGGAATCAACTGATCGGCGATTTTTATTCTGCTTCGCTCAATCGATTCAATTTTATTGATACCAACCATATAGGATTTGTGGACTCTACATACCAAATGAGCCGGCAAAACCTGTTCCAGCTCTGAAAAATTTTGTAGAGTCATAATCCGTTTACTCACAGTATGAATTCTACGGTAATCCCGCATTCCTTCTATAAATAGTATGTCATTAATTTCAATCTTTTCCAGTCGATTTTCTGTTTTGACGAAAATAAAATTGGCCGGATTAACAGATTGAGACTTCTGAAGATTTTCCTGAGCTTTATTTACTGCTTTTAAAAAGCGGTCAAAATTAAATGGTTTCAGGAGGTAATCGGTTACATTTAATTCATAACCCTTTAGAGCATATTCCTGATATGCCGTCGTAATAATAACCTGACTGTCAATTTTAGAGTTTTCCAGTAATTCAATGCCGGACAATTCATCCATATTAATATCCAGAAAAAGCAAATCGACTTTATTTGATTTTAAATAAGTGAGACCACTTAGCGCATTATCAAAAGTTGCGGATAAATTCAGGAAAGGTATTTTATCGACAAATCCCTTGGTTCTGTGCAGAGCCAAGGGTTCGTCTTCAATGATTATACAGGAATACTTATCCATATTGTATAGTTAAAAGTACACTATAATTATCACTTTGATTAACTATTTCTAAGTTGTGCATATCGGGGTAAAGTAGATTTAGTCGTTTTTTAATAAGTTCATTTCCCAATCCCCCACTATCTTGTTTAATCATTCTACTTGAATCGAATTTGTTTTCACAAATAAACAGAATGTTGTCTTTATTAATAAATACCTTGACATTAATAGCATTGTCTATTTTCTTATTGGTGGAATGCTTGAAAGCATTTTCAATAAATGGTATATAAACCATTGGAGCTATCATTTTATTACCGGGGTTTCCGGTTACCTCAAAATTAACATAGTTTAAATTAGAGGTTCTTATTTTTTGCAATTCAATATACTTATGGATATATTCAATTTCCTTTTCAAGCAATATGGTGTCTGTTTTAGTTTCGTACAGCATAAAACGCAAAATATCACTAAGCATATTTAAATAATCTGAGGCTTTCGTAGCATCTTTTATCAATAAAACATCAATATTATTCAGTGTATTAAACAAAAAGTGTGGGTCGAGCTGGGCTTTAAGTAAAGCCATTTCTGTTTCATGATTCTTTTGTTTTAATTCTTCTTTCAATTTCATTTCTTCATACCAAGTTATAAAGCCTTTCATAACCAGGGCAACCATACCGGAAATTGAAGCGATGATGGTCATCACGAAGATGACTCCTATGGCAGTAGACCTTCCGTTTTTTCCCCCATTGTCCATATCAATCAAACGACCGGTTTCAATAAAATACCGTATGGCAACATAACCCAATATGGCAGCACCTACTGAGATGAGTAAGCCCAATAAAATTGACCTGAATATTTTCTTTTGCTGGAGATGTTTAGGGAATACAAGAAAATAGGAGAGATAAAAGGTTATGATTGAAGGAAAGACGGCAAAGATTAATATTGATTTAAATGCGTTTTCTATCCTTGCGGTCTGATCCAAACCATGCCCACTGCTTCTATAATATACTGCAACCATGATAATTGCCAACAGCAGGTAACATAACCAAAATCCAACATGCAATAAAACAACGATCGACTTTTTCATAATTTTCAATTTTGAGATTTAAGGGCACAAAATTGAATCGTTTTTAACTGTTTATAAAACATATTATTCAAAGTAGGGTTATTTGTCTGCAAGATGAGGAAGGTATCCGTTCAAAGCTTCAAAATAATTAATAAGATTAGTGCTTTTTCCGGATTGAAGCAAAAATTAAATGCGATAACTATGCAAGCTCCATAGCTAAGATCCGGATTGTGTCTAAAATAGCCCCCCTCTAACTACAATTAATGATGATGATGCGTTCTTGCATGTGTCTCCTCCCCAACCGGCTTCGTCCCATCAACTACTTCAAAACTAGCCATCATACCTGCAGCATGGTGTTCGATAATATGGCAATGATACATCCATGTACCGGGACGATTATCAGGCATCCATGCAATTTTTACTTTTGACCTTGGAAGTAAATTAACGGTGTCCTTCCATGCAAGGTATTCGGGTACTTTTCCGTTCTCTTCGATAACCTGGAAGAAATAACCGTGCAAGTGAAAAGGATGATCCATCAGACTGGGGTTAGACACTTCCCAAACCTGAAGTTCCCCGACCTTCACCGGTTTATCCTGAACATGCATATCGCCATTCACCAGAAAATTTAATCCGTTCTTTAAACTCGGTCCGACAGATAATTTTATTTTTCGGTTTACAGGTGCATGTTGATCTGCCAAAGGTTCTATCTTTCTCAATGTATCGGGGACAAATGCCACAGACGCTTTAGGACTTCCAACGACAATGCTTGCAAACGTTTGACGCTTCGGTCTGAAAAAAGTACTTCTGTTATATCGTAAAGATTCCATGGAAAATGTTTCACCCTCTTCAAAAGGTCCGGCTGCAATATCGATTCTTTCGCCGGGAGTTATTAAAACCTGAGTAACTGTTCGTGGATGCTCAAGAAGCCCGCCGTCGGTTCCTATAATTTTAAATTCTTTCCCATTTAAATACAAGACAAAATATCTTGCACTGGAAGAATTGACAAACCTCCATCTTTCAGTTTGCCCGGCATAAATATGAATTTGTGGAGTTTCTTTTCCATTGATCAACAGCGTCTTTCCTTCCCGTCCATCGTGTCTTTCAACAAGGCGGGGTAATGACCAGGCTGGAGTTGTGAATTCATTTGCTTCGTCCAATTTCATATCATCAATCATGAATATTTTTTCATCATCCATAATCGGGTCAGTGGGATCCTCCACTATGATTGCACCATACAATCCTCTTTCCATTTGTACCGTTTCATTGACATGCGAATGGTACCAAAATGTTCCTGCATCAGGTAATACAAAGCGGTATTCAAAAACTTCACCGGGTTCGATTGGTCTCTGAACTTCAGCCGTCCCGTCCATGAAGGCAGGTATCCTCAATCCATGCCAATGCATCAAAGTTGGTTGTGTAAGATTATTGGTCAGCCGAACAACAAGTGTATCGCCAACGTTTGCTCTTAATACCGGACCGGGGAGCTGCTTGTTGAAACCCCATGCTTTGATCGTTTTCCCGGGAGCTATATCCCAGTTGAATTCACTTGCCTCAAAATTATACTCTACTACTTTGTTTTGATTTTTCATAATGCTGAGATGAAATGATTAATCTTATCAGGTTGCCTTTATTTAATTATTTTAATCGGATTCCTACTCCGAATTCCATAGAGATATTCGCCAGGTTTCCGCTCAGACTATAAGTATCTAAACTTATCATCGGATATGGGTAAAGAGGAAGATACATGCTGAAGCTAAAATAGTATTTTTTCTTTCCCTTTTTCAAATTATATAACAATCCAAAGTCAGGACTTAGAGAATTTGCAGATGCCGAGACCTTTTCAAATTCAGGGTTAGCCAAAGTCTCTTTATAGGAGTCGTATTTTATTCCGGCCATCAAAGAAAATGTGTGCGAAGAGCGATTTGAATACAGAGAAGTTCCGATTCCAAATTTCTGTCCCAGGGAATAGTTATAATCTGTTTCCACATAATTAAATTCTCTGAGAAATACATTGTTGAAAGAGTAGGAAGTATGAGACACAATACTTAGTCTTTTCATTAAATTCCACTGAACAAGATTGCTAATTATCAGATCAGACATAGGAGATGGCTTTAGTCCAATAGAAGGCTCAATACTTATAATTGATATCGGGTAATTTTGCTGTGCCAATCCGATAGAGTCATTTTTCTTTGCTGATGTTGAAAGATTCAACAGGATTATTAGGACGGGTAATATTTTGAAGATTTTCATGTGTGTGTGTTACTTTTATATGATTTTGATAAATTGAATTTGATTAACGGTTTTTAAAATAAAAATTAAGACCTTCTATAATGTTAGGCTTTTCAGACCCCATGTGATCAAGGTGTGGTTCAATATGACTCGTAATTTTAATTGAAGGATAATTGTCTTTTAATCGATTATAAAAAGCCTGATAGGGCGCGAGCATTCTTCCATTGTTATCAATTTAACCGATACCCATGAAAACCAATTGATCATTGTACTTATTCGTATTGCGGTTCTCCTGCTCAAGTCTTAGCATGATCTCATTGTCGTACCAAATAGAAGGACTAAGCATAATGTAATTCCCGAAATCGCTATTATGATTTGTAAATGCATAAGCTGCAAACAAGCCACCGAAGGAATGTCCGAGGATAACACGACTTCTTCTGGAAGTGTCTGCGGCAAAATCACTCTCTATCCTTGGTATCAAGTCATTTTTGATAAAGAGCGCAAAATTTTCAGCTCCTCCATCTCCTTCACTTGCCTTTGAAGGAGTATAATCATTGACTCTGTCGTTACCATAACTTATACTTATTACCAAGGCATTTAAAACAGACAAATCAGAACTTATTTTTTTTGATTTTTCGGCGACAAATGAAAAAATCTCTTCTCCATCCAGGAGATATATTGTAGAATATTGTGTTGCTTCAGGATTATAGTTTTCAGGAAGTGCAACTTTAATATCATAGTTTGCACCGTTGGAACTTGCGTGAATGGAAAACTCCTTTGTGAGGTTGGGATTAAATTCCTCTTTCTTACAAGAGGCCAAAAAGAGAATAACCAGGATTAGTAATATATTTTTCATTTCTTTAGAATTTAATTGTTTTTGGTTTAAATAATAGCCGCTCCCGAAGAAGCGGCTATTCAAATAATTAGCTGCAAGAGCCTGAACAGTTGCACGAAGTACCGCAAGTGCAATTTCCGGATTTTGAAGTACCACAGGTACATGTTTCACACATGCAAGTCTCGCATGTACAATTTGCTCTGCCACAAGTGGACTGGCTGTTTTCAAGAGCGCTTTGGCTCTTTACATTGGCGTTTTTCATTGTTCTATATATTTAAAATTTATAGGACAAAAGTATAGCCGACACCCAGCTTGGGTGTTATAGTACTTTGGGTAAGGATTATATAATATTGGGATTATACTTTATCAAGCGCTTTTCGCTTGGCAATTCCCACCTCTTTGAAGTAGGAAGGGGTCAAACCGGTCAATTTTTTAAATTGGGTTGAAAGATGCGCGGTACTACTATAGTCAAGTTCAAAAGCTATTTCAGACAAGGTCATTTGGCCATAAATAAGGAGTTCTTTGGCTTTTTCAACCCTTTGTTCAATAAAATACTTCTCGATGGTTCGTCCTTCGACAGATGAAAACAGGCTACTAAGATGGGTATATTCGTAATTAAGTTTATCTGAAAGATATGCCGATAGATTTAGCTTCGCTTCCTTTTTATCAACCTCGTTACGAGCCTTCCGTGTGACGAGCAATTTGATCTTTTCAATTAAACCGGTTAAATGAGTGTCAATTAATTCAAAACCTACAGCTTTCAACTTGGCAGAAAGTCTCTCTTTCTCCTCAACGGTTATTGGATTAGCCAAATGAATCTCCCCAATGAGCACAGCGTTAAATGGAATAGCTTCCTTAGTTAATATATCCTCGACTGAGAGTACACAGCGATGACAAACCATATTTTTAACGAGTACCGGGTGCGAAGTCATATTAAGAAAGAGTTTGGGAAACTATCAAAGCAGAGCAGTTTATTGGAGAATAGTAAATAAATAGTCGTGCCAAAAAGTTAGGCGATAAGGAAAGCAAAAGCCTGATTTATATATCATTGATGTTTTCTTGTCAGCAATAAACGAACACAGCCTAAATTCTATATTACAATTTAATAAATATAATGGTTATTCTCCTCCTTTTGTTTTTATCGCATACCAATCTATTTTTCTTGACAAATACATCACAATTGCCAGAAGAATAAAAAGACCCACACTTCCCATAAGTAAAGCATAATCTTCCATTTGTAGAATGGAAAATATAAAGAGATAAAGTATACTAAGAATCAAACACATCACACCTGTAAGCATTGAACTTTTGAAAATACTTTTTGCATAAAGAGTAATCAATGCGATAATGGAAACACTTGCTATTAGATAACTATAGTTAAAAGCAATGTGCTCCGACAAAGCTATTAGCAATGTATAAAAAACACATAGAGCCAAACCAACTATGATGTATTGAATAGGATGAATTCTTACTTCATTCAGAATTTGAACGAAAAAGAAAATTAAAAAAGTTAAGGCAATGAACATTACTGCATACTTGGCCGATCGCATACTTTTTTGGTATTCATCAACCGGTACAATCAGATTAACTCCAAAAGATGATTCCTCTATTCCTTCAACACTTCCTCTGAAACTTTGAGGGTACGAACGGTTCAAATGCAATACTTCCCAGTTGGCTGTAAAACCATCAGCGTTAATCTCTCTATTATCAGGTAGAAAAGCTCCGTCAAAACTCGGGTTCTGCCATTTTGATTTAATATTCACCTTGCTGACTTTCCCAAGAGGAATAAAACTTAATCCCGAGCTGCCATTAAAATTCAGATTGAGAGAAAAAATGAAATTTGCTCCCAGACTGTCGGTATGGTTCAATGAAAGCCGTGTACTTATTCCGGTTTGAATTACATCGCTAGATTCTACACCCGGATTGAAAAAATATTGTTTGTTATTCCATTCCACCGAAATGTTTTCCTGAATACTTCTCAAATCTGAAAGACCCAATGATAAATAAGCATCATCCCAGATAATATTCTCTTTGGCTATCTTCCACTCGTCAAAATTCGGCATCAGGAAATTCCCGGTCAACCTAACTTTTGAATTGTATACAATTACCTCATAAATACCCCGATATCTGATCTCAGGAGAAATTTCTCCATCGATGTTCAACAGTTCAGGTAAAAAATGTGCGAACTTAACGGATTCTATTAATTTGTACTTTTCATTACTCTCGGTTTCAAAAACTTTCTCATAACTTTTATAAGGAACCGTTAGCACCATTCCGGTAATGGTTTGTTTCTCGCCCCACTTCGAACTGACTTCCCTTATTGCTTCTTCTTGTCTATATTCTCTTTCCCGTATGAGATCTTCTACCATTGATACGGGTATCAATAAGAGAAGGATCAGAATTCCCATTGTCATTAAACGGATCGTGACAGATTGCCGAATCCAGTTATTTGCCTTTTCAAAAAATGAAAGTTTATTATCATTCATGGGAATATTGTTTAGCAGACTATTTAAAAGAATGGAATAACGCCAGGCAAAGGTATTAAATTGTCAAGACTCAAAAATAATTAGGTATATCAATCCGAATATAAATTGTACTTCATAAAAATGTAAAAAATGAAATCAGACTACAGGCAAATGTCAGATTTCAACTTATTTATCCGACCAAACTGCCAGTTCATTCCCTGACGGATCCACAAAGTGAAAACGTTTTCCACCAGGAAAAGAAAAAATGTCTTTGGAGATTCTTCCGCCTGCATCCTTAATTTTATCTTTTAACATTATGAGGTCTTGATGATACAATACAACCAAAGCCCCATTTACAATATTTGCATCCGTTTTTTCAAAGCCTCCCTGTAATCCGCTCTCTTCAAAAGCAACATATCCCGGGCCATAATCAGTAAAGGTCCAGCCAAAGGCTGTTGAATAAAAAGATTTTATTTTTTCAAGGTCAATGGCCTTGAACTCGATGTAGTTGATGTGGTTGTTTTGTGCGGTCATGAAGCCCCAAAAAAATTATACTTAAATAAATAAGCCAATGCGAAATTTCTCAACCCTCCACTTTTATCAACTCAAAAGGAATTTTCACCAAGGCCTGATAATCATCACCGGCCTCCATCATGTCTTCATCGTCGGCTTCATAGAACCAGCTTACCTTCACCTTGCTTTTTCCGGAAGTAGCAGTAGCTTCAAGTTTGCGAAAAAGATCGAGCAGGCATTTACTGGAGCTAGTATTAAAATATTCCAATTGAACGCGAAACTCTGTTGACTGTGCAGGACTTGATGTGTACTTGTCCAACCAATCGAAGACAGGTTTATAAAATTCCAGCGAATTCTCCGGAATAGATTTGCCTTTTATTTCCAGAACACCGGAGCCGGCATCGAATGAAATTGTTGGTGTTTTAATACTTTCTTCAATAATTAAAGGATCCATATTGCTTCTTTTTTTAACGTATACTAACGGAGAAAGTAAAAAAATGTATTCCCTTCTCTACCGGCTGAAAATGAAATTCCAACTTCTGCCCTGATTTACGAGCCATATCAATAAAACCCAATCCGGCACCTCCACGGTCACTGAGTTCCGTACTACCAAGTTTTTCCCGGTAATATTCTCTTAGCTCATCCGGCTTTAGGGTATTTATCTTTTTCAGTTTCTCTTCCAAAGCAGGTACTTCATCACTCTTCATAAAATTACCTGTCAGGATTCTGTAACCGGTAGCAGGATGGTAACCTACCATAAACATAGCCTCTTTGTCTAAACTGCCTTTTTCTACACTACTTACGCCTTCCATATGATGAAAGATATTCTGTAAACTCTCCACCAGGATATGGTAAAATTTCTTCTTTCTTTGCTGATCATCGCTGGTTTGATCCAGACGCGTTTCCATGATATCGTAAATCGAAGAAAGTAACTCTTTGCTGATACTGCCCTTGAAGGAAAGGATAATATTATCCTCATCCATCTGATTAAACAATTTGTACATGTCAGGGCCCGGCATTGCTTTTGGGATAATGGTATCGATCAAAAATAGGGATATACTTCAGTTTACAAAAGAAAAATAAGGAATAAAATAACAATTGAATCGGTCGATCAGTATTCCTTAGCCAAATGCTTCATTATAGAGAGCATAAAAATCAACAATTAGTTTAGAATAAAAGCCTAATTTGCAGCTTGCATTTAAAGCTCATGAGTCTGTTGTACTTAGCTTCATATCCCGGCATTTTATTGGATAGTCTCCGAAGAGGATCTTATTTCAGCCAAGAGTTGACTCTTTTTTTGATATTCAGCAACATTTTTATTTTGGCAGGCGGCTATTTTTATTTCCGTTGGGTGAACAAGCGTTTTAAGGATGAGAATAAGAATCTCTCTGCTAAGTTAAGTGAGAGAGCTTATCAGGTAATGATGCAAAAATGGGAACTCGAACGAAAGAATCTGAACATAGGGCAACAAAACCAGGACATTCTCGATGGCTTACGTTATGCACGAAACATTCAATATGCCGTATTGCCCAAGGAAGAAAATATCCGTAAGATCTTTCCGGAATACTTTGTCCTTTACCAACCCAAAGATATAGTCAGTGGAGATTTTTACTTTTTTGAAGAAGTGGATGGAGTTGGATACATAGCTATTGCCGATTGTACAGGACATGGTGTCGCAGGTGCATTCATGTCGATGGTGGGATCCTCACTTTTACACCAGATAATTGGCCAAAAAAAAATAAGTGCTCCTGCAGAAATTCTTGGAAACTTGAATGAAGGTATTGTAACTGCCTTACAGCAAAAAGATAATGAAAGCCATAGTGGGATGGATATCGCACTTCTACGATATAATCCCATGACAATGGAAGCCAGTTTTGCAGGAGCGAACAGACCTTTGTTCCTTATACGAAATGGTCAGGCAGATAGCCTTCGTCCGGATAAATTACCGATCGGTGGATTCCGCCCCGACGAGGACAGAAAATTTACTCAAAAAGAAATACAACTTCAAAAGGGAGATCAATTATACATGTATAGCGACGGTTATGCTGATCAATTTGGTGGGATGCATGGAAAGAAAATAATGTCAGGAAAATTCAAAGAACAGTTGATGAGCATCCATCAGGAAAGCATGTCTGTGCAAGGTCATTCACTTTCTACCTATTTTGAAACATGGAAAGGTGCATACGAGCAGGTTGATGATGTACTTGTAATGGGAATTAAAATATAAATGAACAAAATTTGAGTCTTCCCATCTGGAGCCTAATTAAATATTTCTTGCATTGCCAAGTTTTTTAGTATAATCTTTGTAAAAATTCTGCTTTTTATGGAAACACTTCCCTCTCTAATCGGAATTACCTTCGTCTTTACGACTATCCTTAGTGTTATCCTTTTTTTCAGAGCGGCCCGGAATTCTAAAATTGTCCTTATCATTCTACTGGCCTGGATGGCTCTGCAAGGACTGGTTGGACAGACAGAGTATTTAAAACAAACGGATACCATGCCTCCACGATTAGCATTAATGGTCTTACCGACAATTCTAACCATAATAGCACTGTTTGCTTTACCAGGAGGACGTCGATTTATTGACACACTTGATCTCAAAATGCTCACGCTTCTACACATGGTCCGCATTCCGGTAGAATTGGTTTTATTCTGGCTTTTCTTGCATCAACTTGTACCACAAATTATGACTTTTGAAGGAAGGAATCTTGATATAATCTCCGGTTTAACCGCCCCCATTGTTTATTATTTCTTCTTCATTAAAAAACAAATGAATTCCAACTTTCTTATTCTATGGAACATCATTTGCCTTGGACTTCTATTTAATATCGTTGGTATTGCCATTCTATCTGCTCCCTTTCCCTTCCAACAATTTGGGTTGGAACAACCGAATGTCGCCGTTCTCTACTTTCCATTTAATTGGTTACCTACTGTTGTAGTACCATTGGTTCTGCTATCACATTTGGCCTCAATACGTCAACTGATAAATGCAGCCTTAGCAATCGATAAATAAAAGCATGAAATAATTTAAACAGAAGAATTCAACTTCATAATTTCTGTCAAATTTCTTTTTGTAATTTCTTCATGATGCTGAACATGATATATTGTAAAATATAACATCTCACGGACAGTCAGTTTTCCAAGCAGAGGATGAGGAAGAATATAAAAATCCAGGTCAGCTTCTGAATACCTGCCTGCCCTTCTGTAAATGCGTTCCAAAGACCTTTCAATATCCTCTATTATCTTCCTGCGCTGATCAACCTTTATAGCCTCGGGTCTGAATGCTGTATTTGCTGTGCCACCTCCCTGTAACTTCATCACATATTTTTCCTTCAGTGCCTGATAACTTTTACTTTCCCGATTAGCTCTACCAAATTTTCTTTTTAGTATAAATTTCGGGAAGAATAAAACTTTTGCAAGGGGTTTTAATGAAAGGTCAATATGTGCAAGCTGTTGCCCGGCAGTCCATTTTTCATTATGAGAAAAATTGAACGAAGTTTCATTCAATGAATTCACATAATCGATAAATGATGTATGTTTAACCTGAAGTTCAGAAAATATTTCTGCTTGTACCATGAACTTTGCACTGAAGACTATTCAAACATTTAACAAAATAGTTTATTATTCCATGAAATTCCATTTTATAGAATTCTTGAAGTTTTAATGGCAACAGTAGAATATTTCCAGGCCTTTTCAAACTGAAGGTCTGTCTGTTTTGCTTCTTCAATTTTATTCTGGAACTGAAGCGAAAGATTTAATCCAATAAGTGACCACCCGTTTAAAGGGTACTTTACGAGATCTTCACGCAAAACTTTCTCAGCTTCAGGATACATCTTATTCTCCAATAAGACGGAACCCAGATTATGACGTACAGAGAAAAACCAATCCGGTGGTTCATTATACTGCAATTGATCTTCTATAGCAATTGCCTTTTTCAACTCTTCAATTGCCATTTGTCCATTTCCTTCTCTGTTTAATATCTCCCCATGTAAAACATGTATGGCGATAGCCATGAGGTCACTTGCAGAGTTAATTTCCCAAATACTTACTTTCTGAGCTAAAGTATCTTTCGAAAGAGTCACCAACGTTTGAAGATGCTTTTTGGCCTCAGGAAGATTGTTCTTTGAAAGAAAGGCCATTCCCTTTGCGTATTCAAGAATGGCTCTTGGATATGGGAGTTCTGCATCAGGGACAGCTTCCATAAGTATTTCATCCCACATTCCAAATTTTACCATCACATAGTAAATGATGGAATAATAATGCTGCAAGGTTCCCCAATCTGGATCACGCAATAATTCTGCGTTTAATTGCTCACGCATCTTACGGCTAGCCATAATTGCTGTTGTTTTATCACCTTCTAAGGCAGCAGTAGCAGCCATAAAATGATAATTGTGCGGGAAATATGCCAAGGGATAAACGCCCTGAGCATGACAAGCCGAAATATACTCCTCATCAACTTCAACAGCTTTTTGATTTGCGAGTGTCCCTTCATGATATCGACCGGTGCGTATATATATGTGTGAAGGCATATGAACCAAATGCCCTGCTCCAGGGACAAGATCTCTAAGCAGATCAGCGCTTGCCATCGCTCTTTCAGGTGTTGAAGAAGCTTCTACTGCGTGTATATAAAAGTGATTTGCCCCGGGATGTGTAGGATTTTTCTTAAGTGTTTTCTCCAACACATTTACAATTTCAGGCGTCCAGGATTTCGCGCTGCCATCTCTATTCCATAAATCCCAGGGATGTTGATCCATGAGTGCTTCTGCATATAATGCAGCCACATCAGGGTCATCCGGGAAAACGAGATAAACTGAACCCATGGTGAAAGCATATGACTCATCATTCCAAGATCGATCTTCAGTCTGCACAGAATCATATCGCATACTCAATGCCATAATGAGCATTTTTTCTTTCTGTGTTAGTGATTCGCTTAGTTGAACAGCACGTTGCGAAGCCTCATAGGCCCTTTGGATATTATCCATTTCCATTCCTGCGTTATAATTTGGACCAAGTACGAGGGCATAGCCCCAATAACACATGGCACATGAGGAATCTAAACGGATGGCTTCATAAAAAGAACGTGCTGCCTCAGCATGATTGAATGCATAGCTAAGCATGAGACCCTGATTAAAATATTTCTGGACCTCAGGATTTTTTGTCGTTATCGGAAAATTTATTCCATCAAGCCCTTCGAAAAGCGGTGCTCTTTTACCACTACTGTACCATTCCCTGTCGGCAACTTTCGGTGCACAACCGGCATGTTGTGTTTGAGAATAACTGTTACTTGATACAAGTACAAAAACTAAAATTGCGGAACAAATTTTAAGTCGGTTCATTTTTGAGGGTCTTTTTTTATTCAGTAAATAGTATTCTGCTATCCTAATTCCAAAATTTCAAAACTCCTTTCATTCATAGATATTTTTTGTCCAACTCTCTTGTTTAATAACAAATTTGCCAAAGGTGCTGCCGGAGAGACGATATGTATTTGTTTCCCTCCAATATTCACGCTTCCTAAACCGGCAGCAATAAAAAATATTCCTTCTTTGCAATAAACCAATGAGCCGACCTTAATACTATCAGGTATATGGCTTACATCAAGAGCTTGAATAAAAGCCAAATCTTTACGAGCTTGTTCCAATTGCCGTGCATTCATGTCGCGGTCCTGCTGTCCCATTGCACGAGAAGTTTCATATTTATCACCTGCTGAACTCTTTCCTTCGCTGTTTGCAGCTTCCTGAGCAGAAAGCATAGCCAGGGAAGCATGTTCGATACGCTCTTCTAAGATGCGGACACATTCTGCCTTTAATAAATTCTTTATGTTGGCCTTGCCTACCATAGCCTAAATGTACGAAACAGAAAGAACTCTTCAAAAAAATCAAATTAAGGCCCAATTCAAATACAGTATTATATTTATAATTAATTTATCGTTAAAATACTCGATAAACCAAAGCAGAAATCTTAACTTTGGTTAAGACTCATTAAACTTGCTTCACATGTTTCGAAAAATACTTGTCTTCTCACTCATGTTCTTGCTTTTTTCACTTGATAACAAAGCGCAATATTTCGAATGGATAAGCCATCATCAGTCTCAGTACAGTTTAAATCCTGACATGGTGAATTCACCTATTGCAATTTTTTCTGATGGCGCTGAAGTCAATGCCAGGCTTGACAGTTTTGCAATTCATTATAGTCAGGATGCATTCGGTAAAGTTTTTCTTGAGAAACGAGATGCGGCAGGCATTCCTTCATGGAGTATCACTTTGTCAAAAAAAGTTTTTATCAAAAAGATTGTCACCGATTTAAATCATAATGTATACATCTGTGGCGGCTTTATGGATACCTTAAATTTCGATGGTTTGCATGAACTCCTTAACATAGCAAGTGGTTTGAATGTAAACAAATTTCTGGCAAAGATTGATGCCGGCGGACAATTGCTATGGAAGCGTAATCTTGAATTAACACATCCGCTGACAAATCTGGAGGACCTTCAAATTGATCTGTCAGGAAATCTATGGTACGCTATTAATGATTTTAATAATTCCGCACTTTATCAGGTTGATTCAAATGGTGATGATCTCGATTCATTAATACAGGACGGAGCACTGCTGTTGACCAGCTTCAGCTTTGATCCCTATGGAAATATTTTTATAGCTGGAGCTACAGAGGGTGGGATCATGACTTTTGGAAATCAAAGTTATACTGTCATTCCAGCTTATGCTAAATTCATAGGCCGGTATGATGCAAACAGGAATGCAAGCTGGGCTCATTTCGCAAACGATATCACTTTTCTAAATCACAAGGTAGTTAGTGATGAGCTCGGGAATGCTTACTTGGCCGGAGTAATATATGACAGTACAAATTTCGGAACTCTTACATTCCCTCGTCCGCAATGGAGTCAGGAATTTTTCCTGCTGAAAATTGACAGCTTGGGAATATTCCAATGGGGAAAATCCAATCCTGCCGGAACATCAGCTATCACAGGAAGATTCACGCCTACAGCAGATGACTGTATAGACGTTGATCTTGCCGGTAATATTTATTTGAGTGGCCGCTCTGCAGGCATCTTGGATTGGGGAAATGGAGTTGTACTGACAGCCGGCTTAGGGCAGCTATATGAAAACAGACTTAGTATTATTTCATTCGATCCAAATGGAAACACCCGTTGGGGGAAAATTTTTGGAAGCGAAACCTATAACAAGCTTAATGCATTAAAAGTTGCTGAGAATGGTGATTGCTACTTCAATGCAGCATTCAGAGACAACTCTGTGTTTGACAGCACTGCGTATATTGGAAATAGCCTGATGAATTTTGTTATAGGGAAAATTTCAGCCTCTGCGCTTACAGGCGTATCTAAACTATTTAAAAACCATTTTTCAATTTATCCTGTTCCTTCATCAGGTAAAATTAATATTAGTGGAGATGACGTCGAAGTAGAAATCAGAATCTATGATTTGAGTGGGAAACTAATGCTCAATCAAGTTCAGTACACGAGAACTATTTTAGATGCATCTCATTTACAGGACGGCTATTACCTGGTTAAACTAATAAGTGGAAAAGTAAACGAAAATATTTCCTGGGTGAAACTTAGCAAATAAGATTGTCTACCGGACGAAAGAATAAATATTCAAACAAAATCTATTTCACAACAACCAATTTTTGAGTTTTCTCCACACCGCTCCATTCCATCGTCAAAAAATAAATGCCTGAATTAAATTCACTTGTGTTCAAGATAAATGAATTTTCATAATTGTTCAGATCTGATACTTCAACAGTATGAATCAGCCTGCCGAAAATATCATTTAGCCTAAACTGAACTTCTGAAATAGAAGGCAATGTAAAATGTATGCTTGTAAGTCCGGTCGTCGGATTCGGGAAAATACTAAAGTTGCTTTGGACTTCCGGATTAATTCTTCCCAAACAAATGTCTACGAAAACTAAATTGCTAACTTGTCCGGTACAGCCATTGGTATCTGTATAGCTATACGAAATGCTATGTTGGCCTGTGCCTGCTGCGGCCGGGTCAAAGGAGTTTCCCGTTACTCCATCACCGGAAAATATTCCCCCTGAAGGAGTTCCTGACAAAGGAATTGAGCTGTTAAAAATACACATTGTATCCGGTATGGCAACCACACTTACATTCGGCGTGCTTTTCAATGCAACACTATAAGGAATACTTTGCGCACTGCATACAGCATCATTGACGGTCACAGTATAATCTCCTGAATCAAGCACAACTATAAACGAAGAAATTTTCCCGGCTTGAAGGATTCCATTTTTATACCATTCATATGTATAGGAAGAATCAAAAGGTACCGACAATGAAAGACTATCGCCTGAACAAATAGAGGAAGTGCCGCCTGCACTTATAATCACATTAGGGAGCATGTGCACATCAACAAAAACTTCCCTCGACAAGGATGCACAAGCATTGACGGTATCTCGTATCTCCACGCGGTAATTACCACTTTCACTAATATCCAAATCAACATCATTGGCTGCAACAATGTCTATGAAGTTTTTCTTCCATTGATACACACATACACCACAAGCAGGAACAGATAAATTTACCTGTCCGCCTATACAAAACACGGTGTCACCAATAAATGAAATTGTTGCATCAGGAGAAGGACGAGCACTGATACTTATGGCAGAGGAGGTATCGCTACAGCTCCCAATAAATGTAACGAGATTATACGAACCGGAACTCACTGCTGCCCACTGTACATTGGTGCCACCTGATAAAACCTGATTATCCCTGAACCATTGATACGAATATCCCGCTCCGGTCTGACCCTGCAAGAGTGCAGCATCCCCTTCGCAAAAAGTCGTACTATCAGCAGTGGTAATACCCGATACCGGCACAGGATTAACAGTAACCGAAACGGTAGAAGAATTTGCGCTGCAGGAAGTTCCGTCAATAGAAACAGCAACATAATAATCTCCTCCCTGTGTAACAGTCATGTCATGACTTGTTGATCCGCTAATTACTCCTGAATTCCAATACCATTGATAACTGTAACCGGGTGTATTTCCTGCCTGTAAGACAATATCATCACCCATACAAAATGAAACAGGTCCCGCCGGACTGATGCTTGCATTGATTGAAGAACTCACATTCACTACCACAGTCGACGTCGCTGTCCCACAGGAATTACTTGTTGTAAGCTCATAGGTACCTGAATTTAAACTGTCCAGATTACTGATACTCGGATTTTGAACAGAAGCAGAAAAGGCCTTTGGTCCTGTCCAGGAAAATGGAGCCGTCCCTGATGCGCTAAGATTCAAAGTCTGGCCGAAACAAAAATTAGTCCCATTCGATGATGCCACGGCAACCGGCGCAGGAAGAACATCGACTGTCCACTGAACCTGATAAGTGCTCAATGCCTTTCTCACCTGTAATGTAGTATCATAAGCAACTAATTTTACCTGATGAATTCCGGTAGAAAGTGAAGACGGATCGAAAGTAAAATTTACATTATTATTTACAACTAATACATTGTCTACAAACCATTGACTCCTCACCGTATTGCTTGTACTATTAAGAACATTGGCATTAAAATTTAAGGTAGCATTCTTACAAAGTGAAATGGTCCCTGTATTGGACGGTGTGAATGATTCAATATAATTCACATAAGTACTCACTTTGTAAATAAGTTGCTCGGTACAAACTTCACAATGCGGTTGATTTAGTGAGCGCATCTTGCAATTACATTTCGGACGATACCAATTAGTAGTGCAATACTTTGCACCTTCATAGGCACCTATTAAACTACAATTTGTTCCTGAGGGTGTCGGTAATGGAGCAGTAGTCAGCCAGTTCTTCCATACAATGGTATTCGGATCAGTAACCTGAGTCACATTAATATTCTGTGCAGTTCCTGCGTTGCAAGGATCACTATAAGCATATTCATCCGAAAGATTTCCGAACATATGTCCAAACTCATGCACGAATACTTCCGGAGATGATGAATTCATACTGGTGTAAGCTATTCCCCCAGCACATCCACCATAGTAAGAAGTATTTACAATAACATTGATGAAATCATACATTGGAAAATTCGTGTTGGCTATTGAATATACCAATGAACCCTGACTCGAATAAATACAACGATGAGTACCACCGTAATCGAAAGTTGTCTGCAAATAATTATCTACCGACGTGACAGGTTGTGTACCCGAGCCTTCATCACTGGCCGTACCGGGATGATCATTCCCACTTTCATTGGAAATCACTTCGATCGCAAAAACATTAAAGAAATTCCTGTACAAATTATACGGTGGTACCGAAAAGAAATAATTTGCCACCAACTGAGCATCACTCCTAAAAGTATTCATTTCCGAACTCATATAACCATCACCCATGATGAGCAAATTTATTCTGTTATTCGGGTTTCCATTGTAAGCTATCGTATCAACAGTAAAAACCTGTGCAGCGGAACTCAGGCTTATCAAAGTAAATACAGCAATCAGCAATCTAGTTCTCATAGTTCGACAAATTAATAGTTGAAACCAGAGTTTCCGATTCGCTACTGAAATACTGATAACATTTTATTACTAAATCCGGATTTCCCTCAGGTAATGGAAAACGCAAATTTACGTGGCCTTCCTCTTTGACCATACTCGAGCGTTCAATGCTTCCATCCGGATTAAAACTTTCCAGTTGTAAGTCAAGTGGATTGTCCAGGTATCCTTCAAAAATAATCTCATTCGATTGATTCAATACCTGAACGTGCAATGCGCTCTTCGAATGCAAAGAACCCATCGTATAAATATTTTTTGCCTTCCCATCAAATACATCTTGTTTAAATATTTCAACCCTATCCATGACCTTATCCACGCCACTCACCGTTAAAATCAAGGCCACACTCCGCCCGGGATTAGCTCTTTCCTGAGCCTCCACATTGATCGAAATGCAAGAAAAAATCATGCATAACATCAGAATTCCGACTATTTTCTTCATTTTTATCATTTTCCAATAAGAACTGAAGATACAATTTTATAATGTACAAATTTTAAAATAACAGGGAAAAACAAACAATAAACCGCTCATATCTTTTTTTAAAATATTCTCTGAAACAATCTTTTGAAGCGATAGGATGTGAGCTCTAAGCAAACACCCGTCCCGTGCTCAACTCGTTGCACTCGTCTCGCCCGGGGCTATTGCACCAAGGCTGCAAATTTTCATGCGAAAAAAATATTTTTACCTTTAAGCTCTAATCAAATCCCGGATCATGAACAAAATTCTTTCTCTCCTCCTTTTTCTGTTTTTCATTATACCTTCAATTCAGGCACAAAACCCTCTCCCCGATTCAAGTTTTGAAGCTTGGACGAATGCAGCCGGCTACGATAACCTCACAAGCTGGAACACTTTAAATCCAAATACATTTACTTTCGGTGTCCTCACAGCCCTAAAAGCAAGCGGCGCCGACGCACATAGCGGAAGCTTTGCTGTGAAGCTCGTAACAAAGACTGTTCTTTCATTCACGGCAAACGGAATAGCAACAACAGGAAACATTGATGCAGGCACACAAACTATTTCCGGTGGAATTCCCTATACAGGAAGACCTGACAGCATCAGCGGATGGTACAAATATACCTCCGTGGGTGGTGACAATGGCTTCGTGGTCTTTGTACTTCTTGATGCAATAAATGACACAATAGGTATTGCCAATTTTACCACGCCGGCTGCCTCTGTTGGGACCTATACATATTTCTCAACAGCAATAAATTATTTTAGCTCTGGTACACCGGTGCTTTCGCGCTGCCTCCTCTCCTCCAGCGCAGGTTTTACCGCGGTGGTCAACAGCACTCTCATTGTCGACGATCTGGCTTTGATTTCCAATTCTACAGGCACAAGAGAAAACATTCCGATGTCACTAAATACAATAAACTATTTGCCGGCATCAAAGACATTATTGATCAGCTCTCCTTCGCTCACAATTAAGCGAGCCGAATTGAGAGACATTTCCGGAAAAAAAATCAGCTCCTTCCCAATTCAACAATCCGAAACAGAATACAAAATTGAAAATCTCTCTTCAGGAATTTATTTTGTCCTGCTCTACGATGAAAGCTCAGAAATCAGCTTGTCAAAAAAAATAATGGTTGAATAGCTTTGAAACTCGTTGCTATTCCTTTATCATTGAAAATGCCCGGATTTAAGTTTGCTCTATTCATAATTCTGTGTTTCACGACCAACGCCATGTTTGGGCAAACTAAAACAGTATTTGTCGGAACTGTTTATTTGGAAAATACCACAGAGCGATTAGCGTGGGCAAGCTTATACTCGTTAAATGATCCTTCATCAATTGTCCTTGCTGATGTAGATGGTAATTTTTTTTTCCCTTTGGAAAAAGGCGAACACATCATTATTTGTTCATTCCTTGGGATGTCAAACGATACCGTAAAAGTAGTTATCGGGGATAAGTCACCTGTAAAGCATGATTTTCGTCTGGTGCGAAATGAGAAAATGCTGGAAACAATCGTCATTTCTGCAAGTAAATTCGAACAAAAATTAAGTGAACAGAGTGTCTCTATGGAGATCATCCGGCCTTCACTGATTGAGAATCGTAATACAACAAATATCACAGAAGTACTTGCTCAGGTTCCCGGCGTAACTATTCTCGATGGCGAACCTCAAATTCGTTCAGGCAGTGGTTTTTCATTTGGCGTAGGATCACGTGTCGGTATTTTAATTGATGGAATTCCAATTCTCATCGGTGATCAAGGCAGGCCTGAATGGTCCTTTCTTCCATTGGAAAATGTGGAACAAATCGAAGTAATAAAGGGTGCCTCCTCCGTATTATATGGCTCCTCTTCCCTGAGCGGTGTTATTAATGTGCGAACCAGCTATCCAAAAGAAAAAGCAATAACGAAGGTTCAAGCATATTACGGACAGTACGATGCTCCTTCTGTCTCCGAAACTAAATGGTGGGATGGTGCTGCACCCCTCTATGGCCTTTCCTTTTTTCACTCTGAAAGAATCGGCAAAAAAAATAATGTCGACCTGATTATAGGAGGCCGGGCTTTGCAGGATCACAATTTTATCGGACCTCCACAAAAAGTAAAAAACCTAAACATCCCTGTAGACTCAACGTTAAAAGATAAGGATGTGGCTACAAGACTCGGCCGGATAAATTTTGGCATCAGGTATCGTCCTGAAAAACTAAAAGGCTTATCTCTTGGAATCAATGGAAATTTTATGCAGTCGCACGATAATTTCTCTCTCGTATGGTTGAATGACAGCTCGGGGCTATACAGAGCCCTACCGGGAACCATGACCATCTCTGATACCAAAATGTTTTATGTCGATCCTTTTCTTACCTATTTTTCCCCACTGGGTTTCAAACACACACTGAACTTCCGGTTCTTTCGTAATGAAGTCGATAATAACAATAACCAATCGAATAGTAGCAATGTGTATTACGGAGAATATCGGGCACATAAAGAATTTAAATTCATAAAAGACCTGCACCTCACAGCCGGACTTGTGATGAATAAAATAAGAGCGAACTCAGAACTTTATACTTTTAGCGGAAGCAATGATAACTCACTGGATAATTATGCAGCCTTCTTTCAAGCCGATAAAAAATTTGGTAAAAATGTGAATCTCTCCGGTGGCTATCGCATAGAATATTTTACAATCAATGATTCTGAAGAGGTCATCAAACCCATCGCAAGAGCCGGTATCTCATGGGCTTTAACTGAAGGAACATTTCTTCGTGCTTCATACGGACAAGGCTATCGTTATCCGAGCATCACAGAAAAATTTATCTTCACCAGTGCAGGAGGAATATTTGTATTACCTAATCCTGAACTAAAAGCAGAATCAAGCGAAAGCATTGAAGCCGGCATCAAGCAAGGATTCAAACTTGGCAAATTCCTTGGCTACCTTGACCTGGCCTTCTTCAGACAAAAATATAACAACACCATCGAATACACCTATGCCCGCTGGATTCCGGATACTGCAGGTTTTAAATTTGTGAATACCGGAACTTCCATAGTAAAGGGATATGAAATTTCAATGGCCGGAGGTGGAAAGGTATATAAAGAACTCTCAGTTAACTTATTGATCGGATATACTTACACCCTCCCCCGGGCAGATGCTCCTGCTGATACATATGCTAATGATAACCCAGGACCTGGTTTTGTGCCGACACAACTGTCTTACAATTCCACGAGCACAGATCCCGCTAATCGCATCATGAAATACCGTTTCAGACACACAGCCAAAGCAGACATAGAAATAAGCTGGAAAAATATTAGTGTTGGATTCAGTGCAAGAGTTTTCAGTTTCATGGAGAACATAGACAAACTTTTTTATGATCTGGATGTGCCACATATTTTGCCTTCAGGAATTAAGAACTATCGTGAATCACATAGCGGAGCCACAACAATCTACGATGCAAGAATTCGAAAAAAATTTACAAAAATCTTTTCTGTTGCATTGCTTTCTAATAACCTAAGTAATACATCTTATTCCCTTAGGCCTCTCAAAATCGAGGCCCCGCGAACCATATCAATGCAACTGACGGCTGAGTTTTAAAGAAAAATCATTCCCTTTGCGAATTAATGTAAATGAAGGAGCAATAAAATTTGATTGGCTTTAGCCAAATCAATTGCCACGTCCCTTTAGGGCGTGGGTGTATGCAATAAAAGCTGTTTGGCTTTAGCCACATCTCAATACTAGCTATGAGCCTCAAACTAGGATATGATTTGGCTAAAGCCTGTATCAGTTCGTGACTTGGGTCCACGCCCTAAAGGGACGTGGCAATTGGTTTGAATCTTCGACTCAAATATTTTTTTCTCTATAAGAAATAGTTTAATGAAGTGTAATCTATTTCAGTATTGTGATTGGTAATTGCCACGTCCCTTTAGGGCGTGGGTATATGTAATAGCAGCTGTTTGGCTTTAGCCACATCTTAATTCTAGCTATTAGCCTCTCGCCGGGATATGATTTGGCTAAAGCCAGCATCGGCTCATGATCTGGATCCACGCCCTAAAGGGACGTGGCAATTAGTTTGAATCTTCGATTCAAATATTTCAACGAATGTGAATTTTATCAAAGTGCAATACGTTTTAATACAGTTTTGGAATTAGAAATTGTAGTTGCCACGTCCCCTTAGTTCATGGGCGTATGCTCCAACAGCTGATTGGCTTTAGCCAAATCAATTGCCACGTCCCTTTAGGGCGTGGGCGAAGGTCATAGCAGCCGTTTGGCTTTAGCCACATCTTAATCCTGGCTATTAGCCTCTCGCCGGGATATGATTTGGCTAAAGCCAGCATCGGCTCGTGATCTGGATCCACGCCCTAAAGGGACGTGGCAATTAGTTTGAATCCTCGATTCAAATATTTTTTCTCTATGAGAAATAGTTTAACTAAGTGTAAACTATTTCGGTATTGTGAATTGGAATTGCCACGTCCCTTCAGGGCGTGGGTGTATGTAATAGCAGTTGTTTGGCTTTAGCCACATCTCAATTCTAGCTATTAGCCTCTCGCCGGGATTTGATTTGGCTAAAGCCAGCATCGGCTCGTGATCTGGATCCACGCCCTAAAGGGACGTGGCAATTAGTTTGAATCTTCGATTCAAATATTTTTTCTCTATGAGAAATAGTTTAATTAAGTGTAAACTATTTCGGTATTATGAATTGCAATTGCCACGTCCCTTTAGGGCGTGGGTGTATGTAATAGCAGTTGTTTGGCTTTAGCCACATCTCAATACTAGCTATTATCCTCTCGCCGGGATTTGATTTGGCTAAAGCCGGCATGAGTTCATGATCTTGGTCCACGCCCTAAAGGGACGTGGCAATTGGTTTGAATCTTCGATTCAATATTTTTTCTCTATGAGAAATAGTTTAATTAAGTGTAAACTATTTCGGTATTGTGAATGGTAATTGCCACGTCCCTTTAGGGCGTGGGTGTATGTAATAGCAGCTGTTTGGCTTTAGCCACATCTTAATACTGGCTATTAGCCTCTCGCCGGGATATGATTTGGCTAAAGCCGGCATGAGCTCATGACTTTGGTCCACGCCCTAAAGGGACGTGGCAATTGGTTTGAATCTTCGATTCAATTTTTTGAACGAAGGTGAA